>NZ_JAVAMS010000001.1 GCF_030730945.1 Aurantiacibacter poecillastricola
CAGCCCCTCGACCATCGCGAAGGTCGCTCGCCGGCTCGAGAGCGGAATGGTCGGGATCAACACCGGCCTGATCTCCAATCCGCACGCCCCGTTCGGCGGCGTCAAGATGTCGGGCCTCGGCCGTGAGGGATCGCACCACGGCCTGGAGGAATACCTCCAGGTCAAATATGTCTGCCAGGACGGGATCTGAACAACGCGATGCGCCAAACCCGTAAAGTCATCATCACCTGCGCCCCCACGGGCTCGATCCACACCCCCTCGATGTCGCCGCACCTGCCGGTTACGGCGGACGAGATCGCGGCGGCCGCGATCGAGGCTGCGGAGGCGGGTGCCGCCATTCTCCACCTCCACGCACGCAACCCGGCGACCGGCGAACCCAGCCCGCTGCCGCGCGATTTCATGGCCTTCCTGCCCCGCATCAAGCAGGCAAGCGATGCCGTGATCAACATCTCGACAGGCGGCAGCGCGACAATGTCGCTGGACGCCCGGATCGAGGCAGCGCATGCCACGAAACCGGAACTGTGCTCGCTCAACATGGGACCGCTCATCTTCGATTTCTCGGCTGCGGCAAAACGGGTCGACAACTGGAAGAACGACTGGGAACGCGAATATGTCGAGACCAGTCGTGGGCGGATCATGTATAATGACAACGAATTCATTGCCCGCATCATGACGGACATCGGGCATGCCTACGGCACCCGGTTCGAATTCGAATGCTACGATGTCGGACACCTCTACACCCTGGCCCACTTCGCCGACCGCGGCCTGGTGAAGCCGCCCTTCCTTATCCAGGGCGTCATCGGAATCCTGGGCGGGATCGGTGCGGATGTCAGGAACCTCGCGCATATGGTGACGGTGGCCGACAGCCTGTTCGGCGAGGATTACGTTCTCTCGGCCTTTGCCGCGGGCAGACACCAGATGGACATGTGCACCCAGTCCATCCTCATGGGCGGCCACGCCCGGGTGGGGCTGGAAGACAGCCTGTTCATCGACAAGGGGCGCCTCGCCGAGAGCAACGCAGAGCAGGTGAGGCGAATCCGCACCGTGGTGGAAGCGCTTGGCCGCGAAGTCGCAACGCCGGCCGAGGCGCGCGAGATGCTGGCCCTCAAGGGCGGCGACCAGGTTGCATTCTAGGCGGGTTCGCGCGCCTTTCGCGGATAGTCGTCGGCGTTCAGCACCCAGCCCTCCATGTCCGAGAAATCCTCCCGCGGGGGCGAAAAGATATCGACCAGCACGTTGCCCTCGGCATCGGACGGCGCCGAGGTGTGGATCACCTTTGGCGGAATCACGCAGACTGACGGGCTCTCCACACGAACGTGCTCGTCGTCGCGCCACTCACGCTGGTCGGCGATCCAGGGCCAGCGAAGGTGGTGCATGTAGAAGCCCTTGAGGGCGAGCGAGCACTGTTCGAAATCATCGTGGTGGTGCGGCGAGAGCTTGGCGATGTCCCGCGGGCCTTGCTCGGGAAACACGTTTACCATGAACGTGGTGCAGCGGAAGATCTTGCCGAAGCGCCCTTCCTCGTCGGGCACGTCGAGGCTGTAGGTGCGAATGCGAAAACCGCCGACGGGTGTGGGCCATGCCTCCAAATCAGGGATCTGGGGATGGACACCGGGATAGTTCTCCCCATTGGCGGCCTTGTCGCGAATATCCTCGTTCCGTGTCGTGATGAGGCGAACGATGGTGCCAGCGGATTTGCAGGTGATCCGGCTCTCACCCGGCGGGATCATCGTGATCGAGAACCCCGGCACCTCCACCGTCTCCCCATTGGCTTCGACGGTGGCCGCCATGTCCTCGTCGTGGAGAAGGAGAACGTACTCGTCCACTTGGTCACGGCGCTCGAAGACGGTTCCCGGTTCGACTTCGGAATAGGCGACGACGAAGTTCTGTCCGCGAGTGTACCAGGTGCGATGATCGTGCGCGCTTTCCTGCGGCTCGTCCTCGTAATATCGCCCGTATGACGATGCGCCGAACGCGGATACCGGGCCGCTGCCACTGTTTGCGGTAGAAAGGCTGGAACGCGGATCATCGGTTTCATACATCGTCATGTCTCCAGTTTGCATGGCCGGGCCGCGGTCGCACGCATGCGAGCACCGTGCCGCTGCTGTCGGCGCATTACTGATGGCTATGGACACGCCGCCTGGCAGGCAAACCGAATTGCACCGCTTACCGTCCCGACAAAGAAAGCGCGCCGCCCGGGTCAAACCCGTGGATCCCGCCTATCTGTCGGACAAAACTGCCGCAGCCGCCTCCGCAGCGGCGCGCCCGAAGATGGTCGTATCGTTCGAGAGCATCACGAGGGAGAAGCCCTGTGCAAGATGTTCGCGCGCAGCCTCTGGTTCGGCAACGGCAACGCCGGAGAGGATCTGCGCCCTCTTCGTCACGTCCAGCATCCCCGCAGTAAGTTGGCGGACAGCGGGGTCCGAAGCGGGTTTGCCGCTGGAAAGCAGGAGGTCTCCGTGCCCAATGAAAAGGCCGTTGACGTCGGGAAGGCTGGCGAAGCTCTGTGCCTTCTCGATAGACTTCCAGTCCTCGAGCTGGATGATTCGAGCAATGTCCCGGCCCCGTGCCACGTAGTCCTTCATCGGACCCAGGCCCCACCTGCCCGCGCGTGACGTCATGCCGAGTCCGCGCTCACCATCGGGCGCAAAAACCATGCGCCTCGCGATCGCGGCAGCCCGGTCCGGAGAAGTGACGCGAGGCACCAACAAACCGTCCGCACCGCCATCGAGCAGGGGCTGGACCGTAGCGCCGGAATCGTCGGCCAGGCGCACCAGCGCGCCCATGTCCATCGCCTGGGCGCAGAACACCAGTTCCACCGCCCGCTGCAGCGAATGCGGAGCGTGCTCCATGTCGATGACAACGAACTCGAAGCCGGCATGGCCGATGAGCTGCAGGGTCTCGAACGACGGCAGCTTCACCCAGGTGCCCAGCAGGCCTTTGCCGCCGCCTTCGCGAGCGGAAGCGAGCCTTCTTCGGAACGTCGACACCGGCTAGAACCCCTTGGCGTCCAGCCACTGGAACAGCAGCTCGGCAACATCCTGGTTATTGAGGTCGGCGAAAGGAATGTGCGTGTTTCCTTCCAGTCCAGCATCGCGCAGCCTGAGGATCTCGACCCTTCCTCCCCTGTCGTTCACCACCTGAGCGAACTCCTGGCTGAGCTCGTAGAAGTCGGTCCAGGATTCGGAACTGTCGATGTAGTCGCCCCAGACGATCTGGATCGGAATTTCGGTCAGCCGGGCGAATTCCTCGTCGCTCACATATACAGGACCGAAGGGTCCTGTCCGGTGACGACCAGCCATGCTTTCGGGGAAGATGTAGCCCGGGTTCTCATAGGCCACGATGCCGGCCACATTGTCGCTCTTGAGCCGGGTCAGCAAGGCACGAAAGCCGCCGGCAGAGTTGGTCAGCAGTACGCTGGGGCCGATCTCGTCCACCGCAACCGCGGCGGCATCGGTTTCGAGCTGCGCGTTCGCGACCGTATCGAATTCTTGATAGCGCGCGCGATTGGCCTGTTCCAAAGCATCGGGATCGTCGGCAGGAAATTGGATGCCTTCGTGGAAGGTGCCGAAGCTTGGCCCCAACCGCCAGGCGCCGAAATTCCCCTGATCCCGGCCCGCCGCCGGAGCATAGTCATAGGCCTCGCAGCCCCAGTTGGCGCGGCCGACGCGGGGGCCGTCCCAGACATAGGTTGGATACCCTTCTCGCAGGAGCTTCATCTGGAAGCCTTCCCCGCCTGCCCAGTTACGCTGCCAGACAGCCGCGCTCGAACTGTGCCAGAGAAATAGCCTGGTCGCGCGGGCGTTGGCCGGGATCTGGTATTCGACATGCCCGTGATCGCAGGATAGGGAAGACGTCGCGGTATCGCCCAGCGCGGTGCCCCCGGCTTCGAACGATCCCTGCCGTGCCAATACGACATTCCCATTCGAAACACTGGCAGTCTGCGCCGTCGACACGCAGCCAGCCAACAGGCATGCGCTCGCTGCGATAGCCACCGCCCGTGGTCCGTTCCGCCGCCCTGACATTTGCATCCCACCCATGATCATGAAGCCAACCTCCCCTTCGCCCTCGCTGTTACCCGCGTCTTGATCGAAAAGGCGCTACATCTTGGGATTCGTCGTTTTTGGGGAAAACGCGCGCCACAGCATCAGCAGTTCATAGCGCCAACCGTGCCTCCACCTGCGCAGCGCTCTGTTTCAGGACGCTGATCAGCGTGTCAGATGGATCCGCCGGCAGGAGTTGAACCGAATCCAGCACGGAGAGCATCGCCACCAGTTCCCCGCTATTATCGCGAATGGGAACGCTAACCGCATTGATGCCCAGCATCACCTCTTCGGGAGCCTGTGCCCACCCCTGCTGCGAAATCGCCTCCAGCTGCGCGATCAGCGCGCTTTCCTCTGTAAGCGTATGGGGCGTGTGGGCCGGGAGTCCCGATATGGGGAGAGGCTCATTGCGCGCGTGCCGTTCGGCAAGAAGAAGCTTTCCAGCCGCCGTGCAATGGAGTGGCATGGGCTCGTGCAGCTTCATCAGGATGCCGAACAGGGCTCTGCCAGGCAGGCTTTCCAGAATAGACACACTATCGCCGTAGACGATGGAGAGGTTGACCGTGTGATCGAGTTGTTCGTGCAGCGACTGCAAGGACGGGCGCGCCAGTTCCAGCAAACTTTCCTCGGTCGACTGTCCGATGGACCGGGCCAGCGCGAGCATCCGGGGGCCGCGAGCGTAGCGATCGCTTCGGTCCAACTGGACGACATATCCCATGGTCACCATCGTCTGCAGGTAACGGAAGGCGCGCGCTTTCGACATTTCGGTTGCACGTGAAATCTCGGTGACGCCGTAATCCTGGCCTGTCGCCAGCATCTCCAGGATACGCAGTGTCTTGCGTGCCGCGCGCACGCCGTCATCTTCCGCCATCGAGACTATCCCCGCTTTGCACATGCTTCCACGCGGCTAGTTGCTCGTGAACGAGGCTGCCAGTCATGGGCACATCACCGCTCGAGCTATCGCACAAGCTTCTGGGCTAAAAAAGCCCGAGACCAGATGTTCCGGTCTCGGGCAGCGGGAGGACTGGTGCTCTAGAAGGACTTGCTCAGGCGCAGATACCATTCACGCGGTGCTGCCGGTTGCCCCTGAATGTTCGATTGTCCGAAATCCTGCAGCAGGAAAAAGTTGTGGTAGTAGAGATCTTCGAAAAGGTTCGTGACGCCGAGCGCGATCTCGAAATCATAGTCCGGGATGGCATATGCGACGCGGGCATTCACCAGCATGTAGGATGGCTGGTTGAACTCGGTCGAAACGCGGCTGAACGTCCGGCTCCCCTGAAAGCTCCAGTCCACGCGCGGCGTGATCGTACCGCCTAGCGGCGCCCCCTCGATCGTGTACTGCAGTCCCGCATTGGCTGTCCAGAAGGGCTCTGGCTGGCGCGCATTCACCGTCCGGGCATCGATGTCGGGAGAACTGAACTTGCTGTAGCCGAGGGCGCCGTTGAACAGCAGGTTGTCGATGGGTTCGGCGGTAATTTCGGCTTCGAAACCGATGATCTCGGCAGGAGTGTTCTGGTAGAAGTTTCGAATAATGCACGTGTAACCCGGCACGCCCTGGGCAATTTCCTGCGCCGTGCGGGCCCGGCAGGTGGTGGAGCCATCGGGCCCTTCCGGCAGCGGTATCAGCACCTGGTTGCCCGGCGTATTGTTGCCGCTGGCGTCGAGCAGGATTTCCTGCCCGCCAATCGCGAGGGGACGCTTGCTGAAATCGGTGTAGAAACCAGCCAGGTTCATTCGCAGGCGCCTGTTGAACAGGTCCAGCTTGGCGCCGACCTCGTAGGCGATGTTCTCGTTCCCATCGAACTGCGCAACCTGCGTCGCCTGTTGTGGCCGGGCATTGAAGCCGGGCAGCGTATAGCCTGTCGCCGCAGACGCGTAGACCAGCGTACTGGGCGAAATCTCATAATTGATGCCCGCCTTCCAGCTCAGCACAGTGGCCTCCGGAGTCACGTTGAAGCGGATATCGCCGGGGGCAGGCGTGTTTTCCAGAAGGTTGGTGATCGACACTTCCTTCTTGTCGTCGGAATAGCGAAGGCCACCGGTCAGGCTGAGCCCGTTATCATAGCCGAACGGGCGCACGGTGGCATTGGCGTAGACCGCCTTGCTGATCGGATCGAAGGTATTGAACAGTGTGCGGATAAGGCCGGTGCGGGGCTGATCGATGATCGCGTGCTGTGTGCCTTCGGCTTCGAAATAGAAGGCACCGAAGATCCAGTCGATCCATTCGTGTTGCCCGGAAAGCCGGGCCTCGGCTGTAACGTAGTTGTTGGTGACGTCGTTCGTCGTCATCTCCGTCTGCAGCGGCGTCCCGTCCTTCTGGTAGACGTGGCGTTCGACGAGGGAGCGGTATCCCACGACAGCAGTCAGGTCGATGTCGCTACTGATCTCGTACTGCAGCTTGCCCGATACGCCCCACTGGTCGAGGTCGGACCGCGGAGCGAGCGTATGCCCGCCACGCGTGCTCGATCCGTTGTAGTACGAGTGCCCCGGAATGACCGTGCCCGCGCCGATCGGATCGTTATAGGTTTCGAAGGTCTCGTAAGGATCAGGCGTGATGAAGCGGTCGTCATAGGCGACGCCGTAATAGGCGAAGGACAGGTTCTCGTTCGGCGTGTTGAGGGCGGGCCGAAGCGATAATGTCTTGTCCGCGGGGTTCGAGGATTCGTCGCGGGTGTAGTCCCCACTCACCGTCAGCCGCAGGCGTTCGGTCGGCTCCCACGCCATGGCCGCTCGAACCGCGGCGACGTCCTCCCCCCCAAAGCGCCCGATGATACAGTCGTCCGGGGTAAATTCCGGATTGCCCAGGTTGGCAAGATCGTACGGAGGCAGGTCGCCTGCCAGTTCGGGCGTCCCCAGGCGGTTCATCTCGCATACAAAGTCGAGTACCCGCTGATAGCCGCGACGCTTCTTCAGTGCTCCCGAAGCCATGAGGGCGAGGTTCTCGCCCAGCGGCATGTTGAACCCGGCGCGAATATCCGTGCGATTGAAACTGCCGACGGTCAGCTCGACATAGGACGATGCGTCGAGGAAATCGGGTTGCCGGGAGACGATGTTGACGGCGCCTGCCAATGAGTTGCGTCCGAACAGCGTACCTTGCGGGCCGCGCAGCACTTCGACGTGATCGATATCGAGCAGATCGAAGTTCGAACCGAGAAGGGTCGGGTAATAGATGTCGTCGATATAATAGGCGACGACCGGATCGTTGCCGATATTGGTGTCACTCTGGCCGATGCCACGAATGGAGGCAGATACGCCCGGCCCGAAGGCTCCGTGGGTCCGCCTGAACTCGGCGTTTGGAACGACAACGGTTAGGTCTTCAACGTTCGACAGCCCGCGCACTTCCAGGTCCTTCGACGTGACCGCGGTAATCGCTATCGGCGTGTCCTGCATGTTGGTGGCCTGGCGGGTGGCCGTCACGACGATGTCCGAAATGCCGGCGCTTTCTCCGGTGACCGGGGGCGGTGTGGTCTCCTCATCGCCGGTCACGCTCTGCGCTGCGGTGGTGCTGGCTATGGCCAGGCTGAGCACAGACGCGCCGACAGCAATAGATCTTCTCATGATACCCTCTCCCCGATCTGGCGCCTGTTCGATCTTCGCCGGCGCCTGTGTTTGCCTTCATATGAGGTGAGTGAGGGGTGACGACTTTGCTGGAACGGCTTGAGAATTTTCGCAGGTCGGCGGCTTGGCTGAAACGTCGGGAGACCGCTGCCAATCCAATCAAGTCTGAGAGCCGCCGAAAGCATTGCTGGGCATTGGGCGAAGCTTATGATTTCCTGCCTTGAAGCTGCGTCCCGCAGCGAGTGGAACGCCAAGAACCGTCAGGAATGGATCACATTATGACAAGGTCGAATACCTTCGCGCTGGCCCTTCTGCTGCCGGTTGTCGCGTGCAGCCCGGTATCGCAACCGGAAGTCGCCGCCAACGCGCCCGCGGGGCCGAATATCGCCAAAGCCTACGTGGTGGCCGAGATCAACGTGACCGACCTCGAAGCCTATCGCCAATACGTGCAAGCCGCGTTCCCCGTGATCGAGAGCTATGGTGGCCGCTTTCTTACAAGGGGCGGCACGACCGTACACATCGAAGGACTACCGCCGGCCGAGCGGGTGATGATCATCGAGTTCGAAAGCCTGGATAGGGCGAAGGAATTTGAGTATTCGCAGGCCTATAGAGATATCGCGCCTCTGAGACATCAAGCTGCGGAGAGCCGCCTATTTATCATAGAGGGCGCTGCAGACGTTGCATCCGCAGCTCCCTGATCAGGCACCGGCCCACAACACTGCAACGCAACTGACGGGCAGTGAGACCAGGCCCCTCACTCCCCATCATCTCAGCGATACTTTGTGTTGGCCGCGTAAGCTTCAACTTCCAGGGGCATATCGACATGCCCGTGCTCGGATAGTTCCTGCATGTAGCGCTCGACATAGTCCCCGAAACTGGCACTGCGTTCTATCTGTGCCACGTGAACCAATTCGTGAGCGAGGCCGGGCCGATCAAGCGCAAATCCGTCGCGAATCCAGATGGTGTATCCAAACGCCTGCGCATTGTTGGTGATGCCAGGCCCTATGAAGCCAAGGTCTTCACCCACTTCTCGCATCACCTCGTCATGCGTGGGAAACGGCACCGCATCAACGAAGACAAGACGCACTTTCTCTGGATGCTCGATCCCGATCTCGCGAGCAAGTTCAAGCTGCGTGGAAGACAGCGGTGTTCCGCGATCCTGCCCTGAGGCTTCGATCGTTTTCGCCCAATCGATATACCTTGCGAGAAAGTCAGCTTGCGGATCTTCGCCAGCGACAGCGTCAACGCTGCAAAGCACGCTTGCAGTCACCGCCACGCCAGCCGCCGTCCGGCGGAGCGCTGTCATTATCGCGCCCGCCAGAAAGGCGGTATCTGTCTTCACGCACCAAATCATCATCCGCCAATTCCTGTGATGTTTCCGGGGCCAGCCTTAGCCCATAGCCTGCAAGGTTCCGGCGCCATCCCGTCTTTCCGCCCCATTCTCAAACCATATCGCGTGGCCGCACGAGGCGGTCGAAGGTTTCGCCGTCGACGAGGCCGAGTTCCAGGCCGGCTTCCCTCAGGGTCTGCCCATTGTTCAACGCATGCTTGGCAATCTTTGCTGCGTTGTCGTAACCGATCTCGGGGGCCAGCGCGGTGACGAGCATGAGCGAGCGGTCCACCAGTTCGGCAATCCGTTCCTCGTTTGGCTCTATTCCCTCCACGCAGCGGCGGGCGAAGCTGTCCATTCCGGTGGCTAGCAACTCGATCGAGTGCAGCACGTTGGACCCGATCAGCGGCATGAATGTATTCAATTCGAACTGGCCCTGCATCCCGCCAACCGTAGCCGCCTGATGATTGCCGATAACCTGGGCGGCGACCATGGTCAGCATCTCCACCTGCGTCGGGTTGACCTTGCCCGGCATGATGGAACTGCCCGGTTCGTTTGCCGGTAGCGATAATTCTCCAAGACCCGAGCGCGGGCCGGAAGCGAGCAGGCGGATATCGTTGGCGATCTTGTTCAGCGCCACGGCGAGCGTGTTGAGCGTTCCCGAAAAGGAAACGAGTCCATCCTTGGCGGCAAGCTGTTCGAAGGAGTTATCGGCCGCGCGGAATTGCTCGCCCGTAATGTCGGAAAGCGCCGCAACCATGTCGCTACGCCAGCCTTCCGGCGCGTTCAGGCCTGTTCCAACGGCCGTTCCCCCGATCGCGAGAACATGCAGGTCGCGCTCCAGAGAATCCTCGATCCGCTCACCGCAACTGGCGATCTGTGCGGCATAGCCGGAAAATTCCTGGCCCAGTGTCAGTGGGGTTGCATCCTGAGTATGGGTGCGCCCGATCTTGACGATATCGGCGAAAGCACGGGCCTTTGTGTCGAGCGCCTCGTGCAATCGCTCCAGGGCGGGCAAAAGCTGCTGACGCGCGGTGAGTACCGCTGCGACATGCAGCGCGGTGGGGAAACTGTCGTTGGAGCTCTGCGACTTGTTCACATGGTCGTTGGGGTGAACCGGCTGCTTGCCCCCGCGTGTCCCGGCCAAACTCTCGTTGGCGATCCCGGCGATCACCTCGTTGACGTTCATATTGGTCTGGGTTCCGCTGCCCGTCTGGAAGATGGTGAGCGGAAACTGATCGTCATGCTCCCCGGCTCGCACCGCCTTCGCTGCCGCTTCGATCGCGTCGGCCAGCTTCTCTTCCAGGCCATGGCGGCGGTTCACCTGTGCAGCGGCCTGCTTCACTGCTGCCTGCGCATGAACGATCTGGATCGGCATGCGCTGGTGCGGGGGGAAGGGGAAATTCTGCAGGCTGCGCTGCGTTTGCGCTCCCCAGTAGGCGTTCGCGGGGACCTCGATCGGCCCGATTGAATCCGTCTCGGTGCGTGTTTCGCTCATGAAAGTGCTCGATTTCGCTTTCGTATCAGGGAGGCTCCCCTGTTTCGAGATCTGCCTCGGAAGCCCACTGCCGCAAGCTTGAAACAGCCATGCTTCAAGAATTGAGGGGCTGGGAAGTCGTTCCGCATGGAATGCCTTTACGGGGGCCGGCGATTGGACGGTGCCGCGCTGGACGAGGCTTATCGGCCCTTCCGAGGTCTACCTTTTTGGAGGGCATCGATTCGCGTCGTGAGCGTCGGGGCGATTCGGTTGACTGGCTCGATTCCCTTGGAATCGGCAACAAAGCCGTGATCATTCAATGATTTCCGTAGAAATACTTACTTGGTACACCCTCGAGAAGTGAGCAAACGCGAAAAGCGGGCGTTTGCATTACGGCTGGAAAACAAGGATTTAGGATGGACTATCCATTTTTCCCGAATTCGAATCGGAATACTCTGTTCCCGGCGCATCGGGTAGCGCTACCGAGACTCCGAAGAGACCGTGCCGGACCCCTATTAACTATATTTATTCACTTTTTTGCGCTTGGCGAAAGAGCCGTCCCATTCTGGTAATCCGCAATTATCTACCGCAATGCGGCACTGCAGCATGGCGTTTAAAATTTTGGCCTATCGAAGGCAAAAGATAGGCGTAATTTTCTTGCTCTCGCCGTTCATGAACCTTTCGAAATGACATCCCGGAATCGCCGCGCCCGGGCAACGATCTAGACAATATCCGGAAGCTGTAATATTGTCCTATTCACCAGTTGAAGGCTGGCTTCCACTTTCGAATATTTCCTGGGGGGCTTTGGAAATATCGATTGGAAATAATGATTTCCGGGTCGGAATACGCCTTAAACATCCACAGGGGGGTCTACAGACCATGCTTGCCCAAGATATCTGCGCATCGCTTGTATGCGTCAATTCGCTTGCCCAGGAAGGGCTCAAACGTATCCTTAATGAGGACGGCTTCGCCTTGCGTCGCACGTTCAAAAGCTGCGACGCGCTGCTCGATGCACCTGAAGCTTCGCAGGATTTCGACCAGAATGAACTGCTGCTCGTGGATCGCAGTGCAACCCGCGACATTGCCCGCGACATCGCGGCTCTGCGCGAGCGCAATATCCATGCGCGCATCGTGTTGCTGGACGACCGCTTCGATTTCGAGACCATGGTGGAGGTCTTCCGCTCGGGAGCGGACGGCTATCTCATCAAGGAAATCGACTATCGCCCGTTCCTTGAATCCCTGCGGCTCGTCGCCATGGGGGAAAAGGTCCTGCCGGGTGCCCTGGCCAACCACCTTCCCGAATTCGGAAAGTACATGGTCAGCCCCGAAGTTGATTCCTCCGAGGTTTTCGGCGCACTTTCCGACCGCGAGGTCGAGACGCTGCGTTGCCTGATCATGGGCTATCCCAACAAGATCATCGCCTACCGCCTCGACATCAGCGAAGCCACGGTGAAGGTCCACGTGAAGGCCATCCTTCGCAAGCTCGGCGTGCAGAACCGCACGCAGGCGGCGATCTGGGCCGTCGGCCACGGGCTGGAGCCGCATGGTTCCGGTTCGGCTTTCCCCTTCCTCGCGAAGGGCGGGCATTCGCCGGAAGCCGACCTTATCGAGACGGGCACTCTCATCGCGGCCGAATAGACCGCGGACGGCTCAACTTTCGAGCCGACTGCCGACCGATCGAGAATATCAGGCGCCTGGCACCGCAATTGAAACGCGGTGCCAGGCGTTACTGTTTGCCCCGTCGGTTCCCTATGCCGACCGGCTGTCTCGAAGGGAGGGCCGAACTGCCTCGGCCTCGGGGAAGCTGGCGCAATATTCCTCGTAGGCGGCTATCATCATCTCGTCGTCGCCGTGGACCGGATACCATCCGAGCCGCTCATTCGCCTCGCTGACATCGAGCACGTAATGCTGATCGGCGATTTCGAACTGCTCCGGCACCAGCGGGCTGAGATCGAACCGGTCGAGAACGCGCAGCACCGGTTTGAGCAGGGCACTCGGCAGCGGGACGACCGGCGATCGTGATCCGGCACGGGCAATCAGCGTCTCGATCAGATCCTTGCTGGCCCAGCGTGGCTCGGATCCCAGATTGAACACGCCCTGCGCATCCTCCCGGGCGATTCCGCGCACGATGGCATCGGCGCAATCGAACACCGAAATCATCTGGTAGGTGTTCGTGCCCGATCCGATCATCGGCACGGGACGGTTGTGACGGATCGCAGCAAACAGCTTTGTCATGAGGCCGAACCGGCCCGGCCCGACGATCAGGCGCGGGCGGTACACCATGACCCGGAACGGCAGGTCTTTCGAGGCGATGAGGTCCTCAGCTGCGACTTTGGACTCCCCGTAAGGACCGAAGGGTTTACGCGGATGGTCCTTGTCCACCGGAGTGCGCTGCGGCTTGCCATACACCATGTCGGTGCTGACGAAGGAGAAGGATGCCGCCTCCAATCGCCTCGCGAGAGCGAGAACGTTACGCGTTCCCTCGACATTCCCTTCGCGGAAGAAACGCGCACGGTCTCGCCGCTTCACGGGCTTGTTGTACTGACGACCTGCCAGATGGATCACATGGGCGCCGCGCGGAAGGGACAGCGCTTCAAGCTGTTCCTTGTCGATCACGTCGACGGCGTGGTGCATGACGGCAGGCGTATTCGATTTGGGATACTGCAGGTCGAGATTGTGCACGGTCCAGCCGTCGCGCACGAGGTGCTCCACCAGGACAGAGCCCAGGAACCCGCTTCCTCCCGTCACGATGGCGTTATTGGTCATGTCAGCTCCGTGCCAGCAGGATGATCCCGATGGAAACCACGAGGATGCCGGCGGCCTTCTGTAGTCCCAGCGGCTCGTTCAGGAAGAGAAACGAGATGATCGCCACGAAGGCAAAACCCAGTCCGAGGAAGGGATAGGCCAGCGAGACGTCGGTCTTGCTGAGCACGAACATCCACACGAGGATGCTGACGCCGTAGACGGCCATGGCCAGGATAATGCCGGGGTTGAGCATGATCGCCATCGCCGAATCCACCGGCTGCGAGGCGGAGAACTGCAACTTTCCCTTCAGATTGATGCTGAGCAGCAATTGCGCGCAGGCATTCAGGAAGACGCTCAGCACGATCAGCAAAATCGTGCCTGGTGAGGACGTGATCATAGGGGAAGACTCGTTACGGAAGCGGCAAAGCAGAGGAACAGGAAGCCCGCCATACCGAGGCTGACCGGATCCTTCACCGCGAAAATTACCGGATCGTCATGCAATTCGCCGCGGTGGCTGAGAAGCCAGATGCGCATTATCCAGAAAACCAGCACGATGGGTGTGCCGTAAAGCATCTGCGGGTGCGTGTAGATATCGCGCGCGGCGGCTTCCAGCGTGATGAAGAGCAGCATCACGACGCAGGATGCCATGCCCGTCGAAAGGCCCAGAGCCAGCGTCAATGGCCAGTCGTCATGCCGATACCCGCGCCCGGCAATCTTCGCGCCCTTCGAGGGTTTGGAGGAGATCACCTCCACATGGCGCTTGGCCAGCGCCAGCGACAGGAAGACGAAGACGGCGAATGAGGTGAGCCAGGGCGAATGCGGCAGGTCGAGCAGGAGCGAACCGGCCACGATACGGCTGGTGAACAGCAGCGCGATGATCCCGACGTCGAGCAGGGGTATCTTCTTCAGCGCGAAGGAATAGGACAGGGTCACCACAAGGTAGCCTGTCAGCGCAAGGCCGAAGGCCGTGCTGAGCGCGAAGGCACCCGCAAGGCCCATGGCCAGCATCCCCATCGCCACTATCGATGCCGGCATGACGCGCAGCCTGCCGCTGGCGAGGGGCCGGTTGCACTTGCTGCGGTGCGCGCGATCGGCGTCGACATCGAAAATGTCGTTGATGACATAGCTGCCCGAGCCCGCAATGCTCCAGAACAACACGCCCATCAGTGCCGTCGCCACCGCTTCGGGCACCAGGTAGAGCTGGCCCAGCAGCAGGGGAACCAGGATCAACAGGTTCTTCACCCACTGGTGCAGGCGGAAGAGCTTGACCCAGTCCTTCATGGACCCGCCCCCTTCCTTGTACATCCCCACGATCGGCACGCCCTGTGCGCGCAGCTTGCGCTCGTGCCGCGCGCCGTCGCCCACCAGGATCGCGCCCGCAGATGCCATCCAGACGGGCATGTCTGCCGTACTGTCGCCAGCATAGATGAAGCCGTCGGGGAAGCGCTCCTTCAGATAGCGCGCCTTTTCAGGTCCCTTCAGGTTCGACCGGCCGTCGCTGCCGGTCACGCTGTCGAACAGGCCGGTCGCTTCGCCGATGGCGTCTGCGTGATACTGGTCCGCCGCGGTGACGAGATGCAGCGACGTGCCACCGCTCTTGAGCTTGCCGAGGTTCTCCACGAGATCCTGCCGCAGCGGAGCGAGGCCTGCGTCGCGGCCCGCCATTTGCGCAAGCGAACGCTTCATCGCCGCCTTGCCGCTGGTTCCGAAAACCGCCTTCACAACGCTGCGGATCGAGGAGCCCCGAAGCACGGCAAAGAAATCTTCATGCAATGTATCGACCGGCGACAAGGTGCCGTCGAGGTCGACGACGAGATGTCGAAACTCCAACTGATCGGTCTTGCCGACATTATGTTTCATTCCGGTCCCCGCGCGCTGATGCAGCTGTCATCCCCGTCCCGCCCGGCGCAGGCGGCATGCGAATTGAAGCGGCTTGGCGTTCCTACTTTCGAGTTATTGCTCCGCGCGTATCGTAGTCGCGGGCGGAGACCGGCGGGACGGTTCGAGCCTGTTGTCCTGCCGGGAGGCGGAGCGATCTGGCTGGCATTGCACATGGTTCACATATCCGCTTGCGACCGACCGCTGCTCAATGCAGCCCCTGCACGGATGACAGCCGGGTCAGCCCGGAGTCGATCTGGCAGAACTCCTCGAATCCGATGGTGCTGTTCGAGATCTTGGCGAGATGATGCGTGAGGCGCTTGGCCTCCTCGTCGTCGCCCCGCTCGGCCACGCGTTCCAGCTCGTCCAGGCAGGAGTTGATGAAGGGCAGCGGAATGGGCCGCGAACGCGCTTCGAAAATGCCGCTGATGCGCGAATCAACCTGGTCCTCGCAATAGTCGAACAGCTCCTCGTAGAGCTTCTCGCCGGGACGCAGGCCGATGAAGTCGATGGGAACGTCGAGCTCCGGCTCCAGCCCGTACAGGCTGATGAGGCGATGCGCGAGATCGACGATGCGAACCGGCTTGCCCATGTCGAGGACGAAGATCGTGCCGCGCTCGGTATCCTGCTCCAGCGCCGAGGAGCTGCTCTGCAGGATCAGCTGCACGGCTTCGTGCACGGTCATGAAGAAGCGCTCGATATCGGGGTGGGTGATCGTCAGCGGCTTGCCGTCTTCCAGCTGCTTCTTGAGCAGAGGAAGGATCGATCCGCTCGAGCCCAGGACGTTGCCGAAGCGCACCGTCATGAAGCGCGGGGCACCCGCATCGTCCACGCCGCAGCGGTCGAGCGACTGGCTGTAGAGCTCGCCCACACGCTTCGTGGCGCCCATCATGCCGACGGGGTTGACGGCCTTGTCGGTGGACACCTGCACCATGGCGCGCGCGCCGTATTCGCACACGGCATTGGCGATGATCCGCGTGCCGAGAATATTGGTCAGCACACCTCCGCACGGATTGGCCTCCACCATCGGCACGTGCTTCAGCGCCGCTGCGTGGAACACGATCGAGGGCCGATGCTTGGCGAACACGCGGCGCACCTCGTGGCGATTGCGGATGTCGCAGAGCTCCGGATGGATCTCGAGATCGGGGTAGCGTTCGCGCAGGCGCCGCTCGATGCTGTAGAGGGCAAATTCGCTGTGCTCGACGAGGATCAGCTTGGAAGGACTGAAGCTGGCGATCTGCCAGCACAGTTCGCCGCCGATCGTGCCGCCCGCCCCGGTGGTAAGGATGCACTCGCCCTCGATCTGCGAGGCGACGAGGTCACCATCGCTCTTGTACTCGCTGCGGCCAAGCAGGGCCTTTGTGTTCAGTTCCACCTTCCCTGCGTGGTTGTTCTTGAGGAGGATCTGGCTCCAGCCGTCGCGAATGCGCAGCAGTTCCATGCCCAGATCGCGAGCGCGCTGCGAGAGGCGCGCCATCTCGCGCTCGCTCAATTGCAGGCTGTCGTCGCTGACGATGACGAGGGAAGGATTGCGGCCCCTCGCCCGAAGGTCCTCCACCACATCGGTCAGCATGTCATGGCTGCCCAGCACCACCGCCTTGCCAACCCGGGCAATCGGGTCGCTGACCGAGGGCAGGAGTACGCCGGCGACCTGGAAACTGGGCGATTCCTCGTTCGCGACAAGGTCCAGCACCGACCGGGCCCATTGCGGCGATCCGACTAGGAGGGCAAGCGGCTGGTCCGTCACTGCAGCTTCCTCCCTGCGCCCGACCCACGGCAGCTGGGCGAAGCGGTATTCCTGGATCGAACGGCGGGTGCCGCGAAGCACCATCATGAAAGCCAGCGCGAACAGCGCCTGCGCCAAGGCAAGCCCTATGATCGAAAAGGTAACGGGGTTGCCGGTAAACCACAGCACCGCCCCCCATGCGGGTATCATGGAGAGAAAACCTACCACCATCAGGTAAAGCGCACTGGCAAAATCGAAGAAGCGCCAGCTGCGGTAATAGACGCCGGCGAGGTACAGGAGAGCGAGCGAAATGCCGCAGAACATGACGTAGATCTGTTCGGACACGAAGATATTCGAGAACATCCCCATGAACGAGATTTCGATTACCACATGCAGGCTCGCCAGGATCGCCAGTCCATCGAGGAAGGCCAGGATTGCCACGCGCCGCGCTCGCCGCAGGCTCTTGAGCCGCGAGCGGGCCCAACGCTCTCGCAGGGAGCGGCCTAACGTGCTGAATGAGGACTCCCTGCCCGCGGCAACCTTGCCCAGACCATGGAGTTCGCTGGTTGCTTCCTTGCCCATCCCTTCGCCTTCTTCGCTTGAGGCCAGATACGCGCACGGCAAAAACCGATCGCGAACGTGTGGGTCATTCCTATCGCAATTCAGGCGAAAACAGGGCGGCGCATACTGGGATGATTCGGAATCGTCGGACGCGTTCCTAACGGATGGTTTACCGAATACTAATGGGCAGTCCGCTTGTTGGGCGTGGAACGTTAGAAAGTTCTCGTGATTACCGGCGGCTGCGATAAGCGTCGCTCCGACTGACTGGACTTTAGGGGAAGTACGAATGCGGGCTGTGGTTGTCGGAGCGGTAGAAAGTACTGCCGTGCTGGCCGATGCGCTGGCAAGGGCCGATGGCTGGTCAGTGCCCCTTATCGTAACGCTGCCGAAAGACCTGGAGGCGCGCCATTCCGACTTCGTCGACATGCAGCCTTACGCACAGCGCCTCGGTGCGCAGCTGCATTTCGCCCGAAACTCGAACGATGCCGATACCCTTGCCGCCATCGACAAGGCAGAGCCGGACTATATTTTCGTGGTGGGCTGGTCGCAGATCTGCAAGCCGGAGTTTCTGGCGCTGCGTCCGGGCAAGGTCATCGGCTACCACCCTGCACCCCTACCCCGCTTGCGCGGGCGCGCGGTAATCCCGTGGACTATCCTTCTGGAGGAGAAGATCACGGCCAGCAGCCTGTTCTGGGTCGATGAGGGCACCGATTCCGGCGACCTCCTATCCCAGCGCTATTTCCACATCGCCAGCGACGAGACGGCACAGGAGCTGTACGACAAGCACATGCACAGCCTGAAATTGATGCTGGATGACTTGCTGCCGAGAATGGCGCGCGGCGAGGAACCACGTATTGTTCAGGATCACCGCTACGCCACCTGGGCAGCGCGGCGCACGCCGGCCGATGGCGCGATCGACTGGCAGGCGAGCGCCGCCGAGATCGACCGCCTGGTGCGTGCCGTGGGGCGGCCCTATCCGGGAGCGTTCACGTTTCGCGGCGAGGCCCGGATCACGGTGTGGAGCACCGCTCTGGAAACGGGCGCCGAACAGTATCATGGCATGCCGGGCCAGATCGTCCGCAACGAGGAGGGCGAATTGATCGTGCAGACCGGGGACGGCCTCGTCCGCCTTGTCGAATGGGAGATGGATGGCGCAGGCACGCCGCCAATGCACGCCATCCTGGGGGAAAGACGATGACGACGCTTGCGCAAATGGGACGGGTGCTGGTGATCGCGCCGCATCCCGACGATGAAATCCTCGGCTGCGGCGGAACGATGGCTCGGCTCCTTGCGGCAGGACATGAGGTCCACGTGGTCGTGGCGACCACGGGCCGTCCGCCTGCCTTCTCTGCCGAAAGCGTGGCGAAGGTGCAGGGCGAGATGAAGGCCGCGCATGCTTTCCTCGGCGTGACGCAGACACATGTGATCGACCTGCCCGCCGCGGCGCTGGATACCGTTCCGGCAGCCACGGTGAATGCGGAGATCGGCAGGATTGTCGATGAAGTGAAGCCGGACACGCTGTTCGTGCCCTTCTATGGCGATGTGCATGGCGATCATCAGCTTGTCTTTACGGCGGCGCTCGTCGCTGCGCGGCCGCGGCACGCTCATGCGCCAGCGAATATCCTCGCATACGAGACGCTATCGGAAACGAACTGGTACGCGGCGCCCGTGACCCCGGCTTTCGTGCCCACCGTCTATATCGACATTGCGCAAACGCTCGAGACCAAGCTCGATGCCTTCCGGCAGTTCGAGAGCCAGGTACGTCCCTTCCCGGAGGAGCGTTCGGTCGAAGCGATCGAGGCGCTGGCGCGCTTCCGGGGATCGACAGTCTATTGCGAGGCTGCCGAGGCCTTCGTCAATGTCAGGCAGATCTTGCGGTAAGCCTGCCTAGTGTCGCCCTTGCAGCCCCGGCTGCGAAGGGCCGGCAATTAGCGGCTGGCTTCGCAGGTAGAGGATGCCTTCGTCCTTGCGCCGGTCGCCCAGCTTCACACTCGTCGGGCGGTAATCGTGGGCGCGCGCCCATTCCTCCAGCACGCCGTCGAGATGGTCTTCGGTGCCGATCAGGATCGCTGCGGGCGGATCGCGCTCGAGGATCGCACCGATGGAACGCGGCGTCGCGACATCGTCGAAAAAGGCCCGGTCCGGCGCGTCGACATATTCCACCGCGCGGTAGATGAACGGGCCGAGCAGCATCTGCCGGTAGCCGTCTCGCCGCGCTTCCGCGCCATAGGCGGGTGCCAGCGTCAGCAGCCGCCCCTCGTTTCCGGATTGCGCCATCTGCACGGCCATGTCCTGCGCGGCTTCGTGCACCATGTTGCCCGTCCAGGTGGATGGGCGCGGCAGGTACCGCAATTCGGGCAGCAGGAGTGGGAGCGACGCGAAGCTCGCCATCAGCATGACGGTCGCCATCAGCGGTCGCAGTGTTATCCGGCTTGCCTGCGTGATGCAGCCATAGGCCCAGGCGCTGAAGATCAGACCGAAGGCAATCGGCGGCGCGTAATATTGCGGGAAAGCGGGTGTGGGGACGAAGGAAATCAGCGCTGCACCCACGACAAGCGCGCCCAGCATGAAAAGCGGCCAGGTCGGCTTTACAGTCTCCGCCTCGTCTCGCGGACGGGCCTCGATCAGCCTCGATATGCCCAGGATGATGGCCAGCAGCAGGATCAGCATGGTGGTGCCGGAAAGCCAGACCTGCTGTGCGACAATCGCCTTTTCGCGCAGCGACATCGCCACCGGTCCCTCGATCCTGCCATTCGCCGTCCAGTAATCGACATGCGCATCGCCGTGGAAGTTCACGACGTGGGCGAGGAAATTGGCCGGGTCCTGCGCAAAGAAATAGAATGACGGCAATCCCGCCAGCACCGCTCCAGCGACGAGCGGCAGTGTCACGCGAAGCAGCCTCTCCTGCAAGGCAAGGCCGGGCGGTACGAGAAGGGCGGCTACTGCAATCGGCGGCACCAGCACGACGTAATTGGCCTTGAGGCCGATGGCGAAGGAGAGGCAGACGCCCCCCGCAAAGCATGCAAGGGGGCTTGCCGCCTTGCCTGTCGTGCCTCTCAGGAAGAGGTAGAGGCCCAGCAGCGCAAAAGGCACGGGTGCGAAATTGTTGGTAACCAGCATTCCGGCCGTTCGCAGGAGCAGCGGATCGAGCATCAGCAGGCTTGCGATGAATGCCGCGAACAGGCGTGAGCCACCAGCCAGCCGCGCGGTCGCATAGAGCGCATAGACACCCAGCCCCCACAGCGCCGCGATCAGCAAGCGCCCTGCGAACAGGAACCGCTCCACGCCGAACATATCGAAAATGGTGCTCAGCAGCAGCGGGAAGTTAGGCAGGTGCGTGAAATGCACTTCCTCGTAGAGATGCGCCTGTTCTGCCAGATAGCCCGCTACCAGGTAGAAATGCTCGTCATGCCGCAGGGGATAGGCCATCAGGCGTGCGAAGAGCGCAGCGCCCAGCACGGCCAGCCAGGCGGCAGCGATCGCCGACTGGTGCCACACTAGCCAGTCCCCCACCCTGTTTGCTGCTAGCATTGCTTCTGCTGCTCCGGCGCTTTTGGCGGCCCTTCCACCGAGGTTGCAGGCATGGACTTGCCCGAGCGGTAGATCTGCTCGCGGAAGTACCAGCGATAGGGACCGATCTCGAACATCTTGTGCGCCCAATGAGTCAGAAGGAGAGTGATCGGGGTCGTCACCACGAAGAACAGCAGCATCGAGAGTAGCCAGTTCTCCGTGAAGATCCCGTAACGGTCGAACAGGTTGCGCATCGCGAAATAGGTATAGGGATGGACGAGATAGAGCGAATAGCTGACCGTCCCCAGATAGGCGATCGGCGCGGTGCGGGCCATGCGGGTGCTGAGGCTCTCGGGCTGGATGGCGAAGTAGAAATAGGCCACCGTGCTGACCAGCAGGCCCCAGGCATAGGGCGAGGAGATGAACTCGCGGTCGAAGCTCTCGCGGAAATTGGCGGCCAGGTAGATCCAGATCAGGGCGAGGATCACCTCGCCGCCGATGATGGCCCAGCTCGGCGGACGGATGTCGCGATCATAGGCGAGGCGGATCAGCATTCCGCCCACGAAGAACAGCGCCACCGGGTAGCGCACGATGAAGATGGCCGACAGCGCAACCAGCAGGATTGCAGGCAGCAGCTTGCGGGCGCGGATGATGTAGTGGAACGAGAGCGCGGCCAGTGCATAGAACATCACCTCGTAGGTAAGGCTCCAGGCATTGGGAGTGAGCTGCTCGGTTCCGGTCAGCAGGTTCAGGAAGAAGAAGCCTGCGACGATGGTCGTGAGGTTGTTCGACCCCGGGTAGGCATTGGTCCAGGCATTCAGCGCGACGTAGAAAACGCTGAGGACGAAGAACAGCGGATAAAGCCGCAGGAAGCGCCTCTCGGCAAAGTCCTTCAGCGAGTAGCGCTGGATGCTGGGCAGGATCACGAAGCCGCTGATCGTGAAGAACAGCTCCACACCCCAGACGCCCACGTTCCACGGGCCGCGCACGAGATCGACGTAAAACTGGTTGCCAGCGTAGATATGTTCGGCCGTCCCGCCCAGCAGGTGCGCGTAGAACACCAGCAGCGATGCGATCCCGCGCAGGCCGTGCGTCGCGGCATTGAAATCCTTCTTGCCGGGTTTCACAGGATCTGGAGCGCTACTGGCCATGGCCCCATTGTCGCGCCTGATGCCTTGCAAGACAAAGCAAAGTATGGGGAGTATCAGCGCTTTTAGTGGGTAATCCAAACGTGTTGCCCGCCACGGTATGCATCGCTCCGATCCCCTCGATCGCTACATCACTGCGGAAATTGCCGAGCCATTCGCTGCAGGTGCATGAAGTGCAGGAAGCGGTCCAGATGCGTCCAGCCATCGCCATCGGCGCCTTCCCATGCATCGGCAATTTCGGGATTCGCGCCGTTCTCCCGCTCCCAGCTATCGGCCATGCCGTCGCCATCGCCATCCCGATAGGGCTGTCCGGCGGCGAGTGCGGGAAGGTCTCCCGGCGAGCGGCGGATGTGACCGCCCGACCGGCGGACCTCGCTCACGATACGCTCGTCTACCGCATCGCGCGGGAATGTGCCGGCCTGGTCGAGCACCTGACGCATCGCCTGCTCGGCAGCCACGGGCCGGCTCTGGAGCGGGCATGGAGGGTTGTCGACCAGCGCGGGGGACACCCGGTCCGTTTGCAGCGGAATGCCGTCCATCACGTTGTCGGCTGCGTAGATCTGGGCCGTTCCCTTCGATCCCTCGGTCGGACGGTCGAGGGCGGCGGCCAGTTCATGGTCGGTATCCGGTCCTGCCCGGTAGAAATTGCCCACCACGTTGACCGGCGACCCGCCATAACTCTCCCAGATCTCGGTGAACTGGGATTCGGCGTTGTAGAACACGTTGTTGACGACATCGACGCAAGAGCCGCGCGGGACGTTCACGTCCGGGTTGCGGTCGCCATTATGCGCACACAGGTTGCGCACGAAGCTGATCTGCTGCGGGCCGTCCGGGTCGCTGGCGAGAAGGGCGCACTTGTCGTGCGGGGGGATCCCCTCGGCGAACACCGACCAGGAGATCGTCAGCCGGTCGTTATCTCCCCAGGCGCCGAGATTCTCGTCAAGCGCCCACGACGCGCTGACATGGTCGAGAATGACGTCCTCGCTGTTGGAGATATTGATCGCGTCGTTGCCGCCCCGGCTCTCGCCGATGAGATCGGCCCGCACGCGGATATGCCGCACGATGACGTTGTGCGTGTCCTTGATGGTGAGCGGAGTGTAGGCCCCCCTCCCCCCGGCATGGGCGAGCGTGATGCCGTCGCCCGGCGCAGTCTCTCCCGCAATGGTGATGTAGGGATTGCGAATGACCGGGCGCTGCCGGGTGAAACGGATAACGCCCGACACCTCGAACACGCAGACACGTCGGCCGACAGCCTCGATGCATTCGCGCAAGGTTCCTGCCCCGCGATCCGCGAGGCTGGTAACCTTCATGATCCGGCCGCCATGTCCGCCTTCTGCGCCAGCCCCGTATCCTTCGGCCCCGATGAAGGCGGTTCGCCCCTCCACCTTGGGTGCGCATCCCACCGAAACCGCCATGACGGCGAGAACTGCGGGGAAGAAAAGCTTGCCTCCGATCATAGCCGTGACCTCAAACCGATCGAGAATACGAAGCTGTCGTATTCGTCGATATCCGCCAATGCATTGCGCTGCTGATAGGTCGCCGCGGTGTAGACCGAAAAGCGCCTTGTGAGGAGATATTCGAGCCCTACCTGCGCACCACCTGTCCGAAGGTGGCCCTGCTGCGATCCCAGATAATAGCGGTCGGTATAGGACACCGTTACCTGGCCCAGCAGATTGTGCCGGATCTCCTGATCCAGCCTCAGCCGGGCAATGGTATCGACGCGTGTCGTCGCCCCCGATCGCACGGTTGCCACGTTGCCCCGTTCCAGCCGGAAATTGACGGCTGTCCGCGCCCTCGGCTGCCACGTGATCGAGGCACTCGCACTCGCTCCGGTATAGGCCGGTATCACGTCGTCCTCCGGATCGGTCCGGAAGATACCAACGCCGAAGTTGCCCTGGAGCCGTGCGCCGAGTTCACGCTCCACGCCCACAAGAAGCCCGTAGGTGTTGGCGTCCCGGTCGACCCCGGAAAAGTCCACCGGCAGGCGGAAATCCCGGCTGTTGACGTAGGGCTGCAGGAACACGTCGAAGGCAGGCGAGATGTTGTAGCCCAGCCTGACAGAGGCTCGATAGGACGTCAGGTCGCGGTCGTCCTCGGCAGGATCGAGCAGGTTGATCTTCTCCGCACCGAGTTCCGCGCCGAAGCGAAAATCCCCGATAGCCTGCCGATAGCTGGTCTCGGCCAGCAGCAGGTCGATCTTCTGCGGAGGATCGGTCGGTCCGGCCTGCGTTTCGGGATCGCCCCTGCGCTCGATACTGCGGTCATAGGCGAACAGCGCCTGGAGCTGACGTCCACGCGTTGGAGACAGCCCCATCGCGAGGGAGCCGCCGAAGGTGTTGCTGTTCTCCCGTTCGGTCTCGAGGTGGCGCGTGAAGCCCCCGTGCACCTCGGCACCGATCGAGCCGGTCGAGACCTGCTGCGTTACCGCGATCGACGGGCTGACCAGCAGGCGCAGATCGTCCTGCTCGTTATCAGAGGTCAGGAAGATGTTGCTTGCATAGTCGAGGCGAACATCGGCTTCGGCAAGGATGGTGGTATTTCCGTCCTGGATACCCTCGTAATCGTAGCCCGGTCGCGGTAGCCGCGGGGGCGCGATATCGTCGTCATCCTGGGCCAGCGCAGGCATAGTGGCCGCGGCACTTGCCACGGCCATGACCTGCAGACCGGTTCTCAGCGCTCGAACGCCGCTCATGCGCGTCATGGCCTTACCCGTCAGAACCAGGTTTCGTAGACGATGATCGTGTCGCCCGGCAGCAGCATCGTGTCGGCGACGCCTTTGCCCTGGACCGTTTCACCATCGACACGGCGCGTGATGCCGTAATTTTCGGTTTCGGCGCGGAAGGTATGACCGCCGGCAATGGACACGGCATTGAGGACCGTCATGCCCGGCACGAACGGATAGGCGCCCGGCTGGTTGACCTGGCCCATCACGAAGAAAGGCCGGTACTGCTCGACCTGCACATTCACATCGGGGGTGACGGCCAGGTCGCGCTCGACCAGCAGCGCCGAGATTTCCCGCTCGAGCTCGCCCGTCGATCGGCCTTCCACCTGCACGACACCGATCATCGGCACCGAGATCGTGCCGAGGTCGCTGACATTGTACTGGTCTGACATCTCCTGAAAGCCACCCACCACAAGGCGGATCTTGTCGCCGGATCCCAGCTTGTAGCCAGACGCCGCCTGCGTGGGATTGATCGGGAATGGCTGCAGGTCCGCACCAGGCGTGGCGCAGGCCGTACACATTGCGAAAAACACGAAAGCCATGAATGTTCTGATAATCACGACACTAACACTCCCTCTTATCCAAGACGCCAATTCCAGTTTGCCCGTCGCTCTTCATGCTATGGCATGCACTTCTGCGGCGGGACTTTGTGGATATTGACGCTTCTCCCTCTGCAAACATAGCACACCCGCTTGCATCGCGAATAGTACTGGAATCACCCACATACGGGCATAAATATGCGTGGATGCGTTCGATATGATCAGGAACGCGACGCCTACTGCAAGAACCAGCGCGCCTGCCGCCCTGTCCGTTGCAAAGCTGCGCAGGCCGATCCAGGCGAAGATGCCCATGGCCAGCAGCCAGCCCAGCAGCGAGAACGGCCCGCCCTCGGTCCAGATCAGCAGGTAGACATTGTGCACCGGTGCTTCCTCGTCGCTGACGGCACGGAACTGGTCCGCCCCGAGGCCCAGGAAACCCACCTCGTCGGAAAGCTTGATGGCTTCCTCCACCAAGGCCATGCGCCCCGTATAGGTGCCGGCCTCGGAGATATCGCCGGACTCGGCGGCGCCGAGCACACGCTCCTGGAAAGTCTCGGGCAAGGTGAAGCCGGAGGCCCAGAGCAGCGAAACGACCCCCACGCATACGACGACAACTTTCCACGCATGCTTGCCATAGGCGGCGAACACGAAAAGCGCGATGGCGAGCAGGCTACTCGTCAGCCCGGTGACAGAGGCGGTCAGCAGGATGGCGAGGCCCAGCACCAGCATGGAGGGGATCGTCGCCCAAAGCGGCCAGATCCCGGCTCGCGCGAGGTAAAGCACGAAGGGAACAGTCAGCGAGACGAACGCTGCATTCCTGTTGGCACTGCCAAAAAATGACCCGAGCCTTTCGGCTCCGGTCACGAAATTGTGGTTGATCCAGTCCGTACCCGATGGATTGCCTGAATTGAGGTAGAACATGGCGATGCTGAACGCCTCGATCGCCACCACCGTCGCGACGTAGATCGCTATGAGCGGCAATTGCTCCTGCGGGCGCGGAAGCAGAATCACGAGCGGCAAGATCAGGTAGGCAAAGAGATATTGCGATGAGACGATCCCGAAGCGGATCGGGTCTCCATTCACGAAGCTGCTGGCACCCAGCCCGGCCAGCATCAGCAGGATGGCGAGGATCCACAAGGGGGTCACGCCGCCGAAGAAGTTCACGTTGAGCCTTCCCGTGAACAGCGCGAACGCGAGAGCGATGACGAAGAAGCCATCGCTGAAAGTGAGCTGTATGTCGGGGTGGAAGCGCCACATCATGAATGGCAGAAGAGCCAGGCCACCATAGAGCGACCAGCGCCAGACGAGTTCGAACAGCTGGAATTCCGAGACCCGCTCGTAAGGGTTGACTTCGGGAGTACGGATGTAAGGTGAGTTCACGATCCGGTTACCCCTGGCGCCAGCTGCTGAGGTCGCGCCCGACCAGCTTTTCCAACTGCTCCACATCGTGGGCGTAGAAATCGATGAGCCGCTGGCGAAGGCCGTCCGGCAATGGCGGGTAGCTGACTTCCTTCGAGAGGGCGCCGTGAATCGCCTTGAACCACGGCTTCGACCGCAACGGGGCGACCATTCCCTTGGCAGGCGCAAGCCCCTTTCGCAAAGCCAGAGGCAGCATCGGCGCGTTCTTCACGTTCGCGCGCTCGACGAGAGATATCTCCTCTTCCAGTTCCGGCAGATCGAGGAACCGATAGACACGATCCAGCACCGCGTCCGGCTGCGAACGGATGTCTTCGTAGAACACGATATCCATCATCTCGCGCGGATAATACTCCAGGAAACGCTGGATATGCTGGTGGTAGAGGCCGTCCATCAGGAAGCGCGGATAATCGTGGTCGGGCGAGCCCAGCCACTTTGCGATATCGCCATCCACGGTGCCGCGGCGGAAATACATGCAATAGTCGGAATAGGCCCTCTCGACCGGGTTTCGCAGCTGCACGAGCAGGCGAATGCCGGGAAGCATCGCAGCCATCCGGTGCGGCGCATCGGGATGGGCGAGGTAGTCGGCGGATTTCTCGGAGACGATCTGGCCCGGCTGCGCGTCTGCGAACCAGGCGCGATACCAAGCCTCGCCACGGTCGAACTCGCTGCTGAAGTAATGCGGCTCGGGGCCGGGAATGAATATATCAGGGCGGGCGCGCAACTGGTTCGCGATCCACGTCGTCGCCGCCTTCGCGGCGCCGATCACGATAAAGGCGGGTAGGGGGGTGGTGTCCTGCTTCATTGCGCGGCCGCGCTCACGATTTGGTTCAAAATCGCCCCTGCGGCCCGCGCATCTTCGACGCTCAGCGTATGGTCGACGGGAAGCATGATCGTGGTCTCGCCGAGCTGGTGTGCCACCGGCAGGTGTTCGGCGGGTCGCGAAGGAGAGCTATCGAAAGCCGGTTCGCGGTAGATCTCCGGGCAGGAGCCGACCGAACAACTCAGCCCAGCAGCACCAGCCTGCTGCACGATGTCACGCCGGGCAATGCCGGGCTGCAGGCGGTCCGGGCGGACGGCGGCATAATACTTGTACCGCGCATGCTCCACGCCGTTACGCGGTTGCATCAGGCGGATCGCCGGATTGCTTGCCAGTTCGGCCTCGAGAGCCATGGCATTGCGCTGACGGGCAGCGATTCGCTGCGGCAGTTTGGCGAGTTGCAGGTTACCGATGGCCGCCTGCATCTCGGTCAGCCGGAAATTGCTGCCGAAGGAATCGTGCAGCCACAGGAAGTCGGGGCCGGGAACGATCGACGCATAATGCTCCGGGTCCTTGCCGTGATCCTTGTAGGCCCAGGCGGTCTTCCAGTGTGCGCGGTCCTTCAGGACGAGCATGCCGCCCTCCCCGCCTGTCGAGATGATCTTGTCGGTGCAGAAGCTGAACGCACTCGCCTCGCCGAAGCTGCCGACCGGCCGGCCATCGATGCGGGCGCCGTGCGCCTGCGCGCAATCTTCGACGACGAAGAAGCCCTTCGCCCGAGCAAGCTCCATGATCGGGGCCATCTCGCAGGGCCAGCCGGCGAGATGTACCACGACCACCGCTTTCGTTTTCGGCGTGAGCGCCTGTTCGATCGTCTCGGCAGTGATGTTCTGGCTGTCTGAATCGACATCGGCGAAGACGGGCTTCGCCCCGCGCGCGATCACGCAGCTCGCACTCGCCATGAAGCTGCGAGCGGGGACGATCACTTCGTCCCCTTCGCCGATACCCAGAGCGTGCAGCGCCAGTTCCAGCGCCAGCGTGCCATTGGCGACCGCGATGCCGTAAGGAACCTCGCACAAGGCCGCCATCCCCTGCTCCAGCGCGGCGCAATGCTGGCCATGATGCAGCGAGTTCACCTTCCCCGAGCGCAGGATCTCGGTAACGGCGGCAATTTCGTCGGCTTCGAATTCCGGCCAGGACGAACGCGCGGGCCGGGGCAGGTCCAAGTCCCGCTCAGCCAAGCGCGCTGTGGTGGTCACAACCGCGTTCATTCTGCGCGTCTCCCCTTGCCCATCAAGGCGCTGTCAGTGCCCATGCTGCCCCGTCACCTGTACGCCCGACCCGATCTGGCCGTGTTGCAGGATATACACGCACGTCCCGCCAGGCCCGAAGCGGAATTCGGAGATCAAGCGCCTCATTTATTATGGACAGCGCCTAACTCTTTGGGGCTACACGCTCTGCTTCCAGCGAAGGTCGCCCCCGGAATTAACCAATTTTCCCCAGGGCCTTGGCAATTTCGATGCTAGCCCGGAGATATAGGGGCGATACCTCCTCTTTTCCGGTGCAAGCTGCGCATGATCGGGTAGTTTCCGCAGGCGATGATGGCGAACCACCAATCTTCTCCAGCGGGCTTCGTGCAGGACGGCCAGGGCCAGGCGATCGGCATGCCTGCAGGCGAGCCGTTGCGCCATGCCCACGCGATTGGCCGGGCGCGCATCCTGTTCCCGTTTGCGGACCGCCCGCGTTCGGTTGGCGGCAGTCACATCTCGGCAGGCGCACTGATCGAGAATATCGACCGCGACCGTTTCGAACCGACCGTGCTCCTGCTGAATGAGCCGGGCGCACTGACCGAGTTCTTTGCCGAGAAGGGCGTTCGCACCAAGAGGATGCCCGGCGGTCTGGTGAACACTGGCTCTGTCCCCGGCATGATCGGCGCGATCGCCCGCGCGGCCCGCTATCTCTCAAACGAACGGTTCGATTTCGTCCACACCAATGAGGGCGCGATGCACGCAATGTGGGGCATAGCCGCAAGGCTGACCGGCACGCGGCAGATTTGGCACCATCGCGGCAACCCGGGGGCCAAGGGCGTATCCTGGCTGGCCCCGGTCACCGCTGCCAAGGTGCTTACCGTCTCTCGCTACGCGGCGCCGTCGCCGGGTGTCTACTCTGCGGCCGGACGCGTCACCGTCGCGCACAGTCCTTTCGATCTCTCGCTGGCCGACATGGACCGTGACGAATGCCGCGCCGACGCGCTTGCCGAACTGGACGTGCCCTATGACACCAAGCTGATCGGCTATTTCGGCCATTTCAGCGAGCGCAAGCGCCCGGTCCTCTTCATCGAGACGCTTGCGGAACTGAAGAAGGCGAACCCGGGGCAACGCATCCTCGGCCTCATGTTCGGGGAAGAGCACGATCGTGGCATGCTCGCGCGGATGACCGCCGCCATCGAGCGCCACGGCCTTCAGGACTCCATTCGGCTGATGGGATTTCGCAAACCGGCAACCCCATGGATGGCCGCATGCGACGCCACTCTCGTCACCGCGGTGGAGGAACCCTTTGGCCGCACGCTCATCGAAGCGATGCTGCTCGGTACACCGGTTGTCGCCGCAGCCTCCGGAGGGAATCTGGAAGCCATCGAGGACGGCAGCACGGGATTGCTGGCCACGGCGGACGATCCCGCTGCGCTGGCAGATGCCATGTCCCGGATGCTCGGTGATCACGAGCTTGCCTGGGCGATCTCCGATACGGCGCGGAAGGACGCGCTCGCCCGGTTCGGCGTGGAAACCCATGTTCGCACGGTCCAGGCCGTTTACGATGCGCTGCTGCATACAGGCCGGGCCGCATGAAGGTCCTGCATATCATCACCGGCCTTAATGTCGGCGGGGCGGAGAACATGCTGTGCAAGCTGCTGGAAAATCCGGCGGACTCCACGACCTCGCAGGCGGTGCTCTCGCTGCTCGAACCCGGTCCCCTTGCCGAAAGGGTGCGCGCTACCGGCACTCCTCTTTGCACCCTTGGCATGAAGCGCGCCCTGCCTGGTGCGCGCGCATGTCTGCAATTGCTCAAGACGGTGAAGGCGATTGGTCCCGACGTGCTGCATGGCTGGATGTATCACGGCAATCTCGCCGCATCCTTCGCGAAAGCCAGCATTGCGCGCGATGCGGCGCTGATCTGGAACGTGCGCCATTCGCTGGCCGATCCCGGTCGCGAAAGCCGCAAGACACAGGCCATCCTGAAGCTGAGCGCAGCCATCTCGCGCCATCCCGCACGGATCATCTACAATTCCCTGCAGGCTGCTGCAGAGCATGAGCGCGCCGGCTATTCGCGCGCGCAGCGCATGATCATTCCCAACGGCTTCGATTTCGACCGCTTCCGTCCCGATCCCGAAGCGCGGCAGAGGGTGTGCCGGGAGTTCGGCATCGATCCATCCGCTACCATCGTCGCTTCGGTTGCGCGCTATCACCCGATGAAGAACCATGCCTTGCTGGTCGACGCCGTGTCGAAGGCCCGGGCTGCCGGATACAGGCTGCACCTTGTGATGATCGGTGCGGGCGTTGCCAGCTGCCCCGACCTTGGCCGCCGTATCGACCAGCGCTTGCCGTCGGGCGAGGTCACAGTCTGCGAAGCGCGCTCCGACCTGGCGGACCTGATGCCTGGTTTCGATATCCTCGGCGTGTCGTCTTCCTGGGGCGAGGGATTCCCCAACGTCATCGGTGAAGCGCTTGCATGCGGGGTGTCAGTCGTCTCCACCGATGTTGGCGATAGTGCCAGCATCGTGGCGGAGCAGGGCCTCGTCGTGCCGCCGGACGATGTCAGCGCCTTTGCTGCTGCGCTCGGCAAGATGTGCGCGCTGGGCCCAGAGGGGCGCGCCGCCATGGGCCGGGAGGGACGCAAGCGGGTGAAGGCCATGTACGCCATCCGCGAGATATCCCGCAAATACGATCACTGCTACGAGATCGCCGCAAGAGCCCAGGGCCCTGCCTATGGCGCTCGCGGCGGCGGCGATGATCGGGCAAAGGTGTTTCCGCGATGAAGGTCGTCGTCCTTTCCAGCCTCGCTTATTCCCTGCTCAATTTCCGCGGCCGTCTGCTGCAGGCGATGGTCGACGCCGGGCATGAGGTGATCGCCTGCGCGCCCGATCCGAACCCGAAGGTGGAAGCCGATCTCAAGGCGATGGGCATCCGCTTCGCGGTCATCCGGATGGCGCGCACCGGCAGCAACCCTTTCGACGATCTCGTAACCCTGCGCGACATGGTCGCCCTGCTCCGCCGTGAACGACCGGACGTCGTGCTGGCTTATACCCAGAAGCCAATCATCTATGGCGGCATCGCCGCGCGGATCGTGGGCGGGATGCGCTATTACGCAATGTGCAGCGGCCTCGGCCATGTCTATTCGGGCGAGGCCAAGGGCAAGCTCGCCGTGCTGCGCAAGATCGTCAGCGTGCTCTACCGGGCCGCGGTGGCCAAGGCCGATGGGGTGTTCGTCTTCAACCGAGACGACGAGGCGGAAATGCGCCGCCACGGTATCCTCAAGCGCGGCGAAAAGGCCGACCAGGTTCCCGGTTCGGGCATCGACCTCACGCGCTTCGAGCACAAGGCCGTGCGTGAAGGCGCGCCTGTGTTCCTGATGGTCGCCCGCCTTATGCGCGACAAGGGTCCGGGCGAATTCGCCGAAGCAGCGCGAATCGTGAAGCGGGACTATCCCGATGCGCAGTTCCGCCTGCTCGGCCCGTTCGACGCCAATCCCAGTGGGATTACCGAAGCAGAATTGCAGCAATGGCAGGATGACGGGCTGATCGATTATCTCGGCTCGACCGAAGATGTGCGGCCCTACCTTGCCGATTGCTCGGTTTTCGTTCTGCCGACCTATTACCGCGAGGGCCTGCCGCGCACCATTCTCGAGGCGATGGCGACGGGGCGCGCAATCATCACCACCGATACGCCCGGCTGCCGGGAAACCGTGCTGAAAGGAGAGAACGGCTATCTGGTCGAGCCTCGTGACGCCGCCTCACTGGCAGATGCGATGCGCAATTTCTGCGAGGACCCGGGTCTTGCAGCGCGATGCGGAGCGAAGTCGCGCGAGATTGCCGAGACCCGTTTTGATGTCGAGATTGTCAATGCCATGTTGCTCGAGCTCACCGGGCTCGACCGCTCGCTTGTCGATCGCAATCCCCCGCGCGCCAGCCGCAACTTCTCTGCCTACGCGGCGACACGGCCCTCGGGTCTTCGCCGGGTCGTGGATTTCGCAGTCGCTCTGGCAGGGATCGCCTTACTCTGGCCCCCCATGCTGCTCATTGCCGCGGCAATCAGGGTGCGTATCGGATCGCCTGTCCTGTTTCGCCAGCAGCGTGCGGGCCTTGCCGGCAAGCCATTCGAACTGGTCAAGTTTCGCACCATGGACAACGCCAGCGATGCTTCAGGCAAGCTGTTGCCGGACGAGGAAAGGACCCCTCCGCTAGGCGCATTCCTGCGCCGCTTCCGGCTCGACGAGCTGCCCGAGTTGTGGAACGTGCTGAAGGGGGACATGAGCCTTATCGGGCCACGACCCCTGCTGCCGCATACTGTCGACGATTTCGGGCTGGAGGGCATCACGCGCTCCCGCGTGCGACCAGGCCTGACCGGCCTTGCGCAGGTGAAGGGCGGTCCATTGCTGAGGCCTGCGGACAAGCTCGCCTTCGATAACTGGTACGTGCACAATCGCAGTCTCCGGCTCGATTGCGATATCCTCGTAAAGACGCTTGTCGTCGCGGTGCGGGACGACCGGGTCGACCTTTCGGGAATGGACAAGATGGCCAGCACGCTGGATCGTCAGGGCGTTTGAGGCGAACGGCGGATACGCTGCATTTCGGAATAACGGGGGTACGGGGGTTCGATGAGCGCAGTCCTGATAACGTCGGCGGGGCGCCGCGTGGAATTGCTCAACGCGTTCCGCTCCTCCGCAGAGGCGATAGATCCGGCGATGCGCATACTCGCCTGCGATCTCGACGTCGAATGGAGCGCTGCGTGCCACATGGCGGACCAGGCTTTCGCCGTGCCGCGCGCGAACAATCCTGATTATATCCCCGCCCTGCTGGACATCTGCAGGCGGCAGGCGGTGAAGCTGCTCGTCCCCACCATCGACACCGAACTGCAGGCGCTTGCCGATGCGCGGGACGAATTTGCGGCGATCGGCACCCATGTTTCTGTCGGTCATCCCGATTTCGTCCGCATCGCGCGCGACAAGCAGGAGACCGCGCGTGTGCTTGCGAGACTGGGACTCAACACCCCTCCCTCCTTCACGCCAGAGGAAGTGCGCGAAGCACCCGGCAGCGTTCCCTGGCCACTGATCGCCAAGCCGAATGGCGGTAGCGCGGGCCGCAACATCTCGGTCGTGAACGACGTTTCCCAACTTCCCGACACCTCGGGCGAGGCGTTCGTCCTGCAGGAATTGCTCAAGGGTCCGGAGCACACGATCAACATGTATTTCGACCTTGGCGGGAAGGCGCGCACCGTGATCCCCCACCGCCGCGCGCAGATCCGTGCGGGCGAAGTGGAAAAGGGCGTGACCGAACGCAACGAAGCGCTGTGCCAGGCCGGCTGGCGGCTTGCCGAGCAACTGCCCGGCGCGCGCGGCGTGATCTGCTTCCAGTCCATCCTGACAGAGCGCGGCCCCGTCGTGTTCGAGATCAATGCCCGCTTCGGCGGCGGTTATCCGCTGGCCCATGCCGCAGGCGCAACCTTTTCCACCTGGCTACTGCAAGAGGCGCTGGGCCTGGAATGCGAAGCGCATGACGGGTGGACCGAAGGCATGCGCATGATGCGCTACGACGCGGCCGTTTTCGAGGAGAGCTAGTCCATGTGCCTGATCCCGCCGCACTGCGTACTCGTGTTCGATCTCGACGATACGCTCTATCTCGAGCGCGATTTTGTGCGGAGCGGGTTCCAGGCGGTGGGCAAATGGGCGCGCGCGACCAAGTCACTGGAAAATGTCGAATTCCTGGCGATGAAATTGTTTATCGACGGCAAGCGCGAGAGGATCTTCGACGCTGTGCTGGAAGAACTGGGAATCAAGCCAGATACGCGGCTTGTCCGGGACATGGTCGAGGTCTATCGCTTTCACGAACCCGTTATCTCGCTCCAGCCCGATACGCTGAACCTGCTGGAATTGCTGCCTGCCGAACAGAAGCTGGCCCTCGTCACCGACGGGCACCGGCAAACGCAGGAGAACAAGGTGACGGCGCTTGGCCTGCAAAGGCTGGGCTTCGATCCCATCCTCATCACCGATGTATGGGGCCGGACCTACTGGAAGCCGCATCGCCGAGCCTTCGAGACGATCGCCGGGCATTTCGACGAGGAAGGGCTCGAATTCGTCTATGTCGGGGATAATAGCACCAAGGACTTCCTGGCGCCCAACGCCATGGGATGGTCGACGATCCGGATTGCGCGCGCTGGCCGCGTTCATCCGGGCGATCCGCCCAGCGAACGGCACTGTGCACAGTCGACCATCGCCAATCTCGACGAACTGCCTGACGCGCTGAACCAGATTCTGAACCGCAAGGCGGCGAGCTAGAGCGTGCGCATCGCTTTCGTCCTTGCCGGTCTGGGTGCCGGGGGCGCAGAAAAGGTCGTCTCGCTGCTCTGCGGCGAACTGCTAGAGCGCGGGCACGAGGTGAGCGTGATTGCTTTTGATCGGCCCGAAGACCCGATCTACCATGCGTTCCCCGGCGCAGTGCGCCTGCATCGCCTGGGCGTGGCGCGCGGCGGCGGGGCGCTGCTGAAAGGCCTCGGCGCCAACGTCTCGCGGGCGCGGGCGCTCCGACAGGCGTTCAAGGCGCTGAAGCCTGATATCGTTGCCTCCTTCCTCACCAAGATCAACGTGCTGAGCGTGCTCGCCTCTGCCGGGCTCGATCACCGCGTGGTGATTTCTGAGCGCAACAATCCATCGGCGCAGAAGGCCAATCCTCTGTGGAACAAGGCCTGGACTATCGCCGCGCGCCGGGCCGACGCGGTGATCCTGCAAAGCGAGGGTATCCGCGAGGTCTATCCATCCGACATCTCCGGGCGGGCCATCGTCATTCCGAATCCCGTCGAACTGCCGCAGCTCCAGCCGAGCAAGGCCGATACGAAAGTGATCGCTGGCGTAGGTCGTCTGACGCAGCAGAAGGGGTTCGACAGGCTGATCGACGCCTACGCCATGATTGCCGCGGATTTTCCCGACTGGCGGCTCGCCATTTGGGGCGAGGGACCGCTGCGCGACGAGCTAGAAAGGCAAGCCGCCGCCAGCGGCTTCGCCGACAGGATCAGCCTGCCAGGCAACAGTTCCACACCGGCGAGCTGGATCGAGGACACGGCCATCTATGCGCTCAGCTCTCGCTACGAGGGTTTTCCAAACGTCCTGCTCGAGGCGATGCTGGCAGGCCTGCCCGTCGCCGCCTTCGCCTGCGACTATGGCCCTGCGGAAATCATCAATGACGGTGAGAATGGCATGCTGGTTGCCGATCAGGACACCGGCAGGCTGGCCGCCGCCTTGCGGGCCTTGATGGAGGACGCAGAACTGCGCCATCGCTTCGGCTCCAACGCCTCACAACGAGCGCGGGATTTCTCGCTGCCACGAATTGCGGCGAAATGGGAAAGCGTGTTCGAAAGCTTTCGCCCGCACGGGGCGCTCGAAAGCGACGGGGCCAGCTCCTTCACGGCTGCGCCGCAAGGCGATTAGACCTCAGTCCTCCGGCAAACCTGCCGACACCTTGCTACGCTCGTTCTTCATACCGCGCGAATAGATGACCATCAGCGCCGGCAACATCACCGCGCTTGAAACCATGTGCGCTATGCTCGCGCCCACGATGCCGGTCATCGGAATGAAAACTAGCGCCGTGATGTAGAAGGCTATCGCCGAGAAGCCCGTTGCCATCAGCACCTTCGTCTGCAGTCCCATATTGGCGAGCGCCGGTCGCAGCGCGCTGCCGCACAGGAGCAAGAGTGTGGCGATCGATTGAACGATCAGCGGCAGGCCCGCCTCGCTGTACTCCGGTCCGGCGATCAGGACGACGACTTCCTCCGCGAAAAATACCAGCACCAGCGTACAGACCGCCGCGCCGGCCGCCGTCAGACCCTCGATCTGCTTTACCAGGCGGTTGAAGGCTGTGAAATCGGCCTTGGCCCACAGCTTCGCGAGATGGGGGAAGGAAACCTGTTGCAAGGTTCCGCCGGCCTTTGTCATTGCATAGCCCAGCCGCCGCGCGATCTGGTAGATGCCCGCTGCCGCCGGCCCCAGGAACGCGCCGACCGCCAGGATGTCGATCTCCTGCGTGCTTTTGCGCAGAAGGATCGTTGCATTCATCGAGGCGATCATTTCCCACATGCCGGGATTTTCCCGGGCCACCCCCGCGATCGGCTGCCTGAGGAAACTGCCGTAACCTCTCTGGCGAAGTTGCCTGTAGGCAATCACCGACAGGGCAATTCGCTGGGCAACCAGTACGAACACCATGATGGCAATGAAGGTCCACAGCCCCGCCCCCGTGAAAGCCGCGGTCGCCACCAGCGCCAGGCGAAGGACGGCGGCCGCCGGATCGAGCCAGGCGATATAGGCGAACCGGTCGAACAAGCGCAGGATGCCGAGCGGGGTCGAAGCCACGCCGAATATCAGCGCAATGCTGTAGAACCGCGCCATGTCCACGGCCTGCGCGTCCCACTCGAAGAGCGACCCGGCAAGATCGGCAAAGACGATGCAGATCGCTGCAGCGAACAGCGACAAGCCGATGTCGAGGACAAAGCCGAACTTCACGAGTCGCAGGAACCGCGGTGTGTCGTCGCTTTCCAGCGCCTGCGTTCCGTAGCGGATGAGCGACTGCCAGTTCTCCAGCTTCACGATCTGGTTGATCAGCTTGCCGTAGGATTCGACCAGCACGATCACGCCCAGACCGGCCGGGCCCAGTGTCCGGGCTAGGATGCCCATGGTGGCGACGCCCAGCACCAGCGCTGCCGCATTGCCGGAAACGAGATGGCCGACATTGCGAAGCACATTCGGCAGGAACCGATCGTTCGTGACCAGCTCGATCCTCCGCCGAACGGCACTGCGGGCGCGCAAGAAAGCGATGACGGTCCTCCGGCTGGTCGACATCGGGAAGAACAATTCCCCGAACCTGATCACGCATCGATTCTAGAGAGTTCGGCAACCGGGCGGAACGGCGCATGAGCCAAACATCATAATCACTTCGGGGTAATACGAATATAGCGGCCGATCATCACGGATTGAAAGGCAGAGAGAATCGCCGGATCGTGTAGACTGCAATGGCAAGATTACCCGGATTGATGTTCCGAGACGTCGGATACGCAAGGACACCGTAATGAATATCGTCAAGTCGAACGATGGACACGTCTTCTCGCCTCCTGCGCTGGCGACGAACGAGACTGGCAATAACAGCATTCAAAGTCCGCACGAATTCCTGTCCATCGTGAGGCGGCGGCTGCGGCTGATTCTTGGAATCATCGTGCTGGTGATGGGCGCCACCGCGCTGGCCCTGTGGCTGGCAACGCCGATCTATAGCGCTTCTGCCGTCATGCAGCTGGATGAGGCTTTCGCGATCGATAACAACACCGCCCCCAACAGCAGTCCGGCACCGATCCGCGAGATCGAGCAACAGACCGACTACTCGATCCGCGTCCAGATCGACGCGCTGCAGTCCCAGGCCGTTGCGCGCCGCGTCGTCGCCGACCTCAGGCTGCACGAAAGCCCGGAATTCAACAAGCGCCTTCCCGATGACGCGGTCTATGTCATCCCGGAGGTTATCCGGCCAGACAGGCCGACTGTCGCGTCCGGAGACCTTACTTTCGACGAGGCCATCGAAAACAGCGATGCAGCCATGGCGGCGGCGGAAGTGGCAATCGATCCGCTTGCCGACGTTCCGCCTCCTGTCCTCTCTTCGGTCATCAGCGAACTCCAGTCGCGCATCAATGTGGAGCAAGCCGGCACGACGAACTACCTCGTGGTGACAGCCCAGTCGCGCGATCCCGAGCTCGCCATGAACATCGCCAACTCGGTTGTCGCGAACTACACCGAAGAGCGCGTGGCAGAGCTTACCGAGAAGAACAGCCGTCTTCTTGCCGACCTCGAGGTGCGGACCGAGGAACTCAGCGACCGCCTGAGCGCTGCGGAGTCCGCGGTCGCGGATTTCCGTCGCCGCAACAATATCGACGCTAGCTTCGCCGAAGGCGCCGGCGCGGCCGAGATCCAGGGCGCGGCGTCAGCCGTTTCGCTTGCCCGCGCCGAAAGCGCACAAGCCAACGCCCTCGCCAACCGCCAGCAGAGCGCCGGCTCCGGCGAGTCGGCCTTGCTGACGAACCTGCGCAACCGCGAATCCCAAGTGGCGAGCGAGCTTGCCAACCTCTCCACCCAGTATGGCGGCGCACACCCGGACGTGCAGAGGAGGACCGCCGAACTCGCCGAGATCCGTAGTGCGATCAACGCCGAATCCGCGCGCGTGGCGGCGAATGTCGAGGCTGCACGCGCCGCGGCGAATGTCCGCGCGGGACAGATCGCGTCCGACCTCGGTCGCTTGCGTGCCCAGGCACGCAACCAGGACATTGTCGGCCCGCAACTTGCCGCGCTGGAGCGCGAAGTCGAGACTTCCAACAATCTCTATCTCAACATGCTGGGCCGCGTCACCGAGCTGCGCCTACGGCAGGCCAACCAGCGCCCCGAAGCGGTGCCGGTGACGAGCGCGATCCTGCCGGGAGCTCCGAGCTTTCCAAAGACCACGCAGACCCTGGCTGTCGCATTCGTCGCAGCGATCATTCTCGGCATCCTCATGGCTATCGTGGCCGAAGCGTTCGACAACCGCGTCCGCAGCGCCGAACAACTGCGCAAGGTCACCGGCATGCCGACCTTCGCGATGATCCCGCAGAAGGGTACGGTGCCCAACCAGGTCAACCAGGAGGAAGGTGGCAAGCTGACTCCGATGTCGGTCTTTGCCGAGGCGCTGCGCGACGGTTTCCTCGAAACGGTGCTGCGTACCAACGGCAAGAACGGGCGCGTTATCAATATCGCCTCGGCCCTGCCCGGCGAAGGCAAGTCGACCATCGCGCTGGGCTTCGGCGCGACCGCTGTCGAGCAGGGTATGCGAGCGATCGTGGTGGACTTCGATTTCCGCAAGCGCGGCCTCACGCGCATGCTGGGTCTCGACGACAATGAAACCGGTCTCGACACTTATCTCGCTGGCAAGAACTCTCTGGAGGAGGCGATTTCCCACTCACCGAAACTGCCCCGACTGGCCAGTCTCACCGTTGCGCGCACGCCCGATAATCCGTCGGCTTTGTTCGATGCTGCGCGAATGGAAGAACTATTCACAAAGCTACGCGAACAATTCGATTTCATCGTAATTGATACACCGCCCGTCATGGCCCTGCGTGACGCGAAGGTTCTTGCAGGTTATTCGGATGCCACCGTAGCGATGGCGCGGTGGGGAAAGAGTACTGCAGCAACCCTGAAGCCGGTTATGCAGGTACTTTCGGGAAAGTTGATCGGCTTCGTCATTACACGCGTCGATTACCGCAAACACGCGCGCTTCGCGTATAATGATACTTTAGCTTATTATTCAAAGTATTCTCATTACTACAATTCTTCTGAAACCGAGCAGCCTGGCCTGATCAAGCGCTTGTTGAATGCATTCCGGTCCCCCTCGCACGTCGCAGCCAACTAGACTGGACATATCGTTCTCTCGCAGAACGATTGAACTGTGAGGGATACTATGGCGGGGTCGTCGCGTCGGAACTTGGTCCGGTATGCGAGCATGTTGATGCTTGGCGTATCGGTAGTCGCTTGTGGTGGAGAGGGCACGGGACAGCCTCCGGGCCCGCCTTCGCCAACTCCCACCGGAACGGCATCGCCGACCCCGAGCCCAACTCCGACCTCCACTCCGGCGCCGACACCCACTCCGACGGTGACGCCAAGTCCTACTCCTGGCCCGACACCGGGTCCGACACCCTCGCCCTCGCCGACTCCGACCCCGACGCCCACCTCGTCGACGGCAACTCCGCTGGCGTTCGCCAATCCCGACAATGGCAATGTGCCAGACAAGTCGATCCACCCGCTGGCCTTCCCGACCGCCATCGGCTTCGGTCGCCACACATCGGTGCGAGCGTCGAATGCAGTGGTCTACAAGATCAACTCGCTCGAGGACTCCGCGAACGCCGGAGACGGCAAGATAACCTATCGCGAATGCGCTCTCGCCCTGCCGGTGACGTCCCCATACAACATCCCCGGAGGACGACCGCGTTACTGCGTGTTCGATGTGTCCGGTGCGATCACGCTGCAATCGCAGGCTGCGATCACGAACCCCAAGATCTACATCGCCGGTCAGACGTCACCGGGCGGGATCGAGTTTCGCCTGGGTAACAATTACAATCCGGTGAGTTCCCTGATCGACACCCGCCGGGGCGGCGACCACATGATCCTGCGCCATGTCCGCGCCCGCTTCAGCGAGCACGCCAACCGGACATCATCCAATGGCGATCCGATCCGCCTCAATTCGACGAGCCATCAGATCATCGACCACGTGTCTTCCATGTATGGCACCGATGAAAGCCTTAATCCCAGTTGTACGGACTGCACCATCCAGTGGTCGATCATCGGCCCCAATCTCTGCAACAGGTCGGGGCATGTCTCGGGGTTTCACTGCAAGGTGTTCTTCATCAACCCCGGTAACAACATTACGATCGCACACAATATCTCCCAGCACGGGATATTCCGGGGCATCAATATCGGCCTGGGCATCGTGCCGTCCGTTACGGGCACGACCGGCCAGACGGATATCTTCAACAACATCATCTATCACTTCACGGACGAGACCGGCATTCTCTCGAACGAGAGGGGCAGCGCCTATGCCAATTACATGGGCAACGTTGCCTTCCGCGGGCCGAACGACAAGCCCCAGGACAATTACCTCTTGGCGATCTTCGCCCGGGCGACGACCTTCCCCTATGGCTTCAAGGTCTACCTGGACAACAATGTCACGCAAAGGACCCGTGTGGCCGGCGAGTTCGGGCAGAGCGTCAGCGATCCGCAGATCAATAATGTCGGCTTCCCGACCGCGGCAGACCTCAGCAACACCTGCGGCGTGAATTCCTCCGGTTCGCGGAACTGCTCGATCACGGGCCGCGACGCCTTTCGGTACACGAGCTATGTCACGGCGCCCGGAGTGAACGGCAGGCAATTCGAGCCCTGGCACCTGACAGGGCCGGAACAGGCCATGCGCGATGCCCTGGCATTTGCGGGCGCGGACCTTTGCCGCGACGGGAACTGCCGCGACAATGTGGATAGCCAGTTCATCGAGGATCTGCGCACCTGCGACAGGCCGCCCTACAAGTTCGACCAGGGCTTCCCGGAGACAGGGGCCCAGGCTTTCGGCTACGCCAGCTTCAGCCAGCGCACGGCGCAGCGGGATTCGGACAATGACGGCATGCCCGACGATTGGGAAAACCAGTTCCGCAACACCAACGCCAATCGCTTCGACGCGAATGCCGATGCCGACGGAGACGGCTATCCCAACATAGAGGAATATCTGAACTTCCTTGCGCAGGATCATCGGCGCTACAGGGGTTTCATCGGTTCGGGGCAAGGGGCGCTGCCGGACTACAATTGCGGACGGCCGATGTTCTGATACTGAAGTCTAACGGGGGGTAATATCGAGATGCAGGTCCTTGTCACCGGAGTGGCGGGTTTCATTGGTGCAGCCTTGACCGAACGCCTGCTGGCGCGCGGCGACAGCGTTGTGGGCGTCGACAATTGCAACGACTACTACACGCCGGAGCTGAAGCAGGCGCGCCTCGCACGGCTTGAGAAGCAGGATGGGGAATTCCACTTCCACAGGCTGGATTTCGCCGACATGGCCGCGCTGGAACAGGCGCTGGGAGGCAAGGCCATCGATCGGATCGTGCATCTCGGCGCACAGGCCGGGGTGCGTTATTCGATCGAGAACCCCGCAGCCTACATCCAGTCCAACCTGGTTGGCCATGCCAACTTGCTGGAGATCGCCCGCCACCGGAATGTGGAGCACATGGTCTACGCCAGCTCCTCCAGTGTCTATGGCGGCAACGACAAGGTTCCCTTCAGCGTGGACGACAGGGCCGACAATCCCGTCAGCCTCTATGCCGCTACCAAGAAGGCGGACGAGCTGATGAGCGAGACCTACTCCCATCTCTACCGCATTCCGCTTACGGGCCTCAGGTTCTTCACCGTCTACGGCCCTTGGGGCAGGCCCGACATGGCCTACTGGAAATTCACGCAATCCATCCTTGGCGGAAGGCCCATCACGGTGTTTCACAAAGGCGAGATGTGGCGCGATTTCACCCATATCGACGATATCATCGCCGGCGTGATCGCGGTGCTGGACAATGCGCCCGCCGATGACGGCAAGGCGAAGGCGGGCGGCTCCACCAAACCGCACGCGCTTTACAATATCGGTAACAACCGCTCGGAAAAGCTGACCGATCTTATCGCCATTCTGGAGGATGCCTGCGGCAGGAAGGCCGAGATCGACTGGCAGCCGATGCAACCGGGCGACGTCATCCGGACCTATGCCGACATCGATGCGATCAGCAACGATCTCGGCTACTCCCCTACGACCAATATCGCGGACGGTCTGCCGCGCTTCGTCGAGTGGTACCGGGACTATCACCGCGTCTGACCCCCAGCCTTTCCTGACTATCGGAGTTTCTCAATGCGTATCGTGATGATCGGCACGGGCTATGTTGGCCTTGTATCGGGAGCCTGCTTTGCCGATTTCGGGCACGAGGTGGTGTGCGTCGACAAGGACCAGTCCAAGATCGACGCGCTCTTGAACGGCGAGATCCCGATCTTCGAGCCGGGGCTGGACGAGCTGGTGGCGAAGAACGTGGCTGCCGGGCGGCTCTCCTTCACGCTCGACCTTGCCGAAGCGCTGCCGGGGACGGACGCGGTGTTCATCGCGGTGGGCACGCCCAGCCGCCGCGGCGATGGCCATGCCGACCTTTCCTATGTCTACGCCGCCGCACGCGAGATGGCGCCGCTGCTGCCCGATGGCGTGGTGGTGGTCGACAAGTCCACCGTGCCCGTCGGCACCGGCGACGAGGTGGAGCGGATCATCCGCGAGGAAGCGCCCGAGCTTAATTTCTCGGTCGCCTCCAACCCCGAGTTCCTGCGCGAAGGCGCGGCGATCGACGACTTCAAGCGGCCCGACCGCGTGGTGATCGGCGTGAACGATGCCCATGCGGAAAGCGTGCTGGAGGAGATCTATCGTCCGCTCACCCGCAATGAGAGCCCGCTGGTCTCGATGAGCCGCCGCGGCGCCGAGCTCACCAAGTATGCCGCCAACGCCTTCCTTGCGACCAAGATCGGCTTCATCAACGAGATCGCCGATCTGTGCGAGAAGGTGGGCGCCGACGTGCGCGATGTCTCGAAGGGCATCGGCCTCGACAGCCGCATCGGCAATCGCTTCCTGATGCCGGGCCCGGGCTATGGCGGAAGCTGCTTCCCCAAGGATACGCTGGCCCTGCTGAAGACAGGCCAGGACTACGAGAGCCCGCTGCGGATCGTGGAAAGCGTGGTTGCCAGCAACGACCAGAGGAAGCGCGGCATGGGCCGCAAGGTCATCAACGCTCTTGGCGGCGGCGACCTGCACGGCAAGACGGTGGCGGTGCTGGGCCTCACCTTCAAGGCCAATACCGACGACATGCGCGACAGCCCGGCGATCAGCGTGGTGCAGGCGCTGCAGGATGCAGGGATCGAGGTGAAGGCCTACGATCCCGAAGGCATGGAGCAGGCGAAGAAGGTGCTCTCCAATGTCACCTATTGCGAAGGCCCCTACGAAGCGATGGACGGTGCTGACGCGCTCGTCATCGTGACCGAATGGGACACCTTCCGCGCCCTCGACCTCGACCGGGTCAAGGGTTTGTTGACCCAGCCCCTGATGGTGGACCTGCGCAATATCTACAGTCGTACCGACATGGAAAAGGCCGGATTCCGGTATATCGCGGTCGGTCGATAGGCGCTCGTCCCGACCCGGCGGGGCGCCCTACATGATCGTGATATCGAGTATTTCGCCCGAGATCGTCTGCGTGCCGGCAGGCGCATTGGCCGCAATGCCGAGCCAGGCATAAGTGCAATCAAGCTGCTGGTCGACACGCATCATCGTGGGCGAGGGCCCGAGCGCGTCGGACCAGCGGCCCTCGCCCTCGGGGCAGGAGAGCGTCAGGCGCACGCGGCTCGCCGAGCCCATGTCGAGCGAATGGCTTACCTGGAACACCGTCGTCGTATCGCCGAGGCGCACCAGTCGCCTTGCCAGCACTCCGCCATATCCACCGCGCACCATGATGGTGACGGCATCGCCATCGGATGCCGGGCGAGCGAAATACCCGTTGCGATCGAAATACTGCCATTCGAGAGGAACATATTCATTCTCCCAGCCCAGCGCACCGCGAGCTGGGGGCACGTCGGACATCCCCTTGATACGGGCGTAGAGCGCGCCCGCCTCTTCCATCATGCTCGCGCGCGACAACACCCTCAGGATCGCCCGGTTCGCCTCGTAAGGGACAGTCGTCTCTTTCGGCAGCGCCAACCGCGTTGCTGAGATGTTGCCTGCGAGTTCGGGCTGGCGCGATGCCTCGATCCAGAAATCGCCCGCCCATTCCGGCTCGGTCTGCAGAAGCTGGACAAAAGCCGGAACGAGACGCTCATCCTCCATCTGCCCCACCAGCAGTGGAATGATCGCAGCCTCCTGCGAGGGGTATAGCACCAGCGTTCGATTAAGCGTTGCGAGCAGCCGGTCGGCATCGCTCGCGTCGACGGCGGTTATCATCGCTGCCGAATTCAGCACTCGCCCCCGGCGCGATGCCGCAAAGGCGGAAGACAGCATGGCCTCGCGCCGGACCTCGTCCTCGCTGGCGAGGGCGAGCATGGCGAGAGCTTCGGTCGAAAGCAGCTCGGCATCGAGAGCCCGGGCGGCCGGCTCGCGGGCACCAGTCACATCGATGGACTGTGTCTCGGCGTCCGCCTCGATCCTTGCAGCGGCAGATCTTTCGTAAGCCTGCCCGGCATATGGCGAGAGCTTCGCGGCGAGGGCGGGTTGCTCGCTAGCCAGGCTGTTGGACAAGGCCTGCGCGCCGGCGCCTATCGCAAGCAGGAATGCTGCCAGCACGATCGCAACCTTGCCCATCAGCCTATCCGATCCGGTTGCAGGTCAGCCTCCCTGACCGCTTCAGGCTTCGCTCGACTGGTAAGTGTAGCCGTAGCCATACTCGCCGCCATAACCATATTCGTCGTTGCGCTGGTCCACCTTCGTAACCAGAGCGCCGATGATGTTCACGCCGGGCTGACGCAAACGCGCAAGGGCGTTGCGGATCGCATAGACCGACGTTTCGTTCGCCTGCATCGCAAAGACCACGCCGCCCGCGAGGTGTCCGATCTCCACCGCGTCGGCAAGGCCGAGGACCGGCGGCGAATCGATGATCACGTAATCGTAGGCTTCCTCAAGATCGGCGAGCAGGCGCTTCAGTCCGCCGCGCGCAATCAGGTCGCCCGAATCGCTCGGGATCGAACCGCTGGGCATGAAGTCCACGCCGTGATCTTCCAGCGTCACGATATTGGGTTCGGTCATGCTTCCAGCCAAAAGCTCGCTGAGGCCATTGACCCTCGCATTGAAGCCGAGCAGCCGCGAAAGACCCGCGCGGCGCATGTCGAGATCGAGCAGCACGACCTTTTTGCCCACGCGCTGCAGGCTGCGGGCGAGTGCCAGCGAGGAGATCGTCTTGCCCTCTGCCGGGCGGGTGGACGTGAACATGACGATCCGCCGCGCATCGTCCGGCATGGCGGACAACAGGCTGGTGCGGGTCGAACCGTAGGCCTCGGTCAGCTCCGACTTCGGATCGAGCAGTTCTTCGACCATGTTGTCGCTCTGCGCCTCGGGGATCGCGCCGAGTACCTGCAGGCCCAACTGCTGGCGGATCTGAGAGATATGGCGCAGGCTGCGATCGAAGAAGTCGGCGAGATAGACGATGGCGAGCGAAAGCAGCGCAGCCACGATCAAGGCGATCAGCAGGTTGCGCGTAAGCGATGGGCCGCTGGGCTCGGACGGCGGCGAGGCGCGCTCAATCAGCGTCATGTTGTTGCTGCCGGCTTCCCCGACACCAAGCTCCGTGTAGCGTTGCAGCAGGGCGTCGTAGAGCTCGCGGTTGGTGTCGACCTCGCGGCGCAGGATACCGTATTCGGTACCGAGATTCTGCTCCGCCAGGTAACGGGCGCGCGCTGTGTTAAAGCGCTCGCGCAGTTCCGATTCCTCGGCGAGCGCGCTTTCATATGCTGCCTGCCGGGCGGAACTCATCACTCCGCCTTCGGTGTTGATCGAGCGGTCGAGCGATTCGATTTCCGCTTCAAGGGCTAGGACGCGTGGGTTCGACGGGCCCAGTGTGGTGCGCAGATTGGCGAGCTGCGCCTCGGCTTCGGCCCGGCGCGAGCGCAGGGCGGAGGCGCCGTCGATATCGGAGGCATTGCGTTCGGCATCGAGCGCACTGCGCGCCTCGATACGCCGCAACGAGGCCGCGATCAGGGCCTGGTTAAGCGCCGAAAGCTGCGAGGTGGAAAGGGTCTCCTGACCCGCTTGCGCCTGCCCCGTCTCGGTCGCTGGGGAGTTGAGGACGACGATCTCGTTTTCATTGGCGTAGGAGGCCAGTTCAGCTTCCGATTCTTCCAAGGCAACGCGCAGTTCCGCCAGCTGGCTTTCCAGACGTTCGCGTGCCAGCTGCGTATCGCCGAAACGCTTGTCGTAGTTCGCGGACAGGAACTGCTCGGCCCAGGCGTTGGCGAGAAGCGCGGAAACGTCGGGATCGGGCGTGGTCGCCACGATATCGACGAGTTGCGAATTCTCAACCGGGACAATAGTGATCGCGGAGCTTACGCGGCTGGCGAGCGCGCTTGGCGACAGGTCGCTTTCCTCGACATCGAACGCCTCCCGGAAGGCCGGGTCCTGCGCCAGGTTCTCCGCCTCGACCACGCGTTCGGCGAGGAAGCGCGACTGCAGCAGCTCGTATTGCGTCTCGTAATACTGGCGGTCGCGCACCTGCATGTCGAAGCGCAGGTCTTCGCTGTCGGGGGCACCGGAATCGATACGGCTGATCTCGATACGCGAGGAAGCCTCGTAGGCCGGCGTCTGCAGGAGCGTGACGGCCAGACCGAGAAGTATCGTTGCCGCGACGACGAACAGGAGCACGTATTTCAGATCGCGCGCACGCTGCCACAGGCGCTGGAGCAGCAGCTCCAGCGCATCGTCCATTTGTCGCACACCGGTGGGGGCGCCGGCCTGCGCCACACTCATGTCATTGGGGGATTGCATTGTATTCCTGGCTTAGTTCCCGACGCGATCGATCAGGACGAGGCTGGAGGTGACCGCGGGCAGGATCTGGAGGATCCGCTCGAGGCGACGCTCGCCCGGGCTGTCACCAACCATCACGATATCACCCTCGTAAAGGGCGGGATCGGGCAGATTGCCGCGCATGATAGCCTCGAGATTGTAGAGACCGATATACCGCTCTCCATCGATCTCGCGGAAGATCAGCACATCGTCCTCGCGAGCATATTCGCCCAGACCGCCGGCGGTGTTGATGGCGCGCATCAGGGTCGTGGCGATATTGGTGGGATAGTTGCCCGGATCCTCGACCTGGCCGCCGATCGAGATGCTCGGCGGGGCGGCGTCGATAGCGCTGACGGTGACGCTGGGATCCAGCACGAACTCGCCCGAAAGACGGCTGGCGATGACCGAGGCAAGCTGCGTCGGTGACAGGCCCAGGGCAGCGACTTCACCGATCAGCGGGAAGTCCAGCATGCCGCTTTCGTCGATGACGTAGGTACCGCTGAGCGTGTCGTCCTGCGCCACGGTCACCTCGATGATGCCCATGGGCGAGAAACGCGGGTTGGTGGTGGCAGGTGCGGGCAGTTCGGTAAGCGAAGACACCTCGACACCCGAGGCCGCGCCATAGGTGCGATCGGTCGAGGCGCAGGCGCCAAGCGCCACCGTGGCAACAAAGAGCGCTGCGCTCCGTGCAATGTTCGTCCCTGTCAACACGTTCAAACTCCTTGCTTTGTCCCGGCTCCTAGCCGCGTCATGCCTACGGCGGAACCCCTCGTTTCAATCGCGCGACTATTATCGCGCAATAGTGTCATGTCCATCACGCTGGCGCATTTGCGACGTTCTGCCCACGACTTTCCTCTGCCCGGCCCAGCAAAGCCAGCGAACAGACCAGCCAGACGCCGATGACCTGAAATATCGGCGTGCGCAAGGGATAGTCGAAATAGCTCGCCAGCGCGAGGATAGCGATAACCGCCACGCCGAAAACGACGAAGTCTCGCCCCCGCTTCGCAAGCTGGATCAGTCGCTGGCCCAACCAGACGAGAAACGCGAGCAGCAGGACGATTCCCACGACGCCGGTTTCGATCACCCATTGCAGCCAGTCGTTATGCGCCATGTTGAGATACCGCGGCCCCAGCAGGTCGGGCGTCTCGTGAATGCGGTACACGGTCTCGAACGCGCCGAGGCCGGTGCCGGCCGGAAAATAGGCTCCGATCATCTCGTTGAGGACTGGAAGGACCTGGAAACGCATGTCTTCCAACAGGTTCACATCGACCATGCGCTGGAAGGCGGTGAGGCGGTCGGCCATGAGGAACAGCGCGACAAGACCCGCCGTGAATGCGAGGATCACCGCGACCGGCAGATAGCGTACGAGCCTCGCCCGCCCCGCCGAACGATCCCTTGCGCCCTCATCGGTGCTGCCGAGCAGCAGCAGTGCCGTTGCGCCCAGGGCGATGCCCGCCGTCAGCATTCCGGCGCGCGAGCCATTGACGAGCAGGGTCAGGAAAACCGCGGCGTAGATGCTCCACAACAGCACGTTTGCGCCAGGAAAGCCGCGGCACTCCCGCCGTGTTACGAGGAAGGCTATCACCAGCATGGCCAGCGCACCGAATACGGCGGAATGGTTGCGGTTGGCGAACATGCCAACCGGCGCGCCCTCGTTGGTTATGGCGTAGAAATAGGTCGCGTCGGCGTAGCCGCTGGCGACCTGCAGGATGGCAAGCACGAGGTTCAGCGCCGCCAGCACCACGATGCCCACCAGCAGCGGATAGGCAGCACCGCGGCCGATGGCTCCCATCAGCAGCAATGCGGCGAGGGGAATGCCCATCGCGGACAGGGCGTTCAGCGTGCGTGAGGGGACCATCGACAGCGGCCGCGCACCCTCACTACCGATGGCCGAGGCGATGTCCGCCAGTGGTCCGCGTCCGGGGAGCGATGTCCACAGGTCGTGACCGAGGGGGACCAGTTGCAGCAAGGTAAGGACCGCAAGGGACAGCAAAAGCACCAGTGGTGCGCGTAAATCCCGCCATGCTCCGCGCCAACCTCCCAGCACGATGGCAAAGCCCGCGACCAGCCAGGCCAATGGCTGCATCAGCACGTTCTGCATCGCGTCGTAGCGCGAGCTGCCTCCGAACAGCCCGGCCGCCAGCAGGAGCGTGGCCAGCAGCGCCAGCTGGCCCTGTCCCATGCCGGACAGCCCATTGCTCCAGGACAGACGCCCCCTTCTCGCTTGCACCTGTGAAATTCCCATCCTTGTCCAGTGGATCAGGTGCTTAGTCGATGCGCGTTGCATCGCAAGTCCTGTATCGGGCATCGGCCCCGCCGCGTCGGCGGACAGGCCTTGCGCGGGTCATGGCCCCGCCCTAAGGGGGCGCGCCGGAGTAGCAGTGCCTCATACATCCATCATAATCCCCGCCTATAACAGCGAGAACAGCGTCGGTCCCGCGATCGAGAGCAGTCTTGCGCAAACGCGTCCGCCGCTGGAGATCATCGTGGTGGACGATGGGTCGACCGACGACACCGGCAAGGTTATCGCGTCCTTCGGCGACAAGGTCGTGCATCTCACGCAGCAGAATGCCGGCCAGGGCGCGGCGCGCAATGCTGGGCTGAAAGTTGCAAAGGGCAAGTTCGTCGCCTTCCTCGATGCCGACGATTACTGGCTCCCGACTTTCCTCGAGCGGATGGAGGATTTCCTCGATGCCCATCCGCAGGCTGTCGCCGCCAATTGCGCTTTCAAGGCAGAGCGGGCCAAGGGCGACTATTACGGCCCGGCCCACCATGCCGAGCTGCTGGCCGAGCATCCGGACGGCTTCCTGCTCGACAATTTCTTCGATTTCTGGGGCGAGTACGATCACGTGCGCACCGGCACCGTCCTGTTCCGGCGCAGCGTGATGGACGAGATCGGCCTGCAGAATGCCGATCTTCGCATCAGCCAGGATCTCGAATACTGGGCGATGATCGCCACTTGCGGGCGCTGGGGCCTGTTGCCGGAGGTCTTGTGGGTGAGCAATTCCGACCGCTTCGGGCGGCAATATGGCTGGCGGCGCAAGTATGCCGCGCGGCGCAAGCGCACACCCACCATTTCCGCATGGGAAGCGCGTGTCCTCCCGCGTCTGGCGCCGGAGGATCGCCCCGGGTTCGCGCGCTCACGCGGGCGCGTGGCGGCAGGCTACATGATGGCCCATGCGCTGGGCGGCAGTCCGTCGCATGCCAAGGAATTGCTCGATGCCTATGGCGACGACATGCCGGATGGCACCAGCATCCGCATCCTCAAGGCCGCGCGCCGTCTCGGCACGCCGGGCTGGCTGCTGGCGACCGAGGCTTTGCGCGTCATCGACCGTTTGAAATGACCCGCAGCGCGGCTGCTTCTATACTGTCCCCGCAATGAAACCCGAAACCTCCCTGCCGAGAACGAGCATTGCCCGGCGGCTGGCGGGCGGCTTTGCGTGGAGTTCGCTGGGCACGCTGGGCTGGCGCGTGCTGACGGCGGCGAGCTCGATCATCGCAGCGCGAGTGCTGGGCGTTGCCGGTTTCGGCGAACTGGGCGTCGTTCGCTCCACCGCCAACTTCTTCCAGACCTTCGCCATCTTCCGTCTCGGCACGACCGCCAGCAAGTCCATTGCCGAGCACCGCGGCAAGGACCCGGCGCGCGCCGGCAGCGTGCTCTCGATGGTGCTGGTGGTTTCCGCCGCGCTCTGCGCCTTCTTCGGACTGGTGCTGCTGCTGGCCGGTGGCTGGATCGCCCGCGACATGCTGGACAATCCGGGGCTGGAATGGCCGCTCAGGATCAGTTCCGTCATCATGTTCTTCCAGGCCTACGGCGCCGTTCGCGAGACGATCCTGATCGGGACCGAGAGCTTCAGGTCCTTCGCCTGGGTAAACGCGGCCAAGGGCGGCGCGACCAGCATCCTGCTGGTGATCGGCGCGCTTCTGGGCGGTGTGACGGGGGCGGTGGCCGGACTGGCGCTGGGCACATTCGTCAGCTTCATCGTGCTCGAGATTTCGGTCCGCCGCGCGCTGGCGAGCAACGGCATCCCCGGCAACCTGCCCTTCTCCACCTGGAAGAAGGAAATACCGATCCTTTTCAGCTTTGCCCTGCCCGGCCTCGTGACAGGCGCCGCCACGGCGGGATGCTACTGGATCGGCCGGGTCCACCTCTCCGATGCGCCGGGCGGCTTCGTCCAGCTTGGCCTGTTCGAGGCGGCGAACCAGTGGCGCACCATGGTGCTGCTGGTGCCGGGCGCGCTCGCCCTCGCCGCGCTGCCCATCATTGCCGACAGCTACGGGAAGGAGGAGAAGGGCGATTTCAACGAGGCTATCGCCCTCCAGTTCAACGGCATCCTAGCCCTCGCCCTGCCCATTTCGGTGGGCGTGATCGTGTTCGGCGACTGGCTGATGGCGCTGTTCGGCAACGACTATGCAGAGGCGGCGAGCGTCCTGCCAGTGCTGATGATCAGCGTGTTCCTGTTTGCGCTCAACCAGTCGCTGCGCCGTATAATGGACGGGACCGGCCATGTCTGGCGCCACACCGCGATGACCGGCGCGTGGGCCGTGGCTTTCCTGGGATCGCTGTTTTTCCTGTTCGAAGACGCATCGGCGCTATCGCTCGCCTGGGCCTACATGCTAGCCGAGGCGGTGATGGTCGCCATTTCAATCATTTATGTGGTCGCAGTGTTCGCGCGCTGGTTCCTCGTCAAGACCGGCCTGCCGCTGCTCCTCGCGGCAGGGGCCGCCGCGCTGGCGGTAGCCGGACATGCGCAGGGCAACCTCTTGATGCTGGCCGCGGCGCTCGTTACCGCGATGCTGCCGCTCGGCCTTTTTGCATGGAGCGCCCGTTCATGAAGCAGCACGCCATCCTTTTGGCGGATTACCTTTACGATCTGCGCCGCTTCGCGCGTCACTCCGCCTTCGGCAAGGATCCGGAGCGCGAGGCGCGGCACCTGCAGGCACGGCTGATGATCGCCGCGCACGGGATCGAGAAGGGGCTGAGCTTCGCCAGGTTCGAGCCGCGCCGAGGCCTTGGCAAGCTGCGCAACGCGCTCGCCCACATGCGCCGCCACCGCGCGCTCGGCCTGCCGGAGGACGATGCCGCCTACCTGATGGCACGCGATGCAATCGTACATTACCGCCGCAAGCATGCCGAGCAAGGCGTCGACATTGCCGATCTGTTCGAAGGCGAGGAACATTTGTTCGAGATGGAAGGCGAAGCCGCCTCCTCCATCCGCACGCTGGAGCGCGGCTCCCTGACCGATGCCGAACGCGAGGCCCTTCGCAAGGGCATGCTTAGCCGGGCGAGCATCCGCGAATTCGGCGATGAACCGATGACGGCGGAGCAGGTGCGCGCGGTCGTGACCGATGCGCTCAGCACACCGTCGGTCTGCAATCGCCAGGGTTTCCGCGCGCATTACACGCTCGATCGCGCGGTGATCGACGCGGCCCTTGCCCACCAGAACGGCAATTCCGGTTTCGGCGCGCGCGTGCCGGGCCTGCTGGTGGTGACCTGCACCCAGACCATTTTCCGCACGCCTGCCGAGCGCAACCAGGCCTTCGTCGATGGCGGGCTGTTCTCCATGAGCCTGATGCTGGCGCTGACCGCGCACGAGCTGGGCGGCTGTCCGCTCAACTGGTCCGCCAGCCACCGGCAGGACATGGCCCTGCGCGGGGCGGTAAGTATTCCCGAGGATGAAGCCATAATCATGATGATCGCCTTCGGGCCGCTGCCCGATGTCGCACTGGCCGCAGGATCGCGCCGCTACGATCTCGACACCTATCTCTCCGAACTCACCCGGCGGGAGCGCGGCTGATGCGTATCGGGGTCCTCACCTTCCACTCCAGCCGCAACTTCGGTGCAAACCTGCAGACGCTGGCGACGCAGGAAATGCTGCGCAAGCTGGGGCAAGAGCCGGTCGTGGTGAACTTCGTCGACAAGGCGAAGCTCGAATCCTTCGCCAAGCTCGTCTCCCCCGAACAAGTGGCCGAGCACGAGGCCTTCGCGAAGCGCTATTACAACCTCTCGCCCGAACTGAACACGGTAGAAGCGGTGGGCGACTATGTGCGCGGGGAGCTGGACGGCGTGGTGAGCGGCTCGGACGCGGTGTTTCGCATGGCGACGCCCTATGAACCCAAGCGCGTCGCCAAGCGGCTGCTGGGCCGCTCCAACCCCTACGAGGCGTTCAGCTGGGCCGACCGGGTGCCGCCCTATTTCCTGCCGTTCGATGCGCCCGGCGTGATCAAGGGTACCATCGCTGCATCCTCTCGCGGAACGTCGTTCTATTACCTCAAGCCGCGCATGATGCGCGAAGTCGGCTCGGCGCTGCGCGATTTCGATTTCATCACCGTGCGGGACGACTGGACCGCGCGGCTGGTGCGCTGGCTCTCGCGCGGGAAGGCCCAGCCGCTGATCAGCCCGGATCCCGCCTTCGGCCTCAACGCCGCCTTCGACCTGCCGGAAGACGAGAAGCCGAAGCAGGACCTGTCCGATGTCATCCTGCTCAATGGCGAGTTCGACGAGGCGTGGCTCAGGCGCATGGTCGCGGCGATCAAGGCCCGCGGCTACCGGGCGATGACGCTCGCCAACCCGGCGGAAAAGGACCGCTTCGATTTCACCGACGGCGCACTCGACCTGCCGATGTCGCCGCTCACCTGGTATGCCAGCCTTGCCTCCTGCGCGGGCTTCATCGGCATGCGCTTCCATGCCTTCGTCTCCTGCGTCGCCAACAACACGCCGGTGGTGACGATGGACGTGACGCCCAAGCGCCTGGGCAGGGGCGATCCGCGCAATCCGAACAACGACCTCTCGCGCCGCGCGGGTATTTCCGACAGGTATTTCCACCGCAGCGATCTCATGCAGACCGATGCCGAGCGGGTGCTCGAGGTGTTGTTCGACAAGCAGACACAGGCGAAGGCCGATGCCTACGCCGCTGCCGCGCCCGATCTGCTGTTCGGGCATCTCATTCGCTTCGAGCAGCTGGCCGGGTCATGAAGGAATTGCCAATGGGCGAGCACGACGTCGCATCGACATACCAGGGCGAAAAAGGCGAGGCCTATTTCGAAGGCCGCGGCCAGGACAAGCTGCTGCACCTGGGCTACCATTTGCAGGCGGCCTACTACCTGCCGCACCTCTCACGCGAGATGGACGTGCTCGATTTCGGCTGCGGCAACGGCTCGATGGCCGCGGTGCTGCGCGATCACGTCGCCAGCATCGAGGGGCTGGAAGTGAACGACAAGCCGCGCGAACTGGCCCGCGAGACCTTCGGCCTGACGGTCTACGACAAGCTCGCCGCCATCCCGGACGACAAGCGATACGACGCCATCGTCTCCAACCACGTGATCGAGCATGTGCCGCACCCGATCGAGGTGTTGCAGATGCTGGGCCGCCACCTGAAACCCGGCGGCAAGCTGGTGATCATGGTGCCGATCGAGGATTTCCGCGCCCGTCGCAATGCCGACTGGAAAGCGCCGGACATCAACCAGCACCTGCACACCTGGGCGCCGCTGCAATTCGCCAACACCCTGCGCGAGGCGGGCTTTACCCCGCAGGTGGTGGACGTCGTGAACAGCGCCTGGTCGCCCAAACTGTTCTTCCTCGGCAAGGGCATGCTGCAATCGCTCGCCGGGCGCCTGCTCGCCACCGTCACGCGCCGACGCCAGATCCTCGCCGTCGCCACGAAGGGCTAGACGCGCCATGATCGCGCCCGTCGCGAAAATGAACAACCAGCAGCTGCATTCGCTCGACATGCTGCGCGGGATCGCCGCCCTCATGGTGGCGATGTATCACTGCGGCTGGCTCATGATCGCGACGCCGCTCGATATCGTTCGCAATGCCGGGCTGATGGTGGATTTCTTCTTCGTGCTGTCGGGCTTCGTCATTGCCTATTGCTACGACGGGCGGCTGGGCGAGAACGGGCCGATCCGCGCCTTCATGGCCAAGCGGTTCTGGCGGCTGTGGCCGCTCCACCTCGCCACGATGCTGGCTTTCATCGGGATCGAGGTGCTGCGCCTCGGTTTCGAGATCCAGCAGGGCACGCAGCTTTCCCCGCCTGCTTTCGGCGAAGGCTACGCGCTGGCGATCATCGCCAACATCCTTTTGCTGCATTCGACCGGGCTGTTTCCCAGCGTGCCGGATATCAACGCGGTCAGCTGGTCGATCAGCGTGGAGTTCTACACCTATTTCATCTTCGCGCTCGTCTCGTTGACCGGGCGACTGCGCCTCGCAATCTTCGCTGCCCTTGCCTTCGCCTCGGCAGCACTCCTCTACATCTGGCACGGGCGACTGACAGGTGAGGCGACCACCTTTGGCCTGCTGCGCTGCCTCTACAGCTTCGGCCTCGGCTTCATCACCTTCCGCCTGTTCAGCGTGCTGCGCCCGGCCTCGCAGCCGCGATCGGGGATCCTCTATGCCGTGGGGCTTGGCCTGCTGCTGTTCCTCGGCGGCTGGTTCATCGGTTTTGCAGGCAAGACCATATGGGAAATCGTCGTCCCCCCGCTCTTCGCGCTTGCCGTCCTGGCGCTGGCGCTAGCGGAGAAGCCGGGCGATTTCGAAAGTCCGGCGTTCGCCCCGCTCAAGTGGCTGGGGAAAGTCTCCTATTCGATCTACATGGTGCATCTCGCGATCAACTGGTTCTTCGTGCAATTCCTGCGCGTGGTCCTCGATTGGCCGGCCAGCGGCGCTTATGACGGGATGGAGAAGCTGGACGGCGGCGCGCTTGCAGGAAACCTCTGGTTCGCGGCCTACCTGCTCGCCGTGCTGGTAGTCAGCGGGCTTACCTTCCACTTCATCGAGAACCGTTTCCGCCGCGGCCTGCGCCAAAGTCCGCCATCGCGGGAGGTCGCCGCGTGAAGATCGCCTGGGTCACCCGCTCCTTCCTCGACTATCGCATCCCCGTCTTCCGCGAATTGGACCGGATGACGGACGGCAACCTCCATCTCACCTTCTCGGGCAGCTACGTGCCCGAAAGCGTCACCGCCAAGGCCGTGCATGCGCTTGGCGAACGGGCCTATCCTCTGACCGGAGAGATGCAGATCGGCGGAGAGGACCAGCACCACCTCGCCAATCGCAACGTTTCGCTGCGCTGGCAGCCGGGCCTTGTGAAACACATTACCAGCCTCGATCCCGATGTGATCGTGGCGGACGGCTTCTTCAAATGGACCCTGCCCGCGATCCTGCACCGCCTGCGCTACGGCACGCCGCTCGTCATCGCCTATGAACGCACCCGGCATACCGAGCGCAATGCACAAGGCGTGCGCACGCTCTACCGCAAGCAGGTGGTGAAGCTGGCCGATGCGATGGATTGCAGCGGCGAGTTATGCCGGGAATACACGGTCCGCGATCTCGGCATGGATCCGGCGCGCATCACGACCGGCCATATGAGCGCCGATACCGAAGGGCTGGAAGCCGCGGCCGATGCGCTGACGCCCCCCATGCGCGAGGCAAAGCGCGGCGAACTCGGGCTGTCGGGCGTGGCGTTTCTCTATGTCGGTCGGCTGGACGAGCGGAAAGGCATACGCGAACTGCTCGATGGCTGGGCAGCCGCCGGGTTCGCCGCTGGCGAGGCCACGCTGCTGCTGGTGGGTGACGGTCCCTTGCGCGCCGAAATGGAGGCGCGCGTCGCCGATATGCGTGGCGTGAAATTCGCAGGCCGCGTGGCCTATGACGAGCTGCCGCCCTATTACGCCGCTGCCGATGCATTCGTCATCAGCACGCTGGAAGACAACTGGTCGCTCGTCGTGCCCGAGGCGATGGCGACGGGCTTGCCGATACTCAGTTCGGTGCACAACGGGTGCTGGCCGGAACTCGTCCGTCCCGAAAATGGCTGGACTTTCGCGCCCGAAAATACAAACGAACTGGCTTCCGCCCTGCGAGCGGCACAATCGCAAGGAAGGGATGCGCTGGCAGCCATGGGCCGCAAGTCCCGCGAGATCGTGAGCGGCTTCGGCCCGACAAACGCAGCCCGATCCATTATCGAGGCATGCAGGATCGCCATGGCACATCGAGGAGCGCGGTAAATGCGGATCACGCTGACAAGGATCGTGGACTTTGCCCTGTGGGTGCTGGTGCTGCTGGCGCTGATGCGCACCACCGTGCTCGTGCGCCAGCGCGACACCAGCGAGTTCGACGCCATCGACACCTCGGCGACCTTTGCCGTGATCCTCGTTGGCACCATGCTCGTCCTGCTTGTCCTGCATCCCCGCAGCCGCCGCACGCTGGTTGGCCTTGGCCAGTCATCCGCCGCCTTCCTGGTCGCCTATCTGGCCTATGCGGCGCTCAGCGCGCTCTGGTCGGCAAACCCGGCCTACTCCCTGTTCCGCGCGGGAGAGGTAATGGCGATGTTCGGCGCACTTTTCGTGCTGATGGAAGGGATATCGGACTGGCGCCGGGCGGAGCGGGTCATGCTGATCGTGCTGATGACGGTGACGCTGCTGTCGCTGGCGCAGCGCATCCTCTTTCACGGCATCAGCATCGGCGGCCTGCATACCAATATCTACACCGTCAGCGCGGGCATGGGCTTCCTCTATTCCCTTGCCGAGAGCCTGCGCGCAGATCCGCTTCGGCAGGCCATGCTGCGGCGCTGGGCGGGGGTGTTCTTCCTGCTCGCCGTCCTTGGCACCAGCGCGGGTTCCAACATCGCCATCGCCATCGGCATGCTGATCCTCCTCCCGTTCCTTTCCAAGAGCAAGCTCTTCGTCATTCCGGTGGGGCTCGCCTGCCTCGGCGTCGTCGTCATCATGGGGACGAGCGAGCAATTGCTCTCCACCACGATGCTGTCGGGCCGCTCGCTCGATGAAGTGCAGACCCTGACGGGGCGCACCCATTTATGGAGTGCCTATTGGCGGGCTTTCCTCGAACAGCCCTGGGTCGGCCAGGGCTTCGCCATCATCGCGCGGCTCGGCGACCAGTACGGCACCTTTGCCACCACCAACGCGCATAACGGCTTCATCGAGGCGCTGGCCGGGCTCGGCGTCATCGGGTTTGCCCTGCTGGCGTTCTATTCGGCGCGGCTCCTGCTCGAGACGATTGCCGCCAACCATGCCAGGATCGCAGGTGGCCTTGGCTGCTTCGTAGCGCTGGTGATGATGCAGGTGAACAACAATTCCAAGTCGATCCTGGGGGGCGGGTACGACCCGACTATCATCGGGGTGTTCGCCATGCTCGCCTTCTTCCACGTCTTTACCCTGCGCGCCATGAAGGCGCAGAGGGCCGCGCTGCGACAGGAAGCCGCAAGCGATCCCGTCGCATCCGGGGACGCGATGCCCGCGCGGCCATGAAGCTGCTGTTCGTCCACAACAGGTATGGCAAGCGCAGCGGCGAGGAGATCATGCTTGATCGCATCGTCGAGCTGCTGCGAGCCCGTGGACACGACGTCGATACGTGGTTTGCAGATAGCGCCGATATCGAGGGTGTATCGGGCAAGCTCGGCGCGGCGGCATCGGGCATCTGTTCGCCCTCCTCTCGCAGGGCCATCGCCAGCAGGATCGCGCAGGATCGGCCCGATATCGTCCAGGTGCAGAACCTCTATCCGCTGATTTCGCCCGCAGTGCTGCCGGTAATCGCCGAAGCGGGCGTGCCCATCGTCATGCGTCTTTCCAACTACCGCCTCGTCTGCCCCAATGGCCTGTTTCTCAGCCACGGCCAGGTTTGCGAGGCATGCTCCGGCGGGAAGGAATGGAACTGCGTGGCGAAGAACTGCGAGAACGATCTCTTCAAGTCCGCCGCCTACGCCGCGCGGAACGCCTTCGCGCGCAGGCAGGGCTATTACCGCGACAACGTGACACGCTATTACGCGCAGACCGAATTCCAGCGCTCCATCCTCGTGCGCGACGGCTATCCGGCAGACCGCATCGACGTCATCCCCAACATGATCGACGTACCCGAAGACGCGCCGGAGTGGACGCCGGGAAGCTATGTCGGCTTCGTCGGACGGCTAAGTCACGAAAAGGGCATCGATACGCTGCTGGCCGCTGCCCGGCGGACGCCGGACGTGCGGTATAAGCTTGCCGGCAGCCTCGGCGCCTACGAGGGGCGCAGCGATATTCCCGGCAATGTCGAGCTGCTCGGCAATCTCGAGCCTGACGAACTGGCGCGTTTCTACCGCGAGGCGGCGCTCATCGCCGTGCCCAGCATCTGGTACGAAGGCTTCCCCGGCGTCATGATCGAGGCGATGCGCAATGCGCGCCCGCTGGTCGTCTCGGATATAGGCGGCCTGCCCGAGATCGTCGGCGGCGGGCGGGCGGGCGTGCTGGTTCCTCCGCACGACGACCTTGCCCTCTCCCAGGCCATCGCAACCCTGCTGGCCGACGTCGAAAAGCGCCGCGAGCTGGGCGAGGCGGGCTTTGCGCGGGTGAAGCGCGAATATACGCGCGACCTGTACTACCAGCGTCTGATGGCCACTTATGAGCGGGCATTGTCGGGCAAGCAGCAAGGCGCCCCGCGATGAGCCTGCCTACCGAACGCATTCTTGGATACGACTTCTGCACCCTGCCCGCTGCCGGGCTGGCGCCGCACGTCGCTGCTTGGCTCGAGGCCCAGGATGGCAAGGCGCGACACATCGCCTGCGTGAACCCTCATTCGATCGTGGTCGCGCTCGATGACGCGGCGTTCCGTCACGCCCTGCACCGGGCGGACATGACGGTGCCCGATGGCGTCGGCATCGTCCTCGCATCGAAATTCCAAGGGGGAACTATCGCCGAGCGAGTGACGGGTTTCGACGTCTTCCAGCTTACCTGCCGGCTGGTGAACGATCGCGCGGGGAAAGTCATGTTTCTCGGATCGTCGGAGGACGTGTTGGCGATTATCGCCGAGAAGATGGCCCGCGACTTTCCAGCCATCACCGTGGAAACCTACTCCCCGCCCTACAAGTCCGCCTTTTCGGACGAGGACAACGCCGCGATGCACCGGGCCGTGAACACCTTCAGGCCGGACGTGCTGTGGGTAGGCATGACTGCGCCCAAGCAGGAGAAATGGGTCGAGGGCAACCGCGCGAAGCTCGATACGCGCATGATCGGTTCGATCGGCGCGGTGTTCGATTTCTATGCCGGGCGGATCAAACGGCCGGCCAGGGTTTGGCGCGATCTCGGTCTCGAATGGCTGCCGCGCCTGGTGGGCGAGCCGCGGCGTCTCTGGCGCCGCATGGGCATCTCCGCACCGATCTTCGTGGCAGAAGTGGTGAAGGACCGCTTCCGCCGCAAATAGGCATTTATCCGCCGCGCGAAGGCGGTTTGCCGATTGACCCGGGCGCCCGGTTGCACCAAAGAGCGGATGTCTGTCGATTCGCATATGTGAAATGTGGTCGGCTGGGCGCGCGGGAGAGTGTTCTGTCCCGCAGGCAGATCCGCCGAAGGAGCAACCGCCCCGGAAACTCTCAGGCGAACAGGACCGCGCGGCCAGTCCAGGTACTCTGGCAGTCACTCTGGAAAGCGTTCCGGATCTCGTATCCGGGGCCACCGAAGGGGTAAGCGCTCGTTTCCTTCCGGGGAACAAGCGACAAGTCTCTCAGGTTCAAAAAGACAGAGGGGGCATGGCTGAAGGACCCGATGACCGGGCACCGGAAAGCCGCGCCTGAGGACCTGTCCATGACCGATTCCGAACTCGCCGAAACCGAAACAGCCACGCTGCCGCTCGACCAATGGCACCGCGAGCAGGGTGCGCGCATGGTGCCCTTCGCAGGCTACCGGATGCCGATCCAGTATGAAGGCATCGTTGCCGAGCACGACTGGACGCGCAACCACGCGAGCCTGTTCGACGTCAGCCATATGGGCCAGCTTGCCGTGTCCGGCGAAAAGGCCGCGCAGGAATTGGAGAAACTGCTCCCCGCCGATATCGCCACCCTGCCCGTCGGCCAGATGCGCTATTCGTTGCTGCTGACCGAGGCAGGCGGCATCATCGACGACCTGATCGTGACCAATACCGGCTCGACCTATGCACTGGTTGTGAACGGCGCGTGCAAGTGGGACGACATCGCCCATCTACGCGAGCACCTGGACGACGACATCACCCTCACCCATTACGACGATTTCGCGCTCCTCGCCTTGCAAGGGCCGGAAGCGGCAGCGGTGCTGGAGGAGCTGGTGCCGGGCGTGGCAAAGCTCACTTTCATGCGCGCGGGCCTGTTCAAATTCGGGGGCGAACACCTCTGGGTCAGCCGCGCGGGCTATACCGGCGAGGACGGCTTCGAGATCGCCGTCCACGAAAAGCATGTTCGCGAGCTGGCCGATGCTCTTGCGGCGGACGAGCGGGTGAAGCCCGCGGGTCTGGGCGCGCGCGACAGCCTGCGCCTCGAGGCGGGCCTGCCGCTCTACGGCCACGACCTCACCACCGAAACGGACCCGGTCAGCGCCGGTCTGTCCTTCGCACTCGCCAAATCCCGGCGCGAAAGTGGCGGCTATATGGGACACCCTGCCAGCATGGTCCGGCTCGAACAGGGCGGAACCGCCAGCCGCCGCGTCGGGCTCGCGCTCGAAGGGCGTCTGCCTGCCCGCGAGGGTGCGCAGGTCTTCGCCGGGAACGCCCTTGTCGGCACCGTCACCAGCGGCGGCTTCTCGCCCACGCTCGACCACCCCGTCGCCATGGCCATGGTCGAGACCGAATACGCCCAAACCGGCACCGAATTGCATATCGAGGTGCGCGGCAAGCGTCTGCCCGCGTGCGTCGTGCCCCTGCCCTTCGTACCCCACAAATATGTCCGCAAAGGAAGCTGAGATGCCTCGCTACTTCACCGAAGAACATGAATGGATCGACGTCGAGGGCGACAGCGCCACCATCGGCATCACCGATTACGCGCAGGAGCAGCTGGGCGATATCGTCTTCGTCGAGGTGCCCGAGAAAGGCACCGAGCTCGACAAGGGCGCCGAGGCCGCCGTAGTCGAGAGCGTGAAGGCGGCGAGCGATGTCTTCTCGCCCATCTCCGGCACGGTCACCGTAGGGAATGCAGCGCTGGAGGAAGAGCCCGAACTGGTGAACTCCAGCCCCGAGGAAGACGGCTGGTTCTTCAAGCTCACCGTGTCCGACGCCGCAGAGCTCGAAGGCCTGATGGACGAGGATGCCTACAAGACATACTGCGAAGGGCTCGACTAAGGCATATGCGCTACCTCCCCCTCACCGACACCGACCGCGCCGTCATGCTGGAGCGGATCGGCGCCGAGAGCGTCGATGCGCTGTTCGCCGATGTGCCCGGCGAGCACTATCTCGACGGACCTGTCGAGGGCCTGCCCCTTCACGCCAGCGAGATGGCGGTCGAGAACCACATGCGGCGGCTCTCCAAGCAGAACCTCGCCGCGGCCGACACTGCCTTCTTCTGCGGCGCGGGAGCCTATCGCCACCACGTGCCCTCCACCGTCGATCACATCATCCAGCGCGGCGAGTTCCTGACGGCCTACACGCCCTACCAGCCCGAGATTGCGCAGGGCACGCTGCAGATGCTGTTCGAGTTCCAGACGCAGGTCGCGCGGCTGTATGGCTGCGAGATCGCCAATGCCTCGATGTACGATGGCTCCACCGCGTGCTGGGAAGCCATCGTCATGGCCGCGCGGCTGACGAAGCGCGACCGTATCCTGCTCAGCGGCGGGCTGCATCCGCATTACGTCTCCGTCGCCGAGACGATGGCGCGGTTCACTCCGGGCCATGTCGATTACCAGCTGCCCGTGCTGGCGTCCGACCCCGGCGACGACGCGCTGATCGCCCGGATCGACGAGGAGACGAGCTGCGTGGTGGTGCAGTACCCCGACATCATGGGCCGCATCTCCGACCTGCCCCGCATCGCCGAGGCCGCGCATGAGAAGGGCGCGCTGCTGATCGTGGTGAACACCGAACCCGTGGCACTGGGAGCTCTGGAAGCACCTGGCAACCTTGGCGCCGATATCGTGGTGGGCGAAGGCCAGGCCATCGGCGTGGGCCTGCAATTCGGCGGGCCGTATCTCGGCCTCTTCGCCATCACCAACCCCAAACATGTGCGCCAGATGCCCGGCAGGCTCTGCGGCGAGACCGTGGACGCCGATGGCAAGCGCGGCTTCGTCCTCACCCTCTCCACCCGCGAGCAGCATATCCGCCGCGAGAAGGCGACCAGCAACATCTGCACCAATAGCGGGCTGTGCGCGCTGGCCTTCTCCGTGCACATGACGCTGCTGGGCGAGAAGGGCCTCACAGCGCTCGCCGCGGAGAATCACCGCCTCGCCTGCAAGGCCGCCGACCGCCTCGCGCAGGTGGACGGCGTCAGCGTGCTGAACGAGAGCTTCTTCAACGAGTTCACCATCGTGCTTGAACGCGAGATCCGTCCGCTGGTGCGCGAGCTGACCGACAAGGGCGTGCTTGCCGGCGTGTCGCTCGGCCGCCTGTTCCCCGATGGCGACGGCCGCGAGAACGGCCTGCTCGTCACCGTGACCGAGACCGTGACCGACGAGGATATCGAGGCCCTTGCCACCGCCATCGAGGAGGCGCTCGCATGAACACAATGAACCAGAGCGGCTGGAAGCCCGGCACGCCCGTTCCTTCGGCTGGCGAGGACGATTACCCCACCGCCACCGGTAACAAGGCGCTGATGCTGGAGGAGCCGCTGCTCTTCGAACTCGGCACGCGCGAGACCTGCGGCGTGGACCTGCCCGAACCCGCTGCCGACGCCTCGCCGCGCCTTGGCCAGTTCGCGCGCAAGCAGCCGCTCGACCTGCCCGGCTTGTCCGAGCCCGAGACGGTGCGCCACTACACCCGCCTCAGCCGCCAGAACTATGCCATCGACCTTGGCCTGTTCCCGCTCGGCAGTTGCACGATGAAGCACAATCCGCGCCTCAACGAGAAGATCGCCCGGATGCCCGGCTTTGCCGATGTCCACCCGCTCCAGCCGGTGGACACGGTGCGCGGGGCGCTGGGCGTCATCAACGAGCTGGCGCACTGGTTGATCGCGCTCACCGGCATGCATGGCGTCGCGATGAGCCCCAAGGCGGGAGCGCATGGCGAGCTGTGCGGCATCCTGTGCATCCGCGCCGCGCTGGAAGCGCGCGGCGACATGCGCAAGGTGGTGCTGGTGCCCGAGAGCGCGCACGGCACCAATCCCGCCACCGCCGCCTTCGCGGGCTACGAGGTGGAGGACATTCCCGCCGGGCCGGATGGCCGCGTCGACCTCGCCGCCCTCAAGCAGCGCCTCGGCCCCGACGTCGCGGCAGTGATGATCACCAACCCCAACACCTGCGGCCTGTTCGAGCGCGACATGAAGGCGATCTCGGACGCGGTGCATGCCGCAGGCGGCTTTGTCTATTGCGACGGCGCCAACTTCAACGCCATCATGGGCCGCGTGCGGCCCGGCGACCTCGGCGTCGATGCGATGCACATCAACCTGCACAAGACCTTTTCCACCCCGCATGGCGGCGGCGGCCCCGGCTCCGGCCCGGTGGTGCTGTCCGAGGCATTGAGCCCCTTCGGCCCGCTGCCCTACACTGCCCGCACGAAGGACGGCGTCATCCACCTCGTGGAGGAGGAGAATGCCGACGCGTTCTCCGCCGAACATTTTGATGGCCGAATGCAGAGCTTCGGCCGGATGACCGCTTTCCACGGCCAGATGGGCATGTTCACCCGCGCGCTCGCCTACATTCTCTCCCACGGGGCGGATGGACTGCGGCAGGCCTCGGGCGATGCGGTGCTCAATGCGAACTACCTGCTGCGCAGCCTCGACGATGTGCTCGACGCGCCGTTTGGCGACGCCGGTCACTGCATGCATGAGGCGCTGTTCAGCGACGAGGGCTTTGCGGAAGGCATGTCCACGCTCGACCTTGCCAAGGGCCTGATCGACGAGGGCTTCCACCCGATGACCATGTATTTCCCGCTGGTCGTCCACGGGGCCATGCTGATCGAGCCGACCGAGACCGAGAGCAAGGCCACGCTCGACCAGTTCGTCGTCGCCATGCGCTCGCTCGCGGACCGGGTGAAGGCAGGCGACGAGACCCTCAACACCGCCCCCCACCACGCCCCCCGCGCCCGCCTCGACGAGGCGCAGGCGGCGCGAAAGCCCGTGCTGGCCCACCGGAAGCCGGAGACGGACTAACCTGGAGCACATGGAACACGCTCCAGGGGCTAAAAGCCCCGGAGTGTGACCCTGTGCCGCCAAAAGTGTCACCTTTCGCCGCAAAGTGTCACCCTCCGGCTGCGGAGTGTGACCTTGTTGCGAGAGAATGTGACCGTGCCGCGAGGAAGTGTCACCATTGCGGGCGCGAAGTGTCACCTTTGATGGGCGATGGTGGGGTCGGAAGCCTTTGCATGGGATGGCAGGATGCGCGCGCATGGTCGCGGCTTGAGCATGGCGCGGGCGATGTAGGACAGGGGCGGTTGAATGTCAGGGATCCGGGGAAACCGCCTTCGAGAGGCTAAAATTGACAGGCTGGTTTGGCAATCGAGAGAGGTTGTCCCGATTGATTTGATCGATCGTAGGTGGCATGCTGCGGTGTAGATTTAGTTCAAAGATATTCGAGAGATGCGCTAGGGAGGGGACTTGTTCATTCTGCGGGTTCTTTATCGCCTCCTTCGTTTATTTCCGTCGAAAGTGCGTCAGAACATTTCGCACGCCTTGTATGTCGGCGAGCAAATGGCCCGCTTCACCCAACCTGTCCGCATAGTGTACCACTGGGCGTTCGCGCCGAGATATAGCCTGCTCGCACATCCGGGCGTTCCCTCACACCACCAGACGCTTTTCAAACTCTGCGCCTGGAACCACTGCCGCATCGTAACCGATCCTGGCCAGCCACATGATCTTGCGATTCATTTCGCGAACGATCCACATCGCTGCGAGATGCCTGCTGGCGTCCCCACGATCAACCGGCACTGTGACGATGTTTCAAAGTCCCACATAGCTGACGTTTTTGAGCGCATCTTTGGCTATGCGATTGCCGTCGATCCGCAGTTCTTCGACGGCAGAATGGTTGAGAAGCCCGAAGGAAATCACTCCTTCGAAGGACGGATTTTGCAGGGCCCCCTGACGTCTGATGAGGTCCGCATCGACAGGGTCTATGAACGGTTTATCGACACTCACCAGGACGGCCATGCGATCGACCTCCGAACGCCTGTTTACGGCAGCAAGATTCCAGTCGTCTACGAAAAGCGGATCCCCGCAAACGCACACATGAAGGAAGTCAAGTCAGCCAGGATGCGGCAGACGAATGAAGTTTTTTCGGCCGAAGAACAGTCCAGGCTGATTGCCTTCGCCGAGGCCTTGGGCCTGGAGTATGGAGAGATGGATGTGCTTCGCGATAATCGCTCGGGCAAGATTTATGTGGTCGATGTAAACAATACGCCGGCCGGTCCGCCCAAGCAGATGAGTAATAAGGAGATCGCAGCGGCGTTGAAGGTTCTTTCTCCTGCCTTCATGGAATTGATACGCTCTCACATCCGCACGCTTTCGCCGGCCGATTGAGTATAGCAAATTCATTCAGGCCTCTCGTACGAACCCTGCTCCGCCAGGAACACCTCGGCATCCGCCTCGCCCTGCTCCCAGGTCTCCTCGATCTTCCAGCGCTGGGTGAAGTCGATCTTGTCGGCCTCCACCTCCCTTGAAGGCGTCACGAACAGTTTGCCGTCCTTTGCCGGGATGTTGCGGTAGGTGCTCGTCATCAGCACCAGCGTTTCGCCTTCGTCGGGGTCGGGGAACGGGGCCTTGGTCACCATGCCGCCGTCGATCACGTCCTTGCCTTCCCACGTGGGGATGTCGAAGACGGGCGGGATCGTCGCGGCGGCGCATACCAAGTCGATCAGCTTGCCGTCGCGCGCCGCTTGCCGCGCATCGACCAGTACGCCCCTTAGGCCCAGCGCCCTGGTATATTCCAGCCGGGGGTTGCCGGTAACGAGCTGCTCCACCTTGTAGCCGATGGCACAGATTGCGGCGAAGGCGCGCGTGGGCAGGTAGGATGGCGGACAGCCGAGCAGGACCTGGAAGTCTGGCCCGTTGGCGATTGTCTCCTGCGCCTCGGGCGGCAAGGTTCCCGACACGGCCTCGCGGTAGAGTTCCTGGTGCGGCGTGGCGTTGTCCTGCCTGAGATCGATATTGCTCTCGTTGCGGTCGAAGATGTCGCCCATTACCTGCTTGCAGCGCTCGTCGTTCCCGCTGATCCACGCCGACCCCGACAGCGCACCGCCCGAGACACCGCAAACGCGCTTGGGCCGGAAATCCTCGAACGTCCCGACCTTGCTCAGGAACCCGCCATGCCAGAAGCACCGCGTTCCGCCGCCGGAGAAGACGACTTGCTCAAATCGGGAGGGGGTAAAGGCCATAACGATCGCTCATGCGGCTTTCGGGCGCATCATTCAACGGCTCGTTGGCTCGATCCTCCCTGTCGCAAGGCGATGGGGAGGCGGCGCGCCGCCGCAGGCGGGGTGACGGAGGGGCGCGTAGCACGACTGCTCCTCCACCACGACACCTGCAGTGTCGCGGTACCCCTCCCCATGAGGCTGCGCCCCACGGGGAGGATCTGGTTTCCCTCTAGGCCGGACGCCGCGCAAACACGCCGAAGCCGGCGATGATCGCGTAGCAGACCACCGGGATCACCATTGCGAAGGCGAGGTTGCCGCCCGTCGCGTCCGCCACCACGCCGTAGAGCAGCGGCACGACGGCGCCGCCGAAGATGGCGACATTGATGATGCCCGATCCGTCCGCCGCTTGCGGTCCCAGTTTCTCGCAGGCGAGCGAGAAGATGGTGGGGAACATGATGGAGTTCATCAGGCCCACCGCCAGCAGCGAATAGGCCGCAACCTCGCCCGAGGTGAGGGCCGAGATAATGATCAGCGCGATCGCACCGCAGGCATTGAAGGCGAGGATCTTGCCCGGGCTGAACATGCGCAGGACAGCCGAGCCGATGAACCGGCCGACCATCGCGCCGCCCCAGTAGAGGCCGATCATCCAGCCGATCACGCTCTCGGGCTGGCCCAGCACGCGCTCTGTCGAGAGGTAGTTGATGATGATCGAGCCGATGGAAACCTCGGCACCCACGTAGAGGAAGATGCACAGCGCGCCGTACGTGAAGCGGCTGCGCTTCAGCAGGTCGTTGTCGTACAGCCACAGCGCCGGGGCGGCGAGGATGATGAGCACGCCCAGCCACCCGCTCACCTGCAGCGCCACGAACACGCCGATGGCGGCGAGCGCCAGCCCGATGAGATAGCGTCCCGAGGAGACGAGCTCTCCCTCGCCCATGGTCTTTGCATCGTGCGGCAGGCGGTTGCGGAACATCCACACCGCCGCGGCCACCACCGCGATCAGCGCGGCGACGCCGAGATAGCCTTGCCAGATCGCCTCGCTCTCCGCCGCGCGGTAGGCCTGTAGGGCCGCGCCCTCCAGCTCGTCCGCGCTCATGTCGGCAAGGCTGCCCAGGATCACGGCGGCCCCGACGATGGGGAAGACCGTGGTGCCCAGCGAATTGAACGCCTGCGCGAAGGTGAGGCGGCTATGCGTCGTGGAGGGCGGGCCGAGCAGGCTGATGAGCGGGTTCGCCACCACCTGCACGATCACGACGCCGCTCGCCAGGATGAACAATGCGCCAAGGAAGATGGCGTAGGTCGCCGTCTGGCTGGCGGGAATGAACAGCAGGCAGCCTGCGATCATCGTGCACAGCCCCGCCACCGCGCCGCGCATGTAGCCGATGCGCTTCACCAGCTTGGCGCCGGGAATTCCGATCAGCAGGTATGCGGCGAAGAAGCAGAACTGCACCAGCATCGCCTCTGTGTAAGAGAGCGTGAACAGCTCGCGCAGCTTGGGGATCAGCACGTCGTTCAGCGATGTGATGCCACCGAAGATGAAGAACAGACCGAAGACGAAATACTGCAGGCCCGGCGCATCGACCGGCGGGGTATCGTCGTCCACGGCGGGGCGTGGATCGGCGGTGCTCGAAACATCGGGCGCGAAGGCCATGGTATTCTCCCTGTTGGCGGCCTCGCTTGTCCAGCCAGGTCCGCGCGAATCGGTGCGTCTTCGTCAGCCGGGACCTGTGCCACACTTGGCAGTCAGGCGGAAAGACAACGATGTCAGAATGTGCATTCGGCGCCTTCGGGCAGCTCCTCGCGGGTGATCTGCGCGATGCGGAAGGTGATGTCGGCCTCGGTCGCGAAGGTGATGGTATCGCCCAGCTCTCCGACGCAGTCTGCGGTGATGACCATCTCGCGCCAGCCCTTGCCCAGCGCATGATCGAAATGCGGGGTGAGGTCGACCGCACCCGCATCACCCGTCGCCAGCGTGATCGGGCCCATCGGCCGCTCGACAGCCTCGTAGGTGATGCGCCACGCGCCGCCGCTATCGGTCTCCTGCGACAGAGAGAGGCGCGAGCCTGCGGCCATCGTAATCTCGCGCGAATCTTCCTGCGCGTTGCGATCATAGCCGCGCGCGGAAACGCCGCCCTCGCTGCCGAGCAGGTTGGGCAGTGCGCCCGCACCCACACTGGCAATCACGCCCTCGCCCAGACGGCCCGAACCGAACACCTCGCTGGAAGGGCCGACCAGCAGCGCGGCACATTCCTCGCTCAGTTCGGGAAGGTTGGAAGTCTCGCCAAGTGACAGACCATAGCCCAGCGTGAACAGCGCGCCATCGGGGCCGTTCAGGGGTTCGCCGCCGCATTCGGCGGGCCAGGTGAAGGACAATCGCCCGGTTGCCTGGCGAGCACCGGTAAGGATGTCGGCAATGCCCGCTCCCTCGCTGCCGGGCAGCCAGGAGGCGACGAAGGCGTTCGCCGCATTGAGTTCGCGGTTCATCCACATCGGGCGGCCCGAAAGGAATACGGCGACCGTGGGGATGCCCTGCTCCTCGAAGCCGCGCAGCAGCTCCAGGCCCTCCTCGTCGCGCAGGACGAGATCGGGGCGGTCGCCCGCGAATTCGGCATAGGGTCGCTCGCCGAAGACCACGACAGCGACATCGGGGCGCTGGGTGAAGCTGCCATCGGGCGAGAGGGTGGCAGAGCCGCCCTGCCCCTCGATGGCGGTTTCGAGCCCTTCCCAGATGGAGGTTGCGTTGGGGAACAGCTCGCGCTCCAGCTCGCGCCCGCCCTGCCAGGTCAGCGTCCAGCCGCCCGCGGCCTGACCGATATTGTCGGCGGCAACGCCTGCGACCAGCACGTTGGAGCCGCCAGCCAGCGGCAGGGTGCCGTCATTCTTCAGGATCACCTGCGAGCGGGCAACGGCCTCGCGCGCCAGCGCCCGGTGCTCGGTAGAGGCGAGCATGTCGAAACGACCCGCAACGCCGCGTTCGGAGGGGCGCTGCACGCCCTCACCCAGCAGACCCGCGCGGTATTTCACACGCAGGACGCGCTCCACCGCTTCGTCCAGCCGGGCCATCGGGATGGTGCCATCCTCGACCTGCGCGATGAGCGTATCCATCAGGCCCTTCCAGTCGTCTGGCACCATGTAGATGTCGAGCCCGGCCAGCAGCGATTGCGGGCAATCGGTGACGGTGCAGCCGGCAACCTGTCCGTGCCCGTTCCAGTCGCCTACCACCAGGCCGTCGAAGCCCATCTGCTCGCGGAGCACGCCTGTCAGCAATGCCTCGTTGCCGTGCATCTTGCGGCCATTGATGGAGTTGAAGCTGGCCATCACCGCTTCCACCCCGGCCGCGATGGTGGCGGGATAGGGGCGAGCGTGGATGTCCATCAGCGCCTCGATGTCGCCGGTGACTTCGCCCTGGTCCACGCCGTTGTCAGTGCCGCCATCGCCGAAGAAGTGCTTGGCCGTTGCGATCACGCGCCCGGTGCCGAGATAGTCGGCATTGTCGGGATCGCCCTGCAGCCCCGTCACTAGCGCCGCGCCGAGGCGAGCGACAAGGTCGGGATCCTCGGAATAGCTCTCGTAAGTGCGGCCCCAGCGATCGTCCTGCGCGACGGCCACGGTGGGGGAGAAGTTCCAGTCTATGCCGGTCACCTCGATCTCCACCGCGGTGGCCTGGCCGATACGGCGCACGAGATCGGCATCGCCCGCCGCGCCCAGCGCGATATTGTGCGGAAAGATGGTTGCGCCCACGACATTGGTGTGGCCGTGGACGGCGTCGGTGCCCCACATGGTGGGGATCACGGGCTCGTCACCGGGCAGCGGCTGCACGGAAGCCTCGAACATCTCATCGGCATAGCGCAGCCATTCGCTGGCGGGCGCGAACTCGTCGCCATAGGGGCCGCCATTGCCGCCGTTGAGGTAACTGCCGAAGCGATAGCGCTCCATGTCGGCAGGGGTGAAGGAGTTGATCTGCGGCTGGATCAGCTGGGCGACCTTGCGCTCTGTCGACATGCGCGACAGCACGGAGGCGACGACGGCATCTTCGCTTCCGGCGACGGTTGCCACCGCACTCGCAGCCTCGGTTTCCATCGGTACGGTGGCGCAGCCTGCCAGACCCATTCCGATCGCCGCTACAGCGACGCTCACACGCAATCCAAACCCCAGACGCATCGCAATCCTCTTTTTTTGGGAACGTTCTCAATTGCGGTTTTACACGCATCGCCGCAGGTGGCAAGCGCCTATTGCGGCGGCGGAACGGTGGCGAGCAGGATGGCCGCCACGCCCACCAGCACGGCCAGCACCACGAACAGGCCAGCAAAACCGAACACCGGCACCATGGCAAGCGTCAGCCCCGGCATGACGAGCGAGGGCATGGTGTTGGTGAGATTGAACAGGCCAAGGTCGCGCCCCCTGTGCTGGGGTCTCGGCAATACCCGCAGCGTCTGGGCCGAATGCAGTGCGAGGAAGATCGACGAAGCCAGCCCGAACAGGCCATATCCCGCCAGTGCCAGCGGCAGGTCCGCCGCCAGCGCCATCGCCAGCAGGGCGAGGCCGGTTACGGCTGCGCAGAGGCCCAACGGCAGGATCGGACGGTTCCTGGCATCCGCCCAGCGGCCCACTACCAAAGCGGCAGGAATGGCGAGGACGAGAACGGCGGTGAAGACCGTTGCCGCGTCATTGTCCCCGATCTCCGCCGAGATACTGCGCAGCCAGATATAGAGATAGGCGAACAGCGCGGCCTCCGCGATCTGCACCAGCAGCCGGGCGATCCACATGCGCGTGACGAGCGCGCGCGGACGCGGATCGCGCGGGCCTTCTCGGGCCGGCACCGGGCGCATCAGTTCGGGAAAATGGCGAGGCCGCGCGAACAGCAGCAGCGGCAGCACGCACAGCGCCACGAGACCGGCGACCAGCACCAGCCGCGTGTCCGCATCCGCCAGACCCGGGATCGTCACCAGCACGCCCGCAGCCGCGCCGAGGGCGGGCGAGGCGGACAGCAGCCCGCCAAGCAGGCCCTTCTGCCGGTCGGGCACGAAATCGCCCGCCAGCGCCGCGAGGGGCGCAATCATCATGTTGATCGACACCTGCCATGCGGCGAGCAGCAGCAGGAGCGCGACGAGATCTCCCGCCAGCGCGAAGGCGGGCAGCAGGAATGCACTCAGCACCAGGCCCGTCAGGATCCAGCCGGAGCGGTTGCCGGTGCGGTCGGACAGCCAGCCGAACGCGATGTTGGAGAGGCTGGCGGCAATGGCCCCTGCAAAGGCGCAATAGGCAAGCCAGCTGACATGCTCGCCGCCCGCCATCGCCTCCACCCGCACTGGCAACAGAATGGTGAGGAACGGCACGTAGGAGACCGCTCCGCCCGCCGCCGCAAGCGCATACAGAAGCAAGAAACGCCAATGCTGGCGGTCGACCGGACGCGCGGTATCGACCGCTTCGCTCATGCGGATTTGGGCGGCGGCGCGACGGATTCGCGTTCGACCAGCGAGCCTTCGACCACCAGCGGCATGGGCGGCAATTCCTCGCCGCGCTGGCTCTTGATGAGAAGCTCGACAGCGCGCGAGACGGTCTCCGCAATGGGCTGGTCCAGCGCCGTCAACCTGGGCTGGGTGAAGCGCACGACGGGCGTGTTGTCGAAGCTGACGAGGGAAAGATCGCCGGGCACTTTCAGCCCCATCTCGTGCGCGACCTTGTTCGCTGCCAGCGTCATCTGGTCGTTACCCGCGACGATCGCGGTCGGCCGTTTGGAGCGTGCCAGCAGCTTGCGCGCCGCCGCCTCTCCCGAAGCGAAGCTGAAATCGCCGCGTTCGCACAGACCCTCGGTGTCGAGGCCGTTTTCCTGCATGGTTTTCAGCCAGCCGTCCTTGCGCCACTGGCTGAGCGCATAGTCGCGCGAACCGGCGATGAAGCCGATCCGGCTATGTCCCTTCTCTATCAGGTACTGCGTGGCGAGGCGGGCAAGCTGTTCGTCGCCCATGGTGATCGAGAGGCCTTCCTCGACGCGCGAGCCGATCCGCACATAGGGTATGCGAAACTTGTCGAACAGGCCGGTGATCTGCGGATTGTCCCCGTGCGGCGGTGTGAGGATCACGCCATCGGGCTGCAACGCGGCAATCGCGCCCTTGAGCTCCCGCTCGACATGCTCGCTGCGCGTGTCGACGAGCTCGAAGATCAGGCGATAACCGTATTCGGCGCATTTCAGCATTCCGCCCAGCAGCATCTGGTCGATCCAGTCGCTGCCTTCGCGCGCCTGCCAGTCCTCGATCGTGCGCTCGCGGTCGTTCAGCGCCAGGATCAGGTAGCTGCGCGACCCGCTCATGCGCTGCGCGGCGATGGAGGGGACGTAGCCGAGCTTGTCGATGGAGGCCTGCACGCGGCTCTTCATTTCCGGGCGGACATTGGCCTCGTTATTGATGACGCGGCTGACCGTCTGCAGCGAGACGCCGGCATCGGCGGCCACATGCTTGATCGTAACGGATTGTCGGCGGCGTGCCATTCGATCAGTTTCCCGTACAGCCTCGGCCGGTAGCGGCGTCCGCCCCGCATTGCCAGACGCGAACCCAGTCCACCTCCATGCGCTTGGGGAAATCGACGGTGGAGACGCCGCCCAGCGCCGCGCCCTCGGGCCAGCGGCCGCCGATGGCGAGGTTCAGGATAAGGTGGAAATCGCGGTCGAACGGTGCCTGCGGATCGGCAGACGCCGTGGTGAACCAGTCGCTGGCATTGGCGGTGGCATAGGGTTCGCCGTCGAAGGTCCAGGTGAAGCGGCCTTCCTCCCAGATCACGCCATAGGTGTGGAACGCGTCGTCCAGCACCGCCGGGGTGGAAACGTCGTTGCCGAAGTATTCGTTGGCGGGGGCAGAGCCGCCGTAGTGCAACGTGGCGAAGATGGAGTTCTCGCCGCCCGGCTCGCAGTCCGGGCACTTTACGCCAAGGTTCACCGTCTCGAGAATGTCGATCTCGCCAGAAGCCGCCCACGAGCCGTAATCGCTGTTCTCGGGCAGCATCCAGAAGGCAGGCCAGGTGCCCTGCCCCTGCGGCAGCTTGGCGCGCATTTCGAAGCGGCCGTAGGTCCAGCTGGCCAGCCCCTCGGTCGTTAGCTTGCCCGAGGTGAATGGCCGCGTGGCGGTTTCGCTCGGGTCGACGTTGCCGGGGCCGAAGCTGCGCGGCCAGGCGGGGCCGGTGTAGTCCTCGTCGCGCGCGGTGATCACCAGCACGCCGTCTTCGATGGCGACGTTTTCCGGGCGCGCGGTGTAGCACTGCTGCTCCGCATTGCCGCCGCCCCAGCAATCGTGCAGCGCGGTCCAGCGCTGCGGATCGAGCGTGTCGAAGTCGTCTTCCCACACCAGTTGCCAGGCGCCGGTTGCAGGCGGCTGCGTGGGGCTGGCGGGGGGAGGACTGGCGGGGGGAGGACTGGCAACAGGCGCGCTGGTGAGCGCATCGCCGCCGCATGCGGATACCATGAGCATCGTCGCCAGCGCGAGCGTGGTTCGGGAGAGGTTCGGCATCATGGCATTGGTCCTCATGAAAATGGGCTCCCGCGTTCAAGCACACGGGAGCCCATCGGTCATCCTGTCCGGAGGAGCTTCGACTCCGCTAGAAGTCGAAACGGACGAGGAAAGTGAAGCGACGGTCGTTGCGGAAAGCAGAGCGCGCCACGCGCGTACCGTCGAAATCGAAGACCTGGCTGGTGCGCGTCACCTCGTCGAGGAGGTTCACGCCCTGCACGCCGACCTTGATGGTCTCGGTCAGGTCATAGAAGATCGAGGCGTCGAGTTGCCCGGTGCTCTCGCCATAGATGGGCGAGAACGGGAAGATCACGTCGCGCGGCGTCTGCAGGAACTCCGAACGCCAGTTGTACGCAGCACGCGCCGAGAGGCCGTACATCTCGTAGAACAGCACAGCGTTTACCGTGTGCTCGGACACGCCGGCCAGCGGCAGGCCGGTTGCGAACGGGCTCTGGTTGTTGTTGAGATCGCTGTTGCTGAATTCGCCGGCATCCACATAGGTGTAGGTCAGCTGCGTACCCAGTCCGGCCAGCGGACCCGGCAGGAATTCGAAAACGTTCTGGTAAGCGACTTCCGCGCCGTACAGCTTGCCATCGTTCGCATTGACCGGGCCGTTGATGACCGCCTCGATCGTGTTGCCGTCGGGACTGGTAAGCGGCTGTACGGTCGCGCCGCGGATTTCCTGGTTGGAAATGTCCTTCATGAACAGCGCGGTGGTCAGCGAGCCGACATCGTCGAAATACCATTCGAACGACAGATCGTAGTTCCAGCTCTCGACCGGACGCAGGTTGCGGTTGCCGGTTTCGATTCCGAACAGCGGACCTGTATCCTCGATCCCGCCCTGCACGAGGTTGCGGGTGTTGTCGAACACGAAGCCACCGGTGCGGAAAGCGGCGAGATCGGGGCGGAAGATGCCCTTCGATACCGCGGCCCGCAAAACGATGCCGTTGTTGAAATCGAGCCGGGCGTTGAAGCTTGGCAACCAGTGCTCGTAGGTCTCGTCGGACTGGTCGAGGTACACGTCACCTGTAAGGCCTGCGACGAATTCCGCCTGGCGTGCGGGCGAGAGATCGCAATAGCCCGGCGCCTGCTGACCGGCGGGCACGTTGTCGCAGCGCGCCTGGATGTCCGACACCTCGGCCACGCCGTCGCCATCACCGCCGCCCTGGCCCGAAGGCGCGTCGACATAGTCGGCAGCGATGAAGCCGACCAGGCCCTGCGACTGCACATTGGTATGGACATAGCGCAGGCCGATATTGCCGGAGAATTCCATGCCGCTGTCGAAATCGACACCGAAATCGGCGCGCATGTAGGCAGCGCTGGTGGTTTCCTCGACCGGAACGATCTCGGACGGGCAGAAGGGATCGCAGTTGACCACCTGGCCGTCGGGACGCTCCTGTGTGCGACCGTCGATCAGCGGACGACCTTCGGGGGTGAGAGTGAACGCCTTGATCGCGTCAAGCTCCTCACCCAGGTCGCCCGAGAGGTAGCGCTCCACCAGGTTGTCGCCGCCATAATAGATCGCCGCGCCGTTCTCTGTAGGGGCGGGCACTTCGCCGCGCTGGAAGCCATCACCGAAGGGCGTGAGTGCTGCGGCGCTGTCCGGGAAGTCGAAGGCATAGGCGCCGCCGCCACCGCCATAGGTGCCGTCCAGCACGCTCCAGTCTCCGTTGCGGCCCGTCCAGGGGGCGCCCAGGTTCGACCAGTTGGAGAAGTTGGCGGTGCGCGTAGTACGGCTGCGATCGGCCCAGCGGGCACCGAAGCGCACCTTGCGCAGGAAGCCATCGTCCGACACGTCGTATTCGAAATCGCCGGCAAGGCTGTAGAGCTCGCCTTCGTTCTGCACCTGATTATCGAGGTGGAACCAGAAATAGGTGAGCGCGGGATCGGTGAAGTAGGCAGCGGAGGAGCTGTTGGTGCCCGGCTCCAGGAACTGCACGGAGGGCGTCTCGCCCGAATTGTCGATGGCAAGATCCGAATAGGTCTGCATCGTCAGGATGATGCCGGCCTCTTCGCGGTCCGACTTGATCATCTGGCCCTCGAAGTTCGCCCGGAAGCGATCGGTGAGCTCCAGGTCGATGTCGAGCGACAGGTCCTCGGTCATCGCTTCGTTTTCCTGCTGGAAGCGCAGGTTCTCGGTCGCGATGCCCGGGATGCCGCCATCGGAAATCTGAGTCAGCGTGCCGGATTCGAAGATGTTGCCGTCATAGGTGAACTCGGTGCCGGGCACCGGGCCGGGGAAAAAGGCATCGTTGTTGACCAGCGCCAGCATCGCGAACTCGCTCAGCGAGTTCTGCGTTTCGGCGCGCAGATATTCCGCAGTCACCAGGACGCTGCCATCCGGGCTTTCGTACTGGCCGACGGCGGAGTACGCCTGCCGGTCGCGCGTCAGCGTCGTGGTGCGCACGCCCGCCCCCTTCGGCACGATCACGGTGTCGGCGGGCGGGAAGTTGCTGGCGTCGAGCTGCTGGTCGCCGGTGAAACCACCATCGCCCACCGGTTGCGCGCGGATACAGCCCGATGCGAGGTCCGACGGACGGTAGCACGGATCGGTGATCTGCGAGGCATCGGTGCGCGTCACCAGCTCCTGCTGCGCATAGGCAAGCTGCAGGCCGAAGGTACCCAGATCGGTATCGAAGGTATTGGACCCCAGTACCGAGAAACCGGGCGACCACTCTTCGGCGAGGTCGCCGACATTGACTTCGGCGGTACCGGCGATGTGCAGGCCGAGATTGTCCAGCGGCTTGCGGGTGACGAGGTTCACGGTGCCGGAGATGCCGCCGTCGATCATGTCGGCGGTGGTGTTCTTGAACACCTCGACCCGGCCCAGCAGTTCGGGCGACACGTCGTTGAAGGAAAGCGTACGCCCGCCATTGGCGGAGAAGATGTCGCGACCATTCAGTTCGGAGCGCACGAAGGGAAGACCGCGGATGATGACGCCGGAGCCCTCTACCGAGAAACGATCCGGATCGTCGCGCTGGGCGAAGCGGGAGATGTTGACACCCGGAACGCGCTGCAGCGCCTCGGCCACCGAACGGTCCGCCAGCGCGCCAATATCCTCGGCGGTGATGACGTCCACCACGGTATCGGCATCTTCCTTGAAGTCCTGCGCGGACTGCAGCGAGGCGCGAAAGCCGCTCACGATGATGACATTCGTGTCGCTCTCGCCAGCTTCGTTGGCGGTCTCTTCCTCGAGCGTTTCCTGCGCAAAGGCCGGATTGGCGACCATGCACAGGGCGAGGCCGGAAACCCCGGCGAGGATGGAACTGCGCTTGCCCAAGGCATGCGTCTTGCTGGTGATTCGGGTTGCCACGTCTTGCTCTCCCCTTTGATCCGCCTGGACTTTTTCAGGTCGGAAATCCTGGAATCCACGCGCCAAATCGGCGCCACGGCCTCTGCCTAGCAAGAATGTGATCGTTCACAACAGGAAAAATGAACGTTCACAATTAGTCGCTCCATGTGTAACATCTCTGCAATACCAAGGGTGCTGGCGCCCAGCGATACGGACTTCCTGCTGCTTTGCGCGGCAACGCCAATCGCGATACGCCACCATCAGGAGAGGACGGGCGAGAGACGCACATGGCAATCGACAGGATCGTGATCGTCGGCGGCGGAACCGCCGGGTGGATGGCAGCCGCCGCGCTGTCCCGGCTGAAGAAAGGGCGCGAGCTCTCCATCACGCTGGTCGAATCCGAAGCCATCGGCACGGTGGGCGTGGGTGAGGCGACGATCCCGCCTTTCGTCGATTTCAACCAACTGCTGGAGATCGACGAGCGCGAATTGCTCGCCGCGGTGCAGGGCTCCTTCAAGCTGGGCATCCAGTTCGTCAACTGGGGCGCGGTGGGCGACAGCTACATCCACCCTTTCGGCAATTACGGCTACGAAATCGGGTCGATGTCCTTCCACCATGTCTGGCACTTCATGAAGAGCCAGGGCGACAACCGCCCTATCCAGGTCTTCAACGCCGAGACGATGGCCGCCTTCTTCGGCAAGTTCGCCCGCACGCAGGACATGAAGCGCGAGGACCTGCCGCCCATCAACTACGCCTATCACCTCGATGCCGGCGCCTATGCCAAGTTCCTGCGCGGCTATGCCGAGCAACGCGGCGTGGTGCGGCAGGAGGGGCGGATCGAGGACGTCGCGCTCGATGGCGAGAGCGGCGATGTCGCCTCGATCACGCTGGAAAGCGGCGAGGTGCTGGAGGGCGACCTGTTCATCGACTGCTCCGGCTTTCGCGGGCTGCTGATCGAGCAGGCGCTTGAGACCGGCTACGAGGACTGGACGCACTGGCTACCCTGCAACCGCGCCGTCGCCCTTCCGTGCAACCGCGACGACGGCAGCCCTCCCCCGCCCTTCACGCGCGCAACCGCGCACAAGGCGGGGTGGCAGTGGCAGGTGCCGCTCCAGCATCGCAACGGCAACGGCCATGTCTATTGCGACGCTTTCATGGATGCGGACGAGGCGACCGACATCCTCGTGGGTAACCTTGCCGGAAAGCCCACAGCCGATCCCAACCACCTGCGCTTCGTGACCGGGCGGCGCAGGAAGTTCTGGAACCGCAACGTGGTGGCGCTGGGCCTTTCGGCGGGGTTCATGGAGCCGCTCGAATCCACCTCGATCCACCTCATCAACACGGGCATCACGAAGCTGATCGCGGTTCTGTCGCTGGACGGTGTGACCGAGGCGCAGCGTGAGACCTTCAATCGCCTGACCGAGAAGGAATATCGCCGTATCCGCGATTTCCTGATCCTGCACTACAACTCCACCACGCGCGACGATTCCGAGTTCTGGAATTACTGCCGCACGATGAGCGTGCCAGACAGCCTGACCGAGCGCGTCGCGCTGTTCCGCGAGACCGGGCAGATCTTCCGCGAGGAGGACGAGCTCTTTACCGAGACCAGCTGGGCCGCCGTGATGATGGGACAGGGCATTGCCATGAACGGCCACAACGCCATGGCCGAAACGCTCGACAAGGGCGCGATCAAGGCGGAGATGGACGAGATCGAGAAATCGATCCGCTTCCTGGTCCAGCACATGCCCGGCCATGGCGAATATCTCAGACGCTATTGCCCGGCCAAGCCCCTCTGATCCCGCAGATAGGCCTGCCGCGCGGCAGGGTCTGACAAACGGGCAGAATTGCCGCGACTGTGTCATGAGACGGTCATTCGCGCCTTGCATCTGATTTTTCGGAATCGATGGGGCCGGGGACATGGATCGGATCAGCATTTTCACAACCGACAAGCTTTCCGCGCAATATCCGTCCTTCTGTCAGGGTGATGCCGTATTCAGCTTCGCCTACCTCGCGCCGGACGGGCCGAGGGCGCTTGTCGATGGGCGAGCCTGGGTATTCGTCGACTGGGTGATGGACACGCTGTCGGGCCTCGAGATGGTGCGCCGCCTGCGGGCCGACGGCCGGATGCGCGATGCGCATGTCACGATGGTGCTGGAGGAAGACGACCCGGAGGACCGCCGCCGCGCCTTGAAGGCAGGTGCCGACGATTACGCGGTGGGCCCGCTCGACCGGCAGGCCATGCTCGACCGCGTGCTCGCTCTGTTCGCCCATGGCCGGGCCTCGCAAGTACCCCAGGTGATCGAACTGGGTGCGTTGCAGATCAATGTCGCGGGGCAGCAGGCACGGTGGGAAGGCGATCTCATCGCCCTGCGCCCCAACGAGTTTCGCGTCCTGCGCTTCATGGCCGAGAACCCCAACAGGGTGCTCACCCGGCAGGAGCTGATCGAGGCGCTGGGCAAGGACGGCGACCCCGATTACCTGCGCACCGTCGACGTATGGATCAAGCGGCTGCGGCAAGGCCTGCGCCATGTCGGCGCGGGGCAGATCCTGCGCACGGTCCACGGCAAGGGCTACGTGCTCGACCTCATCTGACAAACGCGCAGGAAATGAAAAAGGGGCGCTCCCGCCATGCCCGCGGGAACGCCCCTTTCGTATCGGCCCTGCCTAGCCCCCCCTAGAACTCGACGGACAGCGAAGCCGCGAAGGACTGACCCACATCGTAGCTGTTGTTCTGCAGCACGAGGCCGGTGTTGTTGGTCTGCGTTTCCTTGTGGTCGGTGCCCAGCAGGTTGCGCGCCTCCAGCTTCAGCTCGAGGTCGGTTCCTGCCAGCTCGAAGCCCTGCCGGAACACGAGGTCGAGATTGACGCCGGGCTCCTGCACCACGTCGGACAGGCCGTTCGACCCGCGCAGCGTCACGCGGTCGCTGGCATAGGACACCAGAACCGTGAGCTGCTGCAACCGGTCGAGATCCTCGATGCCGACCTGCAGGTTCACCAGATGGTCCGACTGGCCTACCAGCGGATCGCCATCGGTGAAGTAGTTGGTGGCAAGCTCGGTATTGTTCACCGTGCCATCGGAGTTGGCGATGGCGATGGTATCTTCCGGGCCGACGCTGATTTCCGAATTGGTGTAGGTGTAGTTCGCAAGGAAGATGAGTTCCTTGCTCTCGAAGAAGCCGCCCAGGTTGAACAGGTCGAACGAATATTGCAGATCGACCTCGGCACCGTAGAGCGTGGCGCCGGGCGCATTGGCGTAGTTGATGAAGTCGGAACCGACCTCGGGCGTGATATACACCTCGATGGGGTCGGAGATGTCCTTGTAGAAGCCCGCTACCGAAACGCTGCTCTGGCCGCCAAGGTAGTATTCGAGGCGAAGCTCGGCATTGGTGAGCTCGCTATCTGTCAGGAACGGGTTACCCGCGTACTGGCGGTTCGTTTCGGGATCGAAATAGCGCTGCTGCACCAGCTCGCGAAATTGCGGGCGAGCGAGCGTGCGGGAACCGTTGGCGCGGATTTGCAGGTCCTCGATCGGCTCCCAGGTCACCGTAAGGGCGGGCAGCCAGTAATCGTCGGACTTGAGGATGGTCTGCCCCACGCTCGGATTGGCAGCGCCCAGCGGCGTTGTGCTCTGGTCGGCATCCTCGTAGCGCACGCCGCCCTGCACGGTCAGCGTGTCGTCCAGCGCCAGCAACTGGCCTTGCACGTAGCCTGCGTGGATGGTGAGCTCCGCCTCGAAGGCCGGGTCCTGCAGGTTCTGGTCGATCAGGCCGACGTCGAACAGGTTGTAGGTCGTCGCGTTCAGCAGGTTGGCAGGCGTGCGCAGGCCGGCGGCAAACAGGATCTGCTGCAGGCTGGTGATCGCGTTGGGATTGCCATTGCCGCCGAACACCAGGTCCGGATCGCGCAGGAAGTTCGGGTCGATATCGACATCAAAGGTGAAGCCGCGACGCTCAGAGAAGCGGTCGGTGTCGCTATAGGCGTAGCCGGTGGTAACGGTGAAGGTGTCGGCCAGTTCGTAGCTTAAGTCGATGCCGCCGTACCACAGCTCCTCGTAGAGGTCGGAGAAGACAACCTCGACGCCGGTTTCCTGGAAACCGCTGCCCACCTGCTGGCCGAGGTCGACTGCATATTCGGAGAGAAGGTCGCCGAAGATCGTGTCGGGCGGATCGCTATCGCGACCATAGACATAGGTGAGGTTGAACGGCGCCTCGCGATCTGTGCGCGCGAAGCCGCCGCGCAGGTCCACCGAAAGGCGGTCGAATTCGAGTTCCGCCACCAACTGGCTGTCGATCAGCTGGCGCTCGAACCAGGAGGTGTTCTGTTCGAGGAAATCGAAGGACGGGAATTCGGCCGGACGGGTGAAGCTGGCAAGGCTCGCCTGCTTCACGGTGTCGCGGATAAACAGGTTGGTGAAGCGGAACGTGTGATCGCCCACTTCGAGGCCGAGGCCCACCAGCGCGTTGAACAGGATGTTGTTGTCGGTAACGAAATCGCTCTCGTCGTCCGAAATGTCGGGCGAGTTGGGCCCCGCTTCCTGCCGCGAGATCACCCGGTTGCGCCACGAATTGGAAAGGCTGCTGGTGGCCACGATGCCAAGGCGACCGTCGCTGCCCACGTCAAGGGCGGTGCCCGCGGTCAGCCCGGCGGAGAAGTTGGGGCGGATGTCGCCGAGGATCTGCAGCGTCGAGAACAGCGGCGGGGTGAGGAAGCGCGCGACGCCTTCCACCTGCTCCTGGTCCAGCAGTTCGATCTGCGTGCCGTTGTTGAAGCTGTCGTCGAGGAAGCTCTGCACGGCGGGTGGGATGTCGCGCGCGCCGCTGTCGAAGCCGGTCCAGTCCATCTCGCTGCCGTAATAGGCATAGCCGTTCTGGAAGGTGGTTTCGGTATCGCCGCTGATGCCGCCGCTGATCTTCACGAAGGTCTCGTCGGGCACGGCGCGGGTGGTGAGGTTGATCACGCCGCCGCCGAACTCGCCGGGGAAGTTGGGCGAATAGGTCTTCTGGACGAGCGAGGAGGCAACCACGTTGGTCGGGAAAATGTCGAGGGGAACCACGCGGCTCAATGGCTCGGGGCTGGGCAGCGGCAGGCCATTGAGGAGGGCCAGCGAATAGCGATCGCCGAGGCCGCGCACATAGACGAGGCCGTTGCCCACGACCGACAGGCCGGTCACTCGGCTCAGCGCGCCGGCGATGTCGCCCTCGCCGGTGCGGGCAATCTGCTCGGACGAGAGGACGTTCACCACCTGGGTGGAGGAGCGTTCGGGATTGCGGTTGACCCGACCGGTAACAATGATCGAGCCGCCCGGGACGGAGATATCGGGATCCTCGTACTCGCCTTCCGCCTCGCCGGGCAGGCCTTCGACATCCTGCAGCAGGTCGCCTGCGTCATCGTCGGCAGCGGTCGGAGACCCCGAGGCCGCGCCGGTCGATCCCTGCGTGCCCTGGGCAAGAGCGATACCCGGCATCGAGAGCGCGGTGGTGAGCAGAAGGAGTCCCGCCAGCTTTTTGCCAGTGGTCATGATAGGTGAGCCCCTCGTCCTGAAGTCCAAAATTAAGGCCTCGGCAGTGCGAGGCAAAATGGGGAGGAGCGCGCTCGCGGCGTGCCCCTCCCCGATTGCGTGTCCGGCTTAGTTGTAGGCCGGGATGTCGAGGCAGGACGCGCCGGAGCCGAAATTCACCGTCTGCGAATCGCAGGTCCAGCCCTGGGTCCAGTTGTCGGTCGAGGACACCGCACCGACGAAGTCCGCATCCTCGAAGAAGCTCGAGAGCGTCGTCGCGTCGAACACCGGGGTGTAGGCATCCTCGGTGGCCGAATTCTGGAACAGGTTGACCAGCGTCGAGGCGTCGTAGGTCAGGCTGTTTCCGGCGCCCAGATACGGGTTGATGTCGTTGCGGCCGCCATCGGTGGTGGTGTCGCAGGCGAACAGGACCGATTCGAAGCGCGGGGGACCGGCCTCGTCCAGCGTGCTGCCGCCGGCAGCGCCTTCCTCGTCGATGCGCAGGCAGGGCGAGCCCGGCTTCACCACGATGCCGTTGACCATGGTAAGGTCGGCCTGACCGCGCACGCGCAGGGCCTGGCTGCCCGCACCCTGGGCGATGAAGGTGAAGTTGGCGAACTGCGCATTGGTGCGCGGGATAGCGGTGAAATCGAAATCGTCATCGGGCGAGTCGAGCTCCAGCGCGTTGTCGCCGGTGCCCGAACGCTGCACGACGAGGGCGTACTGGATGTCGGCCTTGGCACCGGTGTCGATGTCGAAGGAGTCGTCCTCGGCGCCCACCACGATGAAGTGGTCGAGCTTGGGCTCGCCGCCGAACAGTTCCACGCCGTCATCCGAGCTGTTGTAGGACTGGATGTAGCTGATGCCCGTCTCGCTGCCGACGCCGCCGGTGGTGAGCGACTGCAGCTCGCTGCCCGAGTTCAGGGTGAAGCCCGAATAGCGGATCTGCACATAGGCGAGATCGCCCGAGTCGTCGTCGCCGGTCACGCCGCCGAAGCTCGGCGGGTTGAGGGCACCTTCGAGGCGCTGCTCGCAATCGATCTGGTTGGCGGGATTGGCGCCCACGGTGCAGTCCGACACCGGCGCGCGACCGAGCAGCACCAGGCCGCCCCACTGCTGCGAGGATGCAGCGTTGTTGTTGCCCAGCACGTTGTCGCGGCTGGTGAAGACGATCGGGCGATCTTCCTCGCCCTGCGCGTCGATCGTGCTGCCGCGCTGGACGACCAGGTAGGATCGGCCCGTGGCACCATAGACAATCACGCCCGGCGCGATGCTGAGATTTACGGTGGTGCCGGTCACGCCGTCGGTGGCGTCGGCAGTCGGACCATCATCGGTACCCACGTCCACGCGGCCGTTCATGGCATAGAGCAGGCCGTCGACCTGCGGGAGGCTGGCATCCTCGGTGAAGACGGAGGGCAGCGTGCAGACGAGCCACTCGTCGCCATCGCGATTGGAGATGGTGCCGGATTCGACCAGCGCGTCGGCACCGATGGTCGGACAGCCGGCAGCCGGGGTGACGGTACCGCCGCCCGAAGTGGGGGTCGGCGTGGGCGTGCCACCCGGATTGGTGATCGAGTTGTCGATATCGCCGATATTGATGTCGCCATTGGCGCCCGGCGAGCCGAGATTTTCAGGGCCGCAGGCGGCAAGCGCCACGATAGAGCAGCCAAGTACGAGCGAGCGAGAAAGAGTAGTCACAGCGAGCGGTCCCCTCAAAACCTGAGAATCGAAATTAGCGAAATGCGTTGTCGCGAGGGTCTCGCTAGGCCCGCCAAATGACACTTTGGCGACCGTGTTACGGTTTTGCGTGACACTCTGTCACAATTGCGGGAAACTCTTGATTATGCTGGCGCTTTTATTCTCCACAGGTGGGGATATTGCACTTTTATGACAATATGACGGATTTGTTGCGTTTGCCCGCAGCCCGGTTCAGGATGTCTCCAATATTGAGGAGAGAATGCATGATCCTTGCCACAACCATTGCCGCCCTGATGGCCGCGCAGGCAGGCACTGCCGTCGACGTGAACGACCGTGGCCCGGAGACGCGCGACGTGCAGTATGACGCGCTCGTATCGGGCGAGACGGAGGCCGCGATCGAACGTCTCGAAGACGCGCGGGCCGACAATCCCAACGACCCTGCCCTGCTCATCAACCTTGGAGCGGCCTATGCCGCGGTCGGCGATTACGCGAAGGCCGAGGAAGCCTATCGCGCTGCCTCCGTCAGTGAGGAGCGCTACGAGCTGGAGTTGGCCAATGGCGACTGGATCGATTCCCGCCGGGCTGCGCGCATGGCGCTGCTCTCGCTGGAAAACACCAGCAACTGATCCAGCGCTCGCGCCTTATATATAGGGGCCGATCAAACAGGCGCTTGCAGGTCATGATCCGCGTGCCTTAAAAAGGGCCTGGAAGGCGATCGCTTTCCGGGCCCTTTTTCCGTGCGCCTCTGCAACAGGGCGCTCCGTCGCCCGGACTGTCATGCCAATGTCATTTGTTGTAAGCAATGGGGCCGCTTGGAGGGTCCGAATGATTCTGCGTTTCTGCACATCCACGGTGGCGCTTGCGCTGGCCGGTCTCTGCGCGCTTCCCGCGCAGGCGGACGTGCTGGAAATCTCCGCGGAAGGGGAGGCCCAGTGGATCGCCGGGCCCGTCGCCCGCGTGGAGATGAACGCAGTGCTCACACCACTACCCGCTCCACTCGGGGAAGTTCCCGCCGAAGCCATCTCGCTGGTGCCGGAGCAGGCCGTGGCCGATACCGCGCAGCATTCCTCCGCCGTGCCCGATCGTTACGCCGATTACGTTGCCGAACTGGCGGCGCGCTTCGACCTCAGCCCCGCACTGATCGAGGCCGTGGTCTGGCAGGAAAGCCGCTGGCGCGAGGACGCCGTGTCGCATGCAGGCGCGCGCGGGCTTGCCCAGCTGATGCCCGGCACCGCGCGCGACCTTGGCGTCGACCCCGACAATCCGCTCGCCAACCTGGAGGGCGGGGCGCGTTATCTGCGCGAACAGCTCGACCGGTTCGATGGCGATCTCGAAAAGGCGCTGGCCGCCTACAATGCCGGCCCCGGACGGGTAATCCGTTCAGGGGGCATTCCCCGTATTCGTGAAACACAGGTCTATGTCGCCTCGATCATGGGCCGCCTGTCCGACCATTCCCGGAGTTCCGACTGACAATGAATGCACTTGCCCGCCTCGCCGCCGCCATCGCGGTGCTGCTTGCGCCTACTGCCGCTTTCGCACAGGACCCGGCCGGGTCCGGCCCGATCAACAATGCGCTTTCGTGGATGCAGGGCACGTTGCTGGGCTCCGTCGCCACCGCAGTTGCGGTGATGGCCGTGGCTGCCGTGGGCTTCATGATGCTGACGGGCCGGATGAACTGGCGCTTCGGCGCGACGGTAATCCTGGGCTGCTTCATCATCTTCGGTGCCGCTTCCATCGTGGCCGGCATCCAGGGCGCGGCGGGCTGATCCGATGCAGCTCGTCCGCCACCGTGTCCATCGCGCGCTGACCCGCCCGCAGATGTTTGCGGGCGTGACGTTTAACTATTTCATCATCAACGCGCTGGTGACGACCGAGGCCTTCCTGATCCTGAAGAGCCTGTGGATCCTGCCGATCCCCATCGTCATGCACGTGATCGGCTATTTCGCGTGCCTACGCGAACCGCGCATATTCGACCTGTGGCTGACCAAAGTCAGCAAGTGTCCGCGGGTCAGGAATTACAGCCGCTGGGGCTGCAACAGCTACGCCGCCTGAGGCGTTGAAGCGAACCGCCGCCCGCAGCGGGGCGGCATGGAGTAGAGACATGAAGACCAAGTGGCTCGGAGCCGCAGCCTGGAGCGCGAAGGAAGCGCATGCTGGCGAGCGCCTGCCCTATGCGCGGCTGGTCGACCAGAACATCCTGCTGCTGCGCGACGGATCGCTGATGGGCGCGCTGCAAGTGCCGGGTCTTCTGTTCGAGACCGAGGACACCGACGCATTGAACGCCCATGCGCAGACGCGCGAGGTGATGCTGCGCTCGAACCTCGATGCGCGCTTCGTGCTCTATCACCACGTCATCCGCCGCCGGGTTAGCGTGGACCTTGAAGCCAGTTTCGACGATCCGCTCTCGGCGCATATCGACCGGCGCTGGCGCGAGAAGCTGTCGAGCGGATCGCTGTTCGTGAACGACCAGTTCGTGACGCTGGTGCGCCGCCCCGCGCGCGGCAAGGCAGGCCTTGCGGAGAAGGCGGGCAAGATCTTCCGCCGCCGCAATGTGGAGGAAGAGGTCGATCCCAAGGATCTGCGCTCCCTGCGCGGCGCATTGCAGGCGCTGTCCGCCAGCCTTGGCGACTACGGTGCGCAGCCGCTCGGCGATTATGTCGGCCCCTCGGGCAACACCAACAATGAAGTGCTCGAACTGCTGAGCGCGCTCTACAATGGCGAGATGCGCCCGGTGCGCCGCCCCGATGTCGAGACCGATATCGGCAAGATGCTGCCCTACAGGCGGGCCAGCTTCGGGCTCGACGCGATGGAGCTGCGCGGCAGTGGCGGGGCGGATTTCGCCTCGATCCTTAGCCTCAAGGACTATCCGGACGCAACCAGCCCCGGCCTGCTCGACGGCATGCTGCGCCTGCCCTACGAAATGATCGTGACGGAGAGCTTCGCTCCCGAAGAACGGCAGACCGCGCGCGAGAAGATCGACCTTGCCATCCGCCGCCTGAAAAGCGCCGACGAGGAAGCGCAGAGCGAGCGCGCCGAAATGATGGCCGCGCGTGACGAGCTTGGCGCAGGCTCCGTGGCCTTCGGCGACCATCACCTGACCGTGCTGGTGCGCGAGCGCAACCTCGAACGGCTGGACGATGCGACTGCGTCCGTCGCCGCTTCGCTGGCCGATACCGGCGCCATCGCCGTGCGCGAGGACACCAATCTCGAACCCGCCTTCTGGGGCCAGTTCCCCGGCAACGAGCAATACCTTGTGCGCCGCGCGATGATCTCGACGGCCAACATGGCCAGCTTCGGCAGCTTGCACGGCTTCGCGCTGGGGCAGGCAGAAGGGAACCACTGGGGCGAGGCGGTCACGCTGTTGCAGACCACCAGTTCGACTCCGTTCTTCTTCAATTTCCACACCGGCGACCTCGGCAATTTCTCGGTTATCGGGCCGTCGGGTTCGGGCAAGACCGTGGTGATGAACTTCCTCGCCGCACAGGCACAGAAGTTCAGCCCCCGCACCATCCTGTTCGACAAGGATCGCGGCGCGGAGCTGTTCATCCGCGGCATCGGCGGCAGCTACGACCGCATCCGCTCAGGCGAGCCAACTGGCTTCAACCCGCTCGCCCTGCCCGATACGCCCGCAAATCGCGGCTTCCTGCGCGACTGGCTCTCCGTGCTGTTGCAGGCGGAAGGGCCGGAGGAGCATGCTACCATCGCCTCTGCCGTGGACGCGGCCTATTCCAACGATTCCTCGCTCAGGCGCCTCAGGTATTTCAAGGAACTCGTCTCGGGCGCGCGACGTCCGCAGCCGGGCGACCTGGCGGACCGTCTCTCGGCATGGATCGAGGATGGCGAGAACGGCTGGCTGTTCGACAATGCCGAGGACCGGCTGGACCTCTCCACCCGCGTGATGGGCTTCGACATGACCGCGCTCCTGGAGAACCCCAAGCTGCGCACGCCTGTCATGATGTACCTCTTCCACCGCATCGACGAGCGGCTGGACGGTCACCCGACGATGGTGCTGATCGACGAAGGCTGGAAGGCACTGGACGACGAGGTCTTCGCCGCGCGCATCCGCGACTGGCTGAAGACACTCAGGAAACGCAACGCGCTGGTCGGATTTGCCACGCAGTCCGCCCGCGACGCGCTCGACAGCCGCATTTCCACCGCATTGGTGGAGCAGACGGCGACGATGGTGTTCATGCCCAACGCCCGCGCGCGCGCAGAGGACTATTGCGAAGGCTTCGGCCTGACCGAGCACGAGCTTGCCCTCATCAAGAGCCTGCCCGCGCACAGCCGCTGCTTCCTCGTGCGCCAGCCCGATGCCAGCGTTGTCGTGCGGCTCGACCTGTCGGGCGCGCCCGAAGTGCTGACCATGCTTTCGGGCCGGGAGTCCAGCGTGCGCCGGCTCGACCTGCTGCGCGAGGCGGTCGGCGACGATCCCGCTCAGTGGTATCCCGCCCTCACCAACCGTCCGTGGCCGGGATCGAGCGATCCGCAGGGGGACGATGACGGTTTCAACTGGGAGGCCGCGGAATGAGCGCTACCGGTGCCATGAGCGGCGCAAGCGCGCAGTGCATGCGCGCCATGGAAGGCGTGGGCGCCGGGATCGGCGCGAGCCTTCGCGGCGTGGATTGCGCTGCCTCCGCGATGGCGCAGGCGGCGTTCAACAACCTCTTCGCCAATGGCGCGATGGGCACCACCCTCACGCTGGCGCTGACGCTGTTCGTTGCCTTCCTCGGCTTCGGCCTCATCACCGGTCGCGCGCGACTTGGCCTGTCGGCACTGACACCCAAGATGGTGACGGTGGGCCTTGTTGCGACATTTGCCACCAGCTGGGTCGCGTTCCAGAGCGTGTTCTGGAACCTCGCTGTCGGCGCGCCAGATTTCATCGCCACCAGCATCATGGGCACTGATGGCTCTGCCACCACGATTTTCGCCGACAAGCTGGACGTCGTCATGCTCTCGCTGATGGAAGCATCGGGCGGGGATGCGATGGCGAACGACACATCGATCTTCTCGCCACCAGGCCTGCTGTGGTCGGGCGGGACCATGCTGCTGCTGGGCACGGTAGGCGTGCTTGCCACCTGCAAGATCGCGCTCGCCATTCTGATGGGGCTTGGCCCTATCTTCATCCTGCTCGCCCTCTTCGACGGGACGCGCGGGCTGTTCGTGGGTTGGCTGAAGGGCGTGGTACTGCTGGCGCTCGCGCCGCTGTTCGCCGTGCTGGGCGGATCGCTGATGCTGGAGCTCGCCGTGCCGGTCCTATCCAGCTTGCTGGCGACGCCGGGCCAGATCGACGTGCGCCCCGCGATGGCATTCTTCATGATCGGCGCGGTGCATCTTGCACTCATGTTCATGGTGCTGAAGGTCGCCACCACCATGGTGACGGGCTGGAGCGTCTTCGGCCTTGCCCGCAATAGCGGCGCGGACGAGCGCGGGTTCGATACCACCCGCGCGCCCGCTCCCGCAGCGGCTGCCCCGGCTATCGCCACCACCACCGCGCGCGATCGGGCCGCGCAATCGACGCCCCCGCCCGCTCGCGATATCCGCGTCACCGCCAATACGCCTCTTGCCGCTAACGATACCGGCGGCGGACCCGGCCATTCGCGTGAAACGCGCATCGTGCAGGGCGGCCCCTCCGCCGAGCAGGGCCGGCCCGGTTCAACGCCTGTTTCGCGGGCACGCGGCATCGGCAGCCGCTTCAAGTCCGCACCCCTTCGCTCCACGGAGAAAATCTGATGATCCGCGCAAGTTTCGCTGCGCTCTGCCTCGCCTCGGCGCTTGCCGCCACGCCCGCAGCGGCGGACGATCCGCGCCTTGTCGAGCGACTCTACGATCCCACGCAGGTCGTGCGGGTAGAGGGCAAGGTGAATGTCCAGTCCACGATCCAGTTCGGCGAGAACGAGGCGATCGAGAACGTCGCCATCGGCAATTCGCAGCAATGGCAGGTGACGCCCAACCGCCGCGCGAACCTGTTGTTCGTGAAGCCGCTGGAGCCGCGTGCCGCTACCAACATGACCGTGGTGACCAACCGCCACACCTACCTGTTCGACCTAGTCGCCAGCCCCAACCACCGCACGCCGCTCTACGTGCTCGCCTTCACCTATCCGCAGGAGCTGGAACCGGTGGAGGAGGAGACCCAGGTGGCGCAGCGCGATCCTGCTTCGCAGCCCAACGGCGTGGAACTCGCCGCGGCGAATGACGACTATGCAGTGATCGATCCCACCGCGCTCAATTTCGACTGGGCACCGAGCGGCGACAGCGCCCTTTTGCCCGAGCGGATCTACGACGATGGCAGTGCCACCTTCCTCGCCTGGCCCGATGGCCAGCCCATGCCTGCCATATTGGTGAAAGATCACGAGGGTACGGAAGGGCCCGTAAACTTCGCGGTGCGCGGCGACACCATCGTCCTCGACGTCGTGCCGAGCGAGATCATCCTGCGCTCGGGCGACGATGCCGCCATGCTGACCAACCAGGGCCCGGTCGGCGCGGTGAATGCCGACGGCACGGCCCAGACGGGCGCCTGAACGGCGAAACTGGAGTAAAGACCGATGAAACTTGCCATGCGCCTTCCGGAAAAGTCCGCCGGTCACGCCAATGATGCGGATCCGCGCGACGACGAGACCACCGAGGTCATCGACCTTGCCAGCCGCACGTCCTACCCGGCGGTAGCCAATCGCAAGAGCAACAAGGACGCGCTCGGCCTGCTGGCTGGCGTCGGCTTCGTCGCATTGCTGGGGGCTGCCACTTTCTGGGGCCTGAACAGCACCGGCTCCGATGATGGCGAGGCCGCGACCGCCGACGTCGCCGCTCCGCCTCCTGCACCCATGGATTATGCCGCTTCGCCCGCCGACGGCCTGCCCAGCGCCAATGCCGGCGCCGTGCCGATGGAAGACCCGGCCCCCGCGCCCGTCCTCGCCCGTGCGCCGGAGGGGGAAAACGCGCTCGGCCCGGCAGGCAATCCTTATTCCTCGCCCACGCTGGTGTTCGATGGCGGCACCGCGCCCGCGACGGCAGCAGCCAACGCGGCGGCGGCCGAGGCTGCGGCGCTGGCCACGCCCGAAGGTGCAGTCGCCCCCGGCGGCGGCGCGGCGGGAGAGTTCGCCGCGCGCATCGGCGGTGTCGGCGGCGGGCCTGCCATGGCTACGCAGGATGTAAACCCCGCGACGACCGTGACGCAGGGCACGATGATCCCCGCCATCCTTGAGACGGCGATCAACACCGACGTGCCCGGTTTCGTGCGTGCCGTCGTTTCTCAGGACGTGCGCAGCTTCGATGGCAGCCGCGTGCTGATCCCGCGCTCCAGCCGCCTTGTCGGCCAGTACCAGTCGGGCCTGCAGGCCGGGCAACGCCGTGCCTATGTGATCTGGCAGCGCGTGATCCGTCCCGACGGCGTCACCGTCTCGTTGCAGAGCCCGGCCACCAGCTTCGATGGCACGGCGGGTCTGGAGGGCGAGGTGAACACCCACTTCTTCAGCCGCTTCGGTTCGGCGATGCTGCTCTCCGTCATTGGCGGGCTGACCACCATTGCCGGCGGCGGGGCCTCCGTCATCCTGGGCGGCGGACAGAGTGCTGCGAACACCGCATTGCAGCAGGATGGCCAGCGCTCGCCGACGGTGCGGGTGCGGATGGGTGAACCGATCCGTGTCTACACTGCGCGCGATCTCGATTTCAGCCAGGCGCCCAAAGTCAATTGAGCGAAGCGGGAACGGGCATTGTCGGCTGAAATCCATCATCTTGGCGAAAACGCCTCGTCGCCGGGCGGCAACGATCCGGTGCAGATGGCAGGACCGCCTGCCGATGCGCCGCAAGTGCCTACGGGCTCGGTCTATCTCGACGCCTATCTCGCGCCGTTCCGCGACTGGCTGGAGCGCGACACCGTTACCGAGATCCTCGTCAACAAGCCCGGCGAGATGTGGGTGGAGGACGCTGCCAGCACAGGCGGCATGCGGCGCATCGCGAACGAGGCGATCGACGACAAGCTGATCCAGCGCCTCGCCGAGCAGGTTGCGCGCATCAGTCACCAGGGCATCAACCGCGAGCATCCGTTGCTGGGCGCAACCCTGCCCGATGGCGCGCGCATCCAGTTCTGCGGCCCGCCCGCCACGCGCAAGCACTGGGCGATGGCCGTGCGCCGCCATCGCCGTCTTGACCTTCCGCTCGATGCCTATGACGCCGGGCCGCTGGTCCAGCCGAGCGAGGCGGACATGCCCGATCCGCAAGCGTACCCGATCGAATTCCTGCGCGCCGCGATCCGGGCGAAGAAAACCATCCTCATTTCCGGCGGCACCAGCACCGGCAAGACCACCTTCCTCAACGCCATGCTGGGCGAAATCCCGCGCGACGAGCGGGTGGTGCTGGTGGAGGACACGCCCGAACTCAAGTTTCCCGGCGCCAATGCCGTGGGCCTCGTCGCCGTGAAGGGCGAGCTGGGCGAGGCCAAGGTGACCGCCAACGAACTGCTGCAATCGGCCCTGCGCCTGAGGCCCGACCGCATCGTGCTGGGCGAGCTTCGCGGGGCGGAGAGCGTGTCCTTCCTGCGCGCGATCAATACCGGCCACCCCGGCAGCTTCTCCACCATCCACGCCAACAGCCTGCGAGGGGCGCTGGAACAACTCTCGCTAATGGTGATGCAGACCGGCATCGGCCTCTCGCGCTCGGACACCATATCCTACGCCGCCAGTGTGATCGACGTTATCGTCCAGCTCAAGCGCGCGGAGGGCAAACGCGGAATCGCCGCCATCGCCCGCGCCAGCGACCTCGTGGAAACTTGGAACTGAGCAGGCATCGCGCGCGCTGACATATTGCGCGGCATGTCCAATCGCGTAACACGGCAGCGCTATTCCTGTGGAGCGTTCGAGGACCGATGAGCACCAATCCCGAAATGGCAAATCCGGCGACGCCCCCTGTCGATCCAGAGCTGCTCTCGCCCGAGGAACGCTATTTCAACCGCGAGCTCTCGTGGCTCTCCTTCAACCAGCGTGTGCTGGCCGAGGCCAATCGCGATTCCTATCCGTTGCTGGAGCGGATGCGCTTCCTCTCGATTTCGGGCAGCAATCTCGACGAATTCATGATGATCCGCGTTGCGGGCCTCGCCGGGCAGGTGCGCAGCGGCGTGTCCGAAATGTCCATCGACGGGCGCACGCCCAGCCAGCAGCTAGCCGCGATCAATGCGAAGTTCCGCGATCTCGAGCGCGGGCAGCAGGACGCCTTCAACAGGCTGCGCCCGCTTCTGGAAGCGCAGGGCATCCACATCAAGGGCGAGGACCGCATCGACGAGGAAGCCGAGAGCTGGCTGCGGCAGTATTTCCTCGACCACATCATGCCCGTGATCACTCCGCAGGCGATTGACCCGGCCCACCCCTTCCCCTTCGTCGCCAACCTTGGCCTGGGCGCGCTGTTCAACCTCACGCGCAAGGACGATGGCAGCCGGCTGGTGGAGATGGTGCTGATCCCCAGCGCCCTCCCCCGCTTTGTGCGCATCCCCAATGCCGACGAGGCGATCTACGTCGCCATCGAGCGGCTGGTGGTGCGCTATGCCGACCTGATGTTCCCCGGTTTCGAGGTGACGGGCGACGGCGTGTTCCGCGTGCTGCGCGACAGCGATATCGAGATCGAGGAAGAGGCAGAGGACCTCGTGCGCTATTTCCGCAGCGCCATCCAGCGGCGGCGGCGCGGGCAGGTCATCATGCTGGAGATCGACGAGAGCTTCGATGCAGAGGCCGAGGAACTTCTGCGCGACAAGCTGGACCTCGAGCAGGCCTTCATCACCAAGACCGACGGCATGCTGGGTATTGCCGGGCTCGAAGAGGTGGTGAAGGAGGATCGCCCCGACCTCAAGTTCACCCCCTACTCGCCGCGCTATCCCGAGCGGGTGATGGAGCATGACGGCGATGTTTTCGCTGCCGTGCACGAGAAGGACATCGTCATCCACCACCCCTATGAAAGCTTCGAGGTGGTGGTGGACTTCCTGCGCCAGGCGGCGAACGATCCCAACGTCATCTCGATCAAGCAGGCGCTCTACCGCGCAGGACAGCAATCGCCCGTCATCAACGCGCTGACCGAGGCGGCGGAGAACGGCAAGTCGGTCACCGCCGTGGTGGAACTGAAGGCCCGTTTCGACGAAGAGCAGAACCTCAAATGGGCCGGCGAGCTGGAGCGGGCCGGGGTGCAGGTGATCTACGGTTTCATCGACTGGAAGACCCATGCCAAGGTGAGCATGGTGGTGCGTCAGGAGGAGGGCGGCTACCGCACATACTGCCACTTCGGGACCGGAAACTACCACCCAGTGACTGCGAAGATCTACACCGATCTCAGCTACTTCACCGCCGATCCGGCAATCGGACGTGACGCGTCGAAACTGTTCAACTTCATCACCGGCTATGTCGAACCGCAGAAGATGGAGCGGGTGGCGATCTCGCCGCTCGACCTGCTGGAAACGCTGCTGGAGAATATCGAGGCGGAGATCGCGTTCGCGCGCGAAGGCAAGCCTGCCACGATCTGGATGAAGATGAACCAGATCACGGAAAAGCGCGTGATCGACAAGCTGTACGAGGCGAGCCAGGCGGGTGTGCAGGTGGTGCTGATATGCCGCGGCATCTGCTGCCTCAGGCCCGGCGTGCCCGGCCTTTCGGACAATATCACGGTGAAATCCATCATCGGCCGCTTCCTGGAGCACAGCCGCATCTACGCCTTCGGCAATGGCGAGGCGCTGCCCAGCGACAAGGCCAAGGTCTACATTTCCAGCGCCGACGTGATGGATCGCAACCTCTATCGCCGGGTCGAGGCGATGGTGCCGATCACCAATGACACGGTGCATGACCAGATCCTCGAACAGGTACTGCTCGCCAACCTGCTGGATACCGAACTCAGCTGGCTTCTCGATGGAGAAACAGGGGATTACGAGCGAGTGGAGAGTGATGGCGACGGCTTCAACTGCCATGATTACTTCATGACCAATCCATCGCTTTCCGGCCGGGGCGGCGCGCTGAAGGAAGACCGCGTGCCCAAGCTCACGCTGCGCAAGGGCGCGGTATGACAGCGCCTTTCCCCAGCAGGAGCAGCAAGCTTGTCGACCGGCCCCAGCGCGCGGTCATCGATATAGGGTCCAACACCGTTCGCCTGGTGGTCTATTCCGGCCCGCAGCGGGCGCCTGCCGTTTGGCTGAACGAGAAGGTCACTGCCCGCCTGGGCCGAGATCTCGCCAGCACCGGGCGGATGCCTGACAAGGCCATGGACATGGCGCTTGGCGGCATCGCTCGCTACGCCTGCATCCTCAAGGATATCGAGGTGACGGACGTACAGGTCGTCGCCACGGCGGCGGTGCGCGATGCGGAGAACGGGCCGGAATTCGTCGCCCGGGTGCGCGACCTCGGGCTCGATATCAAGGTTCTCTCGGGCGAGGAGGAAGCGATTGCATCGGCCTACGGCGTGATCGGTGCCTTTCCCGGCGCGCATGGCGTAGTGGCCGACCTTGGCGGCGGCAGCCTGGAACTGGTCGCGATCGGGGACGGGGAAAGCTCGCACGGCGTCAGCCTGCCACTCGGCACGCTGCGACTGCCAGCCCTGCGCGAGAAAGGCACCAAGGCCTTCAACAAGGCGGTCCGCGCCGAGCTGGAAAAGGCCGACTGGGCCACGCATCACGAGGGCCCGCTCTACATGGTCGGCGGCACGTGGCGGGCGATGGCGACGTTCGCCATGCACAAGTCGAAATACCCCCTCACCGATCCGCAGGCCTATTGCATGACGATGCAGGAGGCTGACAAGATCGCCAAGAAGCTGTCGAGCATGAAGCCCGACATGCTGTGCGAGATCAGCGGTATCTCTTCCTCGCGCGCGGCGGGCCTTCCCGATGCGGCCGCCATGCTGCGTCCGCTGCTGGCGCAGTTGCAGCCCGATGGCCTGGTGTTTTCCTCCTGGGGGCTACGCGAGGGGCTGCTCTTTCGCAGCCTGTCCGAAGGCGCGCAAAAGCTCGACCCGCTGCTGGCCGCTGTCTCCCATTTCACCGAGCCACGGGGCGCATCGCCGACCGATGCGATGCAGATCGCGGCCTGGACCTCCGATGCGGCACGGGGCAATGGCAACGGCACCGAACGCCTGCGCCTTGCCGCGACCATGCTGGCGCTGGCCCAGTGGCGGCTGGAGCCGAACATGCGCCTCAGCCATTCGATCGACTGGGCGCTCGACAAGCGCTGGCTGGGCCTGGATCACCAGGGCCGAGCGATGATTGCCGCCGCGCTACGTGCTGCCAATGGCAAGCCAGAGCCCACCGCCGACTTGCAGGCGCTGGCCGACGACAAGGCGCTGCATGAGGCGGCCGCCTGGGGTCTCGCCTTTCGCCTGTGCCGCAGGCTGGGCGCGGGATCGCGGATCTCGCTGCTCTCCAGCCGCCTCAAGCGCGAGGGCGATGTCCTGCGCCTCTGGCTGGAACCGGGTCGGCGCGAGCTGGTGTCGGACCAGGTCGAGAACGAGCTTGCAAGGCTGGCAGCGTGGCTGGGATGCGAAGGAATCCTGGAAGCCTGAGCCTCTTGTGATGCTTTTGTGACAAGGTGACCGCCTGCTTGCCAAGGCAAACGGGACGTTGCATCATTCAGCCATGAATACGCAGACCCCGGCATCGGAAAGTATGGGCGCAGGGCCCAGCACGCCTTCGCCAGCGGCTAATGAAAACTTTTCGGTCGACCAGAACGAACTGCCCGTGGACGCGCTTGCCAAAGCCGTGCTCGCGCGCGAGATACGCCCCCGCGTCGGATCGGTTCGCCGCCTTGCCGAAGCCGTGATCGTGTTGCAGGGCGAGTTGAAAGCGGCGAAGAAGGACATCCGCAAGGCGAAGAAATCCGCCAGGGCCGGTGCACCCGAACCGAAGAAAAAGAAGAACAAGAAGCTCGCGAAGATACCCGGCCAGAAGAAGGACAGGAAAGCCTAGCCGGACCAACCCCCTCGGGTCGCACCGGCGGGGCTGCCCTACTCCTCGACGAAGGGGTCCTGCGACTGCTCCGCGAACGAGCGCGTGTCGGCAGGCGGGCTGCGATAAGGCGGGCGCTGCGGAAGGTTTCGCTCTCCCTTCCACGGCACCTGGTCGACCTCCGTCCAGGCATTCACCGTCAGCCGCCAGAACTTCCAGCGGCCATCTTCCTTCACTAGCCGATCGTCGCGCGTGCCGATGCCGAAGACGAAGTTGGTGCGGTAGTCGGCATTCCATTGCACGATCTGGAAGAAGCAGCGCACCCGTGCACCCTCGGGATGCGGGTCCATGATGAACTGGTTCATCAGATGCTGGCGGCCATACCACCAGTGCTGGCGGTCGTACCAGAGCGAGCGCAGGTTCTCGCGGATCGCGTCGTGCCCCTTCACCTTGCCCTGCCAAAGATGATCGAATTCCGCGTCGCGGGCGAAGGTAGCGATGGCCTGCTCCTCGTCGGCAAGGTCTATGCCCCAGGCATAGCGGGCGTAGAGTTCCTCGATCTCGCCGCGGTCCTGCGCCGGCATCACCTGCGGCACACCGTCAGGCCAGCATTCGCTCATCGATTTGTCTCCCGTCAAATGCCCGCTTGCCAAGCGGCGCTATCTCCATTTCAATCATGGGGTAACACGGGAGAGAACAATGCCGGAAGTCTTTCACCCCTATGCCAGCTTCGGCTTGCAGGAGAGGAAACCCATGCGCTTCGAGGCGGATGTGTTCGAATGCGAGGTTGAGGGCGTAATCCCCGCAGAACTCGAAGGCTCCTACTTCCGCAGCGGGGGCGACCGGCAATATCCAAGCCTGGAGGACGACATCATCCTCAATGGCGACGGCCTCGTGAGCGCTTTCCACTTCGAGGGCGGACATGTGAGCTTCCGCAGCCGCTATGTGCAGACGGAGCGACTGAAGGCCGAACGCGGCGCGCGCCGCCGTCTTTATGGCCACTACCGCAACAAGCATACCGACGATGCCAGCGTCTCGAACCTCCCCCAGCGCGACAATACCGGCAACACCTTCGCCTTCGAGCATCACGGCAAGCTCTACGCCCTGCGCGAGGACAGCCATCCATACGAGATCGACATGGACACGCTGGAGACCAAGGGCATCGGGGATTTCGGCGATCTCCGGTCCACTGCCCTTACAGCCCATCCCAAGGTCGATCCCGTCACCGGCGAATGGTGGAGCTACGGCGTCTTCGCCGATGGCGAGCCGAGCACTGCGGCCAGCCTCCACGTCTTCGATGCGGACGGAAAGCTGATCCGCGAGCAGATGTTCGAAACGCCCTATCCCGGCCTCAGCCATGACTGGGGCGTGACGCGCGAGCACCTCGTCTTCCCGATCATGCCGCTGGTAGCCGACGAGGCGCGTCTTCGGCAGGGCGGCGCTTATTACGAATACGATCCCGACCTGCCCGGCAAGTGGGGCGTAATGCCGCGCGACGGCGATCCGGCGCGCGACATGCGCTGGTTCGATATTCCCGGCCTCGTCATGGGTCACGTGATGAATGCCTATAGCGAAGGCGAGCGCGTCATCCTCGATACCCCCGCCTCGCCCGGCAACTGCTTCAGCTTTTTCGCCGACAAGACCGGGCGCTTCCCCACCATGCCCGAGACGATCACCCAGATCACGCGTATCGTCTTCGACCTCTCCAGGCCCGATCACGAGGCGGTGAGCCTGCACCCTGTCGAAGGCGCGCTGGGCGACATGCCACGGATCGACGACCGCTTCGCCATGTCGAAGCACTCCATCGGCTATTTCGCGCTGCGCGATTTCCCGCAGATGGGCGTGGGCCAGATCATGTGGGATACAGGAGAGCTGCTGGTCCACGACCTGAAAGGCGCCGCTTCGCAGGAGCCGCTCTTCGTGCCGCGCAGCGCCGATGCGGCGGAAGGCGACGGTTTCGTCCTTGTGGTGGTCGACCGCTTCGAGGAGAAGCGCGCCGACCTGCTCATCCTCGACGGCAAGGATGTCAGCCGCGAGCCCCTTGCCACCGTCAAGCTTCCCTTTGCCATGCCCATGGCCTTCCACGGCTGCTGGGTTCCTTCGGAGACCAAGTGAATGACCGATACCAACAAGGCCCGTCTCGAAGCCCAGCTTGCCGAACTCGAAACCCGGCTGGACCATATCGAGCGCGACCTCGACGAGCCGAGCGATCCCGACTCCTCCGAACGCGCCGTGCAGATGGAGGACGATGAAAGCCTCGAGGCGCAGGCCCGCCTCGTCACCCGCGAGATCGCTTCCACGAAGCGCGCGCTGGATCGTATCGAGAAGGGCGAATACGGCTATTGCGCCCAGTGCGGGGAGGAGATTTCGGAAGGCAGGCTGGAAGCCCGTCCCGAAGCTGCCCTGTGCATCAACTGCGCCCGAAAGGGCTGAACCGGTCGCCGCGCTAACATCGCCTTAACCAAAGAGGTCCACTCTTGCAGGGAAGCACCGTGCAAGCAGAACGCAGAGGGTGGACCAGATGGACGAGCTGCTGGGCGAATTCGTGGCGGAATGTCACGATTTGCTGGAAAACCTGTCGGCCGAAGTGGTGGAGTGGGAGAAAGACCCGTCCGACCGGGCACGCCTCGCCAACGTCTTCCGCTTTTTCCATACGATCAAGGGCAATTGCGGCTTCTTCGACTTCCCGCGTCTCGAAAAGCTGAGCCATGCCGCCGAAGACGTGCTGGCCGATTTCCGCTCCGGACGGCGCCAGCCCGACAAGCCAGCGGTCGACGCGGTGCTGGCGACGATCGACACCATTCGCCAGCTGATCGCCCTCATCGATGCAGGCGAGCCGCTGCCCGAGGCCGACGACTCCGCCCTGATCGCCGCCCTGCGTGGCGAGGGTGACATTTCCGCTGCCGAGATGGCGGGCAGCGCGCCCGGCAAGGGCGAGGCCACCTCCCCCCGCCAGCAGCGCACCATCCGCCTGCCCGTGGAACTGCTGGACCGCGTGATGAGCGGGGTTTCCGACATGGCGCTTGCCCGTAACGAGCTGGAGCGGCTGCTGGCGCAGAACGCCGGATCCCAGCAGGTCGAAGCCAGCGTGCACCGGCTGTCCACCATGCTCGACGACATGCGCGATGCCATCCAGCGCATCCGCATGCAGCGCATCGACACGCTGTTCGCGGGGCTCCCTCGCCTCGTGCGCGATCTTTCCAGCGAGCTTGGCAAGCTGGTGATGGTTGAACTGGAAAGCGGCGACGTGGAGCTCGACCGCGAGCTCATAGAGGTCATTCGCGACCCGCTCGTCCACCTGCTGCGCAATGCCGTGGATCACGGAATCGAAACCCCGGCGGAGCGCATGGCGGCGGGCAAGCGCGAGATCGGCCTGCTGCATGTCAGTGCCCGGCAGACCGGCAGCGAGATCCGCATTGGCATCGTCGATGACGGACGCGGCATGGATACGGCAGAGCTGGTGGCCAAGGCCATCGCCAAGGGCCTGATTTCGGGAGACGAGGCCAAGAGCATGACCGAGCGCGAGAAGACCGCGTTGATCTGCCAGCCCGGCTTCAGCACCGCCAGTGAGGTGACCGCCATCTCCGGTCGCGGGGTGGGCATGGACGTCGTCAGCGCCAATCTGGAAGCCATCGGCGGTTCGCTGATGATCGACACGACCCCGGGCGCCGGCACCAGGATGATGATGAACGTGCCCATGACGCTCAGCATCGTGCCCGCCGTGATCGCCAGGGCAGGCGGGCAGGCCTTCGCCTTGCCGCGCTCCTATATCGACGAGATCGTCCGCCTGTCGGACAGCAACAGGCGCGTTCGCATGGGCGGCATGGATTTCATCGTGCTGGACGACCGGCGCGTTCCCAGGACCTCGCTCGCGGCCATCCTGGGGATCGAGCAGCCGAGCTCTGGAACAGGCGCGGACCAGCTGTTCCTCATCGTCCGACTGGTTGGCGGAGACATCTTCGCGCTCGGCGTCGACGAGATCGTCAGCCTCGACGAGCTGGTGATCAAGCCCGTCGCACCGCTGTTGCAGGATACAGGCTTCTATGTCGGCATTGCCCAGCTCGACAATGGCGAGCCGGTGATGGCGCTCGATGTCTCGGGCATCGCGCGCGCGGCAGGCATGATAGGCGAAGTCAAGAAAAGCGGCCGGATCGCCCAGACCGGCACCAGGACCAATGCGGCCGAAGCGCCCTTGTCGGGCGTCCTGTTCGAGCGTTTCGATGCCTCCCGCGCGCTCATCCCGGTCGACGAACTGCAGCGGATCGAGCGCCTGCCGCACGGCGCGATCAGCCGGGTGGGCGAAGACTACAAGATCCTGATCGATGGCGGCGTCGTGCCAGTGCTCGGCCTGCCGGACGAACTGCCCGCTGCGGACACAATCCATACCCTGCTGCTGCGCCGCGACGGCCAGCTGCTGGCCTACGCGATCGCGTGCATGGTCGATATCGTGGCCTACCGCCCGGCAGCTGATGGCAGCACAGGGATCGTGCTGGTGGACGACAGGCCGGTGGAACGGATCCTGCCCGCCGAGCTCGGGCCCGGAACCAGCCCCTGCATGGAAGGAAGCGAGTGAGATGAGCGAGCCTGTGCTCCTAGTGACGGTGGCAGGAGAGCGCGTCGCCTTTCCCGCTGGCGCGATCACCACGGTCGTCGAACTGGAAAAGGTCACTCCGGTCCCGCGCGCGCCCTCCCACGTCTCCGGCATCACCGCCTTGCGCAGCCGGGGCATGGTGGTCATCGATTGCGCCGCGGCGCTGGAAAACCGCGCCGCCCGCCCCGCCACGCCCGGCAGCATGGCCGTGGTGACGAGCCCGGACGGGTTCGCCTACGCCCTGATGGTCGATGAAGTGCACGACATTGCCGAGATCGTCGATGGTCCCTCGCCAATGCGCCTGAAGCTGCCTGCAAACTGGCAAGCGGTCTGTCTGGGGCAGGTGCAGGCCGGGGAAGAGACGCTGGTGCTGGTGGATCCCGAACGGATCATTTCGGCCACGCGCGAAATTGCCGCCGTGGCCTAATCCTCTCTTAAGCCTTGCGCATTACGCCCTGCAAAAGGGAAGTGGATGGAAAACCGTATGAAAAGCTGCCTTATCGTCGACGATTCGCGGGTCATCCGCAAGGTTTCGCGGCATATCGTCGAAGGGCTTGGGCTCGAGGTGACGGAGGCTGCCGATGGTAGCGAGGCGCTGGGCAAATGCCTCGAGACGATGCCCGATGTCATCCTCCTCGACTGGAACATGCCGGTCATGGACGGGCTGGAATTCCTGACCACACTGCGCAGCCGCCCCGAAGGGCGGAAGCCCAAGGTGGTTTTCTGCACCACCGAGAACGACGTGGCGCATATCCGCCAGGCGATCGATGCCGGCGCGGACGAATACGTGATGAAACCGTTCGACCACGATACCCTGCAGATCAAGCTGCAGATGGTCGGCTACGAGACGGAGATGCCGCAATGAACGCGCCCTTCGCTTCCAGCTCCCACCGCCCTTCCAGCGTGCGCGTGCTCGTGGTCGACGATTCCGCCACGATCAGGGGCGTGTTCTCCCACCTCGTCAACGGGGCGGAGGGCCTCGAACTGGCGGGCGCCTTCGCCAATGCCGAGGATGCCCTGTCTTTCCTCATGGAGGAACGGGTGGGGGTGATCCTGCTCGACCTCGAAATGCCGGGCATGACCGGTTTCGAAGCACTGCCGCGCATGATCGAGCGCGCTCGCGAGGCGAAGATCATGATCGTCTCCAGCCTCACCGCCGATGGTGCCGAGCAGACCGTGCGCGCTCTGGAAATGGGCGCTGCCGATACGCTTCAAAAGCCCCAATCGGGCGGCTTCAACGAGCAGTATCGCGAGAACCTGCTCACGCGCATCCGCGCCCTTGGCAAGCGCCCGCTGCGCCGTAGCGACGCTCCCGGAGCCGAGGCGCCTGCAAGCACCGCAATCCCCGCCCCCGTCCTGCGCACGGCTTCGCGCGAGCGGGCGAGGGTTGTCGCGATCGGCGCTTCCACCGGTGGCATTCACGCCATCGGCCAGTGCCTCGCCATGCTGCCCGCAAGCCTGCGCGTACCGATCCTGGTGACACAGCATTTGCCGGAAAGCTTCATCCCCGCCTTCGCGCAGAAACTGGCCGAGGTCTGCGACCGCAAGGCCTGCGTCGCGCGCGAAGGACTGATGCTCGCGCCTGATACGATCTATGTCGCACCGGGCGATGCGCATCTCACCGTCATTCGCGAAGGCAACGAGATGCGCATCCGGCTGGACCAGTCGGCCGCGGCCAATTCCTGCATGCCCGCGATCGACCCGATGTTTTCTTCGGTCGCGAAAGCCTACGGCCCCGCGGCGCTCGGCATCGTGCTGACCGGCATGGGCCGCGATGGCACGGCAGGTGCTGCAGATATCGTTGCCGCGAGCGGATCCGTGCTCGTGCAGAACGAGGCGACGTCCGCGGTCTGGGGAATGCCCGGATCGGTTGCGCGCGCCGGCTATGCCGCCGCAATCCTCCACCCGCGCGATCTCGGGCGACGGATCGTCGAAACCGTCCAGGGGGCGTGATGGCGCCCGACGAAATCGCCATCGGGGTCATTGCCGGCATGCTGGAAAGGCAGACCGGGCAGGTGCTTACCGAAGAGCGCAAGTGGCGGATCGGCTCGGTCCTCACGGGCGTCTTCCGCGAGCACGGGATCACCAGCAACCAGGACCTGCTCGTGCTGCTGACCCAGCCCGAGCAGTCGCGCCTGCCGCAGGAAGTGGTCGAGGCCCTGCTCAACAACGAAACCTATTTCTTCCGCGACCAGGCCGTCTTCGACAAGCTCGCCTCCGACATCATCCCGGCGATCGCCAGCCTGCGTGAACGGCGCAAGCGCATCTCCATCTGGTGCTGCGGATGCTCGACCGGACAGGAAGCGCTGTCGCTGGCAGTTCTGTTCGCAGAGCAACGGGCGCGCTGGGAAGGCTGGGACATCTCGATCCTGGGAACGGACGTCTCCAGCAGGGCCATCGACCAGGCGCGGCGCGCGGAATATTCCAGTTTCCAGATCCAGCGCGGGCTGGGCGTCACGCGCATGCTGCGCTTCTTCGAGAAACAGGAACAGGGCTGGACCGCCATCGACAGCCTGCGCCGGATGGTGCGCTTCGAGCAGCACAATCTCCTCGAGCCTCCGCCATTTCCGGGTAATTTCGACCTCATCCTGTGCCGCAACGTGCTCCTGTATTTCGACGATGCGACGCGCCGCCGCGCGCTGCTGCAACTGCGCAAGGGCATTGCCGACGAAGGCTGGTTGCTGCTGGGCGGGGGCGAAGGGAAGATCGCCGCGGATTCCGGCTTTGCCGCCGACAAGCAACTGGTCTCGCTGTTCAGGCCAGCCGACGGTGGGGCGGGTCATCCTGCCCGCGCCGCGGCATGAACGTGTTGCCTCATCGCAGGGTAAATGCGGTCTTAACCGGACTTAAGGACTCTTCGCCTAGGCAAGCAAGCCACTGACTTTCGGGGGGTAAATCGGTGCAGTCAGCGACTGCCTTTCAACTGGGATACAAAGCATTCGTGCTTGTTGCCGTGGCAGCGGCGGTAGCGTGCGTGATCGCCGCGTTCCAGGCCAGTTTCGGCGTCCGGCCGATCGGTTTCTCGGGCATCCTGATCTATGCGCTGATCGCTACCCTCGCGCTGAATTTCCTGCTGTCGCGGATACGTGAGATGGAAGCGCTCAGCATGACCGACAGCCTCACCGACCTGCCCAACCGGCGAGCCCTGCATGCCGACATCGCCGAACTTCGCGAGAAGGGAGAGGAACTGGCGCTGGCCCTGATCGACCTCGACGGTTTCAAGGCGGTCAACGATCACCACGGCCACCAGCTAGGCGACGCGCTGCTGAAATCCTGCGCCCAGACCCTGCGCGAAGTGTGCGGCGAGGAAGGGCGTTTCTACCGCCTTGGCGGTGACGAGTTCGCGGTGCTGGTCTCGGGCAAGCTGGCCGGCACCATCCTCGAGGCAATCTGCCGCCGCTACATAGAGCGCTTCACCGTGCCGCAGAAGATCGAGAACCGCTCGCTCGTCGTCGGCGTAAGCGCCGGGCTGGCGAGCTTCCCTGCCCGCTCCAGGGCCGATTCCACCGAGATGCTGCGCAGGGCCGATATTGCCATGTATGCCTCCAAGACCGGGGGCCGGATGCGCTGCACCTGGTTCCACAAAGATTTCGACCGGGAACGCGAATCCGCGCGCAATCTGGAAGCCCGCCTGCGCCTGGCGCTGGAAGCCGGGGAACTTGAACTGTTCTACCAGCCGCTGGTCGACGCCCGCTCGACCGAGATTGTCGCCGTAGAGGCGCTGCTGCGCTGGCCACAGGCGGATGGCAGCAGCATCGGCCCCGCCGAATTCATTCCCATTGCCGAGGAAACGGGCCTTATCGAGATCATCGGCGACTGGGTTCTCGAACGGGCCTGCACCGATGCCCTGCACTGGGATGGGATCAAGCTCTCGGTCAACGTATCGGCGGCGCAGTTGCGCGATCCGGACTTCCCCGTGCGGCTAGGACACATCCTGGAGGAAACGCGCTTCCCGCCAGAACGGCTGGAGCTCGAGATTACCGAGACCTACCTCGTGGGCGATTCTGCCGTCGCCAGCCGCAGCCTCGATCTCATTCGCCGTTTCGGTGTAGGCGTGGCGCTGGATGATTTCGGCACCGGCTATGCCTCCATCGGCGTGCTGCGCAAGTTTCGCTTCGAGAAACTGAAGATCGACCGCTCGCTGATGGTGGAAGCGGTGAACGATGAAGGCAGTCGCACCATGATGGCATCCAGCATTGCCGTGGCGCGTGCCCTGAAGATGGATGTGACCGCCGAAGGCGTCGAAACCGACCAGCAAGCCCAGATGGTTCGCAGCGCGGGGTGCGACCAGATCCAGGGCTGGCTGTATTTCAAGGCCGTCCCCGCCACGGAAATCGAGCAGGTTCTGCGAGGCGGAACTCCCGCGATAAGCAAGGAAGCGAGTTGAACGATGGATATGTCTGACGCTCCCAAGGTACCCAAGGTCGAGGAAACCATCCACGGTGACCTGGCAATGCTGCGCGCCGACGAGGTGGCGGAGAACGAAGCCCGTTTCCAGAAGTTCAGGAACCGCACCATAGCGCAGAAGCTGCGGCTGCTGATGAACTTCCTGGCAGCGATGCTGGTGCTGCTGGTCGCATGCGGCATGACCGGCCTTGCGTGGCAGAGCCAGCGCGCCGACGAGGCCGCGGAGCTCGCCCTTGCCAACCAGCTCGTGATGCAGGTGGATACCGAGGTCTTCGAAAGCCAGCAGGAAATCGCCGCACTCTATGCTGCCGGGACGACGGACTTCTCCAGACTGGAAACCGGGCACATGCAGGCAGCCCTTGCGAACGCCGCTGCCCTGCGCGACCTCGGCGCCATTCCCGAAGACAGCATCGCCGAGCTGGAAGCCGCGGTTCGCGACGTGGAGATCGCGCTTGCCACGAGCGCCGGCGGCGTCACGCGCGAGCAGTACAACGCGATCATCAGCGAAGGCGTCGCCGTTGCGGCCATCGCGAAGGAGCTCGCTTCGCAGGTCAACGATCGCATGGTGATGCAGGGCGAACGCACTGCGGACCTGGGCCAGTGGGCTGTCATCCTGATGGTGCCCATCGCCCTGCTTGCCCTTGGCAGCGCGCTATACAATCGCAGGGTCGTGAACAAGGAAATCGTTGATCCGCTGGAGCGCGTGACCAGGAGCATCGCCGAAGTCGCTCGCGGCAACCTCGATTGCGAGATCGCCGATACCGAGCGCAATGACGAGGTGGGTGTCATGGCGCGCTGCCTTGTGTTCGTACGCCGCTCCACCATGAAGGCGATGGAAGCGCGCGACGAAGCCGCTAGGCGGGCGGAAGAAGACATCGCCCGCCAGCGCGACCGCGAGCGCGAACGCGAACACGAGCGCGAGGAACGCACGAAGCAGCTCCATGCCCTCGCTGACCAGTTCGAACGCACCGTGGGCGAGATCGTGGGCAGTGTGGCCTCCGCCTCCAGCCAGCTCAAGTCGACCTCCACCGAGATGGCCGATTCCGCCGACACGACTTCGCGCAAGACGCAGGAAGTGTCACTGGCACTGGACGAGGCGACCGAAGGCGTGACCGCCGCGGCCGCTGCCAGCGACGAGTTCGCCATGTCGATCGGCGAGATAAGCCGCCAGGCCGCCAGCAGTGCCGAACTGGCCCGCGAAGTCGGCGCCGCCGCGCGCGAGACCGACGGGACGATCGCGGCGCTCATCGATTCGGTTGCCCAGATCGGACAGATCGTGGAGCTCATTTCCAGCATCGCCAGCCGCACCAACCTGCTTGCCCTCAACGCCTCGATCGAGGCGGCGCGCGGGGGCGAGGCGGGACGCGGCTTTGCCGTGGTGGCTGCCGAGGTGAAGGATCTCGCCACGCAAACCAGCAAGGCTACCGAAGATGTCGCCGCGCAGATCCGCGCGATCGAGAACACCACCGGCAGCAGCGTGGATGCGCTGCGCGAAATCGGCAAGCAGATCGGCGAACTGGAAACCACCGCCGTCTCGATCGCCGCTGCCGTGGACCAGCAATCCATCGCCGGGCGCGACCTTGCCAAGAGCATCGATCTTGCCGCCACCAGCGCCGAGCAGGTGAGCGCGAACATCAACCAGGTGCGCGAACTCTCGCTGACGACCGGTTCCGCTGCCGACCAGGTGCTGGTCTCTGCCAGCGAGCTTGAAAGCCAGGCCTCCGCGCTGCGCGTACAGGCCCGCGAATTCGTGTCCAGCGTGCGCGCGGCCTGAGCCGCTGGACGCGCTAGCCGGTTACCCGCTGCACGAAACCCGCCACCATCCGCTCGGTCTCCTTCTGGTCGCTGCCTATGGAGAGACCGGGCGTGAGGTGGTTGTGGCCTGAGAGGTAGTGCATTTCGGGCAGGCGGCCCTTCGTCGCGATCCATTGCGAGACGAGCTGTGCGGCCTGTTTCTGGAAGTCGTCGGGGTCGAATTCGGCCACGCTGAACTGCATCGGTATGGGTGATGCCAGCAAGCCTGCCAGCGCGGAGGCCGGGCCCCATCCAGCAACGTCTTCGCCATAATAGGCCTTGTTGAAATCGTTATGTGCGCTGGTCCGCACGTCGTAGATGCCGCTAAGAAAAACCGCCCCTGCAATACCCTCGGCATGGTCGCGCGCATGGGCGAGGTAATTGGCGACATGGCTTGCGCCCGCGCTCTGGCCCATCAGCACGATCTTTGCTGGATCGCCGCCATGCTCCGACAGATGGCTGCGCAGCCAGTCGACCAGCAAGGTCATGTCCTCCACGCCGCTCGGGAATTGGTGCGCAGGTGCGAGGCGGTAGGTCATGGTAATGCCCACCCAGCCCATGCGCGCGGCGAAATCCCCGATATTGGAATAGAAGGGCGAGCCCTCGGTGTGCTTGTCGCCCATCACGAAGCCGCCGCCATGGGCATAGACGAGGACGGGGGCGCCTTCAGGTGCGTCGGCCGTGAAGAGATCCAGCCCGTGCCGCTCGTCGGGCCCGTAGGCCAGGTCGCGCTGGACTCTCGTGCTGGCCGGCAGCCCCGCGTTGCGCTCCGCCATCATGGCCTGCGTGCCACCAAGCATCTCGGGCGAGAGGTCGTGACCAAGGTTTTCGATCTTCGTGCGCAGGTCAGGCGTCATGTTCGGTCTCCATCAGCAGCACGGGCTTGATCGCGGCGCCGGATTTCGCATCGGCCCAGGCGCGCTCGATCTCGGTGAAGGGGTAGAAGGTGAGCAGACGGTCGAAGGGTAATTGCCCTTGCCGCCAGTACTCGGCGAGCAGGGGAAGGAAGGTCTGCGGGTTCGCGTCGCCGCCAAGGATGCCGCGCAATTGTCGTCCGCCCGCCAGCATGGCGAACATCTGCGGTGCCCACTCGCCAAGCGGCGCCGCAACGAAACCGGCGGTCCCGTTCATCGCCAGCACTTCCAGCGCCAGCGTGTGCACGGCGGGCGCGCTGGTGGTGTTGAACGAGAAATCCACGCCGCGCCCCGTCACCTGTCGAATGGCGCTGGCAAGGTCGTCCTGATCGCCGCGGAAAGTATCGGTCGCGCCGAATTCGCGGGCGAGTTCCAGCCGCTCGTCAGACAGGTCCACCGCGACGATCCGACGTGCGCCCACCAGCTTCGCCGCCATCACTGCCGAGAGTCCCACGCCGCCCGTTCCCAGCACCGCGATGGTATCGCCAAAGCCCACTTTCAGCGCCTCGATCACCCCGCCAGCGCCCGTCACCACTCCGCAGCCGAGCGGGCCGAGTTTTTCGAGCGGCAGGTCCTTGTCCATTTTCACCGCCGTTCGCTGCGGCACGATGGCATGGCTGGCAAAGCTGGATTGTCCGAAGAAGTGCGAGTGCACCGCCTCTTCGCCCGCACACAAGGCGGTGGACCCGTCCATTCGCTTGCCGCCGAAGCATAGCGGCATGGCAAGATCGCAATAGGTTGGTCGCCCGGCAAGGCATGAAGGGCAGGTGCCGCAGCTATTGCCCGAGAGGATGACGTGGTCGCCCACGGCAAAGCCGGTCACGCCCTCGCCCAGTTCCTCCACCACGCCCGCTCCTTCATGGCCCAGCACGATGGGCTGCGGCGAGTGCCTGCCGGGATGCTCGTGCAGGTCGGTATGGCAGATGCCCGTGGCGACGAGGCGGATGCGCATCTCGCCTGCGCGCGGGGCCTCCTGCTCCAGTTCGACAAGCTCGGGCGCATCGCCGCCCCGGCCCGACAGGGCTGCGGTGATCTTCATGCCCCCTCCCCCAGGTGATGGTCGTTGCGGATGTCGGCAACCTCGCCCGTCTGGGTAAGCAGGCTCTTGCGCCTGAGGAACCGGCGCAGGCTCTCCGGCCCGATACGCGGGCTGCCGTGGCCCGACCAGCCGAAGCTGTCGCTGCCGAAGGTGCGCATCTTCGCAAAGGTGAGGAAGGTGTCCTGCAGGAAGATCCCGCCTGCATTCAGTTGCCGCCCGATCGCCTCCGCCTCCTCCGCCGTGCCCGCGATCACGCTGGCGGTGAGGCCGAAATTCGTATCGTTGGCGAGGCGGACGGCCTCTTCGGTATCGGCATAGGCCATCACCGGGATGGTGGGTCCGAAAGTCTCGTCCTGCATGATCGCCATGTCGTGCGACACACCAGTGAGAACGGTGGGCCTGAGGTAGCGTCCGCCCCCGATCTCCTCGATTTGCCCGCCGCATAGCACCCTGGCGCCCTTTTCCACGGCATCGGCGATGTGCCCGGCCACGATGTCCGCCTGCGGGCCGTGCGTGAACGGGCCGATATGTCCGGCTCGCGGGTCATCGGCATTGAGGCGCACGTCGCCCGCTTTCTCCACCAGCAGGGCGACGAAGGCATCATGGATGCTCTCATGCACATAGACACGCTCCACCGAATAGCAGACCTGCCCGGTAGCATAGACCGCGCCGCGCAGCACCGCGGTGGCCGCGCGTTCGAGATCCGCGGTTTCGGTGACGATGCAGGGATCCTTGCCGCCCAGTTCGAGGTGGCACGGGATCAGCCGCTCCGCACAGGCGACCGCCACCTTGCGGCCGGTCGGCACGGAGCCCGTGAAGCAGATGGTGTCAGCCTCCCCGATCACCGCCTGCCCCACCTCGCCCGCGCCGGTCACATAGTCGAACACGCTCGCCAGTTCGGGCACTTCGCGCACGGTCTCGAACAAGGTCTCGATCACGCGCGGGGTTATCTCGGAGGGCTTGAGCAGCACCGCGCATCCCGCGAACAGCGCCGGGATCGCGTCAAGCAGCGCCAGCATCAGGGGTGCGTTCCACGGGCTGATCACGCCCACCAGCGGAAACGCGACCACCTGCGACTGCACTCGCACGCTCGGCATGGAGGGGCTCATCTCGTCGTATTCGAGTGCGGCGAAGGCCTTGGGCGCATCCTCCAGCCAACCGCCGATATTGCCCATGGTGATGAAGCCCTGGAGGTAGCTGGTATGGCAGCCGCCGGTATCGTGCGCGTCCGCCTCGCCAATGTCGGCGGCGCGTGCCTTCACTGCCCCCAGCCACCGCGCCATGACCCCGCAGCGGCCCTCCACGCCCATCGCCTCCCACGCCGGTTGCGCCTCGCGCAAGGCAGCGGCCTTCCCCGCCACCTCCTCGCACGAAGCTGGCTTTATGGTGTGGTCCGCCTGACCGGTGCGCGGATTGATGACGTCGAGCGTGCCCATCTGTCTCCCCTTCGATGGCCAGCCTAAGTCGGGTTCGCGGCGATGCCTACTCAAAAACCGTAGCGCAGGCCGATCCAGAAGGTCTGCGGTACGCCGAGGTCCAGCGTCCCGCCACGATTGAGCGTGACGATCTCCTCGTCGAGCAGGTTCTCGACCCGGCCCACCACTGAAAGCCGCTCGATCACCGGATATTGCGCGAACAGGTCCACCGTGGTGGCGGCGGGCAGGATGTCGGTCTCGAGGTCGTCCTCGAACTGCTCCCCGGTATGGCGCAAGGTGGCGGCGAACAGCGCGCCTTCAACCGGGCGCCAGCTGGCGGAAAGGCTGGCCGCCCAGTCAGGCACCTGTGCAGGCGTTAGGCCGTCGAGCTCGGCGGCAAGGCCCGTGCCGCGCACTTCGGCATCGGTGACGGCCACGCTGCCGATCAGCGAGAAGGGCCCGGACTGGTACTCCGCCGATGCCTCGATCCCCTGCGCTTCAACTGCATCGAGATTGCGGCGCTGGTTCAGATTGGTGCCGATGGTGACATTGGCGACCGCATTCTCCACCTCGTTGTCAAAGGCGGTCAGCGAGAATTTCGCTCCCGGCATCGGCAGCCAGTCCAGCCCGATCTCGTAACCTTCCAGCCGCTCCAGCTCCAGTTCCTCATTGGCGAGATAGGTAACGGGAAAGATCTGGTACGGCCGGTACAGCTCGTTCAGCGTGGGCTGGCGCAGGCCGGTATAGGCCGCGCTCCGCAGCCGCAGCGTGTCGGTAGCGTCGAACAGCGCGCCCGCGCGCCAGCTGAAATACCAGTCCTCGCGGTCGGGGAACGTCATGCGGCCATCGGCCCGGGTTTCGTAATAGCCGTCACGGATGGAAGAACGGTCTACGCGCACGCCGCCCGTCAGCGTCAGCGCGCCCAGTTCGAAATCGTTCTCCGCGAAGAAGCCGAGCATGGAATTGACGCCGCCGGCAAAGCGCGGGCCGGAAAAGGCATTCACTTCCTCGAGGTCGCCCTCGGAGCGGCGATAATCGACGCCAAGGCGCAGCGTGTTCGCCTCGCCCACGGGCGGACGCACCTCGATCTTGCCGCCGAGCCCGGTGGAGGGCGTGTCGCGCTGGTCGAGGACCGGATTGAAGCTGCTCGACGAGATCACGATGTTGGTGAAGTTGCGCCATTGCGCATAGCCCAGCACGTCCACCTGCCACGGCCCGCGGCTGACGAGGCGGGCGGAAATATCCTGCCCTTCGTTGGTGGAGTCCTGCCCCTCGAAGCGCAGCGTGCGCGCATCGTCATAGGCAAGCCCGCGCACTTGCAGTTCCAGGTCCTCGCCCACCGGCTGCACCAGCCGTCCGCTGATCGACCAGCTGTCGAACTTCGCCCGCGCCGTTGCGGGCACGCGCTGATCCTCGGGCGTGGTAAAAAAGCCCTTGCCCCGGTCCCAGCGTCCACCGAGGACGGCATACCCCTCGCCCACTTCCGGCGCGGCGGTGGCGGAGAGCTGCGTCTCGCCGCGATCGTTCACCAGCGCCTGCGCATTGAACAGGCCGAGCGTTGCGGCGTCCGCGCTCTCCAGCGCCAGAGTGCCCGCCAGCGCGCCTGCACCGAAGGGGCCGGTGCCGCCGCCGCGTGTCACCTGCACGCTGCCCAGCCGCTCGGGTGCGACGGCGTTGAAGGGCACGTAGCCGAAGAACGGATCGGTCAGCGGCACACCGTCCAGCGTAACGAGCGCCCGGGTGGTGGCATTGCCGCCCAAGGCGCGCAGGGTGACACCCTGCGTGGTGGGATTGGAACTGCGCGAATCGGAGCGGCGGAATTGCTGGAAACCCGCAACGTTCAGCAGCACGTCGTCCAGCCGGCCCGACGCAGTGGAGATGATCTGGTCGCGCTCGATCTCGACCGTCGAATAGGCGGGGGCTGCGGGAGTATCGGGCAAGCCCTCCCCCAGCACGACGATGACGTTGTCTTCCCCGTCATCTGCATCGGTATCCTGCGCCAGGGCAGGCGCTGCGAAAAGGGCGAAAGGCACGCTGGCGAGAAGGAGGTGTTTCATCGAATAAAGGTCCAGATTGATTTTGTCCGGTTCTCTAGCGACGAAAGCTTCCCGCGTCACCCCGCCTTTGGCCCCATGACCCCGTGGCGCGATAAATCGCACCTCCAGGTCGCTAGACGCTTACGGTAGCATCCGTCAGGATCGTCTTCGTCTCGACATAGCCCCAGATGCCTTCGTCCCCGCCTTCGCGGCCGATCCCCGATTGCTTGAAGCCGCCGAAGGGGGCGGTCCATTCCATGCGCATGCCGTTCTGGCCGACGACGCCGGTGCGTACGCGCCGCGCGATGTCGTAGGCGGCCTGCGCATCGTTGGTGAAGACGCTGCCGTTGAGGCCGTAATCGCTCTCGTTAGCGATGCGGATGGCGTCTTCCTCGTCTTCTGCCGGGATCAGGCACAGGACTGGGCCGAAGATCTCCTCCTGCGCGATCTTGCTGTTGTTATCGACGTTCGCGAACAGCGTGGGCTCGATGTAATAGCCCTTGTTCATGTGTGCCGGGCGCTGGCCGCCGGTGACGAGATCCGCCCCACTCTCGCGGCCAGCCGAGATATAGCTCTCGATGCGTTCGAGCTGGCGCTTCATGGCGACGGGACCTAGCTGGGTGTCCTCGTCCTCCGGATGGCCGATCATCACGCCCTTCATCACGCCTGCGATCGCCTCGGCCAGTTCGTCGTGGCGAGCCTTGGGCACGATGGCGCGGCTGAGCATGGCGCAGACCTGCCCGCTCATCACAGTGATGGTGTTGCCGAGGATGCCGGCGGCCTGCTCGATGGGAAAATCATCGCGGATGATCGCCGCGCTCTTGCCGCCCAGTTCGAAGGTAGCGCGCACCATGTTGCCGCCCGCGACGCTGGCGATATGGCGGCCCGCCGCGCTGGAGCCGGTGAAAGTGATCTTGTCGATGTCGGTCGAATGGATCAGGTGATCCGCCGCCTCTCTGTCGGAGGGGACGAGGTTCACCGTGCCCGGCGGCATGCCCACGGCCTCGGCGGCCTCGGCGATGATATAGGCTTCCAGCGGCGTCTCCGGTGAGGGCTTCATCACCACGGTGCAGCCCGCGATCAGCGCGTAGAACAGCTTGTTGGCCATGATCGCGAAGGGCCCGTTCCACGGCGCGATGGCGACTACTACGCCCACGGGCTCGCGCACGACGGTGACGGTGTCCACCGCCATGCCGGGGCGCTGCTCTGTCCATGCGAAGCGTTCGCCAAGGCTGGCAATGCCGCGCAGGCCCGCCACGCCGCCTGCATGCATCGGACCCGCCGCGCTGGCGAGGCCGCCGATCTGCGCCGTCCACGCGGCGGCGAGTTCGGGCACACGCGGTTCGAGCGCGTCGACCAGTTCCATCAGCTTCGCCATGCGCTCCTGCGGAGAAAGGCGCGGCCACGGTCCGTGGTCGAACGCTTCACGCGCGGCAGCGACGGCGGCATCCATGTCGGCATTGCCGGCATGGGCGACGCGGGCGACGACCTCCTCGCTGGCGGGGTTCACCACCTCGATCATGTCGCCGGATTGCGGAGCGACCCATTCGCCGCCGATGAACAGCTTGTCGGGATGGGCGATATTGACGTTTGCGGGAGTCATGGTGTGCGCTCCTAGTAGTTCGACAGGATGGTGAGCGACTGCGTGTCGAGCGGCAGCCCCTCGGCCTGCAATTGCAGTTCGCGTTCGCGCAAGGGGCCCTGCACGCTGATGAGCCAGGCGTGGATCGCTTTGACCTCGTCCTCGGTCAGCAGGTCCTCGAAATGCGGCATGCCGCGGCTGACGAAGAGGCCGCCGCGCACGATCTGCTGGAAGCCTGCGTGAACACCGCGGTTCATGCGCCTGAGGTCCGGCAGAGGGGCGCGCGGCTGGTTGGAATGGCACATGGTGCAGTTCTCGGTGAACATGGCGGCGCCCGCCGCGATCATCTCGGGCGTGGCATCGGCATATTGCGGAGGCGGCTCTGGCGCGGGTTGCAGCGGGGGCAGATCCGCCGGGATGGCCACCTGCCCGCCATCCAGCCGGAAGACGAGGATGCGGTTGGCATTGCCCTTCTGGTAAGCCGCCGCATAGCGCGGCACGAAGCCCCAGCCGCCGCCGCCCCAGCCGGTCTGCACGGCGACGTACTGCACCCCTTCCACCATGTAGGTCATCGGCGCGGCCATGATGGTGGAGCCGGTCTCGATGCTCCACAGCGCCTCGCCGGTGTCGGCATCGCGCGCATAGAGCGTGCCACCCACGTCGCCGTGGAAGACGAGGCCGTTTTGGGTTGAAAGGACGCCGTGCCGGTCCTGCCAGCCGAGGCTTTCCACCGCCCATTTCGTGTCACCCGTCAGCGGATCGATGGCGCGAAGCTGGCTCTCGAAAGGCTTGTCCAGCACCCATTTCCACGCGGCTTCCGCCATCACGGCAGCCTGCAGCGGTGGTGGCAGGGTTTCGGCTGCGGCTTGCAGGTCGCTGGTGAAGATGATCGCCGCGCCTGCATTGAGGGCCTTCTCCTTGTATTCCACATCGTCCGCAGGGCCGGTCAGGAACAGCAGGTTCCCCATGTCGAGGACGTGGGCGAAATAGGTTTCGCGCGTGGGATCGTAGGCGGCAGGATACCAGTTCCTCGCCCCCGGAGAGCCGGGATAGACGATCTTGGGCCCATCGGAATAATCCGATTCCGCCAGCGTGATATTATGCTTCTGCGTCTCGGTATCGAACCCGTCGGACCAGTTCATGCGCACCAGCGGATTGGCCGCGTGGGCGTGGCCGTTCTCGCGGTCCACCACGTAGAAATTGCCGTTCTTGGGCGTGTGGAGGATGACGGGGCGCTCCTCGCCCTCCACGTCCATCGAGGCGAGGATCATGGGCTGGGTGGCGGTAAGGTCCCAGTTGTCTTGCGGCGTTTCCTGGAAATACCAGTTCATCCGCCCGGTTTCCCGGTCCAGCGCTACCAGCGAATTCAGGTAGAGGTTGTCGCCCCCGCCGGGCGAGCGGATCGCCTGCGGATAGGGGCCGCCATTGCCGGTGCCCACGATCACCTGGTCAAATTGCGGATCGTAGACGATGGCATCCCACGCCGTGCCCCCGCCGCCGATATCCCAGCGCGTTTCCTCGCTCCACGTGGCGAGCGCGGGCTCGAGCTCGGGATTCTCCTGCGGCCCCTCGGCGGGATCGCGCGGCACGGTGAAGAAGCGCCATGCCTGCGAGCCATCGGCGATACGGTACGCCGTCACATAGCCGCGCGCGTCGTATTCCGCGCCGCCATTGCCGATGACAACGAGGTCGCCCGCCACTTCGGGCGCGCCGGTCGAGGTGTAGCCGCGCGTATGGTCGACGATGGTATCGACGCTCCAGACAGGTTCGCCCGTCGCCATGTCGAGTGCCCACAGCTTGCCGTCGAGCGCGCCGACCATCACTTTTCCGTCCGCCACGGCAACGCCGCGATTGGCCTGGTCGCAGCAGGCGGAGCGGTTCACCTGCATGTCGAGCTCGGGCGTGAAGGTCCACAATTCCTCGCCCGTAGCGGCGTTCAGCGCGTAAACGCGGCCAAGATTGCCCGCGGTATACATCACCCCGTCGATCACGACCGGCGTCGCTTCCTGTACGCGGGCGGTGCCCATGTCGTATTCCCAGGCAAGGCCCATGCGCGCGACGTTGGAGCGGTTGATCGTCTCCAGCCGGGAGAAATGGCTTTCGCCCCAGTCGCCCCCGGGATTGTCCCAGTCCTCGCCCGCGCCCAGCGGCAAGTCTGCCGAGGCCAGCGATGCGGCGGTCTGCGGATCGCTTACGGCCGCGGTGCAGGCGGCAAGACCGATGACAGCGGCGAATGCGAGAATGCGGCTCATGCAGGCCATGCCCCCTGGTACTGTTCGAAAACGGAGCGCAAGCTGCGCGGCTTCCGGCCGGTGATGCGCTCCACATCGTCGGAATCAATATTCATGTATCCCTCGCGAATGGACTGGCCGAAAGTCACCATGCCCTCGCTCGCCCACGGAATGGGTCCGTTTGGATCGACGTCCGCCGACTTGCGCGGCACGCCGAGGGAATCGAAATAGGCGAACATGCCCTCGTCATCCACGTCATGCACCTCGATCGGCTTACCCGCCATTTCCGCCACCACGGCCATTGCGTCGGGCAGTGTCCAGAGGTCCGGCCCGGTCACGTCGTAGGCCTTGTTCTCGTGCCCGTCCTGCGTCAGCACGGCGACCGCGATAGCCACACAATCATCGCGGCTCACTACCGGCACGCGGCCCTGCCCTGCATTCTCCGGCTTCGTTCCAGCCGTCAGTGCGGGGATCGCCATCGCGGTGGCCACGGCTTCTGCATAGAGGCTGTTGCGAAGGAAGGTGTAGGCGAGGCCCGACTGCTCGAGCTTTTCCTCGGTCGCGATGTGATCGATACCCTCGACCGAGGGATTGCCGGGTTTACGAGCGCCCAGCAGCGAGGTGTAGACGATGTGCTTCACGCCTGCCGCTTTCGCCGCATCGATGGCGTTCCCGTGCTGGCGCGCGCGTTCGCCTACCATGGTAGTGGAGATCAGCAGCAGCTTGTCGCCGCCCGCCATCGCTTCTTCCAGCCTGTCAGGACTGTCGAAATCCGCCTTGCGCACGTCAGCGCCGCGTTCTTTCAAATCCGCAAGTCTGTCCAGCGAGCGCGAGAGGGCGATCACCTCGCAGCCCTTGTCCAGCAGTTGCGATGCGGCGGCATGGCCGAACTGGCCCGACGCGCCCGATACGATGATCCTTGTCACGAATCTCTCCCGTCACGCGGCGACTTTAATGCCGCTCGCGGCTTGCGTTGATCATAACGATTGTTACGATTGGTGCAACACGGAGGGGAATTGCGAATGACCGTTTCGATTGAGGACCGCCTGGGCCTGCAGGACCTGATCGCCGCCTATAGCTGGGCGCTCGACACCGGCGATGCCGATGCGCTGGTGGAATGTTTCACCACCGACTGCGAAATGCGCGAGGAGGTGTTCGAGGATCCCGACATCTGGCACGGGCACGAAGGCATTCGCGGCCTCATGGCGCATTACGCTGGCGCGCCGGGCTTTCCCGGGCGGCAGCATCACGTGACGCAGGTGCAGTATTTCCCGCAGGGTGACGGCAGCGTGAAGATGCGCGGTTTCGCCTTTGTCACCGAGTGCCATGACGAGCCGCCTTACGAATTGCGCTTCGCCGGCTGGTACGACGATCACGCGGTGAAAGGCGAGGACGGCAAGTGGCGCTTCCGGACCCGCATCGTGCGCCTGTGGGACGGCAAGGTGCTGGAAAAATTCCCCGGTCACGGCGACTGGAAGCCGCGCAAGAGACCGGACTCGCTCGTCATCCGCAAATAGTCAGAGGCGGCGTTCCAGCACCCAGTCGATGGCGGGGCCCTCCACCTTGGTCTGAGCGCGGCGGTAGCCCGCTTCGGCGGCCACCTCCTCGATCAGCAGCGCGTCGGCCTGGCGGGTGAAGCCTTCGATACGCGCGGGGGCCAAGGCGATCACCTCGCGGGCGAAGCGGATGCGGTCGCCTTCGATGGCGCGGGCCTGCCATCCGGCAGCGGCGCGGCGCTGCCCGGCATCCGGCAAGGCTGGATCGTAGAGGAAGACGGTTCCGCCCATGAGGGGCGAAGCGGCGAGCCTGTCCAGACCGATTGCCGCGGGAATGGCTGCAGCGCCTGCCAGCAGGGTACGGCGGGTGATCCTCATTGCGCCACCTCGTGTGGCCCTGCGGCGAGGTAGTCGGCAATCGCCTGCAAGTCCTCGTCCGACAATTCACCGCGGGGGATGGCGGGCATGTTGCCGATTCCCTGCCGCGCCGCGATCATCACGAATGGCGCGGCGAGATCGCCTCGCGCTTCCAGCAGGGCGACATCGCGCGCGCGGCCGAGCAGTCCCGTGCCCATGCCATTAGGCCCGTGGCACATGGCGCAATATTCCACATAGAGCGCCTCGCCCCCGATGGCCTCAGGGCGCTTGTTCAGCGTGAGCGGCTGCGGCATCGGCGGCGGTCCGGCCTGCGTTTCCGCGGCTTCCTCCGTCTCGTCGTCGATCCCCGCAGCGGTTTGCGCCGTGGCAACGCCCGCCAGTCCGAGCAGCGCCACGGCGCCCGCCACAAGTCCTGCCCGCCTCATGCCTGCCGCTCCTGCCTGTAGGCGCTGCCCCAGATGCCGCTCTTGCCCGGCGCGATGATGCCATTTGGATCGAGCGCGTCCTTCACCGCCTCGTTCATGCGATTGATGGAGCCGCCCGCGAAATCGTAGGTGCCTGCCACGAGGTCCATGTAATCGAGATGCGTGCGGTATTCGCCGTAGCCCTGCTCCTTCGCGTCGGCCACCAGCGAGCGAAAGAACGGGTCCACCTTGGCCATCATCGCCGGGTCGTCCTTGTTGAAGATCATGGCGTTCACATTGACCAGGTGCCGCTCCCCGAAGGCGAAGCTGCCCTGGTAGTCCATGCCGTATTCCTGGTAGCGGGCATAGGTGCGGCGGAACTGGGCCAGCGCCTTGTCGCCGTCCTGCTCGATGATGGGCGAGAAGCCGATATGCCCGCCGCGCCCGCCATACCAGTTCACGTTCTGCATCGGGAACGTCATCGGCGTGCCGGTCCAGCCGGTATATTCCAGCGGCTCCCCCCGCTTCCACTGGGTCGGACGGATCGACATGGGGCCTGCCTTGCCCATTGCGTCCTCCAGCACCTTGTAGGCCGCGCGGTTCACGTCCTCGCGGCCATAGAGGCGCAAGGACACGCCCCACCAGCCGATGTTGAACTGGCGGCGAATGGCGTCGATCACGCTGTCGGACAGGGCACCGGGCTCGTCGGTCCACTGGTCACGCGTGGTGAGGACGGCCGCGGCGCGCATCCAGTTGCCGATACTGGGCGACTGGGTCAGCAGGCGCTCGCGGCGAAGGGGCGCGATGGTGTCGACCATCACCTTCAGGTCTTCGGGCCGGTCGAACTCCACGTCCATGCCCATCAGGCTTTCGGGCTCGGGCATCAGCCACATGCCCATCTTGGTGACGATGCCGAAATTGGACTGAACGAACATCTGGTCCCACGCCGGGCCGAAGCCGTATTTATAGGCCTGCCAGGTCGGCGCGCCCTCGAACGCGCCCATGCCGGTGCGCACTACTTCGCCATTGGCGAGCACCACCTCCATACCGCAGATATTCTCTGTATGCTGGCCGTATGGTGTGTAGCCCACGCCGCGGTCCAGCGCATTGCCCATGACAGAGCCCCAGCTATTGCCGGGTGTGGAGAGCCAATAGGGCAGGTTGTTGCGCTGCAGGTAATCGTAGAGGTCGTAGAAGCCGACGCCAGGTTCCAGCAGTACGGTGCCCAGCTTCTCGTCGAACTCAATGCGCTTCATGCGCGAGAGGTCCAGGACCATGGACCCCGCCAGCACCGGCGCGCTGCCGCCATAGCCAAGGTTCTTGCCCCGCGCGATGGGGAAAAGCGGCAGGCGGTATTCATTGGCGATGCGCACCACCGCCCGTATTTCCTCCACGCTATCGGGAGCGACCGCGCCAGCGGGATGGTGCGCGGCGTCGTCCACCGCGAACTTGTCTTGGTAGGACGTCCGGTCGAGCGGCTCGAAAAAGACCTTGCCCGGCCCCAACGCCGTTTCCAGCGCCATGCGCGCCTCGTCCAGCCGTGCGGCCGACAGTCCGGGTGGCAGCGGTATGTCCGCCATAATTCGTCCCTCTCCCAATGCGTCTTTGCGACGCGACTTTAACGCTCGTTACTTTTCAGCTAGCAGGGGTGCAAGTCAAGCGATGGGAGAGTGTCTTGGCGTCACGTGAGGAACTGTACGGCGTTCTCGACGCCTATCTGGCGGCTCTGGCTGCGGGCGATCCGTCCGCCGCCCCGATTGCGCCGGGCGCCTTCAATACCGAGAACAACGTGACGCTGGCCGTGGGTGACGGGGTGTGGAACACGATCACCGCGAAACACGATTACGACCTGCGCTTTGCCGAACCCGCGCGGGGACAGGTCGCCGTGTTCACAGCCGTGGAGGAGACCGACGCGCTCAACCCAGCCTGCATCCGGTTGGAGGTCTCGGGCGGACAGATCACCGGTATCGAGATGGTGGTGGCCCGCAACAAGGACGAGGGCTTTCCCTTCGGTCCGCAGGCCTTCGAGCGCAAGCCGGTGATGGAAGCGCTGGTGGCGGACGAGGCGCGCTCTTCCCGAGAGGAGCTGGTGCGCGTCGCCGATGGCTATTTCGACACGATCGAGCGCAATGACGGCACCATCAACACGACATTCTGGCCGCATTGCAACCGCGTCGAGAACGGCGTGCAGACCACCAATAACGCCGACTTCCCCCTGCCCGTCGCGCGGCTGGGCTGCGAGGAGCAGTTCCGCCTCGGCTGGTATCGCTATGACGACGAGTTGCGCGCCCGCCGCTTCCCGCTCGTCGATACCGAGCGCGGGATCGTGCTCGCCTATGGCTTCATCGACCACTCGGGCCGCATCGGCGAATACGAACTGACCGATGGCACGAAAGCCACCAGCCCGGTGCGCCGCCCGCACTCCTACTACCTCGCCGAAGCCTTCCGCATTCGCGACGGCGCCATCGAACAGGTGGAGGCCGATTTCCTCACCGTGCCCTATCGCATGCCCTCCCCCTGGGACGGGCGCGACGAGGCGCTGATCGGCGGGGGAGGGCTGCACCGTGTTGCCTGACCTGGCCGGAGGCGGAGAATGAGCCCGCGCAGCATCCTTCCCCTCGTCCTGCTCGGCGGGGTGTTCGTGATGGAGGGGTTCGACATCGCCGCGATGGCACTCGCCGTGCCGCGCCTTACCGACATGGGCCTCGACCCGGCGGGCTTCGGCTGGGTGTTCACTGCATTGCTGGTGGGCCTCGGCGCAGGCGGAGCCTTGCTTGCCCCGCTGGGAGACCGGTTCGGGCGGCGGCTGCTGATCGTAAGCGGCTGCGGTATCACCGGCCTTGCCACCCTGGCGACCGCGACCGCAGGCTCGATCACCGAATTCCTGATCTGGCGACTGGTGACAGGCCTCGCGCTGGGCGCGGCGCTGCCCAATGTCAGTGCACTGTCGGCGGAGCTGGCGCCCGAACGGCTGCGCGCCACGATCATGGCCGTGGTCTCGGCGGGCATCCCGCTCGGCATCGCGATAGCGGGCCTGACTGCGCCCGAGATCATCGATCTTGGCAATTGGCCCGGCCTGTTCGTCGCACCCGGAGCGATGGCGCTGCTACTCGCATTGATGCTGCAACTCATCCTCTCGGGAGAGCGACCCGAAAAAGCCGAGGCCGACCCTTCCAAAAATCGCGCAAAATTGCCGCAGCTCGTGCTGTTCAGCGGCTTGTGGATCTTTCCCTTCGCAGTGTTCGCCACCATGCTCGCGCTGAACGCGCTCAATCTCTACCTCCTCAACAGCTGGCTGCCGACCGTGCTGCCACAAGCGGGGATGAGCCTCGATGCCGCCGCCCGCATTTCGGGCGTGGTGCAACTGGCTGGCCTTGCCATCGGCATCGGCGCCAGCCTGCTGCTCGATCGCTGGCACAAGGGCGCGGCGCTGGTTTTGTTATTCGGCGCGATCGCGCTGTCCTTCGCCGCCGTCTTCGTGACCGCTCCCGATCCGCTGGTATGGACGATCCTGCTATGCGTGGGCGTAGGCGGCGCGAGTGCTGGCGGCATGGTGCTGCCGGGCCTGTGCGCCTACCTGTTCCCCGCCCGCCTGTTGTCGAGCGCGGTGGGCATGGGCGTGCTGGTCGCGCGCCTGGGCGCCTTTGCCGGGCCGCCGCTGGGCGGGTGGATGCTGGCAAACGAGATCCCGGCGCAGACCTTCCTCGGCGTAGCCGCCCTGCCCGCCATTGCCTGCGCGGTGGTAGCCCTGATGGTTCCGGCGGCGCTGCGGCGGCGGGAGAGGGCCGAACCCAACGCGCCTGCTACGCCCTGAAATCCAGACCGCCGGTCCGCTCGGCAAAGCGCCAGCCGTCTGGGGTGCGCACGCAGCGGTCCTCGAAAGTGCCGATCAGCGGGGATTTCGCATCCTGCACCGGCAGGCCGTCCTGAGCTGCATCGCCCATATAGAGCACGATCACCGACTTCGCCCGCGCCTCGCTTTCGTTCACCACGTCCACAAGCGTGTTCGCCATCACATGGCGCTGCGCGCGCGGCGGGCGGGCGGTGAAGCTGGCGAGGATCGCCTCACGACCCACCACCGGATCGCCGCCGCTGGGACGGCGGAACACCGCGTCCTCGGTGTAGAGCGAGGCGCATCTGTCCCAGTCCTGCGCGTCGTTCGCCCACACATATTTGTGGATCAGGCGGGTGACGTCGGCCTCGATATCGCGGCGCTCGTTCTCGGTCATGAATTCTCCGGTTTGGTGCTTTCGAGGAAGACGGAGTTGCCCTTGGCATCGGTTGCATCCAGCCGCTCGATCAGCCGCTCCACCGTGCTGGCGAAACCGGCGAGCTCATCGCGGTCGAGCTGCGAGAACAGGTAGTGCGCCACGGTCTCGGTCTGCGGGCGCATGATCTGGTAGAGCCTTGCACCCTCTTCCGACAGGCTCAGCCACTTGCGCCGCTTGTTGCCCTCGTCCCGCTCCACCACGATCCGCCCGTGCTTCTGCAGCGCGCTCACCGCGCGGCTGATGCTCATGGCGTTCACCCCGGTCAGCTCGGCAACCTCGTGGCTGGCGGTGCGGCCGAGTGCGCCGATCGTCATCAGCAGGCGGAACTCGTTGACGCTGATCTTGTAGCGATGCGCCAGATGCGTGGAGAACGGCGCCATCAGCCGGTTGGTCAGCTTCAGCAGGCGGTGCAGCAGCACCACCTCGCCCGTCTCGTCCATGTGCATGGTGGCCCTGCCATCCATCGCGGGCCCGGCTTCGCCGCTCATCCTCCGCCTCCCATTGATCGCAATCAAGGATGCAACCTTGCGCTGATTGTAACAGGCGTTAGCGTTACAGCAAAGAATCGAGGGAAGAGAGGCTTGGGCAATGGGTTTTCCGCAGACCATTCATTTCATCGGCACCAATACGCCGCGCAGGCAGGAATACACGCTGGAAGGGCTGGAGGTGGAAGGGGAAATCCCCGAGGCCATCGACGGCACGTTCTTCCGTGCCGTGCCCGACAATGCGCACGAGCCGATGTTCGAGGACGATATCGCCCTCAACCATGACGGCATGATCTCCGCCTTCGCCATCCGCGACGGCAAGGTCGATTTCGCCATCAAATATGTCGAGACCGAGCGCTACCTGGCCGAGAAAGAGGCAGGCCGCGCGCTGTTCGGGCGCTATCGCAACCCCTTCACCGACGATCCGCTGGCCAAGGACAAGGACCGCACCGTCGCCAACACCACGCCCGTATGGCATGCGGGCCGCCTGTTCATGACCAAGGAGGACGGGCGCGGCTACGAGGTCAATCCGCACACGCTGGCGACCGAGGGCAAGTGGGATTACGAGGGCAAGCTGAGGTCCGAGACCTTCACCGCCCATCCACGCATCGATCCCGAAACGGGCGAGATGTTCTTCTTCGGTTACGAGGCGGGCGGGCTGTGTACGCTGGACGTTGCCTATTGCATCGCCGACAAGGACGGCAAGCTGGTGCGCGAGCAGTGGTTCGACCAGCCCTATTGCTCCACCATCCACGATTTCGTGATCACCGAGAAATACGCGATCTTCCCGATCTTCCCGACGCTGGCCGACATGGACCGGATCAAGGAAGGCGGCGCGCACTGGGCGCACCGGCAGGACCTGCCGAGCTATGTCGGCATCATGCCGCGCTATGGCGATGTCTCCGAGATGGTGTGGATCGAGGGGCCCAAGGGCGTTTCCTGCTTCCACGAGGTCAATGCCTTCGACGACGGCGACAAGGTCCACATCGACCTCTGCCTGACCGAGACCAACGCCTTTTCCTTCATGCGCGAGGCCGGCGGCATCGACATTCCGCAGCAGGAGATCAAGGGCGCGCTCACCCGCTGGACCATCGACATGAGTGCAGACGAGCCGGCCATAGCCTCGCGCGAGATCGGGCCCACGGGCGATCTGTGCCGGGTGGAGGATGCGGTGCAAGGCCGCCCCTACCAGCGCGCCTGGTATCTCAGCATGAACCCGCAGGCGAAGGGCCCGCCCATGCTCGGCGGCCCGGTCGGTGCGAACTTCAACTGCATGCTGCGGATCGAGCCCGAAGCCGGGCGCATCGCCATGATGGAAGTCCCGCCCGGCGCGGCCATCAGCGAGCCCGCGCATGTCGTCTCGCCCGAGGACGGGCACGGCGGCTGGCTGCTGTGCATGATCGATATCCCGAACGGTCCTCCCGGCGCAGGCGACCCGTCCGACTATTCGAGCGAGTTGTGGGTGGTCGAGGCCGACGCCATCGAGAAGGGCCCGGTCGCGAAAGTGAAGACCGGCAAGGCGCTGCGCAGTCAGGTGCACGGTACATGGGTGAGCCGCCGGAAACTGGATGCGAGCGTGCGCAAGTAGTTCGCCGCCGCGCGGTCACCCTCCCCATCGCTCCGCGACGGAGAGGATGTGCCCGGTCACTCCGCTGGATCGACGGCGGCGGCCACCGGGTCCTTTCGCGTCAGGGCATTGGCGAGATATTCGGACGCGATGCCGAACACCGCGCCGATGACGATCGAGACGACCGTGGGCACGATCGCCTCGACAGGGGTCATGCCGGCAAGCAGGATCGGCCCGGCGATGGAGGCAAATCCGTAGACGCTGGCCGGGATCGTCGCGAGGAACGGGACGGCCGAGGCAAGGCAGATCACGAAAGCGCCGAGGCCCACGGCCACCGGTGCCGCAAGGTCGCCGAGACTTGCCGGCGCGCCGCCAGCCAGGATCACCGCCACCATGCCGACGAGCGCGCCGAAGCTCATGCCGAGGATCGCCGTGGTCATGCCTTTCACGCCGCCGCCCGAGTGAAAATGGCAGCCCCAGGCAATGAAGCTGATCCAGACGAGGCCGGGCAGGAAGCTCGCCAGCGGTACGCCGAACAGCCAGGTATCGAGTATGGCCAGCAGGCCGACCGACAGGGCCAGTGCAAGATATGCGGTCATTGTCATCCCTCTCCATGTCGCGGCCTCTTTCGCGGGCCGCCGGGAAGGCAGACTAAGTCAATCTGGTCCGGAGTCCATAGCGCGCGGGCGCAGAGGCCAACATACGCGCCTAGTTCACGGCGCGGCTGGCCAGGTGCAGCGCGCGGCCGGTGGATTTCGCTTCCACGCGGTAATCCGCCTGGGCCTGCTGGGCGAAGGCAGCGAACAGCCGCTCGCCGATGCCGGTGGAGGTCTCGACCTGTCCGGCATCGCCCACGCCATCGTCCTCGATCGCCAGCGACCACTGGCCCTGGCGCGCATCGAAGCGGACCTTCACGACGCCGTCGCGCCCGTCGGGAAAGGCGTATTTCGCGCAATTGGTCAGCGCCTCGTTCGTGAAGAGGCCAATGGCGACCGCCGTCTCGCGCGGCATGATGACAGGCTCGTTGCCGGTCTCGATCTCGACCTTCACATTGTCGAGGAAGGCTCCGCGAGTTACCCGGTCCACCACGTCGACCAGGTAATCCTGCATCGCCACCATTGCCCCCTCGCCCTGGCGCAGCGCAAGGTTGGAATAGGCGGATGCGAAAGAATGGATGCGTGCAATCGCCTGCTCCAGCGCGGCAGCCACTTCGGGCATTTGCTCGCGCCGTTTCTGCATTTCCAGAAGGCTGGCGGCGAGCGCGAAATTGTTCTTTGTACGGTGCTCCAGTTCGGCCTGCAGCGTGGCGGCGCGATCGATCTCGCGGTCACGTTCCTCCAGGGCACTGACAACCGCGCGGCGAAACGCTTCGGCCAGTACGAGTGTAAGCGCGACTGCAGCAGCATTGATGGCCACGCGCGGGGGATCCGTAGCGACCACGAAACCCCACGCATTGATGGGAGCGAGCACGAAATACCACGCCCACATGAAGCTGGTGACAAAGGCCGTAAGCCCGGCCTGCCAATGTCCGAACAGGACGGCGATCAGCACGGTGGGGTAGACGAGCGCGAATGGCCCGGCCGTCTCGATCCACAAGTCCAGCACGACGCGGAAACCGATCATGGCGAGCGCGCAGCAAAGGCCGAACAGGATCTTCGCTAGCAGGCCCAGGCGCCGGCTTTCAAAAGGCCGTGCGACATCCAGCTTGGCTACGCGGTGCATGGGGGCGCCTGCCTTTCACCGGGCGGCGCGGAGATGGCCACCCTCTCTCCCACCCTACGGGTCCGGGGTCGAATTGGCGAATCAATTCGATTGCGATTCAAAAAGTTGCGAAATGTCTATTTCTGGAAAAGCAAGCGCTAAGGTTACTCGCGGTTGCACGCGAAAGTATCAGGTCAGCGCATAGTAACGCAGGCGGTTGCCGTCGCTCCGGCGCTCTCCAACGCCGATGAAGACATGCTTCGTCAGCCAGTCGTGCTTGCCTTTGGGGCACTCGAAACTGGTCTGGCTGCGCAGGTAATAGTCCTCATGCGGAACGGGCTCCCCGCCCTCGAAGGCCCAGGCGCGCAGTCGCGCCATGGTGTCGGGCTTGCGGCCCCACAGGAAGCCGCGGTTCTGCAGCATGATGATGGTGCCGTCCTCCTCCTCCAGCAAATATCGCGCATCGAGGCAGGCGACCTCGTCATCGCGCCACCAGGCATAGTCGCCGCCCGAGCCGGGCACCGCGCGGCCCTTCAGCAGCGGGCCTTCGAACGTGCCTTCCTTCACCAGCACGGCGGTGCGCATGCCGCCGCCAGGCATGGGGACCATCGAATAAGCCTCGGGAAATTTCAGCTGCACCGTCATCACCGGCTCCAGCCGGGGCTGGTCGAATGCGGAGAAAGGCGCGGTGAACGGCGTGGTGTCGGAAAAGTCTGTCATGGTCATCCCAGTTCTATCAGTCCGCCATCGACGAACAGGTTTGCGCCCGTAATGAAGCTCGCATCGTCCGAGGCAAGGAACAGCACGGCTTTTGCCACGTCCTCGCTCTCACCCATGCGCTTCATCGGGATGTTGGCGATCATCATTTCCTTCAGCCCCGCCACCTGATCGTCGCTCATGCCCGGATTGCGGTAGAGCAGCGGCGTGTCGATCGGACCCGGGCTTACCACGTTGACGCGGATGCCTTCGGTTACGAGTTCCTTGGCAAACACCTTCATCGCCATGAACAGCCCGGCCTTTGCCGCTGCATAGGTGCCGTTGCCCTCCAGCGCCCCATGCGCGCCGATGCTGCCGGTCACGACAACGGAACTGCCCTTCCCCATGATCCGCACCGCCTTCTGCAGGGCGAAGACGCAGCCCTTGAGGTTGATCGCGTGGGTATGGTCCCATGCGTCCTCGGTAATCTCGCGCAAGGGTGCAAAGCCGCCGACGCCGGCATTGATGTAGAGCACGTCGATGCGGCCGTCCGCCTCCTCCACGGCCTGCACCACCGCCTCTGTCGCCGCGGCGTCGGCAATGTCGGAGCGATAGCCTGTGGCACGCGCGATGCTCGCCACCGCCGCATCGATGGTGGACTGGTCGCGGCCAGTCAGGTGAACCTTCGCTCCCTCGCTGGCGAACATCCGGGCGGCGGTAAGGCCGATGCCCGAATTGCCGCCGAGCACGAGGACGATCTTGTTGTCGAACCGCATTTCAATTTCTCTCCAAAAATCCTCTCCATCCCGCTGCGCGAAACGGGGAGGATATATCGTCCTCCCTGCCGCGAGGCGGTGGGGAGGTGGCGCGATGCGTCAGCATCGTGACGGAGGGGCCGTTGCGCCTCGGCCCTCCACCACCAGCCGTTGGCTGGCGGTCCCCCTCCCCATGCCTGCGACACGGGGAGGATCGTTGCCTAGAACGGGCTGAGCGGGTTCAGCCTGTCGGGATCGACATCCTGCATCACGTCCCAGTGCTCCACGATCTTGCCGTCCGCGACGCGGAAGATGTCCATCACCGCAAAGCCCGGATCGCCCTCGTGCCGGATCACGTGGTAATGCAGCATGACGTGGTCGCCATCCACGAAGGCGCGGTGAAGCACCTGCTCGGCCTCGCCCGGCTGGCCTTTCGCCCAGTCGAGAAAACCCTTCAGGGCCTCGCGTCCCGGCTCCACATTCTGGTGATGCTGGATGTAATCCTCGGCGATGTACTCATCGACGCGCGCGCTATCGAGCGGCACGAGCACGTTCTCGAACATGCCCATCACCAGCGCGAGGTTCGCCTCTTCTTCCGGCGTTCTTGCCATCGTCCCCTCTCCTCCTCTTGCGATGATGCTAACGCGCGTTACGGTTGTCGGCAACGACGAAGAATTGCGGGAAGGAGAGCCTGATGACGAGAGAGGATTACGACCGCTACGCCGAGGCGTTCAACGCGCGCGACTACGACGCGGTGTTCGATTTCTATGCCGACAATCCCGAGATGGCCTTCTTCGGCATCGAGATCCGCACCCGCGAGCAATTGCGCGACTTCTATACCTTCCTCCACTCCTACGTGCGCGAAAGCATCACGGTGGAGAAATTCGCATCCTCCGACGAGCTGGTGGCGGTGGAAGGGGTAATCCGGGTGGAGGCGTTCAAGGACCTGACGCGTGAGGAACTCGACGCGCGCGGGCTGGAGCAGTTCTTCCCCATCGTGGCGGGCGAGGTGCAGGAGATGCGCCAGTACATCCACTACCACATGCGCGGCGGAAAGATCGCCAGCGTGGGCTGCGCCATCGTGGGATGAGTGGCGTGGGCTGAGTGGCGTTCGCGAGAAAGCGCTTTCCTACAGCCGGGTGCGAGGCGACTGTCGCGGCGAACCTTTGTAGCTGGATCAGGCGCGCTCGTTCGCGGAGATGATACAAACCGCCCCCTGGATGTATTTCATCAACTAAACCCTGCCATATTCGCCCTTGCGAATAGTTCATGTCCATGAAATGAGACTGCCCATGATCAAGACCAGCCATGTCGGCAGCCTCCCTCGCGGTGAGCAACTCGTCCCCCTCCTCCTCGCCCGCGACAAGGGGGAGCCCTACGATGCCGAGGAATTCGACCGCGTCGTGCAGGAAGCCGTGACGCAGGCGGTTCGCCAGCAGGTCGAGGCGGGCGTCTCCGTGGTCAGCGATGGCGAACTCGGCAAGGTGGGCTACTCCACCTACATCATCGAGCGGCTTTCGGGCTTTGGCGGACACACGCCGAGGAAGCCCGCGAAGGATCTCGCCGAAGTGCCGGAGCTGGCAAAGAAGCTGTCGCACATCATGGGCAGTCAGGAATTCACCCGCGCCAGCGCGGTGGACAAGGTGGAGCTGGTGAACCTGCAGCCCCTGCACGACGACATCCGCCGCTTCAGGAAGGCGATGGAAGCCGAAGGGAGGGGCGTAGAGGGCTTTCTCAACTCGGCCTCCCCCGGCCTCATCACCGCTTTCCAGCCGAACCAGTACTATCCCAGCCACGAGGCCTATCTTGCGGATCTCGCCGCCGCGATGCGTCCCGAATACGAGGCCATCGTGGAAGCCGGTTTCAAGGTCCAGCTCGACTGCCCCGACCTCGCGATGAGCCGTCACACCGGCTACCAGGACATGAGCGATGATGAATTCCTCGCCGCCATCCGCGCCAATGTCGATGCGCTGAACGAGGCGACGCAGGACATCGCGCCAGAGCAGATGCGCATGCACGTATGCTGGGGCAATTACGAGGGGCCGCATACGCACGACATCCCGCTCGAGACCATTCTCGACATAGTGCTCTCCGCCCGCCCCGCCACGATCCTGTTCGAAGCCGCCAATCCGCGCCACGAGCACGAATGGGCGGTGTGGGCGAAGGCAGATCTGCCGTCCGAAAAGGTGCTGGCGCCCGGACTGGTGGACACCTGCTCGAACTATGTGGAAACCCCCGAACTCATTGCCCAGCGGATCGAGCGGTTCGCGGCGATCGTAGGCAAGGACCGGGTGATCGCCAGCACCGATTGCGGCTTCGGCACGTTTGCAGGCTACGGCAAGATCGATCCGAAGGTCGCTTGGGCAAAGCTGCGGGCACTTCGCGAGGGGGCCGATATCGCGGATCGACGCCTCGATTGATGCGGTCGCGAATAGCGCTGTTTTTCACTCTTGCGTAGTTTTCGTATATATGAAATACCTTGGTCATGGCCGATGCTGAGACCAAGACTCCTGCTGCAAGGCAGGCCGCTGCCGCCCCGGCGCAGAACAGCCAAGTGAAATCGGCAACCCGCACGCTCGACATCATCGAATACGTCGTCGCACACAACCGCCCGCTGGTGGCGCAGGAGATCGCGACGGCGCTGGGCATACCGGTTTCCAGCCTGTCCTACCTGCTGGCAACGCTGGTGGAGCGTGATTATCTCGAGCGGCAGGGGCGCCGCTATTCCGCCGGCCCGGGCCTTGCCCGCCTGCAGACCTCCGGACACACCTACACCCTCGCCGACCGCGCCGCGCCGCTGGTGCGCACCTTGCGGATGCAGCTGGACGAGACCACCAGCTTCTTCATCCGCGAGGGGTGGGAAATCGAGGCGATCGTCACCGAGAGTAGCGAACAGGCATTGCGTTATTCGGTCCCGACCGGCCAGCGCCTGCCCATGCACGCGCTGGCGGCAGGCAAGGTGCTGCTGGCGGCGCTGTCCGACGAGGATCTCGACCGCTATTTCGCCGAGACGGAGCGCAACAGTTTCACGCCCTTCACCGTGACCGACGAGGCAGCCCTGCGCGAGCAGATCGCCGTGTCGCGGGAAAGCGGCTTTGCTACCACCAGCGAGGAATTCTCTCGCGGGATCGAGGGCATTGCGCGGGTTGTGCTGATCGATGGCAATCCGGTCGGCTCGATATCTGTCGCCATGCCCAAGGTTCGGGTGGACGACAGGACCGAGGCCCATGTGCGCGAAATGCTGCGCAAGACCGCTGCCCTGCTGGAAAGCTGAAGCCTAAAGCCCGTCGAGGAAGTCGGCCTCGATGCGCGGGCTTTCTTCGTCGTCCTCGTTCTCGTCCGAAGCTGGCTCTGGTGGAAGAGCTTCAGGGTCGTAATCCGCTTCGGTAACGGCATTGTCGCGGTCGTAGATGCGCGCCGGTTCGAACGGACCGAGCGGCGTGCCCGGTACCACGCGAACCAGCGGGTAGGGATCGCCGGGAATACCCTGATAAAGCAGCTCGGCGCGGTTCTCATCCAGCAGGGCGAAGCGCAGCACGTCGTTCTGCGCGCGGCCCTCCGGCCCGGCGAAGGTCAGGCGGACCACTTCCCCGGCCTGCTGTGTTTCGATGGGCGTTACGGTCTCGCTCCCGCTCATGCGCCGGAATACCGCGCCATTGCTGTCGATATTCTCGGGGCGCGTCCAGCTTCCGCTCCAGTCGCCATCCTCTTCGCGGTCGAGCGCGAAGACGAAGATCGTCGCATCGTCGATCTGCAAGGCCCAGTGGCCTTCCAGATCCTGCGCGAACACCTGGGCGGGCAGCAGCAGGGCGGCAATCGCCATGAGAAACCTTGTGAACATGTTCGCCATCATGGCGCAAGATACCCCGCTTCGACAAGCAAAAGGGGCGACCTGTCGCCAGGCCGCCCCCACTTGTTCTCTATCGCTTTGCGCGTCAGGCGTTGGCGCCCACGCCCTTGGCGCGCCAGCTGTCGGCATAGCCGGTGCGGGCGACGTTGGAGTAGGGAACCGGCGAGATGACCGCCTTGATCTCGGTCTGCTCATGCGGCTCGACCGTGGGCTTGGAGGTGCCGCCGTTCGGCTCACCCCAGACCAGCGTGACTTCCTTGCCCATCTCGACCTCGTCCGGATCGATCATGGCAAGCGAGAGCATCTTGCCCTCGTTCGAGGAATAGCCGATCCAGGTCGACACGCCGATTTCCTTGCCCTCGGCATTTTTCACCGTGTCGAACGGGTGCATTGCATAGACGGCACTGGGGAATTCGAACCACTTCGCGCGGCCGCCCTCGGCGAACATCGAGGACATGGTGCGGGTCACTTCCTCGTCGTCCAGCGCCAGCGTAACCTTCTGCTTGTGCTTCTGGTCCTTCATCTTCTCCAGCGCTTCGCGACCGACGAAGTCATGGTCGAACTTCACGATGTGGCCATAGCCGATGTCCCACGGCGTGAGGTAATAGCCCTCGATGCTGTCGGGCACGTAGCTGCCGCCGATCGAGCACATGCCGGCATAGGACTTGCCGGAGGCCCAGGCGCGGAAGTCCTTCATCATCTGCGAATCGCCGGTGTAGAAAGCGGGCAGCGGCGAAGGCAGCCAGCCCGATTCCAGAGTGTTCGAAGAGTAGGCGCGGCCGCCCACCAGCTCGAGGCCGAAATCCTCGCCGGCCTTCACCAGCGCCGAGTGGACAGCTTCGTAATCTTCCCACGGGCCGAACAGCTCGTAGCCCGGCTGGCCGGCCATGCCGTGGCGCAGCGCAATCACGTCCTTACCGTTGATGTCGATATGCGCCATGTTGAAGAACTTGAGGTCCGGCGGGGTCTCGCCCATCGCCTTTTCCAGCGTCTTCATGGCGTTGGGGCCCTGCAGCTGGAAGCGGTAGTTCTTGCGCTTGCCGTCAGAACGCATCGCGGTGCGCTCGTCACGTTCCACCGTCACGTCCCACTTGCTGCCGTCGGGCTTGGGATATTGGGCGTGGAATTCGACCCACTCGATGGCCGGGGCACGGCCAACAAGGCTGAACTCTTCCTCGTCGAGGTAGAACAGGATCACGTCGCCGATCACATAGCCGTCGGGCGTGACAGGCACGTATTGCTTGGCCTTGTTGACGGCGAAGTTCTTGAAGGAGTTGATCGCGGTGTACTCCAGCAGTGCCATCGCGTCGGGGCCGCGCACGTAGAGTTCCACCATGTGATAGCTCTGGTTGAAGAGCACACAGGTATCGGCCCAGCCCTTCTGTTCCTTGCGCCAGTTGGAGTATTCTGCGGGAACGCCGGGATAGACGTTCGGGCCGGTCTGCTGGTTGCGCAGGAAGTCCACTACGTTGCCTTGCGCGTCCAGCTTCTGTTGCAGGTTTTGATCACTCATTGTCAGGTCCTCTCCTCAGGAAGTGTTGATTCAGGAAATCTGCGGAAAATCTCAGTCCCCAGCGGGCATTTCGAGCCAGTCGGCGATCGCGGCATTGACCGCGTCTGGCGCTTCGAGCTGGATCATGTGTCCCGCGCCGGGCACCACGACGAGGCGTGAATTGGCGATCTTCGAAGCGATGGTCTCATGCTGGGAAGGCGGCGCCCACGCATCGTTCTCGCCCGTCATCACCAGTGTCGGGCAGGTGAGCCCGGCCAGCAGGTCCTCGAAGGGGGCGCGGCCGAGCAGCGCCTTGATCTGCGCGTCGAACGTGGCCTGACCTTGCGACAGGCACATGTCGCGCATGGCATTGTATGCGGCCGTCTCGCGATTGGCTTCGGCCACCATGGGCGGCAGCCAGCTATCGACCAGCGCCTCGAACCCCTCGTCATAGCCGACCTTCTGCAAGGCCGCGCGCTTGGCCGGCTCGCCCTCGCCAACAGGGTGGATGCCCGTGGAAACGAGCGCAAGGCGCCGCACGCGCTGCGGGGCGAGGCGCACCACTTCCATGGCGATACGCCCGCCCATGGAGTGGCCAAAGACGTCGAGCTTGTCCGCACCGCGCTCATCCGCGGCAGCGAGTGCGATTCGCGCCATTTCGGCAAGCGAATCCGCCATGCCGTATCCATCGATAACGAGCGCATCCGGAAACGCCTCGGCCTGGGGCGCAAAGATGCGCGAATCACAGATAAGGCCGGGCAAAAACATCAGCATTTGGACAGGCTTCGCTCTCATTATTCGCGTTCTTGAAAATTTCATCTATACGAATTTACCGTCATGCGCTAGGGCCTTTTCTCGAAAGACTACGCCAAACCGGCGCGACCGCTATAAGGGTGCCGAGACGGGCCGAGAGAGGAGAGCAGCACATGTCCTACGAAGCGATTCACCCCAATTGGGAAAAGCCGGCAGAGAACATGGTCGACGGCTATTCGCTGGAGATGACCGCGAAGGAGACCGAAGGCCTGAGGGAAGCCGCGCCGCTGATCCGCAAGGACACTCAGATCGCCGTGACATTCCTTCCCGGCGAGGAGCTGGAGCAGCGCGTCGAGGCCGCCGTGCTGGTGCGCGAGCTTGGCTTCGAGCCCATCGTCCACCTCTCTGCCCGCCGTATCGAATCCGAAGAACAACTCGACTGGTATCTTGGCGAAATCACCAAGAAGGCCGGAGCCAAGCGCGTCTTCATTATCGCCGGTGATCCGCCCGAGCCCGAAGGTCCGTTCGAGGATAGCCTGCAGGTGATCGAGACCGGCCTGCTCGAAAAGCACGGCATCGAGATCGTCGGCGTCGGCGGGCACCCGGAAGGCCACCCCAACGTCTCGAAGGACGACTTGTGGGTGTGGATGCAGAAGAAGATCGACGCGGTGCGCGCTCACGGCATGACGCCGCTGGTCGTCACGCAGTTTGCCTTCGATGACGACGCCATCGTCGAATGGATCGCCGAAATGCGCGAACGCGGGATCGACGTCCCCGTGCGCCTGGGCGTACCCGGGCCTGCCGGGATCAAGCGCCTGCTGGGCTTTGCCAAGCGGTGCGGTGTGGGCGCTTCCGCCTCCGTCATGAAGAAGTACGGCGTTTCGCTCACCAACCTCGTCGGCAAGGCGGGGCCGGACAAGCTGGTCGGCAATCTCGAGAAGAAGCTGACCGAGCGCCACGGCCGCGTTCGCCTGCATTTCTATCCCTTCGGCGCGCTCACCGCGTCAGCCGAGTGGATCAACGACTACCACGCGCGTCACTCGTAATGTCTACCGCAACACTCCGCCTCTCCTGCCCGATCCGCACCGGCATCTCGGCCCGCGTGACCGGGTTCACGGCCGACCGCGACTGCATCATCGAGGAAGCGCAGCAATTCTCGGACCGGCGTACGGGTCGTTTCTTCATGCGCCTCGTCTTCGATCCGCAGGACAACGACATTGCCGACCTGCGTACGGCCTTTTCCTCCATCGCCGAGAATTTCGAAATGGAGTGGGACCTGCGCGAACCCGGTTGGGTGCCGAAGGTGATCCTGATGGTGTCGTCCTTCGACCATTGTCTCGGCGACCTGCTCTACCGCATGCGCATCGGCGAGATCGCGATGGACGTGCCCGCGATCATCTCCAACCACCCTCGCGAAAAGCTCACGACCTCGCTGATCGGCGACATTCCCTATCACCACCTGCCGATCACCAAGGACACCAAGCCTCAGCAGGAAGCCGAGATACGGCGCATCGTCGAAGAGACGGGCGCGGACCTCGTGGTGCTGGCGCGCTACATGCAGATTTTTTCGGACGAGATGGCGAAGCATCTTTCCGGTCGCTGCATCAATATCCACCACTCCTTCCTGCCGGGCTTCAAGGGCGCCAAGCCCTATCACCAGGCCTACAAGCGCGGCGTGAAGATGATCGGGGCGACCAGCCACTACGTCACCGACGACCTCGATGAAGGGCCGATCATCGCGCAGGACGTGGAGAATGTAAGCCACGCCGAAAGCCCGGACGACCTCGTCGCCAAGGGCCGCGATGTGGAGCGCCGCGTGCTGGCCAAGGCCGTACGCGCGCATCTGGAAGACCGGGTCTTCCTGAACGGCGACCGCACGGTCGTCTTCGAATAACGCTGACGGGAGCTTAGCCGAGAATGGCCGACATCATCGATGGCCGCGCAATCGCGCGCCAGCTGGACGAGAAAACCAAGGCCCAGGTGGAGGAACTGGTGGCAACGGGCCATCCCGCCCCCGGGCTTACCGTGATCCTGGTTGGGGAGGACCCGGCCAGCGAGGTCTATGTTCGCCGCAAGATCAAGGCCTGCGAGAGGGTGGGCATTCGCTCCTCCGAACATCGCCTGCCTGCCGACACCTCGCAGGAGGACCTGCTGGACCTCATCGCATCGCTGAATGCGGATCCGGAAGTGCACGGCATATTGTGCCAGGTCCCCCTGCCCGACCATATCGACACGCGGCTCGTGCTGCGCTCCATCTCTCCCGACAAGGATGTCGACGGTTTTCATCCGGTGAACGTGGGTAGACTGTCCACCGGCACGGGCGGCATCGTGCCCTGCACCCCGCTCGGCGTGATGATGCTGATCAACACCGTGATCCCGGACCTCACCGGCAAGGACGCGGTGGTGATCGGCAAGTCCAACATCGTCGGCAAGCCGGTGGCGAACCTGCTGCTCGACGCCGAGGCGACCGTTACTGTCACCCATATCTACACGCACGGCCTCCCCGCGATCTGCCGCAAGGCGGATGTGATCGTGGCCGCCGCCGGCGCTCCCGAACTCGTCAAAGGCGACTGGGTGAAGGAAGGTGCGGTCATCATCGATGTCGGCATTACCCGACAGGAAACCGAGGACGGCAAGACCAAGCTCGTTGGCGATGTCGCGTTCGACGAATGCCAGCATGCCAAGGCCATCACCCCGGTGCCGGGCGGCGTCGGTCCGATGACCATCGCCTGCCTACTCGCCAACACGGTGCAGGCTGCTCGCCGTTCGATGGTGGGAAACGGCGATACCGGCAGTGACTATGCCGACGTGCCTTCACGCACTATGTTCACGGGATCAGCATCGAAGCCGAACTAGGACGCGCGTAAACGAATGACCCAGACCGATACCGACATCTGCATCATCGGTGCCGGAATCTCGGGCATTTCGATGGCGGCGCATATCGGCATGATCTGCCCGGAGCGCAGCTACACCATCCTGGAACGGCGCGAGCAGATCGGCGGGACGTGGGACCTGTTCCGCTATCCCGGTGTGCGCTCGGATTCCGACATGCACACGCTCGGCTTCAATTTCGAACCGTGGCGGCACGAGAACGCTATCGCCGACGGGACGAACATCCTCGAATATCTCAACCGTATCGCGGATGAGCGCGGCATTCGCGAGTATATTCGCTTCGGACAGGAAGTGCTTTCGGCGGATTGGGACTCGCAGCGCGCCTGCTGGACCATCACTGCGCGCGGCAGCGATGGCCGCGAAAGCGTGACCACCGCGCGCTGGCTCTATTTCGCCAGCGGCTATTACGATTACGACAATCCCTACGATGCGCAGATAGCCGGGATCGAAAACTTTGGCGGCGAAGTCGTCCATCCGCAATTCTGGCCCGAAAACCTCGATTATGCGGGCAAGGACGTGGTGGTAATCGGCTCGGGCGCGACCGCAGTCACACTTGTCCCGGCGATGGCCGAGAGCGCGAAGAGCGTGACCATGCTCCAGCGAACGCCGACCTGGATGGGCGCGGGGCCCCGGCAGGACATATGGAGCCAGCGGTTCCTTCGCTGGTTCCCCGAGACATTCGCCTACCGCCTCACCCGCTGGAAGAACATCGCGCTGCGCGCCTATTTCTTCGGTCTTTCGCGCCGCAATCCGGGCAAGGTGGCCGACATGCTGAGAGGCAGGTTGAAGGACGAGCTCGGGTCGAAATACGATCCGAAGCATTTCGAGCCGCCCTACAATCCCTGGCAGCAGCGCCTGTGCCTCGTGCCCGATGGCGACCTGTTCGAGGCCATGAAGGCAGGCAAGGCCAGCATCGTCACCGATCGCATCGCCGGTTTCGACGAAAGCGGAATCAAGCTGGAGTCGGGAGATCGACTGTCCGCCGATATTGTGATCACAGCCACCGGCCTGAAGCTGGTGCTGGCAGGCAAGGTAGAGGTATCGCTTGACGGCGAGCCGGTCGAATGGACCGACCACTTCTTCTATCGAGGCACGATGTTTTCCAACCTGCCCAATCTCAGCTTTGTCTTCGGCTACCTCAATGCCAGCTGGACGCTGCGGGCGGACAGCAATGCGCGCTATGCCTGCGAGGTGATCAGCGAGATGTATCGGCGCGGCGCGGATGTGGCGGTGCCGGAACTGCTGCCGGAGGACGAGCCCGAGCCGGTCGAGCCTTGGGACTACACCTCGGGCTATCTCAACCGCGCGAAGGACCTGATGCCGAAAGTCGCAGCAGAACGGCCCTGGACGCTGGCGCATGACTACCTCGCGGACCGGCGAGATTTCGTGCAACGCCCGGTTGCCGACGGGGTGCTGCGCTTTAGGGAAGCTCCTGCCGTCTCGCGGGAAAGTGACGTGAACGAACACGAGAAGATCGCCGCCGAATGAGCACTGCAAAGGTCTGGACCGCAGGCATGCTGGTGATCGGCGGCGAGATCCTCTCGGGCCGCACGCATGACAGGAACATTGCGCAGGTCGCGAGCTGGCTGCAGGTCCAGGGCATTCGCCTGACCGAAGCGCGGGTGGTGAGCGACGACATGGTCGCGATCGCCGATGCGCTGAATGCGCTGCGCGAAGGCTACGACTACGTCTTCACCACAGGCGGGATCGGCCCGACGCATGACGATATCACCGTCGATGCCGTGGCGGCTGCGCTAAGTGTACCGGTGGTCGTCCATCCCGAGGCGCGCGCCATTCTGGAGGACTACTACCGCGACAAGCCGGGCGGTCTGACCGAGGCCCGCCTGCGCATGGCCCGCGTTCCGGAAGGGGCGGAGCTTATTCCCAATCGCATGTCCGGGGCGCCGGGCATCCGGCACGGCAATATTTTCCTTATGGCTGGGGTGCCCGCAATAACCGCCCAGATGCTCGACGGGCTTACCGGAGAGCTGGAAGGCGGGGCGCCGTTACTGAGCGAGACGGTCGGCTGCTGGACCGCCGAGAGCGAGGTCGCCGATATCCTTCGCGAAGTGGAAAAGGCGCATGAGGACTGCCAGATCGGCAGTTATCCTTTCTTCCGCGACGGCCGCACCGGCGCCAATTTCGTCATTCGCTCCACCAGTCGCGAGGTGCTGGACAGCGCGGTCGATACGCTGTGCGAGGCTTTGGCCGAAGCGGGGCGGGATTTCACGCCCGGCGGTATCTAGACCCTAGCGCGTTCCGCGGCGCTCCTCGTCCTCGGCCAGTTCGTTGCGCACTTCCCGCGCGCCCTGTTCCGAGCGGATATCCTGCGTCCGGGTGGTGCCCTTGTTGCGGGCCCAGCCATAGATGATGCCGCCAAGCAGAAGCAGCGCGCCGGCGCCGGCAGCGATGCGGTTATCGGCCCAGACGGTGAGGACGAAGACGATCGCCACCGCGACCAGGATGAATATCAATGTTCCACGCATAAGGTGTTCCTTTCGTCCAGACCAACGAGAGGAGCGGGGCATGTTTCCGAAATGGATGGCCAGACGCAAAAGGCCGGAGGATCACTCCCCCGGCCCTTCGTATGTCATGGGCGGGTAGGAAAGGACTTTCGCCGAAGCGAAAACGCCATGCCTGCCGGGTGCCGGATCAGGCGCCCTCGACCTCCGCGAGGTCGATCTTGAGACCCGGGCCCATCGTGGAGGTCAGCGAGACTTTCTTCACGTACTTGCCCTTGGCGCCCGAGGGCTTCGCCTTCACGATCGCCTGGGTCATCGCCTTGAAGTTCTTCTTCAGGTCTTCATCCTTGAAGGAGAGCTTGCCGATGCCCGAGTGGATGATGCCCATCTTCTCGACGCGGAATTCGACCTGGCCGCCCTTGGCGTCCTTCACGGCCTGCTCCACGTTCGGGGTGACGGTTCCCAGCTTCGGGTTCGGCATCAGGCCCTTGGGACCCAGCACCTTGCCGAGGCGACCGACGACACCCATCATGTCCGGCGTGGCGATCACGCGGTCATAATCGAGGTTGCCGTTCTGCATGTCTTCCATGAGATCTTCGGCACCGACCTTGTCGGCACCGGCGGCCAGCGCCTTGTCGGCATTGTCGCCGCGCGCGAAGACCGCGACCTTCACGTCCTTGCCCGTGCCGCCCGGCAGCGACACCATGCCGCGAACCATCTGGTCGGCGTGGCGCGGGTCGACACCAAGGTTCATGGCAACTTCCACGGTCTCGTCGAAACCGGCCTTGTACTCGCGCAGCGTGGCGAGTGCCTCGTCGACGGTGTAGAGCTTCTCGCTGTCGAGTTCGGCGAGCTTCTTCTGCTTCTTGGTCATCGTCGGCATCGTTTAGCCCTCCACCACTTCAATGCCCATCGAACGGGCGGAACCAGCGATGATCTTGATCGCCTGGTCCTTGTCGTTGGCGTTCAAATCCTTCATCTTCGTCTCGGCGATCTCGGCCAGCTGGCTGGTCTTGATCGAGCCGATGATGTTCTTGCCCGGCTCCTTCGAGCCCGACTTGATCTTCATCGCCTTCTTGATGAGGAAGCTGGCGGGCGGGCTTTTCGTCTCGAACGTGAAGCTGCGATCCGCATAGACCGTGATCTTCGTCGGGATCGGGGCGCCCTTTTCAAGGTCCTGCGTGGCGGCGTTGAAGGCCTTGCAGAATTCCATGATGTTCACGCCGCGCTGGCCCAGCGCAGGGCCGATCGGCGGGGACGGGTTGGCAGTGCCGGCGGGCACCTGAAGGTTGATGTAACCTTCGATCTTCTTGGCCATGATGGCTCCTTTTCTCACTCTCGCCCCGGCGCGTAAACACCAGGGCTCATGTTAAGCGGTCAAGCGCCGATCCGATGGACCGGCTCCCGCGCGGATTTCCAAGCTGTGAGCTGGGAAGGCGCGCAGATAGCGGTTTCCCGCAAAAATGCAAGCCTGTCGCGGTGGCGCCCGGTAGCGAACGTGGAACGACGAACAGGCGTCTTTGATAAACTGCGTTTTTCCAATTTCTGCAAGCCGTGCAACAGGTTAGGTGTCCCATCGGCGCCAGGGGTGTGATTTTCCGGCATGCGTGGGAAAGAGGGTCTGACGTGCAGGCGTTTGAGCGGGACGTTAACATAATTCCTGTATCGGCTCGGCCCTCGCGGTAGGAAAGCGCCCGACTGACCCACACTTTCCCGAAAAACGGTTGCGCAAAAAGGCACGAAAGAGAATGACCAATCCCGCATCGGTTCTCGAGGACCGGCAGCCGGCTGCCCCTTACGCCAAGGCGCCCATTGGCTGGCTCATTTTCGTGCTGCAATTCGTCACGGTTGCGCTGGCATATGTGCTCGCCAGCATCCTGCCCACCCTTCCCGCCCTCATCGCGACGGTGAGTGCGGCAATCTCCGATCCAGCCGCGGCCACACCGGCGCCCGAACTGGGATCGGGCCTCGTTGCCTCCACCGTGATTGCCAGCGCCATAGGCGCGATATTCGTCGCATGGCTTTGGCTGCGGCGCGAAGGGCGCGTGATGGAGGCCCTCCGGCTGAAGCGGCCCGCAAGCTGGCGCTTCACCATCGGCCTCGCGGCGCTGGCGACGGGCGGCACGATCCTCATCTTCGTGCTTGGCGCGCAGCTCACGCAGGCGCTGGGCCTCGGCTCGCCCGACCCGTCCTTCGTGCTCGATCTGGTGACCGAGAGCCCGGCCTTGTTCGCGCTGTGGGTGGTGGGGATTGCCTGGTTTGCCGCGGGTTTCGGCGAGGAGGTGCTTTATCGGGGTTTCCTGATGGACCGGCTGGAACGCCTGCCCGGACTGCGCGGGCGGACCAATACCATCCTGTTCGTGCAGGCAATCCTGTTCGGCCTGCCGCATGCCTATCAGGGCGCGGGAGGCATGGTGGTGACGGCGATGGTGGGCCTGCTGCTGGGTTGGGTGCGCAATCGCAGCGGCGGCAATCTGTGGGCCGCGATCATCGCCCACGCCATGGTCGATACCATCATGATGAGCCTCGCTTTCGGCGAGAGCCTTGGCTGTTATGCAACCTAGTCTCCGGCAGGAGCAAAGCGAAAGGCTGACGCCGACGCTGCCTGCTCAACTGCCGATCAGGTAGCGCGACCGCTTGCCGAACACTTTCCGCATGCAGGCCACCACGAAGATGGATAGCGCCATACAGGCGATGTAGGAGACCACCACCGCTCCGGCGACGGCGAATGCGGGATTGCTTTCCGGCACCATTCCGCCAAGGAATTTCACGATCGGGCGCAGCAGCGGCGCGTGGACGAAATAGATGCCGAACGCATAGACTGCGGTCAGTCTCAGGAACCGGTCCACGAAGCCGGGCAGGTCCGCCGAATGGTGATACAGCCATACCAGGATCAGCGCCGCCAGTGTCATGCGCTGGATGTAGTACGCACCTTCCTCGAGCGAGGTCGGGCCAAGCCGCACGTCGCCTGTCGCATCCAGCCACACGATCAGGATGGCGCTGAGCGCGGCAGTGACGAACAGGCTGGGCGTAATGCGCGAGAGCTTCTCGGCCCACCCCCTGGGATCGCGCCCGATGACGAGGCCAATGACATAGGCTCCGCCGAAATAGATGAAGTTGGACAGGGTAACCTGCGTGCCGGTGCGCGAAATCACCAGCGGCAACGCGGCCAGCAATACCGCCAGCCAGGCCAGCCGCCGCGTACTGACGATGCGCAGCAGGATCGGGCTGGCGATATAGAGGCCGATGATCACCGGGATGTACCACAGCGAATGCCAGGCGTCGCCAAGCAGGATATCCTCGGCGAGTTCCGTGGTGACCTGCCAGGGATCGGGCCAGGCCTTTTCGCGGATGATCTCGAGCACGAAGGCAGTCAGCGTGAGCGCCGAGGAGACGAGGATATAGGGTACGATCACCGCCGAGAAGCGCCAGCGCATGAATTCGCCATACGGCCTCTTGTGCAGCGCATGGGCGTAGAGAACCGCCGAGATCAGGGCGAAATAAAGCGTGGCATCATGCCCCAGGAGGAAGAACACCGTGCGCACGACGGAGAATTCTTCCAGCGGCGTGTTCAGACCGCGGTGCATCACGCCGTTCCCGGCATGGATCAGCACGACGCACAGGATGGCGAAGCCGCGGAAGTGATCGATGAAGGCAAGCCGTTCTGCCTTAGGGTGCACCTGCGCAGGTTGCGCCTCGGCATACCAGAATACGCTCGCCATCGTGTCAGCCCAGCCGGGCCGCAGTGGGCATGGACAAGGACGATCGCGGGTGGGCGCGCCGTGCGGGCGACCAGGTGCAGAACCGGACACCGGCCCGGCGATACCCGGCAATCCCTCGCGCTACCGTGCGCTCGATTTCATTTCGTTTTTCCGACACACGAACGTCATACCGCAAGAGCGGCACGGTTCGGCGGACTATTCCGGGCAGGAAGCCGGCCCGTTGTGCGTCTTGGTGCAAATCGCTAGCCCAAAGGTATTAGCCAGGGCCGAGCGCATGCACGCTCGGTTACTTGACCAGTTCGACCTGTTCGAAATCGAGTTCCACCGGGGTCGCACGACCGAAGATCGACACGCTGACCTTGACCTTGGCCTTGTCGAAATCGAGCTCTTCCACCACGCCGTTGAAGCTGGCGAAGGGGCCTTCCAGCACCTTGACCTGGTCGCCGATCTCGTAATCGACACTGATGTCCTTCTTGGGTGCGGACTTGGCTTCTTCCACGCCGCCGAAATAGCGCGCCGCTTCCTTCTCGGAAATCGGCTGCGGCTTGTTGTTATTGCCGAGGAAGCCCGTCACCTTGGGCGTGTTCTTGACGAGGTGGTACACATCGTCGGTCATGTTGAGCTTGGCGAGTACGTAGCCGGGCATGAACTTGCGCTCGACCTGCACCTTCTTGCCGCGCTTGATCTCGGTCACGGTCTCGGTGGGCACCTCGACCTCTTCAACGCCCTCGGACAGGCCCAGTCGCTCCGCCTCGGCGATGATGGAATCGCGGACCTTGTTCTCGAAACCGGAATAGGCGTGAATGATGTACCAGCGGGCAGCCATTGAACTCTCTTTTTCCTGAAACCTGGGGAAGCGGGCGCGCTATCAGAGCAGCGCCAGCAATTGCTGGACGACCCAGCCGAACAGCGAATCGACACCGAGGAAGAACAGCGACAGGATCACCACCAGGATGAACACGAAGATGGCGGTGCGTACCGTCTCCTCGCGGGTGGGCCACACGACCTTCGACGTTTCCGAACGCACCTGGCGGATGAATTCGCCCGGCGTCGTCTTCGTCTTGGGCGGTGTCGCGGCTTTCTTCGGTTCTTCGGCCATGCTCGGTCCGTCGCTCTCTTCGCAAGTAAACTCGTTTCTTCCGGGTAGGGCTCCTCGCCGCCCCGGGCTAGGTCCGGGAGGGGCTTGGCAGTTTCCATGTGTCGGAAGACGGCAGGCTATTTAGGCCCGGAGCGCCACCTTGGCAAGGCTTGCGCGGCATTTGCCTCGCGCGGCGGTTACAAATGCAACATGGGGGCTATGCAGCGCGGCTGCCCGCCGATAGCACTATGGGCTGACATACGGGACGCATGAGGGACATGACACCATAATGGCAGCCGAAACCGAACTTTCGCTGGGGGACCGACTGGTCACGCCGGTCACCAACATCTCCGACCTGCTGTGGGGCGGCACGTGGGAGGGGGCGGAAGTCATACCCTTCCCGCCGCTGGCGCTGTTCCTGCTGGGCGCGGGCGTATGGTTCATGGTGGGGCTGCGTTTCTACCCGATCGTCAAGCTGTGGAGCGCAATGCGGGGCCTGTTCGCCGGGCGCAAGGGTGAAGGGAGCGGCGAGATCAGCCCGTTCGCAGCGCTCTCCACCGCGCTTTCCGGGCAGGTGGGCACGGGCAACCTCGCCGGCGTCGCCACTGCCATCGCGCTGGGCGGTCCCGGCGCGATCTTCTGGATGTGGATCACCGCGCTGTTCGGCATGGCGCTGGCCTTCGCAGAGGGTTCGCTGGCGATCCGCTACCGCGAAAAGACCTCCGACGGCGTCTATCGCGGCGGCCCGATGAGCTACATCATGATGGGCCTTGGCCCGAAGTTCACCTGGCTGGCGGTGATCTTCTGCCTCGGCACGCTGTTCTCCGCGCTGGTGACGGGCAATTCCATCCAGGCCAACGCCGTGGCCGACGGCTTGCAGGAGCTGTTCGGACTGGAGGAATGGCTGGGCGGCCTGATCGTCGCGATCCTCGTCTTCATCGTCATTATCGGCGGCATCAAGTCGATCGGCCGCGTCGCCGAAAGCGTGGTGCCGTTCATGGCGCTCGCCTACATCGTGATGGCGGTGATCGCCCTCATCATCAATTTCGAGGATCTGGGCGAGACCTTCGGCCTGATCTTCTCGGGCGCCTTCAGCCCGCAAAGTGCGGTCGGCGGATTTACCGGCGCAGCGATCATCATGGCCATCCGCGCGGGCGTGGCGCGCGGCCTGTTCTCGAACGAGGCCGGCCAGGGTTCCACCCCCATCGCCCATGCCGTGGCGCAGACCAACGATCCCGAGCAGCAGGGCCGCATGGCCATGCTGGGCACCTTCATCGACACCATCGTGATCTGCACCATGACGGCGCTGGTCATCCTCACCGTGCGCGGCGATTTCTACGCCGGAGGAGAGGCCGTGCTGCATGCCTGGCAATCGGACCGGGTGGGCTTCGAGATGACCAGCGGCGCCTTTGCCGCGGCCTTCCCGACCATGATCGGCTCGGTGCCCATCGGCACGCTGGTGGCCTCGGTAGTGCTGATCCTGTTCGTGTTCACCACCCTGCTCACCTGGAGCTATTACGGCGAGCGCGCGATCACCTTCCTCTACGACCGGGTGAAGGGCTCCACCCGGGAGGGCGAGAAGAAGCTGCACATGGCCTGGCGCGTGCTGTGGTGCGTGGTGATCTTCATCGGAGCGGCGCAGCCCAGCGAACTGGTCTGGCGCCTTGGCGACATCTCCAACGCGGCGATGCTGCTGCCCAACATCGTGGCGCTGATCCTGCTGTCGGGCGTGGTGTTCAAGCTGGCGCGCGGCATCAGGGATGCAGGCAAGACGCATACTGCCGAAACGCCGGAAGAACCGGAGGAATACTGACCGACGCAATCGCTCCGCGCATCAAAAAGGGCCGGGAGGCATCTGCTTCCCGGCCCTTTTCGTGGGGTACCTAAAAACTGATATTAGCGTCGACCGAGCAGCCTTTCGAAGAAGCTCGGCTCTTCCATGGGAAGGATCTTGCCGTGCGACATGGAACGCAAGGTCGCATCGGAATGAAAGCGCGGACTCGTCCAGGGATCGGCGCGGCCGCTCTGAAAGATTCTGGGCATGAAGACCTCCTCTTGCCACCAGGTGACAGTCCAAACGTGAGAGCAGGCGAAACGGTTCCCCGCAAGCACGCCTCGACTGACCGGGAACCGTGGCCGATAAGTCACATAGCCGACTACCGGGCGAATGTCCGTCCGCGAAGAGATGCGCCCCGTCAGCGCGTAACGCCCAGCGACGGTAGCGAAGCCGCGAAGGCGGCTCGTGCAGCACGGATTTCGTGGAATGGCAGGGGTGACAGGATTCGAACCCGTGGCCCTCGGTTTTGGAGACCGATGCTCTACCAACTGAGCTACACCCCTGCAGCGGTGCGGAGAGCGCCTCTATCGCCAAGGCGGCGGGAACGCAAGCGACCTTGCGCGTTCCATTTGTTATGATGCGCGCGATGCATGCTCCCCCGACGCCCCCTGCCGCCCAGTTGATCCCGCCCGAAGTCCTGCTGCTGGCCTATCGCAGCGGGGTATTTCCCATGGCCGATTCGCGAGAGGACGATGAGATCTTCTGGGTCGAGCCGCGCCGTCGGGCGATCCTGCCGCTGAACGGCTTCCATTGCTCGCGTTCGCTCGCCAAGGTGCTGAAGAAGGATCACTATCGCGTCACCGTGGATGCCGATTTCGGCGCGGTGGTGGCGGCCTGCGCCCAGCCTCGCCCCGATCCCGAGCAAGGTGAAAGCGGCACGTGGATCAGCCACACCATCGCCGCCAGCTACGCCAATCTCCACCGCCACGGCCATGCCCATTCGGTGGAATGCTGGGATGGCGAGGAACTCGTGGGCGGCCTTTACGGCGTTGCATTCGAGCGGGTGTTCTGCGGCGAGAGCATGTTCAGCCGCGCCGACAATGCCAGCAAGGTCGCGCTCGCCTGGCTGGTGGCGCTTATGCGCAAGTCGGGCTTCATGCTGCTGGACTGCCAGTTCATGACCGGGCACCTCGCCTCGCTGGGCGCGGTGGAAATCTCGCGCGACAGATACCAGGAATTGCTGGCCAGGGCCTGCGACGAGGAACCGCATTGCAGCCTGCCGCAAGCCCATGCGGCGCTGCTGAATTCGGCGCCCTATTCCTCTCCGGGAAAACTCATCGCGCAGTCCTTCACCCAGACATCGTAGATCGGGTGTTCGACCACGTTGAGGCTGGGCGAATTCTTGAACAGCCAGCCCGAGAAGATGCGCGTGAATTCCGGTTCTTCCTCGGGATCGCGAACCTCGTTCACGAACACCTGCACGAAGGCTCCGGTTTCGGAGGGACTTTCCCACGGCGCCGTGCGCTCGCAGGCGGACAGGCGCACGACAACGTCGTCGACCCGCCGCGTATCGCCCGGTGAGAGTTCGATATCCTGCGAGATATTGTTGCGCTTGTTGATCACGCCGAGGGTCGCCACGCGTTCTTCCATCGGGGTGCCGATGGCCTCGATATCGCCGAGGTCGGGGAGCGGCTCGCTCGCCAGTTCCTCGGGAACCTGTTCTTCCTCGGCCTCGGCTTCCGGCGCGTCGGCATCGCCGTTGCAAGCGGTCAGCAGCAGCGCCGTCGCGGCCGCAAGACCGGCGCGGCGCCCTGCAGCAGCGAGTCTCACGCGTCCGGCGTCCAGGATTCGTAATCGCCGCGCGCACGGGCGCGCTTGCCACCACGCTCCAGCGCGCCGGCCGGGAGATAGCGCTCCCCGGTGCCGGTGCGATTGGGCGTGTAGTCCGCTTCCCAGATGCGGGGCGGAGGAAGGTGGCTCTCGGGCAGGTCGTCGTAGGAGCCATGCAGCCACCCATGCCATTCGGACGGCACGCGGCTGGCATCGTTCGACCCTTCGTAGATGACCCAGCGCCGCTCGCGCTCGCCATCCTTCACGTTCTTCGATCGATAATACTTGTTGCCCTGCGCGTCGGTGCCGACATGCTCGCCATGCCGCGAGGACCACAGCGACGTGCCGATCGTGGCGCCGTCCCACCAGGTGAAGATCTTGCCGAGAAAGCTCATGGCCTGGGCCATTAGCGCCTTTGCCGCGACGGGCCAAGCGCCTCTTTCATCCTTACCACTCGACCAGGTCGCCGGGGCCGATCCCCAGCTCCTGCGCTCGGCCCCGGTTCAGTTCCAGCACGGCGATGGCGGGCCCGTCCGAATGGACGCTCTCCTCGTTATAGGGGACCCCCTCGGCAATGTTGAGGATCCGGCCGTCCGGACCGATGAATATGATGTCGAGCGGGAGGACGGTGTTGCGCATCCAGAAGCTGAGCGACTGGGCGGGCTCGTAAGGGAAGATCATGCCCTCGTCGGGTCCCATCTCGGTGCGGAACATCAGGCCGCGCGCCTGTGCCTCGGGCGTATCGGCGACTTCGGAGAGAAAGGTGTAGGTCTCCTCGCCGCTGGTTACTGTGACGGGGACGACCTCGAGCCCGGATTCGGGATGCGCAGAGGACGCCTCGCCGGTGGGTTCGGGTGCCTGCTCTGCCGCTTGGGGCGTGCAGGCGGCGATCATTGTCCCAAGCAGCGCCGCTATCGCGGTGCGGATCAGGCGCGCGTCAGTCATGCGTCCCAATTGTCGTTCTCCTCGCGGGCTTCTTCCACCCATTCCAGCGCCTCGCTCTCGTTTTCCGCGTCCATCAGCGTGCGCACGGCCTCGAAGCTGTGGCCTGCCCGCAGCATGGCCGCAATCTGTTTCTCGCGCTTTTCCCGCTCGACCGGCTGGGCGGCAAACGGGCCGAAGCCGCGTTTGCGCGCCATGTGCAGCGCCGCGCTGCGAGCCGCATATGCGCCGGGTGCCACGCTGTCGGCCACCTGTTCGCCGATGCCGGCCTGCCCCAGCGCCTGCCTCACGCGCCTGCCACCATAGCCGCGGCGCAGCAGGTCGCCCGCCTTGGCGCGGGCATAGACGGCATCGTCGACATAGCCCTTCTCGACATAGCGTTCGACCAGGGCGGCAAGGTCGGGCTCCCCTTCCCCTTCCCACCCGCGCTCTCGCAATTTCCGGCGCAGATAGCGTTCCAGCTTTGCCGCGCTGGTGGCGAAACGGGCCACGTAAGCGAGTGCCAGATCGTTCAACCGCGTGGCATCCAGCGGTTTTTTCGGTCGCTTCGGCTGTTTACGCTCTTGTTGATTGCTATCCATTGGCCTTATTCGTGCCACACTTCCTGTCAAATGGGAAAGATTGACGCGGTGCCGGAGGATCGTCGGCACCGCAATTTTGTATTCGGGAAGCTCAAGAGAAGCGCGCCAGAAGGGGAAACCCACAGCACTTATGACCGAACTAGCTCCTACGCCCAACGACTGCCCGCTGCCGCGCCGTCGATCGGATTTCGCTACCTTCAACGAAGCCATCGATTACGCGGCTCGCAGCCAAAAGGGCATGAATTTCCACGATATGCGCGGTACGCTGCAGGAGGTCTATCCCTTTTCGCAGATGCGCGAGGATGCGATTGCCGATGCCTACCGCCTTGCCGACATGGGTATCCGCAAGGGCGACCGGATCGCGCTGGTGGCCGAAACCAGCCCGGAATTCGCGGCGCTGTTCTGCGCCTGTGTGCTCGTGGGCGCGTGGCCCGTACCCCTGCCATTGCCCACCACTTTCGGCGGGAAGGAGAGCTATATCGAGCAGCTTTCCGTCCAGTTGAAGAGCTCGGACCCGAAGCTTCTGCTCTATCCGGCCGAAATTGCCGAGATGGCTTCCGCCGCTGCCGAGCGGCAGGGTTGCGAGGGGCTCGACTGGGACAGCTTTGCCGAGCGGGACGCGCCCGAGACCGAGCTTCCCGAGGCACAACCGGACGATATCTGCTACCTGCAGTATTCCAGCGGCTCCACCCGCTTTCCCACCGGCGTTGCCGTCACGCACAGGGCGCTGCTGCACAATCTCTACGGCCATGCGACCAGCATGGAGATCGGCTATAACGACCGGGTGGTCAGCTGGCTGCCGTGGTATCACGACATGGGCCTTGTCGGCTGCTTCCTCTCGCTGATCTCCAACCAAGTCAGCGTCGACTACATCAAGACCGAGCATTTCGCGCGCCGTCCGCTCGCCTGGCTCGATCTCATCAGCCGCAACAAGGGCACGACGCTCAGCTATTCGCCCACCTTCGGCTACGATATCTGCGCGCGCCGCATCTCCAGCCAGAGCAATGTGGGCGACCGGTTCGACCTGTCGCGCTGGCGCGTGGCAGGCAACGGCGCGGACATGATCCGGCCAGACGTCATGCAGAACTTCGTCAACGCCTTTGCCGATGCGGGCTTCAAGGCGAGCGCCTTCACACCAAGCTACGGCCTCGCCGAGGCGACGCTGGCCGTCACCGTGATGACGCCGGGCGAAGGCATCAAGGTCGAGCTGGTGGAGGAAGAGCGCCTGTCGGGCACCCGCCGCGACCTTTCGCGCCCGGCCCGCTACCGCGCCATCGTGAACTGCGGCAAGCCGCTGCCGGACATGGACGTGGAGATCCGCGGCGAGAATGGCGAGGTGAAGGGCGATCACCAGATCGGCAAGGTCTGGTGCCGGGGCCCCAGCGTCATGCACTCCTACTTCCGCAACCAGGAAGCGACCGACGAGTGCCTCGTCGATGGCTGGCTGGATACAGGCGACATGGGCTATCTTGGCGACGGGCACCTGTTCATCGTGGGCCGTGCCAAGGACATGATCATCATCAACGGCAAGAACCACTGGCCGCAGGATATCGAATGGGCGGTCGAACAGCTCGCCGGCTTCAACCACGGCGATATCGCCGCCTTCGCGGTGGAAACCGAGACTGGCGAGGAAGCGCCTGCCGTGCTGGTGCATTGCCGCGTGTCCGACCCCGAGGAACGGGTGAAGCTGCGCGACCAGATCGCCGACAAGGTGCGCTCCGTTACCGGCATGAACTGCGTGGTGGAACTGGTGCCCCCGCGCACCCTGCCGCGCACCTCCTCGGGCAAGTTGAGCCGCGCAAAGGCGAAGAAGCTCTATTTGTCCGGCGAGATCGAGCCAATCGAACTCGCGGCCTGAGGCGCTAGCCCAGTAGTAGCACCCCCAGCGCGTAAAGCAGCGTCAGTAGCGATACGCCCCAGACATAGGTGCGAACCTTCGGCACCCCTGCCCAGTAAAGCGGCAGGTAGATCACCCGCGCGCCAAGCCACACCCATGCGGCAATCGCGGTGAGGTCGGTCGCCTTGCCCGCCACCACCACGCCGCCAAGGGCGATGATGGCCAGGGGCAGGGTCTCGAGGAAGTTGCCGCGTGCCCGGTCGAGCCGTCCGGCGATGTCGTTCAGCGGCTCGGTTTTCTCGTCGCGCGCGCCCATGTTCCATTCGACGCCATATTGCTGCGTCTTGTAATGCGTGGCCGCGAAAACGTGGACCAGCAGCAATATGCCAGCCAGGCCCAGTACGGTCAGTTCTGCAGGCATCAGTCGTTTCCTCCGGTTCGCCAGCCAACCGTGACCGGACCATAGCCTCTGCCGCTCTCGCGGGCATCAATGGCTACTTCGTGATAGGCGAGCACATTGCGCAGGGCTGCGAGCGAGTCCGCCGGGCCGCTGGCGGTGATCGGCAGGCCCGTGCGCTTCTGCGCCCAGGCGATGAGGGCAACGGCCTGCGTGCCCTGCTCGGTCAGTTCGTAGCTACCAGGTTCACCATCCTCGCCTTCGACCTGCCGGAAGGTGACCTGCGGCAGGGCAAGGGCAGGCGGGGTCAGGCGAATGTCCCAGTCGGGCTCCGTCGCGTCGATGCGGTTTTCCAGTTCGGAATAGACGCCGAGGCTGGCACCCGGGATCGGGCGCGCCGTCACCAGCGCCCGGCGACGATCGCGATCGACCATCACTTCGTCCTCCTCGACGCCTGCGAGCAGGGCGAGGCGCTGGGCGATCTCCTCCGCGGTTTCGCGCAGTTCCGCCTCTCGTGCACGGTTCTCGCCCAGCTGCGCCAGCTCCGCTTCGCGGGCATCGGCGCTTTCGATCTGCAGGATGGTGACTTCCGTTGGGCGGCCCAGCTTGCGCTCCAGCAGCGCGGCAGCCTGGCTTTCGACCGAGGAGGTCTCGTAGAGCTCGTTCGTGTAGACCGTGGCGGTGACCGTCACCAGGTCCTCCTGGAACTCGATTTCCGGGTCCACATTCTCGGCATTGCCGTCGAACACGGCGAAGATGTCCTCGCGCACCACGCGCTGCGCCTGCGTTTCCCAAGCGATGGATTGCAGCGAGAGGCCGAGCGGCACGGCGAGCGCCACGAAGGCGACGCCCACTCCCACGCTCTGCAATTGCGAGCCGCGTTCCGACAGGCTGGTGCTGAAGCCGTAAAGCCTCGCCATCAGCGTGGCCGTCAGCGCGATGGCGGTAAGGTTGGTGATGAACAGCAGCAGCGCACCCCAGAACACCGTGCCGTTGAAAGTGGCAAGGCCGAAGCCCACCACGGCAAGCGGCGGCATCAAGGCGGTGGCGATGGCCACGCCCACGATGGTTCCCTCGCGCCCCCGGATCATCGCATAGGCACCGGCAATGGCGGAGAAGATCGCCACGGCAAGGTCGAACAGGTTGGGCCGGGTGCGCGCCGCGATCTCCTCGGTGATGGATTGCAGGGGCGAGATGAACACCAGCAGCGCGCAGAAGGCGATGGCGAACGCGGTACCCACCGCCAGCGACTTTATCGACTGGCGCAGCCACTTGTAGTCACCCACCGCCAGCGCGAAGCCCACGCCCATGATCGGGTCCATCAGCGGGGAGAGCAGCATGGCCCCGATCACCACCGCGGCGGAGCCCTGCAACAGGCCTAGTACGGCGATGCCCGCCGACATCGACACCATCAGCAGGTAACGCGCGGAAAGCTGGCATTCGGAGCGGCGCTTCTCCACCACCGCGATCTGGTCCACCGTGCCGGTGACATCGTGCCCCCACCAGTCTCGCAGGCTGCTGAGAACCTGGCGAAAGCCGGTGGTCGGTCCCCTGACCTCGCCGGCAGCGGCAGCTCCCGTCGCCGGCTGGTGGTCGGAAGTGGGTTCTGATTGCATTGCGCTCCATTATCGCGGAAACTCCGGGGCGCAAAACTTGAAACGCGTGTCTTGCATGCCTAATACAGTAGGCAGATGACGAGACCCGTCAGGAAGGGATTTTAACAGGCGCATGGCCACGACGAACGAAACCAAGACCGCTACCGCGACCGATTTCGAGCTGACCCCGCCCGATCCCGTGCCGGACGTGAAGCCGGAGAAGGCCGCCGGCCTCGTTCCCGTGAGCGACGAGAAGAAGTCCGCGCTGCAGGAAAAGGTCGATGGCTTCGTGGCTGAGCTCGTCTCGCTGGACGCCAACTCGCCCGATTTCGGCAAGAAGGTGGACCAGATCACCAATATGGGCCGCAAGGAAATCATGGCTGCCAGCCAGATGTCCAACCGCTTTCTCGATCGCCCGGTGCGCGCGATGGATGCCGACAGCGGCGTGGGCGCCGACCTTACCGAGCTTCGCCGCACCGTGGAGGAGCTCGATCCCGGTCGCCGCGGCAAGATGACCGGGCGCAAGTTCCTGGGCATCATTCCCTTCGGCAGCAAGCTGAAGAACTATTTCGACAGCTACACCAGCGCGCAAGGGCACATCCAGTCGATCCTCGCCCGCCTTTCCAGCGGCAAGGACGAGCTGCTGATGGACAACGCCGCCATCGACGTGGAGCGGCAGAAGCTGTGGGAAGCGATGGGCAATCTGGAACAGATGATCCACATCGCCCGCTCGCTGGATGCCGAACTGGAGGAAAAGGCGGCCGAACTCGACGCGACCGACCCGCAGAAGGCAAAGGCCATTCGCGAGACGGCGCTGTTCTATGTCCGCCAGCGCACGCAGGACCTTCTCACCCAGATGGCGGTGAGCGTGCAGGGCTATCTCGCGCTCGACCTCGTCAAAAAGAACAACGTGGAACTTGTGAAGGGCGTGGACCGCGCCAGTACGACCACGGTTGGCGCGCTGCGTACCGCCGTCACGGTGGCGCAGGCGATGACCAACCAGAAGCTGGTGCTCGGCCAGATCACCGCCCTGAACGAGACGACGGCGGGCATCATCGATTCCACCGGACAGATGCTGCGCGACAACACCGCCAAGATCCACGAGCAGGCGGCGAGCAGCACGATCCCGATGGAAACGCTGCAACGCGCTTTCCAGAACATCTACGACACGATGGACGAGGTGGATTCGTTCAAGCTGCGCGCGCTCGATTCCATGAAGCAGACGGTGGAAACGCTCTCCTCCGAAGTGGAAAAGTCACGCGGCTACATCGCCCGCGCCGAAGGGCAGGCGCAGGCGGCCCGGCAGGTGAATGACAGCGGCCTGTTGAGCCTCGAGGGCTGAGCGGGACGCAAGGATGGCCGACAGCACGCACGATTCGGACCGCATCATGCAGGAGGCGAGCCGCTCGCTCAGCGTCCAGCGGGAGGGCGGCTTCCATCGCCGTGGCACCGCTATCGGGGAAGGATCGGCACGGCTGCGCAAGGGGCATTTCACAAAGCGCCTGATCCAGGGCGCGCTGGCGGTCTTTGCCATCCTCGTCGCAGCTGGCGTGGTCGGCATGATCATCGACGGCATTGGCTTTGCCGGCGTGATGCTGACGGCCCTTGCCATAATGTGCGCGATGATCTTCTTCGCCTCGCGCAAGGTTGAAGTGCCACGGCGAGAGGACCTCACCCGCACCAAGGACGCGCGCCAGCTCGTCGCCCGGACCGAGCTGTGGCTGGAAAGCCAGCGCCCGGCCCTCCCACCGCCCGCGGTCAAGCTGGTGGACGATCTCGGCGTCCAGCTCGATGCGCTGGGCACGCAGCTCGAGCATGTCGATCCAGCCCATCCCGCCGCTGCCGAAACGCGCAAGCTGGTGGGTGAATATTTACCGGAGACGATCGACAGCTACAACCGCATCCCCGCCCACCTGCGGCGCGAGGAACGCGCGGGGTCCACGCCCGACAAGCAGCTGGTCGACAGTCTCGGCAAGATCAGCCGGGAGATCGACACGGTGACGCGGCAACTGGCCGAAGGCTCTCTCGACGACCTGGCCGTGAGGAACCGCTACCTCGACTATAAGTATGGTGGGGAAGACACTTCCCTTCCCCCGCCAGACAAGGAACCCTGATGGACATCGCAATTCCGCACGACCTCGGCCGCGAGGAAGTGCGCAAGCGCCTCGCCGATAACAGCCACAAGATCGGCGAGAGCATTCCCGGCGGGATGGCCCAGATCACCACCAACTGGCCGAGCGAGGACCGCATGGCCATGTCGATCAACGCCATGGGCCAAGTGCTGCAGGGCCATATCGACGTGGAGGACAAGCAGGTCGTCGTCCACATGCTGTTGCCCCCTGCCCTCGGTTTCCTGCAACCCATGATCGAGGCCGCGATCCGTGACCAGGGCCAGCGCATGCTGGAACCGCCCAGGGACTAGGAAAGACTAGAGCTCGCGGTCCTTTTCGAGGAATTCCTCGGGGATCCGCAGCGCGGCTGTCGCTTCCCGCGTTTCGCGCAGGAATACCAGCAAGGCCCACATCAACAGGCTGATGGCGAGGATGAAGCTGCCCGCGGCCACCGGGTTGAGCCCGACATGGGCGAATTCCTCGAGGAACAGCAGCACCACGGTAAGGCCGATGCACAGCGCCGCCATCACCAGCAAGCGCAGCGCCCGGCCGATGAGGTTGATGCGGTTGTCGCTCATGCGGATCTCGCGCACGACGAGATCGTGCTGCATCCCCTCGGTCTCGCCATGCATCTTCTGCAATTGCCGCGCCCTGTCGACCACGCGCCCCAGCCGGGCGGTGAGCGTGGCGATGATATTGCCGATGGCGACCAGTACGAAAACGGGGGCAAGGGCCAGCTGGATTGTCTGAGCGATCATCACGTCCACGAGCGGCACCTCCATAGCACCACGATACCTGCGCACTGGACCATCGCGGCGCAAGCCCTGCGCGCTAGTCTCTGGGCGAAAAATCCTGTCGCCAGCCATAGCGCGCGGGCACCGGATTGCCTGCCGCGTCACGCGCCGGGTTGAAGCGGATGCGTTCCATCACGAGCGGACACACCCTTGCCGCCGTCTCCGCATCGGCGGTGCTCCTGCGGATCGAGCAATCGCGGGCGCGGCCATCCGGCGTGACGGTGAATTGCACCGTGACCGACGTACCGAAACGGGCGGCCCGCCCGCCTTCGGGTATGGGAAAATCGCTGGCAGAATCGATCGCGCCGGAGCGTACCGACGGCCCCACCGCCACAGCGCCGCCCTGCCCCGATCCGCTGCGGCCGCTGCCGGTGCCGCTCCCCTCTCCGCCGGCGCCAGTTCCCTCGCCGCGATCGGCGGCGCCCGAAGTGTTGGCCGTTCCGGTAGAGGAGGCGCGCGGTGCCGGGCTTGGCCGGGGCAGCGGCTGTTCGGGTGCCACGACCTCGCGCGCGACGGCTTCCTTGCCCGCTTCGGCGGCGGCGCCTTCGTCGGGCTGGGGCGGCGAGATGCTCGGCTCCACTTCGGGCGGCTCCTCCTCGTAAGTCGAGACCGTGACTGTAACGAGCGGGCTCGCCTGCTCCATCACGCTGGCGGTGAATTCCGGCGCCAGCGCGCGGGCGAGGCCGTAGAGCACGGCGATGTGCAACGCCGCGATCAGCACGATCAGCTTCCAGTTCAATCGCTTTCGCGCATAAAATCCGCCAGCTGCCATCGCCTACCTTTCCGCTTTCCCTCTAGCGCCGCCAGCCCGCTTGGCCACCCCTCCGCCAACCGTTCCACACCCCCGACGAGACGAGGAACGAAGCGCCCCTTGAGGCCGTTAATATGGTGTAAGTCCCTCACGAGGAAAGGAAAATTCATGTTCGAGAAGATTCGTATCAAGGAACATATGGAAGTCACCAATTTCGAAGGCCAGCATGTCGGAACCGTCGACGACGTCGAAGACGACCGCATCAAGCTGACCCGCACGGACAGTGACGACAACATGCATCACTACATGCCGATGGACTCGGTCGACCGCATCGATGACAATCGCGTGTATCTGAAGCAGGGCGCGACCATTCCCACCGGTCTTACCGCCTGATCATTCAGGTCGATGCTTGAAAGGGCCCCGCGCACCACTCCGGTACGCGGGGCCCTTTCGCATGGGACCCCTTCGCATGGGGATCGGACAGCAGTCTTCACTACACCTCGACAAGCAGCATTTGCACTCCTAGCCCTTCGGACATGACCGGTTCCTATCGCTTCGCCATCGATCGCGGCGGCACCTTCACCGACGTGGTGGCAGAGACGCCAGCGGGTGAAATCGTCACCGCCAAGCTGCTCTCCAGCAATCCCGAACAATACCCTGACGCCGCCAGCGAGGCTGTGCGCCGCCTGCTTGCCGAGCATGGCGAAGGCCCCATCGCCGAACTGCGCATCGGCACCACCATTGCCACCAACGCCCTGCTCGAACGCGAGGGGGAGCGCGTGGCGCTCGCGATCACGGCGGGCCATGCCGATGCGCTGCGGATCGGCAACCAGGCGCGGCCCGATATCTTCGCCCGCCACATCGTGAAGCCTGAAAGGCTGGAACGCCGCACCATCGAGATTTCAGAGCGGGTCGGCGCGGATGGCACGGTCCTCACGCCGCTGGACGAAGAGGCGGCGCGGCTCGACCTGCAGGGGCTGCGGGACGAGGGCTTCGAGGCCATCGCCATCGTGCTGATGCATGGCTGGCAATACCAGGAGCACGAAAAGCGCCTCGCCGCCATCGCGCGCGAACTGGGCTTTTTGCAGATCAGCGCCAGTCACGAGGTTTCCCCGCTTATGAAACTGGTGCCGCGCGGCGATACGAGCGTTGCGGACGCCTATCTCTCGCCCGTCATCCGCCGCTATGTCGACCAGCTGGACCAGCGCCTGCCAGAGCATGGCAGCTTGCGTTTCATGCAGTCCAACGGCGGCCTCGCCGATGCGCGCGCCTTTCGCGGCAAGGATGCGGTGCTGTCCGGCCCGGCGGGCGGCGTCGTCGGCATGGTCGAAACAGCGCAGGCACTGGGTTACGAGCGGCTCATCGGCTTCGACATGGGCGGCACCAGCACGGATGTCTGCCACTATTCCGGCGAATACGAGCGCACAGGCGACAGCGTCGTCGCCGGCATCCGCATCGCCGCGCCCATGATGCAGGTGCATACGGTGGCGGCGGGCGGCGGTTCTGTCTGCCGGTTCGACGGGCAATCGCTGAAAGTCGGTCCGCAAAGCGCCGGCGCCGATCCGGGACCTGCCTGCTACCGCAAGGGCGGCCCGCTCACCGTTACCGATTGCAACCTCGTGCTGGGCCGCATCGACCCGGACGAATTCCCGCATGTCTTCGGACCCGATGGCGACCAGCCGCTCGACCCCGCAGCCTCGTACGCCCGCATCGAGGAAATCGCCGCACAGCTGTCCCCACCCATGTCCCTTCAGGCCCTAGCCGAGGGATTCCTGTCCCTTGCGGTGGACGAGATGGCCAATGCCATTCGCGCCATTTCCACCGCGCGCGGCCACGATGTGACCACCCATGCGCTCGCCTGTTTCGGCGGCGCGGGAGGCCAGTTCGCCTGCCGCGTGGCCGATGAACTCGGCATCGACACGGTACTTGTCCACCCCCTTGCCGGCATGCTGAGCGCCTATGGCATCGGCCTCGCCCCGGTGGTCTCTATGCGCGAAGCGGGCGTGGTGCGTCCCCTCGCCGAGGACTTCTCCAAGGCGCTTACGGAACTCGAGCATACAGTCACAGACGATCTTACCGCGCAGGGAATTGCAGCGGACCGTATCGATCTCATCCCCCGTATGCGCCTGCGTTTCGAAGGCAGCGACACCACGCTGGACCTGCCACTCTCGGATGACGCCGACACGCACTTTCGCGAGGAACATCGCCGTCGCTTCGGCTGGTCCGACGAGGATGCGCCCATCGTCCTCGAGGCGTTGAGCGTGGAGGGCCGCGGATCGAGCGGCGGGCTGGCCGGGCAAAGCGTGGTCGAGAAGCGAGGCGCCCTTTCGCCGGGCGAAAGCCTCGACGGTCCGGCGATGATCCCCGATCCCGGTTCCACCACCATCGTCGAGAAGGGCTGGCGCGCCACGCTGGCCGAGGAAGGTTCGCTGATCCTCACCCGCACCGCGCCGCGCGATCATGCCACGGCGGCGGGCACCAGGGTCGATCCCATCCGCCTTGCCATCTTCAACAACATGTTCATGGCCATCGCCGAAGAAATGGGCGTGGTGCTGGAAAGCACGGCGAGCTCGGTGAACATCAAGGAGCGGCTGGATTTCTCCTGCGCATTGTTCGATGGCGATGGCTCGCTGATCGCCAATGCACCGCACATTCCCGTGCATCTCGGCTCCATGTCCGCCAGCATCCGCCGCATCGTGGAGAACCGCGCGGGTTCGGAGCGCGGGATCAGGCGCGGCGACGCCTATTGCCTCAACGATCCCTATGCGGGCGGCACGCATCTTCCCGATGTGACGGTGATCGTCCCCGTGTTCCTGTCCGAGGACAGCGCGCGGCCCGACGCCTTCGTCGCCGCACGCGGGCACCATGCCGACATCGGCGGCACCGCGCCCGGCTCCATGCCGCCCGACAGCACTTCGATCGAGGAGGAAGGCATCCGCCTCGACGACGTGCTGCTGGTGGAGGAAGGCCGCTTCCGCCGCGAGGAATTGCTCGCCCTGCTTACCGCTGGCGACTACCCAGCGCGTAATCCCTCTCGCAACATCGCCGATCTCAAGGCCCAGCTTGCCGCCTGCGCGCGCGGATCGTACCTTCTGGCCGATGCGGCGAAGGAACATACCGCCGAAGTCCTCACCGCCTATATGGGCCATGCGCTCGATTATGGCGAAGCCGCCGTGCGCTCGCTGGTTGAGCGGCTATCGCCCGGCAGCTTCTCCTACGCGATGGATAATGGCGCCGAGGTCTGCGTGTCCGTCAGCATCGACAATGAAGCGCGTACAGCCAGCTTCGACTTCACCGGCACCAGCGTGCAATTGCCGAACAATTTCAACGCGCCTGCCGCTATCACGCGGGCCGCGGTGCTCTACTGCCTGCGCTGCCTGATCGATGACGACATCCCCCTGAATGACGGCTGCCTGCGGCCCGTCACCATCACGGTGCCCGAGGGTTCGATGCTGGCACCGCTGCCACCCGCCGCCGTGGTCGCGGGCAATGTCGAGACGAGCCAGGTCGTGACGGACGCGATCTTCGCCGCGCTGCGTGCACTGGCGCCGTCGCAGGGGACGATGAACAACTTCACCTTCGGCGATGATACGCGCCAGTATTACGAGACGATCGCGGGAGGTTCGGGCGCAGGCAATGGCCATGACGGGACCGACGCGGTGCAGACCAACATGACCAATTCCCGCCTCACCGATCCGGAAGTCCTCGAAACACGCTTGCCGGTGCGGGTGGAACGCTTCGCCATTCGCGAAGGCTCGGGCGGCACGGGCAGATGGCACGGCGGCGAAGGGGTGGAGCGGGTGATCCGCTTCCTCGAACCCATGCGCGCGCAGATGCTCGCCAACCGGCGCAAGGTGCCGCCGCGCGGGATCGCAGGCGGTGGCGACGCCTTGCCCGGCGAAACGCGAGTGGAACGCGCTGACGGTTCCGTGCTGGACCTTGGCGCGACGGGCGGTGCGGACATGCAGCCGAGCGATGCCATTGTCATACGCACGCCGGGTGGCGGAGGATATGGGGAGGCATGAGACAGCTCGACGCCCAACTCGCCATCCGTTTCGCTCGCACGGCCCTGGGCCATGTGGAGCAGGAATATCCCAACTCCATCGGCCACGTTCTCGCAGGCCCGCAGGATGCGCAGACGCCGAGCGAACTGCATCCTGCCTTCTACGGCAGCTTCGACTGGCATTCCTGCGTGCACAGCTGGTGGACATTGCTGACCCTGCGCCGCCTGTTCCCGCATATTGCCGAGGCTGGTGCCATTGCGGGCCAGGCCGAAGGCACATTCACGGCACACAAGCTGGCCGGCGAACTGGCCTACGCCCAGCGACCGAGCGCACGTGGGTTCGAGCGGCCCTATGGCTGGGCGTGGCTCCATTATCTCCACCTCGAGGCAAGCCGCCACGAAGATCGCGACTGGGCTGCGCAACTCGAACCGCTCGCCCGCCATTTCGCGCAAGGCTATCGCGATTACCTGCCAAAGCTCGCTTATCCGATTACCACCGGCACCCATGCCAATACGGCGTTCGCCCTCACGCTCTCACTCGACTGGGCATGCGCCTTCGACTCAGAGCTGGAGAAACTGATCGCCGACTATGCACGGGCCAATTTTGGCGAACTGGAAGAGTATCGCGGCTGGGACCTGGGCGGCGATTTCTTCCTGTCGCCGGTCCTTTCGGTAGCGCTGCTGATGATGAAAATCATGCCACGCGACGAATACGCCGAGTGGTTTGCGCGTGTACTACCCGAAGGCGGGTGGCTGGAAACCGCCTGCGCGCCCGTGACCGTGTCGGACCCGACGGACGGAAAGATGGCGCATCTCGACGGACTCAATCTCAGCCGGGCCTGGGCGCTGTGTCAGATTGCTCCGGCACTCTCGCCCGACCCGCGCGCCGCCACGCTCGAGCAGATGGCCGAAGTGCACTTCGCAGCCTCGCTGGATGCCGTTGACGGCCACTACATGGGCTCGCACTGGCTGGCGAGCTTCGCACTGCTGGCGCTGCTGGCGAAATAGAAGGTGGTGAGCCCTGCTGGGTTCGAACCAGCGACCTACTGATTAAAAGTCAGTTGCTCTACCGACTGAGCTAAGGGCCCCCGAGGGTGCATCGCAGCACAGGCTGCGGCGGCTCACCTATAAGCGGGGCGATTGCGGGTCAAGCGGGCATACAGCTGTTTCACCGTCAGCGCCGTGACCGGGTCGCGCCAGTTCGGAGCGACCGAGACGGCAGGTCCGAGGACGAAATCGCGCTCCCGGAACAACGGATGGGGTATCTGGAGGGCTACGTCCGAGACGCTTCCCCCGTTCCACAGGATGATGTCGAGGTCGATCGTGCGCGAGCGCCAGCGCTGTCCGCGTCGTTCGCGGCCGAGGCGGGCCTCAACCTCCTGCAACCCAGCCAGCAATTCACGCGGCGCGTGGTCCGAGGCCAATAGCAGCGCGCCATTGACATAGCGCCGCGAGGAGGGACCGACCGGCGGGGTCTCGATCAGCGGGGAGATCGCTTCGACCGTTCCCAGCTCTCCGATACCGTCCACTGCCGCTGCGATCACCGCCCGCGGAGCGCCGTAGCGGGAGGAACGCTGGTTGCTCCCCAGGGCGACGAGGTAGCGGTGCTCGCTCAAATATCCTCTGCGATGCGGCCGTAGAGTTGTGGGCGACGATCTCGGAAAAAGCCCCAGCTCGCGCGGTGCTTGCGCCCGGCTTCGAGGTCCAGCTCGGCCACCAGCGCGCCGGTTTCCTCGCGTCCGTACTCGGCCAGCATGTCGCCCCACTCGTCGCAGATGAAGCTGTGCCCGTAGAATGTGTTGCCCGTCTCCTGGCTGCCTTCGTGACCGATGCGATTCGCAGTGACCACCGGCATGCAATTGCTCACCGCATGGCCGATCATCGCCCGGCGCCACATGCGGCTCGTATCCATTTCGGCGTCCTTCGGCTCGGACCCGATGGCGGTGGGGTAGAACAGCACCTGCGCGCCCTGCAGCGCCAGGCAGCGAGCGGTTTCGGGATACCACTGGTCCCAGCAGATGCCGATGCCGATCCTCGCCCCGAATACGTCCCACACCTTGAACCCGTCATTGCCGGGGCGGAAATAGAATTTCTCCTCGTATCCCGGTCCATCGGGGATGTGGCTCTTGCGATAGGTGCCCATGATCTCGCCCTCGGGTCCGATCATGGCCAGCGCGTTGTAATAATGATGCCCGTCGCGCTCGAAGAAGCTGGTGGGAATGGCGACGCCAAGTTTCGCCGCCAGCTGCTGCATGGCGACGACCGAAGGATGTTCGGCCGTCGGGCGGGCGAGTGCGAAGAACTCGTCCTTCTCCTCGCGGCAGAAATAAGAGCCGGCGAACAGCTCCGGCGGGAGGATCACCTGCGCGCCCTTTTCCGCGGCCTCGGCCACGAGATCCGAAACGGCATCGATGTTGGTGGCCTCGTCCTCTTCGGCGAGAGCGAGTTGCAGGGCGGAGACTGTAAGAGTGGTCATGCGTGCGCAATTAGTGTTCGACGAGGGCGAAGTCCACTTGCACCGTGACCGCACTGGTCGTCTGGCCGGGCATTATCGCGGCACCACCCTGGTCCATGCTTTCAGGCATGGCCTGCACGCTCACCGGCGGAGGGGCGGCCGGTGCCGTTCGCACGGCGGAATCGAAGGCGGTAGCCTGTGCGCCCGCCAGCCAGCGATTCCCCTGCTGGCCGCCTGCATCGCGGATATACAGCACGCGGCTCACCTCCATGCCCGCCGCTTCTGCATAAGCCTGTGCGCGCGAAAGGGCGGCGCGGTAGGCGTTGGCATAGGCGGTATTGGCGGCAGCTTCCGGGTCGGAGAGGCGCAGGTCGGGGCCGGAGACGATGTTCGCGCCGACACCCGTCACTGCGGTGACGGCGGCACCGGCCCTGTCTATATCGCGTACGCGCACCGAAAGCGTATTGGACGCCTGGAACTGCCCGCGGCGGTCTCCCCAGTCGATGCGCTGAACATTTACCGCGCTGGTCTGGATATCTCCCTCCGCAATGCCGAGTTCGCGCAAGGCGGCGACAATCTCGGTAATGTCCTCCTGGGTAGCCTTGGAAGCGGCTTCGGCATCGCTGGCCCAGTTCTGCACACCCGCGCGGAACTCCGCCTCGTCGGGCCGAACGTCGGATTGGCCGCTCGCACTTACCGAAAGCAGGGTTTCGGACTTTTCCACGCCGCGAGGATCGATGGCTGCATCGCCGCAGGCGGAAAGGAACAGGACGCAGGAGACGACAAGCACGCACGAAGGTTTCACGATATTGCTCCTCGAGATACAATATCACATCGAATTCCCTCGCGAGTGTGAACCTCGGCTTTACGAGCTATGGTCGGCGATGATCTTCCAGCCATTCTCCTCGCGCGCAAAGACTAGGCTGGTGAGACCCGTCGCTGGTTCGCGATCATCCGGATAGGTGAGGACATAGCGGCCGATGTACAGGGCATGGCGATCGCCGAGTGGGCGGAAATCCTCTGTCTCGAAAGTGAGAACGCCGCGCCCGGAAGGATCGGGCCGGGACCAGTCATAGGCCTCGCGGTACCGCTCTTCCATGGCCTCGACCCCGCGCAGCAAGCCGCCCGAGCCGACGAAGCTCGCCTGGGGCGAGCGGGAATAGATCGCGAGGAAGCGGTTCATGTCGCCCGCATTCCAGCCTGCGGCGCTGTCTTCCATCACGGCTTCGATTTCGGCCACCTGTGGGGGCGCGGTGGCTTCGGTCAGCTCCCCCTCAGCCGGATCCGGTTCGGGCATGCATCCGGCGAGTGCGAGTGCGGCCGCCGCTGCAATGACAGAGAGGCGCATCAGGCGCGCTTGCGGAACAGCAGCGTCATCCGGTCGCTCTCCCCGATTTGCGCGCGCCGGGTACGCTCCTCGCTGCCTTCCGCGGCACCGCGATAGCTGGGCGGCAAGCTCCACACGCCGCCTTCCCAGTCGGCGGGATCGGACGGGTTGGCGTTGATGTCGCTGCGGGCGACGAGTTCGAAGCCGTAAGCCTCGAACAGACCGATGACGTCCTGCTCGCGCAGATAGCCATTGTCGCCCAGCACGTAATCGGCAGGCGCATCCGCATCGGCGCGGTGCTGTACCACGCCGAGCAGGCCATCGTCCTTCAGCAGCGTGCGCGCGGCAACCAGCGTGTCGTGCATCCAGCCGAAACGGCGCATGTTGTGCACCTCGCGGAAAATCAGCACACGGTCCGCAGTGCCGGCATGGCTTTGCAGCGCCTCGTCATCGGTGTTGAGGCCGATAACCTCGGCGCCCTCATCGCCCACCCAGCCCCGCGCATCGGACGGGATTTTCGTCGCCGCATCGCGGTACATGTCCCAATAGCCGGTGAGCTCGGGATGCAGTTCGGGATTGAGGCCGATATATTTGCCTTCGCTGCCCAGATAGGGGATCAGCACGCGCGAATACCAGCCGGTGGCAGGCATGTAGTCGACCACTGTCATGCCTGGTTCGACACCGAAGAATTCCAGCGTTTCCACCGGATTGCGATACTGGTCGCGCGCGCGGTCTTCCTCGCGGCGTGGGTGGTTGAGCACGCTTTCAAGATTGACCCTGTTCTCCATCGCCGAGGGACGATCGCCCTGATGGTGATCGGCCAGCGCCGGGGCGGAGATGCCGAGGATGGAAGCGGCAAGAATGGTCGCAATGCGCATCAGTCACGTTTCCTGAACAGGAGGGTCATGCGGTCGCTTTCGCCGATCGCCTCGTAGCGGGCGCGGTCCTCGTCGCCGTAACGAAGGACTGGGGGCAGCGTCCAAACGCCGCCTTCCCAGTCGGCGGGGTCGTCGGGGTTGGCATTCACTTCGGACGTATCCACGAGTTCGAACCCGTGCAGTTCGAACAGGCGCACCACGTCGGACTGGCGCAGGTAACCGTTGGACCCGTTGGCGTAGCTGTAAGGCGCGTCCTCGCCCGCCCGGTGCTGGACGACGCCGACCATGCCATCATCCGCCAGCAGCGTGCGAATGGCGCGCAGTTCGCGGTCTGCGGCATTGCCGTTCATCAGGCCGTGGAGCGAGCGGAACACCAGCACCCGGTCCACCGTGCCAGAGACGCTCTCGGGGATCTCGTCGCTTTCGAAGGCGGTGATCTCGGCGGCGGGCGAAATGCCGCTTTCGGTCATGCTGCGGCGGAAGGTTTCCGCCCAGCTCGGTTCGCCCGGCTCCTGCTCGCCGGTATCGGATTGCATGGCGATGTATGCGCCCTGCGGGGCGATCCACGGGGCGAGCACACGGGTGTACCAGCCACCGCCCGGATTGTACTCGACCACCCGCATGGTCGGCTCGACCTGGAAGAACTCCAAAGTCTCTGCAGGGCTGCGATAACGGTCGCGTGCGGCATCTTCTGCACGCATGTCCATGGCCAGCACCTCTTCGAGGGTAGGCGCCTCGCCATGATGGTCTGCCAGCGCTGGAGCGGACATCGCGACCGCGGCTGCAGCGATGAAGGGGGTGAAACGCATGTCAATTCTCCCGGATGACTTGGCTAATCGCGTTCTACGATGGACGCGGCAGATGACAAGCGGACTTATGGTACCCATCTCCTCGCCAAAGGAGACCAAGATGAGCGAAACGACAATCGTTGCAGGCGGATGCTTCTGGTGCACCGAAGCTGTGTTCAACGACGTGATCGGCGTGGAAAGCGTCGAGAGCGGCTATATCGGCGGCAACGTGCCCGACCCGACCTACAAGCAGGTATGCACCGGCGCGACCGGCCACGCCGAGGGGGTGAAGATCACCTTCGACCCCGACACCGTTACCCTCCCCGAAATCTACGACATGTTCATGGGCACCCATGACCCGACCCAGCTCAACCGGCAGGGCAATGACGTCGGCACCCAGTACCGCAGCGCGTTCTTCCCGCAATCGGACGAGCAGAAGGCCGAGGCCGAGGCCGCGATCCGCCGCTGGAACGAGAGCCATGACGGCGAGGCGGTGACCACGATCGAGGAGGGCAAGTGGTATCCGGCAGAGGACTACCACCAGGAATACTGGGACGGCGAAGGCCAGCGCAACCCATATTGCATGGCCGTGATCCCGCCCAAGCTGATGAAGCTGCGCAAGAGCTTTGCGGACAAGGTGAAGAGCTGAACGCCGATCTGCGCAGTTCGGCTTCAGCTGGAACCTGGAACACATGGAACACTGTCCAGAGTTGAAAAAGCCGATTGTGTCACTCTGGGCGATGTATAGCGTAACTTTTCGGCCGAATGTGTGACCGTCGGCATGAGAAGTGTCACCCTTGATGCAAAAAGTGTCACCATAGGTGCGAGAAGTGTCACCCTTGGCCGCGGTTGTGTCACCTGCGCCGAGGCGTGCGCGACTCCTTGCGGGTTGGTGCGCGCATCTGGATGGGGGCGTGGACATGGCCGCTGCTCAGCAGTGCGGTGAGGATGTAGGACAGTCCCGTCTCACCCGGCCCAGCAGGATGTTAACCAGCCGGCAACTGCTCAACTCTCCCTGAGTTAACCATTGCCAGCCGGAGGTCTCTGCCATCTGCCGATGAAAAAGCCGTCGAGGCCGCCTTCCTCGGGTAACATTCCCGGATCGGTACGGACCCAGCCTTCGGGCGTGGGTTCGATGCCTGGCGGAATGTCCTTGCTGGATACCGGGAGCGGCCGCAGACCGCATTCGCTGTCGATCCAGCGCGCCTGTTCTTCGCCCTCTTCCTGCTCAAGGGAGCAGACCGCGTAGACGAACACCCCGCCGGGCTCCAGCCACTGCACCGCGCGGCGGATCATCGCGCGCTGGATTTCCACCATCCCGGCGATCTGCCGCTCACCTATGCGGTGGACGACTTCGGGATGGCGGCGGCAGGTGCCCGTGGCGGTGCAGGGGGCGTCGAGGAGGATGGCGTCGAACGGTTCTGACGGCTCCCATTCCAGCGCGTCGGCGACCACGGTGTGCGCGGAGAGGCCGGTGCGGGCGAGGTTCTCGCGCAGGCGCACCATTCGCCTGGCGTTGATGTCGAGCGCGGTCACGTCCCATCCGGCGCTGGCCAGTTGCAAGGTCTTCCCGCCCGGCGCGGCGGCTAGGTCAAGCACCCGCCTTTGTCCATTGGGTCCCTCTCCCGCACCCAGCAGGGTGGCGGGAATGCTCGCGGCGAGATCCTGCACCCACCAGCTGCCTTCCTCGTAGCCGGGCAGGTCGGTGACGGAGGCGCCGCGCGGCAGGCGCAGGTGGCCGGGCGCGAGGCTGGTAGCCTGCATCCGAACCGCCATCTCCTCGGTCAGGTCAGGCGCTTTCAGGCGCAGGTCGAGCGGCGGCGGCCCGGTGATGCCTGCTGCAATCGCCTCTGCCCGCTCGCCCCAGCGCTGCGCCACTTTCGGCGGCAGGCTCGGCACCGCTGGCAGTTCGACGCCTTGCCGGGTCAGCGTGGCAAACACGCCGTGCGCCAGCCGCTTCGGCCCGCCTGCCAGCAAAGGGAGCGCGGTTGCCACCACGGCGTGCGGCGGCGTCTCCAACCGCAGCACCTGCGCCAGCATCATGCGTAGGACCATGCGCGCCTTGGCATCCTCGGGCAGCTTCTCGCGGGTCGCCGAGTCTATCAGCGCATCGAGATCCACCAGCCAGCGCAGCACTTCGCCGGCAATGGCGCGGGCCAGTGCGCGGTCGGCGAAGCTGGGCAGGCCATTCGCCGCCCCGCCCGCCTGTTCCAGCGTCTCCCCCCGGCGCAGCACCACATCGAGCATCTTGAGCGCAGCGCGGCGCGCGCCGCTTCCGGGAACCTTGGCCATGCCCACGGCCCTAGGGCCAGTTGCGCCGCGACGCCAGAGGGCCCATCTTCGAGAGGCTATGAAACGTGCGACCAAACGACCCGAAGGCTTCGAAAAGCCCGCCCACTGGACCAACGATCCGCCGCCCAAACCCGAAGCGAACGAGGTGGACGAGGACCTCAGCCCCACCCGCTATGGCGACTGGGTGCACAAGGGTATCGCCATCGACTTCTAGGGGCGCTCGTCCTCCGCATATTCCGGCGCAGGGCCGAAATGCTTTTCCCAGTCGATACGCAGCAGTGCGACCAGCCCTGCCAGCAGCAGCACTTGCAGCGCGATGCCCCACGGGCTCGAGAGCGTCTCGCGAAACGTATCGCCCAGAGTGCTCTGCGCCAGAAGCTGCGCCGATCCGGCGTAAATCGAATAGGACACCAGCCGTCCGGCAAAGAATGCCGCGGTAAAGGGCGCGATCGGCACCCCGGCAAGGCCGACGGCTGCGAACAGCTGCGCGGAGGGGACGGGCGACACGGCAAACAGGGCGAGAGCAGCAAGGCCAGCGCGGCGCTTGCGCTCGAAGGCGGCGCGCACCGCGGCGAGATTGCGGCGCGTGTTCTCGGGAACATGGCGTCCCAGCAGGCGAAAACCATTCGCCAACGTGAACCGCCCGAGTGCCGCCGCCAGCGCGCCGGTCAGCACGATGCCGGGCACGGGCAGGTCGGTGTTGAACCCAAACAACACGATGATCGACCAGGTCGGCGGACCGAAGGCGGGCAACAGGTTGATGCCGAAGACTACCGCGAACAGGATGAGATAGTCATCCATGATCCGCCGCGCCCATGCGAGACGTCAGATCCAGCCGCCCAGTTCGCGGCGGATGATCGTCTCCAGCATCGCCATGCCTGCGTCCGACGTGTTGAGGCAGGAAAGCGTGGCGAACTTCTCGCCGCCCGCTTCCAGGAACTGCTCCTTGCCCTGGATTGCCAGCTCTTCCAGCGTTTCCAGGCAATCGGCCGAGAAGCCCGGCGCGGCGATGGCGACGCGCCTGGTGCCCTTCGCCGCCTCGGCCTCCAGCGTCTCGTCGGTCGCCGGGGAGAGCCATTGCGCGGGGCCGAAGCGGCTCTGGAAAGTCGTCACCATGCGAATGTCGGGCCGCGCCATCCGCGCTTCCAGCAGCCGCGCCGTCTTGCGGCAATGGCAGTGATAGGGGTCGCCCTTGTCGAGCGTGCGCTGCGGCATGCCGTGGAAGGAGAGCAGCAGCACCTCGGGCGTGAAATCGAGCGCGTCGAGCTGGCGGCCAAGATCGCTAGCCAGCGCGTCGATATAGGCATCGTCGTCGTGATAGGGCGGCAGGGTGCGCAGGCTCGCCTGCCAGCGCCGCTCGCGCAGCCAGTCCGCCGCCTTGTCGACCACTGTGGCCGTGGTGGCCGCGCAATATTGCGGATAGAGCGGGGCAAGCAGAATGCGGTCGCAGCCGGCGTCCATCAGCTTTTCCAGCTGCACCGGGATGGACGGCTCGCCGTAGCGCATGGCCCATTCGACCTGCACGCCTTCGCCGAAGCGCTCCTGCAAGCCCTCCGCCTGCTCCGCCGTGATCGCGGCGAGCGGGGAGCCCTTCTCGGTCCATACCTCGCGATAGGCGGCGGCGCTTTTCTTGGGGCGGGTGTTGAGGATGATGCCGCGCAGGATCGGCTGCCAGGCGATCGGCGGTATCTCGATCACCCGGCGGTCGGACAGGAATTCCGCCAGATAGCGGCGCACCGGACCCGTCTCGGGCGCGTCGGGGGTACCGAGATTGACGACGAGGACGCCGATGCGGCCCGATGCGACGGGCGTGTGGTCTTGGGGGAGCTGCTGCTCTTTCCAGGTCATGCGAGAATCCGGGTCATGGCAGCGCCGATAGCAGCGGAAGTCTCCGCAGGCGAACACCGGTTGCACTGGCGAAGGCGTTGGCGACTGCGGGGGCCACCGGAGGTACGCCGATCTCGCCGGGATCGAAGGGCTCCTGGACGCTGGGTATCAGCTCGACAAGGATCTCGGGACAGTCCTCCAGCGTGGGCATGGCCAGCGCGGCGAGCCGGCGATGGGTCGGCAAGCCGTTTGCATAGTCGGTCGCGCAGCCCAGCGCCATGCCGAGGCCGAAGATGAGCCCGCCCTCGATCTGCTGCAGGGCAAGGTCGCGATTGACGATGCGGCCAAGATTGACCGCGGCGAACAGGCGGCGGACGCGCAAGCCGCCTTCGCCCGCGCTCGCCTCAGCCACGACCGCGATGCGGCCCGTGGCAGGGCCAAGGTCCATGCGGTGGCACGCGATGCCCTGCCCGCTGCCCGCGCGGCCTCCATCCCATGCGGCGAGGCGAGCGGCGCGTTGCAGGCAGTCGGCCATTTCCGGGTCCTGCCCAAGCATGGCGATACGGTAGCTCATCGGCTCGCGCTGGTGCCGCTCGGCCAGCTCGTCGATGAAGGATTCGCGCATGAAGCAATTGGTGCCGTCGGCCTGTCCGCGCATCGGGGCAGTGGGCAGCATGACCGTGACGGGAGCGTGCTCAACCGAGAGATTGGGCACATTGTAGGGACCGGCGAGGCCCGAGATGGCAAAGCGATCCGATTCCCCCTCCAGCCCGTCGATAGCGGCCCAGCTGACCTCGTTCTCGAACAGGCGATTGCCGAATTCGCGCATGGTCGGCGGGCTGGCGACGCGGGCGCGAAGGGTACGGATCGTGCCGGATTCGTCGGTCTCGGCAGCCATCAGGCCAGCGGCGGGCGCGCGTGGGAAGCTGCCGACCATTTCCTGCCCACGAGACCAGGTGAGTTGCACCGGACGGCCCGCTTCGCGCGCCAGGAGGGCGACCTCGATGGCGACCTGGCTGTCCAGCCGTCGGTCGAAACTTCCGCCTGCCGATACGGGGTAGAGAACCACGTCGCCAACGCTCATGCCCAGCGCCTTCGCGGCTGCCCTGCGTGCCTGCTCGGGAGCCTGTGTCGGGAGCCAGAGTTCCAGCAGGCCATCCTCCAGACGGGCGGTGGCGCTGGTCGTCTCGATCGTGGCGTGAATGCCCGGAGCGATGTCGTAGCGCAGCGCAAGGTCCGGGTCGTATCCCTCGATACCGTTGCCGCGCTTCACGAAGACGATCCCCGGTCCCTCGGCCAGGGCGCGGTCAAGCGCTTCCTCGATGGCGGCGCTATTGGCTGGTCGATCGATAGCAAAACGCGGGGCGATCCGGACCAGCGCCTGTTCGGCCGCCCACCAGTTCTCGGCGATGGCTGCGAGCCACCGCTTGCCGCGCACCAGCTGGATCAGACCGCGCTGCCCGCTCGCCAGTGACGGGTCGAAATCGAGCAGTTCGGCCTTGTCGTGCGGCCCGTGGCGGATCGCGGCATAGACCATCCCCGGCAGCCGCACGTCGCCTGCAAAGAGGTGACTGCCATCGACCTTGGAGGGAAGGTCCAGCCGCGGATATTCGGGTTCGACATCGCTTGCGCCCATGCCTTCGGGAGGCGGCGGCTCTGCGGGCGGTTCGATCTTCAAGGGGGGCGGGTCGGGCGGCGCGAAGCCTGCCGCTTCCTGCGCAAGCTCGGCGAAGCTGGCGGCGTTCTCCTCGTGATAGATCACGCCGTTCTGCGCGCGGCACTGCTCCCACGGCACGCCCCAGCGCTCGGCGGCGGCCATGGCCAGCATGGCGCGCGCCGCGGCCCCTGCATCGCGGCAGGCTGCCTCGTATGCGGCCAGCGTCGTGCCTCGCGCGGTGACGGTGAAGCGCTTGTCGCGGGCCCAGTTCCTCAGCAGCAGGTCATCTGTATCATTAGCGAGGGCAGGGATGAGCGGATCCCACAGCGGCGCCCATTCGGCGGCCAGCGGGATATTCGCGTAGGCGCCGCTCACCGGGGCGGGCTCGACCGCGACTTGTCGCCAGTCCGCGCCCATTTCCATCGCCACGACCTGCGGCAGCAGGGTGGTGACGCCCTGCCCCATTTCCAGCTGCGGCACGGCGACCGTCACCACGCCATCGGATGCGATCTTGAGCCAGGCGTCGACCGCGATCTCTCCGGGACGGGGGCTGAGCGGATTGTCGAAACTGCGCGGCACCAGGTGCCAGGCCACCAGCAATCCGCCGCCGACCGCCGCACCCGCCAGCACTGCGCGCCGGGTCACCCTCACTGGAAACTAGCCTTTCGAAGCACTCAGGAACTCGTTCAGCCGCGCCGCTATTTCCGCGAAGGGCCGGCCATGCTCCGTCTCGTTGGCTGCGGGCGGCTGTCCTGTATCGCTGGCCACGCGGATCTCCATCGCCAGCGGCACCCTGCCGAGGAACGGCACGCCCAGCGACTGCGCCGCCGCCTCCGTACCGCCCTGCCCGAACGGATTGCTGATGGCGCCGCATTCCGGGCAGAGATAGCCCGCCATGTTCTCGACCAGCCCGATGATCGGGACCTGCGCCTGCTTGAACAGGTCCATCGCCCGTGTCGCATCGATCAGGGCAAGGTCCTGCGGCGTGGAGACGACCACGGCGCCCGTCGGCTTGAACTTCTGCAGCATCGTTAGCTGCACGTCGCCCGTACCCGGCGGCAGGTCGACCAACAGCGTGTCGACATCGCCCCAGTCGCCTTCCATCAACTGGGCGAGCGCCTGCCCCACCATCGGCCCGCGCCAGGCGATCGCCCGGCCCGGCTCAACCAGTTGCCCGATCGAGAGGACGCGCACGCCGAATTCGGTATCGGTCGGGATCAGCGTGTTGTCCTCGGCGCGGATCTTCTCGTTCGCGGTGCCCAGCAGCAAGGGCTGCGAGGGGCCATAGATATCGGCGTCCACCACGCCGACCTTGCGCCCTGCATTCGCCAGCGCGACGGCGAGATTGGTGGTAAGCGTGGACTTGCCCACCCCGCCCTTGCCCGAACCGACCACGATGATCTGCCGGGCGACCTTGTCGGCCATCAGCGCCACGCGCACTTCGTCCACGCCCTCGACAGCGCCGACCGCGTCCTCCAGTTCGCGCTGCAATTGCGCGGCGGCACTGCGCCCCAGGCCGCCCGCATCGGCGATGATCGTGGCGACGCCATTTGCGAATTTCGTGGATTGGACCATGCCCGAAAGCTCTGCCGGGATGGCCTCGCGGATTGCTGTATCGCTACTCATGGACAGGACTGCTAGCGCCTTCGCCGCGCAAGGTCAGCAATATTGGGCCTAAGACCCCCTGTTTTTTGCGCAAAGCCTTCCTATACAGAATGGCATGACGATTCCGGGTGGGTTTTTCGAAAGGTTCGGCCTCGCAATGGCTGGCAAGCGCAATCCCTGGGGCAAGCCCTCGGGCGGCTCCGGCGGTTCGGACGATGGCGGCAATGGTGACGATGGCGATACGCCGCCCTCGCGCGGGCCGCGAAATCCCTGGCTGCCCGGTGGCGGCACAAGCGGTTCGGATCGCCCGCGACGCTCCTCCAATATCGAGGATATCTTCAAGAACCGCGGCCCCGAAGGCCCGCGTCGGCGCGGTGGTGGCGGTCCGGGTGGACCCAACTTCCGCATGCCGCAACGCCCCGGCGGGGGGAGCTGGTTCCCGCTCATCCTGATCGCGATCGTCGCGGTCTGGCTGTTCGCCACGTCGATCCATTTCATCCAGCCGCGCGAGCAGGGCACCGTTACCTGGCTGGGCGGCAAGTATTCGCGCACGCTCAATCCCGGCACCGAATGGACGCTGCCCTGGCCTATCCAGGACGTGAACATCCAGAACGTGAGCGAAATTCGCCGCGACACCATCGGTGAAGGAGCCGAGAACCTTATCCTGACGGGCGACCAGAACCTCGTCGACCTGTCCTATCTCGTGCGCTGGAACATCAAGGACCTCGTGCTCTACGAATTCCAGCTGGCCGATCCGCAGGAAACCCTGCGCGAGGCCGCGGAAAGTGCCATGCGTGCAGCTATTGCCGAGACCGATCTCGACACCGTGCTCTCGGGCGCGGGCCGTGAGCAGGTGGAGACGCGCGTGCGCTCGCGCATGCAGGCGCTGCTCGACACCTATGGCGCGGGCATTGCCGTGCAGGGCGTGGAAATCGCCCGGACCGAGGCGCCGCAACAGGTGATCGAGGCGTTCAACGACGTGCTCGCCGCCCGCCAGGACGCCGAGCGCAACCTCAACGAGGCGCGCCGCTACGAGCAGCAGCTGCTGGCGCAGGCGCAGGGTAGCGCGGCCGAGTTCAACGAGATCTACGAACAATACCGCCTCGCCCCCGAAGTGACGCGTCGCCGCCTGTATTACGAGACCATGGAGGGCGTCCTGCGCGACACCGACAAGACCATTATCGAGGCCGATGGCGTCACGCCTTACCTCCCGCTTCCCGAAGTGCGCCGTCGCCAGACGGAGAGTCAGGGCCCGACCCTGACCGTCGGCCCCGGCCAGCAGGGAGGGCAGTAACATGTGGGAACGGTACAAGGCTGCCTTCATCGCCATCATCGTGCTGGCGGTCGTGGTCATCAGCACCATGGTGATCGTGCCCGAGACGCATCAGGGCGTCGTGATCCGCACCGGTGAACCCAACCGCGTGATCAACCGCTTCGACCCGGACGAGCCCTATGGCGAGACAGGCGCGGGCCTTTCCTGGCGCATTCCCATCCTTGAGCGGGTGCAGCTGGTGGATCGCCGCGTTCTCGACCTCGACATGGAAGGCGAGACCGTGCTGTCGAACGACCAGCAGCGTCTCGAGGTGAACGCCTATGCGCGCTATCGCATCTTCGACCCGGTGCTGTTCGTGCAGACCGCATCGAGCGAGGACCAGCTCGTCAACCAGCTCGAACCGATCCTGACCTCCGTGCTGCGGCAGGAACTGGGCCGACGCACCTTTGCCAGCCTGCTGACGCCAGAGCGCGGCACCGCGATGAGCAATATCCGCGCCGCGCTCGACCGGCAGGCCCGCCAGTATGGCGCGCAGGTCATCGACGTGCGCATCAAGCGGGCCGACCTGCCGCAGGGCACGCCACTTGAAGCCGCTTTCAACCGCATGCGTTCGGACCGGCAGGAAGAGGCCGAGACGATCCGCGCCGGTGGACGCCGCGATGCGCAGATCATCCGCGCCGAGGCCGAGGCCAATGCGGCGCAAATCTATGCCGAGGCCTACAACCAGGATCCGGGGTTCTACGACTTCTTCCGCGCCATGCAGTCCTATCGCACCACCTTCCAGTCGGGCGATGGCGAGAGTTCGATCATCCTGAGCCCTGACAACGAGTATCTCCGCCAGTTCCGCAATCCCGGCCAGTAACCGGTCGGAGCGGACGACTACAAATGTCGTTAAAGGCGCGTTCAGCCGGTTTGGAGTGGATAGCGCCTTTCCAAGGACGGAACGAAAAACGCCCCCGTGCAAAGAGCATGAAAGGGCGAAAGTAGACAGAGGACAAAAGGACGTGAAGCCAGTGCGCTATTCCTACGGTATCACAACGGCCCTGCTTGTCGGCGGTGCCGCAATTTCGCTGGCGACCGGCTATCCCGCCGGCGCCCAGGTCGCGCAGAACGACCGTATCCAGATGCAGAATGCGGTGCCGGTAGCCGGCGCGCCTGCCAGCTTCGCCGACCTGACCGAAGTGCTGCAACCGGCGGTGGTCAACATTTCCACCCGCCAGTCGATCACCATACCCGAGGCGCAGAACCCCTTCGAAGGCACGCCCTTCGGCCAGTTCTTCAATCGCCGCGGCGGAGGTGGACCGCAGACGCGGGAGGCGACCTCGCTCGGCTCCGGCTTCATCGTTTCGGCAGACGGCTACGTCGTGACGAACAACCACGTCGTCTCCCCGCCCAACCAGCGTGCGGAGCTGGAAGAGGTGACGGTCACCCTGCCTGACGGGCAGGAATACCAGGCCGAGGTCGTCGGTACAGACCCGTCTTCCGACCTCGCCGTGCTCAAGATCAACCGCACCCAGCCCTTCCCCTTCGTGAACTTCGGCGACAGCGCCGAGGCCCGCGTGGGTGACTGGGTGATCGCCATCGGCAACCCCTTCGGCCTTGGCGGTACGGTAACGAGCGGCATCGTGTCCGCCGTATCCCGATCTACCGGGCAGGGCGGCGCGTTCGACCGCTTCATCCAGACCGATGCCGCCATCAACCGCGGCAACTCAGGCGGCCCGCTGTTCGACATGCAGGGCAATGTCATCGGCATCAACAACGCCATCCTCTCGCCCTCGGGCGGTAGCGTGGGCATCGGCCTCGCCATCCCCGCAGAGGACGCGGCGCCTATCGTGCGCGCACTGATCGCCGGCGAAGAGATCGAGCGCGGCTATCTTGGCGTGCAGATCCAGCCGGTGGACGAGGACATCGCCGAAGCCCTCGGTATCGAGGAAGGCGTGGGCGAGCTGGTGCAGGGCGTGCAGCCCGGCGAAGCTGCCGAAGGCGCTGGCCTCCAGCCGGGCGACGTCGTGATCGGCGTGAACGGCGAGACCGTGACGCCCGACAACACCCTCTCGCGCATCGTCGCCAATATCGCTCCGGGCACCACAGTGCCGCTAACCTTCATCCGCGATGGCGAGCGTCGCCGCGTCAATTTGACCGTGGGCCGTCGTCCCAGCGAGGAAGAGCTGCTGCAGCAGAACATGTTCCAGAACGAGGACGAGGCGATGCCCCCGCCCGACATGCCGGAAGACGGCGACGGGCTGATGGAAGAGCTGCTCGGCATCCAGGCAGTGGAGATCACTCCGCAGATCGCGCGCCAGCTCGGTCAGCCGGCCGATACGACCGGCCTTGCCATTACCGCCGTCGCCCCCACCTCGGATGCCGCCCGTCGGGGCCTGTCGCGCGGCGTGATGATCCTCTCCGTCAACGGCAATCCGATTGCCAATGTCGAGGAGTTCGAGACGATCCTGCGCGCGGCACAGGGCGAAGGCCGCGAAGCCGTTCTGCTGCGTGTCCGCTCCCGCCAGGGCGTGACCCGCTCGCTGCCGGTGCGCTTCAGCGATTGATCACTGACCATCCCCGCCTTGCGTAAGGCGGGGATGGCCGGTTCCCTCCGAAAACTTTACCTGAACTGCATGCGTCGCGGGGACCGCGCTAGCGCGGTTGCTCGTCGCCCGTAGGAGAACGCCCGGTGGCGCGTTCGAGGAAATCGTCGCTTGCCGCCTGCGGAGGTTCGGGCTGCGGGCGTGAGGGCTGGGGCCGCGACGGCTGCGTGCTGCGCGGGGACGGCGCCTCGTCCGTCTCGTCGTAGCGCCCACGCGGATCGAGCGGATCGCGGCGGACGTTCTCGCCCTCGCCCTCGACATCGAAACCGTCGCCATAGCGCCCGCGATTGCCGCCGGGATCGACGAGATTGCCCTGCTCGTCGATATAGAAATAGTAGTCCTCGTCCTCCTCGCCGAAGTAGAATTCGTCATCCGGCTCCAGCTGCCATTCGGGCAATTGCAGGTCGGTATCGAATTCCTCCACCGGCCGGTCGCGCACCGCATAGCGCATGAAGGCCGCGAAAGCCTGCGCGGGGGCACGGCCGCCCTGCAGGCCGGGAACGCGGCTGTTGTCGTCCATGCCCATCCACACGCCGGTGGTAATGCCGCTCGAGAAGCCGACGAAGTAACCGTCGCGGTTGGTACTGGTGGTCCCGGTCTTGCCTGCAACGGGACGCCCGATGTCCGCGGCGCGCCCGGTGCCGGTGGCGACGGCAGTCTGCAGCAGATCGGTAATGCCGGCTGCCACGTAATCCGGCACCAGCGTATAGGTGCGGGCGGCCTGGTGCCGGTAGAGCTCCTCGCCATCGGCGGTAGTGACGCGCAGGATGCCGTAGGGCTCCACTGAGCGCCCACCAGCCGAGACCGCGGCAAAGGCGCGCACCATGTCGATCAGGCGCACCTCCGAAGTGCCCAGCACCATGGAGGGATAGGTACTGATCGGCGTGGTGATGCCGAAGCGGCGCGCCATGCTGGCAACGTTGGAGAAGCCGACCTCGTTGCCGAGCTGCGCCGCCACCGTGTTCTTGGAATAGGCAAAGGCGCTGCGCACGTCGATCTCGCCGGCATAGGTGCCGCCGGAATTGCGCGGGCTCCAGTCGTTGATCGTTACCGGCACGTCCTGCACCCGGTCGTCCGGGGTGTAACCCGCTTCCAGCGCGGCGAGATAGACGAACAGTTTCCACGAAGAGCCCGGCTGGCGCATCGCATCGGTCGCGCGGTTGTAGTTGGATGTAACGTAATCGGTGCCGCCGACCATAGCCAGGATCGCCCCGTCCCGGTCGAGGCTGACGAGCGCGCCCTGCGTATCGCCCGGAGTGCTGGACTGGATCGCCGTGGTGGCGGCGCGCTGCATGCCGACATCCAGCGTGGTCCACACCTCGATCGGCTCGAACGTGTCGTTGGGCAGCAGCAGGTCGAGCTGGGGCAGCGCCCAGTCGGTGAAATAGCGGATGGAATTCTGCCCCTCCGTCGTGGAGAGGTTCACCGCGCTCACGTCCACTTGCCGGGCCACGGCGGGGTCGAGATCGCCATAGCGCACCATCTGTCCCACCACCACATTGGCGCGGCTGACCGCGGCATCGACATCGGCCGTCGGCGAATAGCGGCTGGGCGCCTTCACCAGGCCAGCGATGATCGCCGCTTCCTCAAGGCTCAGCTCGCGCGCGGAATGGCTGAAGAACTTGCGGCTGGCGGAATCGATGCCGTAGGCGCCGCCGCCGAAATAGACCTTGTTCAGATAGAGCTCGAGGATCTGCTCTTTTGAAAAGCGCCATTCGAGCGCCATTGCCAGCACCGCTTCGCGCAGCTTGCGATCCAGCGTGCGGTTGGAATTCAGGAAGACGTTGCGCGCCAGCTGCTGCGTGATGGTGGATGTGGCGCTGACCTGTCGGTCGTCCGATATGGCATTGTAGACGGCGCGCACCAGACCCGCGGGATCGACGCCGAAATGCGAATAGAAACGGTGGTCCTCCACCGAGACCATCGCGTGTTTCATGACGTCGGGTATCTCGTCGGAGTTCAGCCACTGGCCATAGCTCGGCCCCAGTTCGACGATCTGCGATCCGTCGCGGGCCCGCACCAGAATGGTCTGCCCCTGCTGGCTTTCGCGCAAGGAGGCGTAGGAAGGCAGGCTGCGCGAGGCGAAGAACACGGCGGTGGCAAGGCCGATGGCCGCGAGCAGCGCCACGAAGGTGCCGGTGATCGCCAGCCGTTTCGTCCAGCGCCACATCACCGCGCCGGGGCCGCGCTCGGCCTTTTCCCGTGCGCGCGCCTCAGCCGCCGCCTTGCGCGTGCGGTCGCCTCTCTTGTTGGAGCCAGAGCTCCGCCGCCTCGACATCTGCCGTCAAATTCCTGCGTTTTACGCGCGCCATGCGCTTTCAATGCGGTTTGCGCAGCGATGCATAGGGCAATCGTAATAAAGCGTGAACGGGCAGCAGCCTCAATCCGTGTCTTTATCGTCAGGTTCGAATTCCAGCGCTGCTGAATTGATGCAGTAGCGCAGGCCTTCGGGGCCCGGTCCGTCGGGGAAGACGTGGCCGAGATGGCCCGCGCACCGGCTGCATACAACCTCGGTGCGAACCATGCCGTGCGAGACATCCTGGTTGGTCTCGACAGCGGACTGGTCGGCGGGCGCGGTGAAGCTGGGCCAGCCGGAACCGCTATCGTACTTGTCGTCGCTCTCGAACAGGGGCTGGCCGCAACCGGCGCACTTGTATTCGCCCTCGGCCTTGTTCTTTTCGTACTTGCCGGTGAAGGCGCGCTCGGTTCCGGCCTCGCGCAGCACGCGGTATTGCTCGGGCGTCAGCTTCTCGCGCCATTCGGCTTCGGAGAGCTGGATCTTGTCGGTGGTTTTCTCGGTCATGGGTGATCCTTTGTGTTTCGCACCTGCCTCCGCAGGTGCGTCCTCGCTAGATGCGCAGGCAAGCTGCGCCCGCTGCGGGCGGGCGTTCGCCCTTGCGATCGGCTTTGCCGACCGGATTGCACATCTTCACAACTGTCGAGGAGAATATCGGTTCGCGATCAGCGAACCGCAAGGCCGAACGGCCGCCCGAGCCTATGCGAGGAGCCAGGCAGCGCGCACGCGCTGCGCCCGGCGCCCTCAGGCTCTAATGATCACGCATTCACATCCGCGTAGTGACGCGGTGCGGGAATGCCTTCCATCTTCTGCTTCAGCAGCGGCGCGAAGGAGGGGCGGCTTTTCATGACGCGGTACCAGCCGTGCGCGCTCTCGTGCCCCGACCAATCAATTCCGCCAAGGTAATCGATCACGGAAACCTGCGCGGCGGCGGCGAAATCGGCGAGGCTCAGCTGCGCGCCCGCCAGCCAGCGGCGATTGTCCACCAGCCAGTCCAGGTAGTCGAGATGCTCGTGCGTCAGGCGCATGGCCGCGCGCAGCGTGGCGCTGTCGGGCGATTGCCGCAGGACGAGGCGCTTCTTCATCTTCTCGTAGAGCAGCAGTTCGGTAACGTCGCCGTAGAGATTGTCATCGAACAAGGCGGTCAGGCGGCGCACTTCGGCGCGGGCGACGGCGGAGCCGGGGATGAGCGGGCTGCGGTCCTCGGTCTCCTCGAAATACTCGCAGATCGCCTGGCTGTCGGTCAGGACCAGCTTGCCGTCCTGCCGCTCCAGCACCGGGGTTCGGCTGGCGGCGTTCAGCCCATGGATCGGCTCGTCCGCGCGCCAGGGATAGGCAAGCTGCAGGACGAACGGCACCTTCTTCTCGGAAAGCACCAGCTGCACCTTCCGGCTGAACGGACACAAGGGGAAATGGTAGAGTTGCCACATGCCTGCTGTTGCTAATGCCGCAACATGGCATCCGGGTCCAGCGAGCAGGCGGTTTCTCCGGCGTTATTCGGCGGGAAGCATCGCCAGGCACACCGGCATGACTTCGCCCAGCGTGCCCTTGTCCCAGATGTCCTGCGCTTCGGCGGACAGGGCAGCGGCAATCTGCTCGCGGTCGAGCCCCGCCTCATCCATCACCTGGGCCGAGGCACGCACGAAGAATTCGCGGCCCCGTTCGTTCATGTCCGGAAAGCGCTGCGCCTCCTCATTGCCGTTCGCCTGCCCCTCGGCAACCAGGGCGAAGGCGGCCGAGCAGCGCAGCAGCATGCGCTGGTCGAGGCTGAGCTGGGGCATTGCCTGCGCGGCGGCGAGCGAAGGCGCGAGAAGCGCGGCGACGGCAAGGATGATCCGGGTCATGGGCGGTCTCTAGCAGGGCGCAGATTAACCTGCGGCTTCCGCCTTTGCATCCATCAGCGCCACCGGGTTTCGCTGCGGGGATTCGCGACCCGACAGGAATTCGTTGCGGATGTTGCGATAGGAAAATTTCCACGCACCATCGACGCGCACCAGCTCGTCCTCGTAAATGCCGAATGTGCCCAGCGTGGGTGTGAAGCGCTTGCCATCGGGCGTGCGCGGGCCGTCATTAGCGGTCTCGAACCACATGCCGGTATGGAAGGCGCGGTCGCCCTCGACGCGGATCGCGCTGTGGCACAGGATATGACGCAGCACCGCGGGATTGCCGTCGACATCGGTATAGATGCTGGCGACGGCTTCCTTGAAACCCTTCGCCTTCTCGCGGATGGCATCGCGCCCGGTGACCGAGCCCTGGGCGAATTCCAGCGTGCCGTCCTGGGTGAAGCAGTCGGCGTAGGCATCGAAGTCGTTCCAGTCCATGGCGAAGAGATAGCGCGCCATCAGGTCCTCGATCTCCGCCCGGTCGCGAGCATAGGCATCGTCGTATCGCATCATTCCCCTGCCTCTCCTGTTGTGTCGTTGACTCTAGAAGCGCGTCTGCGCAATTGTAAGCAAAACATACTAATTGGAGAGAGTCGAATATGTCTGAAGATCGCGTTGCCGCGCTCGAATCGAAGCTTGCCGACATGGAAAAGCGCCTGACCGTCCGGGAGGACGAGCTGGACGTGCAGAAGCTGCAATTCCTCTACGGCTACCTGATCGACAAGTGCATGTACGACCAGGTGGTGGACCTGTTCACCGACGATGGCGAAGTGCGCTTCTTCGGCGGCGTGTGGAAGGGCAAGGAAGGCGTGCGTCGCCTGTATGTCGACCGCTTCCGCAAGCGTTTCACCCACAACACCAACGGCCCGATCGACGGCTTCCTGCTCGATCATCCGCAGATCCAGCCGATCGTCACCATCGAGGATGACGGCAAGACCGCGAGGATGCGCGCCCGCTCCACCATGCAGGCAGGGCGCCACAAGGATTACGTGGGCGACGAGCCGCATTTGCAGGCGCGGCAATGGTGGGAAGGCGGCCTGTACGAGAACACCTACAGGAAGGGCGAGGACGGCAAGTGGCGCATCCACGTGCTCAACTACTTCCCCCACTGGCACGCCGATTTCGAGACTGGCTGGGCGAACACCGATCCCGAATACGTGCCCTTCCCCAAGACGCTTTACCCCGAAGATCCCAGCGGTCCCGATGCGCTGATCGACGATCACTGGCTATGGCCCACGCACAAGCTGCTGCCCTTCCACATGAAGCACCCGATCACGGGCGAGGAAATGACGGCGGAGCGCTGGGAGGGCGACGTCGCGCGCGAGAAGGCCAGGGGCTGAGCGCCCCCGCTTTCGCCTGCCCTAGACAAGGACGGTCTTCCGGCTCGCGCATGCGCGCGGTAGGACAGGCCGCGAGAGGTAAGTCATGACTCAATATCCCAAGCTCCACATGGTCATCGACGGAGAGGAAATCTCCGGCGGTGGCCGTCGCACGTTCGACGTCGTCAATCCTGTTACCGGCGAGACGCTGGCGGAGCTGCCGCTCGCCAATGAGGGCGATCTCAACCGGGCGCTGGAGGCAGCGCAGCGCGGCTTTGCCAGGTGGCGCCACGCCCCGGCGACGGAACGGGCCAAGGTGCTGCACAAGGCCGCCGCGCTGATCCGGGAGCGGACCGACGATCTTGCACGCATCGCCACGATGGAAGAAGGCAAGACGCTGGCCGAGACGAAGATCGAGTGCATGGCCTCTGCCGGGTGGTTCGATTTTGCAGCCGGTGAATGCCAGCGCCTCTACGGCCGCGAACTGGTGCGCCCGGTGGGGCAGCGCAGCGTGGTGCGGTGGGAGCCGGTCGGCCCCGTCGCCGCCTTCGCGCCGTGGAACTTCCCGCTCGGCAATCCCAGCCGCAAGCTCGCCGCGGCAGTCGCGGCGGGCTGCTCGATCATCCTCAAGAGCGCGGAGGAGACGCCCGCCAGCGCGCTCGGCATCCTGCAATGCCTTTATGATGCTGGCCTGCCGAAAGAGGTGGCGCAGGCGGTGTTCGGAGTGCCCGACGAGGTGAGCCGCCATCTGCTGGCGAGCCCCATCATCCGCAAGCTCTCCTTCACCGGCTCCACCGTGGTGGGCAAGCACCTGGCGAAGCTGGCGGCGGACAACATGATCCGCACCACGATGGAGCTGGGTGGACACGGCCCGGTGCTGGTGTTCGACGATGCCGACATGGACAAGGCTCTCGCCACTGCGTCAACCGGCAAGATCCGCAATGCAGGCCAGGTCTGTGTCAGCCCCACGCGTTTCATCGTGCAGGAAAACGTCTACGAGAAATTCCGCGACGGCATGGCCGAGCGTCTCGCCGCCATCAAGGTGGGGGACGGACTGGAGGACGGCACGCAGATGGGCCCGATGGCCAATTCGCGCCGTCCCGATGCGATGGAGAAGTTCGTCGTCGACGCAAAGGCCAAGGGCGCCACGGTGAATACCGGCGGCGAGCGGATCGGCAACCAGGGCTATTTCTTCCAGCCCACCGTCCTCTCCGACATTCCGCTCGATGCAGACGTGATGAACGAGGAACCCTTCGGCCCGCTCGCCCTCATCAACCCCTACAAGTCCGAGGACGACATGATCGCGGAGGCCAACCGCCTGCCCTACGGCCTCGCCGGTTTTGCCTGGACCAGCGACGTGCAGCGCCAGCGCCGCCTTGCGGACGCGGTGGAAGTGGGCATGATGGGCATCAACACGCACATGATCGCAGGGCCCGATGCGCCCTTCCAGGGCGTGCAATGGTCCGGCCATAGCAGCGAGGACGGGCCGGAGGGCGTGAAGGCCTGCATGGTCGTCAAGACGGTCCACGAAGGCTGAGACCGGTGCGCGAATGGGAGAGGGAAGCGCAATGAACAGCGAATTCGACAAGGACGACCTCAAGACAGGCGGCCAGCAAGGCTATCTGCGCATCGCCACCGAGGAGGCTTTCGCCACCGAGGAGCAGCTCGATGCGATCCTGCGGCTGGTGAAGGAGGGGCGGGCGGACAAAGGCACGGAATCGCTCTGGGGCTTCTACGGCACCAGCCCGTCCGAGCGCACGACCTTCATCCGCGAGCGGCTGCTGGACCTTGGCGAACTGCGTCTCGCTGCGATGGACGAGGCGGGGATCGACAAGGCGGTGCTGGCCATGACCAGCCCGGGCGTGCAGTCGCTCCACGATCTCGACGAGGCACGCGGTATCGCCTCGCGCGCCAACGATCGCCTCGCCGCCGCGTGCGAGCGCCATCCCGACCGCTTCGTCGGCATGACGGCGATCTGTCCGCAGGATGCCGCTTGGTCCGCGCAGGAGCTGAAGCGCGGCAAGGAAGAGCTCGGCTTCGTCGGCGTGCAGGTCAATTCGCACACCCACGGCCACTATCTCGACGAGGAGCAGTTCGACCCCATCCTGCGTGCCTGCGCGGAGATGGACATCCCGCTCTACATCCACCCGCAAGGGCCGCCGGACGAGATGATCGGCAGCATGGTGGAGGCAGGCCTCGAAGGCGCGATCTTCGGTTTCGCGGTAGAGACGAGCTACCACGCGCTGCGGTTGCTCACGACCGGCGTCTTCGACCGCTATCCTTCCCTCAAGCTGGTGTTGGGACATGGCTGCGAAGGGCTGCCCTTCTGGATCGACCGCTTCGACTACATGTTCAGCGCCGGGGTACGTTCCAAACGCTATGAGCGCCTGAAACCGCTCCAGCACAGCCTGCACCATTACCTCCGCACCAATGTCTGGGGCACCAATAGCGGCCTGCCCTCGCCTGCCTCGATCAAGCTGATGATGGAAGTCATGGGAGAGGACCGCGTCCTCTATGCCATGGACTATCCCTACCAATACGTACCCGACGAGGTGCGCCTGCTCGATGCGATGGACATTCCTGCCGCGGCCAAGCGCAAGTTCTTCCAGACCAATGCGCAAGATCTGTTCGGCATATGAGCGATAGCCCTGCCTCTGCCCCGCCTGTCGCAGGGCAGGCTCCCGGTGCTCCGGTCACGCCAGCTGCGACAGAGGCGAAGAAGGGCGGCGAGCCGATCAGTCGCTATGGCTGGCACGCGCTGATCCTGATGAGCAGCGCTCAGATGATGAGCCTGCTGGACCGGCAGATCCTCTCTATCCTCGCCAACGACATCAGGCTCGACCTCGGCATCGGCGATGCCGAAATGGGCCTGCTCTACGGCACCGTCTTTGCTTTGTTCTACGCGCTGTTCTCGCTACCGCTGGGCCGGCTGGTGGATGGCTGGGTGCGCACGAAGCTGCTGGCGATCTGCCTTGCAGGGTGGAGCTTCTTCGCCGGTCTCGCCGCATTCGCGCAGGGCTTTACCCTGCTGGCGATCTCGCGCCTTGGCGTGGGGATTGGCGAGGCCGCAACCCAGCCCGCGGCCAATTCCATCCTGTTCGATTCCCTTCCCAAGAGCCGCCGGGGCCTTGCCATGGGCGGGCTCGGCGTGGGCCTCGCGCTCGGCCTCGGCCTGTCGATGGCGCTGGGCGGCATCGTTGCGGAGCGGTGGGACCTCGCCTTTGCAAGCGGCGATGCGCCGTTCGGCTTTCGTGGCTGGCAAGTCGCCTTCCTCGTCGCCGCCCTTCCCGGCTTTCCGCTCGCCTGGCTGATTTACAAGCTGCGCGAACCCGAACGCGGGACGATGGACGGCATCCACACGAAGGCCGATCCGGCACCCTTCGCCGCCAGCGCGGGCGTGCTTGGCGCGGTGACGCCGGGGGCCAACTGGATGAACCTGTGGCGCCGCGATGCAGGCGCGCGGCAATGGGCGATAAACCTTGTCGGCCTGGGTATCATCATCGGTTTCTGCCTGCTGATGGTGGAGCTCACCTCGGATTATTCTCCGCGGCCGGCACTCGATTTCGGAGCGGTCGCGTTCAGTCCGCACGTGCTGCAATGGTCGGTCTTCGGCTTCGGCGCCTTCGTAGTGCTGAACCTGTTCCAGAACTTCCGCCTGACCGACAAGCCCACCTTCAATGTCGTGCTCAGCCCCTCGCTGCTCATGCTCATGGTAGTGGGCGGGTTGCAGACCGCGATCAATTACGGCGTGATGTTCGCCAGCCCGCAGATCCTCATCCGCCAGTTCGGCCTTTCCATGGCCGATGTCGGGCTGCAGTTCGGCCTGCTTTCGGCACTGCTGGCGACGATCGGCGCGCTGGTCGCCGGGCCGCTGGCGGACTGGCTGGGCAGCCGGATGGGGCCGCGCGGGATGATCTGGCTGGTGGTCGGCTCGCTCGGCATCTCGCCCTTCTTCGGCATCTGGACCTACAGCGCCGAGACGCTCACCGATTTCTACATCCGTTACACGATGTATTCGCTGATCCTCACCCTGTGGCTGCCGCCCACCTACACGCTGCTGCTCGGCCTTGCCCTGCCCCGCATGCGGGGGATCGTCTTCTCGACCTATCTCGTCATCATGACCTTGCTCGGCCAGGGGCTCGGGCCCTATTTCGTGGGCATCATTTCCGACCAGAACGGCGGAGACCTTGCGCAGGCGCTCATTACGCTGAACCTCGTATGCCCGGCGATCGTGGCGCTGCTGCTGGTGGTGCTCACCCGCTATGCGCGGGATGAAGAATCCATGCTGGACCGCGCCCGGGCCGGCGGCGAGGAGGTCTGACGAAATGACGACGGTACGCGAGGCGGCATTCGCGGTGTTCGAGCATTTCGGGGTGGATCGCCTGTTCGGCAATCCCGGCTCGACCGAACTGCCGATGCTGAAGGGCCTGCCTTTCCCCTATGTCATGGGCCTCAACGAGGCGGTGGTGGTGGGCATGGCCGATGGCTATGCCCGGGCCTCGCGCAAGCCGGCGCTGGTGAACCTGCACAGTGCCGCGGGCACGGGCCATTCGCTCGGCAACCTGTTCACCGCCTGGAAGAACAATGCGCCGGTCGTGGTGACCGCCGGCCAGCAGGCGCGCTCGATCCTGCCCTTCGACCCGTTCCTCTATGCCGAGCGGGCGAGCGAATTCCCCCGCCCTTACGTCAAGTTCTCCGTCGAGCCCGCCCGCGCCGAGGACGTGCCGCTCGCCCTTATCCGCGCTTTCGTGACGGCCCTCACTCCGCCGATGGGCCCGGTATTCGTCTCCATCCCGGTCGACGACTGGGAGCGCGAATGCGAGATGCCGCGGCTGCCGGTGATCGACGCGCTGACGGTGCCGTCCGCCACGGGGATCGAACGGTTGTCGACCATGCTCGACAGGGCCGAGAGGCCCGCCCTGGTGCTGGGCACCGGCGTCGCCAATTGCGAGGGCTGGGCCTCCGCCATAGCGTTGGCGGAGAAGGCAGGATGCGCGGTGTTCGTCGCTCCCTACGCAGCGCGCGAGACCTTTCCCGAGGATCACCCGCAATTCGCCGGTTTCCTCAACGCCTGGCGCGACCAGATCCGCGACGCGCTCGACCCCTTCGATGCCATCCTGGTGGCCGGTGCGCCGGTCTTCACCTATCACGTGGAAGGCGATGGACCGCACTGGCCCGAGCATGCGCAGTTGATGGCCCTGTCCGACGATCCGCAGCACCTTGCCAACCTGCCCGGCGGAGGCGGCGTACTGGGCGACGTCAACGAAGGCCTCGCTCTTTTGGCCGAGCGGACCAATGCGCGCGCCTATACCGGGCCCACGCACCGGCTCATCGAACCCGAAGCGAAAATGACGGCGGCCCACGTCCTCAGCCGCATCGCTGCCCTGCGGCCCGGCGATGCCATCATCGTCGAAGAGGCACCCACCGCCCGCGGGCCGGAGCACCAGACGTTGCCGATCACGCGCGAAGGCGGCTTCTACACCTGCGCCAGCGGCGGTCTTGGCTATTCACTCCCGGGCGCGCTGGGCGTGGCGATGGCCGAGGAGGACAAGGTGATCGCCATTCTTGGCGACGGCGCTGCGATGTACACGATCCAGGGCCTGTTCACTGCCTGTCAGGAAAAACTGCCGGTCAGCTTCCTCATCCTGAACAACGGAGCCTATGCCGCGCTGACAGGTTTCTCCGGCGAATTCGGGATGAACCACGTGCCCGGCTGCGACCTACAGGGGCTGGATTTCGTCAAGCTCGCCCAGGGGCATGGAATCGCTGCGAAACGAGTCGATTCGACAGAAGATCTCGATGCGGCTCTCGCTTGGAGTTTTCAATCACAGGCCCCGACCCTCCTTGATTTGCGGATAAGGTAAATCCCTTGGTTCAACCTTAACCATTCCTTGCCCCGCATTAAGTGTGCTTTTTTGACACTATGCGCGCCTTTTCAGGGATCTTTATGGGACAATTCGCATTTTCGGCATGCAATATCGGTAAATTTCCGTAATCATTGCATCGCCCGAATTCGGGTGTGGCCGCGATCGGGGAATCGCGACTTAAATGGGGGGAGAGAAATCTTGAAAAGCATCTGCTTGCCCCTGTTGCAGTCGCAACCGCCGGTTTCGACCCGGTTCGACTAAACAGGAGGATTTCATGCGTATCTCGCGAACCAATGGTTCACAGTCTTATACTTTTGGCAAAGTGACCACGATGGCACTCGGTGCGTCTGGTCTCGCCATCGCTACCGCAGCCATGGTCGCCACCACCCCGAACGTCGCCTCGGCGGAGGAGTGCCTGCTCGACACCAACGACAACGGTGTTCCCGATGCAGCCGACACCGACGGCAACGCCGTTGGCAGCGGTACGAACTCGCTCGCTTGCGGCCCCGATGCTCAGGCTACCGGCCAGAACAGCACCGCAGTCGGCCCCGAAGCCGATGCTGCGGGCAGCGCGGCTACCGCTGTCGGCTTCCGTTCCGATGCCAGCGGCGGCCGTAGCGTCGCGATCGGTCGCACCGCTTCTGCCCAGGGTTTCAACGCGATTGCCGTTGGCACGGATTCCATCGCGCAGGACGAGTACACCACCGCCATCGGCACCGAGGCCATCGCGACCGGCGTGCAGGCCATGGCCATCGGCAGCGAAGCCGAGGCCAATGGCGAGAATGCCATGGCGATCGGCTTCAAGGCCAACAGCAATGGCGAGGACACCCTGGCCATCGGTTCGCGTGCGGGCGCCCGCTCGTCGCGTTCGACGGCTATCGGCCACAATTCGGGTGCAGAGGGCCTTGCCGCCTTCGCCGCGGGCGACTTTGCCCTGGCCGCTCGCGAGGGTGCAACCGCCGTTGGCGCAAGCACGCTCGCCTTCGGTGTGAACACCACCGCCATCGGTTACGAAGCCCGTGCCGAGACCGACAATGCCACCGCACTGGGCGGCGGCGCTTTCGCCGATGACGAAGGCTCGCTCGCCGTGGGCAACAACTCGTTCGCCGACGGTGTCGACGCAATCGCCATCGGCGGCGACGACGCCGGTACCGGCGCTCAGGCACTCGGTAATTCGACCACGGCTGTCGGCGGTGAAGCGCTGGCGCAGGGTCCGGGTGCATCGACCTACGGCTGGCGTTCGTCCGCAACCGCGGCGCGCGCCACCGCGCTAGGCCACCTCGCAACCGCTTCGGGCGTGCGTTCGCTCGCAGTGGGCGAAGCCGCAAGCGCCAGCGGCCTGACTTCGGTTGCCGTGGGTAACCTGTCGGTCGCAAGCGCGGAGAACTCGGTTTCGCTCGGTAGCCTCACGGCTGCCAATGGCATGCAGTCCACCGCCATCGGTTCGCAGGCAGTTGCCGGCAATATGAGCGATTCCGCCTTCGGTTTCGCTGCGACTGCCAGCGGCCAGGGTTCCACCGCGCTCGGTACGGCTTCGACCGCCACCGGCCTGGGTGCGACCACCACCGGCTCGGGCTCCGTCGCCAGCGGTGACGCCTCGACGGCCAACGGCCTGTTCGCTGCGGCTACCGGCGAGAGTTCGACGGCTGTCGGCACCATCGCCTTCGCCAGCGGCGACAACAGCACCGCCATCGGTTCGGGCGCATCCGCTACCGGTTCGTCCAGCCTCGCCATGGGCAACCAGGCTGTGGCTTCTGGCGCCAACTCGGTTGCCATCGGCACCGGTGCTACTGCGACGAATGCGGGCCAGGTCGTGATCGCCGGTCTCGATACCAGCACGGCTTCGCAGGTCGGCGCCGTTCAGGGTGTGACCGCCGATGCCAACGGTACGCTGGGCCTCACGTCCATCGCCACTGCCGCCAGCGTTTCCGCGCTGGATACGCGTGTCACCAACAACGAGGCGGCCATCGCCGTCAACGCCAGTGACATTGCGGCCAACACGACGTCGATCGGCGTGAATGCCGGCAACATTGCCGCCAACACGACGGCGATCGGCGTCAATGCAGGCAACATCGCGGCGAACTCGACCGCGATCGCGGCGATCCAGGTCGACACGGCCCAGATCGATGCGAACACGGCCGCCATCAATGTCAATTCGGGCCTGATCGCGACCAATGCCAACAACATCGCGACCAACCAGGCCGCGATTGCCACTCTGCAGGGCCAGTCTGCCACCCTCTTCGACCTCACTGCCGAGAATGCTCGCGGCGTGCGTGAGGCGAACGAAGGTGTCGCGATGGCGCTGTCGATGGAATCGCCGGTCCTGATGCCGACCGACAGCTTCGGCCTGTCGGGTGGCTTTGGTTACTACAACGACCGCGTCGCCGGCTCTGCCAGCTTCGCTGCTCGTATCAGCGACAATGCCGCCTTCACCGGCGGTCTCGGCATCGGCTTCGACGAAGGCGAAGTTGGCGCGCGTGCCGGTTTCCAGGTTACCTGGTAAGGGGTGTCCGGCCTTCGGGCCGGCTCCTCACGGAACAGGAAGGGGGCGGCTCGCAAGGGCCGCCCCTTTTCCTTGGCGTTACGTGACGCGCCAGACCCAGAGCTTGATCGAGCTGGCAAAGCGCGCGCCCGAGCAGATGAAGATCGACCGGTTCATCCAGTCATATGGCCCGACAGGGGCGATGAATTCCGGCACGGTGCGGAAATAGTATTCAGAGGGATCGACACTCTCACCCCGCCGCAGGCGGTCCATCACTTCGGGAGGACCATGGCGCAGGCCCTTGTTGCGGATCTGGATCAGGGCGCCGTCGTCAGCCTCGATGGCATAGATCGCATCCGCCACGGTCACGCCATCGGGGCGAGTCAGTTGCCAGTCCGCCGAATTGCCCATGAGCTTGCCCGAAATGCGCGGGCCTTTCACGTAGCCGCCCGGCTTGATCGGAATGATCCGCCGCGTGCCGTCGACCACGTCGCCGATCTCGCGCGGTGCTTCCAGTTCGCCCCCTGCCTCGTAGACGAACTCCAGTCCGGGCGCTTCGGGTGGTCCGGTCAAGGCGCGGTCTCCAACGGCGTGTTCGCCACTTTCGCGAAATACTCGGCGACGACCTCGTCCAGCTCGGCGCCGGGGGGATAGTGGCTGAGTTTCACGATCACCGTGCGGCTTTCGGGGTGGACATAAATGTATTGCCCGGCAAGCCCGACGGCAGAATAGGCCCCAGGCTCGGTACCCAGTTGCCAGGTCTGGAAGCCATATCCCGGGAGCGGGCTTTCAGGGTCCAGCGGGCGCATCGCCGTCATCTGCGATACCCAGCCATCCGGCAGGACGCGCTCATCGCCAACCATTCCATCGTCGAGCATCAGCTGTCCCAGCCGGGCGAAATCGCGCAAGGTGGCATTGAAGCCCATCCCGGCAAGCGGGCGGCCCGTCCCCGGAGGACCGTCGGCCAGCCAGAAGGCGTCCCGCCCGGCGCCAAGTGGTTCCCACAGTCGCTCGGCGGTCAGTTGCGCGAGGCTCTTGCCGCTCGCGTTCTCCAGCACGCGCCCCAGCACGGCTGTGTCGAGCGATGCGTAGTTGAAGCTCGTGCCAGGTGCCTCACGGCGTCCGACCGCGATGCCGAAATCTGCAAAACGGGCACGGTTGAGCACGATTGCAGTCTCGTGAATGCAGGCGGCGAGGCTGGGGTTCTCACCGAAATCGTACCGTTCCTCGATATCGGCGCCCGAACGCATTTCCAGCAGGTTGCGGATCGTCGCGCCTTCATAGCCCCCGCCTTCCAGCGCCGGCCAGTAGCGTTCCACCGGATCCTCCAGCGACTCGATTTCGCCGCGATCCAGCGCCTGCCCGATCAGCATGGCGACAATCGTTTTCGACATCGAGAAGCCGACATGCGTTTGCTGCGGGGAAAAGCGGTTGCGGTAGTCCTCGAACACGATCGCACCGTCGCGGGCAACCAGCAGCGCATCGGTGAAGGTGGACTGCGCGAAGGCTTCGTAACCCTCGGGCATGGCGAACCCTGCCGCCTCGCGCCATGCCTGCGGCGTCTCGGACGCGCCTACCTGTCGATTGGCCCAGACGTCGTCCATCTCGCGGAAGGTGAAGGCGTTGACTTCGGGGTTGAGTAACTGGCGGCGCATTGAAATCGTCGCGGGGGACGGATCGCGATAGGCCAGCTCCGGCCCCGAGGGCACATCGTCCAGCGGGGCGAGGTCGCGGCAGGCCGGTGCCACGTCCCACGCGCGCCATTCCTCGTCCTGGGCCGTTGCCGGAGTCGCGATGGTCAGCAATGCCGCTGCCGAAATGACCAGCCGGATCACGCTGCCTCGGCCTCGCGCGCTTTGGCAAGCCCGATATCCTCGCTACGTGCGAAGTTGCCATGCAGGCCGAAGCGCAGGCGGATGGGGACGTGGATCGTCGCCACGGGGCCCTTCTCGATCTCCAGCGCATCGAACACCAGCAGGTCGCTGCGATGTTCGGTAATGCGGTTGCACACCTGCACCACCCAGCCATCGCCTTCCCCGGCATCGGGCGAGCGGGGGATGAAGCACGGTTCCTGCAACGTGCTGGTCTCGCCAGCCCACCAGTGCTGCTCTGCTCCTGTCTCCATGTCGCGGAAGAACAGGCAGTTCATCGGCGCACCCCCGGCGGAGCGGGCCTCGCCCGCCATCGGGCGGCTCATGTCCATCTCGAGGCCCCAGGTGTAGCGGTTCTTGCGCCCGGTGAAGCGGTCGTCGATGCGGGGGAACTCGCTGACCGTCTCGGTAAGCTGCTGAACGCTGTCGAACTCGTCGCCATTGTTGGCGAGGTCCACCGTCCACATGGAGAGGCGCGTCATAGCCTCTGCTGGATTGAACTCCGCCCCGTGGATGTCTGGGAAGAAGGGGAAGAAGTTGTTCTTCGATTCAGGCGTCACGAAATGGATCTTCGTGCCGTCCTGCCAGGCGTTCATCACGTGGCTGGCAAAGCAATTGTCGCGCTTGAACCAGCGGATGTCCTCGTTCTTCAGTCCTTCGCGGCGCGGGATGATGCCGAGATAGACGGGCTTCGTGGTGTCGAACATGAAGGCCGGCTTGCCCCGCTCCAGCTGTTCCCAGCTGCCGATGCTCGGCACGATGTGCAACACGATGTAATCGGGCGTGATCGCGAAATCGTGCATCATGCAGTAATAGGGAACCTTGAACCATTCCTCGCGCACCAGCTCGCCCTCGGGGCTGATCTCGTAATAGGTCACGTCGTCCGTATGCATGCCGCTGGCAGCATAGCCGATGGCGACCATGTTGCCGGTGTCGGGATCCACCTTGGGGTGGGCGGTGAAAGTCTCGCCGGTCATCTTGCCGCCGAACTTCTCGTAGCCGTGCGTTTCCATGGTGGCCGGATCCATCACGAGGGCCGGACTGTCTTCCTTCAGCGCCCACAGCTTGCCGCCGTACAGCCAGGCATTGGTGTTGGCGGTTCCGCGATACTGGCCCTTCACGCTTTCGTCGTCGGTCAGCGGGTTGCGGTAGGCGCCGAACAGCGCCTTGCCCGCCTCGTTCTCCAGCTTCCACTTGTCGGTCTTCGCCCAGCGCTGGCGGAAGTCGCACTGGCCGTCGTGGAAGTGGAAGCGGGTGATCATGCCGTCGCCGTTGAAGGAGATGTCGTCCCCCAGTCGCGGCGGGAACTGCGGATCGGGCTGCACGCGGAAGAATGCCCCGTCCAGTTCGGGCGGAATGTCGCCCTCGTGCTGGAGATCGGCAATATCCGCCTCGATCCGGCTCGGCTTGTTGAAACCGGTATAGCTCGGCGTATCGGGAAACTGGGCCATGTTCGTCCTCTCCTTGCGCATGATTGTATGCTCTACTAACGATTTCGCAAGCATCCGAGAGGGAGAGACTTGGCCAACGCCGCGATGAAGAACGACAAGGATCCCGCAGGCTTGCCCGAATATGGCGAGCTGGACGGGATCGTGGGATTCCATATTCGCCTCGCCCACGGCGCGGTGTACCGTCATTTCACGGAAACCTTCGCCGAGCTCGAGCTGACGCAGAAGCAGGTCAGCGTGCTCTGGCTGCTGGGAGAGAACCCCGGCGCTTCGCAGATCGAGATAGGCAATCGCCTGCGCATGGACCGGGCGACGACCATGACGATCGTGAACCGCCTGCAGGAACGAGGCTATCTCAGGCGCGAACGTTCCAGCAGCGACGGGCGCAAGCAGGCCCTCCACCTCACGCCGGAGGGGGAGAAGGCGCTGGCCGAGGCCAAGGTCTGCATCAGGTCGCACGAGGAATGGCTGAAAAGCCGCTTCTCCGCGCAGGAAATCGAAAAACTGGTGGAAATGCTCGGCAGAATCCACGAATAGGGACCTTCCCAGGGAGAGGACAAAGTCAATATGGCCGGACCGGCAAGCGGGGGCGCAAACCCCATCAAGGTGATCAACGAAGGTGCGATGAACTGGCGCCAGTGGGCCGTCGTGGTGCTCATGGTGCTGCTCAACGCCCTGGACGGGTTCGACGTGCTGTCCAGCGCCTTTGCCGCTCCCGGCATCACGGCCGACTGGGGAATTCCCCGCAGCGAGCTCGGCATCGTGCTGTCGGCGGAGCTTGTCGGCATGGGCTTCGGCTCGGTCCTGCTGGGCGGCGCGGCCGACAGGTTCGGCCGCAAGAACACGATGATCGCCTGCCTCATCCTGATGGCAGCCGGCATGTGGATGGCCGGACACGCCAACGGCGTTGGCGACATGTTCGTCTATCGCTTCATCACCGGCATCGGCATCGGTGGCATGCTGGCCGCGACCAATGCGGTGACGGCGGAGAGCACCAACACCAAGTGGCGCAAGGCAGCCATCGCGGTGTATGTCGCGGGCTATCCGCTGGGCGCGATCCTGGGCGGCGTCGCTGCTTCGGAGTGGCTGCTGGACACCTATGGCTGGCGCGGCGTGTTCGATTTCGGCGCCATCGTCACCGCGGCGCTGATCCCGATCGTGTGGATCGTGGTGCCGGAAACGGCTGCCTATTACGCCAGCAAGGACAACCGCGAGGGCGTGAACAAGACGCTGGCCGCTTTTGGCAAGGAGCCGATCCCGGCCCTTCCCGCCGGCGCGACCGATGCGGCGAGCAAGCCCAAGGTCACCGACATCCTGTCGAACAAGCAGCTACGTCCCGTCACGCTGCTGCTGGCCTTCGGCTACATGTTCCACACCATCACCTTCTACTACATCCTGAAGTTCGCGGTGCAGATCGTGGCCGACTACCCGCCGGGCTATCCCCCCAGCGATGCCGCTACCGTGCTCACCTGGGCGAATGTCGGCGGCTTCCTGGGCTCCGCGCTGTTCGGCTTCGTGATGGCACGCTTCGGGATCAGGTGGCCAACCGCGCTGATGCTGCTCATCGGCTCTGTCGCCGTCATCAGCTTCGGCACCGGGCGTGACACGCTGGACGGCTGGCAATGGGCCACTATCCTCACCGGCTTCTTCACCAATGCGGCGATCAGCGGCTATTACGCGGCCTTCGCGCGCGGCTTCCCGGCCTATGCCCGCGCCACCGGCACCGGCTTCGTGCTGGGCGTCGGTCGCCTCGGCGCTGCGGGCAGCCCGCTGATCGCAGGCGCGCTGTTCACGCTGCTCGGCGATGACGAGCTGCTGGTCGTCTCCGCCATCATGGCCATGGGCTCGATTGCCTCGCTGGTGCTGTTCCTGCTGCTTCCCGAACGCGAAGGCGACGACCTTGTAGCCGCGCCTTCCGATCCCATTCCCGAGACCCTCGAAGGAGAGACCGCCCGATGAAGACCCGTGCCGCCGTAGCGTTCGAAGCGAAGAAGCCGCTCGAGATCGTCGAACTGGACCTTGAAGGCCCGAAGGAGGGCGAGGTGCTGGTCGAGATCATGGCGACCGGCATCTGCCACACCGACGCCTACACGCTGGACGGTCTGGACAGCGAGGGGATCTTCCCCTCCATCCTGGGCCATGAAGGCGCCGGCATCGTGCGCGAGGTCGGCCCCGGCGTTACCAGCGTGAAGCCGGACGATCACGTGATCCCGCTCTACACGCCCGAATGCCGGCAGTGCAAAATGTGCCTCAGCGGCAAGACGAACCTGTGCAGCGCCATTCGCGAGACACAGGGGAAAGGCCTGATGCCGGACGGCACCAGCCGCTTCAGCTACAAAGGCGAGACGATCTACCACTACATGGGCTGCTCCACCTTCTCGAACTTCACGGTGCTGCCCGAGATTGCCGTCGCCAAGATCCGCGAGGACGCGCCGTTCGAGACCAGCTGTTATGTCGGCTGCGGCGTGACGACCGGCGTTGGCGCTGTGACGAACACCGCCAAGGTGCAGCCGGGCGACAACGTGGTGGTCTTCGGGCTCGGCGGGATCGGCCTCAACGTGATCCAGGGCGCGAAGATGGCCGGCGCGGACCGGATCGTGGGCGTCGATATCAACAATGCCAAGAAGGAATGGGGCGAGAAGTTCGGCATGACCGACTTCGTCAATCCCAAGGAGACGAAGGACGTCGTCGCCCATCTCGTCGAGATGCTGGATGGCGGGGCGGACTACAGCTTCGATTGCACCGGCAATACCGATGTCATGCGCCAGGCGCTGGAATGCTGCCACAAGGGCTGGGGCACCAGCATCATCATCGGCGTGGCCGAAGCGGGCAAGGAAATCAGCACCCGTCCCTTCCAGCTCGTGACCGGCCGCAACTGGCGCGGCACGGCATTCGGCGGGGCGAAGGGGCGCACTGACGTTCCCAAGATCGTCGACTGGTACATGAACGGCAAGATCGCCATCGACCCGATGATCACCCACACCCTGTCGCTGGACGAGATCAACAAGGGCTTCGACCTCATGCATTCGGGCGAAAGCATCCGCTCCGTCGTCATCTATTAGGCGCGCCCGATTGGCCGCCGCCCGACGTGTGGCCAGGATCCGGCAATGGTCGGTACTGGGAAAAACAGGCGGCGCCGACATTCATTCTTTCACAATGCCGAAAACTTCGGCTATGTGATGAAACAAGAGAATCGCAGGCGGCGAAGCGATTTCGCGCGCGCTGATCGAGAGAGGAGCAACATCCATGCTGAACCACGTTTTCCTCGGCACCAACGATGTCGAGAAATCGCGCCAGTTCTACAACGCCACGATGGGGGCCATCGGCGTGCAGCCGGTCAACGAATTGCCGCATGCCACGATCTACGCCAATGAAGGCGGCGCTGTCGCCGTGGGCAAGCCTGCCAATGGCGAGCCGGCAAACCCCTCCAACGGCGCGACGCTGGGCCTGAGGGCACAGACCTATGACGAGGTGAATGCCTGGCATCAGGCGGGCCTTGCCAATGGCGGCACCGACGAGGGGGCTCCGGGCGTTCGCGCCAATAGCCCCGGCCAGATGTACGGCGCCTACCTGCGCGACCCCGACGGCAACAAGATCTGCGTCTTCTGCCCCAACGCCGAGAACGCCTGAGCCGCCATGAGCATGTTCACCCATATCGTGGTCGGCACGAATGACCCGGCAGCCTCCGCGGCCTTTTACGATGCCACGTTCGCGGCGCTGGGGATCGCGGGCAACCGGGCGGGCGATGCCTCCTATTACGGTTCGTACGAGACAGGATTCCTGTCGGTGAACCGTCCGCGCGACGGGCAACCTGCCACCTTTGCCAATGGCGGCACGATCGGCCTTGCCGCGGCAAGCCAGTCCGAGGTGGACGCATGGCACGCGGCGGGGCTTGCCAATGGCGGCAGCGACGAAGGCGCGCCGGGCCGCCGGGACATGGGCGAGAACAAGCTTTACGGCGCCTACCTGCGCGACCCGGTGGGAAACAAGCTGGCCGCCTTCACCACGAATGTTGAGGACTGAACGCGATGTATAGTCATATCATGATCGGCACCGACGATATCGACCGGGCCAAGGCGTTTTACGAACGCGTGCTGGGTGTGCTCGACGGCGATCTGCAGGTGATGGAAAACGAGAACAAGACCGGTCAGCGCCGCGTGTTCTTCATCCAGAACGGCGGCATCCTCGCCCTCACCCAGCCGATCGACGGCCAGCCCGTCAGCACGGCTAACGGCTCCACCATCGGCTTTGCCTGCAATTCGGGCGAACAGGTGAAGCAGTTCCACGACGCGGCGGTGGAAGCCGGGGCGACCTCGGTGGAGGACCCGCCCGGCCTGCGCGAGGGCGGCGCGATGGGCCCCATGCACCTGTGCTACTTCCGCGACCTCGACGGTCACAAGATCTGCGGCATTCACCGGAGCGCAGGATGAGTATCGAAACCGTCAGCGAGACGAAGTGCTTCGGCGGCAACCAGGGCGTCTACAAGCATGACAGCGAGGCGACCGGCACGCCGATGACCTTCCAGGTGTTCGTCCCCGAACACCGCGAGGGCGAGAAGCTGCCGGTACTGTGGTGGCTTTCCGGCCTCACCTGCACGCACGAAAATGCCATGATCAAGTGTCACTATCACGAGGCATGCGCCGAGCATGGCATAATCCTCGTCGGCCCGGACACCAGCCCGCGCGGCCCCGACCTCGAAGGCAATGAAGTGCCCGATGACGAGGCCTATGATTTCGGCCAGGGCGCAGGCTTCTATGTCAACGCTACGCAGGAACCGTGGTCGAAGCATTTTCACATGCGCAGCTATGTCGAGGAAGAACTGCCCGCGCTGGTGGCGGAGAACTTCCCGGTCGACATGGAACGGCAGGGCATCTCCGGCCATTCCATGGGCGGCCACGGCGCGCTGACGGTATCGTTGCGCAACTCCGGTCGCTTCCGCTCGACCAGTGCGTTCTCGCCCATCGTCAGCCCGATGAACTGCCCGTGGGGCGAAAAGGCGCTGTCGAACTATATCGGCGAGGACCGGGCCGACTGGCGCGAATACGATGCCTGCGCCCTCATCGAGGATGGCGCACGGATCGATCACCTGCTGGTGGAGCAGGGCCGTGCGGACAACTTCCTCGACGAGCAACTGAAGACCTGGCTGCTGGAAGACGCGGTGCGGGAGGCCGGGATGAATGCGGCGATCTCGATGCAGGAAGGGTACGACCACTCCTACTTCTTCGTGTCCACCTTCATCGCCGAACATATCAAGTGGCATGCGGAAAGGCTCAAGGCATGAGCGAGAAAAGCGAAATCCTCGGCGAGATCATCGCCCGCCATCACGAGCGCGAAGGGCCGCTGCTGCCGATCCTCAACGACGTGCAGGCCGAATTCGGCTGCGTTGATGCGGAAAGCGAGGCGCTGATCGCAAAGGGCCTCAACCTCAGCCGCGCCGACGTGCACGGCGTGGTGAGCTTCTATCACGACTATCTGCCCACCCCCGATCCGCGCCCCCACGTGCAGATCTGCCGGGCGGAGGCCTGCAAGGCGCGCGGCGTAGAAAAGCTGATCGACGCCGCCAGCCGCAGCGCGGGCGAGCGGGTGCGCATCTCCACCGTCTATTGCCTCGGCCTGTGCAGCGCCGGCCCTGCCGCGCGCACGGGTGACGACCTCCATATCCGCCTCGACGAGCAGGCGATCACGCAGCTGGTAGAAAACGCATGACCACGGTCCGCATTTCCGACGACGCCCTCGCCCGCGCAGGCGGCGCAGACAGGCTGGCGGCGGCCTTCGAAAAGAAGGGCTGCGAAGTGCAGCGCACTTCCAGCTGGGGCATGCACTGGCTGGAGCCGCTGGTGGAAATCGACGGCGAAGGCTTCGGCCCCGCCACGCTGGACGATGTCGACGCCATCCTCGATGGCAGGAGCAACAAGTCCATCGGCAACATCGAGGACCATCCCTTCATCGCCACGCAAACGCGCATTACCTTCAAGCGCGCCGGCAAGACCCGTCCGCTAAGCCTGGAAGACTACGAAGCGACCGGCGGCTGGGTGGGCCTGAAGCGCGCCCGCGAGATCGGCTCTGCAGCCATCGTCGACGAGATCAAGCATTCCGGCCTGCGCGGCCGCGGCGGGGCGGGTTTCCCCACCGGCATCAAGTGGGAAACGGTGATGAAGGCGCCGGGCCCGCAGAAATACATCGTCTGCAACGCCGACGAAGGCGACTCCGGCACCTTCGCCGACCGCATGGCAATGGAGGGCGATCCCTTCGCGCTGCTGGAAGGCATGGCCATCGCGGGCGAGGCCGTCGGCGCGAACCAGGGCTACATCTACCTGCGCAGCGAATATCCCGACGCTATCCGCAAGCTGAACGCCGCCATCGAGATCGCTGCGCACATCATTGCGCCGTTCAAATGCGAGGTGCGCGTAGGCGCTGGCGCCTATGTCTGCGGGGAAGAGACCTCGCTGCTCAATTCGCTGGAAGGAAAGCGGGGCGAAGTGCGCGCCAAGCCTCCCCTTCCCGCACTCGAGGGGTTCCTTGCGCGCCCCACGGTGGTCAACAATGTCCTCAGCCTGCAGGCCGTGCCGCACATTCTCCACGAAGGCGGAGCGGACGAGTACCGGGATGCAGGCTTCGGCCGTTCGCGCGGCACCATGCCGATCCAGCTTGCCGGCAACATCAAGCATGGCGGGCTCTACGAAGTCGGCTTCGGCGTGACGCTGGACGACCTCGTCAACCAGATCGGCGGCGGTACCGCCTCGGGCCGCCCGGTGAAGGCGGTGCAGGTCGGGGGTCCGCTGGGCGCCTATATCCACCCCGACCAGTTCGACATCAAGTTCGACTACGAGGAATACACCAATGCCGAGGCCCTGATCGGCCATGGCGGCGTGACCGTGTTCGACGATAGCGCCGACATGCTGGAAATGGCGCGCTTCGCTATGGAGTTCTGCTCGGTCGAAAGCTGCGGCAAGTGCACGCCCTGCCGCATCGGCGCGGTGCGCGGCGTCGAGATTCTTGACCGGATCAAGGCCGGTGGGCGGACGCGCGACCGGATCGAGCTCGCCCCGCAAATGCACAATGCGCCCAAGGACGCGGGCCGCGATGCGGGTGACGAGATCGGCCTCCTCACCGATTTGTGCGAGACAATGAAGTTCGGCTCGCTCTGCGCGCTGGGCGGCTTCACGCCCTATCCTGTCATGAGCGCGCTGCGCCAGTGGCCCGAAGACTTCACCCGCAATCCCGAGCTGGTGAAGAAGGCCCTGCCCGAGGCGGCGGAGTAATGATTCTCGGCGCAGTCCTGGCAGGCGGCAAGTCCTCGCGGTTCGGCCGCGACAAGGCGCTCGCCGAATTGGGCGGCCGTACCTTGATCGCCCGCGCCGTGGACGCGCTCTCGGGCTTTTGCGACTATGTGATCGTGGTGGGCCGCGAGGCTGCGCCCGCCCCCACCATTCCCGACTGGCCCCGCGCCGACATGGGTCCCTTGGGCGGCATCGCAGCAGCCCTGCGCTTTGCCGAGGACGAGGACTATGACAGCGTCCTCACCTGCGGGGTGGATTCCGCGCAGCTGCCTGCCGACCTGTTGCAGCTTCTTTCGCCTGCCCCCGCCTACCTTGAAACGCAGCCCATTATAGGGCATTGGAAAAGCAACAACGCATCGCTCGTCTCGGCCATCCTCCAGAGTGAAGGACGCCATTCGATGCTCGCTTTCGCCGAAGCCGCCGGAGCGCGGCCGGTGAAAAGCCACGATGCGCCAGCAAACATAAATACGCCCGCAGACCTTGCGGCGATGGAGCACGATCATGGGCTATGAACCCCCCAAGGATTTCGGAACCCCGGCCGTCACGTCGGACACGAAAGTCACGCTGAAAATCGACGGCCGCGACGTGACCGTGCCCGCCGGCACCAGCGTGATGCGCGCCGCCAGCGTTGCGGGCGGAAAGATTCCGAAACTGTGCGCCACGGACAATGTGAAGAGCTTCGGCTCGTGCCGCCTGTGCCTCGTCGAGATCGAGGGTGCGCGCGGAACGCCTGCCAGCTGCACCACGCCGGTGTCGGAAGGCATGGTGGTGAAGACGCAGACCCCGCGCCTCGAAAAGCTGCGCAAGGGCGTGATGGAGCTCTACATCTCCGACCACCCCCTCGACTGCCTTACCTGCTCGGCAAACGGCGATTGCGAGTTGCAGGACGAGGCGGCGAATGTGGGCCTGCGCGATGTGCGCTACGGCTATGAGGGTGCGAACCACCTCGGCCTCGAGACCGACAATTCGAACCCCTATTTCCACTTCGACCCGTCCAAGTGCATCGTGTGCTCGCGCTGCGTGCGCGCCTGTAACGAGGTGCAGGGCACGTTCGCGCTCACCATCGACGGGCGCGGCTTTGCCAGCATGGTCTCCGCCGGACAGGACGAGGACAATTTCCTCTCCTCCGAATGCGTGAGCTGCGGCGCCTGCGTGCAGGCATGCCCCACCGCCACGCTGCAGGAAAAGAGCGTGAAGGCCGTCGGCCTGCCCGAGCGCAGCGTCGTCACCACCTGCGCCTATTGCGGCGTGGGCTGTACCTTCCGCGCGGAAATGCGCGGCGAGCAGCTGGTGCGCATGGTTCCCTACAAGGACGGCAAGGCCAATCGTGGGCATAGCTGCGTGAAGGGCCGCTTCGCCTATGGCTATGCCAACCACCAGGACCGCATCACCAGCCCGATGGTGCGCGACTCGATCGACGAACCGTGGCGCGAAGTGACCTGGGAAGAAGCGCTGGCGTTCGCCTCGAACAAGATCTCCGCGATCAAGGAAAAGCACGGTGCGGGCGCGCTGGGCGGCATCACTTCCAGCCGCTGCACCAATGAGGAAACCTTCCTCGTGCAGAAGCTGATCCGCTCGGTGTTCGGCGCGAACAATGTCGATACCTGCGCACGCGTGTGCCACTCGCCGACGGGCTACGGCCTGAAGACGACCTTCGGCACCTCAGCGGGCACGCAGGATTTCGACAGCGTGCAGTACACCGATGTCGCGCTGGTGATCGGCGCCAACCCGACGGACGGCCACCCCGTCTTCGCCAGCCGCCTGAAGAAGCGCCTGCGTGAAGGGGCGAAACTGATCGTGATCGATCCGCGCCGCATCGACCTCGTGCGCACTCCGCATGTCGAGGCCGCGCACCACCTGCCCTTGCAGCCCGGCACCAATGTCGCCGTGCTCACCGCGATGGCGCATGTGATCGTCACCGAAGGGCTGACGGACGACGACTATATCCGCGAGCGCTGCGAAGTGGACGCCTACGAGGAATGGGCGCGCTTCGTCTCCGACGAGCGCCACTCGCCCGAGACGCTCGAGCCCGTCACCCGCGTGCCCGCAGAAGACCTGCGCGCGGCGGCGCGCCTCTACGCCACCGGCGGCAATGCGGCGATCTATTACGGCCTCGGCGTGACCGAGCACTCGCAAGGGTCCTCCACCGTCATGGCGATTGCCAACCTTGCCATGTGCACCGGCAATGTCGGCAAGAAGGGCGTCGGCGTGAACCCGCTGCGCGGCCAGAACAACGTGCAGGGCGCCTGCGACATGGGCAGCTTCCCGCACGAACTGCCCGGCTATCGCCACCTCTCGGACGGCGAGACGCGCGCTTTGTTCGAGAAAGACTGGGGCGTCACGCTCGACCCCAATCCGGGCCTCAGGATCAACAACATGCTCGATGCCGCCGTCGATGGCAGCTTCAAGGCGATCTACATCCAGGGCGAGGACATTCTCCAGTCCGACCCCAACACCCAGCACGTGGCCGATGGCCTCTCGGCGATGGAATGCGTGATCGTCCACGATCTCTTCCTCAACGAGACCGCGAACTACGCGCACGTCTTCCTGCCCGGCTCCACCTTCCTCGAAAAGAACGGCACCTTCACCAATGCCGAGCGGCGCATCCAGCCGGTGCGCAAGGTGATGGAGCCAGCCAATGGCTATGAGGACTGGGAAGTCACGCAACTGCTCGCCAATGCGCTCGGCGCGAACTGGAACTACACGCACCCCAGCGAGATCCTCGACGAGATCGCGCGCCTCACCGGCAGCTTTGCCGGCGTATCGTGGGACATGCTGCAGGAACGCGGCAGCGTGCAGTGGCCGGTGAACGAGAAGTACCCGGACGGCTCGCCCGTCATGCACATGGAAGGTTTCGTTCGTGGCAAGGGGCTGTTCGTGGTGACGGACTACGTCCCCACCGATGAAAAGACCGGCCCGCGCTTCCCGCTGCTGCTGACCACGGGTCGCATCCTCAGCCAGTACAATGTCGGCGCGCAGACGCGGCGCACGGCCAACACCGTGTGGCACAAGGAAGACCTCCTTGAAATCCATCCGGTCGATGCGGAAAACCGCGGCCTGAAGGATGGCGACTGGACGAAGCTCTCCAGCCGCACCGGCGAGACGACGCTGCGCATCAAGGTGACCGACCGCGTGGCACCGGGCGTCGTCTACACCACCTTCCACCACCCCGCGACGCAGGCCAATGTCGTCACCACCGACTATTCGGACTGGGCCACCAACTGCCCCGAATACAAGGTGACGGCGGTGCAGGTCACGCCCAGCAACGGGCCGACCGACTGGCAGGAAGACTACCAGGAGCTCACCGAGCGCAGCCGCCGCATCGCGGGCGAGGACGACATGGAGCCGGCCGAATGAGCGACAGCCAGATCGAGCGGCTCCACCGCTTCGCCAACCAGATCGCCAAGAACTTCGTTGCCATCGGGCACGACAAGGCGGTGCTGGCAACGGCGGACCACATCGAGAGCTTCTGGGATCCGCGGATGAAGGCAGCGATCTTCAGCGAACCGCGCGAAGGGCTGGATCCGATCGCGGCGGAGGCGATCGCGCACCTTGCCGAACAGGGCAATCCCGGCTCGCAGACCCGCGCCACGGATTTCTCCAAGGCGGGCGAGCTGCACAATTCGGATGCGGGATAAGTACACCTCCGGCGTCACGGAGATCCGCGCCGACGGCTCGCGCCGCGAATTGCAGCGCGCCTTCGTGCCCGAAGTGCCGGTAGCGCTGGAATATAATGGTCTCTCCTACGCCGTGATGATGGCGAGCCCCGCCGACCTCGAGGACTTCGCCCGCGGCTTCGCACTGACCGAGGGGCTGGCTCGTACCCCGTCCGACATGACCGATATCGCCGTCGCCGAAGTCGAGCATGGCTGGATCGTGCGCGCGCAATTGACCGGCCTCGGCATCGAGAAGCTGACAGAGCGGGTCCGCACCCGTGTGGCGGAGTCGAGCTGCGGTCTGTGCGGGATCGAGAACCTCGAGGCGGTGAGCGCACCACTTCCCAGGGTTGCCGGCCACGAAACCCTCGCTCCCGGCGCGATCTTCGCAGCGCTCGGCAAGCTGCGCGATCATCAGCCGCTGACGAAGCAAACCGGCGCCGCCCACGCAGCCGCCTTCTGCACCGCCGATGGCACGATCCTCCACGCGCGCGAGGATGTCGGGCGGCACAACGCGATGGACAAGCTGGTAGGCGCCCTCGCCGCTGCCGGGCAGGATGTGGGCGACGGCTTCATACTCTCCAGCGCACGGTGCTCCTACGAAATCGTCGAGAAGACGGTGCGCGCAGGTGCGACGAGGCTGGTCACAATCTCCCTGCCGACCAGCATGGCGGTGGAGCGGGCGAAGGCCGCCGGGCTCGGCCTGTGGTGCCTCGCCCGCGATGACAGCGTGCTGCTGGTGAACGACCCGAAGCCTGCGGCATAGTTGCAACAGCGAAACCTTATCGCAGCAATTAGGGAGCAGCAGGGAACCCGTTCCAACAATCGGCGCTAGATAAGCATGGACGCCTTTCTTTCCTCGATATTGCCGCTGGCGCTGCTGGAAAGTCTGGCAACGTCGCCGCTGGGTATCCTGGCAGTTCCGCTCCTCATCACCGTCCTTACCGCGTCCCTGGTCGCCCTTTCGCTCCCCGGGGCGGTCAATACCATGTCCTTCGTAAGCGGAATGATGCTGGGACTGGGCGGTATTCTGGTGGTCGCGCTGGGTGTGCTGGTGGGCAGTCACCTCCTGTTCCTCGCTTCGCGCCGCTGGCTGAGCGAGCGGCTCCAGCGCCGGTTCGGGGCACGTATCGCGTCGGTGCAGGATCACCTCGGCAAGCGCGGCCCGCTCTATGTGGTGGGCGCGCGGCTGGGCGGCATTCCACATGTCGTCGTCACCGCAGGATGCGCCGCCACGCCCATCAATGCACGTGCCTTTCTCGGTGCGAGCCTGCTCGGCATGCTTCCCTGCATCGCCATTTCTGCGATCGCCGGCTCGACGCTTGCGGCTATCTGACAACACGAAGCCTGCACGCTTTTCCGTCAAACGTTACAGTGTAAGCATCGTGTTTACTCCCTTGCCCTAAGTCCCTGCTCCGGGATTTTCTTGCGGAGCGGCGATAACGCGTGACAGTTAGTGCCATCATCATGATGACGCTTCTCGTGCTGGGGCTCGGGGTTATGTGTGCGGTCATCAGCCTGGCGTTGCGCAGGCATGAATCGCTCTTGTGGATGGGCGCCGCCCTTGGCCTCGGAATAATCGAGACCTTCGCCCTGAAGGACGGCGCGATCACCGGTCTCGACCTGCTGCTGGTCTGCGTGACGATACCATCATCCTATATCTGCGTGGGCGAATCCGTGCGTACCGCGTTCGGCGAGGAGCGTGCGAGCCCGCGCTACTTCGCGCTGATGGGCGGAACGATCGGCCTGTCTTGCCTGCTACTGCAGTTTCCCGTTCCGCCGGTCCTGCAGTTGCTACCCTGCCAACTGGCGGGAGCTGCGGCGATGCTCCGCGCCGTGAGCTGCGTGAAGCGCAATCGCCTTCGCCGCTCGGTGCTGGACCTTTCCCTCCTCGCCGCACTCGCCTGCGTTACCTGTGTGTATATCGTGCGGATTCCCTTCCTGCCGATCCTGGTATCGCTGGAGACGCCCTTCATGGTCATGTCCCGCCAGACCTTGCAGGACGCCCTGATCGCGGTTTTCGGCGTTCTCGTGCCCTCGGTCGTGCTGCTTACGGTAGCCCGGGTCGTGGCAAATGCGGTGGACTATCACCGCATGCGGGCAGAACTCGATATCCTGTCCGCCCTGCCCAATCGCCGCGCTTTCGTGGACGCGATGGAAGATCCCAGGCGCGGCGAAGGCCAGGTCATCGTCTGCGATATCGACAGGTTCAAGGCGGTGAACGACAGCTTCGGACACTCCGCCGGCGATGCCGTGATCCGCGCGGTGGCGCAGCTTCTGGAAGGCCGCGGCCTCGCGGCCCGCATTGGCGGCGAGGAATTCGCCATCTGGCTGCCGGGCTGCAACGCGGCCGACGCCTATCGCCACGCTGAGGAACTACGGCAGGACGTCGCGAACCTTCGCTTGCTGGAGATCCTTGGCGACTCGCCGATCACTGCAAGCTTCGGCGTCGCGTCGGTGGCCAGCGATGCACCCTTGCGCGAGATACTCGCCGCGGCCGACCTCGCCCTTTACCGCGCCAAGCACCTGGGCCGGAACCGAGTGGTAACTTTCGACGATCTCAGGACAGCACCGCCGCAGCGGGAAAAGCGGGCGAAAACAGGCCAGCGCCGGGCCGCGTAAGACCCGCACGCTTATCGACTGAGCTGGAAGACAGCGTGTTCGGCGCGCCAGTTGGCGTTGCCCCCACCGATTTCCCGGCCATTCGCGAAGAACCAGTTGCCCGTCACCTGCACACCGCGTTCGGTCAGGAACTCGCGAAAGTCTGTCACGGTCAGGTGATGGATATTGTCGGTCGCATACCAGCTGCCCGGCAGGTGGCGCGTGATCGGCATACGCCCGCTGCGCAGCAGGGCTAGGCGCATGCGCCAATAGGCGAAATTGGGGAAGCTCACGAAGGCTTCGCGCCCCACGCGCAGCAACTGCTCCAGCAGCCAGTCGGGTCGCTGCGCCGTCTGCAATGTCTGGCTGAGGATGGCGACGTCGAAGGCGCTGTCGGGATAGTCGGCTAGGTCGCGATTGGCATCGCCCTGGACCACGGAAAGGCCGCGCGACACGGCCTTTGCCACCGCCTCGGGATCGATTTCCATTCCCCGTGCATCGCAGGCCTTGCGCGTCTGCAGTGCCTCCATCAAATCGCCCTCCCCGCAACCCACATCGAGGACGCGGCTGCCCGAAGGCAGACGCTCGGCAATCTTGGCAAGGTCAGGACGGAGATCGAAGGAGACGGGCGCGCTCATTTGCCGATGAACCCTTCCACCACCCGGTCGAGCGCAGGCACGTCGAGCAGGAAACTGTCATGCCCGTAAGGCGCGGAGAGCTCGACGAAGCTGACGGGCGCCGCCACCGCGTTCAGCGCGTGCACCACCTCGCGCATGTCGGAGGTGGTGTAGAGCCAGTCGGTATCGAAACTTACGAGGCAGAAGCGCGTATCCTTCGCCCCGCGGAATGCATAGGCCAGCAGTCCGCCGTGCTCCTCGGCAAGGTCGAAATAGTCCATCGCGCGGGTGATGTAGAGATAGCTGTTGGCGTCGAACCGGTCGGTGAAGCTCAGTCCCTGGTAGCGCAGGTAGCTTTCCACCTGGAAATCGGCATCGAAGCCGAAGCTCTTGGCCTCGCGGTCCTGCAGGCGGCGGCCGAATTTCTCCGTCAGTCCCTCTTCCGAAAGGTAGGTGATATGCGCCGCCATGCGCGCAACGGCCAGGCCCTTGGCTGGCGGAGCGCCTTCGTAATAGTCTCCGCCCTGCCAGTTGGGATCGGCCATGATGGCCTGCCGACCCATCTCGTGAAAGGCGATGTTCTGTGCCGAGTGCCGCGCAGTGGTCGCGATGGCGAGGACGCGGCCCGCCCGCTCCGGGAAATTGGCCGCGCAGGAGAGCGCCTGCATCCCGCCCATCGATCCACCGACGACAGCATGCAGCCGCTCGATACCAAGCGTGTCGAGCAAGGCCATCTGTGCGCGCACCATGTCGCGTATGGTGATGACGGGGAAGTCCATGCCGTAGGGCCTACCACCCGGGCCCGGCGTTCTGGGTCCGGTGGAACCGAGGCAGCTGCCGATCACGTTGGCGCAGATGACGTGGAAGCGGTTCGTGTCGATCGGCTTGCCGGGGCCGACCATCCGCTCCCACCAGCCCGGCCTGCCGGTAACGGGATTGGTGCCGGCCACGAACTGGTCTCCGGTCAGCGCATGGAACACCATGATGGCGTTGGACTTGTCCGGAGCCAGCTCGCCAAAGGTCTCGTAGGCGACTTCGACATCGGCCAGCTGCCGCCCGCTATCGAGTTCGAGCGGGGTGCCCAGTGTCACGGTGCGGAAGGTGGTTTCGCTAGTGGGAGCCATGGCGTTATCGTGTCCATCGCTTGGGCGAGGCGAAGCGGGCTGTCAATCGCTGCAAAGGGCGGCTATGCGCGCTTTCCGTAACCGTAGAGACCTTGCGATGCCCGAGACCACCCGCCCGCAGATGAAGCCCTATGTCGAGGCGATCCACGCCTACGTTCCCGGCAAGAGCGCGGGCGACGATGGCACGCCGCTGGTGAAGCTGTCCGCCAACGAGAACCCGCTGGGATGTTCGCCCGTCGCGCTGGCGGCCCTGGGCGAGGTGCAGTCGCCTGCTGTGTATCCCGATCCCGGCTCTCACGCCCTGCGCGAGGCAATCGGCGATGTTCACGGGGTCGATCCGGCGCGCATCGTGTGCGGGACCGGTTCGGACGAACTGCTCAACCTTGCCGCCCAGGCCTTTGCCGGGCCGGGGGATGAAGTGATGTTCAGTCGCTACAGCTTCTCCGTCTACGATATCGCCGCGCGCCGCTGCGGGGCAACGCCGGTGGAAGTGGACGACAAGGACTATACCGCCGATGTCGACGCGCTTCTCGCAAGGGCGAGCGAGGCAACCCGGGTCGTCTTCATCGCCAACCCCAACAATCCCACTGGCACCTACCTGCCCCGCGCCGAGATCGCCCGCCTGCATGCAGGGCTCCCTGCCAATACGCTGCTGGTGATCGATCAGGCCTATGCCGAGTATCTCGACCCTGCCGAGGGCGATGGCGGGCTGGACCTCGCAGCCAAGCATGAGAACGTGCTTGTCACGCGGACATTCTCGAAGATTTACGGCCTTGCCGGAGAGCGCATCGGCTGGGCTACCGGCGCCCCGCATTTGGTGGATGCGCTGAACCGCATCCGCGGGCCTTTCAACGTCACCACCAGCGGTCAGCGCGCGGCGCTTGCAGCGGTGCGCGACCAGTCCTTCGTGGAGCGCAGCCGGGAGCACAATGCCGCCACCCGCGCCCGCTTCGCTGCCGCCATCGAGGCGCTCGGCAATCACGGCCTTCGCGCCGTGCCGAGCGAGGCGAACTTCCTGCTAGTACTGTTCGAGGGCACGCTCAGCGCCGAAGCCGCTCGCGCCGGAATCGCCGAGGCAGGTTATGCGGTGCGGCACCTGCCGGGACAGGGCCTGCCGCAGGCGCTGCGCATCACCATTGGCGCCGAGGAGCAGATGGACGATATCGCCGCTACGCTTCGCGCCCTGTGCGAGGATATGCGATGAGCTTCTCGCGCGTCGCGATCATCGGGCTCGGGCTTCTTGGCGGGTCAATCGGACTGGCCGTGCGCGAACACCTGGCGGGCGTGGAGACTACCGGTCACGATGTGGACCCCAAGGTTCGCGAACGGGCGCGACAGCGTGGACTCGTGGACACAGTGGTGGACGATGCGGCCGATGCCGTGCGCGATGCGGATCTCGTGATCCTGTGCGTGCCCGTCGGCGCGATGGCCTCGGCGGCGGAAGCGATTGCGCCCGGCCTCTCGGCAGATGCGGTGGTAAGTGATGTCGGCTCCTCCAAGCTGAGCGTGGCCCGCGCCCTTGCCGCAGCGCTACCCGGTGCCACGCTGATTCCGGCACACCCGGTGGCGGGCACCGAGGAGTCCGGCCCGGATGCGGGCTTTGCGACCCTGTTCCATCATCGCTGGTGCATCCTCACCCCGCCCGAGGACGCTCCGCGGGACAAGGTCGCCGCACTCAAAAAATTCTGGCAGGCGCTCGGCTCCACGGTGGAAGTCATGGACGCCGAGCATCACGACCTCGTGCTGGCCGTCACCAGCCACATTCCGCACCTTATCGCCTATACCATCGTCGGCACTGCCAGCGATCTGGAGGACGTTACCCGCAGCGAGGTGATCAAGTATTCCGCCGGCGGCTTCCGCGACTTCACCCGCATCGCGGCGAGTGACCCGGTGATGTGGCGCGACGTCTTCCTCAACAACCGCGAGGCGGTGCTGGAGATGATGGACAGGTTCCTCACCGATCTCGGCATGATGCGCGAGGCGATCCGGGCAGGCGATGGCGAGCTGATGTTCGACCAGTTTTCCAAGACCCGCGCGATCCGTCGGCGCATCGTCGAACAGGGGCAGGACGATGCAAGGCCCGACTTCGGACGGCACGATCATGAGTAGGAGAGCACGATGAGCGGCACGGTCGATATCACGCAGGATGCAGGCGTCTTGACACTGCTGATGAACCGCCCGGACAAGAAGAACGCGCTCACCGATGCCATGTATGGCGCCATGGCCAGCGCGATGGAACAGGCCGAGGCCGATCCTGCCGTGCGCGTGGTGGCGATACGGGGTGCGGGCGACCTGTTCTGCGCTGGCAACGATATCGGCGATTTCCTGAACGCGTCGAACCGCGTCGGCGAAGCGAACGTGTTCCGTTTCATTCGTCTGCTCGGCAGCTTCACGAAGCCGCTGCTCGTCGGCGTGCAAGGCCGCGCCGTGGGTATCGGCACGACGATGCTGCTGCATTGCGACCATGTCGTTCTGGCCGAGGATGCGAAGCTCAGCACGCCGTTCGTGAACCTTGGCCTCGTGCCCGAGGCGGCCTCGAGCCTGCTATTGCCCGCCGCCATCGGTCATCAGCGCGCTTTCGCCATGCTCGCCATGGGTGAGGTGATGGAGGCGCAGGAGGCGCTGGCCGCAGGGCTTGCCAACACTGTCGTGCCGAACGACGAGCTTGATGACGCAGTGGCAAAGGCTGCCCTACGTTTCTCCGCCCTGCCCCCGGGCGCGGTTCAGGCCACCAAGGCTCTGATGCGCGATCCGGGGCTTGTCGCTGCCAAGATGGAAGCCGAAATCGAGCTATTCGCCCAGCGCCTGCAAAGCGCGGAAGCGCGCGAGGCCTTCACTGCCTTCATGGAAAAGCGCGAGCCGGACTTCTCGAAGTTCTGACTCAAGCTTCAGCCGGCGCGACGCCGCGCTTCCAGGCGATCAGGCGCGGGCAGAATTCCTGCCGCAACTCCCCATGCTGGTTGCGCGTGAGGCACCGCGCATTGATCGAACCGCGACCCGGGCGTGAGCGCGAGGGCACGATTCCCTCGATCGTGGTGTGCACGCGCAGCACATCGCCCGCGCGGGTGGGCGAAGGCCAGCGGAGCGGACCACCGCCACCGATCACCCCGTTGGCCAGCGGGACCGATTCGACAATCAGTCGCATGGTTATGGCGGCGGTGTGCCACCCACTTGCGGCGAGGTCCTTGAAGAAGGTCTCGGCCGAAGCTTCCGGGTCGAGATGAAAAGGCTGTGGATCGTAGGACCGGGCGAATTCCACGATCTGCTCTGTATCGAGCGGGAATTCGCGGCTTTCGAATGTCTGCCCGACCCGCGGTCCTCGAGATAGAGGCTGTCCAAGACCGGCCTACTCCGCCGCTTCCTTCTCGGCGAATTCCAGCGTGGCAAGGAAACGCTCGGCATCGAGCGCGGCCATGCAGCCCGTACCCGCCGCGGTAACCGCCTGCCGGTAGGTGTGGTCCATCACGTCGCCGCAGGCAAAGACGCCGGGGATCGCGGTCTTGGGTGTGCCGGGCTCAACCAGCAGGTAGCCGCTCTCGTCCATCGGCAGCTTGCCCTTGAACAGCTCGGTCGCCGGCGCGTGGCCGATGGCGACGAAGGCTCCGTCCACTTCCAGCTCGCTCTTTTCGCCGGTGACCGTGTCGACTAGTTCGAGCTTCGCCAGCGCGCCATTCTCACCCGCGACGAAGCGGTCGACAGTCTTGTTCCAGATGGGCGTGATCTTGTCCGACTTGAACAGCCGCTCCTGCAGGATCTTCTCGCTGCGCAATTCGTCGCGGCGGTGGATCAGCGTCACGTCGTCGGAGTGGTTGGTAAGGTAGAGCGCTTCTTCCACGGCGGTGTTTCCGCCGCCGATCACGGCGACCTTCTTGCCGCGGTAGAAGAAGCCGTCACAGGTCGCGCATGCGGAGACGCCCTTGCCGCCCAGCTCCTGCTCGCCCGGAACGCCCAGCCACTTGGCCTGCGCGCCGGTGGCGATCACCAGCACGTCGCCCACATACTCGTCGCCCGAATCGCCGATGGCCCTGAAAGGCGAGCCGCCTTCGAGATCGACATCGACGATGGTGTCCCACATCATGCGCGTGCCGACATGCTCGGCCTGCTTCTGCATCTGTTCCATAAGCCAGGGGCCCTGGATCACGTCGGCAAAACCGGGATAATTCTCCACGTCGGTGGTGATGGTGAGCTGGCCGCCGGGTTGCAGGCCCTGCACCACGATCGGCTCCATCCCGGCGCGCGCGCCGTAGATTGCGGCGGAATAGCCTGCCGGGCCGGAGCCGATGATGAGCATGCGGGTGCGATGGGTTGTCATGGTGGTCTCGATTCGCTGGTTGAGGAACCGAGGTAGGAAGCCGCTCGATTCGGTGCAAGCGAGCGCGCCCGCTTCTCAACGGGCGAAGACGCCCGCCAGGATCGCCCACATGCCGAGGCCGTAGACGACCAGCACCGCCCAGCTGTCGAGCCCCATGCGCGCCACCACGATCCCGCGCCGCGCGATCATCCCGGTACAGTAGATCGCTGTCAGCATCAGAGCGAGGATTGCGGCAGCCATTGAGGCAGGCTCCACCATCGTAAGCACCGGGCCGCGCGGGTGAAGCACATCCACCAGCAGTATGAGCGAGGTGTCGAACATGTTACCGCCCAGAACGTCGCCGATGGCAAGGCCTGCGCGGCCCAGCCGCATGGCTGCCAGCGCGGTCGAGAATTCGGGCAGGGAGGTGGCCGCTGCCAGCAGGGTAAGACCCACGATCCCGCCGCCTGTTCCTGTCGTCTCGGCAATGCCTTCCGCCGAAAGTGTGAGCACGGTGCCCGCTGCCATGATCGCTGCGCCTGCGGCGAAAGTGCGCAGACCGAGGGACAGACCCGATATCTCGCTGCCTTCCGAAAGCTCGCTATCGGTTGCCGGAAAGCGGCCCGGTCGCCAGCCATTGTCGTCGCAGCGGCTCAGCAGCCACGCGCCGAAGAGATAAGCGAGCATAGTCAGGAGCGCGAACACTCCGATGCCGAGGAACGGAATGGCGAACTCCCCCACCACTACTCCGAAGGCAATGATCCCCAGCATGATGATCGCAAGCTGCGCATTCGCCATCACGCTGGCGCTTGTAACGCGCGAGGTGACGGCGCGCCCGCCATAGACGAGGTCCACCAGCGCAAGGGCCACCAGTTGCACGGCCACGCTGCCCAGCAGATTGTTGACCGCCATGTCCGATTCTCCCCGCAGGGCAGCCGTGCCACTGGTAGCGATTTCCGGCAGGGAGGTAATCGCGCCCAGCATGACCACCCCGATCACAGCATGACCGAGGCCGCTGCGTTGTGCGATGAGGTCTGCGTAGCGCGCCAGCTGCTTGCCGAGGAAATACACCGCGACGGCAGCGGCAGCGAACCACGCAGCCAGCGCGGGCAGGGACATCGCCGTGAAATCGGGCATACAGACTAAAGCCCATGCGGGGCGAGGCGTTCCGTCCGGGTGGACATCGAACGCTCAGCTAGCGCGGCTATACGTACGGAAAAATAGCCTAGAGAGTTTCTAAGCGCCGGATACAGAAAGGGCGACCCTTCGCAAGGCCGCCCTTCTTTTCATCAAGCTTTAACGTACCGGTCAGGCGGAAGGGGGCGTGCGGTTCGCATTATCCGTCTTCGCCTTGTTGGCTAAGCGGCTGGCGAGATAACCGCCGCCGGCCAGAGCCAGAAGCGCCGGAAGCCGCAGACGGGTGACTACGGGAACTGCAACAGCACCCAGAATCGCGCCGGTCGTTCCACCGATCTTGCGCGATTCCGTACCGAGTTTTGCGCCGAGGCCGGCGCCGATAAGCTTGCCAATCATATGAAATCTCCTTTGCCGCTCAAACGGGCGAGAAGGCGTCTTGGTTCCTCTCTGTCGCGCCACGTTGTCTCCGCGCGCCGCAGCACCGGGAGGATGGGGCGCTCCCGCAGGAACGCCCCCATGACAGCCCCCTAGTACGTGAAGCCGAATGTCGCGCCGAAGGTACGCGGCGGGAGCCACGTGTTCCCGATCAGCCGGCCCGTGGCGAGGGCGAAGGTGCTGGACTTGCGATCCACGTCGAACAGGTTCTTCGCCCACAGCTGCACGCTGAAACGATCATCCGGCGTGCGGTAGATCGCTCCTACGTCAACGAGCGTGTAAGCGCCCGAGCTTTCGATCTCCCGCTCGTATTCGGTGAAGTAGATTCGGCTGCGGTGGGTCACGTCACCCTGCAGGGTCAGCTCACCGCTGCTCAGCAGGGGGATGTCGTATTCGGCGTGAACGTTGAACGCCCATTCCGGCGTGTTGCGCACAGAGTTCCCGGCGAGCTGGATTTCGCAGGTCGGGGTCGCCGGATTTAGGTCCCCATCGCAGGGCGCGCCGAAGGCGGTCGGGTCCGGGTTGGTGACCGGATCGTAGGCCGGAGCACCCGGAGTCGCCACGTTGCGCGGATCGAGCGGATCGAGGGTTTCGAAATCCGCATATTCCGCATCGGTGTAGGATAGCGATCCGCTCAGGCGGAAATCGCGTGAAACCCGTCCGAAGATATCGAGTTCGAGCCCCTTGGCCTCGATCGCCGCTGCGTTCTCGAATATCGTCTGGAAGCCGCTGGGGCCCCCGGCGATCGTCTTGTTGAGCTGTGCACCTTCCAGATCATAGGTATAAAGCGCGAGGTTTACCGAGATATCGTCGAGCAAGGTCGCCTTGATGCCCGCTTCGTGGTTCTGGATTTGCTCCGGATCCACGATGGTGGTGCTGCCTGCCGAGTTCTCGCCGGAACCGGCCTTGAAGCCCTCAGCGTAGGTATAATAGAGCAGGAGATCAGGGTTGGGCTGCCACTCCAAGCCGATTTCAGGGGTGAAGTCGCTGAAGCTGCGCTCTGTGAAGGTGCCCTCGGTCGTGAAGCGGATGACAGGGCCAAGGCCCCCGCGCGCGATGATGATTGCAGGGTTTGCCGAATCCACGTCTTCCTGGCTGTAGCGACCGCCCAGCTTCAGGGTGAAGGGGTCGAGCGCAGGCGTCAGCATGCCAAGGCCGATATTGGCCTGGCCGAATATGGCCCAGGCATCGGTGCCCAGGTTGGAGCGGATGCAAACGCGCTTCGGCGCGATCTGCGACGAGCCGCCGGTAACGGTGCCAGGCGAGTAGCCGCACAGTTGATAGGCTTCGGCGAGGTCTATGCCGGCAGCCTGCAGCACGCCGATGTTCTGTGCCTGACCGTTTCGCCGGGCAAGGCCCACATTGTCGATCGGGCGCTGCCTTTCGTGGAAATAGAAACCGCCCACGACGAGATCGAAATTGTCCAACGCAACGTTGAACTGCAACTCGTTCGAATACTGCTCGGAGTCGATGCGGCGCTCCTGCACCGTCGTCGACTGGCCATTGGTTGCAAGGCTGCTGACGACGGCCGACAGGTCCAGGTCCTGGAACAGCGAGGATTCGAAACTGCGATAATTGGCGATATTGGTGATCGCGATGGCATCGCTCAATTCGCTGCGCAACGTGCCGGTGAAAGCGTAGGTCTCGGTATCGGTGCCGACGTCCGTTTCCGAGGCGAGATCACGCGGGTCACTGGCATAGCCCCCGATGCCCAGCGGCGCGAGACGCGGCACGTCGGGGAATGACGCGCGAAGGTAATGAATCGCACCGGAATTGTCGTTCTGGCGGAAATACTCGCCCGACAGCAACAGGTCGGTCGTGTCGGAGATGTTGAACTGCAGCATGCCGCGGATCATGCGGCGGCCGAGGTCGTCAACTTCGGAACCCGTGACGGGATTTTCGCCGTAACCGTCTCGGTTCTCCAGTTTGCCGGCGACACGGAACAGCACCGTATCCGTAATCGGGCCACTGATCGCTCCCTCGGCGACGATGGCATTGTAATTGCCGTAGGTGAGGCGACCGTAGCCGGACAGGGAACTGGTCGGCTTGGCAGTGATCAGGTTGATCGAGCCGCCGGTAGCATTACGACCGTAAAGCGTGCCTTGCGGACCGCGCAGCACTTCGACCCGCTCGAGATCGAACAGGCTGGTAAGCTGTGCCTCGGCGCGCGAGACCACGGCTCCGTCGACATGCAAGGCGACGCCGGTGGCATTGCCGGTGGTGGAGGTGTTCGCACCCACGCCGCGAATGAAGATCTTCGCCTGGTTGAAATCGTTGCCGAAGCTGACGCTGGGAACGATCGTCTGCAGATCCTGCAGACTGTTCACTTGTGAAGTCTGCAGCCTGTCGGCTCCCACGGCGACCACCGAAGCGCTGACGTCCTGAAGTGTCTGTTCACGCCGCTGCGCGGTCACGACGATGGCGTTGCCGTCAGCCGGCGTGATGGTGGGATCGACGGCACCTTCCTGGGCGAAATCGCTTTGCGGAGACTGCGGCGTCTGACTGGGATCGAGTTCCGAATCCTGCGGTGCGGGCGCGTCGGTCTCGGCTGTGCCAGGGGCATTCTGGGCGAGCGCCGGGAACGCGGTGCCAGCTAGCAGGAGGGACGCGACAAGGCTGATCTTCGTTTTCATTCTAACCTCTCCATGTCGTCTCTGAAAGCGACAGGATCGGTTATTCCTGAATTTGAAGGGCAGCAATTGGCCTTAAGCAGGTGAAGCGCGATTATTCCCGTTCGTGACCGGGGCGCTACAGGGAAGTGGTGCGGCGCGGTTCATCGAAGGGGGCACGGCGCAAAGACTGCTCTTCCGGCCAGTTCCGCTGCATTTCGCGTTTTTGCGAGATATTCCCGGGTGTCTGGTGCGGTCGAGAAGACTCGAACTTCCACGGCCTTTCGGCCACAACGACCTCAACGTTGCGCGTCTACCAGTTCCGCCACGACCGCACATCGATACAGACAGGCGGGCCGTAGCCCGCCTCGGTAGGAGCGCGCCACTAGCAAGAACCTTACCACCCTGCAAGCGGTGAGTTGGTGCGCTGCCGCGTCTTTTTGCGAGCGGCTTCAGATGCCTCCCGTCATTCTGGTTTCCAGCCGAATTCGGCATAGGCCGCGCGCTTGGGAATATCGGTGACCGCCTCGTTGATGGTGATCGTCTCTCCGGGCGCCAGTTCGTTCTGCGGCGGCTGCACTTCCCAGCTGAAGACGATGGTATCGCGCGCATCGCGCAGCACGATGAGGATGGTTGGCACACGGCGCGTCTGGGTGCCGATATTGGTGATGCGGCCACTGGCACCGAAGAATTCCGTACCATTGGGCAAGGTGCGCTTCTCCTGCTCCTCCGGCGGGAAATCGAGTTGCAGGTCGGGCTGTTCGGCAGCAAAGGTGGGCCGGTCGACGGGTACCCAGTCGGGCAGGCCCCAATAGCTCACTGCAACGATCGTGCCCGCCGCCAGCAGGGCGAAGATCACTGCGGCGACGGTCCACATCTTGAGGGGGTTGCGACGCGGACGGAATGGCGGCTCCCGGTCGAAGGGGGAGTGATCAGCGTCGCCGCCGTCCTCATCGCCGTATACGGGCGCTTCGGCCACGGGCGGCGGCGGAACCGACTGTTCTGCATCGTCGGCCCGGCGCGGAGGATCGGGCAGCGGCTCGGTCTCTGGCTCGGGATATTCGTTTTCGGGTTCTTCAGCCCTCGCGCCTGTCGGCAAAGTGGCCGCTTCCGCCATCGAGAAGGACGTCGTCACATTCTGCGCAGGCCGGTCCGTCCTGCCCCGCGCGGAGCCTCCGACGGCATCCCTCATGTCCTGGCCCGGCGCTGCGGGTCGCGAAGCGGGAGGCGTAGCGCTGGAGGTGGAAGGGGGTGGAGCGGGTGGCGGCGTAGGCGGGGCTGGTGGTGGCGAGGCGGCGTCTGCGTCTATCCCGCCGGGCTCCTGAAACCAGCTGTGCTTGCATTTCGCACAGCGCACGGTTCGCCCCTCGGCGCCTACGGCACTATCGGGTACGACATAACGCGTCGCGCATTCGGGGCACTGGATGATCATCTCGCTGAGTTGATCCCTACGCCTCCCCGACACGCGCGGGCAAGCGCGTTAACGTTGCTGATCCGCACGTTTCCGCCTTTTTTCCACAAGCGCCAGCGCCTATATCGCCGTCGCATGCCCGCTATGCCCTTCCATGCGCCGTTCCAAGGCACTAGCACCCGGTCATGAGCGGGGGAGCGGATTCGATTGTGCAGTTCGACAATGTCGGACTGCGTTACGGCACCGATCGCGAGGTGCTGAGCGACATCTCGTTCACGCTCTATCCCGGCAGTTTCTATTTCCTCACCGGCGCCAGCGGGGCGGGCAAGACCTCCATGTTGCGCCTGCTCTACCTGGCGCAACGTCCCACGCGCGGGGCGATCCGCATGTTCGGGCACGACCTCATTACCCAGCCACGCAAGGCACTTCCGGAATTCCGGCGGCGCATCGGCACCGTGTTCCAGGACTTCCGCCTCGTTCCCCACCTTTCCGCTTTCGACAACGTGGCCCTGCCGCTGCGCATCACGGGCATGCGCGAGAGCGAGATCGCAAAGCCGGTGAACGACATGCTGGAATGGGTCGGCCTCGACCACCGCGCCCATGCAAGGCCCGCCACGCTTTCGGGCGGAGAGCAGCAGCGCGTGGCCATCGCCCGCGCGGTGATCGCCCGGCCCGAGATCCTGGTGGCGGACGAGCCGACCGGCAATGTCGATCCGGAAATGGCCGTGAAGCTGCTGCGGCTGTTCGAAGCGCTGAACAGCCTCGGCACGACGGTGGTGGTGGCGACCCACGATGTCCACCTGCTGCGCAAGGTGCCTGACTCCCTCATCATGCGGCTGGACAAGGGCAAGCTCTCCGATCCCACGGGAGCGCTGCGCTATCCCCCCAAGCGGGAGAATATCGGCCGCGAGGCACGCGTATGATGGCCGCGCGTTCCCCCATGCGACGTACCGCCCTTGGCGGATCCGCCTCGCGCATGCTCCCGCAGGCACGCATTGCGGGGCCCATGCCCTGGGTGATCGCGATCATGATCGCGCTGACCGTGATGGCGGCAAGCGCCGGGCTGGCGCTCAACAACGTGGCCACCAATGCCCGCGCGGAAATTTCGGGCGGCATCACGGTTCAGGTGGTGGAAGGCGCCCCCGCTTCACGTGAACGGCAGGTGGAGCGCGCCCTGTCCTTCTTTGCCCAGCGGGACGATGTCGCTTCCATGCGGCGCGTGCCGGACGAGGAACTGGCAGCGCTTGTCGAACCCTGGCTGGGCGAAGTCGCGAACGAAACCGAAGCCGTGCCTACACCTGCCCTGATCGATGTGCGCCTCTCCGGCCCCCTTACAGCCGAGCGCCTGCGAGAAATGCGCAGCGAGCTCGTGCGCATGGTCCCTGCAGCACGGCTCGACGCGCAGGCCGGATGGCTCGCACCGGTGTTCGATGCAATACGCTCGCTGCAATACCTCGCCATGGGCCTCATTGCTCTCCTGGCCCTTACCAGCGTGGCCGCCGTGTGGCTGGCGGCGCGCAGCGCGCTTGGATCCAACCGCGACACGATCGAGGTGATCCATCATCTTGGCGGAACGGACGGGCAGATTGCCCGCATCTTCCAGCGTTCGATCGGTATCGACGCGGCGCTGGGCGGCGTTGCGGGCCTTGCCCTGGGGCTTGGCGCGATCTTCGTGCTGGGGCAGCAATTCGCCGATCTCGGCTCCGGCCTTGTGGGCGGAGGGACGCTGGGCCTGCGCGACTGGCTGGTGATCGGCTTCGTGCCCCTGTTCGGCGTAATCCTCGCCATGCTCACTGCGCGCCTTACCGTGATCTCGGCCTTGCGGCGAATGCTATGATCATGCGCCGCATCATCGCCGGGGCCATCGCCGCGTGGGCACTGGGCTTCGTATGGTTTGCCGTCGCGCTGCCTCAGCCTGCCGAACAGATGCAGACAGACGCCATCGTCGTGCCCACCGGCAGCGGCGGTCGCATCCAGCGCGGACTGGAAATCCTGCAAACCGGCGCTGCGGAGCAGATGCTGGTAACGGGCGTCGATGTCAGCGTGCAGCCGGACGAGTTCCAGGCCGAGTTCGACGTGCCTACGCGCATCATGGATTGCTGTGTCACGCTCGGCTTCTCCGCGCTCGACACGCGGGGAAATGCCCGCGAGACGGCGGAATGGCTGGCGGACCGCAACTACACCTCGCTGCGCCTTGTCACCGCGGACTGGCACATGCGCCGCGCCTCGCTGGAACTGCAGGACCAGTTGCCGGACGATATCGACGTGCTGACCGACGCCGTGCATTCCGAGCCCAGCTTTGGCACATTGTTCATCGAGTATCACAAGTTCATCGCCGTCTGGGCGCAGCAGGTCCTGGGATGATCTATCTACGCAACATTGCCTTCTATCTCACCTTCTACGGAGGCTCGATAGTGCTGGTGATCGCCGCCGTGATCGCTGCCTACATCGCGCCATCGAAGGTGCGCGGGATCTGCGAGGCTTGGTCGGGCCTGCATAACTGGGCATGCCGCAAGCTGCTGGGCCTCAACATAGTCGAAACCGGCGAGCGGCCCGACTTCCAGGCTTTCTACGCGGTGAAGCATGAGAGCTTTTTCGAGGCCATCAACGTGCCATACGGCTTCGACCGGCCGGCCCTGTTCGCCAAGCAGGAGCTCTTCGCGATCCCCGGCTGGGGCCTTGCCGCACGGCTGTTCGGCGCCATCCCGGTCAAGCGCGAGGAGGGAGCCAGGGCGCTGCGAACGATGATCAAGGATGCCCGGCCCTTCGTCGATGCCGGACGGCCCATCGTGATCTTCCCCGAGGGCACGCGCGTGCCGCATGGTGAGCGCCCGCCGCTGGGCGCAGGCTTCGCCGCGCTCTACAAGCTGCTCGGCCTGCCGGTGGTGCCAGTAGCGGTGGACAGCGGGCCGCTCTACCAGCGGACGTGGAAGCCACGCGGTACGATCACCATGCATTTCGGCGAGCCGATCGAGGCCGGCCTCCCGCGCAAGGAGATCGAGGCGCGCGTCCATGCCGCAATAAACGCGCTGAACGACCATCGCGGGGTCGAACGCATGCCGCCCAGCCCCATCGCCTAGCGCTCGATCTCCGCGATTATCGCCTCCAGCCAGAGGCGAGCATCAGCGCGCCCTTCGATATTCGCGACGAATTCCTGCCCGCGTGCTACGCTCTGCAAGCGTCCATCATCGTGCCAGCGATCCTCGCGGTGGTGGTAGGTTAGTCCCGTTTCTCGGAGCCAGACGGGCACCTGCCACAAGCTCGGCGGGCCTTCCGCTACGGTAAGGCGCAGCGCTTCGCTCGCACAATTCGCGGTTCGTCCGACGCCCAGATACACGGTATCGTTCGCCGCGTGCAGGCCGATGGCGTGGGGAACGCCCAGCGCGGCAAGCTCGGCAATGCGCCCCGACGGAGCATCGGCCAGCGCGAGAACCTCCTCCACGCGCAGATAGCCGAAGATACGGTGATGCGGCCTTGCGCCCTCCTCCCTGAACAGGCCGAAGAACACGAAGACGTCACCGACCCCGACGCCCTGCCGTTTTAGATGCGTCTGCGCCGCGCCGCACTGGCCAAGGATCGCGCGGCCATCGGCAAGGAACATCGGGTCATGGTGGCACAGGTCGCCTGCCGCCAGCTTTCCGCGACTCGCCATGGCGACATCCTCGCCTAGGCCCAGGTCCGCAAAGCGAGTCGACGATAGCTCTCCGCTGGCCGGGATGGGCAGGCTGATCGGACGACCATCGCGGATCGGCGATGGGCCGCCACCGGCAGAAGTGTCGAAACCTTTGCGGCTAAAGACCATTCTCATGAGTCACGCCCTAGCCGCTGAGGCCCAATCGCCCCACCCCCGACTTCGCTTGATTACTTGGGAAACCGTGTCCATGTCCTACCCGATGCCCCTAGATAGAACCGCGCTCAGAAACGCATACCGCCAGGATGAGGACGCCTGCATCGCACAGCGAATGGAGCAAGCCTCCGACGTTACGCGGCTGCATGAGAAGTCCGCCGATCTCGCTTCCAAGCTGATCCTGGATGCGCGAAAACGCGAGAGTAGCGGGCTCGACGCATTCCTGCACAGTTACGGCCTCAACACCGATGAAGGCATCGCCCTCATGTGCCTTGCCGAGGCGCTGCTGCGCGTGCCGGACGAACAGACGCGCGACGCTCTGATTCGCGACAAGATCTCCACGCAGGACTGGGCCGAGCATATCGGCGAGAGCGGTAGCGTGTTCGTGAATGCGGCGACATTCTCGTTGATGCTGACGGGCGAAGTGCTGCGCGGCGGCAAGAGCCAGGAAAAGGGCCTCGCCAACGCGCTGCGGCGCGCAACGGGCCGCATGGGCGAGCCTGTCATTCGCAACGCCACCGGGCAGGCCATGCGCATCATCGGCGGCCAGTTCGTCTATGCCCGCACCATCGAGGAAGCGATGGGCCGCGCGAAGCCGGAAAAGAAGAAAGGCCTCACCCACAGCTTCGACATGCTTGGCGAAGCGGCGATGACCTATGACGACGCCGAACGCTACGCCCAGGCCTACTGGGACGCGATCGAGCGTTTGGCCGAGGAGCCGGGCGACGTGCACACCGGCCCAGGCATTTCGGTAAAGCTGTCCGCGCTCTATCCGAAATACGATTTTTTCCACGCCGAGGCGGCCCGCAAGGCCATCGTGCCCATCGTGCGCGAGCTTGCGATCAAGGCGCGCGAGGCGAACATCCATTTCACCATCGACGCCGAGGAAGCCGAACGCCTCGAACTCAGCCTCGACATCATCGAAGACCTGATGGCCGATGACGAGCTGTTCGACGACGGGACCGAGGAGGGGTGGACCGGCTTCGGCCTCGCCATCCAGGCTTACCAGAAGCGCGGCCTGCCGCTGTGCAAGTGGATTGCCAAGCTTGCTCGCCGCCACGAACGCAAGCTGTTCGTGCGGCTGGTGAAAGGCGCCTACTGGGATGCCGAGATCAAGCTCAGCCAAGTTGGCGGGTACAAGGATTTCCCGGTCTTCACCCGCAAGATCGCCACGGACGTGTCCTTCCTGGCCTGCGCGGTCGAGCTGCTGAAGGCGGACGACGCGATCTACCCGGCCTTTGCCACCCACAACGCCTACACCATCGGCGCGATCAAGGCGCTGGCGGGCGATACGCCGTTCGAGTTCCAGCGCCTCCACGGCATGGGTGAGGACATTTACGGCGCGCTCTGGCGTGAAGAAGGCGAGAACAGGACGCCTGTGCGCATCTATGCGCCGGTTGGCGGACACAAGGAACTGCTCGCCTATCTTGTACGCCGCCTGCTGGAGAACGGAGCGAACTCCTCCTTCGTCAACCGCATGGCAGATGCCGACGTGCCGGTGGAGGAGCTGACCACCAACCCCATCGAGGATATGTCGCGGTTTCAGCCCTATCGCAATCCAGCGATACCGCTGCCCATCGACATCTACCCCAATCGCCGCAACTCCAAGGGCGTCGATCTCGCCCATCCGCCCGAATACGAGGAACTGCGCGAGCAGCTTGCCTACTGGCGGCAGGATCATCCTGTCGCGCGCCCCACTCTCATGGCGGAGCTGGGCGGCGAGAAGATCGAGGTGCACGCTCCGCAGTCGGGCAAGGTCGTCGGCCATCAGATCATGGCAACCGAGCGCGATCTCGATCTCGCCATGTCGCGCGCCGTCGCCGCGCAGCCCATGTGGGATGCCCTGGGTGGACAGAAGCGCGCCGACCTGCTGATCAAGGCTTCGGATCTGCTCGAAGAGAACATGGCCCGCTTCATGGACCTGTGCCGCCGCGAGGCGGGCAAGACCATGATGGACGGCGTGCTGGAAGTGCGCGAAGCTGTGGACTTCCTGCGCTATTACGCGTGTGAGGCGCGCATGTTGTTCGGCGCTCCGCAGCCCTTGCCCGGACCCACCGGCGAGCAGAACCTGCTGCGCCTGCACGGGCGCGGCGTGTTCGCCACGATCAGCCCGTGGAACTTCCCGCTGGCGATCTTCATGGGCCCGGCCGCCGCCGCTCTGGCCGCGGGCAACACGGTGCTGGCCAAGCCCGCCGAGCAGACGCCGCTGATTGCCGCGCTCGCCATCGATCTGTGCCACGAGGCGGGCATTCCCAAGGATGTCCTCCAGCTGGTGCCGGGCGACGGCAAGATCGGCGCCATGCTGACCTCGGACGAACGCATCACGGGCGTCGCTTTCACCGGCTCCACCGCGACCGCCCATGCCATCAACCGCTCGCTCGCCGCGCGCGAGGGGGCCATCGGCACGCTGATCGCGGAAACCGGCGGCATGAATGCGATGATCGTCGATTCGAGCGCCCTGCCCGAGCAGGTGACCCGCGATGTCGTCGCTTCCGCATTCCAGAGCGCGGGGCAGCGCTGTTCGGCCCTGCGCGTGCTTTACCTGCAGGAAGATGTCGCGGACGAGATGCTGGAGATGATCAAGGGCGCGTTCAAGGCGCAGGTGATCGGCGATCCTGCCAATCTCAGCACGGATATCGGCCCGGTGATCGACGCCGAATCGCACAAGAAACTGCTGGCACATGTCGATGAGATGATCGAGGCGGGCTTCCCCGTCTGGCGGCGCTCGCTCCCCACCGACTGCGAGCACGGCAATTTCTTCTCGCCCACCATCGTCGAGATCGGCTCGATCCTCGACCTGGACGAGGAGCAGTTCGGCCCGATCCTGCATGTCTGCCGCTATCCGGCGGGCAGCATGGGCAAGGTACTGGATGACATCAACTCGACCGGCTACGGCCTCACGCTCGGCCTCCACAGCCGCATCGACGAAACGCGGCACTTCGTGGAAGCGCGCGCGAAGGTCGGCAATTTCTACGTCAACCGCAACCAGATCGGCGCGGTGGTCGGCAGCCAGCCGTTCGGCGGTGAGGGCCTTTCCGGCACCGGACCCAAGGCAGGCGGCCCGCATTACGTGACGCGGTTCGCCACCGAGCGGGTCACGACCATCGACACGACGGCGGCGGGCGGCAATGCAAGCCTGTTGGCTGGCGGTTAGGCAAAGCAAAGCGCCGCACTGAATGTTCGCTCTGGTTTTCCTGGCGGTGGGCTTGGCCATGGATGCTGTCGCCGTGGCCCTTGTTCGCGGGGCGACCGGCGAACATCGGCCGGCGCGGGCATTGGAAGTCGCCGCGTTCTTCGGCGTCGCCCAAGGGGTCATGCCGCTGATCGGATGGGCGATCGGCGTCACCCTTGCCGGGGTGATCGCCGCTTTCGATCACTGGATCGCCTTCGCATTGCTCGGCTTCCTCGGCCTGCGCATGTTGCACGAGGCCTTTACCGGGGATGACGAAGCGGCGGTGCCGCCCCACACGCGCAGAACCTATTACGCCGGACTGGCGGTAGCGGCCATCGCAACCAGCATCGATGCCGCGGCAGCCGGGATCACCCTGCCCCTGCTAGGGCAACCGCTGGGCCTGTCCTGCCTGATTATCGGGGCGACGACCGCGGCCCTGTGCCTGCCGGCCTACTGGCTCGGCACCCGAGCCTCGCCAGACACCGGCAAGGCTGCGGAAGTGCTTGGCGGCCTCGTCCTGATCGGACTTGGCATCAAGATCCTCGTCGAGCACCTGGGCGCGTGACCGGCTAACGGTGCTCGGAACGTCAGGGGATCACCCCTCGGTCCCGATGGTCGTTCCCGGAACATGGGGTTCGATACCGGCGGTTTCCGGCTCGTGCACTTCGACCCTGCCCATGCCGAGATGGCTCTTGCGGTAGCCATAGGCCGCATAGATGACGAGGCCGATACCGCCCCAAACCGGCAGCACGAGCATCGCCTCCGTGGGCAAATTCAGGAACAGGAACAGCGTGCCCGCCATCGTGGCCGGGCCAACGAACCACAGGGCCGGGGTGCGGAAGGAGCGCTTGCGCGTCGGCTCCGCCCGCCTCAGCAGCATCACGGCCAGCGCCACCATGAAAAACGCATAGAGCGTGCCTGCATTCGCGATGTCGGCAAGCTGTCCCACCGGCAGGAAGGCCGCGGCAAAAGCCACGACCGCGCCGGTGATCGCGGTGACGATATGCGGCGTCTTCCAGCGCGGATGAATGCGCGAAAGCCCCTCGGGCAGCAATCCGTCGCGGCTCATGACGAAGAAGATCCGGGTCTGCGCGAAAAGCAGGATAAGGATCACCGAAGGCAGGGCGACGAAGGCCGCTATGCCCAGCAGGTTGCCGATGCCGGAATAGCCGATCTCTCGCAGCACGTGTGCCAGTGCCTCGTCGGAACACACCAGGCGGTCGGCAAATTCGGGAAGGGCGCATTGCCGCGCCAGTTCCGCCGAGCCTGCCGGGAAGGGAATGCCGTCCGGTCCGGCAATAGGCTGGCCGCCGATGGTTCCGATCGCGCCTGCCGCCACCAGGATGTAGAACAGGGTGCAGAACGCCAGGCTGCCGACCAGGCCGATAGGCACGTTGCGCTGCGGATCGCGGGTTTCCTCGGCTGCGGTCGAGACCGCGTCGAAACCCACATAGGCGAAGAAGATCGTCGCCGCCGCACCGACCGATCCAAGCCCTGTTCCAAAGCCGCCGAACACGCCTGCGGGCAGCAGGGGATTGAACCTGTCGAGTTCCACCTGTGGCAATGTAAGCGCGATGAAGATCGTCAGCGCGGCTACCTTGATCGTGACGAGTACGGCATTGACCCGCGCGCTCTCGTTGGTGCCGATCATCAGCAGCCACGTGACGAGCAAGGCGATGACGACCGCCGGCAGGTTGATCAGCCCACCTTCGATGCCGCCCAGGGCAAGAGGCCCCCCGGCGAGCCATCGGGGAAGCTCCAACCCGAGGAATTCATTGAGGATCGTACCGCTGAAATAGCCCGACCAGCCAACCGACACGGCGCTGGCCGCGACGGCGTATTCCAGCACCAGCGCCCAGCCGACGGTCCAGGCGAGCAATTCGCCCATTACCGAGTAGGTGTAGGTATAGGCCGAACCCGCCACCGGGATCATCGCCGCAATCTCGGCATAGCACAGCGCGGCGACGACGCAGATCGCGCCTGCTATGAGAAAGGCCAGCATCAGGCCCGGTCCGGCCTTCTGCGCACCCGCTGCCGTCAGGACGAAGATGCCCGTACCGATGATGCAGCCGATGCCGAAAAGGGTGAGTTGCAAGGCCCCGAGGGAGCGGTGCAGGGACTTCTTTTCCGCCGTCGCGAGGATCGCATCGAGCGGTTTGACACGCCAGTTCAACGCCATGGGCGGAAACTTTCGCAAAGGCAAAGGCATGATTGCTTTGCTCTGATTCGCCGCTGCTCCCGAACGCAAGATTCGTCAAGTCGTTTCAACACTTGGCAGGATCTTCGCCCAAGGTGTGACCGGGAAAGGGGATAACTCCGGCCCGCGCTTGCTCCATGTCGCCACTTCGGGAATCCCTCCTGAATGGCAATTCTTTCCGACAAATGGATTCGCGAGCAAGCCCGCGCGCATGGCATGATCGAGCCGTTCGTGGAGGGTCAGAAGCGCGACGGGTGCATCTCCTACGGCCTCTCCAGCTTCGGTTACGATGCGCGGGTGGCGGACGATTTCAAGATCTTCACCAATGTGAACTCCGCCGTGGTCGATCCCAAGGATTTCGATGGTGACAGCCTGGTGGACCGCAAGACCGATGTCTGCATTATCCCGCCCAACTCCTTCGCCCTCGCCCGTACCGTGGAATACTTCCGCATCCCGGAAGACGTGCTGGTGATCTGCCTTGGCAAGAGCACCTATGCGCGCTGCGGGATCATCGTGAACGTCACTCCGCTGGAGCCCGGCTGGGAAGGCCACGTCACGCTGGAGTTTTCCAACACCACGCCGCTGCCTGCAAAGATCTACGCCAATGAAGGCGCGTGCCAGTTCCTCTTCCTGCAGGGCAATGAGCGACCCGAAGTCACCTATGCCGACCGGGCGGGCAAATATATGGGCCAGCGCGGCGTGACCTTGCCGAGGTTGTGAAGTAATCCTCTTCCGAAAAGGGGAGGATACCGATGGCTACCACGAAAGACCTGCTCGCCCGCATCGAGGCGCTGGAAGCGCGCGCCTTGGCGGCGGAGGATTACCGGGACCTTTGCAACCTGCAGGCAGCCTATGGCTACTATGTCGACAAGGGCCTGTGGGACAAGGCGGCGGACCTGTTCGCCACAGAAGGCACGCTCGAGATTGCCGGGCGCGGCGTCTACGAGGGGCGCGAGCGGGTGCGCGAATACCTCCATCGCCTGCCCGAATATGGCGACGGGGTGATCTTCAATCACATGCAGCTGCAGCCTGTCCTCCACATCGACAGCGAAGCGGGCACCGCGAAGGGCCGCTGGCGTACCTTGATGATGGTCGGCATCATGCAGGCCGAGGTCGGACGCTGGGGCGAGGCGACCTACGAGAACAGCTACGTGCGCGAGGACGGCAAATGGCGCATCGCCTCGCTCCACGGGATCATCAATTTCTACTGCGAGTATGAAGAGGGCTGGCACAAGGGCGGCGTTCCCCTGCTCCGCTCCACCGAGGGCCTCGAACCCGATCGCCCGCAGACCTTCGAATACGAAGCCCACCCGAAGGCAGTGATCGCACCCTTCCACTACGACGAGGTGTAGCGCGCATTGCGCATCAAAAAGGGGCGCTCCGTCTTACCCCGGAACGCCCCTTTTCAGATAATCGGACTGACCGTGCTAGAAGCGCGTCCGTGCCGTCACGCGGAAATTGCGACCGGCCAGCGGCACGTATTCCTTGGTGAAGCTCGTATGCCGACGGCCTTCCACGTCGAAGATATTGTCTGCCTGCAACAGGAGCACAAACCGGTCGTCGCGGAACGGGTGGATGGAGGCCGAGAAGTTCACATGGGTAAAGCCATCGGTCGGCTCCTCGAACTCGGCAACGCGGGTCTGGTCGTCGTAATATTCGACCTCGCCGCGCAGGTCGAACAGGCTGGACTGCCACTCGAGCGCGCCCAGCAATTCCAGCGGCGGAATGCGCGGCAGCGGTGAGCCATCGCTCAGTTCCGCCTCGACATATCCGGCACCGACATCGGCGATAACCGAGCCGCTGGCCACCTGGAACAGCTCGGCCGACGCTTCGACTTCGAAACCGATGAAATCGGCATCGTCCTGCAGGAATTCGAACACCGGCAACTCGTCTTCTTCCTCGCCGGTCTCGCTCAGATAGATGAAGTTGTCGAATGTGTTGTAATAGACCGCGGCGCGGGCCTGCACGGGGCCGAGCGTCGCGGAGGCGTAGCCTTCCACGCCCCACACCGATTCCACGCCGAGGTCCGGATCGCCGATCTCGAACTGCTGCGTTGCAAGGTGCGGTCCGTTGGCAAAAAGCTCCTCGCCCGATGGCGCGCGCTCGGTCCGGGTGCCGTTGATCCCGACGGTGAAACCCGATTGGGTGTTGTAGGCGAAACCCACCGCGCCCGAGAAAATGTCGAAATCGCGCTCGATGCCCAGCACGTCCGAGGACTGGTTGACGGTCTCGTAGCGACCGCCAAGCTCAAGCTCGATATTGCCGAAGAACAGTTCCTGCAGGGTGAAGAGGCCGTATTGCTCGGTCTCGTTGGGAGCGACGAAGGCTTCGGCGCCGATGGCCTCGAAATCGCGCAGGTAGAACTGGGCCCCGATCACGCCGCGCCAGTTTGCCGTGGGCGCCTGGGTCAGCTCGAAGCGACCTTCCGTACCGCGAACGTCGAACACCGTGCCGGTCTCTTCGCCTTCCAGCTCGGTATGCGTATAGACGGAGTGCCCGAGACGAAGGATGGCTTCGTCGAAGAAGCCTCCAACGGCCACACCAGCCTCGAAATCGAAGCGGGCCTGCTCAAGGTCGATGGAGACGTTCTCCTCGCCTTCTTCCTCGTCCCCGTGATCGTCATCGTGGTCGTCATCATCGTGATCGTCGTCATCATGGCCATCTTCGTGGTGATGGTGACCGCCCGGGCCGGAGGGGATGCCGTAGAGGGTGTCGTAATAGCTGGCCGATGCAGCGAAACGGATGCCGTCGCCGACATAGCCCGCGCCAACGCCGAAGGAGTAGGTCTCGGTCCCGCTATTGGGAACGAAGCCTTCGACGTTCGCCTGCTCGCGAAGCTCTTCCGCCTCGTCGAGATTGCCTTCCTCTTCCTCTTCGGCTGCGTCTGCCAGCAGGTCGGCGCGCAGATCGTCGGTTAGCTGGAAGCCGGGGATCTCGAAATCGTCGGTCTCGCGGTAGCTGCCATTGGCATGCAGCACGAAGCCCTCGCCAAGGCCGAGATCCACCGCCGCGCCGAATTCGCGCAGGTCGTAAGCGGTATCGGCCGACGCCAGGGCGCTGACGTCGTAGCCCCCTTCGGGCAGCGCCGTCGGCAGGCGGCTGTCGATCACATTGACAACCCCGCCAATGGCGGACGAGCCATAGAGCAGCGAGGCCGGGCCGCGGATCACCTCGACGCGCCGGGCGGTCAGCGGATCGATGGCGACACCGTGGTCCGCCGAAGTTTCGGCGGCGTCAATATTGCCAAGGCCGTTGGTCAGCACGCGCACCCGGCCCGCGTCGAGACCGCGCAGGATCGGGCGCGAGGCACCCGGCGAGAACCCTGTGGTCGCCACTCCGGGAAGGCTGTCCAGAATGTCGCCCACCTGTCCGGCCTGGTTGCGCAGAAGGTCCTCGCCTTCGACCACCGATTGACCGGCAGTAATGCTGATGTCGCGAACGCCAGTGGCGGAGACGACGATACGGTCGATATGGACGGTCTCGCCGTCACTTTCGGTTTCGTTCGGGGTATCCTGCGCAAGCGCAGCAACCGGCATGGCTGCGGAGACGAGGAGCGAGAGGGCTAGCTTTTTCATGGAGAGAATGTCTGATCCCGATTGCGTTATGTTGTAACATGGCGCCACTTAGCCACAACGCATCCCGGGTCAAGGGGAAACCGGCCAATTTCGATATGCAGGCTAAGGCTTGCGACGAATCGGGGCAGGTTAGCCCGCGGCGGCGCGCTGAAGCCGGTTTCTCGCGGCTTCCTCGCCGATGAGCGGAAGGAGTTCGCCCATGTCGGGTCCGTGATTCATGCCGGTGAGCGCCTGGCGAAGTGGCAGGAAAAGGGCCTTGCCCTTGCGCCCCGTGCTGTCCTTCAGCGTGGCGGTGAGATCGCCCCACGGATTGTCCGACCAGATGAGCGCCTGCGCCGCCTTCGCCAGGAAGTCCCGTGTCTCCTCGTCGAATTCGGGATGTTCCACAGGCCCAGTCACGATCCGCCACCAGTCGCCCGCCTCGCTTACCTTCGCAAGGTTCGGGCGGATCGCGTGCCACGCGGCCTCGTCCATGCCCTCGGGCAGGCGGCTGGCCACCTCCGCATAGTCCAGCTGATGGACTATGGCCGCGTTAATCCGGTCGAGCTCGGTTTCGTCGAACTTCGCAGGTGCGCGTCCGAAGGTTCCAAGGTCGAAGGTCTCGACCAGGGCCTCGCGCGAAGCGATCGGTTCGACCGGCTGGCTGGTGCCGAGCCGCGCCAGCAGGGCAACAAGCGCGGCGGGCTCGATATCGCTCTCGCGAAAGGCATCACAGCCAAGCGAGCCAAGGCGCTTGGACAGCTTGCCCTCCCTGCCTACCAGCAGCGCCTCGTGCGCGAAACGCGGCGGCTCTGCGCCAAAAGCGGTGAACATCTGCATCTGCACCGCGGTGTTGGACACATGGTCCTCCCCCCGCAGCACGTCTGTAATGCCCATCGCGATATCGTCGATGACGCTGGGCAGCATGTAGAGCCACGATCCGTCGGCGCGGCGAATTACCGGGTCGGAAAGCTGGGCAGGATCGAATTTCTGCGGACCTCGCACGCCATCATCCCATGCGATCGCTTCCTCGTGATCGAGGCGGAAACGCCAGTGCGGCTGCACGCCATCGGCTTCCTTCGCTTTCCGCTCATCCCCAGTGAGGCTGAGCGCCGCGCGGTCATAGATCGGCGGCAGCCCGCGCCCGAGCTGGATCTTGCGCTTGATCTCGAGCTCCTGCTGGGTCTCGTAAGCGGGATAGATCCGGCCTGTCTCGCGCAGGCGTTCGAACGCTTCTTCGTACAGGGAAAGCCGCGCGGACTGCCGCTCCTCCCCGTCGGGATCGAGGCCTAGCCAGGAAAGGTCTTCGCGGATCGCCGCGACATAATCCTCGCGGCTGCGTTCGGCATCGGTATCGTCGATCCGCAGCATGAAGCGGCCGCCGCTCGCCTGCGCCAGCATCCAGTTATGCAGTGCGGTGCGAATATTGCCGACATGCAGGCGGCCCGTGGGCGAAGGGGCAAAGCGGGTGACGGTGCTCATGCGCTGGCGGTTAGCCCCTCGCGCGCCCGCTCACAAGCGCGCTTCGAACGCTCAGCCATGGGACAGCGCGGCGACCACCTGCTGTGCCTCTTCGAACAGCCGGCCATGCCGTTCGCGGCGGATAAGGCCGTCGAGGAGGTCGGCAAACGCCTGCCGGTCCGCTGCCCTAGCGGTTTCGACCATGCGGGCGAAAACCGCCTCGTCCGGTGTGAGGGCGTGGCAGCACGGACGATTGACCAGCGCATGTTCGGGCCAGGCACGCGAACATGCCCGGGCGAAATCGAGGACGGCCTTGGCCGCCGTCAACGATTCGAGACGCCGCGTCAGCTCTACCAGCGGATCGTGGCGAGAGGCCTGGCATGCTGCCATCAGCCGGATGGACATGACCAGCGCCATGGCGAGCGGCGAGAACTGATTTGCCATCGGCGGCCGGGAAAGCGCCTCGATCGCCGCGGCCTTGCTGGACTGCGGGAGGAAATCGGCGGGCTGGAAAGAGGACTTGCGTGACATGGCTGGCCTTTGTTGCGGATGTGACGCGTGCCAGCCTAGCGCCCTCTCACCAGATTGCAAATGGTTCTCATTAGCATGATTCGAATGCCATCTGGTGCGAGGCCCTTCGCTATTGCGAATAGAGGGTGAGGCTGTGCCCGCCGCCTTCGAAGCGGATCGCGTTGCCCGGCGTTCGCCCAATGCGCCGCGCGGCGGAAATGGCCGTGGCAACGTCATCCAGCCTCGCGGGTGGATTAACGGTACACACAGGCGGGGGCGGGGCGCCGGGCTCGACCGGTTGCGAGGGCGTGGCAGGTCCGGTCTCGAAGTCCAGGCCTTCGATCCTGTAGGCGAAGGCGAAATTCGCGCAGCGTGGTTCCCACCAGATCTCTTTGTCATCGGCACTCAGGGCAAGGCCGTAGGCTTCGTCGAACGGCTCCCCGTCTATTCCTGCAACGCGCCACTCCCCTGCGAGGCTGTCGATTGGCGACAGGGCCTCGGCAGGCGGCGGCGGTGCTGGATCGGTCACGCCGCCATCGGCAGGGAGCGCGGTGAGGTTGTCCTCCTCGGCAGGATCTGCCGAGCAAGCTGCGAGGGTGACGGCTGCAATCAATGCAAGGGCAACGGGTCTCATAGGGCGAAAACGCCGCAGCAAGCAAAAAGGCCCCGGCGGATCGCTCCACCGGGGCCTTCTGATATTCTGGCAAGAACGTCCGGGATCAGCTCTCGCTGTCGTCGGCGTCTTCCTTCTTGGCGATGGCTTCGGGCTCGCTGCCCTCGTCATCGCGCTTGTATTCACCGGCATCGGCATCTGTGCCTTCGCCGCTGTCGACCATCGTTGCCATCGTGGCATCGCCGGTCGCTGCATCTTCCGGATCGCGGGCCAGTTCTGCCTCGTGCTGCTCCACCGCGGAATCCGCCGCAACGACGGCTTCTTCCTTGGCGGCAGTCTCGGCTTCCTCGGCCGCGACCAGCGCATCCTGCATCTTCTTGTACTGCGCCCGCAGCGCCGCGTCGCGCGACGAGGCGGTGACGCGAACGCGGTTCATGCCCGCGCCGGTACCGGCCGGAATGAGGCGGCCCACGATGACGTTCTCCTTGAGACCGACCAGCGTGTCCTTCTTCCCTTCGACCGCGGCCTGCGTGAGCACGCGCGTGGTTTCCTGGAAGGAGGCGGCGGAGATGAACGAACGCGTCTGCAGGCTGGCCTTGGTGATGCCCAGCAGGATCGGCGTGCCGGTTGCCGGGCTCTTGCCCTTGGCGAGCTTGGCATTGGCCTCGTTCATTTCCTCGAGGTCGACCTGTTCGCCCGGCAGCAGCGTGGTGTCGCCGCCATCGGTGATCTCGACCTTCTGCAGCATCTGGCGAACGATCACCTCGATGTGCTTGTCGTTGATCTTCACGCCCTGCAGTCGATAGACTTCCTGGATCTCGTTCACGAGATACTCGGCCAGTGCCTCCACGCCCAGCACCTCGAGGATGTCGTGCGGGTTGGGCGAGCCCGAGATCAGCGTGTCGCCCTTCTTGACGAAGTCGCCTTCCTGGACGTCGATCACCTTGGTCTTGGGGATCAGGTATTCCACCGGATCACCCTCTTCCGGGACGATCGCGATCTTGCGCTTGGCCTTGTAGTCGCGAACGAATTCCATCTTGCCGTCGATCTTGGCGATCACCGCGGCATCCTTGGGAATTCGCGCCTCGAACAGCTCGGCAACACGCGGCAGACCGCCGGTGATGTCGCGCGTCTTCGAAGCTTCCCGGCTGGCACGGGCAAGGATGTCACCCGCCTGCACTTCCTGGCCATCGTCCACCGACAGCGTGGTTCCGGGGGCGAGCATGTAGCGGGCTGCCTCGGTATCGTCGCTGCCCTCGTTCAGAAGGGTGATGCGCGGACGCAGGTCTTCCTTCTTGGAGCGGCCGGCGGCGCGATATTCGGTCACCACGCGCTGGGCGATACCGGTGGCATCGTCCACACGCTCTTCCAGGGTCTTGCCTTCGACGAGGTCCTGGTAGCGCACGAAGCCCTTCTGCTCGGTGATGATCGGCAGGGTGAACGGGTCCCACTCGGCCAGGCGATCGCCTTCCTTCACCGCGTCGCCATCCTCGAACATGAGGACGGTACCGTAAGGCACACGGTGGATCGCACGCTCCCGGCCCTCGGCATCGACCACCACCATTTCGCCATTGCGGGCGAGCGACAGGCGCCGGCCCTTCTTGTCGGTGATGGTGGGCATGTCGCGATACACGACCTTGCCGTCCGAGATGCTTTCGAGGTGGGAGGTTTCGTTCACCTGTGCCGCACCGCCGATGTGGAAGGTACGCATGGTCAGCTGCGTACCCGGCTCACCGATGGACTGCGCGGCGATCACGCCCACGGCCTCGCCGATGTTAACGGGCGTACCGCGAGCAAGGTCGCGGCCGTAGCAGGTCGCGCAAACGCCCTGTTCGGCTTCGCAGACCAGCGGCGAACGGATTTTCGCCTGCTGCACCTCGGCCTCCTCGATGGCCTTGGCCATCGGCTCGTCGACCATGGTGCCGGCCTTGACGATCACCTCGTCGGTAGCGGCGTTCATGATGTCCTCGGCCACGGTGCGGCCCAGGATACGCTCACCCAGGGAAGCAATCACGCTGCCGCCCTGCACGATGGCGCGCATCTCGAGAGCGTTCTCGGTCTTGCAGTCCTCGACGACGATCGTGCAGTCCTGCGAGACGTCCACCAGGCGGCGCGTGAGGTAACCCGAGTTCGCCGTCTTCAACGCCGTATCCGCCAGGCCCTTGCGGGCGCCGTGGGTGGAGTTGAAGTATTCAAGAACGGTCAGGCCCTCCTTGAAGTTCGAGATGATCGGCGTCTCGATGATCTCGCCCGAAGGCTTGGCCATCAGGCCGCGCATACCGGCCAGCTGCTTCATCTGGGCCGGGCTACCACGGGCGCCGGAGTGGCTCATCATGTAGATCGAGTTGATCTGCGCCTCGCGCCCGCTCTCGTCCTTGGGCGTGGCCTTGATCTCGTCCATCATGGCGGCCGCAACCTGGTCACCGCAACGGCTCCAGGCGTCGATCACCTTGTTGTACTTTTCCTGCTGGGTGATGAAGCCGTCCTGGTACTGCTGCTCGTAATCGGCAACCAGCGCCTTGGTTTCCTCGATCATGCCATCCTTCGTGTCGGGGATGATCATGTCGTCCTTGCCGAACGAGATGCCGGCCTTGAACGCGTGGCGGAAGCCGAGGCTCATGATGGCGTCGGCGAACAGCACCGTGTCCTTCTGGCCGGTGTGACGATACACCTCGTCGATCACGTCGCCGATGTCCTTCTTGGTGAGAAGGCGGTTGACGACGTCGAAGGGCACCTTGTGGCTCTTGGGCAGACACTCGGCGATCAGCATGCGGCCCGGCGTCGTTTCCACGCGGCGCATGTAGGTGTTGCCGTCCTCGTCCGTCTGCGGGACGCGGGTGGTGATCTTCGAGTGATAGGTGACGGCACCCACGTGCAGCGCCTGGTGCACCTCGTCGATGTCGCCCAGCACACGCCCCTCGCCCGGCTCGCCTTCGCGGTCCATGGAGAGGTAGTAGAGGCCCAGCACCATGTCCTGCGAGGGCACGATGATCGGCTTGCCGTTGGCGGGCGAGAGGATGTTGTTGGTGGACATCATCAGCACGCGCGCTTCCAGCTGGGCTTCCAGCGAGAGCGGCACGTGGACGGCCATCTGGTCACCGTCGAAGTCGGCGTTGAAGGCCGAGCAAACGAGCGGGTGCAGCTGGATGGCCTTGCCTTCGATGAGGACCGGCTCGAACGCCTGGATGCCCAGACGGTGAAGCGTGGGCGCGCGGTTCAGCAGAACCGGGTGCTCGCGGATTACCTCGTCCAGGATGTCCCAGACTTCCTTGCGTTCCTTCTCCACCCACTTCTTGGCCTGCTTCAGGGTCATGGACAGACCCTTGGCGTCGAGGCGCGCGTAGATGAACGGCTTGAACAGCTCCAAGGCCATCTTCTTCGGCAGGCCGCACTGATGCAGCTTCAGTTCCGGACCGGTCACGATGACCGAACGGCCCGAATAGTCGACGCGCTTGCCGAGGAGGTTCTGGCGGAAGCGGCCCTGCTTGCCCTTGAGCATGTCGGAGAGCGACTTCAGCGGACGCTTGTTGGCACCCGTGATCACGCGGCCACGACGGCCGTTGTCGAACAGCGCATCGACCGATTCCTGCAGCATGCGCTTTTCGTTGCGCACGATGATGTCGGGCGCGCGCAGTTCCATCAGGCGCTTCAGGCGGTTGTTGCGGTTGATGACGCGGCGATAGAGATCGTTGAGGTCGGAGGTCGCGAAGCGGCCACCGTCCAGCGGCACCAGCGGGCGCAGCTCGGGCGGAATGACCGGCACGACTTCGAGAATCATCCACTCGGGACGGTTGCCCGAATCGATGAAGCTCTCGACGACCTTCAGGCGCTTGATGATCTTCGCGGGCTTGAGCTTGGACTTTGTGGTCTCCAGCTCCTCCAGAAGGTCAGCACGCTCCTGCTCCAGGTCGAGGTCCATGAGCATGATCTTCACCGCTTCGGCACCGATGCCGGCGGTGAAGGCGTCTTCACCATATTCGTCCTGCGCGTCGAGCAGTTCGTCCTCGGTCAGCAGCTGGAACTTCTCCAGCGGGGTGAGGCCGGGCTCGGTGACGATGTAGCTTTCGAAATACAGCACGCGCTCGAGCTGCTTGAGCTGCATGTCGAGCAGCAGGCCGATGCGCGAGGGCAGCGACTTCAGGAACCAGATGTGCGCGACCGGCGCGGCCAGTTCGATGTGGCCCATGCGCTCACGGCGCACCTTGGTAACGGTGACTTCGACGCCGCACTTCTCGCAGACGACGCCCTTGTACTTCATGCGCTTGTACTTGCCGCACAGGCACTCGTAGTCCTTCACCGGACCGAAGATGCGGGCGCAGAACAGGCCGTCACGCTCGGGCTTGAACGTGCGATAGTTGATGGTTTCCGGCTTCTTGATCTCGCCGAACGACCAGCTGCGAATACGCTCAGGCGACGCGATCCCGATCTGGATCTGGTCGAAGGTCTCCGGCTTGGCCAGCTGGTTGGTGAATTTGGTCAGTTCGTTCATATCTCGAATTCCCTTGGGGGGATCAACAGGGGTTGGCGGGGAGGCGGCCCGCTACAGGCCGCCGGCCCCTGTTATTCAGCAGCAATCTGGCCGAAGCCGTCCTCGTCCTCGTCTTCGCCGTCGGACAGCGAGGACAGTTCGACGTTGAGGCCCAGCGAGCGCATTTCCTTGACGAGCACGTTGAAGCTCTCCGGAATGCCGGCCTCGAAGGTGTCGTCGCCCTTGACGATGGCTTCGTAGACCTTGGTGCGGCCGACCACGTCGTCGGACTTCACCGTCAGCATTTCCTGCAAGGTGTAGGCCGCGCCGTATGCCTGCAGCGCCCAGACCTCCATTTCGCCGAAGCGCTGTCCGCCGAACTGCGCCTTGCCGCCCAGCGGCTGCTGGGTGACGAGCGAGTACGGGCCGATCGAGCGGGCGTGGATCTTGTCGTCCACAAGGTGGTGCAGCTTCAGCATGTAGATGATGCCCACGGTCACCTTGCGGTCGAACGCCTCGCCGGTGCGGCCGTCATACAGCGTGGATTGGCCCGATGCATCGTAGCCCGCCTTCAGCAGCATGTCGGTCACGTCGCTCTCGCGCGCGCCGTCGAACACCGGGGTGCCCATCGGAACGCCGGTCACGAGGTTTCCGGCGAGCTCCGCCAGCTCCTCGTTCGAGCGGCTCTCGATATCGTCGTAGTAGTTCTCGCCGTAGACGTCCTTCAGCTTGTCCACGAGGGCGGCCGGAGGTTTGCCCGCGGTGACATCAGGATTGGCAGCGCGCCATTCCTCCAGCTGCTCCTTGATCTGCATGCCGAGGCCTCGCGCGGCGAAGCCCAGATGCGTCTCGAAGATCTGGCCCACGTTCATGCGCGAAGGCACGCCGAGCGGGTTCAGCACGATGTCGACGGGAGTGCCGTCTTCCAGGAAGGGCATGTCCTCCTCGGGCAGAATGCGCGAGATGACGCCCTTGTTGCCGTGACGGCCGGCCATCTTGTCACCCGGCTGCAGCTTGCGCTTCACCGCGACGAAGACCTTGACCATCTTGAGCACGCCGGGGGCGAGCTCGTCACCACGTTCGAGTTTCTCCTTGCGGTCCTCGAACTTGTCCTTGATGGCCTTCACCGCCTCGTCATACTGGCCCTTCACCGCTTCCAGCTGGGCCTGCATGTTGTCGTCGGCGACGGCGAACTTGAACCAGTCGCGGCGCTCCACGCCTTCCAGCATCTCGTCGGTGATTTCCGAACCCTTCTTCACGCCCTTGGGCGCTGCCGAAGCGGTCTGGCCGACCAGCATGTCGCGCAGGCGGTTGTAGGTGGCGCGGTTGAGGATGTTGCGCTCGTCCTCGCTATCCTTCTTGAGGCGTTCGATTTCCTCGTTCTGGATGGCGCGGGTACGGTCGTCGATCTCGATGCCGTGACGGTTGAACACGCGCACCTCGACCACGGTACCGGCAACGCCCGGCGGCAGGCGGAGCGAGGTATCGCGCACGTCGCTGGCCTTTTCGCCGAAGATGGCGCGCAGCAGCTTTTCTTCCGGTGTCATCGGGCTTTCGCCCTTCGGCGTGATCTTGCCCGCCAGGATATCGCCCGGGTGCACTTCGGCGCCGATATAGACGATGCCCGCCTCGTCGAGGTTGCGCAGGGCTTCCTCGCCGACATTGGGAATGTCGCGGGTGATATCTTCCGGGCCCAGCTTCGTGTCGCGCGCCATGACTTCGAATTCCTCGATATGGATCGAGGTGAAGACGTCGTCCTTCACGATACGCTCGGAGATGAGGATGGAGTCCTCGTAGTTGTAGCCGTTCCAGGGCATGAAGGCGACGAGCGCGTTCTTGCCCAGCGCCAGTTCGCCGAGATCCGTCGAGGGGCCGTCGGCGATGATGTCGCCCTGCTCCACCGTGTCGCCCACCTTCACCAGCGGACGCTGGTTGACGCAGGTGTTCTGGTTGGAACGCTGGAACTTCTGCAGCGTGTAGATGTCGACGCCGGGGTTCGTCGTATCGACCTCGCCCGAGGCGCGGATCACGATACGGCCCGCATCCACCTGGTCGACGATGCCGGCGCGCTTGGCGGAGATCGCCGCGCCCGAATCGCGCGCCACGGTCTCTTCCATGCCGGTGCCGACGAACGGCGCCTCGGCCTTCACCAGCGGCACGGCCTGGCGCTGCATGTTCGAGCCCATCAGCGCGCGGTTGGCGTCATCGTTTTCCAGGAACGGAATGAGCGATGCGGCCACCGAGACGAGCTGCTTGGGGCTGACGTCCATCAGCGTGACCTGCTCGTTCGGGCTCATCGTGAATTCGCCGTTCTGGCGGGTGGAGACGAGCTCCTCCACGAACTTGCCGTCGGCATCGACTTCGGCCGAGGCCTGCGCGACAGTGTGCTTCTGCTCTTCCATCGCGGAGAGGTAGTTCACCTCGCCCGAGACCTTGCCGTCCTTCACGGAGCGGTACGGCGTCTCGATGAAGCCGTACTTGTTCACGCGGGCGAAGGTCGACAGCGAGTTGATCAGGCCGATGTTCGGGCCTTCCGGCGTCTCGATCGGGCAGATACGACCGTAGTGCGTCGGGTGAACGTCGCGGACCTCGAAGCCTGCGCGCTCACGCGTCAAACCGCCCGGGCCAAGCGCCGAGACGCGGCGCTTGTGGGTGACTTCCGACAGCGGGTTGGTCTGGTCCATGAACTGCGAGAGCTGGCTGGAGCCGAAGAACTCGCGCACCGCAGCCACGGCGGGCTTGGCGTTGATGAGGTCGTTCGGCATGACCGTCGACACATCGACCGAGCTCATGCGCTCCTTCACGGCCCGCTCCATGCGCAGCAGGCCGACGCGGTACTGGTTTTCCAGCAGCTCGCCCACCGAACGCACACGGCGGTTGCCCAGGTTGTCGATGTCGTCGACTTCGCCCTTGCCGTCCTTCAGGTCGACAAGTTCCTTCACCACGGCGAGGATGTCTTCCTTGCGCAGCGTGGTAACGGTGTCCTCGGCATCGAGGCCCAGGCGCATGTTCAGCTTCACGCGGCCCACGGCGGAAAGGTCGTAGCGCTCGCCATCGAAGAACAAGCCTTCGAACAGCGCTTCGGCGGTTTCCTTGGTCGGCGGCTCACCGGGGCGCATGACCTTGTAGATGGCCTCGAGGCCCTCTTCGCGGTTCTCGGCCTTGTCGGCTTCCATGGTGTTGCGGATCCACGGGCCGGTGGAGACGTGGTCGATATCCAGCAGGTCGAGCTGGTCGATCCCGGCGGCGTCGATCTTGTCGAGGTTTTCCGGCGACACTTCGTCGCCCGCCTCGATGTAGATGCGGCCGGTCTTGTCGTCGACCAGGTCGACGGCCGAATAGCGGCCGAAGATTTCCTCGGTCGGGATCAGCAGCTTCTCGAGTCCGTCCTTCTCCGCCTTGTTGGCAGCGCGAGGGCTAACCTTCTGGCCGGCGGGGAACACTTCCTCGCCGGTCTTGGCGTCCACCAGTGCGTAGGACGGCTTCGCCCCGCGCCAGTTCTCGGCGACGAAGGGGATTTCCCAGCCGTCCTTGCCGCGCTTCCAGGTCACGGTGTTGTAGAAGTGATCGAGGATCTGCTCGCTATCGAGACCCAGCGCGTAGAGCAGCGCGGTGACCGGCAGCTTGCGCTTGCGGTCGATACGAACGTTCACGATGTCCTTGGCGTCGAACTCGAAGTCGAGCCACGAACCGCGATAGGGGATCACGCGGGCAGCGAAGAGGAACTTGCCGGAGGAGTGGGTCTTGCCGCGGTCATGGTCGAACAGCACACCGGGCGAACGGTGCATCTGCGACACGATCACGCGCTCGGTACCGTTGATGAGGAAGGTGCCGTTGCCCGTCATCAGGGGCATGTCGCCCATGTAGACGTCCTGCTCCTTGATATCGAGCACGGAGCGGGTTTCGGTTTCCTGGTCCACCTCGAACACGATGAGGCGCAGCGTCACCTTCATCGGGGCGGCATAGGTGATACCGCGCTGGCGACATTCGGTGGTGTCGTATTTCGGGTCTTCCAGCTCGTAATGCACGAAGTCGAGCTCTGCCGTGCCGGCGAAGTCGCGGATCGGGAAAACGCTGCGCAGCGTCTTCTCCAGGCCGGAGACGTAGCCGATCGAGGGATCGGAGCGCAGGAACTGCTCGTAGCTCTCGCGCTGCACCTCGATCAGGTTCGGCATCTGCACCACTTCGTGGATGTCGCCGAAAATCTTGCGGATGCGCTTCTTCTTGGTGCCGGTGGACTTGGTGGGCACAGGAGCCTTGGTCGCCATAGGTGGACGCTGCCTCTTCTTCGCGTATTGGCAGCGCCGCGGGACGGGCCACTGCCAGGAATTTCGAATCGGGCGGGAAAGTGCGAGACGCGAAAGGGCCGCGAGTAGACGATTGCCATCCGGCACCGCCCGCGCAGCCTAGCTTTCAGTAGTGTCTCACGGAAACCGGACCTTCCGTTCCTTGGCATGCCCCCGCGTAAGGCCCGCCTTGCTCGAAGTGTTCCGGTCGCCGATGCATATAGGAGCGGGGCACGGCGGGGTCAATGGGGTCGGAGGCGAGGCGTTACGGTTACGATGCCTTCACATCGTCATGCGATAGCAAGCCTTCCTACGCAATCGGGCGGGCTTGAAACTCGCCGCAAGCTATTGCAACACAAGGCGAACGCGCGCGGCAAGGGGTTGGCGCGCAGGGGGATATCCATGATCAGGCTCATCATCGCCGCGCTCGTTATCGCACTGGCGGCGACGCCCGCGCAGGCACGCTGGCGCATGGCGACAAGCGAGAATTTCGTCATCTACGCCAATGACAGCGCGGAAGACCTGCAGCGCTTCGGCTACCTGCTGGAGCAGTTCCACAGCTCGCTCGAACTTCTTACCAATACGCAGAGCCCGGCGCCCAGCCCCTCCAACCGGGTGACGGTCTATGTCGTGGGCAGCCAGTATGCCGTCAGGCGCCTGGCCGATGCGGGCAATTCGGTCGGCGGGTTCTATCTCCCCCGCGCTGCCGGATCGAGCGCCTTCGTGCAGAACCTGCGCTTCTCCAGCCGCGAGACCGATTTCTCCACCATCGTGCTGCTGCATGAATACGCGCACCATTTCATCATCTCGAACCAGCGCTTCGCCATGCCGCGCTGGCTGAGCGAGGGCGCGGCGGAGTTCTTCGCCTCGGCCCGCTTCCCCGCCGACGGGGGCGTGGAAATCGGTCGCCCCGCGCAGCACCGGGCATACGACCTGTTCGCCGCAGACGAGGTGTCGATCGAGGAACTGCTCGACGACCGCCTGTATGCCGAGCGCACCAGCCGCCGCTACGACGCCTTTTATGGCCGGGCCTGGCTGCTTTATCACTATCTCGCCATCGGGACGCGGCAGATGGAAACGCAGCGCGCCGGGCAGCTGGGCGAATATACCCGCCTTATCGCCAGCGGAACGCCGGCAATGGATGCCGCGCGGCAGGTGTTCGGCGATCTCGACCGGCTGGACGACGAACTCGACGATTACCTCGACGAGCGACGGATGAACATGATCGTCCTGCAGCCCGAAATGGTGCCCGCCGCGCCCGTCCATGTGCACGAGCTGAGCGACGGCATGGACGAGGTCCTGCCGCTGAAGATCCGCTCGCGACGGGGCGTCAACCGCGAGGAGGCGCTGGAGCTGGTGCCGGAAATTCGCCAGGTGGCGGAAGAATATCCGAGCGACCCCGGCGTGCTTTCCGCCCTTGCCGAGGCCGAATACGATGCCGGCAACGATGACGCCGCGATTGCAGCCGCGGACAGGGCCATCGCCCTCGATCCCCTTACGGTGAACGCCTATGTGCAGAAGGGTTACGCCCTGTTCCGCAAGGCCAAGGAGGCGGATGACAGGAACGCGGCCTACGAGGCGGCGATGGCGCCGTTCAGCGCGCTCAACCGGATGGAGAACGACCATCCCGTGCCGCTCATCCATTACTATCACAGCTTCGGCTTTCGGGGAGAACCGGCGACAGACCTTGCGCGCGAGGCGCTGGAGCAGGCTTCGGCCCTCGCCCCGTTCGACAGGGGCCTGGCGATGAACGTCGCCATGATGCGCGCCAGCACGGGCGAGATCGAGGGCGCCAGGCGATTGCTGCGCACCCTGGCAAGCCATCCGCACGGTGGCGATCTTGCCGAGCAGGCCGATGGGTTCCTCAAGGAACTGGACAATGCGGTGGAAGGTGATCCCGTCTTCCTCGGCATGGCGACAGTACCCGTGGAACTGGACGTGGAAGATCCCGAGGACGCCAAGTAGCCACAGGATCGCCGCGCCGGGTCGGAGGGACTCGACATGGCCCTGCAGGTGACGCAGAACCGGGCGCGATGACCATCGAACCCCTGCGTATCGTTCTCGCCTTCATGCTGGCCCTGGGGCTTGCGACACCCGTCAACGCCCAAGCCGATTACGACGACCTCCTCGAACTGCACGAGGACTTGCGGGAATACATGGTGCCCGGCTTCACCTCCGCCGTCGTGCTCGATTCGGGCGCCCGGGTGGGAGAGGCCTATGCCGAGCCGCTGATGCGTGAAAAGCTGGCCGGGCTCGCCGATTTCGAGGCGCGGCTCGATGCGATGCCGGTTGAGGATTGGGAACGCCACGAGCAGGTCGATTTCCTTGCCGTGCGCTCCATCCTCAACGGCTATCGTTTCAATCTCGAAGTGCTGCGGCCCTGGAAGCGCGATCCCGGCTTCTATCTCGATCCGCTGATGCGCGTGGCTTTCACCGAGATCCCCGAAAGCGGCGAGGAACTGGAGACATTGCGCAGCCAGCTCGCCGAGGTCGCTCCGATGCTGGCGGGCGCGCGCGCCAACCTCACTGATGTCGCGGGCGACTATGCCGACCTTGCGCTCCACAACCTCGAGAACAGCGACGGGGTCAACCATTACCATCCCTACCGGGAGGTTCCGCCGCCCGGCATCATCGGCTGGTACGACGACCTGCTCGCCCGCACCCGCGAGAGCCGAAGCGAACTTGTCCCGCAGGTGGAGGAGGCGCGCGCAGCGCTGATCGGCTTTCGCGACTGGCTGGAAGCGGAGCGACCGGCGATGGATTCGCCCGCAGGTGTCGGAGCGGCGCGCTATGACTGGTTCATCCGCCATGTCCGCATGATCCCCATGACGGCCGCCGAAATGCTGGTGCTGGCAGACCGCGAGCATGAGCGCATGACTGCAGCCCTCGCCCTCTATCGCCATCGCAACCGCGGCGAACCGCAGATTGCCCTCTCTGCCAGTGCCGCTGAGCAGGAAGCGAAGATCGCCGAAACCGATCGCATCGTGCGCGACTGGCTGGAGAGCGAAGAGATCATCTCCATTCCCGATTTCGTCGGCGAGCTTGGCGCCAACACGCCTTATATAGAGCGCCCGACCGGCCCCAATTTCTGGGAGCAGATCCAGTTCCGCGATCCCATTCCCGACCATGTCCACGCGGTGATCCCCGGCCATCGCTTCGACGCCGTGCTGGCGGCACGCGACGAACGGCCCATTCGCGGGCGCTACTCCGAAGGCTCGCGCGCGGAGGGATGGGCCACCTACCTCGAGGAGATGACCGTGCTGGCCGGCGGTACCGATCACACGCCGCGCGGGGATGAATACATGATGCTGTTCGGCATCTTCCGCGCCGCCCGCGTTCCCGCCGACATTCACATGCAGCACAATGAATGGAGCGTGCGCGAAGCGGTTGATTTCATGCGCGCGCAAACCCCTTGGCTGGACGAGGACGTCGCCCGCGTCGATGCCGAGATCTACCTGCGCCGACCGCCCGGCTACGGCGTTGCCTACACCATCGGCAAGCTGCAGATGGATGCACTGCTGGCCGACCGCGCCACGCAGCTTGGCGAGAATTTCGTCCTGCGCGACTTCCACGACGAATTCATGGCCGCCGGCCGCCTGCCGATCGCGCTCATCCGCTACGAGATGACGGGCGAGGCGGACGAGGTCGCATTGTTCTGGGACACCCCGCCCATACCCGCACCCTGAGCGAGTGTTGCCCGGCCTGCCAGCCAATCCCTGGCCTGCGCAATGGCGGAAGATCGGGCACCAACGCGTCCCTTGCTCTCCCCACCTCGCCCTCTGCAGTGTTTTTCGCTCCTCTGCGATGGACGCACCGGATCGCCATCCGCGTCGCCATCCCGGCGATAAACGATAAGCCGTATATTGTTTTTCGATATTATCGATTGACAATAAGCTCCGACTCGGTCATATCGTTTTTCAGTAAGACGCACCAAGGAGATCGATAAATGCCAAAGCTTCTCAACAACACGCTCGCCGCCTTCGCTGCCCTGGTGATCGCGCTCAGCTCATTGTCGGCCATCACGACGGTACCGATGCAGGAAAGCGTTGCCGTCACCGCCCCGCTGCTCGCCTGATCGCATACCCTCACCGCAAGGAGAGACGACATGACCGTCGATACGAAACCCAACGACCTGCTGCTCCTCGCCGGCAAGGTGATTGCCGTATTCATGCAGATCGCCATGGCTGTCGGCGGAGCGGCGCTGCTTGTCGCCCTGCCCGCCATCCTGATCTTCCGCGATGACGTGAGCGAAGCCTTCGGCAGCGAAGCCGATTACCTCGCCTCGCCGCTCCTTTACCTGGCGGGCGTCATGCTGATCGGGCTTGCCATCGTCGCCATGCTGTTCGTCTTCTTCGGCACGCTGCGCCGGATCATCGCCACCGTGGGCGAGGGCGACCCCTTCGCGCCCGCCAATGCGAACCGGCTTTCGCTGATGGGCTGGCTGATGCTGGGCGTGCAGCTGTCCCTCATCCCCGCCACGGCGCTGGGCATCCAGCTCGCCCGCTATGCCGACGAGACGGAGGACATGAACCTTACCGTGGACGGCGGCGGCATGGACCTTACCGGCATCCTGCTCGTCATCATCCTGTTCATCCTTGCCCGCGTGTTCCGCCACGGTGCCGCGATGCGCGAAGACCTGGAAGGAACCGTGTGATGCCAATCAACGTGAAGCTCGACGACCTGCTCTACGAACGGCGCATGACGCTGACCGAGCTGGCCGAGCGGGTGGGCCTGACCCTCGCCAACCTCTCGATCCTCAAGACCGGCAAGGCCAAGGCCATCCGCTTCTCCACGCTGGAGGCGATCTGCCGCGAACTTGGCTGCCAGCCGGGCGACCTGCTGGGGTACGAAGACGAGTAGAGGATTGGCAAGGCGCGCATTTGATGGCAATCGCGGGCGCACCGGACAACCGGACAACAAGGACAGGGATTACCAGAATGAAGAAGATCATGCTCGTCGCCGCTCCGTTCGCCTTCGCGCTCGCCGCTTGTGACGGCCCCGCCGAAGAAGCCGGCGAAGATGCGGACGACATTATCGAGGAACAGGCCGAAGTGATGGACGCCGAAGCCGGTGTCGCCGAAGCGCAGGCCGACCTCGCCGACGAAATGGGCAACGAGGCGATGGAAGAGAACCTCGAGCAAGAGGCCGAGACCCTCGAGGAAACTGCCGACGAGATCTGATCTTCGCCGGTATATCGGAGGGGCGCGCCGCGCCGCGGTGCACCCTGCTTTCGACTTGACTTTCGGGGCGTGGCAGCTAATTGCCCGCCCCGATTGCTTTTGCAGTCATCCGTCCGAGACAGTTGGTGACCGGAAAGTGCCGGTCTTAATTTCCAGCCTAGACGGGGAAACGAGATTTCAGCGCTCCGCTTCGTGTGGCGCGCGATCAGCGTGATGTTCACGCACCTCCTTCCCCAGAAACGGACCAGTGCCACCGCGCATGAGCGTGGTGGTGAATTGAGCCGGTCGTTCGCACGAATACGCGGACGGCCATAGTGAAGGAGTACGGCATGGATCGTTCGCAGAAAACCGACGCGGTCGCCCAGCTCAACGCTGTGTTCAACGAGGTCGGCGTGGTGGTTGTCACCCGCAATCTCGGCATGACGGTGGATCAGTCCACCGAATTGCGGAACAAGATGCGTGAAGCAGGTGCGTCCTACAAGGTCGCGAAGAACCGTCTCGCCAAGCTCGCCCTGAAGGACACCGATTACGCCGGTATCGAGGAATACCTCACCGGCCCGACCGGTCTGGCCTGGTCGGAAGACCCGGTCGCAGCCGCCAAGGCTGCTGTCGATTTCGCCAAGTCGAACGACAAGCTGGAAATCGTCGGTGGCTCGATGGGCACGCAGGTTCTCGACGAAGCAGGTGTGAGGTCTCTGGCCTCCATGCCCAGCCTCGACGAACTGCGCGGCACGATCGTGGGCCTCGTCAACGCCCCGGCGACCAAGATCGCCCGCGTTGTCAACGAGCCCGCGGCCAAGCTTGCCCGTGTCTTCGGTGCCTACGGCGCCAAGGACGCGGCATAACAGACGCTTTTTCGCATACGAGACGAAACATCATGGGGCATCTGAAACGCCCCGCCCAATTTGGAGTGAACCATCATGGCTGATATTGCCAAGCTTGTTGAAGAACTGTCGTCGCTGACCGTCATGGAAGCGGCCGAACTCGCCAAGGCCCTGGAAGAAGAGTGGGGCGTTAGCGCCGCTGCTGCCGTGGCCGCGGCCCCCGCAGCCGGCGGTGCCGGTGGCGAAGCCGCTGCCGAAGAGAAGGACGAGTTCGACGTCATCCTCACCGGCGACGGTGGCAAGAAGATCCAGGTCATCAAGGAAGTCCGCGGCATCACCGGCCTCGGCCTGACCGAAGCCAAGGCTCTCGTCGAAGGCGCGCCCAAGGCCGTCAAGGAAGGCGTGAACAAGGCCGAAGCCGAAGAGATCAAGAGCAAGATCGAAGCTGCCGGCGGTACCGTCGAGCTGAAGTAAGCCTCGGCTTACGCTTCGATCCAATCGGATCACCAAGGAAGGGCGGCACCGCGAGGTGCCGCCCTTTTTGTCGTACCTGTTATCGACCCGGTTGCAAATGCGACCGGATGCGCGCAGGTCCGGATCACCGCTCCCGGGAGGAACAGATCCATGAAGACCTTTGCCGCAGCCCTCGCCCTTTCCCTTGCCACCACATCCGCCATCGCCCTGACCGCGCCTGTGCACGCGCAGGAGACTGCCGCCGCTCCGGCCTCTCCGGAATGGGTCGAGACCAGCAACGCCTATACCGAGCGGGTGATCGAAATGCAGGCGGCGTTCTTCCCGACGCAGGCTTCGTCCCTCGGCTACGAGGAATATGACGGGCTGGTCAACGACATGACCCTCGACCGGGACGAGCGCTACGTCGCAGCGGCCCGCGCTCTGATCGCCGATTTCGAAACCGCCATGGGACGCGAGACCAACCCCTTCGTGCGGCAGGATTTGCAGATCCTCATCGACTCCCTGGAACGGGATATCCGGGGCATCGAGCTCGGCAATCGCATGACGCTGGAATTCGCGCAGGTCCCGCAGAGCATGTTCGGCGCCATCGGCCAGCTCCTGTCCGATCAGACCATCGAGAGCCGTCGCCCCAAGGCTCTCGAACTGCTGCAGCGCTTCACCGGCACGTATCCCGGCACCGAGCCCATGACCGAGCTCGCCAAGGCCCGTTTCGAGGCGAGCCGCGGCGATGGCAAGATCGGCCCTTACAGGGTGGAGGTGGAGGAATCGGTGGCCAACATCCCGACCTTCGTCTCCGGTATCCGCGAACTGTTCGACCGCTACGAGATCGAAGGCGCCGACCAGGCCCTCGATGCCATGGAGACGCAGCTTACCGAATATGGCGAGTGGACGCAGGAAACCGTCCTGCCTGTCAGCCGCGACACTGCGCGCCTGCCCGAGGAGCTCTACGCCCTCAACCTCGAACAGGTCGGCATCGACCAGGACCCGCGCGCCCTGATGAGCGAAGCGCGCCGGGGCTTCTACGAACTGCGCGCGCAGATGGAAGCGCTCGCTCCGCAGATCGCCGAGAAATATGGCTGGGAGGAGACCGACATGGCCTCGGTCATGACTGCCCTCAAGCAGATGACCGTCCCCAATGACGAGATCGAGGATTTCTACCGCGACGTGAATCGCCAGCTGGAAGCGGAAATCCGTCGCCACGACATCGTCTCGCTGCCCGATAGCGAGTTGCAGATGCGGGTCGCGTCAGAGGCCGAAAGCGCCGCGCAGCCCGCGCCGCACATGCGCCCGCCGCGCCTCGTCGGCAATACCGGCGAGCAGGGCACTTTCGTCCTCACCGTCGGCAATCCCACGGCGGGGCCCGAGGATCGCTACGACGACTTCAATTTCCCCGCCGCCAGCTGGACGCTGAGCGCGCATGAGGCGCGTCCCGGCCACGAGATGCAATTCGCCGCGCTGGTCGAGCAAGGCGTCAGCCTCGCGCGGATGCTCTACGCCTTCAACAGCGTGAACGTCGAAGGCTGGGCGCTTTATGCGGAGGCGGAGATGCTGCCGCACGAACCCATAGAAGGCCAGTTCATCGCTCTGCAGTTCCGCCTGCTGCGCGCGGCCCGCGCCTTCCTCGATCCGGCTCTCAACCTCGGGCTGATGACCCGCGACGAAGCCGAGCGCGTACTGAGCGAGGAAGCGCTGTTTTCGCCGGGCATGACCAAGCAGGAGCTCGACCGCTACGAATTCCGCATGCCGGGCCAGGCCGGGTCGTATTACTACGGCTATCGCAAACTGATCGACCTGCGCATCGAGACCGAGCTGGCGCTGGGCGACCGGTTCGACGAGATGGCTTTCAACGACTTCCTACTGAGCCAGGGCATCATCCCGCTCGACCTGATCGCGCAGGCTGTGCGGGAGGAATTCATTCCCTCGCAGCTGGAAGGCTGAGCTAGCGGGCTAGAGCTTCCAGTTCACCCGGGCGCCGATCATGTCGATGCCCGGGTTCTGCTCCCCGTCGAAGATCTGGCCCTGGCTGATATGCATCCAGTGCGCCTCGATGGAGGAGCGCTCGGACAGGCGATAGCCGACGCCGATCTCGGGCTCGAACAGCACGCGGCTGCCCAGATCGGTGCGAATGCCGGTAGCTGGGTTCACGCGGAATTCCGGCCCGTCATGCACGACGAGGCCGATGCCCGGACGCACGAAGAAAGGACCCTTGCCAATGGTCCATGAAAGGCCCGCCCCGGCGAAGGAAGTGTAGCCCTCGGTATTGAGATTGCCGACGATGTAGGGCTCGGGCGACCCGATGAAATCGAGCGCCTCGATCCCGCCGAAGCGTATCCCGGCAGCGATATCCACCGTGCCGCCCTCTGTCGTCTCCAGCGTGAACGGCGTGTCGACACCATGGGCATAGACGCCGCCGAACACCTCCTGCGCGGCGGCAGGCGTGGCGATGGCGGCAAGCGCGGTCGCAGCCGCGAGCGTGGCAATGGGCTTCAGCATGCCCGCCCATTGCCGCGATCAAGCTTTCTCAAGGCTGACCGGGATGGCCGGATAGCACGGGACGAGCGGTTCGCGCGGTCAGAGCGTTTTCAGATAAGCGATGATCGCATTGGTCTGCGCCGCGTCGACTCCGGGATCGGGCATGGAGCCGCCGGGAACCACCGCATTGGGATCGAGGATGTAGCGGCGCAGATTGCTCTCGTTCCAGGTGATGGTCGCGTCCTGCATGGCGGGGCTGTAGTTCGCGCCCGGGACGCTGCCCGCCTGCCGCCCGACTACGCCTGCCAGCGTCGGGCCGATCCGGTTCTCGCCCGGCGCGACGGAATGGCACACGCCGCAGGTGGAGAAAGCCGCCGGCGGGCCGGATGCCGCTGCCACGCGCGACGGCGCGGGGGTGGGCGTCGGCGAGCGAGTCGGGGTTGCGCTGGCGGTCGGGGCCGGCTCGGGCTCCTCGTCGGCTCCTGCATCGGCTTCTTCACCGTCTGCCGCGTCTTCCTCCACATTGGCTTCCGACATGCCGTCTTCCGCCGCATCGGCATCGGTCGAATCGTCAGGCGCCTCCGCTGTCAGGACCTCTTCCACCGGCGGGATGTCATCATCGGACCCCTCGCTCGCGCCGCCGCAAGCTGCAAGGGCGAGAGCAAGAATGGAGCAAGTGGCCAGGCTGGTAGCAGAAGCGAGATTGTTGCGCATGGGGTCCTTCCGGTGAAACGTTGACAATGTCCTTTTGCGCGAGCGGCTCGCGATCGGCAAGTGTTGTTACCGTCTCGCCGCACTTGCCCGGCAATCGGCGCTGTGGACAGCTTGGGGGTTTCGCCCCTCGGCCTTCACGCCTATCCGGCGCGGCTGCCCCCGGCAGATACGATCATGCGGCCCATTGCCCACCCCCCTACGCCCGGCTGGAGCGCCGAGGCCATCGAAACGCTCCGCCTCGCGGGGCCGCTGGCGCTCGCCAACCTGCTGCAGATGTTCATCTACTCCATCGACGTGATCTTTATCGCGCGGCTCGGGGCTGACGAACTGGCGGCGTCCTCGCTCGCGGTGTCGGTGTTCGGACTGCTGATCTGGTCGCTGAGCGGACTTGTGGGAGCGGTCGCGCCGATCATGGCGGCAGAGCTTGGCGCGCGCGGCCCTGCCCTGCGGCCTGTTCGCCGCTCGGTACGCATGGCGCTGTGGCTGTCGGTGGGCTGCGGCATCGCGGCGATGGGCCTTTGCGCTCTTGCCGAGGAGGTCATGCTGCTGGCCGGGCAGGAGGCGCATGTCGCGGCGCTGGCGGGCGAATATACCGACCTGCTGCTGTTCTCGACGATCCCCATGATCGCCGCGGGCGTGCTGCGCAATTTCGTCTCCACCCTCGGACGTCCAATCTTCGCCACGCTCATCACCGCGCTCGGCATCGGGGTGAACGCGCTGGCGAACTGGATGTTCGTGTTCGGCAACTGGGGCGCGCCGGCATTGGGCCTGCAGGGCGCCGCCATTGCCACGATCTTCACCACCGTCGCGATCCTGCTCGCCTACGTGCTCGCCATCCGCATCGACCCGCGCCTGCATCGCTATCACGTGTTCGGCTTCTTCTGGCGACCCGACTGGGCCCGGCTGGAGGAAATCGTCCGGATCGGCACGCCCATCGCGCTCACCATCCTTGCCGAGGCGGGGATCTTTGCCACTGCGCCATTCCTGCTTGGCCTGCTCGGGCCGGACCAGCTGGCCGCACACGCCATTGCGCTGCAAATTGTCGCGATCATGTTCCAGGTGCCTTTCGGCGTGAGCCAGGCGGCAACGATCCGGGTCGGCTATTTCTTCGGTGCGCGCGACCGCATCGGTATCGGCCGCGCCGGTGCGACCGCCATCGTCATGGGAGGCGGCTTCATGGGCCTTACCGCGCTGCTGCTCCTTCTCGCCCCGGAATACCTCATCGCCGTCTATACCGATCCCTGGAACCCGGAGGAGCCCGCCATGGTCGCCTGGGCGCTGTCCTTCCTGGCGGTGGGCGCGGCCTTCCAGCTTTTCGACGGATTGCAGGTGGTGGCCGCAGGAGCTCTGCGCGGGCTCAAGGATACGCGCGTGCCGATGTGGATCGCGGTCTTCTCCTACTGGGTGCCGGGCATGGGCATGGCGGTGCTGCTGGGGTTCTACACGCCGCTGGAAGGTGTCGGCGTATGGATCGGCCTTGCAACAGGCCTTGTCTGCGCCGCAGCATTGCTTACGTGGCGTTGGCACCGCCGCGAAGCGCTGGGCCTGACGCAGCCCGGCGTGACATAACCCGGCACGGCCCCGGACTGCCGCAGCGCCCGAAAAATTCGCCGCCTTCCCCATTGACTCGCAATGAACGCGCAACCAAATGCGCGTGGCTGGCACTCTCGGTCGGAGAGTGCCAATTGTAACAACTCAAATGGAAGAGGTCATAGACAATGGCATTCCGTCCGCTGCACGACCGCGTACTGGTCCGCCGCCTCGAGGCCGAAGAAAAGACGGCCGGTGGCATCATCATCCCCGATAGCGCTAAGGAAAAGCCGAGCGAGGGCGAAGTCGTCGCCGTCGGCAACGGCTCCAAGGCCGAAGACGGCACCGTCACCGCCCTCGACGTGAAGGCCGGCGACCGCGTGCTGTTCGGCAAGTGGTCCGGCACCGAGGTGAAGATCGACGGCGAAGACCTGATCATCATGAAGGAAAGCGACATCATGGGCGTGCTGGGCTGATTGCCCGCATCCGCTGATTACGCTTCCCGACAAAACAACGAACTCCAGGAGAAACGAATATGTCTGCCAAGGACGTGAAATTCGGCCGCGATGCGCGTGAACGCATCCTCAAGGGCGTCGATACGCTCGCCAATGCCGTGAAGGTTACGCTGGGCCCCAAGGGCCGCAACGTCGTGCTCGACAAGAGCTTCGGCGCGCCGCGCATCACCAAGGACGGCGTCACCGTCGCCAAGGATATCGAACTGAAGGACAAGTTCGAGAACATGGGCGCGCAGATGATCCGCGAAGTCGCCAGCAAGGCGAACGATTCCGCGGGTGACGGCACCACCACCGCCACCGTGCTCGCCCAGAGCATCGTGCGCGAGGGCATGAAGTCGGTTGCCGCCGGCATGAACCCGATGGACCTGAAGCGCGGCATCGACCTCGCCGTGACCAAGGTGGTTGCAGACCTGCAGGCACGTTCGAAGGACGTGTCGGGCTCCGAAGAGATTGCCCAGGTCGGCATCATCTCCGCCAATGGCGACCGTGAAGTCGGCGAGAAGATCGCCGAGGCCATGGACAAGGTCGGCAAGGAAGGCGTGATCACCGTCGACGAATCGAAGGGCCTCGAATTCGAGCTCGAGACCGTCGAAGGCATGCAGTTCGATCGCGGCTACCTCTCGCCCTACTTCGTCACCAACCCGGAGAAGATGACGGTCGAGCTGGAAAACCCCTACATCCTGATCCACGAGAAGAAGCTTTCCAACCTGCAGGCCATGCTGCCCGTGCTGGAAGCCGTGGTGCAGGCGGGTCGTCCGCTGCTGATCATCGCCGAGGACATCGAAGGCGAAGCGCTGGCCACCCTGGTGGTCAACAAGCTGCGTGGCGGCCTGAAGGTCGCGGCCGTGAAGGCTCCGGGCTTCGGCGATCGTCGCAAGGCCATGCTGCAGGATATCGCTATCCTGACGAACGGCGAGATGATCTCCGAGGATCTCGGCATCAAGCTCGAGAATGTCGGCCTGTCCATGCTGGGTGAAGCCAAGACGGTCTCCATCGACAAGGACAACACGACCATCGTCGACGGTGCCGGCCAGGCCGATGCCATCAAGGCCCGCGTCGAGCAGATTCGCTCGCAGATCGACCAGACCTCGTCGGACTACGACAAGGAAAAGCTGCAGGAACGCCTGGCCAAGCTTGCTGGCGGTGTTGCGGTGATCAAGGTCGGCGGTGCCACCGAAGTCGAGGTGAAGGAGCGCAAGGACCGCGTCGACGACGCGCTGCACGCTACGCGTGCTGCCGTTGAAGAAGGCATCGTTCCGGGCGGCGGTACCGCGCTGCTCTACGCCACCAAGGCCCTTTCGGGCGTGGCTGGCGAGAACGACGACCAGACCCGCGGCATCGACATCGTGCGCCGTGCGCTGCAGGCTCCGATTCGCCAGATCGCCGAGAATGCCGGCCATGACGGCGCGGTTGTCGCCGGCAAGCTGATCGACGGCAATGACGACAAGATGGGCTTCAACGCCGCAACGGACACTTACGAGAACCTCGTGAGCGCCGGCGTGATCGACCCCACCAAGGTCGTGCGCACCGCCCTGCAGGACGCGGCATCCGTCGCCGGCCTGCTGATCACCACCGAAGCGGCCATCTCGGAAATCCCCGAAGAAAAGCCTGCCGGTGGCGGCATGCCCGACATGGGCGGCATGGGCGGCGGCATGGGTGGCATGGGCTTCTAAGCCCGGCCATCCAACCGACGAACCACAAAATGGCCCGGCGAGAGCGATCTCGCCGGGCCTTTTTCGTGCCTATTCGGGAAGCTGCGCGATGAAGCTGTCGATGGCGTCCATCATCTGAGCGAAGGCAGGCTCCGTATCGATGGGGATGTGATTGTTCGACGGCAAGGTCATGAGCTCGGCCCGCGGCATCGCGGCGGCGATCTGCGCGCTCATCTTGGGAGAGACGCGCCGGTCACCGCGGCTGTGGAGGACGAGCGTCGGCGTATCCACCTCGGCCATGGTCTCGCGCACGTCGATATTGCCGAACACGTCGATGAAGCGCGCGGCGTTCCTTGCATCGGTCGTCTGCCGCTGAAAGCTGTTGAACCGCTCGAGCTGTTCGGGAGAAGCGCTGGGCAGGAAGCTGTGGGAGAAGATCTGCCGGTACGCCGGTGAATCGTCGCCCCAGCCATGCCGCACCAGGGTCATTTCCGCCTCGCCGCGTTCGACCTTGGCCGGGTCCGGATTGGCCCGCCATCCTGTTGGATAGGCGCCGATGAGGATGAGACCGCTCACGCGTCCGGGATGGCGGCGGGCGTATTCGATCGACACCGCTCCGCCCTGGCTCACCCCGATGAGGGGAAATCGCTCCAGCTCCAGCGTGTCGGCGACGCATTCGAGGTCGCTGACGAAGGCGTCGAAGGAGAGGTCGTCCACGTTCCAGTCGCTGAGGCCGTTGCCGCGCTCGTCATAGCGATAGATGCGGTACCGGCGCGCCAGGTGCATGACGAAGCCCGACCACACCGGCACTTCCAGTTCGGCGTCCAGGTGGCTCAGCCAGTTCGCGGCTTTCAGCACGGGTCGGCCCTGCCCCATGGCGGCATAGGCGACCCGCGTGCCGTCGCTGGCATGGGTGTAACGGATCGTCTGGCGCGGACAGGCATCGCTGGCGAGCGGGACCGGTACATCGCTGCTCGGCGTATGGACCTGCGTTGCCGCACGCTCGCGCAGGTCGACCAGCCATGCTGCGTAATCGTCGTGCTCGCCGCTTTCGGTCGCCACCAGCAGCCGCTCTCCCGCCGCGCTATCGATGGTGAGTGCGTTTTCGGGAACGCTAAGACAGACGCCGTTTCGATCCGCCTCGAGCCAGTCGCAGTCTTCGCCCAGCGCCTTTTTAAGTCGGGTAAGCGCCCAGCGCAGGCCGCCGCGTGGATCCGCGGCCTTGTCCCAGAACATTTCGCACAGCCGCAAGCGGTGGATGCGCCTGCCTTCCACGGCGAGATAGGCCAGCAAGGCACGGGCCTTGCGCGATTTGGGCAGCTCGACCGGCGCGCCGTGGGCAGTCAGCGAGATATCCTCGCTCAGGACGATGTGGATCATGCCGCCTACCCCTCGAAAAGGCCGATACCACGCAAATACCACGAAACGAGGCGCAATTACCACGCCAACGACTTCGCCCGCTTCAATGCCTTTCGATCAAAAGGGCATCATCGAAACACGGGAGTACGAAAAATGTCTGAGAATTTCTTCGCCACGATGATCGCCGCTTGGGCGCTGGTCATCCTGAGCTTCGCCAATTCGCAGCATGTCGCGTTCGCGGCCGCTGCCTTTGCCTGATTACTTACCAAGGAGAATTGATATGTGTCTTGCCCATAGCAAAGTGATCGACGGGTTTGCCGCGCAGAACGAATTGCCGGCCTTCGCGGCGGGCCTGATCGATACGCTCAACAAGGGCGCGGTGGCGATGGCGCTGTCCATCGGCCATCGCACCGGCCTGTTCGACGCCATGCGGTCCGCGGAGGCGAAAAGCCCCGCGGACTGGGCGCGCGAAACCGGCCTCAACGAACGCTACGTTACCGAATGGCTTGGCGCGATGGCGACCGCGGGGATCGTCTCCATCGACGAGGCCGGTCGCTACGCGCTGCCCGCCGAACATGCCCGTTTCCTGGGCGTGGATGCGCCCGATGGCACCATGTCCGGCATGATGCAGTGGATCGGCGTGCTCGCACCCGTCGAGACCCAGATCGTCGACTGTTTCCGCAAGGGTGGGGGCGTGCCCTACAGCGCCTATAGCCGCTTCCACGACGTAATGGAGGAAGAGGGCAAGCTCACTTTCGACGCCGACGCCACGCTCGGCCTGGTGCCGGATCTCGTCGCGAAGCTGGAGGCGGGCATCGACGTGCTGGACGTGGGTTGCGGGCGCGGAAGAGCCCTGCGGATCCTCGCCGAGCGCTTTCCCAACAGCCGCTTCACCGGCTACGACCTTTCGGCAGAAGCCATCGCTACGGCGCGGGACAAGGCGAGCGGCCTTGGCAATATCCGCTTCGTCGTGCTCGACTGCATGAAGATGGACGATGAGGACGCTTTCGATCTCGTCTTCACCTTCGATGCCATACACGACCAGCCGCATCCCGCCGTGCTGCTGCGCAATATCCGCCGGGCGCTGAGAAGCGACGGCGTGTATATCGGGCAGGACATCTGGGCACATACGGATACCGCCGACAACCTCCAGCACCCGCTGGCCCCGTTCATCTACACGATCAGCCTGATGCACTGCATGACGGTTAGCCTGGCGCAGGGCGGGATCGGCCTTGGTGCGGCCTGGGGCGAGGAAAAGGCCCGCGAGATGCTGGCCGAGGCGGGCTTCGGTAAGGTGGAGATGCACCGCCTGGAGCACGACATACAGAACGCCTATTACGTCTGCCGGACCTGAGGGGGCATCGAGGTAGGCGAGGGCCGGGAGGAGAATATCCTTTCGGCCCTTTTATGTGCGTAGATGCTCAGCCGCCCATGCGGCTCTCTTCCACCGCTTGCAGGACGTCCTCGCTCCAGGTGACGGGATATTGCGTCTGCGGATTGAAGACGCCGTTCCGATAGCTCGCCGCCTCGGCGGCAGCGATTTCCGCGGCGGTTAGGTGCTCGCTCGGCTCCAGCGCGAAAACGTCGATGCCGCGCGTGATTTCCGTCGCGTAGATGCGGCCATTGTACCAGTAGGCGGACCAGTATCCGCCCGTCACCAGCTGGTCGGCATCCACCGGGCCACGGTCGAAATAGGCGATTTCGTAGGGATTGGCGGGATCGGTGAAGTCGATCACCGAGATGCCGCCCTGGTACCAGGCCTGCACGAAGATGTTGCGGCCCGGCACCGGGATGATCGAGCCGTTATGGGCGACGCAGTTCTCGGTCTCTCCCTGCGGTGCGGGCAGCTTGTACGTGCCGCGATATTCCAGCTCTCCATCGACGATGGCGTAAAAGGCGTTCGCGCCCCAGCCGCGCGGATCGGAAGCTTGGCAGCGCGGACGCCCACCGCCGCCCCACTCGTCGGTGAAGAGCACCACGTCGCCGGTATTGTTGAACGTGGCGGAGTGCCAGTAGGCGAAGCCGGGATCGACAACCTCGTCCTTGCGGACCGGGTTGAGCGGGTCGGTGATGTCGAAGATGATGCCGTTGCCGCTGCAGGCGCCTGCCGCGAGGTTCAGGCTGGGGAACACGGTGATGTCGTGGCACTGGTCGGTGCGGCGGGTATCCTGTGTGTCCTCGCCATGGTCACCCCCTCCCCACAGCCCGGCCAGCCGTCCCGTCTCGGGATCAGCGAAAACGCGGGGGCTGGAGACGATGCGTGCCTGCGCGGGATCGGCAAGCGGAATCTCGATCACGTCGATGCTGAACAGGGCGGTCCGCTCGTCACCCGGCACTTCGCCGATGCAGAACTCCAGCTCCTCGGTTTCGCGCACGCTACCGGTGCCCGAATTGTAGACGATGAGGCTGGTTTCGGTACGTTCGACGATGGAGTGCGTATGGCTGCCGCGGCAGGTTTGCACCTGGCCAACCTGGCGGGGGCGGGTGATGTCGGAAATGTCGAAGATGCGAAGGCCGCGGAAGCGATCCTCGCTCACCCGGTCGGTTACGCCCTCGAGCCCGCAATCGGTGCGGCCGCGGGTTTCCTCGACGCTCATGATGAGGATGTCACCGGCGATGGAGACGTCGCCCTGCCCGCCGGGGCACACCACCGAGCTGACGAGCCGGGGCACCCCGTCCTCACCCAGGCGGTAGGCGTTGAAGCCGTGGTAATTGCCCGCCACCATCAAGTCGCCGGAAAAGGCGATATCGGTGTTGGAGAAGCTGAGCATGCCGCCGCGCTCGGCAAAGCGGCGCTCCTCTTCCTCGCCTTCGGTGGTACGCGGATCGTCGCCGCCTGCCATCGCAGCGTGGGCGGCGTGATCCTCCATCGCGTCGGCTTCCCCGGTTTCGTCCTCCTCATCCTCCTCGGCGGGGAGTTCGGGGCGGAGCTCGCCGGGATTGTCGGGATCGAAGAAGCCCGCCGGCTTGCGCAGGAAAGCCACGTGGCGAAGGTTGCTGATCGCTTCCTCGGCATCGAACAGGCCCGCGGCCAGCAAGGCGCGCGGATCGTCGGAGAGGCTGGCCAGCACCGCGTTCATCCGCTCGATCTCGGCATTCTGGTCGTTCACCACATCGTTGGTGAACTGGTACATGACCGGATCGGCGGCAGTGCCGCGCAGGTTGTGCAATTCCTCCACCATGGTGACTGCGCCGCGGTGGTGGCGCACCATCAGCTCGAGGAAATAGCGGTCGAACACGGTGCCGCGCGCGGCTTCCAGCGCTTCCATCTGCTCGGGCGTGGCCATGCCCATCATCCCGGCATGATCGGCGTGGCCCATGCCGGCCATCTCCACCGGCTCGCCCCGCTCTTCCAGCCAGTCGCGCATGAACGACATCTCGTCCTCCTGCGAGGCATCGATGCGGCCCGCCACAGCAACAATCTCGGGCGTATTGGTTCGCTCCTGCACCAGCGCGGCCATGTCGACGGCCTGCTGGTGGTGGACGATCATGCCTTGCATGAAGGCGACGTCCGCCGGGGAATAGCCGTTGCGGGCAAGGTCGGTCGCCTCGTCCTCGCTCAGCGCGCGCGGCTCTGCCCCCACGGCGCCGGGCAGCACGATGGGAACGTCCTGCGCGCTTGCGGCAGGGGCGCTCGCCAGCAGCAGGGCGGCGAGCGAGGCGCTGCAGGAATAGCGGATGCGGTTGGTCATTTTGATGCGGTTCCCGTAATCTGGTTTCTTGCGAACCCATAGGCACCGCAAAGGGGCACCGCGTCAAGCCGGGACCTTCGCTCAGGCGAACCTGCCGGCCACTTGCCCGGCGCCCGTATCGGGCGTAGCTTTCCCGGCGAGAGGGACGAAGGGGAGGACACGTCATGCGTCATATCATGCTAGCGGGCGCGCTGGTGCTCGGCCTGTCGGCCTGCAACTCCGATGGCGAGGTCGAACAGGCCGACGCTGCGGCGCAGGAATACACCGCCAGCCGCTACATGCAGGCAGTGAACGACGTTGCCCGGATGGACGACCGCGAATTCGACGAGATGCGCAAGCCCGGCGAGCTGCTCGCCTTCGCGCAGATCGACAAGGGCGACGTGGTGGGCGACTTCATCATGGGCGGCGGCTACGTCACCCGCTTGCTGGCGATGGCGGTGGGCGCGAACGGCAAGGTCTATGCCTTCCAACCCGAGGAGTTCATCGCCTTCCGCCCCGAATATGCCGACGAGCAGGATGCCGCCGTCGCGCCCTATGCCGATGCGGAGGGGAACCCGGTCAACGTCTTTCCCCTGCGCGGCCCGGTGGCACAGCCCGGCTGGCCCGAACCGCTCGACACCATCATCACCGTGATGAACTTTCACGACCTCTACCTCTCGGACTTCCCGGAGGGCACGGCGCAGACCGCGATTGCCAGCCTGTACGATGCGCTGAAACCCGGCGGCACGCTGGTGGTGGTGGATCATCTCGCGGTGGAAGGCGGCGGTGTGGACGCAGCCAATAGCGAGCACCGGATGGACCGCGAGATGGCGATGGCGGCGCTCACCGATGCGGGTTTCGTCCTGGAGGAAGAGTCCGACCTTTATTCCCGCCCCGACGATCCACGCACCGCCAATGTTTTCGACGAAGGCATCCGCGGCCAGACGGACCAGTTCGCCTGGCGCCTGCGAAAGCCGGAATAGCGCGGTTTCTCGGCACATTTCCAGCGCCTGCCCGTTGGTCCCGCAGAACCCATAATGGCAGGAGAGAACCCACGTGAAAGTCCCCCACAAAGCCCATGTCGCCCTCGTCGATGGAACGCGTTTCGTGCTGCTGCGCAATGAAGGCCAGATCTTCGAACCCAAGCTGGTGATGGTCGAGGAACCGGATCTCGAGGAGACGAATTTCAGCGCCGGGGTGAAGCATCAGGACAGGGGCAGCCAGATAACCGGCAATACCGACCTCAACGAGCTCGCCCACGGTGCTGCCGCCGCCGAGTGGCTCAATGCCAAGGCGCTCGCCAACGACATAGAGGAACTGGTGGTCGTCGCCGATCCCAAGACACTGGGAGAAATGCGCCGCCACTATCATTCCGAACTGGAAAAACGACTGGTCGGCGAAGTGGACAAGGCGCTGACGCACGAACCGCTCGAAAAGGTCGGGAAGGTGCTTGCCGGGGCTTGATCGCCGCGCCTGTTACAATACAACCTGAAATCCGCGCGGTTCGTCGCATCGACGGGCCGCGCGGTCGATGATTCATATTTTGCTAAGCACGTTTACGGCACTAAACGCATATGAAAAAATCGCTGACCGCACGTTTCGTTGCGCTTACCGCGCTTCTCCTCGCTCCGCTCGCCAGCGCCCATGCCGAGGCGCAGGACCTTGAAAACGCGTTCGACAATGCCTTCGGCACGGAACTGCGCGCCCCGCGCGATTATACGCCGAATTATGAAAATCCGCTGGAGCTGCGCATCGCGCAGGTCGCGGAAGCTAGCCAGGGGCGCATCGGCGTGGCCGCGATCGACATGGCCACGGGCCAGGAAATCTCGATCCTTGGAGACCAGCACTTCCCCATGGCCTCGACCAGCAAGATCGCCATCGCCGCGACTTTCCTTGAAGGCGTGGACCAGGGCCGCTGGAGCCTGACGAGCGAGTTTCCCTTGCTATGGCCGGTCCGTTCGCAGCCATTCTCCACCCGCGCGGCACCGGTACGCCGGGGCGAGCACATGCCTGCTCTCGAGCTGATCGACCTCATGATCACCCGCAGTTCCAACCCTGCCACCGACGCGATGATCGCTGCGGTCGGCGGTGTCGATGCCGTGAATGACTGGGCCCGGCGTGCGGGCCTGGAAGGATTCAACCTCACCCGCGACATCGCCACGCTGGTGCGCGACGATGGGGAGTTCGATCCGGCCGTGCATGTCGACCTGCGCGACAGCGCCACGCCCGAGACGATGGTCGACCTGCTGACCGGCCTCTACCAGGGCAAGTGGCTGAGCGCGTCCAGCCGCGAGGTGATCATCGATGCGATGGAGCGTTGCCGCACCGGGCGCAGGCGCATCCCCGCGCTGATGCCTGACGATGTGACCGTGGCGCACAAGACCGGTTCGCTCAACAACACGTCCAGCGACATCGGCATCCTGACCGCGCCCGACGGTCGTTCCATCGCGGTGGCGATCTATGTCACCGGCCAGGGCAGCCGCCTCAATCGCGAGCGGCGCATCGCGTCCATCGCCCGCGCGATCTATGACGGCTATGCCGAACAGGCAGCGGCGCGCCAATACGCCAACGCCCAGCACAGCGCGACGTCTGCCGTACGCTGACCAGTTCGATCGAGCACAAAAAAGGGCGCGGCCAGCGATGGCCGCGCCCTCTTTCTTGGAAGGTCCGGAGACTTAGTCGGCGGCAGCTTCGTCCATCGACTCGTCTTCGATGGCAGCTTCCATCTCGGTGCCTTCTTCTTCGATTTCGGCACCCATTTCGTCCATGCCAGCTTCGGCGTCGGCAACGGCTTCATCAACGCCTTCGCCCATGGCTTCCATGTTGGCTTCGGTGTCGGCTTCCACGGATTCCATGGTGGCTTCGGCGGAATCCTCGGTGCCTTCCGAGCAAGCGGCGAGGGTCAGGGCGCCAGCGGCGGCGGCAGCGACGAGAACGATCTTACGCATAGGTATAATCCCTTGAATTACATAGTCTGGGAATGGCTGATGCCGTCTCCCGGAACCGGCCTTCCCGCCGGCTCTATTGCCCAAATAATGCCACATTTGGGCCTGCGCAAGCGGATTATGGCACAAATGCGGCGAATGGAGGGCCAGAATGGGGCAGGATCATTCCGGCTTACAGGCGAAGCGCGTGCGTGCTAGCAGGCGCGCATGGCCGATAAACAGCATCTCTATCTGGTCGATGGTTCGGCCTATATCTTCCGCGCCTATCATCGACTTCCTCCGCTGACGAACCCCGAAGGGACGCCAGTCGGCGCGGTCTATGGCTACACCACCATGCTGTGGAAACTGGCCGAGGATCTCGACAAGGCTGACGGGCCGACCCACCTCGCGGTGATTCTCGACAAGTCGAGCCACTCCTTCCGCAACGAGCTCTACAGCGAGTACAAGGCCCATCGGCCCGATCCGCCCGAGGATCTGGTGCCCCAGTTCCCGCTGATCCGCGATGCTACCCGCGCCTTCTCCCTCCCCTGCATCGAGGAGGACGACGTCGAGGCGGACGACATGATCGCCACCTACGCTCGCGCTGCAACGCGCAAAGGCTGGGACGTCACGATCGTCTCCAGCGACAAGGACCTGATGCAGCTGATCGGCCAGTGCGCCGATGACGAGCTGGAGGAGGGCGTCACGACCGGCGGCTGCATCGACATGCTCGACACGATGAAGAACGCCCGCATCGGGCGCGAGGAAGTGATCGAGAAGTTCGGCGTGCCTCCCGAATTGCTGGGCGACGTGCTCGCGCTGATGGGCGATTCGGTCGACAATATCCCCGGTATCTACGGTATCGGGCCCAAGACCGCTTCCAAGCTGATTGCCGAGCATGGCGGACTGAAAGCCGCGCTCGACCATGCGCCGGAGATGAAGAAGTCCAAGCTCAAGGAACGTCTCATCGAGGGCCGGGAAATGGCCGAGCTCTCGCGCGTGCTCGTCACCCTGAAAGAAGACTGCCCGCTGCCCCAGCCGCTGGAGGAGTTCAAGCTGGATGGCGTACCGGACGAGCCTCTGGCAAAATTCCTCGAAGCGCACGGCTTCACCAGCCTCCTGCGCCGCCTCGATGCCGGAACCGGCAGCCCCAACCGCGCGACCGATCTCAATCCGGCGAAGCAGGACACAAAGGGCGCGGAAGCCTCGACCCAGGGCAACACGCAGCCGCTGCCCGACTGGCCGGACGTCGATCGCAGCGCGTATGAATGCGTGCAGACGCTGGAGCGGCTGGAGCACTGGGTGGACCGGGCCTTTGCCGCCCGGCTGGTGGCTGTGGATACCGAGACCAGCAATATCGATGCGATGGACTGCGACCTCGTCGGGTTCAGCCTGGCGCTGGGACCGAACGATGCCTGCTACGTGCCCCTCGCGCATGGCGGCAGCGACATGTTCGACGAAAAGCCCCAGCAAGTGGAGCGCGAGGCCGCTCTCGCCCTCGTGAAGCCGCTGCTGGAAAGCGACGCGGTGATCAAGGTCGGCCAGAACGTCAAATACGATATCAACGTGCTGAAGCGCTGCGCGGGGATCGACCTCTCGCCGGTGCATGACACGATGATAATCAGCTTCGCGATGGATGCGGGCCGACAGGCAGAGGGCATCGGCGGCGGCCACGGCATGGACGAGCTGGCCGAACGTCACCTCGGCCACACCTGCCTCAAGTTCAAGGACATCTGCGGCACGGGCAAGAAGGCCATTCCCTTCGGCGAAGTGCCGCTCGACAAGGCGACCGAATACGCCGCCGAGGATGCGGACGTCACCTGGCGGCTCTACCAGCACCTTCACCGCCGCCTGCCGATCGAGGGTGCCACGCGCATCTACGAACGCGTCGACCGGCCCCTGATCCCGGTCGTGGCGGCGATGGAGCGCGAGGGCATCAAGGTGGACCGCGCCGCCCTCTCCCGCCTGTCCGAGCAATTCGCCGAAACCACCGCCCGCATCGAGGGTGAGATCCACGAGGAAGCGGGCGAGGAATTCACCATCGGCAGTCCCAAGCAGTTGGGCGATATCCTGTTCGACAAAATGGGCTACAAGGGCGGGCGCAAGGGCAAGAGCGGCCAGTACTCGACCGACCAGTCGGTGCTGGAGAGACTGAGCGCGCAGGGCGCGACCATTGCCGACAAGGTACTGGAATATCGCCAGCTCTCGAAGCTCAAATCGACCTATACGGATGCTCTGCAGGAAGCGATCAATTCCGGCACCAGCCGCGTGCACACCTCCTACTCGCTGGTGGGCGCGCAGACCGGGCGGCTCTCCTCCACCGATCCCAATCTGCAGAACATCCCGATCCGCACCGAGATCGGGCGCGAGATCCGCAAGGCCTTCGTGCCCGAAGACGGCAATGTCCTGCTCGCCGCCGACTATTCGCAGATCGAATTGCGGCTGGCGGCACACATGGCCGACGTGCCCGAACTGAGGGAAGCCTTCGAGAAGGGCGAGGACATCCACGCCCGCACGGCGAAGGAAATGTATGGCGAAGTGGACCGCGACACCCGCGCCAAGGCCAAGACCATCAACTTTGCCATCCTCTACGGCATCTCGCGCTGGGGCCTCGCAGGGCGCCTTGGCGTGGAGCCGGACGAGGCGCAGGAGGTGATCGACACCTATTTCAAACGCTTCCCCGGCATCCAGAACTACATCCATCAGACGCTGGAGACCGTGCGCGCCAAGGGCTATTCGGAGACGCTGTTCGGCCGCAAGACCTGGTTTCCGCGCATCAATTCCAAGAACCAGGCCGAGCGGCAGGGATCGGAGCGCGCGGCGATCAACGCGCCGATCCAGGGCACCAGCGCCGACATCATCAAGCGCGCCATGGCCCGCATGTTGCCGGCACTAGGCGAAGCGGGCCTGCCGAATGTACGCATGCTGTTGCAGGTTCATGACGAGCTGGTGTTCGAACTGCCCGAGAGTGACGTGGAAGCGGCCAAGCCGGTGATCGAGCGGATCATGTCGCAAGCCGCGCTCCCCGCCGTGGAACTCAGCGTGCCGCTGGGGATCGAGATCGGCACGGGCGCAAGCTGGGACGCCGCCCACTAGGGCACGTAACGGGGCTGGCCTTGCGGGCTTGCCGGGCGTGCTTTACTGCACTGCAACATGGATGACTGGATAGCCGGCTTCCGCGACAGCGTTCCAGACGCTTACCAGGAATGGCTCGTCGCTGCCCTGGCTGCGGCGGGGGGCGTGTTGCTGGCGCTGCTCGCCCATCGCATCGTCTTCGTGCTGCTGCGCCGGGTGGCGAGTTCCACGAACAGCCAGTCGGACAATCTCGTCATCCGCCACCTTGCCCGGCCTACCAAGTGGGCGATGGTGGCGCTTGGCCTGGTACTGGCCGCGCGGGAAGTGCCTCTCCTCGACGACGCATGGGAAAAGGTCGCGGGCTTCCTGATGCCCGCGCTGGTGGGCTGGGTCGCCATATCGGTGATGGGCGCCTTCGTGCGCTCGGTGGAACTGAAGCTGGACCTCGAGGCGGAGGACAATCTGCGCGCCCGGCGGCGGCAGACGCGTCTGCGCATCCTCAGCCGCATTGCCACTTTCGTGATCGTCTTCGTCACCATCGGCCTGATGCTGCTCTCCATCCCCGGCGTACGCGATATCGGCGTGACGCTGATGGCGTCCGCCGGCCTTGCTGCCCTTGCCGTGGGCGCAGCGGCGCAGCCAGCGCTGAAATCGCTGATCGCAGGCGTGCAGATGGCGCTGACCGAGCCGATTCGCCTGGGCGATGCCGTGATCATCGGCGGCGAATGGGGATGGGTGGAAGATATCCGCACCACCTATGTCGTGGTCAAGGTGTGGGACGAGCGGCGCCTGGTGGTGCCCACCAACAAGTTCCTCGACGAGATCTTCCAGAACTGGACCAAGACCACTGCCCGGCTGATGGGCACGGTCTATCTCTATGTCGATCCTGCGACGAGGCTCGATCCGATCCGCGCGAAATTCATGGAGCTGGTCGAAGGCAATGACCGCTGGGATGGCCGGGTGAAGCACATGCAGGTGACCGAACTCACCCGCGACGCCATCGAGGTGCGCTTCCTGATGACGGCCAAGGATTCGCCCACCCTGTATGACCTGCGCTGCGACGTTCGGGAGGCGTTGATCCAGTGGCTGGCCGCGGAAATGCCCGAAGCGCTGGTGCGCAGCCGCGTGATGTCGGCGGGCGAAGATGGCCGCGCGCTGGGCGCACCCTCGGCGGAGGCGATGGCGCAGATGGGCGAGTGAGGGAGACAAATCCTCCCTGTCGCGCAGCGATGGGGAGGGGGACCGCCGTAGGCGGTGGAGGGGCTATACGCGCCGCCGCGAATGGCCCCTCCGTCAGCGCTTACGCGCTGCCACCTCCCCATTCGCAACGCGAACGGGGAGGATTGATGTGGCCTAATGCTTCGACTCTCGCGTGCTCTCCACCATACCCTCGGTGATGAAGCCGATGGGATTGACCTCCAGCGCGCGCTTTTTCAGCTCGCCTTTCATCTTCTTGTACTCGGCTTCCATCTTGGGCGTCACCGTGGGGCGGGAGTCTTCCAGCGCCTGGGTGAAATCGGCCTTGTTCACAGTGTCGGGCGCGCCGTTCGTTCGGCGGATGGCATTGAGGCCCGCGCGGCGTGTCACGTCCTCAAGATCCGCGCCGGTGAAGCGTTCGGCTTCCTTCGCCACGGCAGCGAGGTCCACATCGTCCGCCAACGGCATGCCGGAGGTGTGGATCTTGAGGATATGCTCGCGGCCCGCCTGGTCGGGCGCGCCGACATAGACGAGCTCGTCGAAGCGGCCGGGACGCAGCAGCGCGGGGTCCACCAGCGTGGGGCGATTGGTCGCGCCAATCACGACGATGGAGGACAGCTCCTCCATCCCGTCCATCTCGGCGAGGATGGTGTTGACCACCCGCGCGGTCACCTGCGGCTCGTTCATGGAGGAGCCGCGCGCGGGAACCAGCGAATCGATCTCGTCGATGAAGATGACGCAGGGCGCGACGGCGCGGGCACGGGCGAACATGCGGGCGATCTGCTGTTCGCTCTCGCCATACCACTTGGAAAGGAGGTCAGATGACTTGATCGAGATGAAGTTCGCCTCCGCCTCCTTGGCGACGGCCTTGGCCAGTAGTGTCTTGCCGGTGCCGGGAGGGCCATAGAGCAGGAAGCCCTTGGCCGGACGGATCCCGAGCCGCTCGAAGGCGCGGGGGTTCTTCAGAGGCAGTTCCACGCCTTCCTTGAGCGAGGATATGGCGTCGTCGAGACCGCCCAGATCCTGCCAGCCGACCGTGGGTGCCTGCACCATCACCTCGCGCATGGCGCTTGGCTGCACGCGTTTCAGGGCCTCGCGGAAATCGTTCTTCTCGACGCAGAGCTCCTCCAGCACCTCCGCCGGGATCTCGCGCGCATCGAGGTCGAGCCGTGGCATGATGCGCCGCACCGCCTCGATCGCAGCCTCGCGCGCAAGGGCGGCAAGGTCTGCACCGACGAAGCCGTGGGTGGAGCGCGACAGTTCCTTCAGGTCCACGCCTTCGCCCAGCGGCATGCCTCGGGTATGGATGGCGAGGATCTCGCGCCGGCCATTCTCGTCGGGCACGCCGATCACGATCTCGCGGTCGAAGCGGCCGGGGCGGCGCAGCGCCTCGTCGATTGCATCAGGACGGTTGGTCGCGGCGATCACCACCAGGTTGGCACGGGCCTGCAGCCCGTCCATCAGCGTCAGCAATTGCGCGACGAGGCGCTTTTCCGCCTCGCCCTGCACCCGCTCGCGCTTGGGAGCGATAGAATCGATCTCGTCGATGAAGATGATAGCGGGCTGGCTGCGCTCGGCCTCCTCGAAAACCTCGCGCAGGCGCTTTTCTGATTCGCCGTAGGCGCTGCCCATGATCTCCGGCCCGTTGATGGCGAAGAACTGCGCGTCCGATTCGTTGGCGACGGCCTGTGCCAGCCGGGTCTTGCCGGTTCCGGGCGGGCCATGCAGCAGCACGCCCTTGGGCGGATCGACGCCGAGGCGGGTGAACAGCTCAGGGTAGCGCAGCGGCAGTTCCACCATCTCGCGCAGCGCCTTGATGGTCTCTTCCATGCCGCCGACGTCGTCGTAATTGATCATGCCACGGGCATCGCGCGGTTCCTCGAACTCGGCGCGCAGCTCCACCTCGGTATTCTCGTCGATATGGACGAAGCCCTTGGGACTGGTGGCGACAACCTGCAGGCGAATCTGCGTGAGCGCGTAAGCGGGCGCGTTGAACATGCGGCGTACCTGGGGCGGCACGTTCTGAACGGGCTGCTGGCCGTGTGTCGCCACCAGGTCTCCGGCCGTCAGCGGCTGCTTGAAGAACACGCGTTTCAGCGCCTCGCTCGGCCCGTGCAGGCGCATTTCCTTTCGGGCGGGGGCAAAGATCACCCGGGTCGCGGGCTTTGTCTCGGCTCGGCGCACCTTCACATGCTCGCCGGAAGAAGTTTCGGCATTGCCGCGCTGGAGGCCATCCAGCCGGATCACGTCGAGCGCTTCATCCTCGCTATAGGACGGCACGGCCAGCGCCACGGTGGAGCGCTTGCCCTCGATCTCGACCGGGTCGCCCTCGGTAATGCCCAGCTTCTGGAAAGCGGTGCGGGGCATGCGGACCACGCCGCGACCCGATTCCTCCTGCCTGGCGGCGGCTACCTGCAGCCTTACCGTGCCCTCTTCCACTTGCGCTGCGTCCGCTTCAGCCATGCTTGTCTCTTGTCCTTTTTCCGGCTCTGCTGTCTGGCGGAGCTAGGAAGCGCCCACCATGATTTCAAACAGGCGAGCGTGGCGAAGGTGCCGAGAAAGCACCTGCGTGCCCTTGCATCGCGAAAAACCGTTCGGGCAGAAAAAAGGCCCGGTCGTTGCCGACCGGGCCTGGAAGTTTTGGGAGAGGATGCCTGAAAGGCACGAGCAGATATGCTTGGATCGGCCCCATTTCGCAAGTGCGAAAAGGGCATGAGGTGTTGCATGCAATGCAACTAACTGTTTAATTATGATATTACAATGGTTTATTAGCGCGGAAACACTCCGATCATACCCCAAACTGGATGCTTTTACCTAGTTGATCCCGCGTCTTTTCTGCAATGCAGCAAGCCATGCTCGAAGGGTGACAGCTCTTGCGCATCTGTCTAATGCGCTCTTCATCAACGCATTGATCCATCCAGCCCCCGTTTCACCCAGACAAGGACGCCCGCGATGCAGAAACTCTTCCCCTCCGCCGAAGCCGCTCTCGAAGGTGTGCTGCGCGACGACATGCTGATCGCGGCGGGCGGGTTCGGCCTGTGCGGCATTCCCGAGCGGTTGTTGAAGGCGATCCAGGATAGCGGAGTGAAGAACCTCACTTTCGCCAGCAACAATGCCGGGATCGACAACGAAGGCATCGGCATGCTGCTGCGCTCCAGGCAGGTGAAGAAGATGATCTCCAGCTATGTCGGCGAGAACAAGGAGTTCGAACGGCAGTATCTCTCCGGCGAACTGGAAGTGGAATTCTGCCCGCAAGGCACGCTGGCGGAGCGCATGCGCGCAGGCGGCGCGGGCATTCCCGGCTTCTACACCAAGACCGGCTTCGGCACGCAGGTGGCAGAAGGCAAGGAAGTGAAGACCTTCGATCGCGGCGAGGGGCCGGAAGAGTTCATCCTCGAGCACGGCATCTTCGCCGACCTTTCCATCGTCAAGGCATGGAAGGCCGACGAGACCGGCAACCTGGTGTTCCGCAAGACCGCACGCAATTTCAACCAGCCTGCCGCCACCTGCGGCAAGATCTGCGTGGTGGAAGTGGAGGAAGTGGTTCCGGCCGGATCGCTGGACCCCGATTGCATCCACCTGCCCGGCGTGTTCGTCAATCGCATGATCGTGGGCGCGCCCTATGACAAGAAGATCGAATTCGTCACCACGCGGAAGCGCGAGAATGCATGATCGCCCGGCGCGCGACGGATCGTTGCCGCGCGCGTTCAGGGTCTTGCACCCGCACCCGGTTCGGAAGAAAGACCGTAGGGCCGTGGCGACATGAGGTCGGAGGAGTTGCCGTCAATGAATTATCGTAATGCGCTGATGCTGGGTTTCATGGCCGTGGCCCTGCAGGGATGCATTGCCGCAGCGGCCGTGCCGATCGTCACGGGCGCGGGCGGGTTGTTGCGCAGCAGCGTATCGGACGATGCACGGTCCGACCGGCGCGACAGGGACGAGCGGGTGCTGACCGGCGAAATGCGGGATCCGGCACCCCCAGCCTCCGCGCCTGCCGAGAACGACCTTGCCGCGGCAGCACCTGCGCCCTCCCCCGCCGCTGCTTCGGAACCCGAGGCAACGCCGGTGACGCAGCCCGCCGAACTCGCCGCGACCGAGCGCTCCTCCGCCGCAGCAGAAGCCGCCGCTGCCGCCGCAGGGCCGATGGCGCGGCCCGCCCCGCCGAGTGCGGGCTATGGCGCGCTGCGCAGCTACACGCTCGCCACGCTCGATGGCGGCCTGCCGCTGCCCTCTGCCATGCTCGACGATCCCACCAGCCTGCAGCCGGAGCGGCGCCAGTGCCAGGGCAATGCGCCCACGCTCGTCATCGATATCGACCCTGCAGGCGGCCTCGTGCCGCTGGCCGGGCCACTGGCGGTGAACAACGAGCTCGCGCGCGTGCTTGCCGACCTCAGGATGCGCGACGTGCAGATTGCCTGGATCACCGATCGCGGCCCGGTCGACGCCCGCGCCATCAGGGACCGGCTGGTTGCCGCAGGCCTCGATCCCAAGGGCGAGGACGCGCTCTATGTCGAGCGCTATCCTGGCGAAACCAGGCAGGCCCGCCGCACCGCGCTGGCGCAGAACCAGTGCATCATCGCGGTGGCGGGCGACGAGCGCGCCGACTTCGACGACCTCTACAACTTCGTCATCAATCCCGAGGACGCCAGCGACCTCGAACCGCTGATGGGCAATGGCTGGTTCCTCATCGATAACCCGGTGGGCGGATGATCGCCCTCGCCCCCTTCCGATTTGCCGCCGGCGCACCCACAAGCTAGCGCTGGTCCCGACACTTTCTCACACGCAAGAGGACACCCATGCCACAAGAGTCCGCACCACAGTCCGCCCAGGAAACCAAGGGATGGACCCGCGACGAAATGGCCGCCCGCGCCGCGCGGGAGCTGGAGGACGGCTTCTACGTCAATCTCGGCATCGGCATCCCCACCCTTGTCGCAAACCACATCCCCGAGGGGATGCAGGTAACGCTGCAGAGCGAAAACGGGATGCTGGGCATCGGCCCGTTCCCCTATGAGGGTGAGGAAGACGCCGACCTGATCAATGCCGGCAAGCAGACCATCTCCGAACTGCCGCATTCCGCCTATTTCGACAGCGCGACCAGCTTCTCCATGATTCGCGGCGGGCATATCGACCTCACCGTGCTGGGCGCGATGGAAGTGGCCGGGAATGGCGACATCGCCAACTGGATGATCCCGGGCAAGATGGTGAAAGGCATGGGCGGCGCGATGGATCTTGTCGCGGGCGTGAAGAAGATCATCGTGGTGATGGAGCACACTTCCAAATACGGCGATCCCAAGTTCATTCCCGAATGCACCCTGCCGCTGACCGGCACCAACGTGGTCGACATGATCATCACCGACCTCGCCGTGTTCCAGCGCAAGGACCACGACAGCCCGTTCCGCCTGATCGAGCTGGCACCGGGCGTCACGGCGGAGGAAGTGGCCGAGAAGACCACCGCGTCCTACGAGGTCGACCTGTAAGGCGATGGGCGACTACACCCTCATCACGGCGAACCGGAATTATTCCAGTTGGTCGCTGCGCCCCTGGGTGCTGATGCGGGCGCTGGAGATACCCTTCTTCGACCGGATCGAGCCGTTCACCAGGGCGGTGAATTACGAGGCGTTCCGCACATTCTCGCCCACGGGGCAGGTGCCGGTCCTGCTGGATGGCGATCGGACGGTGTGGGATTCGCTCGGCATCGTGCTCTACCTGGCGGAGCGGCACGAGGGCGTCTGGCCGACCGACGAAGAACCGCGCGCCTTCGCCATGTGCGGCACGGCCGAAATGCATGGCGGCTTCTCGGCCCTGCGAAACCAGTGCCCGATGAATGTCGGCGTGCGCGTGGCGATGGAGGAGCACGACGCGGCGCTGCGCAAGGACGCGGCGCGGCTGCGCGAGCTGTTCGAGGAAGGGCTCTCCCGCTTCGGCGGACCGTGGCTCGCCGGGCCGCGCTTCACCGCGCTCGATGCCTTCTTCGCACCGGTGGCCTTTCGCGTCCGCACCCACGGGCTGGACGTTGGCGGCGGACAGGCATGGGTGGAGCACATCCTCGCCCACCCGGCCATGCAGGACTGGGAAGCGCAGGCTCTGGAAGAAGGCTGGCGCGAGCCGAGCCACGAGAGCGAGATCGGCGCGAGCGGGACGATCATCGAGGACTTGCGCCGCTGCTGACACCATGGCCTTGCCGACTGTGCTATCTTTCACCCCTGCAACCTGCTAGGGCGCTCTCGCTGACGTCGAAATTTGCGACGGACTTCGAGATTTGCCGACCGCCGATGCCCCAGGGCCCCGGCGCAATTCAGACGACGACTTCCTTTCATTTGACGATTTGACGCACGACCACGCCGCATGTCGCGGCGCGGCAACTTGTACGTTCTTGAAAGGAACATTCTCATGGCCAAGACTGGCACCGTAAAATTCTTCAATGCCGACAAGGGCTACGGCTTCATCCAGCCCGACGATGGCTCGAACGACAGCTTCGTGCACATCACTGCCGTGCAGGCTGCCGGCATGCAGACGCTCGATAAGGAGCAGCGCCTCAACTACGACGTCGAGATGGGTCGCAACGGCAAGGAAAGCGCCGTGAACCTGTCTTCTGCCGACTGATTTCGCTTTCGGGGCGGTGCCGCTGGTGCCGCCCCGTTTCGCTACCCCCTTACGCGAGGAGCACCACGCCATGGCCCAGACTTTCGAATTCTACAGCGAGCGCGCCGACGCCGCCGCTTCTGCCGCCGACGAGGCGACCCTCGACAACGTTCGCGAGCGCGAGCTGCGCGCCGAGAAGACCTGGCGCGGCCTTGCCGAACAGGCCCGCAAGGTGAGCGAGGACCGCGAAAAGGCCGCGCGCCAGAAGGCCGCGAAGCGCGAGGCCGAGGCGGACGAAGCCGATACCGAGGCACAGGCCGAGGGCTGACCGCCTTTGGAAACTATCCGCTACATTGCTTGACACGTCCTCGTCCTCTGCTATTTCTGAAAATACAGAAACAACTGGAAGGCGAGTCGAAGCCCGTGCGCATCACCGACATCCCCGAAGCCGAAGCCTTCATCCTCCACTGGGGAGAAATGGGCTCGCAATGGGGGGTGAACCGCTCGGTCAGCCAGGTGCATGCGTTGCTCTATCTCAGCGATGCGCCGCTCAACGCCGAGGAGATCTGCGACACGCTCGGCCTCGCCCGCTCCAACGTCTCCACCGCGCTGAAGGAATTGCAGGGCTACGGAATCATCCGCCGCACGCATGTGATGGGCGACCGCCGCGACCATTTCGTGGCCGAGACCGACCTGTGGGAAATGCTGATGCGCATCACGGTGGAGCGCAAGAAGCGCGAGATCGACCCGACGCTGATCGTCCTCTCCGACCTCTCCGCCCGGCTGGAAGATCGCGACGACGTGCCCCCGCATATCGCCGAGCGCATCGGGCGCATGCACGATTTCATGGGCAATCTCACCGGCTGGTTCGACGACGTTCGCCGCCTGCCCAAGGGCACGCTGGTCTCGCTGATGAAACTGGGCGGCAAGGTCGCCCGCTTCGTCCCGACGCGCAACCAGAACTAGCTCCGGAAAAGGAAGGATCAGGTGCCATGACTGACAATCCACGCGATGGGGTTTCTGAAATTACAGAAATCGCCGACATTGCGCCGCTCAATTCGATTGCAGCGTTCTGCAAGGCGTGGCTCTGGGGTACTTTCGCAGGTGGCGGACTGTTTCTGGTGCTGACCGTTCCACTCGGTATCGCCTTCGCCATCGATGGCTTGCTTCTGACAGGCCTGCTTTTTGCGGCCTATCCGATCCTGATATCCGGGGCCGTGACCCTCGCGGCGATGCTGGTAATCGGACTGCCTCTCACCGCAGCCCTTCATCGCGCCGCGCGCGAGACCGTTGCGACTTATGAGAAAGCGGGCGCCGTTTTCGGTTTCCTGCTCCCGGTGCTGGCTTTGCCGGTCTTCGATGCCGAACCCGGTTTCAGCCTGTTCTTCGCCATATTCGGACTTTTTGCCGGCCTCTTCGCCGCCCATCGCTGGGGCAGGTGGCGAGTGTCGCTGCGCCGCGAACAGGTCCGCAAGCGCGAGGCGGAGCGCCCGATCGAGCAACCCGCCAACCCCTATCACGACATGATTTACTAGAAGGAGAAGCACGATGACCGAACTGAGCTACATCGCCTATCTCATCATCGCCATTGCCCTCACCCGCTGGGTGGCGCGCACGCTGGCGGTCAATGGCGAGGTGTTCCTCGTCGACTGTTTCGGCCATGACGAGGTGCTGGCGCGCAGCACCAACCACTTGCTGGTGGTGGGCTTCTACCTCGTCAATGTCGGCTTCATCCTGCTTACGATCAGCCTTGGCGCAGAGCCCGTGACCATTGCCGAGGCCATCCGCTTCGTCGCCACCAAGGTGGGCCTTGCCGTGCTGGTGCTGGGCTGCTGGCACTTCTTCAACATGCACATGATCGCCCGCTACGGCCGGCAAGTGGGCCGCTGGGTGCGCGAGAACCACGGCGCGAAACCGGCTTGAGGGGCTGGTATACCCTCCCCTAACCCCTCCCAATGGGAGGGGCAGCGAGACTTGGCGGCTTGCCGCCTAGTCGCAGCGGGGCGGGCCGACAAACGCACAACGCAAAAGGCGGCTCCACTGCGGAGCCGCCTTTTTCGTATGCACTGTCCTACAAGCGGGCCGATCTTCCACGCCGATTGCCATGCGCCCCGCTCCATTTCCCTCGCGCCGCCCTCCCAAGGTGACACGTCAACCGCTCCCGGGTGACACTTTGCCACGCTGGGATGACACTTCGCCCAAAAAGGGTGACACTTCGCGCGGAAATAGTGACACTCTCCCCCGCAAGGTGACACCTTGCAGCCTCTAAGGTCACACAATAGCGCTTTTCCCCTCTGGAGCGTGTTCCATGTGTTCCACGTTCGCACTCTCGACTCTCCGAGACCGATTGTGCCAGCGGCCCGAACCGTGACAGAAGTGTGTGAGGGAGAGGCCATGAGAACACGCACGCAATCGCCGTGGCTGGCGCTGGTGGTGATCGCGTCCATCGCCACGGTCGGTTTCATCGACCGCATCGTGGTCAACGTGCTGGTGGAGCCGGTGAAGGCCGAGTTTGGCCTCACCGACGCGCAGGTTTCGCTGATGGCATGGGCCTTCGCGCTGCTCAATATCGGGGCGGGGCTCGTGGTGGCGCGCATTGCCGAGCGGGTGCGCAGGCTGACGCTGATCTCCTTCGGCACGATCCTCTGGTCCGTCGCCACCGCCGCCTGCGGCTGGGCGGGAAGCTGGGTGCAATTGCTGGTGGCGCGCATGGGCGTGGGACTGGGCGAGGCGATCGGCCTGCCCGGCAATCAGTCGGTCGTGGCGGACTACTTCCCCGCCAACCGGCGCGGCCTCGCCATATCGTGCCTGCTGCTCTCGCCGCCATTGGGAGCCTTTATCGGTTTCGTCGGCGGCGGGTGGATCGCGCAGGAATTCGGCTGGCGGATGACTTTCCTGATCGCCGCCATACCGGGGCTGGTGATGGGCTTTGTCGCATGGTTCTTCGTGCCCGAGCCGCGCCGCGGGCAGCACGATCCGGGCGCGAGCGACGATGTGCCCCCGCTCTCCGCCGTGCTGTCGCGCCTGTTCGCCCTGCCCAGCGCGCGCAACCTGGTGATCGGATCGGCGCTGGCGGCGATGCTGGGCTTCGGCCTCAACTTCTTCTTCGCCAGCCTGATGGTGCGTGAGTTCGATGTCGGGCTGGCCGAGGCAGGACTCTATGCAGGCCTTATCGCCAGCCTACCCGCGGCGCTCTCCGTGGTCGGCAGCGGCTGGCTGGGGGACCGCTTCGGCGAGGGCAATCCCAAGGCCTATGCTTTGATTCCCGCGATCTCGCTGGCTATCGGCGCACCGCTCTACGCCTTCGCCATCCTGCAGACGGACCTCGCACTGCTGCTCGCCCTCGTCAGCATCGCGACTTTCCTCAACTTCGGTTATCTCGGCATCACCTACGCCACCTTGCAGAACCTCATGCACCCCAGGATGCGGGCGACCGCAGCGGCGATCCTCAACGGCGTATATGGCGTGGCGGGCGGGCTCGGCCCTTCGCTGCTGGGCTTCCTCAGCGACCGGCTCTCGCTGGAGCACGGCCCGGCGCGCGGACTGGCGATTGCGATGGCGGTGAGCGGGCTCGGCTACCTCTGGGCCTCGGCGCATTACTTTCTGGCGAGCAGGCAACTGGCCTCGGACATGGCGCGGGTCAGGTCTCCGGCCGCCGTCGCAGGGGGAGCGGCTTGAGCCGCGCGAGGCTACGCCACAGCCACTCCGCCGGGCCCTGGCGGAAGGGGCTCAGCCACGGCCGTGACCACAGCAGGATCGCGGTGATGGGTACAAGGCTGATGAGCAGCGCCGGACCGCGCGACACCTCGCCGAACAGGCCGAGGCCCCAGCTGGCGAAAATGGCAGCGAAGATCACGCTGGTGGCGAGGTAGTTGGTGAGCGCCAGCCGCCCCGCCGCAGCGAAGGTCCGCGTGACCCGATGCTCCGCCAGCGCGCCGCCGAACAGCGCCATCGCCAGCGCGGCGTACCCGACGCTGAGCACGATATCGAAGGGCGCGGACAGCACGATGGCATTGGCAGCAGTCACGATGGCATCGAAGCCTGAAAGGATGGACCACGCAGCCAGCGCGGCGAGCACCGGCGTCGTCGCCAGCGCGCATCGCCGGGTGAGGCGCAGCGCCCGGCTCGCCTCCCACTCGCCCGCTAGCAGGCCGCACCGCCACAGCGCCATGCCCAGCAGCATGGAAGCGAGCGCCGAGGGGATGGAGGCGACGATGAAGCGGGCCTGGATCGCCAAGGTGTCGAGCCGCCTGTCCAGCCGCTCGGTAAAGCTCCCGCGCCCCTGCTCCAGCGCGGCGGCGACCTGCGCGGGGTCGCCGCCATAGGTCTGCTCGGCCACCAGGGCGGGCGCGGGATCGACAGCCATGCCGCTCGCGCCGCGATACCAGTATTCGAGCCAGCCCCAGGCATAGAATCCGGACACCGCCAGCTGCCCCGCGACCAGCAGGCCCGCCGCCCACAGCAGGCGCTTCACCGGCCAGGTGGCGGCGATCGGCAGCAGCAGTCCGCACAGCGCGTAGATCCGCAGCACGTCGTTGTTGGCCAGCAGCGTCGCATGGGCAAGCCCGATGAGAAGCAGCACCACCATGCGCGCGGTGTTGGCGGCGACCGGGCGGCTGTCGCCCCCCTCCCTGGCCTTGCCGAGCAGGATCGCCACGCCCGCGCCGAACAGCATGGCGAACAGGGCGCGGAACTTGTCCTCCACCAGCAGGAAGCCGATCGCCCACAGCGCCGTCTCCAGCGGACCCGTACCGCCATGGACGCGGGGGTTGAGATAGGCGTTGGCGGGCATCGCAAAGGCGATGACGTTCATCAAAGCGATGCCGCACACCGCGACCCCGCGCAGGGCGTCGAGTGCCTCTATCCGGCGGTGGGAGGACGGCGCGGCGGTAAGGGCTGTGCCCGCGACGCTCACGCCGTCATGCCTTTCAGGAAAGCGCGGCCTTCAGGTCCTCGGCAAGGTCGGTCCGCTCCCAGGGGAACAGGTCGCCTTCCGCCTTGCGGCCGAAGTGGCCGTAAGCGGCGGTCTTGGAATAGATCGGCTTGTTGAGGCCGAGATAGGTCCGGATGCCGCGCGGGGTGAGGCCGCCCAGCTTGGAGAGGTTCCGGATCGCGTCCTCGATCCTGTCGGCTTCCACCGTGCCCGTGCCATGCGTATCGACATAGAGCGACAGCGGTTCGGACACGCCGATGGCATAGGCGATCTGGATGGTGCAGCGCGTGGCCAACCCGGCGGCCACCACGTTCTTCGCGAGGTGGCGGGTGATATACGCGGCGCTCCGGTCAACCTTGGTCGGGTCCTTGCCGCTGAACGCGCCGCCGCCATGCGGGGCCGCACCGCCATAGGTATCGACGATGATCTTGCGCCCGGTAAGGCCCGCATCGCCATCGGGGCCACCGATGACGAACTTGCCGGTGGGGTTGATGTGCCACTTGGTCTCGTTCGACACAAAGCCATCGGGCAGCACGTCGGTCACGACGCCCTTCACATAAGCGTAGAGCTCGTCGCGCTTGGTGCCCTCGTGATAGCCATCGGTGTGCTGGGTGGAAACCACCACCGCGGTGCAGGCGACCGGCTTGCCGTTCTCGTAGCGCAGCGTCACCTGGCTCTTGGAATCGGGCTCGAGGAAGGGGGCCGCTCCGCTCTTGCGGTCGGCGGCCATGCGCTCGAGGATCTTGTGGCTGTAATCGATCGTCGCGGGCATCAGGTCGGGCGTCTCGTCGCAGGCAAAGCCGAACATGATGCCCTGGTCGCCGGCGCCTTCGTCCTTGTTCGAGCCATCCGTACCGGCATCCACGCCCTGCGCGATGTCAGCGCTTTGCGGGTGCAGGTGGTTGACGAAGGTGAGGTCGCCCCAGTGGAAACCGGACTGTTCGTAGCCGATGGCTTTCACGGTCTCGCGCACGACCTTCTCGATCTCGGCCTTGGCGCCGATCACCCAGTCACCCCTGGTATCGATCATGCCCTTGCCGCGCACCTCGCCCGCCAGAACGACATTGTTCGTGGTGGTGAGCGTCTCGCAGGCAACGCGCGCCTCCGGGTCCTTCGACAGGAACAGGTCGACCACGGCGTCGGAGATTTGGTCCGACACCTTGTCGGGATGGCCTTCGGATACGCTTTCGGATGTGAACAGGTATGATTGACGCATTGCGGAGGTTTTCCTCTGGATGCCTTCTAACGGCGTTAACGTATGCGCGGCTCTAACGAGCGGCGCGGGCCCTTGCAACAAAACCGGCGAGAAGCAGCATGCCCGCCCACAGCAGCGGCAGCCAGTTGCCCATGCGGGCGAACAGCGTGGGAGGCGCGGCAGCGGGCACGTTCGCATCGATCCGGTCGCGCACATGGTTGCCCAGGTGATCGCGCACCACGCCGCGCGAATCGATCACCGCGCTAATGCCGGTGGTGGTGGCGCGCAGCACGGGCAGGCCTTCCTCGATGGCACGCATCCGCGCCTGCGCAAGGTGCTGTGGCGGTCCGAAGGCGCCGAACCAGCCATCGTTGGAGGGGTTGAAGATATAATCGGGGCGATTGCCGCCCTCCGTCACCTCACCCGAGAACACGATTTCGTAGCAGATTTGCACGCCTGCCCGGCCGTGCTCGCCAAGGTCCAGCGTACGCGGTCCGGGGCCGGGCCAGAAGTCGATAGAGCCTGCCACCAGCCGCGAGAGGCCAAGCGGCTCCAGTATCTCGCGAAAGGGCAAGTACTCGCCATAGGGGACGAGATGCGCCTTGGCATAGCCACCCAGCAGTTCCCCCTCGTCCGACACGGCGGTGACGGCGTTTCGCGCACCCAGCGCCCGCATGAAGCCGGCCTGGTCCGGGCCGATCTCGAGGTCCACCGCGCCTGTCAGCAGCACGCTGCCCGCGCCAACCGTGGCGCCCAGTCGGCGACGCGCATAGGCGGGGCTGCCAAGCGCGGTGGTGCTGTCGTAATAGCGCTGCGGATAGCCTTCGCGCAGGTAATCCACCATGCCGCTCTCGGGCCACAGCACGATGCGCGGATCGGCGGAATCGTCGAGACGCGGCGAAAGCTGGGCGAGGCGCTGGAAATTGGCCTCGTAAAATTGCGAGTCGGAGAGGGTTTCCTGCCTGATGTCGGGCTGGGCGATGGTGACGCGAAGATCGCTGTCCTCGGCCTCGGGCGCGGGCCAGGCCATGCCTGCCACCAGCAACGCCGCGACCGTTCCGCTCGCCAGCCAGTTGCGCTCCCGCAGCAGCAGGACCAGCGCGCAGCCCAGGAACACTGCAAGTCCGGACAGCGCATAGGTGCCCATCACCGGGGCTACGCCTGCAAGGCCCGGCCTGTCGAACGGCCCCAGCAGCACCATGCCAAAGGGATTCCAGGCATAGCCGGTGAAGACCCAGCCGCGCATCCATTCGGTGACGATCCACGCTCCCGCAAAGGCCAGCGCAAAGCTCCAGCCCGAACTCTGTTTCGCCACCACGCGGGCGACCAGAGCGGCAAGTCCGGGATAAACAGCAAGGTAAAGCGCCAGCAGCGGAACGGCGACCCAGCCGAGAACGGCGGGCATTTCGGCCTGGTAGGTAAAGGCCGTGGCGATCCAGCTATTGCCGAGCGTGAAATGCGCGACCCCGAACAACCAGCCGAGGCCGAAGGCGCGCAGCCAGCTCGTCGCCCGGGCAGCCAGCAGTGCGAAGAGGCCAACCGCCAGTAAAGCCACCGGCCACAGGCCGAGCGGCTGGAAACCGATCGCCGAAAGCAGACCCAGGCCAAGCGCGGCAAGGCGTGGATGCGCGGCGAGCCGGTCTGAAAGCGTGAAGCTGCTGGTCATCGCTTCCGCGTAGCGTCCGTCCGTCAGCGTGTCAGGTCAGGACGTCAGTTGACCGCTTCCAGCGCCTCTCCGCCGTCGTCTTCATCAGACTGCTTGCGGCGCGAACGCGTGGTCTTGCGACGGGGCTTTGCATCCTCGTCATCCTCCGAACCGCGCGCGATGGCGGGTGGAAGCATGTCGGGATCGAGGCTGCCGTCGTCGTTCACCGAATCCTCGCTCTCCGCATCGGCAATCGGCTTGCGCTTGCGTGCAGCGGGCTTGCGAGCCTTCTTCGGCTTGTCGTCGCGGGTGAAGGGGTTGTCGTCGTCTTCCTGGTCGCCCTCGGATCCCTCGACGCCCTCTTCGAGCTCGGCGCCGTTGCCGCGGCCCTTGCCACTGTTGCGGTTGCCGCCCTCTGGCCGGCGCGAGCGCGAGCGGCCGTGCTGCTGCCGATCCTGCTGGTCGTCATCGTCCTCGTCGTCCGAATTGTCCTGCTCGCGGTCGGCGTTGCGCTTGGCCTGCTGCTCGTCCTTCTGCGCCTTGTTGTCGGCGATGACACGGAAGTAGTGATCCGCGAATTGCAGGTAGTATTCGGTCTGCACCCGGTCGTCGTTCAGCGAGGCCTCGTGGGCCAGCTTCTTGTATTTCTCCAGCATCTGCGGGGCGTTGCCCCGGGCGCGGGAATCGATCCGGTTGTTCGACTGGTTTCCACCGCCGCCGCCTCCGCCACGATTATTGTTACCGCGACCACGACGACGATTGTTGTTTCGATTGCTATTCAAGGGAAATTCGCTTCCTCAATCTGGCCTGCGGACCACGCCGCTTCTCGCCATATGCCCCCTCGTGAAGGCACCCCTCACGAGGTGCTTTTCATCCGTAACCCGCATCCTCGATCGGCGACCGCGTCGCCGCGAAACAGGCAAATTTCGGAGTTCGGCCCAGCGCCCCGTGCGCTATCGACCTGAGCCAAGAGTTAGCTACTCGAATCGCCTTTGCCAACCCTTAATCGCAAAACCAGCGCCCGGTCGCGTCCGCCAAGGTCTGTGTGCGCGCTCGCGGCAAAGCCATGAGCCCGCGCTATTTCGCCCACCGCCTGCGCCTGGCTGGCACCGATCTCGAGGACGGCGATGCCGCCTTCGGACAGCAATTGCGGCAGCTGCGGGATCAGGATGCGGTAGTCGTCGAGCCCCTCCGGCCCGGCGAACAGCGCGCTCGCAGGTTCGTAATCGCGTACATCAGGATCGAGCGCTGCCGCGTCTTCCACATAGGGCGGATTGGCGAGGATCAGGTCGAATTGCCCGAGATCGTCTGCCCAGCCGGTCATGGTCCAGTCGCGCTCCTGCATGCGCGCGCGGCTTGCCAGTTCGAGAGCCTCGGCATTGCGGCGCGCGACCTCCAGAGCGGCAGAGGACGCGTCGACGCCGACGCCGCTGGCAGCGGGAAGCTCGCTCAGCACTGCCAGCAGCAACGCGCCCGACCCTGTGCCGAGGTCCAGCACGCGGCGCGCACCGGGTGCTGTTTCGAGCGCGGCGCGAACGATGGTCTCGCTGTCGCCGCGCGGAATCAGTACATCGGGCGAAACCTCGAAATCGAGGCCGAAGAACTCCTGCCTGCCCGTTATGTAGGCGACAGGCTCGCGCGCCCCGCGGCGCTCGACCAGCGCTGCATAGGTGCCGGGTGCATCGTCCTGCATGCGGCGCAACAGCACGTCGGAGCGCGAAACGCCGAGCGCATGGGCCATCAGCAATTCGGCGTCGAGGCGGGCGGTATCGCTGGTGGCGGCAAGGCGCTGCGCAGCCTCCCGGATGGCTTCGGAAACTTCTACTCCCGACCGCCCTGAGCCTGTCGAAGGGCTGCCTTTCACCTTCCGGCCTTTCGCCCGAAGCAAAGCAGTCCTTCGACAGGCTCAGGACAGACGGAGTTACGCGCGCCGGGCACTCTCACGCATCCATCGCGGCGAGCCTCTTGGCCTCGTCCTCGGCGATCAGGGCGTCGACCAGTTCGCCCAGCCCTGCGCCTTCCAGCACTTCCGGCAGCTTGTGCAGGGTGAGGCCGATGCGGTGGTCGGTCACGCGGCCTTGCGGGAAGTTGTAGGTGCGGATGCGTTCGGAGCGGTCGCCGCTGCCCACCATCGCCTTCCTCGCCTCGGCCTCGGCACCGTGCGCTTCCTCGCGGCGCTTCTCGAACAGGCGGGCGCGCAGCACCTTCATCGCCTTGTCGCGGTTCTTGTGCTGGCTGCGCTCGTCCTGCATCGCCACGACAATGCCGGTAGGCACGTGGGTGATGCGCACGGCGGAATCGGTGGTGTTGACGTGCTGCCCGCCCGCGCCGCTGGAGCGGTAGATGTCGATCCGCAGGTCGTTCTCGTCGATGGAGACATCCACTTCCGTGGGCTCGGGCAGCACCGCCACGGTCGCCGCGCTGGTATGGATGCGCCCGCCGCTCTCGGTGACGGGCACGCGCTGCACGCGGTGGACGCCGCTTTCGAACTTCAGCTTTGCGAACACGCCGGTGCCGGTGACGTTGGCGACGATCTCCTTGTAGCCGCCCACATCGGCGGCGGCGACGCTGACCGGCTCGACCTTCCAGCCCTGCTCGGCGGCGTATTTCTCGTACATGCGATAGAGGTCGCCTGCGAACAGCGCGGCCTCGTCACCGCCGGTGCCGGCGCGGATTTCGAGCATGGCGGGGCGCTGGTCGGCAGCATCGCGTGGCAGCATGGCGATGGCGAGCTGGCGCTCGGCCTCGGGCAGCTGCTTCTTGAGGCTCGCCAGCTCCTCCTCCGCCATCGCGCGCATTTCGGGATCGGAGAGCATGTCGTTCAGCCCGGCGATCTCCTCGCGCATGGCGGAGACCTCGGCAGCGATCTTCGCCACCGGCTCCAGCTCGGCATAATCGCGGCTGGCTTGGACGAATTCCTCGCCCTCGAGCTGGCCCGACGCCATACGCGCCTCGAGCTCGGCAAAGCGATTGGCGATCTGGCGGAGACGTTCGGCTGGGATGGTCATCAGTCGAACTGCACCAGGCTCTCGATGGCCGTGTGCACTTCGCCGCCGTCGCCCATCACCCTGGTCGAGACCTTGTCGTCGGTTACCGGGAACGTCACAAGGACATGCGCCGGAACCTTGCGCGCCTTGTCGAAGCGCTTGCGGGGCGAGCCGTGAGCGAAGAGTTCCGTCTTCCACCCGGCTTCCCGCAGCTTCTTCACCGTGGCGATGGCGCGCCCCATGCGGGAATCGTCTTCTAGCACGACGACAGCATCGGCCTCGATCTCGCCCCGTTCCCCTACCAGCATAGCCAGCCGCTCGATCCCCGCGGCCCAGCCGACCGCGGGCGTGGCCGGTCCGCCCAGCGATGCCATCAGACCATCGTAACGCCCGCCGCCAAGTATGGTGCTCTGCGAACCCAAAGCATCGGCGGCGGCGGTGCCTTCGTCGGGGATGAATTCGAAGGCGGTGTGGCGGTAATAGTCAAGCCCGCGCACGAGGCTTTCGGCGCGCTGCCATTTGACGCCCGCTGCATCGAGGCCGCGCGTCACCGCATCGAAGAAGCGTTGCGCATCATCGGAAAGGAAAGCGTCGATCTTCGGCGCCTCGGCTACGAACTTGCGGTCGCGCGGGTCCTTGGAATCGAGGATGCGCAAGGGATTCTTGTCCAGCCGCTCCTGCGAATCCTCGCTCAATTCTCCGCGCACCGCGCCGAAATACTCAACGAGCGCCGCGCGCCAGGCGTCGCGCGTGTCGGCATCGCCCAGCGTGTTGAGGTGGAGGGTAATCCCCTCAATCCCCAGCTCGCGGATCACCTGGTCGGCCATCGCCAGCAATTCCACATCCGCCTGCGGTTCGGCGGCGCCGATGATCTCGGCGTCGATCTGGTGGAACTGGCGGTAGCGGCCCTTCTGCGGGCGCTCGTAGCGGAAGACGGGGCCGTGCGTCGCGGCCTTCAGCGGGGCGTGCTGCTGCCAGCCATTGGTGAGGAAGGCGCGCGCGATCCCGGCCGTGAATTCCGGGCGAAGCGTCAGGCTCTCGCCGCCGCGATCGTCGAAGGTGTACATTTCCTTCGACACGATATCGGTTGTCTCGCCGATACTCCGGGCGAACACCTCGGTCCGCTCGAACACGGGCATTTCCACGCGGCGGAAGCGGTAGAGCTTGCGCACGCGCTCGAAGGTTTCGACGACGAAGACGAAGGCCTCCGCATCGGGTCCGAAGATGTCCTGGGTGCCGCGTATCGCTTGCGGCGTCTTTGGCTTGCTCATGGAGCCGAGCCTCTAGGCCCAGCCCCGCGAAGGCGCAACTCCTCCGCCGTGTATCCTCGCGCGTCCTTTTTTGCGCCGAGTCGCAATTGCCCCTCGCCTTCATCCCTGCGCTGCGCTAGGCGACCACCGCCTTTCGGGCAGGCGTGCAGACAAACATCCAAGAGGTCACGAATTCCATGCGTATCGAACACATTCCGACGGGCGACAATCCGCCGGACAGCCTGAATGTCATCATCGAGGTGCCCACTGGCGGCGAACCGGTGAAATACGAATTCGACAAGCACTCCGGCGCGCTGTTCGTGGACCGTATCCTGCACACTCCGATGCGCTATCCGGCCAATTACGGCTTCGTGCCGCACACGCTTTCGCCCGATGGCGACCCGCTGGACGCGCTGGTGATCGCCCGCTCGCCCTTCATCCCGGGCTGCGTCGTGCGGGCCCGGCCCATCGGCGTGCTGAATCTTGAAGACGAGCATGGCGGCGACGAGAAGCTGGTCTGCGTGCCGGTGGACACGACCTTCCCCTATTATTCGGATGTGGCCGAAACGAAGGACCTGCCCAGCATCATCTTCGCGCAGATCGAGCACTTCTTCACCCACTACAAGGACCTGGAGAAGGAAAAGTGGGTGCGCATTGGCCAGTGGGGCGATGCTGCCGAGGCCAAGCGCATCGTGCTGGAATCGATCGAGCGCGCGAAGAACTCGCCCAAGCCGGGCCTCGGCCGTAACGACTAGAGCGGGGCGGGACTGCGACGGGCCGCGTCCGGCGCGGTCCCGACCGGGCTAGGCCCGGGTTAGCTCGCAGTGGAGCAGCGCACGCATCTGCTGCACAGCCTGGCTCGCATTCACGTTGAGCAGGAAGCGGATCTCGTCCAGCTCGTCCCGCAGGCGGATGCGGGTTTCCGTGTCGGGCACGAGGCAGGCCATGCTCCATTCCGGAAAGACCCGCTCCTTCACGCTGACAAGGTCGATCAGCTTGAGGGTGTGGTGGCGAAAATCCCGGCAGATCAGCTCGAACGTTTCCTCCACCTTCGCGGCCGGCCCCTCCAGGATCTGGATGAACTGGTCTTCCACGAACAGGAGGCTGCCGGTGATGTCCCGCAGCGCGTTGTTGCGAGCAGCCTTCTCGGCGATATAGCCCGGGTCCAGCCGGGTACGGTCGGTAAATTCCTCCGCGCAATGGCTGGTGTAGAGCAGGCGCGACAGGCCTCCTTCGTCGAACTGGAAATTCACACCGCCTCCTTGCGCGTTTCGGACAATACGAGATCGAGGAAAAGGTCCGAGCGGATGGGGTGGCTGATCAGGAAGCCCTGCAGGTTGTCGCAGCCATGGCTGGAAACGAAGGCCAGCTGGTCCTGCGTCTCGATGCCCTCCGCCGTGATCTTCAGGTTAAGGCTCTTGCCCAATTGCGAGATCGCGCGGATGATCGAGGCGCTGCCTTGGTCCGTGGGCAGCTGGCGAACGAAGGACCGGTCGATCTTCAGGCGGCTGATCGGAAAGCGGTGCAGGTAGCTGAGTGAGGAATAGCCGGTGCCGAAATCGTCCAGCGATATGCGCACGCCCAGATCCCTGATGCCCGAAAGCACCTTCATGGCGATCTCGTCATTGCCGATCAGTGCCGTCTCGGTGATTTCCAGTTCGAGCCGGTCGCTCGAAAGCCCGCTCTCCTCGAGCGCCTGGAGCACCGTTTGCGGAAGCTTGGGGTCGAGCAGCTGGATCGGCGATATGTTCACCGAAATCGAAATGTCCGAGGGCCAGCCCACGGCATCGCGGCACGCCTGCTTGAGAACGCCTGCGCCCATGCGCGTAACCAGGCCCAACTCCTCCGCGATGGGAATGAATTCGGATGGCGATACTTCGCCGCGACCCTCGCAGCTCCAGCGCAGCAGCGCCTCGGCCCCGGTCACATTGCCCGACACGGCATCGATCACTGGCTGGTAGACGACGTTGAACTCGTCGCGCATGCAGGCGCGTCGCAAGTCGGCCTCGATCAGACGCCGCCGTTCCAGCGCTTCGCCAAGCTCCGCGCGGTAGATGCAGTACTGGCCCTTCCCTTCCTTCTTCGCGGTATAGAGCGCGACATCGGCTTTCCGGATCAGCTTTTCCGGTCGCGAGGCTTCGGTCGGCGCGAGGACCACGCCAACGCTGGCACCGATCTCCGCGATATGGCCAGTCACGATGAACGGTCGCTCGATGACCTCGACGATACGCCTGGCCAGCCGCTCCGCGTCCTGCAGGGTGTCGAGGCCGTAGGCGATCACCGCGAATTCGTCGCCCCCCAGGCGCGCCAGCAGGTCGCCGGATCGCACGGCACTGCGCAGCCGCCCGGCCACCCGGCGCAGCACCTCGTCCCCCACGGGATGGCCGAAGGTATCGTTGATGGACTTGAAGCGGTCGAGGTCCACCATCAGGAGCGCGAAGGGCCGGCCATAGCGCTGCAGCCGCGTGCATTCCGCGCCCAGCGCCTTGGAAAAGCCGCGCCGGTTCACGATCTCCGTCAGCTCGTCATGCAGCGCGATATGTTGCAGCCGGGCCTGGGAATCGATCTGGGCCCTGTTCTCCAGCAGGTGCGTGGAGATGCCCGCCCCCAGGATCAGCAGCGCGGCAAGGGCTATCGAAATGGCCAGCGCCGTGAAGGCCGCGCTGTCGGCGCCGGAGCTCAACCCTTCGACGGGGGCGACGGCAAAGGCGGCCATGCCGGTAAAATGCAGGCCCACGATCGCCACGGTGAGGAAGCCCACCGCCCTTGCGATGACGTGCCTTCCGGTGCCGGTCCGGATCTGGTCTATCACCATCGCGGAGGCCAGTATCGCGATCGCGATCGAGGCAATGACATAGCCCGGCGACCAGCTGACGACGCCGTCCACCCGGTAGGCGAACATGCCGACATAATGCATGGCGGCTATGGCAAGCCCGATGGTCCCGCCCCCGCACCCGGCCGCGATAAACCGGTTTCGGTGCATGGCCACCACCAGGCCGATCGCGGTGCCGGCAATGGCGATGAGCGCGGAAACGATCGTCAGGTTACCCGCGAAGGTTACAGGAACGTTCGGCTGGTAGCCCAGCATGGCGATGAAATGGGTCGCCCAGATTGCCGCGCCGGCCGTCACCGCCGCCAGGAAGCACCAGTAGAAGCGCGAATCGGACTTGTCCTTCAACGTGCGGCGAAACAGCTTTGCCGATACGTAGGAGCCTGCAAGGCACATCAGCGCCGCCAGCATCACCAGCAGGATGTCGTGATCCTGCGTAAGGCAGGTGAGAATTCGCAAATCCTGTCTCCATCGGATGGAAATGCGATCCATCTTCCGGAGGGGTCGTTAGGACAATAGGATAAGCAACAGGTTAAGGATGAACCGGGCTTGAGCGGAAAGCCGCTCCCGCCCGTTCACTCCACCGGGCGGGAACTGTCGAGCAGGTCCTTTTCCTGGCCGGGGTCGCTGGCGCGTTCCTCGTTCACCATGCGGGCAATCTCGTCCTCGGGCGCGATGTCCTCCGCGATGGCGACTGGTGCGGGTGACGGACGCGGCGGAGGCGGAGAAGGCGGCGCCCTGGCCGCGGGCCTGCCCTCGCCCGCTGCCGGACCGACATTCTCGAACGGCAGGGGCACGGTGCGCTGGTCGAAGCGCAGGCGATAGATCGGTTCGGGCAGCGCGAAGCCCCCCTCTTCCAGTGCGCGCTTGGCCGCGGCAATCGCCCGGCTGCGGGCCTTGAGGAAATCGGCCTGCCGCTGGTCGACCCAGGCGAAGAAGGTGAGCACGACGTTGGAATCGCCCACATGGTCGATCTGCACCTCGGGCGGAGGATCCTTCAGCACGAAGTCGAGCTTCGCCAGCGTTTCCCGTCCAAGCTGGCGTGCGGCCTCGGCATCGTCGTCCGCGTCCACCCCCAGTTCGAAGTCGAAGCGGCGTTGCGGGTTGCGCGTGTAGTTGAGGATCACCGCCTTGAAGACGGTGGAATTGGGGATGCGCAAATGGTTGCCATCCAGCGTCATCAGCACGGTGGCGCGGCTGGTGAGGCGGATCACCCGGCCCTCCTGCGTGTCGATCACCACGTGGTCGTTGGCGCGGAAGGGCTGGCGCAGGCTCAGCATCAGCGAGGCGACGTAGTTCTCCACCGTGTCGCGCATGGCGAAACCCAGTGCGATGCCGATCACGCCCGCGCCGCCCAGCACCGCGCCGAGCAAGGCCCCCGCCCCGATCATGTCGAGCGCGATGACGATGCCGGCGATGGTGAAGATGAAGCGCACCGCGCTGGCGAGCAGTTCGGCAAGAAACCCGTTGGGCGCGACGCGGCGCCACAATCCGGTGAAGGAGGCGATGAGGTAGCCGATCGCGGCGATCGCCAGTCCCACCAGCACCGCCAGCGCCATCTGGGGCAGGGCACGGGTCAGTTCGCGCAGCCTGTCCCCCAGCCCGCCAATGTCCTCGCCGATATCGACGCTGACGTCGCGCTCTATCGTGTTTTCGACAGTGGCCACGCCCTCGACGCCCGTTGCAATCGCCTCCGCACGGGCAAGGGCGGCCTCGTCGGGCGCCACGCCGGACAGGGTGACGACGCCCATGCTCACGTCCACCTCCACCTGCGAGAGGCTGGGCACGTTGCTGAAGATGTCGGAGAGCCGCGCGGCTATGCGCTCGTCCTCGCCGGCCGCCTGCTCCAGTTCGATCGACCCCGCACTGGGCGTGGGCGGGGCAGGCGCCGGGCTTTCGGCGCTCTCCGGCAACAGCGACGCGCCCTGCGCGCCGGGAGCGAGCAGGGCGATCAGTAACGCGGCGAAAAGGGCGGTAAAGCGGTTCAGAACAGTCCGGCGACGGCCTTGAAACCGAATGTCAGGGCCAGCGGCAGCCCAATGGCGGCGGCCCACAGCATGATGACCTCGCGGCGGAAGACGGGTGCCAGCGCCGGGTCGGCCGCCTCGGCATCGGAAAGACGGTCCCAGCGTTGTTCGAACATGCGGCAGGCCGGGATGATGGCGGCAACCAGCACGATCAGCGCGAAATAGGGCAGCACCGATCCGCCGCTCGCTTTCAGCTGGGTCATGGTCATGAAGATGTGGAGGCCCGTGTAGACAAGCAGTCCGAACGCGACATGATCGCTGATCTTGCGCCGCCAATCCAGCTTGGATGCAGTGCCCTTGCGGGTATCCTGCCTATGATCGAGTGCCTTGTTCATCCGGCTGTCCTCTCTTCCAGTCCCGAGTCGGAGTATTCCAGCTAGTTGATCTGCTTGCAAGCACGCTAACCATACGTTCAGCTTTGGCAGCCATTTGCTTTCAGCCAGAGACGATCTCATGCAGGAATCTTGCCAAACACCCTTCAAAGCACGGCTATCCATGCTAGATGCCCCGATATGACGAAGGACTGGGCATGAGCGCGCTCGACGACGAATTCCTCGATGAGGAGGCCCTTGCGGAATCGATGGCCGAAGCGCCCTCGAACGCGGCGCCCGGCCTGCCCGAGAACGGCGGGCTGGAAGTCATCTCCATCGCCAAGAGCTACGACAAGCGCAGCGTGCTGTCCGACATCTCGCTGACCGTCGCCAAGGGCGAGGTGCTGGGCCTGCTCGGCCCCAACGGCGCGGGTAAGACGACGTGCTTCTATTCCATCATGGGGCTGGTGAAGCCCGATAGCGGGCGCATCCTGATGGACGGCGTGGATGTCACCAGGCTGCCGATGTATCGCCGCGCCATCCTCGGCCTCGGCTACCTGCCGCAGGAGACCAGCATCTTCCGCGGCATGACGGTCGAACAGAACATCAAGTCGGTGCTCGAAATGGTGGAGCCCGACAAGGCCACCCGCGAGGCGGAGCTGGAACGGCTCTTGGAGGAGTTCCACATCACCCGCCTGCGCTCCAGCCCGGCAATGGCCCTGTCGGGCGGTGAGCGCCGCCGCTGCGAGATCGCCCGCGCATTGGCGGCCAAGCCCTCCATCATGCTGCTGGACGAGCCCTTTGCCGGCATCGACCCGCTCTCGATCAGCGACATCCGCGACCTGGTGAAAGACCTGAAGGGTCGCGGCATCGGCGTGCTGATCACCGATCACAACGTGCGCGAGACGCTGGATATCGTCGACCGCGCCTGCATCATCTACGGCGGGCAGGTGCTGTTCGCCGGCTCCCCGCAGGAACTGGTGGCCGACGCGAACGTGCGCCGCCTCTACCTCGGCGAGGGTTTCGAACTGTGACGCGCACGCTGCACTGATGCTTGGATTGGGGGTCTGATATGGCTCTGGGGCCAAGACTAGACCTCAGGCAATCGCAATCGCTGGTGATGACGCCGCAATTGCAGCAGGCGATCAAGCTGCTGGCGCTGTCGAACCTCGAGATCGAGACCTTCGTGGGGGAGGCGCTGGAAGCGAACCCGTTGCTGGAAGCTGGCGAGCTGCGCGCCGAGGACCGCGAGGCGCCGCCCGAAAGCGAACAGCCCGACATCCACGATGCGACGCCCGGCAATGGCGACGAGGCGCTGGATATCGACCCTGCCGCGCTCGATACCGACCGCGATACGGGCGACTGGTCCGCCGAAATCTCCGGCGGCAGCGCGGAAGGGCTGGACCTGGAAAACCGCAGCGATGCGGAGCTCTCGCTCGCCGATCACCTCGAACGGCAGCTCGGCCCCGCCGCGCCCGACGCGCAGACCGCCTTCATCGCGCGCCATATCATCGGCCTGCTGGACGAGGCCGGCTACCTCGCCACCCCCTTGCGCGATATCGCCATCGATCTCGACGTGGCGCTCACCCGGGTGGAGGAAGCGCTGGAGGTGGTCCAGTCGCTCGACCCCACGGGCGTGGGCGCGCGCTCGCTGTCGGAATGCCTCGCGCTGCAGGCGAAGGAGGCCGACCGCTACGATCCGTGCATGGAAGTGCTGATCGACAACCTCGAACTCGTCGCCAAGGGCGCGGTGGCCCATCTGAAGCGCATCTGCCGCGTGGATGACGAGGATTTTGCCGCGATGCTGGCCGAACTTCGCGGCTACGATCCCAAACCGGGCTTGCGGTTCGGAGGCGGGACAAGCGGCGCGATAGTTCCCGACGTGCTGCTGAGCGCCAGGGACGATGCCTGGGATATCCGCCTGAACGAAGGCACCCTGCCCCGCCTTGTCGTCAACCGCAGCTACTATGTCGAATTGCGCGCAGGGGCGACCAGCAAGGATGCGAAAGGCTGGCTGAGCGAGAAGCTGGCCGACGCCAACTGGCTGATCAAGGCGCTCGACCAGCGGCAGAAGACCATCCTCAAGGTCGCCGCCGAGATCGTGAAGCAGCAGGACGGCTTCTTCCGCCGCGGCGTTTCCGAATTGCGGCCTTTGACGCTGGCGAAAGTGGCCGAGGCGATCGAGATGCACGAAAGCACGGTCTCGCGCGTCACCTCGAACAAGTTCCTGCACTGCGAACGCGGCACGTTCGAGCTGAAGTATTTCTTCACCTCGGGCGTAGGCGGCGGAGCCGACGGCGAAGGCGCGAGCGCGGAGGCGGTGAAGGCCCGCATCAAGGCCCTCACCGATGCCGAGGACCCGAAGAAGATCCTCTCCGACGATGCGTTGGTGGACCTGCTGAAAGCGGAAGGCTTCGACCTCGCGCGGCGCACGGTCGCGAAATATCGCGAGGCTATCGGGATCGGGTCGAGCGTGCAGCGGCGAAGGGCGAAAAAGCTGGCGGCTATGGGGTGAGGCGTAACCGCCCGATCCCATGAATGTCCGACGCGGCGGACCGGCATTCTTTGAGAATCCGTCGATCTAGACAAGAGTGCGCTAAGTCATGCGCGAGCACCTGATTGATTTTTCCTAATATTGGCGATGAAGCCTAGTGTAACGGCTGCTGCAAATTCCAGGCGCAAATCGCCGAATTGCCTTCCGATCAATCGAGGAACATAGCGCTCCGGAAATTGCCTTTTGTTTTAGTTAGGCGAGCTAATTCCTGATCTTTGTTAAACCATTGCTCCGTAACGCCATTTCGGGGAACATTAGTTCGACCGCGACTTTGGTGCTGCATATTTCGCATTCAGCAAACCGCAGGAGAAGCAGCATGGCGTTCAACCCGCTCACGGAAAAAGGCATTCCAATGGATCGCCAGTTCCGATCCTGGTCGGAACTGGCCGGCGAGACCTACGATACCAACGAGGTCCATCCCTATACCCGTTGCCGCGTAATCCTGATGAACGGCATCGAGGTCGAGGCGATCATGAACTCGCACAATGCCGCGCGCCGCACTGCGGATAGCGGGATCAAGCAGATGCTCGCCCTTGTGCGCAAGGCGGAACAGCAGCAGCAGAAGCGGGTGAACTGGCTGATCCCGGGAAGCGAGAGCACCATCGCGAACACCATCGGCTATGAGCAGGTGGCCGTGGACCTGACGAGCTGGATCGCCCGGCACGAGCCCGATCCCTATCTGACGCAAGCTTACGAGTTCGGCGTCCTCGAGGATTACGACCACCTCTACCGTTATGCCAACCTGATGGACCTGATGGGCGAGCGGCGGAAGGCCGAGGAAATCACCGGTGACCTTACCGAGATCCTGCCGGGCCGCCCGACCATCTTCCATCACCGCCACCCGCACGATGAACTGCGCCGGCCGATGACCGTGCAGGCATCGGACATCCAGTCGATCCTCAATGCGATGACGGTCGTCTCCGCCGAACAACAGACGATGAATTTCTACATGACGGTGGGCAACCGGCCCGAGGATCCGCTGGCGCGCGCGCTCTATCTCGAGATCGCCCAGGTGGAGGAGCAACACGTGTCGCATTACGAGTCGATCCTCGATCCGACCACGCCCGAACTGCTCAACCTCGTGCTGCACGAATACAACGAATGCTGGCTCTACTGGTCGTGCATGGAGACCGAGACCGACACGAAGATCCGCCAGGTCTGGGAGACCCACCTGGCCATGGAGCTCGAGCATCTGCGACTCGCGGTCGACATGATGAAACAGGTCGATGGCCTCGATGCGGCGGATTTCTTACCCAAGGGCGGCCTGACCGAACCGATGACGTTCGAGGCCAACAAGGAATATGTCCGCGGCGTGCTCGATCGCACGCTGGACTGGACCGCCTACGATTCCGAATTCGTCCCCGTGGGCGAGCTGCCCGAAGATCATCGCTTCTTCGACTATCAGCGCAAGGTAAACGAAGGCGGCACGCCGAGCGAGGACGTGATCCGGCGGCACCGCGAGGAATTTGGCGGGGAATACCGCTTCAATACCGAGGGCGAGCATCCGAACCCGTCCCTGCGGGAAAGCGGCACCGCCGAGGATACGCCTTATGACAAGGCCCGCCAGAACGCGACGGAGACTGTATGATGACCACCAGGGACGAAAAGCACACCGGCCTCCACCACACGGCGGACAAGGTTCAGGACACGATCGGCGGCATGCACGGGCGGGTCAAGGCGAAGACCCTTGGATCGCATTCAGGCGAGGCATTCGCCAAGAACGCCGCGATTGGTGACATCTACGAGATCACCGCAGCGAAAATGGCTCTCAAGCGCACTCGTTCGGACCGCGTGCGCGAGGCCGCCCGCAAGATGATCGACGATCACACGACGGCCACGCATCAGCTCCGCTCCGCTCACCGCATGTCGGAAACCGGGGATCTTCCCGAACTTCCCACGGAAGTGGACATGCGGCGGCGCAAGTGGCTTGAGCATCTCGAAGCTGCGCCGGACGACAAGTTCGACGAGACCTATCTCGATCAGCAGGTGCTGGCGCACAAGGAAACGGTCGACCTGATGACCGGCTATGCTCAATCCGGCGACAATTGGCAGCTGCGCTCATTTGCCGAAGGTACGGCCCCGGTTGTCGAGCGGCACCTGGCGATGATGGAAAAGCTGCGCGCGGCCTTGTGAAATATCCATAGGCTCGTTTCCCGGGAGTGCGGCTGGCAGGATAGGCGCCTCTCCGGCCATTCGCGGGCAATGAGATCGCATGGTCGGGCTGAAACTGCCTATCACCCGATCTGCCCGTGCAGGGCCTTTCCTACACCCGCTCTTCCTGCCAGCGCCCTCTCGCCCGTTTTCTGGCCCAAGGGATTCGCCTCGTCGCGCGAGGCTACCTAAACCACGATCTGGCAAACGCTGTTCCTACCGCCAGCATGTACTTCATCAACTAACCTTCACGTAGCAGCAGCGCGGGTCCTTCAAACCTTGCCGCCCAAACCCTCGCAAAACCGCCACAAATTAACGCTAGGCGAGTGTCACCCAAAGGACTCAGTACGAAAGTCTTAACGGCGAAAACGCTTTGTTAACCTTTTTCGGTGAGAAATTGCGTGGTTAATACCGGGCTTCCTCTCTTCACAGAGGCACACCCGCGGGGACTAAAAGGGGTTTTTGAGCAATGCGTGTTCTGCTGATCGAAGACGAGCCGACCACCGCCAAGGCGATCGAGCTCATGCTGACGACCGAAGGCTTCAACGTCTACCAGACGGACCTGGGCGAGGAAGGCCTCGATCTCGGCAAGCTGTACGATTACGACATCATCCTGCTCGACCTGAACCTGCCCGACATGCACGGCTACGACGTGCTGAAGAAGCTGCGCGTCGCCAAGGTGCAGACGCCGGTGCTGATCCTGTCCGGCATTGCCGAGATGGACTCCAAGATCCGCTCCTTCGGCTTCGGCGCCGACGATTACGTGACCAAGCCCTTCCACCGCGACGAGCTGGTCGCCCGCATCCATGCTGTTGTGCGCCGCTCCAAGGGTCACAGCCAGTCGGTCATCCGCACCGGCAAGCTGGCCGTGAACCTCGATGCCAAGACCGTCGAGGTCGACGGCGCGCGGGTGCACCTCACCGGCAAGGAATATGCGATGCTCGAGCTGCTCTCGCTTCGCAAGGGCACGACGCTCACCAAGGAGATGTTCCTCAACCACCTGTATGGCGGGATGGACGAGCCCGAACTCAAGATCATCGACGTGTTCATCTGCAAGCTGCGCAAGAAGCTCTCCAGCGCGTGCGGCGGCGAGAACTACATCGAGACGGTATGGGGCCGCGGCTACGTGCTGCGCGATCCCGATGCGGCGGAAGAGACCGAAGCCGCCTGATTACCGGACGCCCGGCTTCCCGGCGACGGGGGGAACAGCGCCTCGGCAGGATGATCGCCTGCCGGGGCGCTGTCGTCTTCAGGCGACCTTCAGCGCGGCGAAATCCAGTCCGCTCGGCTCCTGGAACAGGCGCAGGCCAAACTCGGGCAGGATGGCGATGAGGTGGTCGAACAGGTCGGCCTGGATGCGTTCGTACTCGGCCCATTCCGTGGTGGCGGCAAAGCAATACACCTCCAGTGGCAGCCCTTGCGGCGTGGGCTCCAGCTGGCGAACCATCAGCGCGAAACCCGCTTCGGTTAGTTCGGGATTGGCCTTGAGATAGGCGATGACATAGGCGCGGAACGTGCCGATATTGGTCATCCGCCGCGCATTCACAGGGTTGGGATCGCCCGACAGCTCTCTCTCGTTCCACTCCGCCAGTTCGGTATCCTTGCCTGCAAGGTAATCCCTCAGCAGGCGGAAGCGGCGCAGGTCGTCGATCTCCTCCTTCGACAGGAAACGCACGGAGTTCTGGTCCAGCGGAAGGGCCCGCTTGATACGCCTGCCACCGGCATCCTTCATGCCGCGCCAGTTGCGATAGCTCTCGGCGATCATCTTGTAGGTGGGAATGGCGGTGATGGTCTTGTCGAAATTCTGGACCTTCACGGTGTGCAGCGCGATGTCGATCACGTCGCCATCGGCATGCATCGCGGGCATTTCGATCCAGTCGCCCACACGCAGCATGTCGTTGCTGGAGAGCTGTACCGAGGCGACCAGCGAGAGGATCGTGTCCTTGAACACCAGCAGCAGCACCGCGGCCATCGCGCCGAGGCCCGAGAGTAGCAGCAGCGGCGATTGCTCGATCAACGCGGCGATCGCCAGGATTACCGCCGCGCAGTAGACCACGATCTTCACGACCTGGAGGTAGCCCTTGATCGGCTTGTTCCTGGCCTGCGGCGTGCGGATGTAAAGCTCGTTCACATAGTCGAGCGCCTTGCTGATCGCCATCGCCACGCTGAGCACCACGCAGGCCATGGCGATGTTGTGAACAAGAACGCGCACCTCGGGATAGAGATGCGGGACGAGGTCGATACCCTCGGCGATGATGAGCAGGGGCGCGACGGTGGCGAGGCGGGCCGCCGCCCGGTCCGACGTCTGGGTGCGGGTGTCGAGGAATGGCGCGGCGAGGCGCAGGAGCACCTTCTTCAGCAGGAAGTTCACCAGGATCGCCACCGCGGCAAGGGCGGCCAGCCCGATGGCTGCCTGCACCCACGCCTGTTGCGCGTCGAAGAATGTTATCGCCTGTTCCATGATGCCGTGCGCCTAAACGACATGCAGGTGCTGGACAAGTCGGCCCCTCCCCCTCTAGCGGGGCGCAATGACGGCCTACAAGGATGGCGACCCCACGACGCTGAACCGGCTTTACGGCCGCTCCATCGGCAAGCCCCTGCGTGCGCAGCAGCAGGAGCTGGTGGACAGTTTCCTGCCCAAGATCGCCGTGCCCGAAGAGGGCCCGGTCACGGCGCAACGCTTGTTCGGCGAGGATTGCCCGCTGCATTTCGAGATCGGTTTCGGGGGCGGCGAACACCTTGCCTACCGGGCGGACCTGCTGCCAGATCACGGCTTCATCGGCGCCGAGCCTTTCGTCAACGGTGTCGCCCAGGCGCTAACCCATGTGCGCGACCAGCGTCTTGCCAACGTCCGCCTCCATGCGGGCGATGCGCTTCAGGTGCTGGCCCGGGTGCCGGACGGGGCGCTGACCATGGCCTACCTCCTCCACCCCGACCCCTGGCCGAAGGCGCGCCACGCCAAACGCCGCATGATGAACGACGGCCCGGTGCAGATGATCGCCGACAAGCTGAAGCCGGGCGGCGAGTTCCGCTTCGGCACCGATCATCCTGTCTATGTCCGCCATGCGCTGATGGTGATGCAGCGCTTCACGCATGTCTTCGATTGGGTAGCCGAGGGGCCGGACAGCTTCCGCAAGCGGCCCTCCGGCTGGTGTGAGACGCGCTATGAGAACAAGGCGCGCACCCAGATGGGGCACGAGGTCTGGTACTTCCGCTTTCGGCGCAAGTGACCGGGTAACGCGAAGTTCCTCCGGGGCGGCACGACCGCTCTCGGCAATCCAGCTGGCAGACGCCCTGCTGGCGCGCTTGCGATGTTAGCGCTACCCAGCGGGCAATTTAGGCCATACGGTTCGCTGCACGCCCGCCGAAACGAGTGAATCGATACTGGAGGAGAGAGGGATGACCGACAAACCGCAAATGAATGACTTCTCTCGCCGGCAGCTCCTTTCAGCCGGGGCTGCAGCTTCACTTGCCTGGCCGATGGGCAGCGCGCTTGCGCAGGAGGCAGAGGGCCAGCCGCTGCTAGGGAATCCGCAGTTGCCGGAGGTCCCAGGCGAAAGGATGCGCTGGGCCATCGTGGGTCTCGGTACGTTCGCGGTGGGACAGGTCATCCCCGGTTTCGGCGATGCGCGGCAGTCGCGAATGACGAGCTTCGTTTCGGGCAATCCCGAGAAGGCAAGGCAGCTGGGCGCACGCTACGGCGTTTCCCGCTTCTACGATTACGCCAATTACGACAGCATCGCCGACGATCCCGAGATCGATTGCGTCTATATCGTCCTGCCGGTTGGCCTGCATGCAGAGTACACGATCCGCGCCCTGGATGCGGGCAAACACGTGCTGTGCGAGAAGCCCATGGCCTCCACCAGCGCGGAATGCGAGGCGATGCTGGCCGCCGCGCGGGCAAATTCGCGCACGCTGGGCGTTGCCTACCGCGTCCATTTCGAGCCGAACAACATGCACGCGCTCCAGCGGGTCGAAAACGGCGATCTGGGGACGATGCGCTTCGTCTCTGCCGATCACGGCTTCAATGCAAATCCCGACTGGCCACCGCATAAGTGGCGCCTGGAAAAGGCACTGGCCGGAGGCGGGTCGATGTACGATATCGGGATCTACGGCCTCAATACCTCGCTGATGATGCTGCCGGGCGACACTCCGCAGGCCGTGTCGGCCCATTATTCGACACCCGAGAACGATCCTCGCTTTACCGAGGTAGAAGGCGGGCTCGACTGGCGCGTGCGCATGGCAAGCGGCATTACCGTGCAGGGTTCCTCGTCCTATTGCTGGAGCCCCTATGTTTCCCGCCAGCGCTATTTCGGCAGCGATGCATCGCTGGAGATGAGCCCGGCCACCACCTATTACGACAACCGCATCCTGTTCGAGGCAGCAGGCGAGCGACCGCGCGAATACACGGCGGGCAATCCCATCGCGCAGTTCGCGGCCCAGCTCGACGGCTTCGCCAGCGCGGCGCGCGCGGGCGAGCAGCATCGTACGCCCGGGGAAATGGGGCTGCGCGATATCCGCATCATCGAGGCCATGTATCGCAGCGCCGATGCAGGGGGCGTTGTCGTCACGCTCTGACGGCGCTGCCTAGTCCAGTGAGGCAGGCCGCATGCGCGGCACCAGCAGCTGGATGGCGACGAAGGCGATCATGTAGCCGAGCCCGGCATAGATCACGATGGGCACGTAGGACCCCGTGAGTTCCAACGTCCAGCCGGTGGCCTGGGCGATGAGGATCCCTCCCACTGCCCCCGCCGCACCGCCCATACCCGCGATCGTGGCCACCGCGCGGCGCGGATACATGTCGGCGATCATGGTGAAGATGTTGGAGCTGAAGGCCTGGTGGGCCGCCGTGCCAAGGCCGATCAGCAGCACCGCCATCCAGGGCTCCGGCACGCTCGCCACGATGACCATCGGCAGGGCGCACAGGGCCGCGATGAAAAGCGTGGTCTTGCGCGCACGATTGATGCTCCACCCCCTGGCAACAAGGTGCGAGGAAAACCATCCGCCAGCGATCGATCCGATATCGGCGAGAAGATACACCCCGATCAGCGCCGGGCCGATCGTGGCGAGAATGCCGCTCTCTGCGGTCGGGAACAGCTCCATGCCCTGGGTGCGGCTGAGAAAATCGGGAAGCCAGAACAGGAAGAGATACCACACCGGATCGGTGAAGAACTTGCCGCAGATGAAGAACCAGGCCTGGCGCTGTCGGAACGCGGTCTTCCAGCCAAGCGGCTTTCCCGACGCATCCTCGCCGTCCTGCTCGATCCACTGGCGCTCCTCTTCGGTGAGCGACTGGTGATCGCGAGGCTCGCGGAAGAAGCGCAACCACGCCCACAGCACGACGAAGCCGATGAGGCCGGTCACGAGAAACGCCGCGCGCCAGCCATACACGCCGGCAACACCTATCGCGATGACCGGTGTCAGCAGCACACCGACATTGGCCCCGGCATTGAGGATGCCGACGCCCAGGGCACGCTCCCGCTTGGGAAACCACTCGGCGACGGATTTCACCGCGCCGGGATATGCCGCGCTCTCGGCAACGCCCAGCGCGATCCGCGCAAGAATGAAGGCGAGGACGCTGCGCGCCGCGGCGTGGAAGCACGCGGCTAGGCTCCACAAGGCTATCGCAATGGCGATACCCTTGCGCGTTCCCACCCTGTCGAGCCAGCGTCCAACTACCAGCAGGCCGATGCCGTAGCTCGCCTGGAAGGCCGTGACGATGTTGCCGTAGTCGACCTCCGACCAACCCATGTCTTCCTCGATCACGGGCTTGAGCACCCCGATGATCTGACGGTCGATGTAGTTGATGGTGATGACGAAGAAGAGCAGCGCGCAGATGCCCCAGCGATACTTTCCCAGCGGGCGCGACAGGTTCGACATGGTTCCGGCAGCAGCGGTCATTGCAGCACCGTCCTCGTGGCGATTGCCGCCGGCGCGATCGAGCCTGCGGCAGAGCCCTCGATCACGATTTCGCCGCGCGCCCGAATGTCGTCGGATGCGCTCCCGACCATGATCTCGATGACGCCGGGCTCGACGATCCAGCCACCGCTTTCGGACCAGAACGCGAACTGGTCGGAACGAAGGGTGAAGGAAACCCGCCTCGTTTCGCCGGGCGCGAGGGGTACGCGCTGGAAGCCGCGCAATTGCATGACCGGCCTCGATACGCTGGCGACCGGGTCGCGGACGTAGAGCTGCACCACTTCGTCGCCCGCGCGATTGCCGGTATTGGTGACGTCGAGCGAAACCGTCGTGCTGCCGCCGTGTGCTGCCATGCTAACGCTGTCGATTCGCAGCGGGCTGTAGGCGAATTCGGTATAGCTCCCGCCGTGACCGAACGCGTAGAGCGGGGTAATCGGCTGGTCCATGTAACGCGCGGTGTCCTGCGAGAGATCGGGATCGGCCGGCCTGCCGCTCGGCAGATGGTCGTAATTGACCGGCACCTGCCCGGTCGTGCGGGGAAAGCTGGCGGGCAGCTTGCCACCCGGATTGCTCTCCCCGAAAAGGGCGGACACGATGGCAGGACCGGCCTCGATCCCCAGCAGCCAAGTCATCAGCACGGCATCGGCCTTCTCGGCTATTTCCGGAATGGCCAGCGGGCGCCCGCCCATCAGGACCACGACGAGCGGCTTGCCCGTGGCCGCGAGCGCGGCGAATAGCTCGCGCTGGCGACCCGGCAGCTCCAGCGAGGAACGGCTTCGCGCCTCGCCCGACCAGTCGTAATCCTCGCCGAGCGCGACCACGATCACGTCTGCGGCGCGGGCGGCAGCCACGGCAGCGGCGATCCCGGAGGCATCGTCCGACCTCGTGTCGACACCTGTGGTGTAGATGACGCCGGGATGCGCAGCCTCCAGCGCCGCTCGCAAGGTAACGACGTCGCCCTCCTGTCCCTGCGCGCGCCACGATCCGAGCTGCGAAAGGGCGTCATCGGCAAGCGCGCCTACAAGGGCGATGCGCCCGGCATCGCGCGCCAGCGGCAGGACGTCGTTCTCGTTCTGCAACAGCACGATGGATTGCTCCGCCACCTCGCGCGCTGCCTGGCGGTGGCTGTCGGCCAGCATCACCGCAGCTTCCCGCCGCGCATCGTGATAGGCATAGGGATCGGCGAACAGGCCCAGGTCGCGTTTCACAGCAAGGATCCGGCGAACCGCCTCGTCGAGCAGTGGCAGGAGCGCGGGATCGGCCTCGATCGCCCGCCGCAGATCGTCGGCGTAGATATCGCTGACCATGTCCATGTCGACCCCTGCGCGAAGGGCCAGCGCAGCGGCGTCCTGGCGGGAGCCGGCAACGCCATGCGCCTGCAGTTCCTCCACTGCCCGCCAGTCCGACAGCAGCAGGCCCTGCCACCCCCAGTCCTCGCGCAGCATCGTGCGCAGCAAGGCCTGGTTGCCGGTCGTCGGCACGCCGTTGAGCGCGTTGAACGCGGTCATGAAGCTTGCAGCACCTGCTTCGACAGCGGCATGGAAGGGCGGCAGGTAGACTTCCTGCAGGGCGCGCTCTCCCAGGTCCGCCCCAGCATAGTCGCGGCCTCCTTCCGCCGCACCATAGGCACCGAAATGTTTCGTGCCCGCCATTACCGTGTCCGGCGCGGCGAGGTTGTTGCCCTGGAAGCCGGAGACCTGAGCGGCCGCCATCCGGCTTCCGAGGTACGGGTCCTCGCCGGCTCCCTCTACGATCCGGCCCCAGCGCGGATCGCGGGCCACGTCCACCATTGGCGCGAAGGTCCAGTGAATCCCCGCCGCGCTCGCTTCCCGCGCCGCGATACGGGCATGGCGCCGTGCGGCCTCCGGGTCCCAGCTTGCCGCCATGGCGAGCGGCACGGGAAAAATCGTTCGATAGCCGTGGACCACATCCATCGAGAACAGCAACGGAATGCCCAGGCGGCTTTCCTCCACGGCAACGCGCTGCAGCTCGCGCAGCGGTTCCGCGCCCGCAACATGCAGGTAGGAACCGACCTCGCCGCGCCTGACGCGTTCGAGTTCCTCTGGGCCGAGGCGGGAGTTCAGAGCCTTCGAACGGCCACCCATGCGCTGCACCAGCTGGCCGATCTTCTCATCCAGCGTCATGCGCGACAGCAGCAGGTCGATGTCGGCCGATTCTTCCACGCTGTCGATGGGCGGGGAGCCAGCCTCCCCTGCCCTGGCCGAATGCGGACCTGCCAGCATCAGCGCGGCCAGTCCTGCCACAACGGATGAAGATAGCGCTACCAGTTTCATGTGATCCCATCCCCGCAAATAGCGTGACCCGGCCTTTGTCAGCCGGTGCCTTTGCGCTCACGATAAGCCGCGATTGCAGAATGGACAAGGAAATCGACGCGCCGGACTTGTGCCCGGCGTCTTATCGGGCAATAACGCCGCCGTCGCACGCCGGAAAGGTAGCGCTCACATTCGGGAATGGCTGGCCGCGGATATTATGGCGGTGGGCACGAGGGAGGGATTATGAAATTCGCGAGGTTTCTGGCGTCGGGCGTTGCAGCGCTGGCCCTGGCTGCATGCACGCACTCGGCGGTCGCACCGGTGGCTGGCGCGACCAGCGCCGCGGCGACCGAACCGGCTTCCACGGCCGGCATCGCCAATCCCGCCATCTGGCCCGAATACGATTATCCCGTCACCGTTCCGGCGCAGGACCGTGCGATGATCACGGGCTTGCTGGGACGCATGACGCTGGAAGAGAAGATCGGCCAGCTCGTGCAGGCGGATCTTTGCTGCGTCACGCCGGAGGACGTGCGCACCTACAACCTTGGCTCCATCCTCGTAGGCGGCAATAGCGGCCCGGGTGGCAACGACCTGGCCCTCGCGCCCGAATGGCTCGCCGCAGCGGATGCTTTCTATGCCCAATCGGTGGACACCAGCGACGGGGGCGTGGGCATCCCGCTGATCTGGGGCACCGACGCCGTGCACGGCCACTCGAACATCATCGGTGCGACGATCTTCCCCCACAATATCGGCCTTGGCGCTGCGCGCGACGTGGACCTGATCGAGCGCATCGGCGCCGCCACCGCGCGCGAGATCCGGGTGACCGGGCAGGAATGGACCTTCGCCCCCACAGTGGCCGTGCCGCAGGACTTTCGCTGGGGCCGCTCCTACGAAGGCTATTCCTCCGACCCGGAGCTGGTCGCCTCCTATGTCGGGGCAATGGTGCGCGGGTTGCAGGGCCCGCCCTCGAACCAGGACCTGCTTTCAGGCCCATACGTAATCGCATCGACCAAGCACTTCCTCGCCGATGGCGGGACGGACGATGGCATCGACCAGGGTGACAGTTCCATCAGCGAGGAAGAGCTGCGCGACATTCACGGCCTTCCCTACGGCCCGGCCATTGCCGAAGGCGTCGCCACGGTGATGGTCAGCTTTTCCAGCTGGGAAGGCGTCAAGATGACCGGCAACCGCTCGCTGGTGACGGACGTGCTGAAGGACAGGTTCGATTTCGGCGGCTTCGTCGTTTCGGACTGGAACGCGCACGGACAGGTCGCCGGCTGCACCAACGAGAGCTGCCCGCAGGCGCTGATGGCCGGTGTCGACATGTACATGGCCCCCGACACGTGGCGCGACATCTATGACGACCTGCTGCAACGCACTCGCAGCGGCGAGATTCCCATGGACCGGATCGACGAGGCCGTGACCCGCATTCTCGAGGTGAAGGCGCGGCTCGGCCTGTTCGAGGCAGGCGCCCCTTCCACGCGCCCGCTTGCCGGGGAGTACGAATTGCTGGGCGCGCCCGAACACCGCGAGATCGCGCGCGAAGCGGTGCGCAAGTCGCTCGTGCTGCTGCGCAATGACGGAGCGCTTCCGCTCGCCAGTGATGCAAGGCTGCTGGTCGCGGGCGAGGGCGCGGACGATATCGCCCGCCAGTCGGGAGGCTGGACGCTGAGCTGGCAGGGGACGGGGGTCGACAATTCGCACTTTCCCGGCGCGACTTCGATATGGTCGGCCCTGAACGAAGCGATGGAAGAAGGCGGCGGCAGCGCCGAGCTTTCGGCCGATGGCAGCTTCACCACGCGGCCCGACGCCGCCGTGGTGGTTTTCGGCGAACGGCCCTATGCCGAGTTCCAGGGCGACCGGGCGACCCTCGCGCTCGATGCGGAACTGACCGGGCCCTACGAGACCATGCGCAAGCTGCAGTCCGAGGGCATTCCGGTCATCGCGCTGATGATCACGGGCCGCCCGCTTTACGTGAACCCGGCACTCAATGCCGCCGATGCCTTCGTGGTGGCATGGCTGCCCGGCAGCGAAGGCGGGGGTGTCGCGGACGTTCTGGTGGGCGATGCCGAGGGATCGCCGCGCCACGATTTCTCGGGCAAGCTTCCCGCCGACTGGCCGCTGACGCCGGACATGGAGGACGGCGCGCTGTTCGAGTACGGCTACGGCCTGACCTATTCCAGCCCGACCACGCCCTGGCAGGACCTGCCGCTGAGCGAAACGGCCAATGCCGGCGACAGCCGCGTGTGGTTCGCCGATGGACTGCCCGCATCGGCCTGGTCGCTCCACATCACCGACCCGGCCGAGCCCACCAGCCAGATCCGCATCACCACCGTGCCTGCGACCGCGCTGGATGGCCGGGCCTCGATCACCGCGGTCAATCATGTCGTTCAGGAAGGGGCGCGCCGCTTCGATATCGCTTCGGGCGACGCGACAATTTCACTGGGCACTTTCGATCCGATCGACATCACGCGTGAAGCCAATGCCGATATCCTGCTGCTCTTCACGCTCCGCGTGGACGAAGCGCCGGAAAGCGCCGCCATCGCCATGGTGGGAGGGGCCGGGGAAATGGTCGTGAACCCGGTGGAACTGCCCACGAGCGGCGAGTTCATCCGTTATGGGCTGCCGCTACGATGCCTGCGCGACAAGGGGCTGGACATGACCGGCGTGCAATCGCCGTTCGTGCTTGCGACAGAGGGCGGAGGCGACATGTCGCTGGCGGAGGTTCGCCTGGGGATGGATGCCGAAAGGGTTCTGCCCTGTTCGTGATCTCAGGCGATCCATGGTAGCGCCTTCGCATGAAGCCTGTCCGAGAAACCGCCTTGCCGGAACCTGCGGAGTTCGAACGCGATATCCGCGCTGCCTATGAGCCCGTGGTCATACGCGGCGCGGTAAAGGGCTGGCCCCTCCTGGACTCGGGCAGGCGCTCACCGGCGGAGGGGCTTGCCTATCTCGAAGGTCTGGATTCCGGCGCTCCGACCGAACTGATGGTTGCGCCAGCAAGCGAAAGAGGCCGCTTTTTCTACAGCCCCGACATGCGCGGGTTCAATTTTCGCCGGGAGCGAGCGTCCCTCTCGCAACTGACCCGACACCTGCGCGAGATCGAGCGTGAAGCGGAACCCATCGGCATCTATGCCGGCGCGACGCCTGCTGTCAGCCATCTTCCGGGCTTCGAAAGGGAAAACACCTTTCCTCTCGCACAGGCGCAGCCGGGTTCCACCACGCGCGTGTGGGTGGGCAATGCAACACAGGTCGCGACGCATTTCGATCTTTCGGACAATTTCGCCGTCGTCGCGGTAGGCAAGCGGCGCTTCACGCTCTTTCCGCCCGAAGCTACCGAAAACCTTTATGTCGGACCGCTCGACATGACGCTGGCGGGACAGCCTGTGAGCATGGTGGACCCGCTGAAGCCGGACCATGACCGCTACCCGCGGTTCGAGAAGGCGGCGGCGCTGGCGCAGACGGCGGAGCTTGGGCCCGGGGACGCCATCTACATTCCCACCTTGTGGTGGCACCACGTGCAGGCGACAGAGGCGATCAACGTCCTCGTCAATTACTGGCACAACGACGCGCGGCGCGGCGGCGGCTTCCTGGCGCTGGTGCATGCCATCCTCGCCATTCGGGATCAGCCCGAGGGCCAGCGGAAGGCCTGGCGCAGCTGGTTCGACCATTTCGTGTTCGCGGATGACGCAGCCGAAGCCGCAGCGCATTTGCCACCGGAGGCGCGCACCGTCACCGGTCCGCCATCGCCCCAGCGCGACGATATGATCCGGCACTTCATCCTGCAGGTTCTGTCAGGGCGCTAGCGTGCGCCCTGCCCCGATTGCAGGGAACCAGCCTTCATGTTAGCGCTACCGCCGCGAGCCGCGGAAAGCGGCCCATTCAGGGAGAGACTTCGATGAAACGAGCATTCACTTTGGCAATCAGCGCGCTGGCGCTTTCGGCCTGCACGGCCACGTCGTCTGCGCAGCCCCTGACAGCGGCTGCGGCACCGGCGGAGGCGCTTCCGGTCGGCACCTGCGTCAACATGGGCAACATGCTCGAAGCCGATCAGGAAGGCAGCTGGGGCGGTGCGACGATCGCGGCAGAGGATTTCACGCGCATCAAAGATGCGGGCTTCGACACCATCCGCCTGCCCGTGCGCTGGCACAACAAGACCTTGCAGGAAGCGCCGTGGACGGTCGATCCGGGGTGGATGAACCGTGTGCAGGAAGTGGTCGACCAGGCGCTGGCGGCCGATCTCAACGTCATTCTCAACAGCCATCACTTCGATCCCATCCACGAGGATCCGCTGGCCGTGGCGCAGTGGCACGGCGCGGTCTGGAGCCAGATCGCAGAGCGGTTCGAGGGCTATCCCGAGGACAGCCTGTGGTTCGAGCTGGAGAACGAGCCGCACAACAATTTCGATCACTCGAACCTGCTCCAGACGCTCGAGCCGGCGCTGGAAGCGGTGCGGGAAAGCCACCCCACCCGCCCCGTCATCATCGGGGGCGAGAACTGGAGCGGCATCGATTCGCTGGCCACCCTGCCGCTGCCCAGCGACCCGAACATCCACCCTACATTCCACTATTACGATCCCTTCGCCTACACCCATCAGGGTGCCAGCTGGACACAGCCCGACATGCCGCCGCCGGGCCGCGATTTTCCCACCACCGAGGATCGCCAGCAGCTTGCTGCCGACGTGAACAAGGTGCGCGACTACATCGAACGCACGGGGCGTGTGCCGTTCATGGGCGAAACAGGCGCTTACGACCTGCACATCTCGACCGAGGACCGCGCGGCCTATCACCGCACGGTGACGCAAGCCTTTGCGCCCACCGGTATCGGCATCTGCGTATGGGCCTATGCCAACACCTTCCCCTTCTGGGATCGGGAGAACGAGGAATGGCTGCCCGGCATGCGCGCAGCCATGGGACTTCCCGAATAATCCACTAATCGCCGGCGAAGGCGAGCGCCGCTAGCGCTCGCCCGCTACGGCATAGGGGCCGACGACGACGCCGGTGAAGAGGCCGGCATGGATCGACGCCAGCGGCTCCACGTCGATCTCGGGCGAAGTGTTCCACGCATCTTCCGCAGAAGCCCGCCACGATGCCGTTGCGCTGCCTTCCCGGAAGGTCAGTCGCAGCTGCGCCGAGGTCGAGTCCCACTGCGCCGAATGGACGAGTTCGCCGCGCTCGGCATCCCCCGGGTCCTTGCGCAGCCGCACCGCGATGCGATTTCCTTCCGGCGCCAGTTCGATCCCGGCGGTGAGGAAATGGCCCTCGTCCATGAAGGCCAGCATCCCCGCATAATCGCCCGGCGCCCCGTCCGCGAAATCCACCTGCGTCGTGATCGCGGCCTCATGATGGCGCAGGCGGCGACCGAGGAAAGACGGGCGCGCAAGGCTCCCCGCACTGGCCGTACCGGGCCCGAGCCGCATCGTGCCACGCTCGATATCGTGGAGCATCGCCGCGCCGCCGTCCGGACTGCGCAAAGTGATCCATTCGGGCGAGAGCGACAACTGGTCGAAATCGTCGCGCCACTCCCTCCACTCCTCGCCCGGCGAGACCGGCAGGTCGGGCCGCTGGGTGACCATGGGCACCGCCTCCCCCGGCTTGAGGAAATACGGCCAGCCGTCTTCCCATTGCACCGGCAGGAGGAAAGTCTCGCGGCCCAGCAGGGTGGATTGGCCCTCGAACGGGCGAGTGGCGAGGAACAGCCCCCACCAGCTTCCGTCATCCAGCTGCACCATGTCGGCATGGCCGGTCGCCTCGACCCTGTCGGGCCGGTCGGCGGGCATGTCGCGCTGGGTGAGGATGGGGTTGATCGGGCCGGGCTCGTAAGGGCCATCGACATTGCGCGAACGGTAGATCGTCTGCGAATGCTGGTCTGCCGTGCCGCCCTCGGCCGCCAGCAGGTAATACCAATCGCCGATCTTGTAGATATGCGGCCCCTCGGCCCAGACGGGCTGTTCGCTGAGGTCAACGCCGCCGTTCACCAGCAGCTTGCGCTCGGGCAGTACCTGCATGGCCTCCTGGTCGAATTCCTGGATCCACAGCGCGCGATGCCCTTCGTATAGCGGCTCTCCCGGAGGGGCATCGTTATAGACGATCCAGGCGCGGTCTCCCTCGAAATAGAGCGAGGGATCGATGCCGCCGAACTCGAGCCAGGTGGGATCGCTCCATGGCCCTGCCGCGCTTTCCGCCGTGATGACGAAATTGTTGCCGCATTCGATGCAGGTGTTCACGATCCAGAACCTGCCGTCGTGATGGGTGATGGCGGGCGCGAACAGGCCGCGGTTCGTGCCGAGGCCGCTGAAATCCATCTGGTCCGGCCGGTCGATGGCGTTGCCGAGAAGCTGCCAGTTCACCAGGTCGCGGCTGTGGAGGATCGGCAGGCCCGGAAACCAGCTGAAAGTGGAGGTTACCGCATAGAAATCGTCGCCCACTCGCACGAGGGAGGGATCGGGATGGAAGCCGGGAATGACCGGGTTCGCATATTGTCCTTCGGCAAGATCCCCGCTCTCGCCTAGAGCTTCGTATTCGACGTAATCGAACACCGCCTCTCCCTGCGCGGACACCGGCGCGCCCAAGGCCAGGGCCAATGTCGCCACCGTTGTTCCGATTGCTCGCCTCATACTCTCCGCTCCCTTGTAATTGCGCAGCCTTTTGTCCTTGCTCCGCTGGATTCACGTCCTTATGGTAGCGCTCCCAATTGGGAGGGCAAGAGCCGCAGATGGCCTTAAATGTAGAATCCATACTTCCCGCCGATTTCGCGGACGGGACATTCCTCGGACGTGCCGCATCGCCGGATGGTCCCGTCGTCATTGCGATCCGCGATGGCGTCCTGTTCGACCTCACCCCGGCCGTCTCCACGGTGGCGGGTGCCGTCGCGCGACGCCAGTTCGACGGCGGGCGAGAGATCGGCCCGATTGCTGATGGCTTGCCGGAAGGATGGGAGCTTCTCTCTCCCATCGACCTGCAATGCATCAAGGCGAGCGGCGTCACCTTCGCTCTTTCTGCGATCGAGCGGGTGATCGAGGAACGCGCCCGCGGCGATGCCGCCAGCGCCGCCGACATCCGTGCGCAGCTTGAGGGCAAGGTCGGCTCGGGCATACGCTCGGTCGTGCCCGGCAGCGCAGAGGCGCGCGAATTGAAGGCCGCCCTCATCGAAGAGGACATGTGGTCGCAATATCTCGAGGTCGCAATCGGCCCCGATGCCGAGATCTTCTCGAAGTCGCCCGTGCTCTCCTCGGTCGGGCACGGCGCGCAGATCGGCGTGCGATCAGATTCCGACTGGAACAATCCCGAACCCGAAGTGGTGCTGGTCTGCGATGCCGAGGGCGAAGTTGTCGGAGCGACACTTGGCAATGACGTGAACCTGCGCGATTTCGAGGGGCGCTCGGCGCTGCTCCTCTCCAAGGCGAAGGACAACACCGCATCCTGCGCGATCGGTCCCTTCATCCGGCTGTTCGACGGGGACTTCACCATCGAAGATGTGCGCAAGGCCAATGTCGACCTGCTGATCGAAGGGCCCGAAGGCTATCGCCTGGAAGGCACCAACGTCATGGCGGAGATCAGCCGCGATCCGCTGGAACTGGTGCGCCAGTGCCTTTCCGAACATCATTATCCGGATGGCTTCGTGCTGTTCTGCGGCACGCTGTTCGCGCCGACGCAGGACCGCGACAAGCCGGGCGCGGGTTTCACGCACAAGATGGGCGACGTGGTGACCATACAGTCCGAGCGTCTCGGCACGCTCAGCAACACCGTCACCACCTCGCGCGATGCGCCGGCCTGGACGATGGGTATCGCCGAACTCATGCGCAATCTCGGCCAGCGCGGCCTGATCGATCGGATCTGAGCCGATGTCGACGCTGAATGCACTGCAACACAGAGAAGAAGAATACAGGGATGGTAGCCTAATGGCACAAGGGAATCTGGCTCCGAAGGACGGCGCCGCCATTTACCCGAGCTTGCGCGACAAGCGGGTAATCATCAGCGGGGGCGGCTCCGGCATCGGTGCAGGTATTGTCGAGGGTTTCGTGCGGCAGGGTGCCCGCGTCGCCTTCGTCGACGTGCAGAGCGAACCTAGCGAAGCTCTCATGCAGGAACTGTCGGGTGCCGTGCATGCACCGATCTTCATGCATGGCGACGTGACGGATTGCGACGATTACGGGGCGAAGATCGCGATCTTCATCGAGAAGCTCGGCGGATGCGACGTGCTCATCAACAATGCCGCCAATGACGATCGCCACAAGCTGGCCGAAGTTACGCCCGCCTATTGGGACGAGCGGATGGCTGTGAACCTGAAGCACCAGTTCTTTGCCGCAAAGGCCGTGGTTCCGGCCATGGAGCAGGCCGGCGGCGGCAGCATTGTCAATCTCGGCTCGATCAGCTGGCACCTGGGGCTCGAGGACCTGACGCTCTACCAGACGGCCAAGGCCGCCATCGAGGGGCTTACCCGCAGCCTGGCGCGCGAACTGGGCCGGCAGAACATCCGGGTGAACACGATCATTCCCGGCAACGTGAAGACGCCGCGCCAGATGAAATGGTACACGCCCGAAGGCGAGGCCGAGATCGTGGCGGCGCAGTGCCTCGACGGACGCATCCAGCCCGCCGACATCGCCGCCATGGCGATGTTCCTCGCCTCCGACGATGCGCGCTTCTGCACGGCGCACAATTACTGGGTGGACGCGGGATGGAGATAGAAGCGCAAGTCCGGCGCGTCCTCGACGCGGAAAGCCTGCTGGGCGAAGGCGTGCTGTGGGATCCGGTGCGCGAAATCGTGTGGTTCGTGGACATCAAGCGCCACCGCCTGTGGCATTACGATCCCGATACGCGCAGCAATTCCTATGCCGAGGCGCCCGAGCAGATCGGCTGGGCGATTCCCGCCGAGGGCGGCAAGCTGCTCTGCGGCCTGAAGGACGGGCTTTACACCTTCGATCCCGAGGAGAAGGCTTTCACCAGGCTAATGAGCGTTCCGGGCGAACCGGCCGGCAACCGTCTCAACGATGCCTGCACCGATCCCTGGGGCCGCGTCTGGTTCGGCTCGATGGACGATAGCGAGAATGCTGCATCGGGGCGCTTCTACGTGTTCGATCGCGGCGAAATCCGTCCTTCCGGACCGAGCGGCATCGCCATCACCAATGGCCCCTGCGTCAACGCTTCCGGCACCAAGATCTACTTCACCGACACCACCGCGCAGCAGATCATGGTCGCCGATCTTTCGCGGGAAGGCGTCGGCGAAGCGCGGCCTTTCGTCGATACCGGCGCGCTGTTCCCAGATGCCTATCCGGACGGGCCTGTAGTGGATTCCGAGGACCATGTCTGGACCGGGCTCTATCTCGGCAGCAAGGTCGCACGGTTCTCGCCCACGGGCGAACTTGTCGCCACGATCGCCATGCCGGCGCGCGACATCACCAAGATGGCCTTTGGCGGCGCCGATCTGCGAACCGGTTATGTCACCACGGCGACGAAGAACATGGAAGCCCACGACATGGAAGACTATCCGATGGCGGGCGGATTGCTCGCTTTCGAGGCTCCGGTTAAAGGCTTCGCGCAGCCGCTGGCGAAGCTGGGGTGAAGCGCACCTTAACTTTCGCCGCCTTGCTTGCGAGCACCCCGGCCCTCGCTGCCCCGGACCTTGGTCCCGCCTATGGCGAGGGAATGGTCCTCCAGCGCGGCGAACCCATCGTGATCGCCGGCACGGCGGCGCCCGGCGAAACGGTTCGGGGTATGCTGGACGATGTCAGTTCGTCGGCGCAGGCAGGCGAGGACGGGGCGTTCACCCTTACCTTTCCGGCTCGCGAGGCGAGCGAGGAGAGCGCAACGCTCACGCTGTCGGACTCGACCGGCGAAACCGTTGTCGACGACCTACTTATCGGCGATGTCTACCTATGCATGGGCCAGTCCAACATGGAACTGCCCGTCACGCGCGCGCTGGACACCGCGAACCAGCTGCGCCGCGCCGCCGATGATGGCATTCGCTTGCTGAAGATACCGCAGGCAACAGCTTCAGTGCCGCAGACCGCGTTTTCCGAAGCTGTCACCTGGCGCCCCGCCACCGCCGAAAGCGTCGCCGACTTTTCGGCAGCGTGTTTCTACATGGCCAGGCAATTGCGCGCGGATCGGGAGGGCGTTCCGGTAGGGCTCGTTCATTCCAACTGGGGCGGGAGCGCCGCGAATGCCTGGCTTTCGCCCGAAAGCGTCCGTGCGCTGAATGGGGACGAAGCCCTCGCGCTGTTGAGCCTCTATCAGGAGGATCCCCTCGCCGCGACGCAGGCTTTCGTGCCGCGCTGGTATGACTGGTGGGAAAGCGCCGACGAAGGTCGCCAGCCCTGGACCGACAGCGCCTTGCTGGACTGGCAGCCCATCCCGCAATTCTCCTTCTGGAACGAATGGGAAGGCACGGGCCTCGATACCAATCCTCAGGCCAATGTATGGCTGCGCCAGACCTTCACGCTGACAGCCGAACAGGCCGCGAGCGGCGGGCAACTCGCCATTGGAGCCATCGACGACCTGGACCTTACATGGATCAACGGCAACCCCGTCGGTTACACCTTCGGCTGGGGCGTGGAGCGGACCTACCGGGTGCCGCCCGGGTACCTGCGCGAGGGCGAGAACGAAGTGCTCATCGCTGCCAATAATGCGTGGGATACCGGCGGCTTCTTCGCCGGTCCCGAACGCCTGCATTTCACTCCCGCGGGGGGAGAGCCGATCCCGCTGGGCGCGGACTGGGAATATTCCATCGGCACGGTCGAGGGCGTCCCGCCCCGCGCGCCGTGGGACAGCAATGCCGGGCTTGGCGTGATGCATAACGCGATGATCGCGCCGCTTGGCCCGATGCGGGTCGCCGGGGCGGTCTGGTATCAGGGCGAAAGCGATGTCGGCCAGCCCGGTTACGACGCGAAATTGCGCGAGCTTTTCACCGGATGGCGGCGCCAGTTCAGGGAGCAGGCACGCATGCTGGTGGTGCAGCTCGCCAATTTCGGAGAGCGCCGGAGCGAGCCGGTGGAATCGGGCTGGGCGCAGCTGCGGCAGCAACAACTCCAAGCCGTGCAGGCAGACCGCGATGCAGCGCTCGTCACCGCCATCGACATCGGCGAACCGACGGACATCCACCCGGCGAACAAGAACGTCCTTGGCAGGCGCCTCGCCATGGCGGCACAGGGGGAAGCCATGCCGATGCCGCTGAGTGCAAGCCGGGCGGGCAACCAGCTCGTGGTTCGCTTCACCGGCGTGGAAGGCGACCTGCGCGCCTTCGGCGGAGCTTCGCCCCTCGGCGTGGAGGTCTGCTTCGACAATAGCGATAGCTGCCGATGGGCCGACGCCGCGATCGATGGCCAGACGCTGGTCGTCGACGTCGATCCGGCAGAGTCGATTACGCACATCCGCCACGCCTGGTCCGACGCGCCGGTCGTCAATACCTACGACGCGCGCGAATTGCCGCTGCCCGGCTTCGAACTCCGCCTGGGCAACTGAAAGGCCCGCACGAACAGGAACAACCTGTCCTCTTCGCGCCCAACGTCGGAACTTCCTGTCCCTAGTGATTGTGTCGCGGCGGCTTCCGCGCCGTGCCGCGATACTTCAGCGCGAAGTCCATCACCCCGCCTTCCCCCAGCTGGCCGGTCTTCTCGCGGAAAAGCTCTTCCCAGGGCGTGTTGCTCTCGGGGATCGGGGGTTGCTCTTCAGTGCGCCGCCTTGTGATCTCATCCGGCTCGACCAGCGCGTTGCAAGTGCCCTCATTCAGGTCGACGCGAATGATATCGCCGGTGCGCAGCCACGACAGGCCGCCGCCCGCCGCGCTTTCGGGCGAGACATTGAGGATCGATGGACTGTCGCTGGTGCCCGACTGCCGGCCATCGCCCAGCGTCGGCAGCCATGCCGTACCCGCGCGGATGAGCGCATCAGGCGGCTGCATGTTCACCACCTCTGCGCTTCCCGGCCAGCCGATGACGCCTGCCCCGCGAACCACCAGGATGGTATCTTCGTCGATCCCGAGCGAGGGATCGTTGATGCGGTGGTGGTAATCGTCCGATCCATCGAACACCACCGCCCGCGCCTCGAACACGCCTTCCTTGCCGGGTCGCGAGAGATAGCGGGCGCGGAATTCCTCCGAGATCACGGAGGTCTTGAGAATACCGAAGTCGAACAGATTGCCCGAGAGGACGAGGAAGCCCGCCTTCTCCTGCAGGGGATCGTCGAACGGCCTGATCATCTCGCGGTCGCGGCTCTCGCGACCATCCAGGTTCTCGGCCATGGTCCTGCCGGTGCACGTCAAGCAATCGCCATGCAGCACGCCCTTGTTCAGAAGCTCCCACATGGCGGCGGGAACACCGCCCGCGCGGTGGAAGCGCTCTCCCAGATATTCTCCGGCAGGCTGCATGTTGACCAGCAACGGGAGGTCATAGCCATGCTCCTGCCAGATCGAAGGCGGCAGAGTGACCCCTGCATGTGCCGCCATCGCCTGGATATGCGGCTGGGCGTTGGACGATCCGCCAAGGATGCTGACCGTGGCAATGGCATTGAGAAACGCCTCGCGTGTCAGGATGTCCGAGGGCTTCAGGTCGTCACGCACCATATCGACGATGCGCTGGCCCGTACGGTAGGCGACCTGTCCGCGCTCGCGATAGGGAGCCGGGATCGCGGCGCACCCCGTCAGGCTGAGGCCGAGCGCTTCGGCCACCGCGTTCATCGTGCTCGCCGTGCCCATCGAATTGCAATGGCCCGCCGAGGGCGCGCTGCTGGTGGCGCGGCGGAGGAATTCGTCCTCGTCGATCTCGCCCGCCGCCAGCTTGCGGCGACTGCGCCAGATGACGGTGCCGCTGCCCACCAGTTCGCCCTCGTGCCATCCGTCCAGCATCGGCCCGCCGCTCAGCACGATGGCAGGGATGTCGACCGTGCTTGCGGCCATGATCTGGCTGGGCGTGGTCTTGTCGCAGCCCGTGGTCAGCACGACGCCGTCGATAGGATAGCCGTTCAGGAGTTCGACCAGTCCGAGATAGAGCAGGTTGCGATCCAGCGCCGCAGTGGGACGGCGGCAATTCTCGAAGATCGGATGAACCGGAAACTCGATCGGCACGCCGCCCGCATCGCGAATGCCATCGCGTGTCCGCTTTGCCAGCTCCAGGTGGATGCGGTTGCAGGGCGACAGGTCGCTGCCCGACTGGGCGATCCCGATGATCGGCTTGCCGCTGCGCAATTCCTCGGGCGTGATCCCGTAATTCATGAAACGCTCGAGATAGAGCGCGGTCATGTCCATTCGTTCCGCGTTGTCGAACCAGTCGCGCGAACGCAGCCTGCGGGTCTTGTCTTGTTCGGTCATGTATCCGTGTGTCGATCGAATTTCGCCAGGCTTGGCCCGGCTTCTGAACTGCGGCGGATCAGCTCGTAAGGGAACATGACGTGTTCCGGTCCCGGCTTGTCCCCCTGGCGCTGCGTGCGTGCGATCTTGGCAATCATCTTCACCGCCTTTGCCGTCATTTCGCGGATCGGCTGGCGGATCGTCGTCAATTCGGGCCAGATCGAATTCGCCATGTCGGTATCGTCGAAACCGCACACCGTGATGTCGCTCGGCACGTCGAGATGGCAGCGATGCGCCACCGCGACGGTTGCGGCCGCCATGTCGTCGTTGGAAGCGAAGATGGCCGTTGGCTGGGGGTCCACGGCCAGCAGTTTTTCCGCCGCCACCATGCCGGAGCGATAGGTGAACTGCCCCTGGGCCACCAGCCGGTCCGAAACCTTGAGGCCGGCATCCTCCATCGCGGCGCGATAGCCGTTCAGCCGCCTGCCACTGGCGACCTGTTCGGGGTTGCCGATGATGAAGCCGATACGCTCATGACCGAGATTGATGATATGGCGCGTCATGTCGTAGGCGGCCTGGTACTCGTCGATCATCACCGCGCCGTTCGATCCACTGGCCTTGCCGGGACCCACCGCGATGGCGATGCCGCCCGCCCCTGTGATCAGGTCGAGCACGCTCTGGTCGTCGCATAGCGGCGGGGGGAGGATGAAGCCGGTAATGCCGCCCTCGATCATCTTGCCAACCAGCGTGGCGTTGGAGGGTGCGTTCTCGCAGCTCTGCACCTCGAGATGGATATCGCTGCGGGTCGCCTCCTCCAGCGCGCCCATCAGGAACTCGCTGAGATAGGAGGAAGACGGGTTGTCGAACATCAGCGCAATACGAAGCTGCTCGCCGCCAGCCAGCGAGCGCGCTGCGCGGTTCGGCGAGTAGTTCAGCTTGCGGACCGCTTCGAGCACCTGCTCCCGCGTTTCCTCGCGAACGTTGCCTTCGCCATTGATGACCCTGCTCACCGTCATGGGCGAGCAACGCGCCTCGCGCGCGACATCCGCGATCGTGGGGGCGGCATTGCCCCGGCGCGAGCCACGCTTGCGGCCCTGTTTCCTGCTCTGAGTGGTCGTATCCATGTCAGGTGCATAGACCCCTATTCGCGGTTGCAACAAGTCGTCTCATTGCCCCGGAGCCTCGGGAAACGACAAACTGCGATAGTAGTCGAGATCGTGGGAGGGAGCCCGTGTGCCGGATGGCAGTCTGAGCCCGTTAAGCGATTGCCAGTAGGCGATCGACGCGTCGCGCCACCATGCGGCTTCACGCTGCTGGATGCGGAGGCTCTCTGCGACCGCGCGGTGACGCTCCTCATCGACATATCCGGAAAGGCCTTCCCAGGTGCGCGCCATCGCGTCTACCTCGGCCACCCCCTGGTTGTAGCGATGGACCAGTTCGTCCCACAAGGCGCGACCGCTTTGTGTGCGATAATTCCAGTCCAGGTGGTGGAACCACAGCAGGTAACGCTCGTCCATCGTCGCCGGGTCGGACCAGTCCTGCGCCATCGCCGGCGCGTACTGCTCCAGTGCGTTCGATCCCGTTGCGGTGCGGTCGAAGCCGATGCCCTCGCTGTCGGCGCGGTGGTAGTAGCAGGGATTCCATTCCGACCGGGCGAGATCGCATACCCACGGAGCGGGCCCGTAGTGGTGCCCGGTCGCCATCAGGTGAGCGAGGCCGAGCGGCGTCATGTAACGCGCCACCGTTTCCTTGCTGCCAAGCATCATCGGCGCGGCTTCGGCCAGGAAGGCACCCTCGCGGTCGAAGGTCTGCGCCAGCCATTCGCGCGCGATCGTTTCGCTGGAGAGCGAGGGATCCCATGCGAGACGCCCGAAAGCGTACCAGTTGGCCTGGTCGAAATCGCTGCCGCTCCAGTTCCTGTCCGACCCGGTATTGGCCACGCCCGCCATCCCAGCAGGCGAAACGATCTCCGCCACGCTGCCTCCGCGCCCGGTATCGGCCTCCAGCACTTCCCGCCACATCGGGGCGAGGAAGGCGAGGTGGCTGGCAAAGCCGAGATATTCCTTGGTGATCTGCACTTCCAGCATCAGCCTGGTGTTCGGCATGGCGCCGAACATCGGATGAAATGGCTCGCGCGGTTGGAAATCGACCGGCCCGTTCTTCACCTGCACGATCACGTTGTCGGCGAAGGCACCGTCGAGCGGTACGAATTCATCGTAAGCCTGTTTCGCGCGGTCGGTCTCGTCCTGTGCCGAATAGACGAAAGCGCGCCAGATTACCGTTCCGCGCTCTCCGATCGCTTCGGCAAGCATGTTCGCACCGTCCGCATGGGTGCGGCCATAGTCCTGCGGCCCGGGCTGGCCCTCGCTATTGGCCTTAACCAGGAATCCGCCGAAATCAGGGATGGCGGCGTATATCTCGTCCGCCTTGGCCTGCCACCATGCGCGCACCTCAGGATCGAGCGGGTCCGCCGTGGCCAGCCCATCTATTTCAGTGGGCGCGCTGAAGCGGGCCGAGAGGTACACGCGGATCCCGTAGGGCCGCCATGCATCGGCCAGTCGCGCCAGCTTCTCGATATAGCGCGGCTCCAGCATGAAAGCGCGCGCGTTGACGTTGTTCACCACCGCCCCGTTGATGCCCACAGAGGCATTGGCACGCGCATAGTCGATCATGCGCTGGTCCAGCCGCTCGGGCAGATGCCACCAGTCGAAGATGGAGCGACCGGCATAGCCGCGCTCGACGTGGCCGTCGGGGTTGTCCCAGTGGTTCAGCAACCGCAGCGGCATGGCAGGCGCCGATTGCAGGTCGATGGCGGAAGGATCGGCGCCGAGTCCAAGCTCGCGCAGCAAGGCGTAGGAGGCGTAGAGGCACCCCACCGGCTCCCCGGCGCGAATGGAAATGCCCTCGCCTTCGGAGCGGATCGCGTAAGCCCCTTCGTTACCAATGGTGCGATCGCGGCAGTCGAACACGAAGTCGGCCTCGGCCTGCGCGCCCGGCAGGTCGCCGGGTTCCCCGCGAATCGGATGCGCGCCCTGCAACCGGGCAATTCCCTCCATAAGCTCCGCAATGGCGAGCCGCGTGGTTACGTCGTCCTGCGACGCATAAGCCGTAGGCTCCAAGTCCAGCAGACGGGCCCGCGCTTCTCCCTGAAGCGGCGCGTGGCGGAGCCACAGGTCGTATCCGTCCTCGCCATGCGCGGCGGGCGCCACGACGGACGAGGCGAATAGCAGCGACCCTGCTGTCGCAACGATGTTGACAAGCCTTCTCACCCTCATCATGGTAGCGCTACCACAAGATGCCCGCCAGTCAAGCCGCGGGCCCGGGAGAGGGACTTTTCGATGAAGATGATTGCGCGTGCAATGTTGTTGGCTGGTGCAGGCATGATGGCCTGCTCTGTACCGGTCATGTCTCCGGCACTGGCACAGGATACCGTGACCGCCGAGCGGCCGATGGCCGATGCCGCCTACTGGGATTCCTCCCTGCCCGTGGAGGAGCGCGTTGCCGACCTCATGGCGCGGATGACCATCGAGGAAAAGATGGCCCAGATGATCAGCACCTGGACCAATAAGGCCGAGGTGCAGGACGACGATACGTTCTTCGATGCCGCAAAAGCGAGCGCCCGCTATCCGGACGGTCTCGGCTTTTTCACCCGTCCGGCCGACCAGGGCGGGCCCGGCAGCCCGCGCGTAACACCATTCCGCACCATCGAGGACAGCATTCGCTACATCAACGAAGTCCAGCGCTGGGCGCGCGAGGAAACCCGGCTGGGCATCCCCGTACTTGCGCATGAGGAATCGTTGCATGGCTTCGCCGCGCGCGATGCGACCAGTTTCCCGCAATCCATCGGACTTGCCTCGACATGGGATCCCGACCTCGTTCGCGACATCAACGATTACATCGCCAGCGAGGTTCGGGCGCGCGGCGTCCACCAGGTCCTCTCTCCGGTGGTGGACGTCGCGCGCGATCCGCGCTGGGGCCGCATCGAGGAGACCTTCGGCGAGGATCCCTATCTCGTGGGCGAGATGGGCGTGGCGGCCGTCGAAGGCCTGCAGGGCGTGGGCACCGATCCGAAACTTGGCGAAGGGCAGGTGCTGGCAACGCTCAAGCACATGACCGGCCACGGCCAGCCCGAAAGCGGCACGAATATCGGCCCGGCGCAGATTTCCGAACGCACGCTGCGCGAAATGTTCTTCCCGCCGTTCAAGGAGGTCGTCGACCGTACCGCCATCGCATCCGTCATGGCGAGCTATAACGAGATCGACGGCATTCCCAGCCATTCCAGCACCTGGCTGCTGGAGGATATCCTGCGCGATGAATGGGGCTATGACGGGGCGGTCGTCTCCGATTATTTCGCTATCGAGGAAATGGTTTCGCGCCACAAGATCGCGGAAGACATTCCCGCCGCTGCCGTTCTGGCAATGGACGCCGGGGTGGACATCGATTTCCCGGACGGCGTCTCATACCGCAATCTGCCCCAGCTTCTTGCCGAGGGCCGGGTGAGCGAGGAGCAGATCGACGCCGCGGTCGAGCGTATTCTCACGATGAAGTTCAACGCCGGCCTGTTCGAGCAGCCCTTCGTCACCGATATGGGCCCTGCCCTGCAGTCCAATACCGAGGAAGGCATAGCCCTCGCCCGCACGGCGGCCGAACGCTCGTTGATCCTCCTGAAGAATGACGGCGTGCTGCCGCTCGCGATGCCGGACGGCGACGGCGAACGCCCCACCATCGCTGTGATCGGGCCGAATTCCGACGTTGCCCGCCTGGGCGGCTATTACGGCATTCCGCGCGACACCGTCACGCCGCTGGAGGGCATCCGTTCGCTGGTGGGGGACGAGGCGAATATCGTCCACGCGCAAGGCGTGCGCATCACCGAGAACGATGACTGGTGGGAAGACGAGGTCGTCCTCGCCGACCCCGAGGAAAACCGCCGCCTGATCGCCGAAGCCGTCGAGGCCGCCCGCGATGCGGACACGATCATCCTGTTCATCGGCGATACCGAGCAAACCAGCCGCGAGGGCTGGGCCGACAACCATCTCGGCGACCGCACCAGCCTGGACCTTGTCGGCGAGCAGAACGAACTGTTCGCCGCCCTGCGGGCGCTCGACAAGCCGCTCGTGACCGTCCTCGTGAATGGGCGTCCACCGAGCTATCCCGACGTTGCCGAGCATTCCGATGCGATCATCGAGACCTGGTATGCCGGCGAGCAGCAGGGCAATGCCATTGCCGATGCCCTGTTCGGACGGGTGAACCCGGGCGGCAAGCTGCCCGTCACGGTTGCGCGCAATGTCGGGCAGGTGCCAAACTTCTACAACTACAAGCCAAGCGCGCGCCGCGGCTACCTCTTCTCCGACGTAACGCCGCTCTATCCGTTCGGTTACGGCCTGTCCTACACCGACTTCGAGTTTGGCGCTCCAGCGCTCTCTGCAAGCACGATTTCTGCCGGTGAAGGCGTCACCGTGCGCGTGCCGGTGACGAATACGGGCGACATGGCGGGCGACGAGGTGGTGCAGGTCTATCTGCGCGACCAGATCAGCAGTGTCACTCGCCCTGTGAAGGAGCTCGTAGGCTTTCAGCGCGTGACGCTGGAACCGGGCGAAACGCGACAGGTGGACGTCACCATCCGTCCCGATGCCTTCGCCCTGTGGGATCGCGACATGCAGCGCACGGTGGAGCCGGGCGCATTCACCATTATGGTCGGTCCCAATTCGCAGGACCTGCAGGAAACCGAGCTGGTGATCGAATGAGCATGAACAGGCGCTCCGCGCTGGGCTTGCTGACGGGCGGAAGCCTGTCGGCGCTCGCGATCATGCACAGCCCGCTTGCCTTCGCGCAGGCGGGCGCGACCTACAAGGATCCCCGCGCGCCGATAGCCGCGCGGGTGGCAGACCTCATGGCGCGCATGACCCTGCGGGAGAAGATCGCCCAGATCCGCACCGCCTGGCAGGGCAAGGGAGACATGATCGAGGGGCTCGAATTCGTGCCCGAAAAGGCGAGTGTTGCTTTCCCAGACGGAATCGGCCACGTCACCCGCCCTTCGGACAAGCGCGGCGTGCCAGGCATCAGCGGCGCGGCGGGAGGGACAGCCGCCCGCTGGCGCACGCCCGAGGAGACGGTCGCCTTCATCAACGCCCTGCAACGCTGGGCACTCGAGGATACCCGCCTCGGCATTCCGGTCCTGCTGCACGAGGAATCGCTGCACGGCTACATGGCGACAGAGGCCACCATGTTCCCGCAGGCGATCGCACTGGCGGGCACTTTCGACACGGATCTTATGCGCCGTGTCCAGTCCGTCACGGCGCGCGAAGTGCGTGCGCGGGGCGTGCCGCTGGTGCTCAGCCCGGTGGTGGATATCGTGCGCGATCCACGCTGGGGACGGATCGAGGAGACCTGGGGGGAGGACCCCTATCTCGCCGCCGAGATGGGCGTCGCCGCTGTCGAGGGCCTGCAGGGGCCCGGCAAGTTCGAGATGCTGCGTGAAGGCAAGGTCTTTGCCACGCTCAAGCACATGACAGGGCACGGCCAGCCCGAGGCGGGCAACAACGTCGCGCCGGCCCAGCTTTCCGAACGCGAGTTGCGCGAGAATTTCTTTCCACCCTTCCGCGAGGTCGTCCGCCGCACCTCGATCGGCGCGGTCATGCCCAGCTACAACGAGATCGACGGCATTCCCAGCCACGCCAACACATGGCTGCTCGGCGATGTCCTTCGCGGCGAGTGGGGTTTCGACGGCATCATCGTCAGCGACTATGGCGGCGTGCACGAACTGGCAACGCTGCATCATGTGGCCGCGGATCTTGAGGATGCCGCGCAACAGTCGCTTCTTGCAGGCGTCGACAGCGAACTGCCCGAGGGCATGGCCTTCGCCACGCTCGAGGAAGCCGTCGAGGCAGGGCGCATTCCCGTAGAGCTGATCGACACGGCCTGCGCAAGAATGCTCGCGATCAAGTTTCGCGCGGGCCTTTTCGAAAATCCCTATGGCGATTTCCAGCTTGCGCAGCGCATTACCGGCAATGCCGAGGCGCGTGCCCTCGCCCTCGAGGCCGCGCGAAAGAGCATGTGCCTGCTGACCAACGGGAAAGGCGCCCTGCCGCTGCGTGAGACGGAGATGGGGCGCGTTGCCGTGATCGGCCCAAACCATGCCATCGCCCGGCTCGGCGGCTATTCCAGCGTACCACAGCAGACCGTCAGCCTGATCGAAGGCCTGCGCCAGATAGCCCCCGGTGCCGACTTCGTGACGGCGCAGGGCGTCTTCATCACCACCAGCGAAGACCGCTCGCAGGACATCATCGAACTCGCTCCGCGCGAAAGGAACCTCGCCTTGATCGAGGAGGCTGTCGAAGTCGCGCGCGGGGCCGATACCATCGTGCTGGCCATCGGCGATACCGAGCAGACCAGCCGCGAAGGCTTTGCCACCAATCACCTGGGCGACCGCACCGACATCGATATCGTGGGAGAGCAGAACGCCCTCGTCGATGCGATGGCGGCGCTGGGCAAGCCGCTGATCGTGTGCGCCATCAACGGACGCCCGCCGAGCTGGCCCAGCGTGGTTGAAAAGGCCGACGCCGTCCTCGAGTGCTGGTATCCGGGGCAGGAGGGAGGCACAGCCATGGCCGAAGCCCTGCTTGGACGGATCAATCCCGGCGCCAAGCTGCCGGTGACGGTGGTGCGCAACGAGGGGCAGGTGCCCTCCTTCTACAATCACAAGCCGAGCGCACGCCGCGGTTATCTGTTCGACGATGCGTCGCCGCTGTTCCCGTTCGGGCATGGCCTCAGCTATACCACCTTCACCATTTCGGAACCCCGCCCCGGCAAGACGCGGTTCGCCACTGACGAGCCGGTTACCGTCGAGGTCGACGCCACGAATGACGGCCCCGTTGCAGGCGACGAGGTGGTACAGCTCTACGTCACACGCACCGAGGCATCGGTAACGCAGCCGGTGCTCGAACTGAAGGGGTTCGAGAGAGTGACGCTCGCCCCCGGCGAAACGCGCACCCTGCGCTTTACAATCGAACCGCGACGCCTGGCCATCTGGAACAGGGACATGGTGGAGGTCAACGAACTCGGCCCGCTGACCCTGTCCGTCGGCAATAGCAGCGCGTCGCTCAAGCAAACCGAAGTGGAGATCATTGCATAATGGAGAAGTTTACGATCAGCCGCCGTGCTGCGCTGCTGGGCCTCGCGGCGATGCCCCTGGCTGGATGCGGCTCGGACAGCGGCAGCGGCATCTCGCCCGTCCTGTCTTCTCCGCCGCCTTCGGCCCTTCCGCCCGGCCCGGCTCCTGGTCCGAGCCTCAACGCGATCGCGCAGACCCGCGGTCGCTATTTCGGCAGCGCCATCGCCTCCATTCCCGGCACCGATCAGGCGGGCTCCATCCAGAACCCGAGATACACCGAGATCGTGAAAGCCGAATGCGGCATGGTCGTGCCCGAAAACGAGATGAAATGGCAGACGACGCGGCCGGGGCCCGAAACATACGACTTCACGCAGATGGACGCGATCGTCGCATGGGCACAGGCGAACGACATGGCCGTGCGCGGCCACACCTTGCTGTGGCATCGGCCGCAATGGTTTCCCGAATGGCTGAACAACTACGATTTCGGCGCCAACCCTGCTGCCGAGGCCGAGCGCCTGCTTACCGAACATATCCGCACCGTGACGGATCGCTATCGCGGCGTCATCACCAGCTACGACGTGGTCAACGAAGCCATCGACCATGATCGCAACGCCCCCATCGAGACGAGCCTCAGCCGTGCGATGGGGAGCCCCGAAGCGGTACTGGACCTTGCCTTTCACACGGCCCGCGAACAGCTTCCGCAAGGCCAGCTGGTCTACAACGACTACATGAGCTGGGAGCCTGTGCATCTCGAGCATTGCGCCGACGTGCTTCGCCTGCTCGAAGGGTTCCGCAGCCGCGACGTCCCGGTCGATGCGCTGGGCATCCAGTCGCATATCGAGATGTTCGATATCGACCCTGCAACGGGCGTTGGCCCCTATGCGGAGCGCGAGTGGCGCAACTTCCTCGATGAGGTCGTAGGCATGGGCTATCGCCTGCTGATCACCGAGTTCGACGTGAAGGACAAGGCGCTGCCGTCCGACATCGCCCTGCGCGACGAGAGGGTGGCGGACTACACCCGCCGCTATTTCGACCTGATGCTGGATTATGATGAGCACCTCGACGACGTGCTGGCCTGGGGCATGGTCGATCAGTTCAATTGGTTGCAATATTTCGACCCGGCCAAGCGTGACGACGGGCTGGAGGTTCGCGGGACGCCCTACGAATCCGATTACAGTCCCAAGCTCATGCGTACCGCACTGGCCGAGACACTGGGCGCCTAGCTTCTCGAATCCCTCGACGGGACATTTTCGTTTGCGGTGCTGCTGGCCGCACCAGCTTCTGCGCTCCGGGCAAGGCAAAGAAAAGGGCCGCCACGCCGCGATGGCATGACGGCCCGAGGTCGAGGAGCCTGCTATCGTTCTAGAAATTGCCTCTTATGATGAAGGAGAACCGGCGATCGTTCATGAAGTACGAGCGCGGGACAAGCTGGTCCGGATCACCCGAATAGGCCTGCGAAGTCTCGGTCACTTCGTTCAGCAGGTTCACGCCCTGGACGCCGATCCTGATGCCGCCCGGCAGGTCGAACGCGTCGCTGACATTGAAGAATATCGAGGCGTCGAGCTGTCCCGTCGGTTCGTTGAAGATCGAATAGTACGGGAAGATCACGTCAGAGGCGGTCAACAGGAAGCGCGAACGCCAGTTATACGCACCGCGTAGCGAGATCGGGCCCTTTTCGTAGAAGCCGGTGAAGTTGAAATTGTGCTTGGACAACTGCTCGAGCGGAAGGTTGCCCGGCGGAACCGTGGATTCGTTTACCGGCGTTCCTGCATTGAGGAAGGTGTTCGGCAGGCCCGAACTCTCGATATACGTATAGTTCGCCTGGATGCCGAAGCCGTCGAGCGGAGCCGGAAGGAAGTCGTAGGTCTGCTGGTAGGCAACCTCGAAACCCTTGATCTTGCCGGTGCCGTCGAAGTTCGCCGGACCACGCACGAGCACGTTGCGCGTGATGCCATTGCTGGTGATGTCCCGGCTCACGATGTCCTGGAAGAAGAAGTTCTCGACTTCCTTGTAGAACCCGTTGAGCGTCAGCGATCCGACCCGCGCGAAATACCATTCGAGGCTGGCATCGAACTGCCATGCGGTTGCCGGCAGGAGGAACGGATTGCCCGCCGTGGCAGTCAACTCGCCACTCGTCCCCAGACCGATGGTCAGGAAGTTGCGGATATACGAGTTTTCAGGCCGTGTGAGCACCTTGGACCCGGCCAGGCGGAAGATCAGGTCGTCCGTCAGGCCGAAGCGCATGTTGAGGCTGGGCAGGAAGTAATCGTAAGTCTGCTCGGCCACGTTGTCGACGGTGACGCCGGTCCCCGCGAAGGTCTGCAGCTCTGCATAGCCTGCCGGACCAAGGGTACAGACGCCGCCCGGTACCTGCGGCGGCGTGCCCGGAGGAGCGTTGGGCGGAACCACCGGTTCGCAGCGCACGTCGAAGGGATCGGCGATGTTCAGCGCGGCGGTGCTGGGCACACCGATCGAGCCACCGGAGGTAAGGTCCGTATGGACGTAGCGAACGCCGACATTGCCGGCGAAGCGGATGCCGCCGAACAGCTCGTCGCTGCCGAAGTCAAACTGCACGTAGGCTGCCGTGTCGACCTGCTCCACCGGCTGGATGTCGGCCGGGAGATAGGGCGTGCCGTTGATGACACCGGGACGCTGGCTGAGCGGGTTCCAGGTCGGAGCGCCCTCGTACTCGCTGGAGTAGAGATCCTGTATCGACTGGATGAAGTTCACCGACTCATCATAGCCATCGATCAGGTCGCCCGAATAATAGAACGCTCCCGGAGAGCCCGGCACTTCGCCACGGAAGAAGTTCGGGAACTCGTACCGCTCGGAATTGCCGACATCGCCGAAGTTGATCGGACGCGAACCTGACCACGTCTCGCTCAGCATGCCCCAGTTGTAGGTCGTGTAGCGGACCGTCTGGTCACGCTCCTGATAGCGCGCACCCACCTTGACCCGGCGAATGAAGGCGTAGTCGTCCAGTTCGTATTGCAGGTCGGCCTGCAAGGCGTACTGATCGCCGTCGCTGTCCTCGATGTGGTCCATCGCCGCGCGCCAGAACTGGAAGCGCGGATCGGTGAAATATTCCCGCTCGGTCGCGTTGGCCAGCGTCGGGCTGGGGGTCGACCAGGTATAGCCGAGGAATTGCGGCTTGTGAGGGACGATGACGGGATAGTCGCCGGTGAGATCCAGCTCCTGATCGGCGAAGGTCGAACCGAAGACGCTGAAGTCGAGGTTTTCCTTGCGCGAGGTCGCATACTGACCGTCGAGGACCACCGTCAGACGATCGGTCAGCTCCATCTGCATGTTGAGGCTGTAGTCCTCGTTGGTGATCTCGTCGTTCACCTGACGACGCGCAAGCGACTGCTGGAGGCCGCCGATCGGCACGTAGGGCGAGCCGCCGCCGCTGATCAGGTTGCCGTCCGCGTCGCGCACCGGCGGCGCGGGATCGTAATTGTCGACCTGGCCGCGCCAGCCATTGGTGGCGTTGACGATATAGCCCGACTGGAAAACGTTGCGCTCGTCATAGATATAGTCGGTGAACCCGCCCACCGGGCATTCGGCCCGCGCGGTCGGATCTCCGTTCGAACCGTCGGCCAGGATGATGTTCGGTCCGTTGGCATTCTGCTGGCAGCCGATCGGATACGTCGAATACTCGGCAAGGTCAGGCGCAGTTTCGTAGGTGTACTCACCCCACTTGTTGGTGGAGTGCGAGCGAATGAATTCCGCCGTTACCAGCACGCGCTCGTCGAGCGATTCGAACTGGGCTGAAACCGCGATGCCATCGCGCTTGCGATCGAAGTTCTGGGTACGGAACTGGCCGCCAACGGGCGCCACGCGGAAATCGGCATAATCGGCAAAGCCATCGGCGCCCGGGCTGCCGAAATTGCCGCACTGGCCGTTGACCGGCGGCAGGGTAAAGGCGTCCGCATTGTTGGGAAGCGGGTTGCGACAGACCTGCACGCCGTCTTCGTTTGCCGCGTTTACAAGCATGCCGTCACGCGTCTGGTAGTTCGCCACCTGCAGGCCATCGGCGCGGGCCTTGATCTGCGAGTAGGACCCGCTCACCAGCAGGCCGAAGCGGCCGAGATCGGTATCCCAGGTATTGCTGATGAGCAGCGACCCGGTAGGTGTCCATTCCTCGCTGAAGTCGCCGTAATTCGCCTCGAGGCTGAAGCCGACGCGGAAGCCATCGCGATCGAAGGGCTTGCGCGTGTTGAGGTTGACCGTACCGGCCAGACCGCCCTCGATCATCTCGGCCGTGGCGTTCTTGCTGATGATGACCGAGCCGAGCAGTTCCGAAGGCACATCCGCGAAATTCAGGGCCTGACCGCCGACACCGGCGGCAAAGGCACTGCGTCCGTTGAACTCGGAACGCACGAAGTTGAGGCCGCGCACGACGACGCCCGAACCCTCGACCGAGAAGTGGTCGGGGTCGTTCGAACCGGCGAAGCGGTTGATGGCGATGCCGGGAACGCGCTGGAGAGCCTCGGTCACCGAACGATCGGGAAGGGCGCCGATGTCTTCGGCCGTGATGGCGTCGACCACGGTATCGGCGTCGCGCTTGAGATCCTGCGAATTGGCGAGCGACTGGCGAATGCCGGTCACGATAATCGCGTTTTCGGCGGCAGTCTGGCCGTCCTCTTCGACGCCCTCGATCTCGCTGGTTTCAGGTCGATCCTGGGCGAAGGTCGCCTGGGAAGCAAGCAAGCCGCCCAGTGCCAGGGAAGACGCGCCGGCCTTCAGAATACTGCGGAGTGCCGGCAATTCCCGCTGAAAGATATCGCCCGCACGCGTTTGCGCCTTGATCACTATCGCCCTCCCAATGTTAGCGCTACCATAAGTATCGGCAGCGTTAGCTTTTTGCTGTTGGTATGGTGCATATCGCCACGATCTTGCCTTTGCAAGGGGGCGCGGGGACGATAGGCTTGTGACTGTTGCAAAAGCATTTCACCCGTTCCTGTGAGGTTCCCTGCCCATGCCCGACGCCAATGGTATCGTTACCCCCGAGCGGATAGCGAACATAGTGATCGTCGGCGGAGGGACCGCAGGGTGGATGGCGGCGGCTGCCCTGTCGCGCTTCTTCGACGATGGCAAACGCACCATCACACTGATTGAATCGGACCTCATCGGCACTGTCGGTGTGGGCGAGGCGACCATCCCGCCGATTCGCAACTTCAACGCCATGCTGGACATTTCCGAGAACGAATTCCTCAGGGAAACCCGGGGCACTTTCAAACTCGGGATAGAATTCGTCGACTGGGGCAGGATCGGCGATCGCTATTTCCACCCTTTCGGCGAGTACGGGCACGACTTCCACGGCATCCAGTTCCACCAGCTGTTCCTGCGCCAGCTGGCCCTGGGTGCGGATATCGGCGACATCTCGGACTACTCGATGAGCTGCGTGGCTGCCGCGCACCGGCGGTTCGGCCGTCCTTCCGCCCAAGCCAAGACGCCGGTTTCCGAGATCAACTACGCCTTCCATTTCGATGCCGGGCTCTACGCCGCATATTTGCGCAAGCTTGCAGAGCGGCAGGGCACGGTGCGCAGGGAAGGCCAGATCGTTCGCGCCCACCGCGACGGGGAAAGCGGCGATGTATTCGCGGTGGAGCTGGCCGATGGCTCTCGCATCGCCGGCGATCTCTTTATCGACTGCTCCGGCTTTCGCGGCCTGCTGATCGAGGAGGAACTGGAAACGGGCTATGAGGACTGGAGCCACTGGCTGCCCGTCGACCGTGCCATCGCCGTCCCTACCGCCACCACCTCACCGCCAGATCCCTTCACCCGCTCCACCGCGCGGCAGGCGGGCTGGCAATGGCGCATCCCGTTGCAGCACCGTGTCGGCAACGGGCATGTCTTCTGCAGCCAGCACATGGGCGAGGACGAGGCGCGCGATATGCTGCTCGCAAACCTCGAAGGCGAGCCGTTGGCCGAGCCGCGCACCCTGCGTTTCACCACCGGCATGCGGCGCAAGGCTTGGAGCCACAACGTCGTCTCCCTCGGTTTGTCCTCGGGCTTTATCGAGCCACTCGAATCGACCAGCATCCACCTCATCCAGAACGGCATTGCGAGGCTGTTCGCGCTGTTCCCGGACAAGCCGATCAGCTCGCTTGAACGCGACGAATACAATCGCGGGATGCGCGAGCTCTACGAGGACGTGCGCGATTTCATCGTCCTGCATTACAAGGCCACGCAGCGCGATGACACCGAGTTCTGGCGCTATGTCCGCGACATGGAGGTGCCCGATTCGCTGGCGCGCAAGATGGAGCTGTGGCGCCTCCACGGCAGGGTATTCCGCGAGAATGCGGAGCTTTTCGCGCAGCCCAGCTGGATTGCGGTGATGCTGGGACAGAACATCACGCCGCGAAGTCACGATCCCATCGCCGACACGCTGGACCAGCACAAGGTGCGCGAGGCCATGAGGCAGATGCGCGAGGGCTATCGGGCCACGGCACAACGCCTGCCGAGCCAGGAGGAATTTCTGCGCCGTGCCGGCGCCTGGCATATGGAGCAACCTACGGCAGAATTCGCCTTTGGGGGGCGCCAGTGAACGGCGAGCCTGTCCGCAAGATCGTGATCGTGGGCGGCGGCACCGCCGGATGGATGGCCGCGGCCGGAATCTCGAAGATCCTCGGCGGGTTTCCGGGCTTGTCGATCCAGCTGGTGGAAAGCGAGGCCATCGGCACGGTCGGCGTGGGCGAGGCCACGATCCCGCAGATCCTGTCGTTCAACAATCTGCTGGAGATCGACGAGAACGAGTTCGTGCGCGAGACCCATGCTACCTACAAGCTGGGCATCGAATTCGTCGACTGGCTGCGCCCGGGCCACTCCTACGTCCACCCGTTCGGAACCTACGGCCTCGACATGCTGGGGATCGAATTCCATCACTTCTGGCTGCGGGGGCTGGAGACGGGGGCGCAGGAGCCGCTCGACCCCTATTCGATAGCGGCGGCAGCGGGCAAGGCGGGCAAGTTCTACTGGCCGCAGCTGAACAATCCGCGCTCTCCGCTGTCGAAACTCTCCTACGCCTTCCAGTTCGACGCCAGCCGCTATGCCGCGTTCCTGCGGCGCCGCGCGGAAGCGCAGGGCGTGGTTCGCCGCGAGGGCAGGGTCGTCCAGGTACACCAGAATGGCAAGACCGGCTTTGTCGAAGCAGTCGAGCTGGAGGATGGCAGCCGGATCGAGGGCGAGCTCTTCCTCGACTGCTCGGGCTTTCGCTCGCTACTGATTGGGCAGACATTGGGCGTACCGTTCGAAGACTGGAGCAAGTGGCTCCCCTGCGACCGCGCGGTGGCGGTGCCCTGCACGCTTGCCGGGGATCGAGAGCCGCTGACCCGGTCGACAGCTCGCCCTGCCGGCTGGCAATGGCGCATCCCGCTGCAGCACCGCATCGGTAACGGACATGTCTATTCCTCGGCACATATCGGCGAGGACGAGGCGACCGACCTCTTGCTGGCCAATCTCGATGGCGAACCGTTCGCCCAGCCGAATCACTTGCGGTTCACTGCCGGTCACCGGGAGCGGTTCTGGGAGAAGAATGTGGTTGCCCTGGGGCTGGCAGGAGGTTTCCTCGAGCCCCTCGAGTCCACGGCAATCCACCTCGTGCAGTCGTCCATCGCGAGGCTGATGGCCTTCTTCCCCACCACCGCTTTCGGGGAACAGGAGGTCCGTCGCTTCAACCGGGAGACGACCCGCGAATATGTCGATATCCGCGACTTTCTCGTCCTGCATTACAAGGCGACGGAGCGCGACGACAGCGAGTTCTGGCGTTACTGCCGCAACCTCCCCCCGCCCGACGGACTGGCCGAGAAACTGGCGATCTACGAAGGCTCGGGCCGCGTGCTGCGCGAGCATGAGGAGCTGTTCACCGAGACGAGCTGGCTCTCCGTAATGGCGGGACAGGGCATAAAACCGAAGGGTTATCATCCGGTGGCAGCGATGCTCGACGAGGAAGAGACGACGAGGCGGCTGGCGCATATAAGGCAGGTCGTCGCGCAGGCCGTTTCCCAGATGCCCACGCAGGACGATTTCCTGCAGCAACAGGGTAGCGCCATCGCCGCGAGCGAACGCGTCACCGCATGAGTTCTGCCCGGCCCATGGCAGAGTGCGCGCCTCCCCGCGATGTGAGCGAGCTCGATGCAATCCGGGCGGCGGGCAAGCCGGTCGTCATGCGCGGGCTGGTGTCGGATTGGCCCGCCGTAAAGGCTGCGGGAGACGGCGACGAAGCGATCGTCCGCTATATCCTCGAATCCGGTGTCGCCCGTCCAGTGCGAGCCATCGCCGCCGCGCCCACGGAAGGCGGCAGGTTTTTCTACAATGCGCAGATGACCGGCTTCAATTTCATGCAGGGCCAGGGCCGGCTCGACGCCTTCCTCGCAGACCTGCTGACGGAGCGCGAGAAGGCCCGGCCGCACGCCATGGCGGTTCAAGCGGAGGCGATCGGCGAATTGCTGCCAGGCTTCCACCGCGAGAACCGGCTTCCGCTCCTGCCCGGCGTCGATCCGCATATCTGGATCGGCAATCGCATTCGCGTCGCCCCGCATTTCGATATCAAGGAGAATATCGCGTGCTGCGTCGCGGGCAGGCGGCGCTTCACGCTCTTCCCGCCCGGTCAGACGGCCAACCTCTATCCCGGTCCGCTCGAACTCACTCCCGCGGGAACGCCCGTCAGCATGGTCGACCTTGCAGATCCTGACCTCACCGCGCATCCGCGCTTTGCCGAGGCGTGGTCCCATGCCGAGGAGGCCACTCTGGAGCCGGGCGATGCCATCTACATTCCCTATTGCTGGTGGCACGGCGTGGAATCGCTGGAAGCTGTCAGCATCCTTGCGAACTACTGGTGGAACGACGGGCAGGCGCAAGGCAATGGCAGTCCTTACGATGCGCTGCTTCATGCGATCATGGCCTATCGCCACCTGCCACAGGACCAGCGCAAGGTTTGGCGAGGTATGCTGGATTACTACGTGTTCGAGGAAAGCGGCGACCCCGCCGCCCATTTGCCCGAACATGCCAAGGGTGTCCTCGGTCCGCCCGGTCCCGACCTGTTCGCGCGAATCCGCTCGATTATCCGGTCTGCGCTGGGTTAGCGCGGAGAACCGATGTTAGCCACTGGGCGTAAGGCGGCGCAAAAGCGACCGCAGCCTGCGATCTTGCCGCAAAGTCGGCCTGCGTTGCTGCGATGTCCCGCTCTGACAGGTGCTGCTCTCGAGTAGAGAGCCCTCGTGCAAAACCGAGCGCGCCAAGCAGGGCCAGTTGCTCCTGCTTCAAAAGCGGCGCTTCCTCCTGGAAAGGTAACCGCCCTCGCCTTTCGAACTGGTCGAGCGTCGTTCGGACTGTTCCAGGCACGCCGGCATCGGGGAAAACCATGCGCGCCCGCGGGGCTGCATAATGCATCGCCAGCAGATCGCGCGCGGCATCGAACATCAGGCCCGCTCTCCGATTGTACTCTGCCCTTTCGCTCGCAACGATCTGCCTGCCGGGCAGCATTTCCAGCAAGAGGTGCAGCTGGCGGTGCGCGAGATCGAGCGGAAGGAAGCCAAGCGGCTCGCAGCGCACCGCTGCATCGCCCATCGCAATGACATTTCCGATCCAAGCCTCGCGCGCGCGGCCCGGCGAAAGGTTCAGCACGGCCGCAGGTTCGGCCTGCAAGGCGGCTCGGGCCGCATCGTCACTCACGGCATCGTCGATGGCCAGCATGGTTTGCAGCCCGTCACGCCCGGCCAGTTCGCACAGCCAGCCCTCGGAAAGCAGGGAAATCCTGTCCTCCAGTTCGAGCATGGCCTGTCCCGGCGGTGCGACGAGTACGCGGCGGATCGGGGAAATGTCGCTCCACGGGGCCACATCGAATTCCGGCATGGCGGAGGCGAGGATCGCGTCCGGTCCGCTGCAATCGACGAACAGGTCGGCCTCGATCGTGCCCTGCCCCTCGATGGCAATGCTCGCTATGCCGCCTCGCCCATCGGGCTGGATAGCCGCGATTAACCCGCTGACATGCGTGACGCCCGCTCGCCGCGCATGGTCCACCAGCAGGTTGCGGTAAGCCGGCGGGTTCCAGCGCAGCGCATACTCGACCTCGGAGATGGGCGTATCGGCATCGGGCGGAGGCGGAGCGAAGCGGCCGGCTTCGACAAGCGCTTCTGCGATAGAGCCGGCGGGTCGATCCTGGCTGACATTGCGCGGCCCTCCGCCCCATTGCTGGGCGAAGCGAGTCTGCAAGGCAGGGTCGCTAGCGCCGCCATAGGGCATGATGCCGTGCTGTTCTTTCCCGCCCCAACCGACATAATGGGTTGCGAGACGGTAGCTGCCACCGGCGGACAGCACCAACTGCGCTTCCTCGATACCCAGCCGGTCGTGCAACTTGTTGGTGAACGGCAGGGACGTGGAGGCCCGGTCCGCAAAGGCCGCAAGGCCCGATGCGATGCCGATCACCACAACCTCGCAAGTCGGCAGGGCGCGGCGCAGGCCGATGGCGGTGAGGACTCCTACCTGACCGCCCCCTGCAACCACGATCCTGCGCAATGGCTCGCGCGGCTGGCTCACGTGGGTTCCGCCAGCCGGGCGCTGTTGCGGCGCAGGTAATCGGTATGCGCGGGCATCTGCGAAACCGAGGTGTTGATCTCGCTGCGCAGGCGATCGGTCGCCGATTTCAGGCGCTCGGGGTCGACAAGGCCGGTGCGCGTGTCATGCCGCTCGGGCATCAGGCCCTGGCCCAGATAAACCGCGATCCAGCTGGCGTCGTAGAACAGGCCGTCCGAGTATTTCTCGATGCGCCCGGCCTGCCGCCACAGTTCCATTTTACCTGCGAGACTGTCCGGCACGGTCATGGTGCGGACATGGTTCCAGAACTCGGAATCGTCGCGCGTGGTGGCGTGATAATGCAGGATCAGGAAATCACGGACACGGTCGTATTCCATGTCGACGAGGCGGTTGAACTCGTCGCGGTCGGCGGGTTCGATAGCGCCTTCCGGGAAAAGCTCGATGAGGTAAGTGATGGCCATCTGCGCGAGATAGATCGAGGTCGATTCCAGCGGCTCGAGGAACCCGCTCGCGAGACCAACCGCGATGACATTGTGGCTCCAGCTGCGACGCCGCCTGCCCGGGCGGAAACGCAGCACGCGCGGATCTGCCAAAGGTTCGCCTTCGCTTGCTTTCTTGATAGCGTCACAGGCCTGGTCCTCGCCGATGAATGCGCTGGAAAAGACATATCCGTTGCCCATGCGATGCTGCAGCGGGATCTGCCACCGCCAGCCTGCGGGCATGGCTGTCGCCGTGGTGAAGGGCCGAATGTCGTCGGTAGCGTGCTTGCAAGGCATGGCAGCCGCGCGGTCGCAGGGCAGCCAGTGGGTCCAGTCCTCCCACTCCTCGCCCAGTTCCTGCCCGAGGATACGCGAACGGAAACCCGAGCAGTCGACGAACAGGTCGCCTTCGATCCTGCGCCCGTCTTCCAGCTTGAGCGCGGCGACATCGCCGCTTTCGCCATCGCGCTCCACTTCCGTCACCAGCCCCTCGTGCCGCGTGACGCCGATCGAGAGACCGGACTCGCGCATGAACGGGCCGAACAGGGTCGCATCGAACTGGTAGGCATAGCCGTAGGACGAGGCGAGCGACATGTCCTCGGCCGGCGGAGCGAAGCGGTTGGCAAGGGCGGCCGCCACGCAGAACGAATAGTCGCCCAGCGGTCCTGCTAGCCCGCGCCGGTTCAGTTCGAGCCAGTAGTGATGGAAGCCCACGCCTCCCAGCTCCTCCCCGAAGGAGCCGAAGGGGTGAATATAGCTTTCCCCGATCCGGCCGAAATCGCGGAAATCGATGCCCAGCTTGTAGGTGGCATGGGTGGCCCGCATGAACTCGGCCTCTGATATGCCGAGCCTCTCCACGAAGCCGCGAATATGTGGCAGCGTTGCCTCGCCCACGCCGATGATGCCGATATCCTCGCTTTCGACGAGGTCGACCGTCACCCGGTCACCCATCATCCGGGCGAGCCCGGCGGCGGTCATCCATCCGGCGGTACCACCGCCCAGGACAACCACGCGCCGGGGTTTCGCTTGGGAATCGCTCATCGCCATACCCTAGGCAATCGCGCCCTTGCGGGCAAAGCCGATCAGCCTTCCATCTCCTCCAGTTCCTTGCCCTTCGTCTCGGTGATGAATGCCTTGACGAGGAAAAAGCTGATCACCGCGCAAACGGCATAGAAGGAATAGCTGGCCGCTAGTCCGATACCCACCGCCATGATCGGGAATGTCTGGGCGATGAGGTAGTTGGCGAACCACTGGAAGAAGCCCGCCACCGCCAGCGCCGACCCGCGGATCTGGTTGGGGAACATCTCGCCCAGCATCACCCACATGACCGGACCCCAGCTGACATTGAAGAATATCACGTAGAGGTTCGCCGCGACCACGGCGAGGATGCCAAGCTGCTCCGACAGGACGAGGTTGCCGTCGGCATCGAGGCCGCCCTGGCTGAAGGCGTAGACCATCACGAACAGCGTGACGGCCATGCCCGCCGAACCGATCAGCAGCAGCGGCTTGCGGCCGATCTTGTCGATCACGGCGATGGTAACGAAGCAGGCGGCGATGGAAACGACACCCGAAACCACGTTGATGAGCAGCGAATCCTGCTCGGTAAAGCCCGCCAGCTGCCACAGGGTCGAGCCGTAATAGAAGATCACGTTGATGCCGACGAGCTGCTGGAACACCGCCAGCATGATGCCGACCCAGACGATGGAGCGGATACCCAGGAAACCCTTTCCGCCTTCGGGAGTCAGAACGTCGCGCAGGCTCGGTCGGTGATCTTCCCTGAATGTGGCCCGGATCTCCTTGAGCTTCGCGGTCGCCACTGTTGCACCGAACAGCTTGGTCAGCACGCTCGTCGCTTCTTCATCGCGCCGCTTCGCCACCAGGTAGCGCGGGCTTTCGGGAATGAAGAGCAGCGCCACCAGGAACACCGCTGCCGGGACGGCCTGCGCAAGGTACATCCAGCGCCATGCGACGATGCCGAACCAGAACTCGTTGGTCGATTCGCCTGCAGCAGCTGCCAGGAAATAGTTGACCAGGAAGGCCGCGGTCAGACCGGTGATGATCATGATCTGCTGCACCGTGGTCATGCGGCCACGAATGTTGGCGGGCGCGACCTCGGATATGTAGGCCGGCGAGAGCACGCTGGCCGCGCCGACGGCGACGCCGCCTGCGACACGCGCTATGACGAAGAGGGTGTGATCGGCTGTCAGCCCCTGGATCAGCGCGCCGACGAGGAAGAGGACGGCCGCGATGCGAAGCACGTTGCGACGCCCCATCGCGTCCGCCAGCGTACCGGCGAAGAATGCCCCGATGAAACAACCGATCAGAAGGGAACCGACCGTGAAGCCCAGCGCTGTCTCATCGAGGTCGAACCCTCTTGTGAGGCCTTCCTGCGTTCCGTTGACTGCGCCGCTATCGTAACCGAACAGCAACCCCCCGATTGTCGCGACGGCGACAATCGCCGAAATCAGCCCCAGATTGGTGCCGCTATCTGCTTTATTCAAAATCCCGCTCCCTACCGTTCGGTTGCAACACCGATTATTTATGGTAGCGCTACCTAGGACAGAAAATCGGTCGCGTGCAAGCGGCTATTGCATGCGCTCCCCGAAGGATGCGTGCCAGACCCATACAGGAGAAGATTCATGGCGATTACAGGCGAAAACTTTATTGCAGGACAGCGTCGCTCGTCCGGCACGACCTTTCGCGCGCGATCTGCCGACAGTGGAGAAGAATTCGGTGAGGCCTTTGCCGCCGCCACGTCGCAGGACGTTATCGATGCATGCAAGGCCGCGGCTGAGGCGCAGGACGATTTCGCTTCCCGCCCCCTGTCGGAACGCGCTGCCTTCCTGCGCCTCGCCGCCGACAAGATCGATGCGCTGGGCGATACGCTGACGCAGCGCGCGATGAAAGAGACCGGACTTCCCGAAGCGCGTCTCAACGGGGAGAGAGGCCGGACCGTCGGCCAGCTTCGCCTCTTCGCCGACGAGGTGGAGAACGGTGGATGGCAGAAATTGCGGATCGATCACGCCAATGCCGATCGTACGCCGCCCAAGCCCGACCTGCGGTTGCGGATGATCCCGCTCGGCCCGGTCGCGGTGTTCGGCGCTTCCAACTTCCCTCTCGCCTTTTCGGTCGCGGGCGGCGACACCGCTTCAGCCTTTGCGGCCGGGTGCTGCGTGGTGGTGAAGGGCCACCCGGCCCATCCCGGCACGAGCGAACTCGTTGCGCAGGCCCTTACCGAAGCCGTTGCCGAATCGGGACTGCCCGCGGGCACGTTCTCGCTTCTCAACGGCACCGAGAACTCGCTGGGAGAAGCGCTGGTGAAGGATCCGCGCATCGCCGCGGTGGGTTTCACCGGCTCGCGCGGGGGCGGCCTTGCCCTCATGAAGCATGCCGCCGAGCGGGAGGTGCCCATCCCGGTATTTGCCGAGATGAGCAGCATCAATCCCGTTACCCTGATGCCCGCGAAACTGAATGACGCCGCGGAAGATCTGGCGAAAGCCTATGTCGGGTCGCTATCAATGGGAGCAGGACAGTTCTGCACCAACCCCGGCATCGTGCTTGCCATCAAGGGTGAGGCGCTCGACCGTTTCCTGGCCGCTGCCAAGGAAGAACTGAAGACTGTCGGCGGGCAGACGATGCTGACGACCGGCATTCACAAGGCCTATTCCGAAGGGGCATCGCGCCTCGCGAAACGCACAGGGGCCGAGTTGCTCGGCATGGGCGAAGAAGCGCCGGGCACTTGCGGGCAGGCGCAGGTCTACACCGTCTCGGCAGACGCCTTCCTCGCCGACAAGGATTTCGAGGAAGAAGTTTTCGGCCCTGCATCCATCGTCATCCGGTGCGATGACCTCGCCCAGGTGAAGCAGGTTCTTTCCGGTCTGGAAGGCCAGCTTACGACCACCCTGCACATGACAGAGGCAGATCATGCGGAAGCCGCGTCCCTGATGCCGGTGCTGGAAAAGCTCGCCGGGCGGATCATCGCCAATAGCTGGCCGACAGGCGTCGATGTGACGCATGCCATGGTACATGGCGGCCCGTTCCCGGCAACATCCGACGGTCGCAGCACGTCGGTCGGCACGCTGGCCATCGACCGCTTCCTGCGTCCGGTGTCCTACCAGGACATGCCTGCCAAGCTCCTCCCCTCCGCGCTGCGCGAGGGAACGCCAGGCTGCCTCGTCCGCATCGACGGCGAATATCGCGCCTGATCGGCTTGTATTGCGGGAAAGGCGGAGGGTCGTGGTTCGAGCCTCCGCCTTTCCTCTTGGTGCCGCTAATCGGTGAAGCCGTTCACATCGAGCCAGTGCACGAACGCATCGAACCAGCGGTTGCTGGTCCTGTCGGGATTGCCGAGCCCGAAGCCATGCCCGCCATTCTGGTAAAGGTGGAATTCGACGGGCCTGCCCGCTTCGTACCATGACCTGACCAGTCCTGTTTCACCGCCGAACAGGAAATCGTCGGCAGCTATCGCCACGAACATGGGCGGCGCATCCTGCGGAACCTCCACCGGGTCCATTCCGCCATAGATCGGCGCAATAAAGTCGAGGTCGATGATTTCGGAGTACAGGGCGGAATGCACCGTAAGGGCCGCTCCCGCGGAGAAGCCCATCATGCCCAGCCGGTCGGTATCGACGTTCCACTCGTCGGCGCGCAATACGATCATCCGGTAGGCTGCCTCGGCGTCGGCCAGCTGGTTCGACAGGTCGCGGCTCGCGCGCTCGCGGGAAGCGTCATCGGTGTCGGCGGCCTCTTCGAAGCTCCGGTTCATTTCCTGCTCGAACCCTTCCAGCGTCGCCGCCGTGGGCTGGAGGCGGTATTTCAATACGAAGGCCGCAATCCCTCGTTCGGTGAGGGCCTCGGCAACTTCCCATCCCTCGTTCCCCATGGACAGCCAGCGAAAACCTCCGCCGGGAGCCACGATGACAGCTGCGCCGTTGGCAACTGCAGGGTCCGGCAGGAAGGGCGTGAGAGTGGCGGCGGAAACGTTCCGGGCCATGGGATCGCCCCATTGGCGAAACCAGCTTTCCTGCGCGCGCTGGCCCGACACGCCGCCGGTTTCGAGCGCTATGGCATCGGGCTCTGAGGGAGCTTCCATCGGATGCATCGTGCCGTCCTGCGCGGCGGCGGAAGTGGCCGCCAGGGCAGCAAGCAAGAGACAGGGCGCGGCGAAAATCGGTCTTCTCATGGGCTCCATCTCCCGGCTATCGAATCTCACTCGATGATCCACACCGACACCGAGCGGGCGGGCAAGGTCGCGGTGAAGCGGTCCTCCTCGGTCCGGATGTCCGCAGCTTGCGGAGCCACGCGGTCAGGCCGCTCTGCGGTATTGTGAGCATCCATCGCATCGCCCGTCAGCACCCTTCTGGATACGCTTCGTGCGCCCATGCGCTCGAGGGATATGACGTGTTCGTCCCGCGCATCGGCATTGACCAGCGCGACAGCCAGCCTGCCATCGCTCATGCGCGCCGCCGATGCGGAGAGGGCGGGAATGGCGATATCGCCCTCGCGATAAGCCGGACCATCCAGCTCGACCGGCAGAGATGTCGCACCATGGAATGGCGTGAACATCTCGTAGACATGGTAGGTCGGCGTCAGGACCATGTTTTCGCCATCGACGAGGATCATCGCCTGCAGGACGTTCACCATCTGCGCGATATTCGTCATCGGCACGCGGTCGGCATGCTTGTGGAAGATATTGAGGTTGAGCGCCGCAACCACTGCATCGCGGATCGTGTTCTGCTGCCAGAGCGCGGGCATGCCCTCGGTCTCGTCCACCCACATGCCCCACTCGTCCACATAGAGGCCGTAATCGTCCCCGAGGTGTTCATGTGCGTCGATCACGCCGAGGGTTTCCTCGATCAGCGCGTCCATCCGCAGGGTGCGTTCGAGCGCCGAGGCCCATTCGCTCTCGGGGAAGGCGGTCGCGGCGCCCTTTGCGGACCAGTCGCTCGTCGGCAGGGTGTAGAAATGCAGTGAGATGCCGCTCGAAACTTCGCCGATCATCGGGTGGTCGAGCACTTCGTCGGCGAATTCGATGTTGCCGTCATGCGGGCCGGCAACGATCATCACCGGATCCTGCTCGTCGGCAAACATGAAGCTGGCCCAATGGGTGTAGAGATCGGCGTAGTAATCGGGCCGCATCCTGCCGCCGCAGCCCCAGGTCTCGTTGCCGATCGACAGGTAGTCGATGGTCCAGGGCTCGCTGCGTCCGTTGGCGCGTCGCTCCTGCGCAAGCGCGGTCTCTCCCGTGCCGGTAATGTATTCGAGCCAGTCGGCCGCCTCCTCTACAGTCCCGCTGCCCAAATTGACGTTGAGATAGGTTTTCGCGCCAAGCCGCTCGGCGAGGTTGAAGAATTCGTGGGTGCCGAAGGTGTTGGGCTCCTCGGTCCCGTTCCAGGCCATGTTCTCGCGCGGCACTCTCTCGCCCACACCGTCGCGCCAGTGATAGAGGTCGGCATAGCAGCCGCCCGGCCAGCGGATGGCGGGCACCTGCAGGGCCTGGAGCGCGGCAAACACATCGTCCCGCACCCCGTCCGTGTTGGGAATGTCGCTATCCTCGCCGACCCACAGGCCGCCATAGATCTGGCCGCCGAGATGCTCGAGAAACTGGCTGTAGACTTCGGGCTCGATGGTGCCGATCTCGGCCTCGCGCTGAATGGAAACCACGGTCTGCGCACTGACCGGAGCAATGCAGGCAGCCAGCGAAATCGCGCCAAGAAGCGAACGGATCATAGTCTTCACAGGCGTCCCCACATCCTTTTTTCCCATGCCAGAACACTGCCACTGCGCCGACGGACTAGGCAAGCGGTAATTTGTCCGACAAAAGGGAATCGACAAGTCGGGAGGATGACGATGAAGAAAGGCGCACTCGGGATCATGACAACGATAGTGGGACTGGCCGCCGCCAATCCTGGCCAGGCTGCGGACGCGCAGCGTAGCGAGGCGGGGGAGTTGCAGGACGGAACAGCTGTGGAGGCGGTCACCCTGTCCAACGCGGCGGGGGTCTCCGCCAGGGTGCTGACCTATGGCGCCACGTTGCAATCGCTCACCGCGTCCGATCGGGACGGGCGGCCCGCCGATATCACGCTGGGTTATGACGAGACCGCCGATTACGAGGCGTTCCCGAACTATTTCGGTGTGACCGTAGGCCGTTATGCCAACCGCATCGCGGGCGGGCGCTTTACGCTCGACGGGCAGACCTACCAGCTCTCGCAGAACGACAGCGCCAATTCGCTGCATGGCGGCGCGCAAGGCTTCGACAAGCGGAACTGGCGCATCGTGGAGGTCGCCAGCGGGCCGGTCGCCCGCGTGGTGATGGAACTGGAAAGTCCGGACGGCGACCAGGGTTATCCCGGCAACCTTACCGCCCGGGTGACCTACACGCTGGACGATGGGGGCGACCTTGGCATCCTGTTCGAGGCGACGAGCGATGCTCCGACGATCGTCAACATGACCAACCATGCGCTGTTCAATCTTGCCGGCGTTGGTGCGCCGCAAGGGGCGATGGACCACTGGCTCATGATCCCCGCCAGCACCTTCACGCCGGTGGACGAGACACTGATCCCGACAGGAGAGCTTGCTCCGGTCGCTGGATCGGTGTTCGATTTTCGCCACCCGCGCCCGGTGGAGGACGGACTTCGCAACGGCAGCAATCCGCAGATCGTCATCGGTCGCGGCTACGATCACAACTGGGCGCTCGACAAGGGGCGCACGCAGGAGCCGGGACTGGCCGCGCGGCTCGTCCATCCTGCATCGGGTCGCGTGCTGGATGTGCTGACGACGGAACCGGGCATCCAGTTCTATTCGGGCAATTTCCTCGACGGGACTTTGGTCGGCAAGGACAACACCGTCTACCGGATGGGTGACGGGATCGCGCTGGAACCGCAGACCTATCCCGACGCTCCCAACCGGCCGAGCTTCCCCACGGCGCGGATCGAGCCCGGCACGCCCTATCGTCACCACATGATCTATCGTGTTGCGGTCATGCCCAGCGATCTCGAGGCCGAGCAGGCGAACTGACCGCGCGCCCTACTCGTGGAATTCCTCAGCGGGCGTGTTGCGCGCCCGCAGGAAGGCATCGGCAACCAGTCGCAGCGGCGCGAGGTCCGCATCGCTGCGACCTTGCCCAATCGTATCGGCAAAAGCGGAGTAGATGCCCGCATATTCCCGGTCCTCGCCCTCGTGGCGATGGCCGGGGGTCTGCAGCACTCGCCCGCCCTGCGACAGCGCGAGTTCGCCTGAATCCGTCTGCACCACGATGTCCCAGGATTGCGGACCTTCCTTGAGGAAATCCATCACCATCCGGACCGGCACGCCATCGGTATCCTGCATGTCGAGGCGACCCGCAATCGGCGCGGCACGATTGCTGGGCACTTCGAGTTCGCCTCCCTGCACCATCAGCGCACGCGGCAGGACGGCGGTGACGATGGAAAGGGCGTTGATCGCCGGATCGAACACGCCGAACCCACCCGCCTCGAATATCCACGCCTGCCCCGGATGCCAGACGCGAACGTCCTCGCGCCAGTCGATGGCGACCGACCTGATGGTCTTGCCCCGCAGCCATTCCCTCGCCGGACCGACTCCCGAAGCGAAGCGCGAATGCCAGGCGGCAAACAGGGTGCAACCGTTCCGGTCGGCGAGATCGATAAGCGCGCGCGCTTCGGAAAGCGTAGCGCATGGCGGCTTTTCCAGCAGCACGTGCTTCCCTGCTTCGAGGGCCTTCGCCGCCAGCCGGTAACGCAGTTGCGGCGGTGAACACACTGCGACGGCATCGACCTGCGTATCGCCGCCTATAAGCGTGTCGAGATCGTCGAAATGAGGGACCTCGCCCATGCCCGCATTCGCCGGATCGACCGTCGCCGCCAGTTCGAAATCGTTAGTGTCGGCAATCGCGGGCAGGTGCTGGTCGCGCGCGATCTTGCCGAGCCCGACGATGGCCAGCCGCACGCTCACAACCGCTCGACCGCGACGAGTTGCTCAGGCTCCCCATCGACGGAAAGCCGATTGCGCAGGGGCAGGGTAAAGGGCGGTGCCTCGATCTCGAAGGTGTCGCCGTCCTGTGTGACGAAGCCGTCTGCAAAGCTGGCGGTGGAAGTGCCGAAGAAGTGGACGTGGATATCGCCCGGACGGCGGAACAGCGCGTATTTGAAATGATGGTGCTCGAGATTGGCGATGCTGTGCGCCATGTTTGCCTCGCCCGTCAGGAACGGTTTCTCCCACGCTACCTCGCCGTCTCGGCGAATGCGCGCGGTGCCGCGAATGTCTTCCGGCAAGTCACCCAACAGCAATTCGGGGCCCAGCGAAGCCTGCCGCAGCTTCGAATGGGCGAGCCAGAGGTAATTATGCTTCTCGGTAACGTGGTCGGAATACTCGTTCGCCAGCGCGAAACCGAGGCGATGAGGAGAGCCGTCCGGGCCGATCAGGTAGATGCCCGCGATCTCCGGCTCCTCCCCGCCATCCCGGGCGTAGGAGGGGCGCGAAAGCGGTGCCTCGGGCGCGGCGAGATGCTGGCCATCGCCTTTCCAGAACCATTCGGGCTGCTGGCCGATGGCGCCGCGGGAAGGCTTGCCGCCCTCCAGCCCTTCAAGGAACATGCGCATGGAATCGGTCGCATCGCCGGATGCCGCAGCCTTGTGCATGCGGTCGCGCCCCTCCGCGCTGCCGAGATGGGTAAGCCCGGTGCCCGCCAGCACGAGGTGGGCGGGGTCCGGATGATCGATGGGCGAAAGCAACCGCCCTTCGGCAAGTTCGACTTGCGGGTCGAGCCTGTCACCCAACCCTGCCTTTTCGGCGGTTTCCTTCATGCCTTGGCCGGACGCGATGGCCTGCTGCGCCAGCTCCATCGTGGTGCGCACGCCGAGTACCGGGCGTGTCTCACCGTCGATCGCGGCGAGCACTTGCCGCCCTCCATCCGGCCCGCGTCTTTGCATCAGGATCATGGCCATCGTGTCTCGGTATTCCTTGTCAGTTCGAGGGATCAGGGCAGGAGGATGCCGGCCTCGGTCTGCTCGACCGGCAGGATCAGTCCGTCTTCACCGAAGCGCAGTCGCTCAACCGCCACGGCGCGGCGGCCTATGGCGCCGTCCTGGTCGCCGACGGTGAGGTTCCCGACATGGTAGAACAGGTACCATTCGCCCTTGAATTGGGCCACGCCGGGATGGATCGTGAAGCTGTTGGCGGCGCTTCCGGTAATCTCTCCGCGCGGCGTCCACGGTCCTTCGATGGAGGGTGCCGTGGCGTAGGAAATACGCTCGTCCGGATCTATCGTCTCGTCCAGCGAGGCGTAGGCGAGATAGTAGGTCGCGCCGCGCTTGAAGATCCACGGTCCTTCCTCGAAATGAGGCAATTCGATCTGCTGGATCGGCGCGGCAAAGCTCACCATGTCGTCGTTCAGCGGCGCGTAGTAGAGATTGGCGTTGCCCCAGAACAGCCAGCTGGTGCCGTCATCCTCGGTCCAGACCGTGGGATCGATATCGTCCCAGTGGTGAGGGCCGTCGGTATCCTCGTTCTGCACCAATGCGCGGCCCAGCGCATCCTCGAACGGGCCCAGCGGGTTGTCCGCCACCGCGACACCGATGGACTTGCCGTGGCTGCCCTGCTCCTCGTCATGCTCGACCGCGGTGTAGAACCAGTAGCGCCCATCCTTCTCATGCACCTGGCTGGCCCAGGCATCGCGCGAGACCCAGGAGAAGTCCGTGGGCCGCATGATCGGGCCGTGATAGGTCCAGTTCTCCATGTCCCTGGTCGAATAGGCGAGCCACTCGGTGATGTTGAACATCTGGTCGCCACGCGCCTCGTCATGCCCGACATAGAGGTACAGCGTATCGCCGACCACCAGAGGCGCGGGATCGGCGGTGTGCCGGTCGCGGATGAGGGGATTGCCCTGGTAGACGAAGCTCTCGCTGGCAGAAGGTGCCACACCGGTCGCGCAGCCCGCTACGCCCACCGCCAGAAGCAAGCTGCCAAAGATACGTTTCATGCGTCCTCCCTTGTATCGGCAGACCATTACTCCGACAAATAGGCTTGTCAAACCGCGGCTGCCCCTCCCTCCCCGCGCATTGATTTTCGCGCCGCTAGGCGTGATAGCCTGTCGTCATGACGCGGGATGGATCAGGCAGCGGGAAGGGATCGAAGGGCGGTAGCGGGATAGCCATTACCGATGCACCGCGCGGCTCGGGCCGCAGGGTGCGCGGCGCGGTGGTCGATTACCTTGGCGAGCGGATCGTCACCGGCGAAATCGGCGTCGGGGAAACGCTGCCCGGCGAAATCGAGACTGCCGAGCGGCTCGACATCTCGCGCGGCACCTATCGCGAGGCAGTGAAGATGCTGGCGGCGAAGGGCCTCGTCGAAAGCCGCCCCAAGACCGGTACACAGGTGCTGGAACGAGCGCGCTGGAACCTGCTCGATCCCGATGTGCTGCGCTGGGCCTTTGCCGGGCGTCCCGACGCGCAGCTTGTCCGGGACCTGTTCGAGATGCGCATGATCGTAGAGCCGGCCATCGCGGGGCTTGCCGCCATTCGCCGCACGCCCGGCCAGCTCGAGGCGATGCGCGATGCCCTTGCGCAAATGCAGGCGAAAGGGCTGAGCGACGAGGAAGGCCGCGCGGCGGACCGCGAGTTTCACGAGGTCATGCTGGACGCTTGCTCCAACGAAGTGATGAATACGCTGGGCGCCAGCATCGGCGCGGCCGTCGCCTACACCACCCTTTTCAAGGAGCGGTCGGGCGGTTTCCCGCGCGACCCGGTGCCCGATCACCTCGCCGTTCTCGCGGCCATCGACGCAGGCGACAGACAGGCTGCCGAAGCCGCCATGCGCGAACTCCTGCGACTGGCACAGGCCGATACGCAGGACGCGCTTTCGGATTACGCCGCGGCCACCTGACGTCTCAGTGATTGTCGCGCGGGACGCCCATGGTCTGGTCTATGCGCTGGTATTTCTCCGACCCTTCGAGGATCGCGCCTGTGTCGAGCTGGCCGACAAGACTGCGCTGGATTTCCTGCCACGGCGTCTGCGCGGCTGGATAGGGAAAGCCCCCCTTCGCCTCCAGTGCATCGCGCCGCCGCTGCAGTTCGGCCTCGTCCACCAGCAGGTTCACTTCGCCGCGCGCCAAATCAATTCGCAGGCGGTCGCCCGTCTCCACAAGAGCCAGCCCGCCATTGGCCGCCGCCTCGGGAGAGGCGTTGAGGATGGAGGGACTGGCGGAGGTGCCCGACTGCCTGCCATCGCCAAGACAGGGCAGCGAATGCACGCCCTCGGTCAGCAGGTAGGACGGCGGGCGCATGTTCACCACTTCGGCGGCGCCCGGATAGCCGATCGGCCCGGCGCCGCGCATGATCAGCATGTGCCGGTCGGTGATGCCTAGCGAGGGATCGTCGATGCGGCGGTGGTAATCCTCCGGCCCGTCGAACACGATTACCGGGCCTTCGAAGGCGTCCGGATCGTCCGGGTCGGAAAGATAGCGCTGGCGGAATTCGTCACCGATCACGCTGGTCTTCATGATCGCCGCATCGAACAGATTGCCGCTCAGCACGACGAAGCCTGCGTCCTTGCGGAGGGGATTGTCGAAGGTGCGGATAACGCGGTCGTCCTCGATCATCGCGCCTCGGCAATTCTCGCCGATAGTCCTGCCGTTGACGCTCCTGGCCTCCTCGCGGATCAGCCCCTGCCCCATCAACTGGGCGACCACAGCGGGAACCCCGCCTGCGCGGTAATAATCCTCTCCCAGATATTCCCCGGCAGGCTGCATGTTCACCAGCAGCGGCACCTTGTGGCCGTGGGTCTGCCAGTCCTTCAGCTCAAGCTCGACGCCCAGGTGCCGGGCGAGCGCGGCGAGGTGGATCGGCGCATTGGTCGAACCGCCAATGGCGGAATTGACGGCGATGGCGTTGAGAAAGCTGTCGCGCGTCATGATGTCGGACGGCTTCAGGTCTTCCGCCACCATTTCCACGATGCGCTTGCCGGTGAGGTAGGCGACTTCCTGGCGGTCGCGATAAGGCGCCGGGATTGCAGCGCTGCCGGGCAGCATCATGCCGAGCGCTTCGGCCAGCGAGTTCATCGTGGTGGCAGTGCCCATCGTGTTGCAATAGCCGGTGGACGGCGCGCTGCTCGCCACCAGCTTGACGAAGCCTGCATCGTCGATCTCGCCCGCCGCGAGCATTTCGCGCGCTTTCCATACGATCGTGCCCGAACCGGTACGCTCGCCCGCGTGCCAGCCGTTCAGCATGGGGCCGACCGACAGCGCGATGGCAGGGATGTTCACCGTTGCTGCGGCTGACAGGCAGGCGGGCGTCGTCTTGTCGCAGCCCGTCGTCAGCACCACGCCATCGAGGGGATAGCCGTAGATGAGCTCGACCAGCGCGATATAGGCAAGGTTGCGATCCAGAGCGGCAGTGGGGCGCTTGCCGGTCTCCTGGATGGGGTGGACTGGAAACTCCAGCACGATGCCGCCTGCCTCGCGAACGCCCTCCCGTATCCGCTCGGCGAGCACGAGATGGTGCCGGTTGCAGGGCGAAAGGTCGCTCACGGTCTGCGCGATGCCGATGATCGGCTTGCCCGATTGCAGTTCGGCGAGGCTCAGCCCGAAGTTCAGGTACCGCTCCAGGTACAGCGCCGTCATGTCGATATTGTCCGGGTTGTCGAACCAGGCCCGGCTGCGAAGCTTGCGTGTCATTATCGTCTCCCGCCGCGTGAGTGCTTGACCAGCGCGACCTTGGCCCGCATTACTCCGACAAATAAGCGGATGGCAACCGCATGTGGGAGGTTTTGGAAAATGGCGAGAACGCCCGATTACGTGGCAGCCGGGTCCGAGGGCACGGCGGGTTTCAATTACAAGCCAGCGCTTGCCCTGCTTGCTTCGCTCTTCTTCATGTGGGGCTTCATCACGGTCATCAACAACACGCTGCTGCCGCATCTGCGCAGCGTGTTCGAGCTGAACTATACGGAGACCACGCTGATCGAGAGCGTATGGTTCATCGCCTATGGCGTGATGGGAATGCCGTCGGCCTTCCTGATCGAGCGGACGGGCTACAAGAAGGCGATCATCATCGGCCTTGCCGTAATGGCGGCAGGGGCGCTGGGCATGGTGCCCGCCGCGCAGATCCCCTCCTACCCGGTCACGCTGTTCGCGCTGTTCGTGATAGCCAGCGGGATCACGCTGCTGCAGGTGGCGGCCAATCCATACGTCACCGTGATCGGTCCGCCCGAAAGCTCGGAATCACGCCTCACGCTGGTGCAGGCGTTCAACAGCTTCGGCACGTTCCTCGCGCCCTATTTCGGCGGCTACCTCATTCTCAGCCGCACCGTGGGCGGCACCTCGCTGGAGGGCACGCAGCTCACCCAGGCGGAACGTCTGGCCGACGCTCAGGCTACACAGTTACCTTACATCCTCGTCGCGATCGTGCTGGTCGTGATTGCCGTCATCATCTGGCGCTCCGACCTTCCCAAGCTGGGCAGCGCGACGAGCCGGGTCGCGCGCGAGGAGCGCAAGCACCTGTCGCTCTGGAAGCACCGCAATCTCGTCTGGGGCGTGCCTGCGATCTTCATCTACCTGATCGCCGAGATCGGGGTGGCGAACCTCTTCATCAACTTCGCCATCCTGCCCGAGATCGCCGGGATCACCCCGGCACAGGCGGCGAATTATCTCGTGCTGCTGTGGGGCGGAATGATGGTCGGGCGGTTCGCCGGCGCATTCATCATGCGCAAGTTTCCAGCGGACAAGACCCTCGCCGCCTTCGCGCTCTTCGCCCTCATCGTCATGATCGGCGCGGCGACCGTCGAAGGGCCGCTGGCGATGTGGTGCCTGATCCTTGTCGGCCTTGGCCATTCGATCATGTTTCCCGCGATCTTCGCGATGGGCATCAAGGGACTTGGACCGCTGACCGAGGAGGCGTCCGGCCTGCTCATCACCGCCATAGCTGGCGGCGCGCTGGTCGTGGTGCAGGGCTGGCTTGCCGACATGTACGGGCTGCAGAACAGCTTCTGGCTCACGGTCGCTTGCGAGGTCTACATCATCTGGTATGCGCTTGCCGGATCGAAGCCGCGCCAGGCGGATTGATAGCGGTGCATGCCCGCGCGACAGGTTCACCCCGTCGCGCGGTCCATTCGACATTCATGCGAATGAGAGGACACCGGATATGAGTGAGAAGACAGCCATCGTCATCGGCGCATCGCGCGGCATCGGCCTCGGCCTGACGAAGGAACTGGCCCGCCGCGGCTACAAGGTCATCGCCACGCAACGCGGCGAGAGCGAGGGATTGCGTGAAGCTGCAAGGCAATACGAACCCGCGATCGAGATCGCAAAATGCGACGTGACCGACAAGAACAGTGTCGCCGGACTGAAAGGCAAGTGCGGGGATGGCTCGGTCGACCTGCTGATCGTCAATGCCGGGGTCTGGGGCCCGCAGGACCAATCGCTCGAGGATCTGGATCGCGAAAAGATGGCCGATATCATCGAGACGAACGCCATCGGCCCCGCCCACGCCGCCCTCGCCCTGCTGCCGCTGCTGAAGAAGGGCGGCACGGTGGGAATGATGACCAGCAAGATGGGCTCCATCGCCGATTCCTCCGGCGGGACGAACTACTACCGCGTGAGCAAGGTGGCGCAGAACATGCTGTCGCGCTCGCTGTTCGAGCAGCATGCGAAGGATCGCGGCGTAGGCGTACTTTCGCTGCATCCTGGCTGGGTGCAGACCGACATGGGCGGGCCCAACGCGCTGATCGACGTGGATACGAGCGTGAATGGCCTGCTCGATGTGCTCGAGAACGAGAGCGAGCCGCGCCATGCCTTCATCGCCTATGACGGGCAGACGGTGCCGTGGTAGACACGCTCAGCCGTTAGGTGATGCAGACCGGATAAGCCGGGCCGCCGCAGCGCGAACCGCGCTGCGGGGCCGGGTCAATGTCACCCCACGATGCCCGCGCTGGCCAGCACGGCCAGCGTCAGCACGTCTGGCGCGATGGAGGTCATGGGAGCGATCTGCACCGGCTTTTCCGAACCGATCAGCATCGGCCCGATGGTGGCATCGCCCGACAATTCGCGCAGCAGCTTGGCCGAGAGGTTCGCGCTCTGCAGGCCCGGCATGATGAGCACGTTGGCCGGGCCCGACAGCCGGCTGAAGGGATAGAGCGCCATCACCTTGGGATTGAGCGCGGCGTCGGGTGCCATCTCGCCTTCATATTCGAAGCCCGGATCTTCCTTGTCCAGCAGGTGCACGGCATCGCGAATATTGCCCAGCCACTGGCCCGACGGATTGCCGAAGGTGGAATAGGACAGGAAGGCGACGCGCGGCTCGTGACCCATTCGGCGGGCAACGGCAGCGGTTTCCTTGGCGATGTACGCCAGTTCCTCGGCCGTCGGTCGTTCGTTGATCGTCGTGTCGGCAAGGAAGGTGGTGTGGTTCTTGCCCAGCACCATGTGAATACCGAAAGGCGTCGCGCCTTCCTTGGGATCGATTACCCTCGAGATTTCCCGCGCGGACTGGGCGAAAGTGCGGGTGAGGCCGGTGATCATGGCATCGCCCTTGTCCAGCGCCACCAGAAGCGCGGCGAACACGTTGCGCTCCTGATTCACCATGCGGCGCACATCGCGCTCGGTATAGCCGCGGCGTTGCAGGCGCTTGTAGAGATACTCCACCATCTCCTCGATACCGTCGTAATTGTAGGAGTTGGCGATCTCGTAGCTTTCGGGATCGTCCACCTGCAGCTCGCGCAGTTTGTCCATCACCCGTTCGGTGCGCCCGACGAGGATGGGCGTGCCATAGCCGAAATCGCGGAACTGGATTGCGGCGCGCAGGGCGACGTCCTCCTCCGCCTCGGCAAAGACCATGCGCTTGGGATTGGCCTTGGCATCCTCGTACACACGCGTCAGCGCGGCGGTGGTGGGGTTGAGGCGGCTGCGCAGCCTCAGCGTGTATTCGTCGAAATCCTCGATCGCGTCCTGCGCGACGCCCGAATCCATCGCTGCCCTGGCGACGGCGCAACTGACACGCTCCATCAGGCGGGGGTCGAATGGCGCGGGGATGATGTACTCGCGGCCGAACTGGTGGTTCATCCCGTAGGCGGCGGCAACCTCGTCCGGTACGCGCTCGCGCGCCAGTTCCGCGATGGCGCGGGCGGCGGCGACTTTCATCTCCTCGTTGATGGCGGTCGCCCGCACGTCCAGCGCGCCGCGGAAGATGAAGGGGAAGCCCAGCACGTTGTTGACCTGGTTGGGAAAGTCGCTGCGCCCCGTCGCGATGATGGCATCGGGCCGCACGCGCTTCGCCTCGTCCGGCATGATCTCGGGCACGGGATTGGCCATGGCGAAGATGATGGGCTGGTCGGCCATGTGCTCCACCCATTCGGGCTTCAGCGCGCCTGCCGCCGACAGGCCAAGGAAGATGTCTGCGCCCTTCAGCGCTTCTTCCAGGCTGCGCGCCTCGGTGGGCACCGCATGCGCGCTCTTCCACTGGTCGACATTGTCGCGGCCCGGATAGATCGGGCCCGAACGGTCGCACACGATCACGTTCTCATGCGGCACACCGACGGACTTGATGAGCGCGGTGCAGGCGAGCGCCGAGGCACCTGCACCGTTCACCACCACCTTGCAATCCTTCAGCTTGCGCCCGGTCAGGTGCGCTGCATTGATAAGACCGGCAGCAGCGATGATCGCGGTACCGTGTTGGTCGTCATGCATGACCGGAATCTTCATGCGTTCGCGCAGCGCCTGCTCGATGATGAAGCATTCTGGCGCACGGATATCTTCGAGGTTGATGCCGCCAAAGCTCGGCTCCATCAGCGCAACGGCCTCGATGAAGGCTTCCGGATCCTCGGTATCGAGTTCGATATCGATCGAATCGACGTCGGCAAAACGCTTGAACAGCACCGCCTTGCCTTCCATCACCGGCTTCGATGCAAGGGCGCCGAGATTGCCCAGGCCAAGGATAGCGGTACCATTGGAAATCACCGCAACAAGGTTCGAGCGGGCGGTATATTTCGCCGCGAGAGAGGGGTCGCGCGCAATCTCTTCCACCGGCACCGCAACGCCGGGGGAATAGGCGAGGCTGAGGTCGCGCTGCGTCGTCATCGGCTTGGAGGCGATGATCTCGATCTTACCGGGGCGGATCGTCTCGTGGTAGAAAAGGGCTTCACGAGCGGTAAAGCTGGTATTCTGTTCGTCGGCCAAGCGTAATCTCCCTTTGCGGCCCCGCCATAGAGCGCGATTCCATGCGGCGATAGGGGAAAGCGGGCCTTGCTGCCCTTCCCGAATCGACCACCATCGCTGTAACCCGGCCGCTTCATGGCCAGTTCCGCAACCCCGATGATGCAGCAATATCTCGGCCTTAAGGCAGAGGCGGGCGATTGCCTGCTGTTCTACCGCATGGGCGATTTCTTCGAGCTGTTCTTCGACGATGCAAAACGGGCCGCTGCCGTACTCGACATCGCGCTAACCACGCGCGGCGAGCATGACGGCACGCCGGTTCCCATGTGCGGGGTGCCGGTCCACTCTGCGGAGAGCTACCTTGCACGGCTGATCCGCGCCGGGTGCCGCGTCGCCATCGCCGAACAGGTGGAAACCCCGGAGGAGGCGAAGGAGCGCGCGAAACGCGAGGGGTCGCCCGTGTCCAAGGCACTGGTGCAGCGCGATATCGTGCGCTTCGTGACGGCAGGCACGCTGACCGAGGAAGCGCTGCTCGAACCGCGCCGCGCCAACATGCTGGCCGCCGTGTGTGAGCTTCGCGGCACCTGCGGCGTCGCGGCCTGCGACATCTCCACTGGTGCGATGAGCCTCGAGGAATGCGAGCCGCAACGCTTGCCCGCCATCCTCGCTCGCATCGGAGCCAGCGAAGTGGTCGCGCCCGAAGGCTGGGACGACATGCCGTTCGATGCGGTGGCGCGCCCTCGCGGTGACTTTGCCAGCGATGATGGCGAGAAGCGGTTGAAGGCCATCCACGGCGTCGCGACGCTGGACGGGTTCGGCCAGTTTACCCGCGCGATGCTGGCGGCGGCGGGCGGCCTCGTCGCCTATCTCGAACATGCCGGGCGCGGCGAGTTGCCGCTGCTGTTGCCGCCGCAATTGCGGGCAGGCGGCGCGCACATGGCGATGGACGAGGCGACCAGGGCCAGCCTTGAGATCCTCGCCAGCCAGCAGGGCGGGCGAACAAACTCGCTGATCGCCGCGATCGACCGCTGCGTGACGGGAGCAGGCGCACGGCAACTGGCAGAGGATCTCTCCGCCCCGCTGGCCGAGCGGCCCACGATCGAGGCGCGGCTGGCGCTTGTGGGCTACATCCTCGCCGACCCGCTGCTGCGCGGCGACCTGCGCACCATGCTGCGCGGCCTACCCGATATCGGGCGCGCGCTTGGCCGGCTGGTCGCCGGGCGAGGGTCTCCGCGCGACCTCGGACAGATACGTGACGGATTGGGCGAATCGCGGCGCATCCACGATTTGTTGCGCGCAAAGGCGGACCGCCCCGCCCTGCTCGAGGCGCTGTTGCCCGATCTTTCCGGCCATGCCGAGCTGACCGACCTGCTAAGCCACGCGCTTGTTCCCTCGCCGCCGACCGAGCGGCAATCGGGCGGCTATATCGCCGAGGGTTACGACGCCGCGCTTGACGAATTGCGCGAGGTTTCGGGCAATGCCCGCCGCGCCATCGCCGCGATGGAAGCGCGCTACCGCGAGGAAACCGCCACGCCCTCGCTCAAGATCAGGCACAACGGCGTGCTCGGCTATTTCATCGAGGTGCCGAGCAGGCACGCCGACAAGCTGATGGAGGCCGATAGCGGCTTCACCCATCGCCAGACGATGGCGAACGCGGTGCGCTTCAACTCGCTTACCCTGCACGAGGAAGCGAGCCGCATTGCCGAAGCGGGCGGGCGCGCACTGGCGGCGGAGGAGGCGCATTTCGAGGAACTGGTGGAGCGCGTGGCTGCTAGGCGCGAAGCTATCGCCGCAACGGCAGCGGCGCTCGCGAGACTGGACGTCGCGGCAGGACAGGCCGAGCGGGCGAGCGATGGCGAATGGTGTCGTCCTGCCATCGCCGACGAGCCGGTGCTCGCCATCGAGGCAGGCCTTCACCCCGTAGTGGAAGCGGCACTGGCGACCAGCCGCGAGCGCTTCGTGGCGAATGACTGCTCGCTGTCCGAGAGCGATCGGCTGTGGCTGGTGGGCGGTCCGAACATGGGCGGCAAGTCCACTTTCCTGCGGCAGAACGCGCTGATCGTGCTGATGGCGCAGGCAGGCGGCTTCGTACCCGCACGCTCTGCCACAATCGGCCTTGTCGACCAGATGTTCAGCCGGGTTGGTGCGGCGGACAACCTCGCTCGCGGCCGCTCGACCTTCATGGTGGAGATGGTGGAGACCGCCGCCATCCTCAGCCAGGCGACGGAGCGCAGCTTCGTGATCCTCGACGAGGTGGGGCGCGGCACCAGCACTTATGACGGCCTCGCGCTGGCATGGGCGGTGGCGGAGGCGATACACGAGACCAATCGCTCGCGCTGCCTGTTCGCGACCCATTACCACGAGATGGCACGTCTGGCCGAGACCTGCGAAGCGTTAAGCCTGCATCACGTCAGGGCGAAGGAATGGAAGGGCGATCTCGTGCTGCTGCACGAACTGGCGGAGGGAGCGGCGGATCGCTCCTACGGCCTTGCCGTCGCCAAGCTGGCGGGCGTTCCGCCTCCCGTGGTCAAGCGGGCGCGCAGTGTGCTGGACAAGCTGGAAAAGGGTCGCGCTGAAACGGGCGGACTGGCCGCGGGCCTCGGCGAGCTGCCGCTGTTTGCAGCGGCGCTGCAGGCCGAGGAGAAAGAAGGCGATACCCTGCGTGAAAAGCTCGAGGGCATCGATGTCGACGCCCTCTCACCGCGCGAGGCGCTGGATCTGCTCTATGAATTGAAGCGGGAAATCTGACCGGCCGAGTTCAGGCAATCAGGTCCCGTCCCCGCGCAGGCCATCGGGCTTGTTCGCCTTGCCCAGCTTGTCGACATTGTCGTCGTGATTAGGCTCACCCGCATAGGCGCGCATGTCGATGCGGCCCGAACTCTCCATGTCACGCATGTGATCGATGGTGTCCTGTGTCGAATCATTCATCAGGTCCGTCTTGTTCGGACCCTTCTCGCTTTCGGTGGGCATCTGCGTATTGACCGTGGTGCGGCGCGCCTCTTCCGAGATTTCCTGCGCCTGCATGCGGTGATCGTCCTGCTCGTCATTGTGCATTTCCGGCGCGAGGTCGGCCATGCGCTCTTCCTTCGATTCGGGCTGCTCGTTGTTCTTCTGATCGCTCATGGGAAACTCCTTTGCCCTCTCAACGGATGGCGGCTGGAGCAGGTTCCATTCCGGGCCTAGCGATTGCCGCCGGGTACCCAGTTGACGTCGCCCCGCCCCTCGTCATTGGCGATGCGGGCAGCGACGAACAGCCAGTCGGACAGACGATTGATGTAGGCAAGAGCCGCAGGGTTCACCGGCTCGACTTCAGCCAGCGCCGTCATGCCCCGCTCGGCCCGGCGAGTAATGGTGCGAGCATGATGCAGCCGTGCGGCCAGCTCGCAGCCGCCGGGCAGCACGAAGCTGCTGAGCGGCTCCAGCTTTTCATTCATCGCGTCGATGCGCTTCTCGATATGATCGACCTGTGCGGAGACGATGCGCAGCACCATTTCTGAAGGTTCGAAATCCTCGCCGCCCACCTCTCCCAACGGGGTTGCGAGATCGGCCCCGAGGTCGAACAGGTCGTTCTGAAAGCGCCTCAGGTCGTCCCTAAGTGTCCCCTCGGCCTCCACACACGCCCAGCCGAGCGCGGCGTTCGCCTCGTCCACATCGCCTACCGCCTGCAGGCGAGGCGCGTGCTTGGGCAACCGAGATCCGTCGACGAGGCCGGTCGTGCCCTCGTCCCCGGTGCGGGTGTAGATCTTGTTGAGCCTGACCACCTAGCTGTTGATCATCAGCAGCACCGCCACCACCACGATGGCCAGCGCCTGGTACTTGATGCGGTTGAACATGGCCTTGTTCTGCCTGTCCATCAGCACCTTCTGGTTCTCCCCGCCGGTTTCCAGGTCGACCTTGGTCGTCTGCAGGAAGGCGACGATTCCGCGCACCAGCGAGATGACGACCATGACGGCAAAGAAAGCGAGCAGGATAACGAGGAATGTGTTCATGCATCACCATGTGGGAAGCGGGATAGGGTAATTCCACACGGCATTTCGCCCATGCGCAGCGAATCGGCAAGGGCACGGCCGTCCTTCCCCCCGGTGCGCATGTCGGCGATACCGAAGCCCAGTTCGCCCGACCGGCGGCTTTTGGCAAGTTTCTCGCCGTCCTCGTCCAGCAGCAGCTTGTGGTGATGCCAGGTGGGAACAGGAAGGTTCAGGAGTTCCTGCAACAGGCGATGGATGTGACTGGCAAAGAACAAGTCGGTCCCGCGGGTGACGAGTGTCACCCCATCGGCGGCATCGTCCAGCGTCGCGGCAAGATGGTAGCTGGCGGGCGCATCCTTCCTCACCAGCACAACGTCGCCGAACTCGCGCGGATCGGCGGCCACCACGCCGGCGGCGGCGTCTTCCCAGAACAGATCTCCCACGCGTTCCAGCGCCCTTGTCATATCGAGCCTCAGCGCGCTGGTCCGCGTCAGGTCGACATGGCGACCCTTGCAGGTGCCTGGATAGACCAGCCCCTCGGGCCCGATGCGCGGCTCTAGCGCCTGGATCTCGGCTCGGGTGCAGGTGCAGCGATAGAGCAGGCCTTCGTCCATCAGGCGCCGCGCCGCCGCCTCGTAGCTGTCGAGCCGCGTCGACTGGGCGGGTACCTCCTCCCATTCCAGCCCCAGCCATTCCAGATCGCGGCGAAATTCGTCGGCCAGTTGGGGGCGGGAGCGCGCACCATCGATGTCCTCGATCCGCAGGAGGAAGCGGCCTCCTGCCTCCCGCGCCAGGTCATGGGCGACGATGGCAGAGTAGGCATGGCCAAGGTGCAGCGGCCCGTTCGGACTGGGGGCGAAGCGGGTCACGATCATGTGCGGCGCAGGCCCCTGTCGGCGGTGTCTCGGGTGCAGTCTGGCATCGCGACTCGTGAAAGTTCCTGTGGATTCGCAGCTTGTAACGGGGTTGACGCTTTTGGCAGTAAATGGTCCTGTCAGCGTATCAGGGAGGACACAAGCTGTGTTCAAGGCCGAACTGATCGAACGGGCCGCGAAGTTCAGAAGCGCGGCGGACGACCCGACGAGGCAGCTGGACAGCTGCCCCGCGCTGGTGCTCAATGCGGATTACACCCCGCTCTCCTACTATCCGCTCAGCCTGTGGCCGTGGCAGACGGCGATCAAGGCCGTCTTCCTCGAACGCGTCGACATCGTGGCAAGCTACGACCGGGCGGTGCACTCGCAATCGCTGGACATGAAGGTGCCGAGCGTCATCGCGCTGCGGCAATATGTAAAGACGAGCGAATTTCCCGCGTTCACGCGCTTCAACCTCTTCCTGCGTGACCGCTTTGCGTGCCAGTATTGCGGCAGCCAGCAGCACCTCACCTACGACCACGTGATCCCGCGCCGGCAGGGCGGCAAGACCACGTGGGAGAACATCGCCACCGCCTGCGCGCCGTGCAACATGAAGAAGGGCGGGCGCACGCCGAAGGAGGCGGGGATGCAACTCTACGTGAAACCCTCGCGCCCCACGAGCTGGCAACTGCAACAGCACGGCAAGAGCTTCCCGCCCAACTACCTGCACGAGACGTGGCGGGACTGGCTCTACTGGGACATCGAGCTGGAGGAGTAGGCGGCGAACGTGGAACACCGACGGGGGTGTTTTGCGTAATTGGATTTGGCCGGTTTTTCTTTTCGTGTCAGGGTTTTGCGAGAAATGGCGCTGTAGGTTTTGTAACCTTTCGTTCTTGCGCGGGGATGCGGGTTTGGCGGACATGGTGAGCGGTTTGGCTACAGACCATCCTGGTAGGAAAGTTCGCCGTTGAAATAGACGCGAGCATGTCCGCTAACGACCCGTTGCTGCCGTTCTGCTTGGCGCTATGATCTGGTGATGGCAGTCTGGCAGTTCGTCATCGATCTCGTTCCTGCGTCTTCGGCACTGGTCGCCGGAGTTAGTGCTGCGCGCATGAGCCGCGAGCAACTCGACGAAATCTATCTGGATTTCTCAAGTGCAGATACCGAGGCTCTGTTTGCCCGGCTCGACACGCTTCTCCTCGAAAAGAAGTCTTGGTCTTCCAGCCTACGTATTTGGGGCGACGAGGAAACGGACGACATTCAGGTTTGGTTCGACGGGCCAAACATTGAGAGCATTCAGTTCCGCCTGAACGTGGCAGACCTTTCCTTACCCTTAGTCGGCGGCATATGCGACCTTGCGTGCCATTTCGACTGCATCCTTGCCACGCGGGAGGGGGCGATAGTTCAGCCGAACCGAGAAGCTGTCATGCGGACGATCATGCAATCGCGGGCAATGCGTTATGTCCGAGACCCTCAACGCTTTTTGGAAGAGGCAATCCGTTTGGATCGAGAGGGCGCGTGACGGCAACTAACCACCCTTTAGCCGCCGTTCAAGTCACCGCCGCACGCTCCGCATATTCCGCCTTCCGCCATTCCCCGCTGTCGAGGATATCGCGCAACTCGCTCACCGCGCGCCAGCAATCGGCGAAGCGGACATAGGCTGGTGCGAAACCGAGGCGCAGGATGTCGGGGGCGCGGAAGTCGCCGATTACCTGCCGCGCGATCAGGGCCTGGCACAGTTCGTAGGCGTGTTCGTGCCGGAAGGAGAGCTGGCTGCCGCGCCTCTCAGGTCTGTCGGGTGAGATGCAGGGCAGTTCGGGCACTGTTTCGGCCATCGCCGCCCGCGTGAATTCGGAAAGCTGGCGCGACTTGGCGACCAGCGCCTCGATGCCGATGCCCGCCATCAGGTCCACGCCCACCTCCAGCGCGCTCATCGAGAGGATGGGCGGGGTTCCGCACATGAGTTGCCCGGCACCGGGCGCGGGTTCGTAATCGTCGGAGAATTCGAAGGGCTTCGCATGCCCCATCCAGCCGCTGAGGGGCTGCTCCAGCCGCGCGTGATGCCGCTCGGCGACATAGGCGAAGCCGGGCGCGCCGGGGCCGCCGTTCAGATACTTGTAGCCGCAGCCGACGGCGAAATCCGCGCCCGCCCCCTCGAGGTCCACCGGCACCGCGCCGACGCTGTGCGAGAGGTCCCACAAGACCAGCGCGCCCGCATCGTGCGCTGCCTTGGTCAGCCGGGCCATGTCGAACATCTCGCCCGACTTGTAATGCACGTGGGTGAGCAGCAGCAGCGCCACGTCCTCGTCCAGCGCGCTCTCCATTTCGCCGCGCTCCGCCAGCCGCCGCTCGGCGAGGCCCTGCCCTTCGAGGCCCTCGATCATGTAGAGGTCGGTGGGGAAATTGCCGGGCTCGCTCAGCACCACCTTGCGGCCCTTCTGCATGGCGAGGGCCGCGCTGACCAATTTGAACAGGTTCACCGAGACGCTGTCCGCCACCACCACTTCATGCGGCCGCGCGCCCACCAGCGGCGCGATCTTCGCGCCGATGCGCTGGGGCAGGTCGATCCAGCCCGCCGTGTTCCAGCTCGAAATGAGGTCTGCGCCCCATTCGCTTTGCACCACCTCCTCGATCCTCGCCGGAGTGGCTTTCGGCAGCGCGCCCAGCGAGTTGCCGTCGAGATAGGCCACCGCGTCGTCCAGCAGGAAATCCGCGCGATGCTTCACCAGTGGGTCGTCCGCGTCGAGGCGGGTGGCTTCGGTTTGCCAGTCGGTCAAAGCTCGGTCCTCACCGCCAGCAGTTCGGGAAAGAAGCCCAGTTTCAGTACGCTTTCAAGGTACGGCACACCTGCCGTGCCGCCGGTGCCGCGCTTGAAGCCGATGATGCGCTCCACTGTCTTGAGGTGACCGAAGCGCCAGCGCTGGAAATGGTATTCGAGGTCGACCAGTTTCTCCGCCAGTTCGTAAAGATCCCAGTGCGCCTGCGGATCGCGGTACACCTGCGCCCACGCCTCGGTCACGGGTTCGAGCGGTTCGTGCGGCGCCTCCAGGTCGCGCTCGAACACCGCATCGGGGATCGCGAAACCGCGGCGCTGCAACAGGCGCAGGACTTCACCGTAGAGCGACGGGCGCGCGAGTTCCGCCTCAAGCTTTGCCGCCACTTCGGGCGTCGCCTCGTGCATCGTGACCATGTCGGGATTGCGGCCGCCGAGGATGAATTCCATCAGCCGGTACTGCGCTGACTGGAAGCCGCTCGACCCGCCAAGATGCGGACGCAGCAGCGAGTAATCGTGCGGCGTCATGGTGGAGAGCACGTCCCAGCTGGCGATCAGCTGGCGCTGCGCCTGCGCCACGCGGGCGAGCATCTTGAACGCTGGGCCAAGATCGTCAGCGATCACCAAAGCGCGTGCGGCTTCCAGCTCATGCAGGCACAGTTTCAGCCACAATTCGCTCGCCTGGTGGACGATGATGAAGAGGAACTCGTCATGCGCCTCGGACGCGGGATGCTGCGCCGAGAGAATGCGCTCGAGATCGAGATAGGAGGAATAGGTAACGTCGCTCTTGGCCATGCCGCATGCCTTTGGGGCAATTCGCCCGCCAATGAAACTACTGCTCGATCAGCCGCGATTCGGGATGGTGCTTGTCGAGATGCTTCTTCACGATCTTCAGGTTGCGGGTGTTGGAGCGGAACATGAAGTCGAACAGGTCGCCTGCCACGGGGATCGCACCCACAGCGCTGTCGAACGCGACATTGCCGGCCATGCGCATCAGCTTCCACTTGGGCATACCCAGATTGCGCGCTTCCCACACGATATAGGCGCCAAGGCCCATGGCGATGAAGTCGCCCACCACCGGCACGAGGCCGACAATTGCGTCGAGTCCGACCGGGCGATTGATGCCGGGCACGGTGAAACTGCGTTCCAGCAGCATTTCCATCGCCTCGATCCGGCGGCGGATGGCGACGGGATCGTTGCCGATAGGCAGGTCGTCGGTGAAGGACATGCGGCGGGGACGCGCGGTCTCCTCGGCGCTTTCGCTTTCGATGATGGTCAGCTTGGATTCCGGCGTGTCGGCCATATGGGACGCTCTCCTTCGGTTCTAGTTGGGGATGAGCGCCATGTCCGGCAAGGGATGGAAGGCGTAGGGGTTGGGCAGGTATCCGTCCACGCTGCCCCGCACCAGCGACCAGCGCAGCGGCGCGCCGAAGGGGATATAGACGTTCGACAGCGTCAGGTTCGCTTCCGCCTCGGCGAGCATGCGCGCCCTCGTGGCAAGGTTGGTTTCGGCCAGGGCCTCGTCGACGAGGAAATCGACATCCTCCTCGCATAGCCCACGCCGCAGCGAGCAATCGAACTGGTTGAGGAACCAGCGCGCCGCCGGATAGCGCGCTACCCGGTCGATAAGAAGCAAGTTGGCATCTTCGGCGTCCTGCGCCCGCTCGAGCTCGATCCCGATTTCGGCGAACTGCGCGGCAAGGTCGCGGTAGAAGAGCGTCCAGCCGGGCGCATCGGGCAGCGCGACGCTGAGCCGCACGGGCTGCGAGATATCGCCTTCATCGAATTGTTCGCGCCAGTCAGAGATGCGCGTTGCGGCCTCGGCCCGGCGCTCCTCGATGGGTACGTCGGCCCAGCGCTCCAGGACATAGCCCGGGTCCCCCGGAAGGCCGGGAGACACCGGCCGCGTCGTGGCGACCCAGCCGCTGATATTGTAGCGGGCCATCAAAGCGGAGCGGTCGATCGCCATAGCCAGCCCCTCGCGCACGCCGCTGTTGGAGAGCAGGCCCTCGTCAGTCATGACCTGCAGGCCGAACAGGCCGAACAGCGTATCGAGCCGCAGGGTGCCGGAGGACAGGGGGCCGGTTTCCACGATCGTATAGGTTCCCAGCGTTCCGCCAATCACGACATCCGCATCGCCCGTTTCGAACAGGGCGATCGCGTTCGGGGCGGAGGTGACGTGCAGGCGGATTTCGCGCACGCCCTCCTCCCAGTCCTCGTCCTCGGGAAGTCCGCGCTCCAGCGGCGGGCGGAAAGTGAGGGTCAGGCTGCCTTCCTCCTCGCTCAGCATCATCGGGCCGGTCTGTCCGCCGGGCTGGCGCAGGGCGAGCTCGGGTTGGGCGAGGAGTTGCAGCAGGTAGGGCTCCGGCGTCGAAAGGCGCAGCTCGATAACGCGCCCCGCCATCGCGCGCACCTCTTCGATGGGTTCGAGATCGAGACCGAGCGAGGTGCCCTCGAGACCCTCGATGGCGTCCACCAGCGCATCACGCGCGCTGGCGGCGGTCATCTCGCTGCCATCGGGCCAAGTGCCGTCTCGCAGCCGGAAAATGAAGCTGCGCCCGTCATCGGTGACGATCCACCTCTCGGCCAGTGCCGGGACGACCTCGCCCTGCGGATCGAGCGCGACCAGGCCCGACTGCGTGGCGGCACGGAGGTGCTGGGCAGGACTGGAAAGACGCTGGCTGGAGGTAAGGATGCTCTCGGGCGTACCGATCAGCGCGACATCGAGTGCGCCGTCATCGCTCGATCCGCAAGCCGACAGCGCCGCGCAGGCGGAAAGGAGAGCGAGGAGGCGGCGTGGTATCATGCAGGTGAACGAATAGGCTCGCCCGCCAGCCGCTTCAACAGTGCAGTAGGCGCTCTACAGCTTGAGCATCCGGCGCCCTTCGGAGGCCGGGACGGAGTCTGCCGGCGGGCGGGGAATCGTACTTGCCACAGGCACATGGGCCCGCGCCTGCTTCGGGTCGATATCGTTGACGAAGGCGATGCCGAAACGGTTGTCCTGCCGCCACGCGACCGTCCCCTCGACCCAGCCGATATTCCGCAGCTCCACTTCCACGAGGGCGCCTCGCATGACGCCGACCTCGCCTTCGGCCATCATGCCGCCGGCGGAAAGGTTGCGCACTTTCACTCGGTACATCTGGTCCTGCCCGTCCACACGCAACTGCGCGAGAAGGAACAGGCTGTCGCGATCGACCTGGCGGGTATCGACATTGCTCATCGGCTCGAACTCTTGGTCTCTTGCTACCGGTACTGCATTATCGCGGGTCTCCGCGGCCCCGCGCCAGCGGGCGCGAAGGAGGGCGGAGCATTTACTCGGGTTCCTCTGCGCTGCAATGCCTAACGAGAAGTTAATGCGAACCCCTCTTGCAAGGGGGTGTCCCGATACGGGTCAGTCGTCGCGGGAGATCTTTTCGCGGCGTTCGTGGGCCTGCTGGGCCTCCACCGTCATCGTCGCGATGGGCCGGGCGATGAGGCGGTTGATGCCGATCGGGTCGCCCGACTTGTCGCACCAGCCATATTCGCCCTCGTCGATCCGCCGCAGCGCCGCGTCGATCTTGGAGATCAGCTTGCGCTGCCGGTCCCGCGTGCGAAGTTCGATGCCCCAGTCGGTCTCGCTCGACGCGCGATCGTTGAGGTCGGGCTCCCGGATCGGGCCGTCCTGCAGGTTCTGCAAGGTGCCTTCCGAGGCCTGCACGATACTGCGCTTCCATTCGAGCAGCAGAACGCGGAAATAGTTGAGTTGCTTTTCCGACATGTATTCTTCTTCTTCGCTAGGCGAGTAGTCGGCGGGCAGGGCGCGCTTTGCCTTGGCGAGAATGTCGATGTCGTCATGGGTGGCGGTGGCCATTCAGTCACTCCGATATCCGATCCCGCGCGGCTTCCCCTGCACAAGCGGCGACCGTCCTTTATCCAGGATCTGTTATCGCCGACTGCTGAAGCCGCGCTCGGCGCGCCTATACGGTGCCCACCCTAGCGGCACAAGCGGCAATCTGGGCCAGTGCCCGAAAGGGAAGCGGGAGAAATTCCCTTTGTCGTTAACCAATTCTTGAGCACGTTGATCAAAACACAGTCCTGCCCGGATGAAGAAGGGGACCGGGTGAAACAGGGGACTAGAGCAACATGGAACTCGCCAGGATCGAGACATTCGCGAAACTGCAGCCGGCCGACCTTTCCAGCATGGACATGCTGGTTGCCAACTGCCTCGCCGCCGCCGCCGATGGGGACATCGACGCCTATTACGATCTGGGCGTCGCCTATTCTACCGGCAGTCACGGGCTGAATTGCGACCTTGTCGAAGCGCACAAATGGTTCAACCTTGCCGCGGCCAACGGCCACGAAGAGGCGAGCTGGTGCCGGGCCGACGTGTCGGACGAGATGACCGCTCGCGAAATCGCCGAGGCCCAGCGCCGCGCGCGCGAATGGCTGCGCCTCGCGGCCGAAGCAGCGTAAGGAACACCGGCGCTAGCGCTGCCTGAACGGCGTACGCTCGGCAAGGTGCAGCTTGTCGATGCCGACACCCATCCGTTCGCGTTCGAGGAAATCCTCCACCGCCGCGCGAAAACCCGGATCGGCGAGATAGTGCATCGAGACCGTCGCCACGGGCTCATAACCGCGCGCCAGCTTGTGGCCGCCCTGCGCTCCTGCCTCGACCCGGCTCAAGCCAAGCTCGATCGCCAAATCGATTGCGCGGTAATAGCACAGCTCGAAATGCAGGAAGCGCCGGTCTTCAAGGCATCCCCAGTAGCGGCCGTAGAGCGCCTCTGCCCCGATGAAGTTCAGCGCGCCTGCAATCGGCTGGCCCTCATCGAAAGCGAGCAATAGCAGCAGCTTGTCGCCCATCCGCTCGCCCATCAGGTCGAACGCCTCGCGAGTGAGATAGGGTGTCCCCCATTTGCGCGCGCCGGTATCCTGGTAGAACAGCCAGAAGGCATCCCAGTGCTCGGGGCGGATATCATCGCCCGACAACGCACGAATTTCGAGGCCCTCGCTGGCTGCCCGTCTTTCCTTGCGCAGGTCCTTGCGCTTGCGGCTGGTCAGGTCTGAGAGGAAATCGTCGAAACTGTCGTAGTCGCGGTTGCGCCAGTGGAACTGGATATCATCGCGCCGCAGCCAGCCGGCATCCTCGAACATGGCCTGCTGACCGGGTTCGACAAAGGTCGCATGGGCGCTCGACCACCCGTTCTGCTCCACAACTTGCTCTGCAGCGCGCAGAAGGATCGGCGCATAGGCTTCGTCCGCCAGCAGGAGCCGCGGACCGGTGGCGGGAGTGAACGGCACGCTCACCTGCAGCTTGGGGTAATAGTCGCCGCCCGCGCGGTGCCATGCATCGGCCCAGGCATGGTCGAACACGTATTCGCCCTGGCTATGGCCCTTGAGATAGCTGGGCATTGCGCCAACGAGCTTTCCCGCATCCTCCAGCAACAATGGCGCGGATTGCCAGCCGGTGCCGGGACCTACGCTGCCGGAATCCTCGAGCAGCTCGAGGAATGCGTGGCTGGTGAAGGGGTTGCCGTCTCCGGCCAGCCGATCCCATTCGGCCGCATCCACGTCACCAACGGCGGAAGCAAGTCTGGCGGTGAGCGCGGAATCGGCCATTGCCGGTAATCTAGGAACCCGATTCCCATGCCGCTACCCCGCCTCCCTCAAGGATTGGCGCGGCGCCGCTTTCCAGTGCGGTTTCATACTGCTGCGCGCTGCGAACCGTCCAGCTGAACAATGCGCGACCCTTGCGCAACTGCCGCCGTGAGAGCCGGCTGGGCAGATCGCGAATGTCGAGGGCGAGGAAGTGGGGCCTTGCATGACGCACCGCCGCCCCGCGCCTGATGCTGTCCAGCAGGGTACGCTTGTCCTGCTCGCTGACCACGAGACCGCGGGCCATGTCGGGCTCATGCGCGGCGAACCAGGCCGGAATGCGCGGATCGAAGCTCATGATGCCGAACGGGCCCAAATATCCTTCGACATCCCGGCGCACGGCGCGGCACAATGCGTCGATCGGGCGCCGATCGTCGCTTTTCAGCTCGAGCAGCAATGGTACGGCGCCGCCCACCAATTCGAGCGTGTCGCGCAGCGTGGGTATGCGCTCCTCGCTGCCTGCGAGCGCCATAGCGGTGAGCTCTCCGACCGAGCATGCGCCGGTCTTTCCGCCGCGCCCGGTCAGCCGTTCCAGTTCCGCATCATGGAAGACGATGGCCCGCCCGTCACTGCTCTTGCGGATGTCGCATTCGATTCCCAGCCCCGCGGCAATCGCCCCGCGAAATGCGGCGAGGGAATTTTCCGGCACCCCTGCTCCGTGCAGCCCGCGGTGCGCATAGGCGTGTGCGGCCAACGGTTCGGCCGGGTCCGGTGTCACCGTCAGGACCGGGAAAGGGCGATCACCGCGTCGACCTCAACCGCCGCTCCAACGGGAAGCGCAGGCACGCCTACGGCCGCGCGGGCATGGCGGCCCTTCTCTCCGAACACCTCGAACATCAGGTCCGAGGCGCCGTTCACAACCTTGTGCTGGTCGGTGAAGTCAGGCGTCGAGGCGACGAATCCGCCCAGTTTGACGATTTGCGCCACCTGGTCCAGCGAACCGATGGCGGTACGCAGCTGCGCGAGGATCATCAGCCCACAGGCCCGCGCCGCAGCGACGGCATCCTCCAGATCCACATCCTTGCCGAGCGTGCCCGTAACCACCTCGCCGTCGATGAAGGGGAGCTGGCCTGACACGAAGGCCATGTCGCCCTGCACCATCACCGGCACATAGCTCGCCAGAGGGGGCGAAGTTTCGGGCAGGACGATGCCCAGTTCTTCCAGCCGTTGTTCGATGCTCATCGCTTTTCTCCATGCAGCGTTTCGAGGATCCATGGCAGGGCCTCGTTCCATGTGTCTATCCGCGCGTGGGCATGGCCCGCCTGAAGCGCGCAGGGCACATGCGGGGCGATGGCGGGCTCGCCGCAGAAATGCAGGCGGTGAACATGCGGGACGGTTCCGGCTGCCGATTCGTGGTGCTTGGCGATATCGTCGATGAACACCGCGCGGCTTGCGCCATGCTCGCCGACGATTCGGTCGAGCGCATCGCCCTTCGGCCCCTGGTTGGTATAGACGGGCACGTCGATCCCAAGCGCCCGAAGCTGGCGACGGCGCGCCTCGTTGCGCTCGTCGACGAGATTGGTGAGCACCACCACGTCCGCCTCGCGCTGCAATTCGGCGATGGCCTCTACCGAGCCTTCGATGGGCATCTGCCCTTCCATCTGCGTATCGAAGAATCCTCCGAGCAGCTTCCACACGTCCTTCTCTTCGATCGCCGCATCGCTGCCGCGCCGGCGCATGGACTGGACGAAAGGATCGCCTTCCAGCGTCAATTCGATATCGTGTTGTTTATCCAGCCAATCCCGGAAATGACGGACCATGTGGAGCAGCACTTCGTCACAATCGGTAACGACGAGCGGGCGGTTCGAGGCGGTCATCGGCGCAGCTCCCTGCGGGCGGCGACGAGCTGTTCGGGAGCGATCTCCAAAGCGTCGGCCGCTCCCATGAGATCGGGTTCGTGCGCAGCGAGGAAATCGAGGATCGCGATATGCGTCGATACCTCGCCAATCGATTCGCGCAGGCCGTCTGGCGTCAGCCCGGTCAGGTCGAGCAGCCGCTGTGCTCGCCTGTCGTCCGCCAGCAGCCACCCAAGGGCCGCCAATGCCAGCGCCGAGGCATCCTTTACGGAATCTTCATCGGGATTAATAATTGTCACCAGTCCGTTATATAGATAAGCAAGAAAAAAGCCTCCATCGGGTCGGAGGCGTTTGGGGGCTAAATGACGAAGCGTATCCTCGTTGTCGAGGACAACGATTTAAACAGGAAGCTTTTCTGCGACGTCTTGCAGGCCGGGGGCTTCTCCGTGGAACCCGTCTCCGATGGAAACGATGCATTGGAACGCGCCAGAGCGTTCACGCCGAACCTCGTGGTGATGGATATCCAGCTGCAGGACATCTCCGGCCTCGATCTCATTTCCCTGCTGAAGGACGATGCCGAGCTTGGCGAAGTGCCCGTACTGGCCGTCACCGCCTATGCCGGCAAGGGTGACGAGGAACGGATCAGGGACATGGGCGCGGAGGGCTATCTTTCCAAGCCCGTCTCCATCGGCCCGTTCATGGCCGCCGTTAAGGGCCTTGTCGGCGCCTGACCCAGGCTGGTCCGCAATGGCTATCTGATAGCCATTGCTTGACAAACTCCCGCGTGAAAGCTTTGCGAGGCGGCCTTTGCTGCCCTATAGGGGCAGGCCGATCCAACTCCCGCGAGGACTTTCCCCCTATGGACCGCGACGAAGTCGACAGCCGTATCCGCTCAATCATAGAGCCTTTCAACAAGAAGGGCGTCGCCATCAAGGACGACACGACCTTCGCCGGAGACCTCGAATTCGACAGCCTGACCGTGATGGATTTCGTGGCCGCGATCGAGGACGAGTTCGACATCATCATCTCGATGAACCAGCAGGCCGAAATCGAGAAATACGGCCAGCTGGTCGATGCCGTTCACGGCCAGGTCAACACCTGAGGCGCGCATGACCGAAGCGATTTTCCAGCCCGACAAGCCGCCAGTGAACGAAGCCACGTCCGGCGACCTTTTCAGCAAGTTCGACGCAACCATCGCCATGCGCGAGAACCTGCTCGCCAGCGGGGTGGAAGACCCGTTCTCGCTGGTGATGGAGAAAGTGCTCTCGCCGACGCGGGCGATCTGCAACGGACGCGACACGATCCTGCTCGGCACCTACAATTACATGGGCATGACCTTCGACCCCGACGTGGTTGCGGCAGGTCAGAAAGCGCTCGCCGATTTCGGATCGGGGACGACCGGCAGCCGGGTGCTCAACGGCACCTACCAGGGCCACCGCGAATGCGAGGACGCGCTGCGCGAGTTCTACGCCATGGATCATGCGATGGTGTTCTCCACCGGCTACCAAGCCAATCTCGGCATCATCTCGACCATCGCCGGCAAGGGCGACTACGTCGTTCTCGATATCGACAGCCACGCCAGCATCTGGGACGGCTGCAAGATGGGCGATGCCGAGATCGTGCCCTTTAAACACAATGATATCGAGGCGATGGAAAAGCGCCTCAAGCGCATTCCCGAAGGCGCGGGCAAGCTGGTGGTGCTGGAAGGCGTCTACTCCATGCTGGGCGACATCGCCCCGCTCGCCGAGATGGTGAAAGTCGCCAAGGCGAACGGCGCGATGGTGCTGGTGGACGAGGCGCATTCCATGGGCTTCATCGGCGAGAACGGCCGCGGCGTGGTGGAGCAGGCAGGTGTGATCGACGACGTCGATTTCATCATCGGTACCTTCTCGAAGAGCGTGGGCACGGTGGGGGGCTTCTGCGTCTCCAACCACCCCAAGTTCGAGATCATGCGGCTGGTGTGCCGCCCCTATGTCTTCACCGCCTCTTTGCCGCCCAGCGTCGTGGCGACCGCAGCCACCTCGATCCGCAAGTTGATGAGCGCCAAGGCCAAGCGAGAGCATCTCTGGAAAAACTCGCAGCGGCTGCATGCGGGCCTGACCGAACTCGGCTTCACGCTCGGCACCGATGAGCCGCAAAGCGCCATCGTCGCGGTGATCATGCCCGACCTCGAGAGGGGCGCCGCCATGTGGAGCGCGCTGCTGACCGAGGGGCTCTACGTGAACCTCGCCCGCCCGCCGGCAACGCCCGCCAACATGACGCTGCTGCGCTGTTCGCTCTGTGCCGAGCATTCGGACGAGGAGGTGGAAACCATCCTCGGCATGTTCGAGCGTGCGGGCAAGCTTGTGGGGATCATCTAGGCGTTCGCTCCGCGCGAACGCCTGGCCGCATGCAGCTGCGCTACGCCTCTTCGTAGTAGAGCGGTCCGAGACTATCGATTACGCCCACTGCATTTAGCAGGAAGTCGCTTGCTTCGGCATCCTCGTGGAAGCGCACGACCAGTACCGTCTTGAAACCGGTCGGTACGCGATTGATTTCGACACCGTACTGGGTCTGCACCATATAGCGCATGGAATCCTGCCGCTGGACGATCTCGAAATAGGGCATCTCGGCCTCGCTCGCCAGTTCGGCGGCGCGCAACAAGGTCATCTCCTGAACCATCGGGCCCGAGATGGTATCGCCGGCGAATTCCACCGTAATCGTTCCATCTTCGTTCGCAGTTGAACGGAAACCGGCGAGGCGATCGATCCCGCCCAGCAAGCTTGTGCCCATAGTCAGAACCCCGCCTACGACAGCGCCGAGGATATTGGGCCTGGACCTTTCGTAGTCGATGACCGAGCGGACGGTTTCGGGAGGAAACAGCAGCGGATAGGCGAGGCGGCGCAGATGGTCCGTGCTGCGTTGCATGTCCGGACTCGAAACCCGGAGTTCGGGAGCGGCAATCTGCGTATCGGCCGCGTTCTCCTGCGAGGGCTCCAGTTCCGAGAACGCCGCCTGCAGATCCCGTGTCATCGCGCTTTCGCCGAAATTGCTTGCCGCCATCAGCGCGGCAGCGCGAGAGGCATCCCCGGTTGCGATTGCCAGGCGCGCCTCAGCCAGCGCGATCGGGTTATTCATGGGTTCGGATTTCAGGAGAACGGCCATCACGTTGGCGACAGCCGCGTTCCCACTGCCGGGATCCTGCATTGCCCGCAGTTGCTCCACCAGGGACTGCGCCCTGTCGAGCTCTCCCGTCGCGGCAAGCGCATATGCGAGATGCGCGCGTGTGACGATGTCGGACACGAAATTCAGCAGGGCGCGCTCACCTCCCCCTTCGCCGAGCAATGCGGCCAGGGCGGCCTCACCTTCCGCAGTCGGCGGCGCTGCGAAGAGACCCTCTTCTTCTCCCTGCGCAATAGCTGCGGCGAACTCTCCGCGAGCGACAAGGGAGGTGATCGACTGTTGCCGTACCGACGGATGAATCTTCATCAGGCCGTGCGAGGGGCCGTATTCCACTTCGGCGAAGTTTTCGAGCTGGTTCGCAACCAGTTGCACCTGCAGGGCGTAGGGACGCTCGGCCTTCGCCGCCCGGGCGATCTCGCCTGCCCGCTCGGCATCGCCCGACTGCGCCAGCGCAACCGCTTCGAGGAGGTCGAGCGAAAGGCCCATGCTGCGCTGGAAGAACGGATCGTCGCTTCGGTCTGCCACGTTCAGGCGCGCCTCGGCAATATCGCCGAGCGCGTGGGCAGGCGCGCCCGTCTGGATATAGGCGGCAGCACGTGCGCGCAGGACATGTGCACGGCGCAAGCTCTGGTGATCGCGTATCCGGTCGCCCTGCAGAACGCCAGTGCAATAGGCGATGACCCGTGCCGGCGCGCCTTCGTGGCTGATCCGCAGGCGACCGTAGTCCGTCTGGTTGGCCATGCCGCGCATGCCGTCCTCATCGCGCTTCGGCTTGCGCATTCCGTCGCAGCCGGCGAAGTCCTCGCTGTCCCCCGCCAGTGCGACCTGGGGCACGGCCAGCGCCAGTGCGCCGGCCAGTAATATCATTCGCCGCATCATGTACCTCCCGTTGCGCGAGAGTGCTTAGTGAGGATTTAGTGCAAAGAAAACATGAACTTGTCCGGTGAAATCCGGGCGGTTCCGGAAGCCTTCCCGGCTTGCCGAAGGGAACGCCGCGCCGTGCTACACGTCTGATGCAGGAAAGGAGATTTCCCGATGCAGACCACGAATACGGGCTATGCGACCTATGAAGGCCTGGGCAAGGACGGAAAGGGACACGTATCCACCGGTTCGAGCGCGTTGTCGGCGCAGCCTTATGGATTCCAGACGCGATTCGAGGATGCCGCCGGCACGAACCCCGAGGAACTGGTGGCCGCGGCGCATGCCAGCTGCTTTACCATGGCGCTGAGCTTCAAGCTGGCCGAAGCCGGGCATACCGACGGCAGCGTCACCACCAGCGCCGAAGTCACGCTCAAGAAGGATGGCGACGGTTTCACCATCACGAAGTCTGCGCTCAGCACCAAGGGCAAGGTGCCGGGTCTCGACAAGGCGAAGTTCGACGAGCTTGCGCAGCAGGCCAAGGAAGGCTGTCCGCTATCAAAGCTGCTGGATTGCGAGATCACGCTCGAGACGAAATTCGAGGGCTGAAAACCCGCAACCTCAGCGGATAGCTCGCCCGTCTAGAGCTGTTCCATCGAGGTGACGTTTGCGCAAGGGTCGTCCGGATCGGCGTCACCTTCGTGGCCACCGAGCTGGGTGATCGCCACGAAGCCTGCCACCACCAGCACCACGAAGATGGTGGTCACGGTGCCCAGATACTTGTCGATGATCGCCTTGATCGGCGCGCCGAACACCTGGAACAGCACGCCAACGACCATGAAGATCAGCGCCCGGCCCGCGATTGCCGCGAGAATGAAGGTGCCGAGGTTCATCTCGATGAAGCCTGCGGTGATCGTCATCAGCTTGAACGGGATGGGTGTGCCCGCGGCCAGGAATACCGCCGCCGCGCCCTGTTCGCGGATGTAGCAGGCTGCCTTGGGGAAACTGTCGGTCAGGCCCAGTACGCCGATCAGCCATTCGCCCACGGCTTCGTAGAGGAAGTAGCCGATCATGTAGCCGAACAGCCCGCCCAGTACCGAGAAGGCGGTGCAGATGAGGGCGAAGCGGATCGCCTTCCTGGGCTCTGCCAGGCACATCAGGCCCAGCAGCGGGTGCGGCGGGATGGGAAAGAAGCTCGATTCGATGAAGGCAAAGAACGCCAGCCATCCCTGCGCATGGGGATGCGCGGCCTTGGCCATCGTCCAGTTGTAGAGTCCGCGAAGCATTGAAGGGATCCCCGTCCGTTTCCCACCCGGTCAACTCCGGCGCTTAGGGCAGAGCAGGCACCTCGGCAAGTCCTACAAAGTAACCTATCTGGCACTTTTGTATTGACATCATGACGCTCTTTGGTTAGAGAGACGGAACATCGCGATAAAGCGAGTCGAAAGGGCGGTGCCTTCACGGGCGCCGCCCTTTGCGTTTCGCCTGTCGCGGCATGGGATCAACAACAGCAAACGACGGAGGGCTTGTGACCGATATCGCAATTCCCGGACCGAAATGGATACCCGCTTTCCTCGAAAAGCTGGCAGAAACACGCTGCGTCGCGGAGGCCGTCGCCGTCAGCGGCATAACCCGCAACGGGGTTCTGAGGCAGCGCCGGGCCAATCGCCAGTTCGCGGAGAGCTGGGACATCGCGCTTGCCGAAGGCGTGGTTCGCCTGGAGGACACGCCGGAACCGATTGTCACGAACGGCAAGTGGCAGAAACAGTTTCTCGACCTTCTGGCCGAAACCTCGAACATCCGTTTCTCGGCGCAGCAGGCCAATGTGCCGCTCTCCACGGTCTATCGCAGGCGCGCCAGCGACAGCGGGTTTGCGGCCAAGTGGGAAACCGCGCTTTACGAAGGCTATACCAACCTGGAGATGGAAGTGCTGGGCTACCTGCGCGATCCGGATCCGGGCTACAAGATGGATGTCGCCAACGCGCTGCGCCTGCTCGCCGCGCACAAGGAAAGCGCCGCGCGCGAGAAGGCGCGCCGGTCCCGCCGCGACAGGGGCGAGGTGCTGGCACGGCTCAACGCCAAGATCGACAAGATGCGCGAGCGCAAGGCGGCAGCGGAGAAGCTACTGGCCGAAGAGGGCGTGCAGATGCCGGTGGCCCATGCACGCGCCTGATCGCGGGCGCTTCGTCGTCGCGATGGAGCCGAGCGCCCGGCACAAGCTGCTGCGCCCCTTGCCAGAGCACGAACAGCTGGCCCTGGAGGCCTACTGGCCCTTCTGGGCGCGCGACGAACAGCTGCCGCCGCCGGGAGACTGGCGGATCTGGCTCATCTGCGCCGGTCGCGGCTTCGGCAAGACCCGCGCGGGTGCCGAATGGGTTCGCCACATCGCTGAAGACAACCCCGACGCCCGCATCGCGCTGGTCGCTCGCTCCATCGGCGAGGCACGGGCCGTGATGGTGGAGGGCGAGAGCGGCGTTCTAGCCTGTCACGCGGAGGACGAGACGCCCGCTTTCGAGCCTTCTCTGAGGCGACTGACCTGGCCGAGCGGCGCGCAGGCCATGCTCTATTCTGCCACCGAGGCGGAATCCCTGCGCGGCCCACAACACTCGCATGCCTGGTGCGACGAAATCGCCAAATGGGATAATTCCTCGGGCCGCGCCATGACCGCGTGGGACAATCTGCAAATGGGCCTGAGACTGGGAGAGCATCCGCAAGTGCTCGCCACCACCACGCCGCGCGCGGTTCCGCTGATGCGGCGGCTGATGGAGAGCATCGACCCCGACATCGTCGTGACTCGCGGCTCGACCTATCACAATGCCGAGCACCTGCCCGCCGAGTTCATCCGCTCGATGAAGCGGCAATACGGCGCGTCGGCGATCGGACGGCAGGAGCTGAACGGCGAACTGCTGGCCGATGTCGAGGGCGCGCTGTGGTCGCGCTCCTTGCTGGAGCAGGGCCGTGAGGACCTGTGCCTGGAGGACCGTGTGCGCACCGTGATCGGCGTGGACCCACCCGCCAGCGCGCGCGGCGATGCCTGCGGGATCGTGGTCTGCGCGCTGACGGAGAGCGGACAGGCGAAGGTGCTGGCCGATGCCTCTGTCGAGCGGCCTAGCCCCGAACGCTGGGCTCGCGCCGTCGCCGCCGCCGCGATGGTGTGGAAAGCCGACCGCGTGGTGGCCGAGGCCAACCAGGGCGGCGCGATGGTGGAAAGCGTGCTGCGCGCCGCCGACTGCCAGATGCCGCTGCGGCTGGTCCACGCCAGCACCGGCAAGAGCGCCCGCGCCGAACCCGTTGCCGCCCTGTACGAGGCAGGCCGCGTGAACCACGTCGGCACCTTCCCGCAGCTGGAGGACGAGCTGTGCGGCCTCATGGCCGGCGGCGACTACGAAGGCCCAGGCCGCTCGCCGGACCGGGCGGACGCGCTGGTATGGGCGATGACGGAACTGATGCTGGGCAAACGGGGCGAGCCTGCCGTGCGGGCGTTATAATGGAGGTTTGGGGGGAACGCGACGCGCTCCCCCGCACTCCTAGAACAACCCTGGCTGATCTGGCTCAGTGCCCCGCTTGCCGGTGTTTACTTCAGACACTCGACCTTGGTTCCAGCCCAGATCCGCCGCAATATCATGCTGCATTTCACCAGCAGCAAGTCGCCTTTTGACTTTGCTGAAGACTTCCGGACTGTAGGGCGCGCGCTCGCGCCGTTTCGGCTGTTGATACATGACGGATTTATCCTTTCCGTGCTTACAACCGGCTTGACGGGCATCCCCAACGGTGGATATTTCCACCGTACGGGGATTATCCCGCTCCTGCCGCCGGCCAAGGATAGGCAGGAGTTGCCCCACAGAGGCCCCGGCGTTGGCGCGCCGGGGCCTTGTTGATTCGGGACAATCAGAGAACAGATTCCGCGCTCAGCCGAGTCGCGCAAGTGGCCGGGCCTAGATGTCCACCGGCTATCAGCAGTTCGCGTTTCGACAAATCACACGCAGAACAAGGAAAACGCATGTCTTTCATCGACAGCCTCCGCACCGCCTTCAAGGGCGGTGGCGGGGTCGCCGTGCCACTTGCGCGCGGTATTCCCACGCAATGGCTCTGGAGCGAGGAGCGCGGCGGGGCTCGCCAGCCCTTCGACTATCGCTCCGCCGTGCACCATGCCTTTCTCGACAACCCGGTCGCCCAGCGCGCGGTGCGGATCGTGGCGGAGGGAGTGGGCAATGCGCCCGTCTCCGAGACCACACCCGAGATCGCGGCGCTGCTGCGCGGCGGGGCCGAGGGCGGCTCGTTGATGGAGACGCTCGCTGCGCACCTGCTGTTGCATGGCAATGCCTTCGTGCAGATCGGTAAAGGCGTTGCGGGCTGTCCCGCCTCGCTGTTCGCGCTGCGGCCGGAGCGGGTGTCGGTCATCGCCGGAAACGATGGCTGGCCTGTCGCCTACCGGTACCGCGTGGGCGAGAAGGTCCGCGACATCCCGGTGGAGGACGAGGATGGCTGGCCTGCCCTCATCCACCTCAAGGCCTTCCACCCGGCTGACGACCATTACGGCGCAGGCTGCCTCTCCGCTGCCGGGCCTGCCGTCGCGATCCATAACGAGGCGGCGCGCTGGAACCTTGCTTTGCTGGAAAACGCGGCAAGGCCCTCGGGCGCGCTGGTCTATGACAACGGCGTCGATACGGCGGGCCTCACATCCGACCAGTTCGAGCGCCTGAAGGCCGAACTTGCCAGCGCCTACCAGGGCGGGGGCAATGCCGGGCGTCCGATGCTGCTCGAAGGCGGGCTCAAGTGGCAGAGCCTCTCGCTCTCGCCCGCCGACATGGACTTTGCCGAGCTGAAGGCGGCCGCCGCGCGCGACATCGCGCTCGCTTTCGGGGTGCCGCCCATGCTGCTGGGGCTGCCGGGCGACAACACCTATTCCAACTATCGCGAGGCCAACCGCGCGCTGTGGCGCCTCACCCTGCTGCCACTGGCGGGCAAGATCCTTGGCGGGCTGGCGAACGGACTTGCACCGTGGTTCCCCGATGCCTCGCTGTCGATCGACCTCGACCAGGTGCCCGCCCTCTCGGAGGACCGGGAGAAACTGTGGAAGCAGGTGAGCGAGGCGGACTTCCTCTCGAACGACGAGAAACGCGCGATGCTGGGCCTCGCGCCCGCCAATCCCGGAGATGTGAAATGAAACGCGACGACATGCTCGCCGGACTGATGGCACAGGCGATGGATACCGGTGCCGACCTCGTGACGCTGCGCGCCATTGTCGAGGAATCGAGCGAACTGGGCGCGGAACGCGTGCTCGACAAGCTCGGCCTCGAGGATGAAGGCGCGCATGACGATCTCGACGAATTGCGCGAACTGCTCAGCGCCTGGCGCGCGGCCAAGGCCAGCGCTTCCAAGGCGGTGATCGAGTGGTGCGTGCGCGCCCTCATGGCGCTGCTGCTGATAGGCATCGCCGTGCGCATCGGCGTGCCGGAGCTGCTGCGGTGACCCGCCCCGTCCGCATCGCCGGATACGCCGCCCTCTTCGATATTGCCGACAGCGCCCACGACACCATCGTGAAGGGCGCCTTCGCCCGCACGCTGGCGGACCGCCGGGAGCCCCTGCCGCTCTACTGGCAGCACCGGCCCGACCAGCCCATCGGCACCGTCGAGTTGGCGCAGGAAGACGAGCGCGGTTTGCGCGTCATCGCCCGCCTCGAGAATTCCGACAGCCGGGCCATTAGCGAGCTGCTCTCGCGGCGCACCAACGGCCTCAGCTTCGGCTACCGCGCACGGGGCTATCGCCGCCACGCGGAAGGCCGCGTGCTGGAGGATATCGACCTGTTCGAGGTCAGCCTCGTCACCCACCCGCTGCAACCCGGCGCGCGGGTGCATTTGTTTGTTTGACCCTCAAACGCCGGCGGGCCCCTCCGGACCCTTGGCTTTCCTCGCCTAATCCCTCCGCTCCGGGGCGGCTGCGGGCGCGCATTCGCGCCTGCGGGCCCTCCCCTTCCGAAATCCACCTGTCCCTCCCCCACTGAAAGGAAATACATGGATATCCAGTTCGAAACCCCCGTCTCCTCCGACGCCCTCAACGACAGCTTCGATATCGTTGCCCGCCAGGACAAGGCGGAAGCGCAGATCGCCACGCTGCGCTCCGATGTCGATGAAGTGAAGGCGCGGATCGACAAGATCGGCCGCGCCGCCGTCCGCCCCGCCATCGGCAATGGCACCACGGAAGAAGCCAGCGCCGAAATGAAAGGCTTCGTCGATGGCTACCTTCGCCGGGGCCGCGAGACCGAGGTGAAGTCGATCTCCGGCGCGAACCCGTCCGATGGCGGCTATGCCGTCCCGCGCGAGATCGACGCGCTGATCGCCAACGAGCTCAAGGAAATCTCGCCCATCCGGCAGATCGCGCAGGTCGTGCAGGTCGGTTCGGCGGGCTATCGCAAGCTCGTCACCACCGGCGGCGTTGCCTCGGGCTGGGTCGGCGAGACCGCTCCGCGCGCCGAGACCGGCACGCCCGATTTCACCGAGATCGCGCCGCCGACCGGTGAGCTCTATGCCAACCCGGCAGCGAGCCAGTCGATGCTCGACGACGCGCGGTTCGACCTCGAGGCGTGGCTGGCGAGCGAGGTGGCGATGGAATTCGCCCGCGCCGAAGGATCCGCCTTCGTCAACGGCACCGGGGCGGACCAGCCGCTGGGTTTCCTTGCCTCGCCGACCTCGCTGGCGGGTGACGCGGTGCGGACCTTCGGCTCGCTGCAGTATATCGGTTCGGGCGATGCGGACGGCTTCGACGCCAATCCCGAGAGCCGCCTGATCGACCTCGTGCATACGATGAAGGCCGGCCACCGCCAGGGCGCAAGCTGGGTGATGAACTCCGCCACCCTGTCCACCGTGCGCAAGCTGAAGACCACCGACGGTGCCTTCCTGTGGCAGCCGGGCCTCGTAGAAGGCCAGCCCGATCGCCTGCTCGGCTATCCGGTGATCGAGGCAGAGGACATGCCCGATGTCGGCGCGGGCGCGTTCCCGATTGCCTTCGGCAACTTCAAGGCCGGCTACATCATCGCCGAACGCTCAGCCACGCAGATCCTGCGCGATCCGTTCACCAACAAGCCCTTCGTGCACTTCTATGCCACGAAGCGCGTGGGCGGCCAGGTGCTGGACAGCTCGGCCATCAAGCTGCTGAAAATCGAAGCGTAAGCGCGCGCCATCTCACGCTTCGACCAGCGGGCGGCGGTGACTGAACCGTCGTCCGTTTCGCACCCGTCCGCCGTCGAGACCCCTCCTTCCCCCAAAAGGTCTCCGGGGGGCGGGTGTGTATGTATTATTTGTCTCATGCCCGCCCATCCGGGCGGGCGTCCTCGGTGCAATTTCCTCCGCTACGCTGCGGGGCACCTGCGGGCTGCGCGTTCGCGCGCTGTCGGTCGCTGGTCGCGACCGAGACTATTGCCAACCTTCTCAGGACCTGACCGGCCACGGGCGCGCCAGTGACCGCAAGGCCGAACGGCCGCCCGCAGCGGGCGCAGCTTGCCTGCGCGTCTAGCGAGGACGCTGCTGCGGAGGCGGGAGCGAAAATCAAAAAAGGAATGATAATGAAGCGGGCTATCACCATGCCGGCGATCCTCGCGGACGCGGCGCTTGCCGAGCTGAAAGACTGGCTCGCGATCACCACCACAAGCGACGACGAGACCTTGCGGGCCCTGCTGCGCGCGGCGCTCGATACGTGCGAGGCCTTTACAGGCGTCATGCCGCTGGTTGCAGGCTGCAGCGAAGTGCTGCGGGCGACCCGCGACTGGCAGCGCATTGCCGCAACACCCGTCATGGCCATTACCGGCGTGGACGAACTCGCCACCGATGGCTCGCGCACGGCCCTGCCGGTCGATGGCTACCTGATCGACATCACGGCGGGCGGCTGCGGGCGCGTGAGGCTGATGCGCGCTCCTGCCACAAGCCGGATCGTGGTGCAGTTCGAGGCTGGCATGGCGCCCGATTGGTACAGTCTGCCGGACGGCATGCGTCACGGCGTGTTGCGTCTCGCCGCGCACCAGTACAGGGAGCGCGACCAGGGCGGAACCGGGCAGGTGCCGCCCTCTTCGGTCGCCGCGCTTTGGCAGCCCTGGCGCCGGATGCGCCTCGCATGATCAGCGCACGGACCGAAGCCATCGCCGCACTTGCCGCCCGTCTCGCCCGCCGGGTTCGCTCGATTGCAGCCGCGAGAGCAGAAAACGACCGCCGCGAACGGCGGCGCGACCCGTCGCGCTGGCGCGATGCCCGGCTGCTCTGGCCCGAACACTTCAGGGAGGACTGAGATGGAAAGCCTGCTTCGCACAGCCCTTGTCGACTGGCTCGCCAGCGACCCCGTCCTCCTAACCAGACTCAATGCGGTGACCGAGGAGACCCCCGCACGCGCCAGCCTGCCCTGGCTTGGCATCGCCACCAGCGCCAGCACCGACTGGAGCACCAAGACCGCGCGCGGACGCGAAGTGCGAGTGGCGCTGGAGTTGCAGACGCGCGGAGACGATCCGGCCGAGACCAGCGTTCTTACCGCGCTGATCGAGCGGCGCATCGAAAGCCTCCCGCGCAAGCAGACGGGATTCGCGCTCGCCAGCGTCACATTCCTGCGATCGCGCGCCGAACAGCGAGAACGCAACACCCGCGCGGCGCTGGTCGAATACCGTTTCCGCATCCTCGAAGCCTGATCCCTCTACCCGGAGAACCCCCTATGACAGCCCAGAAAGGCAGTGCCTTCCTCCTCAAGATCGGCGACGGCGCGCAGCCTCCCGCATACGAAACCGTCGCCGGTCTCAGGACCACGCAGATGTCGATAAACGGCGATGCCGTGGTCGTGACGCACAAGGAATCGGGCGGCTGGCGCGATCTCCTTTCGGGTGCGGGCACGCGCTCCGTCTCGGTCAGCGCGGCGGGCATCTTCCTCGGCAGCGATGCGGAGGCCGCCATCCGCGCCCACGCCCTGTCTGGCACGCTGGAAGACTACGAACTTTCCTTCGAAGGCGGCGAGAGACTGCGTGGCCGCTTCCTCGTACAGCGGCTCGACTATGCCGGGGACTTCAATGGCGAGCGCAACTACACGCTGCAGCTCGAAAGCTCAGGGGCCGTGGTCCCGGCATGACGAGCGAACCCTGCAACCCTGTCCGCGGCGAAGCATCGCTGGTTATCGACGGACACGCGCATGTGCTGCGCCCCACCTTTGCGGCGCTGGTCGCGGCGGAGGAAGATCTCGGGCCGCTTTTCGCGCTTGTCGAACGGGCGAGCGAGGGCCGCCTGCGTCTCTCGGAAATCGCCACCCTGTTCTGGTACTGCTGCGAGGCACGCGGCTCCCTCACCCGCGAAAGCGTGGGCGAAGCGGTGATGGCGATGGGCCTTGCGGGCGCGTCCGCACCCTTGCGCGAACTGCTCAAGCAGATCCTGCAGGGCCGCTGCGCGTGAGCGACCGGTTCGCCGGGCACGCCTCCCGCCTCGCCGGGCTCGCCACCCGCCTGCTGGGCTGGCCGCCGCACTGGTTCTGGCGAACGACGCCCCGCGAATTCGCCAGCATTTTCGCGACCCATGACGATCCCTCCCAAGGCATGAGCCGGGCGGAGCTGGATCGCCTTCTCAAGGAAGACCACAATGGATGAATCCATCGAAACCCTGATGGTCGACGTGCGTGCCAGCACCAGCGGTTTTCGCGCCGACATTGAAGCCATGCGCGGGGCGCTCGATACCTCGCTGGTCGACGGCTTCTCGAAGGCCGGCGACGTTCTGGAACGCGGCCTGCTGTCCGCCATCCGACGCGGCAAGCTGGGATTCGACGAGCTGAAGGATGTCGCATTTCGGGCGCTTGGCGAGATCGGCCAGCAGGCCGTCCAATCGGGTATTGCGAACCTCGTCGGCAGTGCCTCTTCCTCCGGCGGCGGAAGTAGCGGCAATTCTATCGGCTCCATGCTGGGCGGCGTCTTCGGATCGCTGCTCGGCCTGCCGGGACGCGCGACCGGCGGTCCGGTCGCACCGGGCGCCGCCTACCTCGTCGGCGAGCGCGGTCCGGAAGTGTTCGTGCCGACCAGCTCGGGCCGGATCGAGACTGGCGCTGCGCCCGGCCCTGCCCGCGATGTGCGCGTGGCGATCAACCTTTCCGCTCCGCGCGGTACCGATGCGCCTGCCATGCTGCAACGCTCCTCGCGCCAAGTCGCCAGCGCCGTTGCCCGCGCGATGCGCGACGCCTGAAGGAGAGCGATTTCATGGCATACTGGCTCGCGCGAGAGCGCAACGGACAGTTCACCGACACGATCCAGCGCTTCGATCCCCGCTTCTGGACCGTCGACTTCCCGCGCGGCGACATGGCCTCGGTGGTCTCGACCGGGCCGGATTCGCTGCGGGTGGATTGCGAGCTATGGCTGGCAAACGGCCTCGTCGGCCTGATCTGGGAGAGCGAAGACCGCTTCGACCACCCGCTGCTCGCCTACGATACCGACCGCGACTATTCGCGCACCACCTTGCGCTTCAAATGGCGCTCGCACGGCCTGCTGCCGCTCGACGCGGTGCACGGACCCACGCTTACGATCGAGGGTCGCGACAGTGCAGGCCAGCAGCGCAGCTGGTATGTGCGCCTGTGGAACTACGCGCAGGGTTCTCCCGACGATGCGACGGTAACCCTGCCTTTCTCGCAGTTGCGCGAAGGGTGGGAGGCCGATGGCGTGGCGGTTCATCCGACCGATATCGACCGCATGTTCATCTCGCTCGCCGCTCCGGGCTATGACCCCGCGGCGAGCGGGCTCCTGACCGCACGCAGCATCGGCTGGGTGGAACTGACCGACATTCACTGCGATGGTCACCGCGCCATGCTGACGCTGGGCGATGCCCTGCTTCCCCCGCACGAGGTGCACATGTGCACCGCCTATGACGACAGCTACAACCTGACCCCTGCCCGGATGATGCGCGCCATCATGCACCTGGGCTACCGCGACGCGCTGGTCCATTATGTCGGCATGAGCCACTATTACCGGCTCGCCCGAAAGAACGGCGTGCTGGTGGCAGAGCCCGGCGGCGTGCTCTGCCAGCCCTGCATCGCCTGGCACGAAGATTTCTTCGCGCGATGCGTGGAGTTCGGCTTCCAGCCCATCGTCTCGCTCTCCTTCGAACTGTTTGCCGCACATTGCCCGCCGGAATGGAGCCAGCGCGCCTTTGATGGGCAGCAGGCTCTCACCGGCTGGGATCCGCCATCGACGCTCATCTCGCCCGTATCGGGCAGCGGGATGTTCTTCCTTCGCCAAGTCGCCGCGACCTTCGTCAAACAGGTCATTGCGGCCGGCCTTCCCGTTCACTTCCAGATAGGTGAGCCGTGGTGGTGGGTAACGCCAGACGGCAAGATCTGCATCTATGACGACAACGTGCGCGCGATGCGCCCCGGCGCACCGGAAATCCCCGACCTTACCGCTCCACTCGATACGGCGCAGCTAGCCCATCTCGACTGGGCCGGGGAACGGCTGGCTTCGGCCACGCGGAGCATACGCGATACGGTCGGGAATGCTGCCGGTGGCGAGGCCAAAGTCCTGCTGCTGTTGTTCACTCCGACGATCCTCGATCCCAAATGGCCCGAGCTTCGACGCGCCAACATGCCGGTCGGCTGGGCCTTTCCCGAATACGACCGGCTGCAGCTCGAGGACTACGACTGGCTCACCGGCGGTGCGGAGGCAAACCGGCGGCGCGCCTATGGCGAAGTGCAGCAGCGCCTGGCCTACCCGCTGGATGTGCAGGACTATCTCGCCGGCTTCGTGCTCGATCCCGCCGATGCGGAAGACTTCTGGCAGCGCATCGACGACGGGTTGGCGGAGGCGAAAGCGCGCGGCGTCGATCGCCTGTTCGTGTGGGCAATGCCGCAAGTGCTGCGCGATGGATACGTACGACTTCCCGAAACACAGGAGGATGACATGCAGGCCTTCGACGACGTTCTCTACCCACTGGCGCTTGGCCGCGACACCGCCGCCAGCCCCGAATTCTCTACGTCCATCGCGCTGACCGCATCGGGCTTCGAGCGGCGAAACAGCCAGTGGAGCGATGCGCGCATGCATTACGATGTCGGCCCGGGCCTGCGCTCCGAAATCGAGCTTGGCGTGCTCCTGGAATTCTTCCGCTCACGCCGTGGTCCGGCACGCGGCTTTCGCCTGTCCGACCCGTTCGATTTCAGCTCCAACGGGCTCACCGGCACGCCCACGGCGACGGACCAGCTTATCGGCATTGGCGATGGCCTGACAGCGAGCTTCGCCCTGCGCAAGAGTTATGGCAGCGGCGACGATCCGCAGGTTCGCCCGATCACCCGCCCGCGCAGCGAGACGATCCTCGTCAGCGTGGGCGGCGCGGCAACGACCGACTGGACACTCGAACCGGGTGGCCGTGTGATCTTCACGGACGCGCCCCCGCAAGGGGCCGAGATCCGAGCAGGCTTCCTGTTCGACGTTCCGGTTCGCTTCGCGCAGGATCGGCTGGACATATCGGGCTCTACCTTTGCAGCGGGCGAGGTTCCTTCCGTGCCGCTCGTCGAAATTCGCGAGGACATATGAGCAGGATCTTCTTCGCCAGCGAGCTCGAAGGGGTCGCGACCTATTGGCGCATCATGCGCACCGATGGACTGACCCTTGGCTTCACCAGCCACAATCGCACCCTGACATTCGAAGGCATTGCACACCTCGCTGCGCCCGGCATGCTGCCCTCCGCAATCCGCCGCTCGGCACGGCTGGAACGCGATAGCGTGGAGGTGCAGGGCATTCTCTCGCACGATGCCATCTCGGCGCAGGACCTCGAGGATGGCCGTTATGCCGACGCGCGGATCACCGTGGGACTGGTAGCGTGGGACACACTCGAGCATGCAACGCTGTTTCAGGGTAGGCTTGGCAACGTCTCCGCCGAGGATGTGGGCTTCGTTGCCGAATTGCGCTCCGCCAAGGCGGATTTCGAGATGGATATCGTACCGCGGACCAGCCCCACATGCCGGGCGGTGTTCTGTGACAGGGCGTGCCGGCTGCACCCTGCGCGCTTCACCCGCATCGCTACGGTGGAGGCGGTCGACACCGAGACCAATGCGGTGACATTCACCGGTCTGCCGCGTCCGTCCGATTATCTCCAGGGCGAGCTGCGCTGGATCGATGGGCCATTGGCCGGGCTCGCCACGGATATCGTCGATGTCGCTGGCAATGCCCTCGTCCCCGGCCAGTCGCTCTCCCCGGCGGTGGCGAAAGGCATGCGCGCTTATCTGCGCGAAGGGTGTGATCACACGATTGCAACCTGCGCTTCCCGTTTCGGCAATGCGACCAACTTCCAGGGTGAGCCCTTCCTGCCGGGCAACGACCTGCTCACCCGCTATCCCACCAGCGCCTCGTGACGCGATCGGAGCGGCTGGCCCATGCCGCGCGTGATCTCGTGGGAGTACCCTTCCGCCTCCACGGTCGCTGTGCCAGAAACGGCGTCGATTGCATCGGCCTCATCGCCCTCGCGCTGGAGCGGTGCGGTCAGAGCGTCCCGCCCCTTCCTCGCTACACGATGCGCAATCGTGATCTCGGCAGGCTGCTGGCGCTGGCAGAAAAGCTGGACCTCGAACCGGCGACCGCCCCGCTGGGCGTCGGAACCATCATCCTGCTCCGTCCCTCGGCGGCCCAGTATCACCTGGGGATCACCGGACAGGATGAATCCCTGATCCATGCCCATGCCGGTCTTGGTCGGGTGGTCGAGGCGCCCGCACCCAAGGAATGGCCCGTCATCGCCAGTTGGCGAATTCGCAAAAACTGAAGGAACAGCAATGGCTACACTCGTTCTCACCGCCGTCGGCACGGCAGTCGGCGGGCCGCTTGGCGGCGCCTTGGGCGCGCTGGTTGGCGGGCAGATCGACGGTGCGATCTTCGGTTCGGGCTCGCGCGAAGGCCAGCGGCTCCAGGAACTCTCCGTCACGACGTCAAGCTACGGCACACCGGTGCCACGCCATTTCGGCACGATGCGCGCGGCAGGCTCGATCATCTGGGCGACCGACCTCGTCGAAAGCAGCGAGGAAACGGGCGGCAAGGGGCAGCCTTCCGTCACGACATACAGCTACAGCACCAGTTTCGCCGTAGCGCTCGCCAGCCGTCCTATCGCTTCGGTGGAACGCATCTGGGCCGATGGCAACCTGCTGCGCGGTGCGGCCGGAGACCTGAAGGTTGGCGGGACATTCCGCCTCCATACCGGAGAGGGCGACCAGTTGCCCGATCCCCTGATCGCCGCCGATCTCGGCGCGCAGTGCCCCGCCTTTCGCGGTCTCGCCTACTGTGTGTTCGAAGACCTGCAACTGGGCGATTTCGGCAATCGCATTCCGGCGCTGACCTTCGAAATCGTCGCAGACGATGGGGCGGTACGCCTGCAATCCCTGATCGGGCGGGAGCCCGGTGAAACCATTGCCCTGCGCGCCCTGCCGGACCTCGAGGGCTACTCCGATACCGGAGGCCCGCTCCAGAGCACGCTCGACGCCATCGACCAGATCTATCCGCTGGCGTGCGATGCCCGAGGCAGGGCTCTTGCCATCTTCAACGCTCATCCTTCCGGAAATCCGATTGCCGAACTGCCCGAGCCTGCCGCCGATACCGGCGGTGAGAGCTTCGGATCCGCCTCGGGTCGCACGCGCCAGCGCCGGGCGGACAGCCTGCAGGTGCCAAGCGGGCTGCGCTATTACGATGTCGAACGCGATTTCCAGACAGGCCTGCAGCGCGCGGGAGGTCGGGCAATCCCGGGTCGCAACCGCATCCTGCAATTCCCGGGTGCCCTCAAAGCCGACAAGGCACGCAAGCTGGCCGACGATGCCGCTATGCGCGCCGGGTGGTCGCAAGACCGTATGGCCTACCGTATTGCCGAGCTCGATCCCTCGCTGGGGCCCGGGCAGGTGGTTTCCTTGCGAAACCGGCCCGGAAAGTGGCGTATCGAATCGTGGGAGTGGCGCGAGAACGGGCTGGAGCTTGAACTGTTGCGCCTGCCCTATCTGCGGGGCTCCGGTTTGGCTGCCGATGCCGGTACCGCGCTTTCGCCAAGGGACGTCGTACCGGGTCCCACGATCCTTCATGCCTTCGAACTGCCCTGGGACGGAATCTCGGCGCCCGATCAACCCTCGATCCACGCCGCGGCAAGCTCCGCGACCACTGGCTGGACGGGCGCCACGCTTTACGCCGAACGCAGTGGCAGCCTTGTTCCCATCGGTGGCACGGGCACCAAGCGATGTGTGACAGGCGAACTCGTAAGTCCGCTTGCGGCAAGCAGGGCGCTTTTCATCGATCGGCAGGCGAGCGTCGAAGTGCAGCTTGCCTCGTCCGACATCGTACTCACTTCGGCTTCTCCCGAGGACGTTGCAAATGGCGCCAACAGAGCGGTGGTCGGCGAGGAGATCATTCAGTTTTGCGATGCCCATGAGCTTGGCGACGGGCGCTGGCGCCTTGCCGGACTGCTTCGTGGGCGTGGTGGAACCGAGCACATTGCGCTGGGGGGAGTGCCGGCTGGCGCGAGCTTTGTCCTGCTCGACCGCAAGCCTATCGCGCTGGATCCCGTCGAAGTTGGAAATAGCGAAACGATCGCCGCTATCGGCCTCGCCGACACCGAAGAAGTCATCGCGCCTATCATCGCCAGAGGACGCACGCGCAAGCCGCTTACGCCGGTTCACGGGCGATCGCGCACCACCGCCAACGGAGGGTGCGAATTGTCCTGGCGTCGCCGCGCCCGTGGTTCCTGGATGTGGCAGGGCACTGTGGAGGTGCCGATGCGCGAGACAGTCGAGCGCTACGAAGTGGGTGTCGGCGATTCCACAAGGCCGATCAGGAGCTGGGAGACTCTCGCTCCCTTCTTCTCGATCGATGCCGCAACACTCGATCAATTGCGAGCAGATCATGCCGGGGCACCTGTCTGGGTGCGTCAAGTCGGCGACTATGACCGTTCCGAACCCCTTCTCCTGACCATGATTGACTGAGGTAGCCATGTCCGATCCGTACAGTTTCACAGCAACCACCCCGCGCCTGGGCCTTCCCAACCTTTTCGCCGCGCAGGCGCAAAAGGAATTCACCGTAAACGAAGCTTTCGCCCTCCTCGACGCCCTCGTTCACGCGGTCGTCGAAGGCATGGCGGACAATCCGCCGCCATCTCCCGTTGACGGAGAATGCTGGATAGTGGGTAGCCAGCCCGGTGGCGAATGGGCAGAACAGGCTGGCAGGATCGCATGCCGGCAGGTCGACAACTGGCTTTTTGCTCAGCCATACGATGGGCTGGTGGTCTACGACCGCTCGGCAGGACAGATCGCCCGTTTCGAGAATGGCTGGATCCGCGCCTCACGCGTGCTCGAGCCGACAGGCGGAGCTACGCAGGATAGCGAGGCGCGCGCTGCCATTACCGGAGTGCTCGCCGCCTTGAGGGACGCGCGTATCCTTCCGGCGGATTAGGAACGTCATCGGAAGTTCGCGCGTTGCACTCTCGAATCCCTTACAAGGAGCCGAAATGCAACGTCTCGCACTTCCGATCGCCTCGCTCGCCCTCTTCGCAGTCGCCGGCTGCGCAACCGCTTACGAAGACTCTTCGGACCAGGTGGGCTCAGCCACGCTGTCCGATCGCAGTGGCAACGATGTCGGCATGGCCAGGCTCTACGCACAGGATGGCGAAGTAACGGTGTCCGTCGATTTCACCGGACTTTCAGCTGGTACCCATGCAGTGCACCTGCACATGACGGGCGATTGCAGTGCCCCGGATTTCACTTCTGCAGGAGGGCACTTGAACCCGTCGGGTAACGAGCATGGGACGCTGAATCCACAAGGCGCGCACCTTGGCGATTTGCCTAACGTTGAGATTTCGACCGCTGGCATGGGTACAATGAGTCATACCCTGAGCGGCCAGAGCACTATGGTGCTTCCCCAGATTTTCGATGCCGACGGAACGGCGCTGGTCGTTCACGAGGGTGCCGATGATTATCGGACGGATCCGGCCGGCGCGGCGGGAAGCCGCGTGGCATGTGGTGTCTTTTCCCGCATGTAACGTTGCCACCAGGTGCCGCGGCGAACGGTATCAGTCTTCGATTTCTTCCGGATGGTCGGCGTAGCTCGTCGTATCCTCTACGCCTGCCTCTGCAAAACCCTTGCGCCGCAAGCGACAGCTATCGCATAGGCCACACGCCATGCCCTCGGACGTAGGATCGTAGCAGGACCAGCTCCACGCAGGATCAAGGCACAGTCGTTCGCACTCTCGGGCGATATCTGCCTTGGTGAGATATTGCAGTGGTGCATGGATCGAGAAAGGCCTTCCCTCCACTCCCTGCCTGGTGCCAAGACGTGCCGTCTCGGCGAAGCTCGCGATGAACTCCGGCCTGCAATCCGGGTAGCCCGAATAATCGAGCGCATTCACTCCTATAAAGATATCGCTCGAACCCGAGCTCTCTGCAAAGGCAGTGGTAAGTGCCAGAAACAGGAGATTGCGCGCTGGCACGTATGTGACGGGGATATCGTTCCCGACACCGCTTTTCGGCACGTCAATGTCGGCTGTGAGAGCAGAGGCCCCGAATTGTCGCAAGTCCAGGGGCAGCATGACATGGCGTTCAGCACCGAGCTTTTCCGCAATCGCTTCGGCGGATTGTAATTCGCGCAGGTGACGCTGGCCATAGTCGATTGTCAGCGCATGAAGCCGGAAGCCCTGCTCGCGCGCCAATGCCGCTGTTACCATGGAATCCAGCCCGCCCGATAGCAGGACCACGCCGATCTTCTCGCTATTGATCATCCGCCCGGGCTAGGCTTTGACTCGGTGAGCGGCAAGTAGCCTTGCACGTTTCAGCAACTGCCGACGTGACGCGCTTCTCCCTCAATCGAGAAAGGCGCTCCGCCATGGATGCCCTGGCTGCGAAGCTGAACGATGTCCCGGCCTTCGCGGCGGATGGTCGTTCGACCATATCCGTTGCCGCGACAGGTGTATTGCACCGTCACTTCGCTCGGTTCATCCTGAACGACAAAGCGATCGCAACCCGGCTGACGATGCCTTAGCTGGATAAGCTCCCTACCGCTTCGCACGCAAATTCGCCGAGAGGAGCTGTCGCCACGAAGGCGCAGTTCCCACGTGCCCCGCTCCAGGCGATCGAGCATGGCGAGTTCGGGAGCCTGTGCCGACACCGGCGCAAGCAGGGCCGTTGCGGCAAGTACCGCACCGGCTGCACGCAATGTCATTCCGGCAATTTTCACGCCGCTAGCCTCCTTGAAATCGCTGTTTAGCACTGACCGCATGAACGACCAATTGCCCGACATGCGCGACAAAACGTTAATCCTGTATTGGGAAGACCCTGGAGCAAAACGCGCAATCGACGAGAATTATCCCCTCTTCATTGGCCATGTCGCGGCGGTCCTCCTTCGGAAAGCGGGAGAGGACATCCTCGAAGTGCTCGGCCGTACAACGGCATCCCTTCGCCAGGCGTGCGCCGGGACTGATGAGCACCTTCTCTTCCTCATGATACAGGCGCCAGACGATTTCTTCGAGCGACAGCGCTGGTTCGACCAGTTCCTCGTGACGCAGGCTTTCGGCAAGAATGGAAATGTGCTCCCATTCCGGGGGATCCAGTTCGACATGCAGTCGCTCCCGGCCTTCCTCGCCCTCGGGCAAATACTGAACCAGCAGTCCACCGGCCACCGTGCGCCCGGGGCCGGAGCGGATGGCCGTGCGTATAAGGGTGGGAATCTGCTCGCTCTGGGCGAAGTAGCTTTCCACCGCGCGGGAGAGCGACGCGCCCTCAAGCGGCACGATGCCCTGATAGCGTTTGCCGGTCTTCGCGATGTCGAAGGTGATGGCGAGGTGCGCCTTGCCAAATAGCGATTCGAGTGTTGGATTGGCGCCTTCAGCGGCCATTGCCACCTCGTCATGCTCCACATAGCCGCGTATGTGGCCATCGCGATAATCGCAGACCAGCAGGCTTACCGCCCCGCCCTCGCCTTGGGCCTGCATCGTGAGCTGGTCGCCCTCGCCCTTGAGGAGACCGCCCATCAGCGTGACAAGGACAAGAGCCTCGGCCAGGCAGTGCTTCAGCGCCGAGGGATATTCATGGGCCGACAGCACATCTTCCAGAACCGGACCAAGCCTTACGGCGCGCCCGCGCGAATCGCGCGAAGGTATGGAAAAACCCAGAAGTTCGTCGGAAAAGGTCTCAGATTGGAAATCGCTCATGCCCCTTATATGGGGCGCGGGAACCGCATGTGAAGCGCGGCTAGCCGAGCTTGCCGAAGCACCATAGCAAGATGGACTTCTGCGCGTGGATGCGGTTCTCCGCTTCGTCGAACACCACCGATTGTGGCCCCTCGAACACTTCTCCGCTCACCTCATCTCCGACATGGGCGGGAAGGCAGTGCAGGAAGACGGCGTCAGACTTCGCCTTGGCCATCAACGCCGAGTCGACACGGTATGGCTGCATTGCGTCGAGCTTCGCCGCGGCATGATCCTGGCCCATCGAAACCCACGTATCGGTTACGATGACGTCGGCTCCTGCGGCAGCGGTCGAAGCATCGTCGGTCAGCGTTACCGAGCATCCGGCATCGCGCGCCATCCCGACGAACTCTCCCGAAGGCTCATAGCCCTTCGGGGTGGCAACGCGCACGTTGAACTTCATCAGCGCAGCGGCTTCCAGAATCGAATGCAGGACGTTGTTGCCGTCTCCGAACCAGGCGACCTCGAGCCCGGGTAGCGCCTTGCGATGCTCGATCATCGTAAGCAGGTCGGCAACGATCTGGCACGGATGCGAACGATCGGTCAGCCCGTTGATGATCGGAACATGCGCGTGATGTGCCATTTCCTCGATCTTGGCGTGATCGTCGGTACGCACCATGATGGCATCGGCCATCCGGCTGAGGACACGGGCCGTATCCGCAATCGATTCGCCCCGGCCCAGCTGTGTCGTCGCCGCATCGAGAACCAGCGCCGTCCCGCCAAGTTGCCGCATCGCGATATCGAAACTGGCGCGTGTGCGGGTCGAACTCTTCTCGAACACCATGGCCAGCACATGGCCGGCAAGGGGCTGGTCCGTATCGACCCGCCCCTTCGGCCAGCCGCGCCGCGCTCGCTTGCGATCTTGAGCGTTGTTTATCATCGCAGCAATCCCGTCTCCGCCCGCATCGGACAGGTCGAGGAAATTGCGCACCGCAGGTGCAACTTCGAGCGGCGTCGTATCGGTCATGCGGCTTGAGGAATCTCGTAATCCGCCGCACCGGCCGAAAGCTTTTCGATGAACTCGTCCATCTCGGCGTCCCCGATAATCAGTGGCGGCAGGAGTCGCAGGGTCGAATCACCAGCAGCCACCGTCAGCAATTGATGGTTGTCGCGCAGGTGCTGCATAAAAGGCCTGGGTTCGGCCTTCATCTTCAGGCCGAGCATGAGCCCCATGCCGCGCACGCCTTCGAACAGTTCGGGATAGTTGCCGATGAACTGCTCGATACGAGCACGAAGACGCTCCCCCTTGGCGCGCACTTCGGCGAGAAATTCGTCATTCGCCACGGTCTCCATCACCGCTGTCCCTGCCGCCATTGCCAAGGGATTGCCGCCATAGGTGGAACCGTGCGTACCGAAGGTCATGCCGCGAGACGCCTTCTCCGTGGCGAGGCACGCCCCGAGCGGAAAGCCACCGCCGATACCCTTTGCCGTCGCCATGATATCCGGCTCAATTCCGAACTGCTCATAGGCATACAGCGTACCAGTACGCGCAACGCCCGACTGCACCTCGTCCAGCACGAGCATCAGGTCGTGCTCGTCGGCCAGCCGACGCAAGCCCTGCAGAAATTCCTTACTGGCCACGCGAATTCCGCCTTCGCCCTGCACCGGTTCGACAAGGAAGCCAGCCGTATGGGGTCCGATCGCAGCCCTTGCTCCTTCAAGGTCGTCGAACTCGACATACCTGAAGCCCGGCAGGAGGGGATTGAATCCCTTGTGCATCTTTTCCTGATTGGAAGCGCTAATCGTCGCCATGGTGCGACCATGGAAAGCATTCTTGAACGTGATCAGTTCGAACTTCTCGTCATTGCCGTCATGCTGGTGATAAGCGCGCGCTACCTTGATCGCAGCCTCCACCGCCTCGGCACCCGAATTGGTGAAGAAAACCGTATCGGCAAAGGTCTTGTCCACTAGGCGCTGAGCCAGCGCCTCGCCCTGGGGGCTTCCATACAGATTGGAGACGTGCATCAGCTTCGCTGCCTGGCGCTGGATTGCACCGATGAGAGCGGGGTGCGAGTGACCGAGAAGGTTCACTGCGATACCGGCAGCAAAATCCAGATAGCGCGTGCCATCCTCGTCAATCAGGTGGCAATTGTCGCCCTCCACCGGGCGCACGCCGCAACGCGGGTAAACAGGCATCAGCGGGGTGATCGACATGGCGATGTCCTTTTCGAATGACGAAAGCGGCCTCGAGAGACCGCATCATGCCGCGCATCTATTGGGTGTGAAGCGGCCGGTCAAACCCATGACCGGCCTGCCTCGAATCGGTTCCGGATTTGCTCCGGGCTTCAGCCCTGGACCGGCACCAGGTTGACAGCGGAATGCTTGCCACGTCGGTCAACCTCGAGATCGAACTCGAAGCGGTCGCCCTCGGCAATCCCGGGCAAGCCCGAGCGCTCCACCGCGCTGATATGGACGAAAGCGTCGTCCTTGCCGTCATCACGGGTGATGAAGCCGAAGCCCTTCATGGCGTTGAAGAACTTCACGGTGCCCACGGCCTTTTCGCCCGTAAGTTCGCGCTGCGGAGCGCGAGATTGCACGGCGATGACATCGCCCACAACCTGCAGATCGGCCGCGGAAATCTTTCCGCCGCGATCAACGAGGTTGAATTGCAGTTCCTGGCCTTCGGCGAGACCTTCGAGACCGGCGCGTTCGACCTGGCTGATATGGACGAAGACATCTTCGCCGCCCTCGTCTCGCTGGATGAAGCCAAAGCCTTTCTGCGCGTTGAAGAACTTCACCTTGCCCTGTCCTGTGCCGACGACCTGCGCAGGCATGCCACCTCCGCCACCACCGCCGCCGCGCGGACCGCCACGACCCCCGCCGCCGCCGAAGCCGCCACCGCGGTTGCCGCCGCCGAAACCTCCGCGGTCACCACCGCCGAAACCACCGCCGCGATCATCGCCATAACGACCGCCGCCACCGAAGCGATCATCGCCTCCGTCGCGCCAGCCGCCGCCACCCTGATCCATGGGCGGAGGTCCGTCCATGAAAGGATCGAAACCCTCTTCTCCGATATTGTCCCGCTTGTCGCGCCCCCGACCGCGACGCCCTCGATCATAGCCCATGAATACGTAAAACCTTCAATCCCGCTCTTGGAAACCGCAGTTGGCGACGCGAGCGAACTTTTCACCAACAGGAAGCGGCGGACCTGCCCCGCAGCTTCGCATTTCGTTTATAACGGAGAAAGCGGCTGGATGCGAATGATTTAAGATTACGACCGGATTACACTTTCGGGTGACCCCGCTTCGTATTACTGCGTGCAGCGATCGATAGCGGCCCCGCGCAGGGCTAAATCACGAGGAATAGCCGCAATGTCCGACTTTCGCCGCCTTTCGGAAACCGTGTACGCCAGCCCGCAGATCACCCCCGATGAGGTGGCCGAAGCGGCGCGAGACGGGTTCGTACTAGTCATAAACAACCGACCCGACGGCGAAGAAGCTGGCCAGCCCAGCGGCGATGCGATCGCGAAGGCTGCGCATGACCACGGAATCGACTACAAGGAGATTCCCGTCGACCACACTGGTTTCAGCGAACCGCAAGTAGAGGCGATGTCAGCCGCACTCAGTGGAACCGATGGCAAGGTGCTGGCCTATTGTCGGTCCGGCACGCGCTCTACCAACCTGTGGGCACTGGCCCGGGCACACCAGGGCGCGGATAGCGGGGGATTGGTCGCGGCAGCTATGGATGCAGGCTACGATATTTCAGCACTAGCACCGACGTTGGAGATGTTGGCCGCCCGCGCCAAGGCGTGACCCAGTGGCGACCCCTTTGCTGCAATTCGCCGGGTCGTTACTAGCAGTCGCAGTGCTTGTCGCGCTGACCTGGTTACTCGGATCGCAAACAGAACCGCGACTCGAATCCGAGCAGGAGGCACGGGAGTTGTTGCGCCACTCGCCAGGCGGATTCGAACCGGTCGAAATCGCCCTCGCCAATAACGGCTGCGCAGCCATTGCCAATGACAACGCCGGGCGACAGGCAGTGGTCGTTCCCCATGGCAGCCGGTTTGTAACGCGCATGCTGCCTGCCAACACGCCAATCACAATGCGCGGCGAAGTGTTGGACATCGAAGTCAATCCTCCCCTTGTCCTCGCGCTCGACGACAAGGCGAAATACTGGACCGGTGCTGACAATCTTGTAAATTAGCACGATGGATTTCGATCCCGTCGCCATTGCCATCCCGGTCTTCGTCGCGCTGATCGCGGGGGAGATTGTCTGGACGCGGCTGTGCGGTAAGCGTCACGCCTATGAATGGCGAGATACAGGCACTTCGCTCGCTATCGGTCTTGGCAGCACGGTAGCAGGAGCACTGACCGGTGGGTTGACAGCGGCCATGCTGGCCGGCGCGCATGCGCTTTCGCCCTTGTCGATCGGCTGGCAATGGTGGGCCTGGCCGCTTTGCTTCGTTCTCGACGATCTTGCCTATTACGTCTTCCATCGGAGCGCTCACCGCGTGCGGTGGTTCTGGGCGAGCCACGTCAACCACCATTCCAGCCAGCACTACAACCTCTCCACTGCCTTGCGACAAAGCTGGACGAGCTTTGTAGCCCTTTCCTTCATCTTTCGCCTGCCACTGGCACTGGCAGGTTTCGAACCCGGGATGATCCTCGTCTGCGCAGGACTGACCCTCGTTTACCAGTTCTGGATCCATACCGAGGCGGTGAAGCGCCTGCCGGGGTGGTTCGAAGCGGTGATGAACACGCCTTCCCACCACCGCGTTCACCACGCCGTGAATGCGCGCTATCTCGACCGCAACTATGCGGGCACTTTCATTGTTTGGGACAAGCTGTTCGGCACGTTCCAGCCCGAGGATGACGTGGAGCGCATACGCTATGGAATTGTAAGCCAGCTCGGCAGCTTCAACTTGCTGTATGCGGTGTTCCACGAATGGGCTGCGATCGCCCGCGACGTTCGCAGCGCGCCTTGGGGGCACAAACTTTCCTATTTGTGGCGCGAACCGGGCTGGAGCCATGACGGTAACCGCGAAACGTCCGATATGATTCGCAAACGCGCTGCCCGCGACCGTGACGAGGCCCGGCTACCTGGATAGCAAAAGGGCCGGACAATCGCTTGTCCGGCCCCTTAATGTCTTTCCCAGATAGCCGCCTAGTTGCCCGAACCCGGGCCATAGGTGACTTCCACGCGGCGGTTCTGCAATTCGCGCACGCCGTCTGCGGTGGGAACCCGCGGCATGGTTTCACCGAAGCTCTCGCTGGATATGCGTGCCGCTGGAACGCCGTTGTCGGTCAGGTAATCCTCGACCGATTCGTTGCGGCGCTCGGCCAGTCCTTCATTATAGGCAGCGCTACCCGAACGGTCGGTGTGGCCGGCGAGCATGATAGAAGCACTGCCGCAGTCACCGTAGGCGGTGATTGCACTGTTGAGTACCAGCGCCGCTTCCGAAGAAATCTCGGCCGAGTCCCAATCGAAGAACACGATATACGGTCCCTGATTGCAGGGAGCGTTCTGCGCCGGCGGGGGCGGCGGCGGCGGAGGAGGCGGAGGGGGAGGGGGAGGAGGAGGCGGGGGAGGAGGCGGCGGCGGAGCAGCCTCTTCCTCGCCACCGAAGTTGAACAGCAAGCTGACCAGGGCCGAGTGGCTGGTCACGTCATACGAAGTGTCGCGACCCAGCGTATCGGTAAACTCGAAATCCGAACTCGAGAAATAGCGATACTTGAGGCCAACTTCCGTGGTGCTCGAAAGCGGCAGGCGCACTTGCGCAATACCCTGCCAAGCCCATTCGTGATCCTCGTTGTCGAGGAACTGCGAGGAAGGATTCGAAGGGTCCTGCGTGTCGACTCCCATCCAGGTATGGCCAAAACCGCCACCGATGGAGAAAGCGACGTTGCCGTCATTGCCACCGAAATCCAGCAGGGCATTGGCCATTACCGAAGTAAGGCGCTGTTCGCCCTCATAGTCGGTGAAATCGGGCGGTCCGGCCACACCGACGCCGAATGCGCTGATCTCGGAGGTCTGTGCTTCCCTGTAGGAACCTTCGATCTCGGTGCGGACCGGGCCGAAGTCATAGCCGAGAACGCCGCCTACTTCCCAGCCAGCGTCGTAATCGGTGGTCACCGCTACATCCAGACCGGCGACATCAGCCTTGGTTTCGTCGAGAACGACGGCACCTGCATCGATACCTGCGTAACCTGCACCGTCCCGGGCCATGGCAGGCGCCGCCAGGGCGCAGGCCGCTACGCCGATGATAAGAGCACTCTTCCGGATCATTGAAATCCCCCTCACATTATTCCGGTGAAGCCTTAAATCGCACCGGACTCGGTGGCAACGGGCAACAAACGACCGAGTTTCGTATCATTTGCGCATGATATCGTCCGGAACGCGCGTAAAACTCCTTCCTCTCCACGACGAACGTCGACAGAACCACGCCAAATCAAAGCTTTGCGCGAATTCGGCTGGACCGATCACACCGCTGTTGCAAGAAAGTCACTCGCCCAACGCAAGCGCCGGACCGAATTTAGCGAGCGACAATTCGATTGTCAGATGGCGAGCTCGCCCGTCTCGCCGGTACGAATCCGCGTGATTCCGGCAACTTCGAGGACGAAGATCTTGCCATCGCCAATGGAATCGGTGTTCGCCGCGTTGCGAATTGTCTCGACGATCCGTGGGGTCGTTTCGTCGTCCGCCACGATTTCAAGCCGCACCTTCGGCAGCATGTTCACCGCATACTCGGCGCCGCGATAAATCTCGGTCTGCCCTTTCTGCCGTCCGAAGCCTTTGGCTTCGCATACAGTCATCCCGGCTACTCCGATTGCGGCAAGCGCCTCGCGCACCTCTTCCAGTTTGAACGGCTTGATGATGGCGACGACCATTTTCATGAATGCTTCCCCTGTTGTTGCTGTCCGCCACTTCGGGGCGTGCTGTCACGTCTCTGTAACCGATCAGGCAGGGCGACTGGCAACAAAAAAGTGGGCCGGAGCTTTGAAAGCTCCGACCCATCCAAGTTGTACGTTCGCAGGAGGAACGATGGTTGGCGGGACCGGGGGAGAGGAGAGGAGAGGAGAGGTCCGGTCCCGCCAATTCGGTTACGCTCAGTTGGTGCGAGCGAAATCGGGATAGGCTTCGACACCCGTCTCGTGGACGTCGAGACCGGCGATCTCGACTTCCTCGGAAGGACGCAGGCCGATGGTGACCTTCAGGACGAGCCAGACGATGGCCGAGGCGATCGAGACCCACACCGCGGTGGCAACGATACCGGCAATCTGCGCACCCAGGATCTCCGGATAGCTGATGGCGACGGCGAGCGTGCCCCAGATTCCGGCGAAGAGGTGGACCGGGATTGCGCCGACGACGTCGTCGATCTTGAGCTTGTCGAGCAGCGGCACGGTGAAGACCACGATAAGGCCGCCAATGGCACCGATGATGATCGAGGTCCCGACAGTCGGCATCAGCGGTTCGGCGGTGATCGACACAAGGCCGGCCAGCGCTCCGTTCAGCGCCATTGTGACGTCCGCCTTGCCGTAGCGCAGCTGCGTCAGGATGATCGCGGTCACGGTACCGGCACAGGCTGCCATGTTGGTGTTGACGAAGATCTTCGACACGTCCGACACGTCACCCACGGTGCCCATCGCGAGCTGCGAGGCGCCGTTGAAGCCAAACCAGCCGAGCCACAGAATGAAGGTCCCCAAGGTCGCCAGCGGGATGTTGGTGCCCGGGAAGACATTCACCTTGCCATCCACGAAGCGACCGAGGCGCGGACCCAGGATGATGGCGCCGACGAGCGCTGCCCATCCACCGGTCGAGTGCACCAGGGTGGAGCCGGCGAAGTCAGAGAATTCCATTTGGTCGAGGAAGCCGCCGCCCCACTCCCAGCTCACGACGACCGGGTAGATGACGCCGGTCAGCACCGTGACAAAGATGAAGAACGGAACGATCTTGATGCGCTCGGCCAGCGTGCCCGACACGATCGAAGCGGTCGTGGCGCAGAACACCATCTGGAAGAACCAGTCAGAGGCGACCGAATACCCGGTTTCGAGATCGGCAGATCCGACATCCTGCATCGTGTACCAGCCGGTAAACCCGCCGATGTAACCGTTGAAATCGCCCGGATAGGCAATGTTGTAGCCGATGATCCAGAACATCAGACCGGCAATGGCGTAAAGGCCGATGTTCTTGAGACACTGGGTCGACGTGTTCTTGGCGCGCACCAGGCCCGCCTCGAGCATCGCGAACCCTGCGGCCATCCACATGACGAGGAAGCCGCCGATAAGGAACAGCAGTGTGTTGAAGATATAGGCCGTGCCGCCGGAAACGACGTCGGCCGCTACCGCGGCATCGGCAACAGGCGCCGCATGTGCCGGACCGGATGCAAGGGCGAGCGCCGCAGCGACTGAGCCCAGCTTGAAAATTGCAGTTTTCATGTTTTCAGACCCCCTGATCACAACGCGGTTTCATCGGTTTCGCCGGTCCGGATCCGCGTCGTCGAAGCGAGTTCGAGCACGAAGATCTTGCCGTCGCCGATGCTCTGCGTGCTGGCGGTTTCCTGGATAGTCTCGACGACCTTGGGCATGAGCTCGTCGCTGACCGCGATTTCCAGCTTCACCTTCGGCAGCATGTTCACCGAGTACTCGGCGCCGCGATAAATCTCGGTCTGCCCCTTCTGGCGACCGAAACCCTTCACTTCCGACACGGTCATGCCGGCAACGCCCAATCCCGCGAGCGCTTCGCGCACTTCGTCGAGCTTGAATGGTTTGATTATGGCGATGACGAATTTCATCCCTGACCCCTGTGACTTGCCGGGTCGCTCCCGGCCGCAGTCGATCAGATGCAACGGCCGTGCCAGATGAAAGAGATCGTTAATTTCCGGGAACTTGGATATTTGCGACACGTTGTTGCGCGTCGCTTGCGCCTAATTCGCAGGCACAGTGCCTAAGAATCGTGCAGCGACAGGGTCACGCGGATTGGCAGGTGATCGGATGCCTTGCGCGACAATGCGGTGTTGTGGACCGCCGCATCCTCGACTTGCCAATGCGAAGAATGAAGCACTCTGTCGAGGGGCAGCAAGGGCCGACGAGCGGGGAAGCTCGGCCCCGGCTCCACCATCGTCCAGTGTGCGGCAAGCCCTCGCTCGCCACCGATGGGCTTTACCCATTCGTTGCAGTCACCCAGCATCACTGCGGGCAGGCCCGGGGCCCGGCTCGCATTGCACAAATGTGCGAACTGCCGCTTGCGGCGCAGGCCCGAGAGATCGAGATGCATCGCCGTGATGCACAACTCCCGGTCCTTTACCCCGAGCCGCGCGCGCAGGGCGCCGCGCGGTTCGAGCTGCGGCAGGGTCTCGGCCTCGAGATCGAGAACCTCCAGTCTCTCGCGCACCAGTAGCGCGTTGCCGTGCCACCCCATGCTGGCAGGCTTTGTGGGACGAGAGACAATGCTCCACCCGCCCTCCTCCAGCTCCTCCCGATCGAGCACCGCGCGACGCGAGCCGAAGCGATGATCAACTTCCTGCAAGGCGACGATATCTGCATCCAGTTCTTCCAGGACACGAAGAATTCGCCCCGGATCGCGCCGCCGGTCCGAGCCCACGCCCTTGTGGATATTGTAACTGGCGAAGGTAAGTTGCATCAGTCCTGCGACGGGACATCCCCGCCGATATAGCGATCGGTCGGACGGGTCGGCAGCCCATCGATGCTCTCTCGCCGGCGCTTGTGCTTGCCTGCCCATTCGGCAGGATCGGCGTTGCTGTGCGCCTTGACCAGGGTCATCCGTTCGCGCTGATATTCCATGAAGGGCACGCCCCAGCCGCAACTGGTCTGCACACTTTCCACGGCGATATCGAAGATCTGCCGGGTGCCGGGAAGCAGGGTGAAATGCTGCGCAATCTCGTCCCAACCTCGCTCCCACGGCAGCACGGGATTGCCTGTACCGTAGATGCGCAGGATCAGCGCGGGCTGCTGGAAGTTGCAGAACATCAGCGTGATCCGTCCGTCCGCGATGAGGTGGGCATTGGTCTCGTTACCCGAACCGCCAAGGTCGAGATAGGCGACCCGCCTGGGCGAAATGACACGGAAGGTGTCACGCAACCCCTTGGGCGAGAGGTTGATGCGTGCTTCGGGCGCGCTTGTGGCGACGAAGAAGACCGGCTGGTCCTCGATCATCTCGATATGCCTGAAATTCAGCTCGTCGAAGAAGTCGGCCATGCCAGCAGACTACTCGCAAGCGAGGGCCGTGTCACCGCTCCTTGGTGGCAGAGAAGGTGAGATCGGGGTTCTTCTCTTCCTGGTAGCCGACATCCCAAGCGCTTTTCGCCATGAAGACGAGGTCGCCGTCGCGGTCCTTCGCGAGATTGCCCTGATTGAAACGCTCGAACTCGCGCAGCGCGGCATCGCTGCCTTTCAGCCACCGCGCCGTGGCGAAGGGAGAGGCTTCCAGCGCCGCTTCCACCTTGTATTCCGCACCCAGCCGCGAAATCAGCACGTCGACCTGCAGCTGTCCGACTACGCCCACGATGCTGGAGCCGCCGATCTCGGGGTAGAATACCTGGATCACGCCCTCCTCCGACAGATCGTCCAACGCTTTCCTTAGCTGCTTGGTCTTTGTTGGATCGCGAAGCTGTACACGGCGCAGGATCTCCGGCGCGAAGTTCGGCAGGCCGGTGAAGCGGACCGTGTTTTTCTCGGACAGCGTATCGCCTACGCGCAATGTGCCGTGGTTGGGAATGCCGATGATGTCGCCAGGCTCGGCGGTATCGGCGATTTCCCGGTCCTGGGCGAAGAACAGGATGGGCGAGTGCACGGCAATCGGCTTGCCTAGGCCACTCGGCGTCAGCTTCATGCCGCGTTTGAAAGTGCCCGAGACTTGCCGCATGAAAGCGATACGGTCGCGGTGATTGGGGTCCATGTTGGCCTGCACCTTGAAGATGAAGCCGGTGACCTCTTCGTGATCCGGACCGATCTTCTCGTCACCTGCGGGCTGTGCCCGTGGCGGCGGAGCGATCTGCGCGATGGCGTCGATCAGCTCCTCGACCCCGAAATTCTTCAGCGCCGATCCGAAATAGACCGGCGTCAGGTCGCCATTGCGATAGGCTTCCATGTCGAACGCGGGATAGCCGGCCTGCGCCAGCTCGGCTTCCTCGGCATAGGCCTCGGGAATGTCGGCATCGGCGTCCCGCTTGCCGAGATATTCCTTCGAACTACCCTCGGGCCGCGCCACTTCGCCGGTCTTGAAGTCGAGCAGACCCTCGAACAGCCCGCCCATGCCGATAGGCCACATTTGCGGGGACACGTCCAGCGCCAGCATATCGGCCACTTCGTCCAGCGTCTCGAACGGGTCGCGGCCTTCGCGATCCACCTTGTTGACGAAGGTGATGATCGGCACCGAGCGCAAGCGGCACACCTCGAAGAGCTTGCGCGTCTGCGGCTCGATACCCTTCGCGGCATCGATCACCATGATAGCCGAATCGACCGCGGTCAGCGTACGGTAGGTGTCTTCCGAAAAGTCCTCGTGCCCCGGCGTATCGAGCAGGTTGAAGGTGATGGTTTCCCCTTCATACTCTTTCTCGAAAGTCATCACCGACGAGGTAACGGAAATACCGCGCTGCTGCTCGATCTTCATCCAGTCCGAGCGCGCCCGCCGCGCCTCGCCGCGCGCCTTCACCTGCCCCGCCTGATGGATCGCCCCGCCCTGGAGCAGCAGCTTTTCGGTGAGCGTGGTTTTGCCCGCGTCGGGGTGCGAGATAATGGCGAAGGTGCGGCGGTTGGATGTCATGGGAGGCGCGCAAATAGCGCCGCTATCGGTCGCCGTCCACTCGAAGCATTCGGGCCGCCGGTTGTAGGCAAGAGCCTTTGAGCCATTTGGCGAGGGTTAAGGGATTGTTGGGCTTGTCGACGTATTGCACCGAGAGGTCCGTCCGCGAGGTGCTGTTATGAATTTCACCGTGCTGAAGATTCGCCTGCTGATGATGCTCGCCCCGGCTTTGGCTGGCGTTCTGTGGCTGGGATGGAGTTCGGGCGGAGCTTTCTACGAGAAGACGCCTGCCGAAGTCCAAGCCTCGCTGATGGCGGCGCATGTACCCGTGCATGTCTTGGGCGAACACGTGAAATCCAGCCACGTCACCGCTCCCGATGAGCGGACCGTCATCACCGCCTTGCTGGATGAGAACAGCAATGAATTGATGCGGTTCGTCACGACTATCGAGCCAGATGGCACCGGATCGTTCGTCGATACCGAGATCATCGCTCCCGAAGGCGAGAATGCCGAGCGTGCAAGAGGCGCAATGCAGCAGAACGCCCTGGCCGTGAACCTGCTCGAAATGGTGGCTGAGGAGCATGTCGCATCGGCCATAGACGGCCGCGCGTTCAACATGTTGGCTTTAAACCCGGCAGCTAACGCGATGGTGCAGGCACAGCCGGAACTGGCGGCGCAGATTGATCAGGCGAACCGCAGCGCGGACGAATGGTCGCGGATCGAACAGGACTCTTTCAGCGAGCCGGTCGACGATGGCTGGAACACCGAAAGCGATTACGCGGCGCACGACTGGGGCAGTTAGCTCGAAGTCCGGGTGTCAGCCGCGAAGTTCAGCGCCCTGCTTCGCAGCAGCAGCAACCACCTTGTCGCTGATCGCCTTGAGATCTTCGTCCTTGAAGCTCTTTTCACTGGGCTGCAGCGTCACCTCGATCGCCACGGACTTCTTGCCTTCCGGCACGCCCTGTCCCTCGAACACATCGAACACGCGGGCATCGACGATATTTGCCTTGTCCGCGCCCTTCACCGCGCGCAGCAAGTCGCCGGCAGCAAGGCCCTTCGGGACCAGGAAGGCGAAGTCGCGCATCACCGATTGCAGGGCGGGCGGTGCGAAGTCCGGCTTTTCGAAGCCCTGCTTGCCCTTCTTCGCCGGTATCGCGTCGAGATAGATTTCCACCGCGACGACGGGCCCATCGATATCGAAGGCATCCAGTATGGTCGGGTGCAAAGCACCGAAGCGAGCGAGCACGTTCTTGGGGCCGAGCCGCAAGGTGGCGGACTGGCCGGGGTGGAATTGCGCGCCCGCCTCGCCCATCACCATCAGTTTGTCGACCGGCGCCCCGGCCTCTGCCAACAGCGCTTCCGCCTCGGCCTTGCCGTCGAAAGCGTCGAACATCGCAGCTTTCCCGTTATTCCAGCCGCGGGGAGTCTTCTCGCCGGCCAGCAGGACGCAAAGCGTCGAATGCTCGTCGCTCGATCCATCCCTGGCGCGCAGATAGCGGCGGCCGATTTCGAACAGGCGCGAACTCGCAGCGCCTCGATCGGAGTTGCGCTTGGCGGCGCTCAGCAGGCCCGGAACGAGCGAGGGCCGCATGGCCTTCATGTCCTCGCTGATTGGGTTGTCGAGTACCCAGAGCGGATCCTCGCCTGCGAAATGTTCGGCCTGGCCAGTCGGCAGGAATGACCACGTTACCGCCTCGTTCAGCCCGCGCGCGGCAGCGGCGCGCCGCAGGCGGCGTTCGAGCGCCTGCATCGGCGTCGCCGTAGGCCGGGCAACGCCGTCCGCGCGCGGCAGGGCCACGCTTTCCACATTATCGAGGCCGTGAATGCGCACGACTTCCTCGACCAGATCGGCAGGCCCCTCGATATCGTGGCGGCGCAGCGGACAGGTGACCTGCCAGGCCGCGCCGACTTCGAAATCGAGCGCCTCGAGGATGCGCTTCTGCTCGTCTTCCGGCACGTCCACGCCGCCCAGCCGCTGCGTGAGGCCGGGATCGAAGGCGATCACCTTCGGCTCGGTCGGAGGCGTCCCGGCGCGAACTATTTCGCTGGCCTCGCCGCCGCAGAAACGCTGGATCAGGCTGGTGAGGCTTTCAAGACCCTCCTCCAGCCATGCCGGGTCCACACCGCGCTCGAAGCGAGTACGGGCATCGGTGGCGATACCCAGCTTGCGCCCGGTCACACCGATGCGCTCCGGATCGAAATAGGCGATTTCCAGCAGCACGTCCGTAGTGCCGGGCTGCACGGAACTGTCCTCGCCGCCCATGATCCCGGCGATATCGTGTACGCCATTGTCGTCGGCGATCACTGTCATGCTGGAATCGAGCGTGTAGGTCTTCTCGTTCAGCGCAAGCACCTGCTCGCCATCCTTGGCGCGGCGCGCAACCACCGGGCCGGACAGTTTCGCAAGATCATAAACGTGGGCCGGGCGGCCGAATGCGAGCATCATGTAGTTGGTGATGTCCACCAGCGCGCTGATCGGGCGCTGGCCTGCAGCCAGCAGTCGCTTCTGCATCCATGCGGGGCTTTCGCCATTGGTCACGCCCCTTATGACACGGCCATAGAATGCCGGGCAGCCCTCCGGATCGTCGGTGCGGATTTCCACCGGACAGGGGAAGGCCGCCTCGATCTCATGCTCGCGCAAAGGCTTCAGCGTGCCCATGCCCGCGGCGGCAAGATCGCGCGCGATGCCGTAGACGCCCATACAATCGGGCCGGTTCGGAGTTATCGCCACGTCGAACACGGGCGATGCGCCGTGATAGTCGGCAAAGCTCTCGCCAACCGGCGCATCCTCGGGCAGTTCGATAATGCCGTCGTGATCCTCGCCAAGCTCCAACTCGCGAACCGAGCACATCATACCGTTCGATTCGACGCCGCGAATCTCGCTCTTGCGCAGCTTCATGCCGTTCACCGGCACTTCGGCTCCGGGTAGACCCAGCACGCCCTTCATGCCCGCCCGTGCATTGGGTGCGCCGCAGACGACCTGCAGCGGGTCACCTTCGCCCGTGTTCACCGTAAGCACCTGCAATCGGTCGGCATCGGGATGCGGCTTTGCGGACAGCACCTCGGCGACGCGGAAGCCCTCAAGCCTGTCGGCCGGGTCCTCGATATCCTCCACCTCGATACCGATGGCGTTAAGCTTTGCAGCGATCTCGGACACGCTGGCCTCGGTCTCGAGGAAATAGCGCAGCCATTCGAGCGAGAACTTCATGCGCGTTCTCCCACGCCTGCGGAAAGGGTCGGCTGCGACAAGGCGGAAAAGCCGTAATGTTCGAGCCAGCGCGTATCGCCGTCGAAGAAGGCGCGCAGGTCGTCCATCCCGTATTTCAGCATGGCGAGGCGATCGACGCCGACCCCAAAGGCAAAGCCCTGCCATTCATCGGGATCGAGCCCGGCAAATTCGATCACGCGGCGGTTCACCATGCCGCTGCCCAGCAATTCCATCCAGCCATGACCGGGCTCGTCGCCGCTGCCGCCCAGAATTCGCTTTCCGTTCTCGATGGCAAAGCCGACGTCGACCTCGACGCTGGGTTCGGTGAAGGGAAAGTAGCTGGGGCGAAGACGCAGGACGATGTCCTCCGTCTCGAAGAAGGCCTTCAGGAAGGTTTCCAGCGTCCACTTCAGGTGGCCGAGATGGATGTCCCTGTCGATCACCAGTCCCTCGATCTGGTGGAACATCGGCGTGTGGGTAGCATCGCTGTCCGAACGATAGACGCGGCCAGGTGCAATGATGCGCACCGGGGCGCCCTTATCCATCATGGTGCGGATCTGCACGGGACTGGTATGCGTGCGCAGGAGCATTTTTCCGCCCTTCGGCGCCGGGTCCGGGAAATAGAAAGTATCGTGCATCGCGCGCGCCGGATGGCTCTCGGGCATGTTGAGCGCGGTGAAATTGTACCAGTCGTCCTCGATTTCCGGGCCGGTAGCGACAGCGAAGCCGAGATCGGCAAAGATTTCCGCCAGCTCGTCCATCACCTGGCTTACTGGGTGAATGCTGCCTTTCGGTCCAGCCCCAGCCGGCAGGGTGAGGTCCAGCGTCTCGCTGGCGAGCCGCTCCTCGAGTTCCGCCGCCTCCAGCTCGGCCTTGCGGGAGGCCAGTGCATCGGCGACCGTCTGCCGCAGACCCTGGATCGCGGGGGCCTTCTCCTGCCGCTCTTCGGGGCTCATCTTGCCCAGTGTCTTCAGCAATGCGGAAACGCTGCCATGCTTGCCGAGATATTCGACGCGCAGGGCCTCCAGCGCAGTCAGGTCTTCGCTTGCGGCAATGCGGGCGGTGGCCTCCTGGGCCATCTGGTCATGATCGGACATCAAAAAAGGCGCTTCGATCCGGTGTTGCAAACAGGTGTACGGCTAGGCCGCGCCTGTTAGCCGCCATCCCGCTCGTGCCCAAGCCCTAAATGCGCCGGCCTCGACCGTTGTCCGCCGTATGCTCGGCCAGGCGGCGACCGAAGATATGGGAGAGAATGGGGTGTGGCATTTGCGCATATTCGCTCGGCGTCATGTCCATGAAGCTGCGGAAGTCGCGAACGAAATGGGCCTGGTCGACATAGTGCCCGTCAAGCGAGGCGCTCCAGCCGCGGTCCGGGTTGATCGTGAACTTGCCGAGACTGCGCAGGAACCGCTGTCGGCGCAGGAGGGTCTTGGGCGGAAAGCCGAACACGTTCGAGGAGAGGCGTTCCAAAGTCCTGCGGCTGACGCCCACTTCCTCTACGAGGCCGTCGACATCGCCTATGGCCGGATTGCGCAAGGCCTCGTGGAGCGCGAGGACCTGGCTCTCGTTACGCGCCCGCGGCGGCAGCTTTCGGGACAGAAATTCACCGATGCGGCGGGCAGTTTCACTTGTCTGACCCGCGCCGTCTCGCACGATATCGAGCAAGGGGGCGAGGCGCGAGAAAGTCGAATGCTCCCTGCCGTCCACCACTTTATTGGCGAGCGTATTCGCCGGGCACCTGCCGAAACGCGCCCAGCCCACGGGCGTGACGCCGAGACTCCATGCGACAGACTGCGTGAGATGCAGGCGAATGGAGCGACTGGTCGGCCCGGTCACGGCGAATGGCGGACATTCGACATCGGGGCCATCGCCGATCCGCACCGTATACGGCGTACCCTCGGCGAAGAAATGGAGGCCGGCCCAGTCCGGGTAATGCGCCTCGGTCAGCACCGCATCGGCGGGAGCAGGAACGCGGAAGCAATACAGGGCAGAGAAAAACGGGCGGAGTATCGGAGGTAGATCGAAGGCATCTGCCTGGACATCGGTCCTGGTATTGTCCCTGACTGAAATGGCGTGCCCCCAATATGCCTGATGTAAAGTTGGGTCGGTGAAGAGCAACTGTCACCTTGTGTCAGGGTAACCAACCAATTCTTGGATGGTTTGATCCCGGACAAACAAAAGGGCGCGAACGAAGCCATCGTTCACGCCCTTTTGCGGATTCTTGGCAGCGAATTGTCAGGTCGCGGGAAGCGCGTCCTTCGCCTGCTTGATGATTGCGCCGAAGGCATCGGCTTCATTCATCGCGAGATCGGCCATCACCTTGCGGTCGAGCTCGATCCCGGCAAGTTTTACGCCGTGCATGAACTGCGAATAGGTAAGGCCCTCGGCGCGGACGGCCGCGTTGATGCGCTGGATCCACAGGGCACGGAAGTTGCGCTTCTTGATCTTGCGGTCGCGATAGGCGTACTGGCCAGCCTTCTCGACGGCCTGGCGGGCGACGCGGATCGTGTTCTTGCGACGGCCGCGATAGCCCTTCGCCTGTTCGAGGATCCGCTTGTGCTTCTGGCGCGTGGTGACGCCGCGTTTGATGCGAGGCATATCTTAGTCTCCTTGAACCCGGCTCAGTCGAGGCCGTAGGGCGCCCACTTCTTGACGGCAGCCTGGTCGGCCTTGGCCAGAACCTTGGTGCCGCGCTGCTGGCGGATATACTTCGCGGAGTGGCTGATCAGGCGGTGGCGCTTGCCTGCGACACCATGCTTGACCTTGCCGGTGGCAGTGAGCTTGAAGCGCTTCTTCACGCCGCTCTTGGTCTTCAGCTTGGGCATTTTCATCTCCTTTGCAGAGACACGTCCAACCAGCCCTGGCAGCCCTTTCAGCCAGACCGGAAGATAATCACGTGTCAGTGAATGGCGCGCATCTAGCGATTCTGCGCAAAAATGCAAGTTAGTTGATGAAACACATGCGCGGGGGCTGGCGCTGTATTCCGCGAGAAGCCGACGGTGGGAAAGAGCGATTCGCGAAGTTGCCGCGACGCGGAGCGGTAGGAAAGCTACTAGTGCGCGGCGAGGCGACCTTGCGAAGCCTCTTCGAAACTTGCGCCGAGTGTCCATCCGCTCAGAGCATCGGTGGCAATCGGACTGTCGAAAACAGATCCACCGGGAGGAACGGTGCTTTCGAAATTGGTCCCGCGATAGGAAATGATCGTCTCGTCATTCCACTCATAGGCAATCGCGTAGAAACCTGCGGCTTGGGCGACACCTTCGGGATCGTTGGCATCAGTCAGGATCGTGGCGTTTCCGATCCGGCGTCCGGCTTTATTCTGATTGGCAGTCGAGTCGCCCTCATTGAGCAGGACATTTTGCCCATAGCCTCGGTTGTACGAATCGAGGGCTAGCAACGAAAGAAAGACGTCACGATTCATGCTATTGCCTCCGAAGATAACCAATTTCAGGCGGTAGAATGCTTGTAAATGGGTTGTCTGGTCTGGTGCGATAGGCCTGTAGATTGTCCAACCACCCCAGCCTTTCCTCGATGCCTTCGGTCACGGGATCGTCGGTCATTTCCACGGTGATGCGCTTGAGGCTCACGCCTTCGCCAAAGCTGGCTGCGAGGTCATCCGGATCGACCCGTTCCACGCTGGTCGGATCGTCGAGATCGCCAAAAGTCACCAGCATCGGCCACGCGGGGACGTTTGTGAGATGGCCCTCGTTGCGGAAATAGCGCGGCAAGACGCGCGGCTCGCGCATGCGCAGCATGGCATTATAGCGTTGCAGGAATCCGTCGCGACCAGTCTTGTAGCTGCGCGGCGCGAGACGGAACATGAAGTTGCCCGCCCAGCCGGCATCGGCTGTCGAGCGGAGCAGCGCGAACAGCGTCTGGCCGTTGCCCAGGTCCACCGTAACCGCTTCCCCCCGTGCACGGAAATGAACTGCGCCAGGGGTGGGAATGGAATATTCGCTGGCGACAGAGGTGCTGACCTCGATCACGCTGGAGCCGCTGCGCACCCCCTCCGGCGTCTCGACCTCGACAGTCAGGCGATAGCGGTAATCGGGAACCTCGTCAGCAGAGCTGCACGCCCCCAGCGAAAGCGCCGCAAGCAGTAGCCAGATTATGCTGCCGATACGCATTGCGAACCCCAACCAAGATCGAATGGGATGGGCAAGCGCATGATTTACCTACTTTTTCGTCAGCGCAGGGCGATGGGTTTGCGGTCTGTTTCGGCCAGCCATTCAGCGAAGTTGCCGCCCTCGATCCGCACGGCATCGGCTGGCACCTTGCGTGCATAGCAATAGGCCTGCGCGTCCACCACCAGCGCGTTGGGCAGCATCGCCGGGATCGTCTCGCGGCGGTATTCGGCGCCGGGGCCGTCATGGGCGTCCTCGAAGGCGTCCATCGCCTGCCATTCCACCGTGCCCGCCTCGTGCACCACGCCGTGCACTTCGCCGCCTTCGGGATCGGGCAGGAGAAGCGGATACCAGCCGCCATCCGCGCCTTCCACCGCGTAGAGCGCGCCGCGCGTCGTGGCGGGCAACCCCGCATCGAGCGCGGCGACCAGTTCGGCGGCGCGGCCCTGCGCCAGTTCCTTGATGAGGACGCCGTAGACGAACAGGCGCATCAGTTACCTCCCATCGCTTCAAGCACATCCTCCAGCCGCGCGGGATCGCCCAGCGCCAGCACTGTGCCGTCGCTGCCGGCATGCAGGGGCTCACCCGCCCAGTCGCACATCATGCCGCCCGCGCCTTCCACCACGGGAACGAGCGCGGCATAATCGTGCAGCTTGAGCCCCGCCTCGCACACGATGTCGAGGTGGCCCGAGGCGAGGCAGGCGTAGTTGTAGCAATCGCCGCCCATCACCATGCGCTTGTGATCGGTCTTGGCGGCCAGCATCATGAAGATGTCGCCCTCTTCCTGGCTGAAATAGTTGGGGCCGGTAGTGGCAAGGCTGGCATCGGAGAGTTCGCGGCAGCGGCGCGTTTCCACTCGCTTGCCGTTGAAAGTGGTGCCCTGCCCGGCCACGCCCAGCCAACGTTCGGACGTGATCGGCTGATCGATCATGCCAAGCACAGGGAAGCCATCCACCAGCAGCGCGATCAGCGTGCCGAAGATCGGGCGACCGGCGAGGAAGGCCTTGGTGCCGTCAATCGGGTCGAGCACCCACTGGCGGCCGGTCACGCCGTCCTTCACGCCGAATTCCTCGCCATGGATGCCGTCGCCGGAAAACTCCGCCTCGATCAGCTTGCGCATCGCTTCCTCGGCATTGCGGTCGGCCACGGTGACGGGTGAGGCGTCGGCCTTGGCTTCGCTTTCCACGCCGGTGCGGAACAGTGGAATGATCTCCGCCCGCGCGGCATCGGCAAGGCGGTGGGCGAGAGCAATTTCGGCATCGAGGTTCATGGCTCTGCCTTTTCGAAAGCCTGGGCAGACGTCAAGCGCTCTTGCCGAATGATGTCTTATGTTGTTACGTCGTTTCATAAATTATGGTTAAATTTTGTTAAGTCGCCGTTAGACATACGGTAATAAGGTCGCCTCGGGGGGAATTGTGCGCAAGAAACCGAACCCGGGAGTGGATCCTGCGTTAAAAGCGCGTTTCGCCGTTTCGCGCGACGGGCAGCCCCTGTCGTACAATCGCTTGCCTGCCGAAGACCTCCTCCCGTGGGTCGGCTGGCTTTATGCCACGTCCGTTGCGGCGCCCGACGATTACGAACTCAACTGCAGTCTGCTGAGCGACGCTTCGTTCGTCAGGGTACAGCTGGAAGGCCAATGGAAGGCCCAGACGCGCGACGGCCCGATGGAATATGGCCGCGCCGCCCTGATGTTCGGCCCGCAAAGCAAGGCTATGCCCGTATCGGTGCGTGGCAGTTTCACGTCCGTCGGATATGCTCTGCGTCCGGGCGTGGGACATGCGGTACTGGGACGGCATGCGGCGGAATTCGTCGACCGTATCACCCCGCTGGAGGACCTCTCCCTCGATGGCGACAAGCTGCTGGAAACGTTGCATGCAGCCGCCTCTCCCGAAGACCTGCTGCTGTCGCTGGAAGGCTGGGTTCGCGAAACCCTGAAGAGCCTGGACGCAAGACCGCCCGACCCGGTGACGCAGGAATTCGACATGCTCACCCTGTCCGATCCGACGCGCAACGTGACGCAGTTTGCAAAGGAGTGCGGCATTTCCACACGCAGTCTGGAACGTATCTGCAAGCGGGATTTCGGCCTTCCTCCCAAGCAGGTCCTGCGGCGGGCGCGCGCGATCGACATGGCCAGCGCCCTGCGCGGCGTCGCCGATGACGAGGAGGCCGAGGACCTGGCGCTGCGCTATTACGACCAGAGCCACATGACGCGCGAGTTCACCGAATTGTTCGGGATGACACCCAGCCAGTTCATGACAACGCCGCAGCCCTTGATGACGCTGTCGCTGGAAAGCCGGCAATCACGCCGTCTCGCGATGCTAGAACGTCTGCCGGACGGGGCGGAGAAGCCCTGGGCGGCAGGGTCTTCGGAAGGATCCGACCTTTAACCCGAGCGCTGACCGGCTTCAGTCGAACAGGCTGGACACGCTGCTTTCATCGGCAATACGGCGGATCGCCTCCCCCAGCAGCGGCGCGATCGTGAGGACGCGGATATGGTCCGAATCCGCCGTGGCGTCGGTCGGCTGGATGGTATCGGTGATGACGAGCTCGGTAAGCGAGGACTTGTCGATCCGCGCCACAGCGCCGCCCGACAGCACGCCGTGAGTGATGTATGCCGCAACGCTCTTCGCGCCTTGGTCGAGCAGGGCTTCCGCCGCGTTGCACAGCGTGCCGCCCGAATCGATGATATCGTCGATCAGCACGCAGCTGCGGCCCTTCACGTCGCCGATGATGTTCATCACCTCGCTCTCGCCAGGCCGGTCGCGGCGCTTGTCGACGATGGCCAGCGGGGCGTTGTCGAGGCGCTTTGCCAGTGCGCGGGCGCGCACCACGCCGCCCACGTCGGGTGAGACGACCATCAGGTCCTTGTCACCGTAGCGCGCCTGGATATCGGCGGCCATCGTGGGCGCAGCGTAGAGATTGTCGGTCGGGATATCGAAGAAGCCCTGGATCTGGCCCGCGTGCAGGTCCACCGCCAGCACGCGGTCGGCGCCTGCCTCGGTAATGAGGTTTGCCACCAGCTTGGCCGAGATGGGCGTACGCGGGCCGGGCTTCCGGTCCTGCCTCGCATAACCGAAATAGGGCACCACGGCGGTGATCCGCTTGGCAGAGGCGCGTTTGAGCGCATCGATGCCGATCAGCAGTTCCATGAGGTTGTCGTTCGCCGGATAGCTGGTCGACTGGACGATGAACACGTCCTCCCCGCGCACATTTTCGTGGATCTCGATGAAGACCTCTTCATCGGCGAAACGGCGCACGCTGGCGTCGGTCAGCGGCACTTCCAGATAGCCGGCAATGGCACGGGCAAGCGGCAGGTTGGAATTGCCGGACATGATTTTCATGGATGCGAATCCCTCAGGCTGTGCGGATGGCTTCGCCCTAGCCGAGCGTCACGGAATTGCAACGTGAGGGATCGCGGTTGTCGTCAGGAGGGACGCTCCGCCCGAACCTGCCACGAACGCGCTAGCCGCAATAGCGTTGGTATTCCTCGGCATATCGCTGGTTGAGCAGCTGCTTTTTCGCAGGCGAGGTCTTTTCGACAAGGTCAGGCAGCCAGCTGTCTTCTTCCTGGTAGATATGCTGCTCCACCGCGCCACGGATATGCTCCAGCTTCTCCGACCACTCCTCGCTCATCGGGTCGATCCGCTCGAGCTTGGCGAGTTGGATCTTCGTCATCGCATGCTCTTCATAAGCCATTCCGGCATGCGTCTTGCCACTGTCTTCCGCTACGATCGGATAGACCACAGCCTCTTCGGCGGTCGCGTGGCCGGTGAGCTCGGTGGCGAGCGCCTTGACGCTGCGCTGGCGAGTTTCGACGTCGGTCGCGCTTCTCGCTTCGGCGAACAAGCCTTCGATACGCTGGTGCTGCTCGACAATCATACCGAGCCATTGCTCGCCTTGCGACAGTGCCAAGACCTTGCGCCTTGCTTCGGCGCGTTGTTCATCGGATGCAGCCGGGGTTACGGCGGCGGCTATTCTATCAAGAAACGACATGGGTTACTCCTTCTTCACGCAAGAAGGAGACGGGCGGCGTCGTGACAACGTTCCTCCGCCCTCGCCCTAATCGACGAACGCTCGGCTACTTGCGGCAAAGCGCGGCGGAATTGAACGCCTTGTTATACAAAATCAAATTCGGTGCTCGCCTTTCACCCAGCGTACCGTTCCCGACGATGCGCGCATCACCACGCTCTCGGTCGTCATGATGCGTTCGCCATTGGGGCGCTTGATGCGCTTCACGCCGTCGAGCAGCGAGCCGGCGGTGACGCCCGTCGCGGCGAAGATGCAGTCGCCCTTGGCGAGGTCGTGCAGCTTGTAGATGCGGTCGAGGTCCTCGATCCCCCATTTGCGGGCGCGGCTGCGTTCGTCGTCATTGCGGAAGAGGAGACGGCCGTTGAACTGTCCGCCCACGCAGCGAAGGGCCGCTGCGGCGAGCACGCCCTCGGGTGCGCCGCCTGAACCCATGTAGATGTCGATCGTGGTGTCCTGGTCGGTGGTGGCGATCACGCCCGCCACGTCGCCATCGCCGATCAGTACCACGCCGCAGCCGATGCCGCGCAGTTCCGCGATGAGGTCCGCATGGCGCGGGCGGTCGAGCACGCATACGATGATGTCGGCAGGATCCACGCCCTTGGCCCTGGCCACCGATTCGACATTCTGCGTCGGCGTCTTGTCGAGGCTGATGACATCCTCGGGATAGCCCGGGCCGACAGCCAGCTTCTCCATGTAGACGTCGGGTGCGTTCAGGAGGCAACCTTCTTCGGCAGCGGCCAGCACGGCGAGCGCGTTGGGCCCGGCCTTGGCGGTGATGGTGGTGCCTTCTAGCGGATCGAGCGCGATGTCGATCTTCGGGCCCTTGCCCGGCGCGCCGCCCACCTTCTCGCCGATATAGAGCATGGGGGCCTCGTCCCGCTCGCCCTCGCCGATCACCACGGTGCCGTCGATATAGAGCGTGTCGAACGCCGTGCGCATCGCTTCGACGGCGGCGGCGTCGGCGGCTTTCTCGTCCCCGCGTCCGACAAGGTCGGAGGCTGCAATGGCGGCGGCTTCGGTGACGCGCACCAGTTCGAGAACCAGGACACGGTCGAGGACGTGCTCTTCGGCGGATTTATCGGAATTCATAGGTAATTCAGGCTCCCATCTGAACTTGGCGGCACCGGCGCTCGTTCGCTTAGGTCGAAGGGGTGACAATGTCGAGGCGATCAGGCGTAATTTTCGGTGCGATTGCCGCGATTGTCCTGATGCCGGACGAGTGCTTCGCGCAGGAAGTCTATGGCCCCGTGCAAGACGAAGAGACGCGCCGCGACGATACCCCGGTGCCGCTGGTGGAGCCCGAGCGCTGCGAGGAAGGCCTGCGCGAGGATGGCAGTATCGTGGTGTGCCGCGAGGTGGAGGAACCCGAACGATACATGTCGCCGCTGCCAAGGCCGGTAGAGGTGCGGATCAACCAGCTCGACGGCCTGCGCGAACCGCCGTGCTGGGTAACGGGCAAGAAGCCTTGCATGCGCATCGGCTCGGTTCCGCCCTATCCGCCGATGGTCGACACCACAGCCTTCCCCGAACCGCTGAGCGAGGAAGAGGCAGCAGCGGTATTTGCGGCAGAGGACGAAGGCGAGACGCGCGATGACCCCGTCACCGGCGAGCGCGTGCCCATCGACCTGTCCGACGACGACTAGCCGATCAGGCGCATCACGAGCGGCTCTTCCACCAGGCTGGGCGACCCTTCGAGCAGGTCCAGTGCCTTGGCCACCGCGCTTTCGGGCCCCTCATGGGTCACGAGCGCAACCAGCACCGGCTCCTCATTGCCGTCGGCAGGGTGGCCGTGCTGGATCATGCTCTCGATTGAGACGCCCGCATCGCGCATGGCGGCGGTGATCTCCGCCAGCACGCCGGGGCGGTCGGCCACGGTGAAACGGACATAGGCGCGGTTGCGGCGGTCGCCCGGATCGGCGGGCGTGCTGGGGACGAGGCTCGCCACCGGCTGCGAGAAGGGCGCCATTCGGCTGCCCCGCGCGATGTCGACTAGGTCGGCGACCACGGCGCTCGCCGTGGGCCCGTCGCCCGCACCCGCGCCCTGGAACAGCAGGCGGCCGACATGATTGCCTTCCGCCACCACGGCATTGGTCGGCCCGTCAACCGCGGCAAGCGGGTGGCGCACCGGCACAAGGTAGGGCGCGACGCGCTGGAACAGGTGGCGCGCACCGTCCTTCTCGGCGCAATCGGAAAGGCCGATCAGGCGAATCACGTAGCCCAAAGCGCGGGCCTGGGTGATGTCGGCGGCGCGGATGCGGCTGATGCCGTTGGTGTCCACCGCCTCGAAATCCAGCTGCGTCCCATAGGCGATGCTGGCGAGGATGGAGAGCTTGTGCGCGGCGTCCACGCCTTCGATGTCGAAAGTGGGATCGGCCTCGGCATAGCCCAGCGCCTGCGCATCGGCGAGCACTTCGGCAAAGTCGCGGCCCGTCGTCTCCATTTCGGAAAGGATGAAATTCGAGGTGCCGTTGAGGATGCCGTAGATCCGCTCGATGCGGTTGGCGGCGGCCCCTTCGGCGAGGCCCTTTATAACGGGAATGCCGCCTGCGACGGCTGCTTCGTAGCGCAAGGGCGCATCGTTCGCCTCGGCCAGCTGCGCGAGTTCCAGCCCGTGATGCGCGACCATCGCCTTGTTCGCGGTGACGAAGCCCTTGCCACCGCCCAGCGCGGTGCGGGCGAGCGCCAGCGCCGGCCCGTCTGATCCGCCGACCAGTTCCACCACCACGTCAACGTCATCGCGCGCGGCGAAGGCGGTCATGTCGTCTTCCCAGGCATAGGGCGAGAGGTCGACGCCGCGATCCTTGGAGCGGTCGCGCGCCGAAACGGCCACTACTTCTATCGCTCGGCCGGCACGCGCGGCAATGGTGTCGCCATTATCGGCAAGCAGGCGCAGCACGCCCGCGCCCACGGTGCCCAGCCCGGCAAGGGCAATGCGCAGATTGTCGGCCCCGAGATTATCGGCCATGAGAACTCCCCGTCCAGTATTTCACCGTCCACATTTTCGTGACGCCCCGTTAGGAAGGCGCGGCGCAATTGGCCAGAGCAGTCTGACTTGGATCAGGTAAAGCGCCGCTCGCAGGGCCCCAGTTCGGCGAGGACGAAGGCATAGTCTTCGCGCGCCTGCGCCTGCGATGCACGATCGGTCTGCAGGAAGGCGTCCTGCGGCAATTCGCGCGGCAGGAAGCAGGCGAAGCGATACCATGCGATCGTCTCGGGCTCGGGCGGGGTCGCGGAGGAGTCTACGAGCTCGCCCAGCGAGATGCCCCATTCCGGTGCCTGGTTCGGACGGCGGATGACCGAGAGCGAGACAGGCGCTCCCGTTGCGGTCTCCACGAACATCTGCGTCTCCGATTCGCCGGCAAGGTTGCCCGGCACCGAAATCACGTCGCGCACACCGGTAATCGCGGGCGGGATGTCGGCGGCAGCGAGCTGGGTCAGCACGCGGCGGGTACGCTCCTCGATCCGTGGCCCGGCGGGAAGCATCGAATCGGACGAGAGCAATTGCAGCGAGCCGGGCTGGCTGGCGGAGAGGTCTCCGAACAGCAGGAAACGGCGCTCTTCCAGGTCGGGCACGTCGCCATCGGCATCGCGGCTCCGGTCGACCACGTAGGTCAGCGATTCTCCCAGCGGGCGCGGGGCCTTCAGCAGCCCCTGCACCAGCGTTTCCATGTAGAGGCGAACTTCGGACGGTGGCACCGACGGGGCGCGTTCTGCCGGGAAGGCAGTCTGGTCCTCGACACTTACCAATACCACCGTGTCCGCTTCCATCGCCATGGCCACGAGGTCGGCATAGGTCGGCGCCTGTGCTTCGGACAATTCGGCGGGAGGCGCGTCCTGCGAGCGGGCGGGACCGGTGGTAGCGCAGGCAGCCACGCCCAGGGCAAGCGTGCCGACCAGTATGGCGCGGCAGCGGGTAATCGCGGTGGCAACGAACATTGTGCTCCTTTCAGAAGACCTGGGCGACGGCGCGCTTCTCTATCGCGCATCGCCCAAAGGACAACGCGCGAAATGCCGATTCGTCCCGAAGAATGGCTCAAGAAGGCGGCTCACGACTGAATCACGGCTTAATCGATAAAGCGTTTGCCCCATTCCTTTACGCTCGTTAAGACCCGGCCAAGTCTGCTCAGGGGAACGACAGAAAATTTCCCGCTGTGACGTTTTGGGCACATTTTCTGTTGTGCCCGCGCCGTGTCACAAGGTATCGACGAGTGGACAATAGCTTAGCGGGGTTGTTCGAAATTCTTTCGGGCAGTTCCAGGAGGGCCGGATTTTCGATCCGGTCGGTCGTGAAACGGAGTGAAGGGACTGGATGGCTTACGCTGACCAAGAGATGAGCGGCAGTCGAATAGTATCGATTGTCATCGTTGCCCTCATCCACGTTGCAATTGGTTACCTGCTGATTTCCGGACTCGCCATTTCGGCGGTGAAGGAAATTGCCGAGCGGGTGACTACCGTGGATATCGAGGAGCCGGAACCGGAGCCGGAGGAGGAGCCACCGCCCCCGCCGCCCGAACCAGAGACTGCGCCGCCGCCGCCTGTCGCGCCGCCGCCGCCTATGAACATTTCGCCGGCACCGCCGCCGATCCGCACGCAGACGAACATTCCGCCGCCGGCTCCGCCCGCGCTGATCGTTCCGCCGCCGGCGCCGCCGGCACGGCCTGCCCCGCCCCCGCCGCCGCCGCCGCCTTCGCAGGCTCGCCCGGCATCGCCGGACGGCCAGGCAAGCTGGACGCGTCGCATCATCGAGAACTACCCGTCGCGCGCCCTGCGCCGCGAGATCGAGGGTACGGTCGGTGTTTCGGTCACCGTCGGGGCGAATGGCCGGGTCACCGGGTGCCGCGTCACCCGCTCGGCCGATCCGATCCTGGACGAGGCAGCCTGTGACGACATCACGCGCTACGCCCGGTTCAATCCCGCTCTGAACGATGCAGGCAATCCGACTACCGGTTCCTGGTCGACCAATATCGTTTACCAGATCAACTGATCTGACACACTTTCTCTAGGAAGAGGACCTACTCGCATGCTTATCGAAATTCTTGCCGCTGGCGGTGAAGCGCCAAACACCCAGTTCGGCTTCATGGAAGCCATGGAACAGGGCGGCCCCGTCGCATGGGCGATTCTCGCCGTGCTGGTGATCCAGTCGGTCGGCTCGTTCTACATCCTGTTCACCAAGATCTTCGAGCAGAACAAGGTGATGAAGGAATACCGTTCCAACCGTGCCGCCTTCTGGCGTGCCGGCTCGATCAAGGAAGGCGCCACCAAGTTCGACAAGGACAGCGCATGGCGCCAGCTTGTCGACGACGGCATCCGTGCCGGCGACGAATCCGACAAGATGCACGACAGCCTCGAATCGCATGACTGGCTGCACGGCACGCTCGCCCGTTCGGAAAGCGCCATCATGGCCAAGCTCAACGGCGGCCTGCCCTTCCTCGCCACGGTGGGTGCTACCGCTCCCTTCGTCGGCCTGCTCGGCACCGTGATCGGTATCTACCGCGCTCTGATCAACATCGGCATCGAGGGTTCGGCCTCGATCGACAAGGTCGCCGGCCCGGTGGGTGAGGCCCTGATCATGACCGCCATCGGTCTGCTCGTGGCCGTGCCCGCGGTGTTCGCCTACAACTACCTGATGAGCCGCAACCGCAAGATCGCCGCGATGCTTTCGGGCTTCTCGACCGACCTGCAGGCCAACATCACCTCGAACGGTGCCGTGAAGCCGGCCCTGCCGACCGCCTCCTCGTCGGCCAAGACGGCGACGACGGCGAAGCCGGCAACCACCAAGCCCGGCGCCACGACGACCTCGACCTCGCCGACCAACCCGACGGTGAAGAAGTAAGTCGGGCCAGGCAAATCGTAATTGGCGGGCGCTTTCGCATGCGAGCGCCCGCCACCAGAATTCGTAACGTGAGATAGGACTAGAGACATGGCCATAGCGATGGGAGATGGCGCCGGCGAAACGCCGATGTCGGACATCAACACCACGCCGCTGGTGGACGTCATGCTGGTGCTGCTGATCATCTTCCTGATCGCGGTTCCGGTGGCCATCCAGACGGTCGAGGAACTCGAGATCCCGGTTTTCGAATCGATCGAGTCCGATGACAAGGTCGAGAACCTGCTGATCACCGTGACGACCACCGACCCGGAAGGTCGCACGCCCAGCACGCTCAACACCGCATACACCGGCGCTTCGCGCGACGGCGAATGCCGCATCTTCCTCAACAACACGACGCTGGTCGATTCCGGCGAGCTGTATGACCGCGCGTTCTCGCGCCTCGACGCCATCGTTCAGGGCGCCGGTGGGCCGGAGGCGATCATGCAGCAGCCCGAACTGATCCCGCAGGTGCATATCCGCGGTGACGTCAACGCTCCGTGGCGCTGTGTCGCGGGCACGATCTTCAACGTCCAGGCGGCGGGCTATCCCACCGTCGGGTTCATTTCCAACCCCGTCGATCCGAACGGCTGATCCAGCCGGGCGGACGACGCCGGACGCGTAATCAAGGAGTAAACACCCATGGCAATGTCAGGCGGTAGCGATGATGGCGAACCGATGATGGACATGAACATGACGCCGTTGATCGACGTCCTGCTCGTGCTCCTCATCATGTTCATCATCACCATCCCCGTGGCGACGCACGCGGTCAATATCGACCTGCCCTCGCCCACCAACAACCCGGACACGCCGGAAGTCGATCCGATCAAGAACAAGATCGTGCTGACCCCGAACGACCAGATCCTCTGGAACGCCAGCCCGATCAGCGAAGGCGAACTGGTCGGCAACCTCCAGGAATCGCTGCGCTTCGCGGTGGAGCCCGAACTGCAGTTCGAGCCCGAAGCGAATGCCAGCTACGACCTGTCGGCGCGCGTGCTGAACCTGATCAAGGCCAGCGGCGTCACCAAGTTCGGCTTCGTCGGCAACGAGAAGTATCGCACTTTCGGCAAGGGCGAAGGCTAAACGCCTCACCCTTTCTAGGAAGACATTGAAAGGGGCGGAGCGATCCGCCCCTTTTTTTGCGCCCCGAAGCTGTGGTGAGCGCTCCAGTTTGACAGACTATACGGACTGTGATGTTATGCTGTCACATAACAGAAAGAGGAGAGTATCATGGCAATCCGGTCCCGCCTGCTCGATCGCAGCATCAACACCACGCCCCAGCCGATGAGCGAACTCAACATCACGCCGCTGATCGATGTGCTGCTGGTCCTCCTCGTCATGCTGATCCTTTCCATTCCCATCGCGGCGCACCGGCTGGACGTGGATCTGCCGGGTCCGGGGCCGGGCACACCGTCCGACTATGAAAGCGTCGCGCTGGTCGTGCAGCAGGACGGCGCGGTCCTGTGGAACGGCGATCCTGTTACGCGCGACGAGCTGAACGCCCGCCTTGCTTCCGCCGCCGCGCAGCCCGAAATGCCGCTGATCCGCTTCGAGCCCGAAGCCTATGCCAGTTACGAGGATTCGGTGAACGTCATCAACGCTGTCGCCGACGCGCGGCTCGACAAGTTCGCCTTCGTCGGTAACGAACGGTATCGCGAGTTCGATGCGGACTGAAACCCGGGAACTTGCACAGGCCTTCCATGCGTTCGGCGGGCAAGGCGATAAAACATCTTTCCGACGAGAGGGAGCGAGGCACCATCCCGGTGCCCTCGCCCCTCAATACGCCTTGCTGCTGGAGCGACTGAACAGGGCAACTGGAGAGAGACCGGGATACCGCTTTGCCGATCTGCGTCCGCTCGCTCCTTTCCTGAAGTCGGGCAAGGCTCACGCCATCGCCGCAGAAACCCTGGGCCCCGGGGCGCGCCCGGTTCGCGCGGTATTCTTCGACAAGACGCCGAACATGAACTGGTCGCTGGCGTGGCATCAGGACCGCACAATAGCCGTGCGCAAGCGCACAGACGTCGCTGGATTTCGCAATTGAACGGTAAAACAGGGCATAGTGCATGTCGAACCGCCCTTCGCGCTGCTTTCCGCGATGGTCACGCTTCGCATCCATCTCGATGCCGTCGATACAGGCAACGCTCCGCTCAGGATAGCGCCGGGATCCCACAAGCTCGGTATCATCGACGAAGGCTCGATAGAAAGCGTCGTCGCCAGCTGCGGCACCGCAACTTGTCTCGCAAGGGCAGGCGATATCTGGAGCTACGCCACGCCGATCCTGCACGCCTCCGATACATCGACATCGTCCGGTCATCGCCGCGTGCTGCAAGTCGATTATTCGGCGAGCAGCCTGCCGGAACCGCTCGCATGGCTGCCCGCGTAGGCGCTAGTCCCCCAGTCCTTCGGGCAAGCCGTCCACCCGCATCGCCGCGCCGGCCAGCGTTTCCGCCTCCAGCAGCAGTTCGTCATCCTGCGCGCCTTGCGGTACGCTCTCGCGTCCGATCATCACCATCACCGGCACGGCCAGCGGGCTCACCCGGTTGAGCATCACGTGGTCGAGCTTTTCCCCCGCCGTATCCAGCAGGTCGCCCAGCCGCCCGATATCGGTCATGCGGGCGCGGGCATCCTGCCACGCGGCCTCGATCAGCACATGGTCGGGCTCGTATTTGCGCAGCACGTCGTAGATGAGGTCGGTGCTGAAGGTGACTTGCCGCCCGGTCTTGCGCTTGCCGGGATGCTGACGCTCCACCAGCCCGCCGATCACCGCCACCTCGCGAAAGGCGCGGCGCAGGAGGTGCGAATCCTGCACCCAGTCGATGAATTCCTCGGTCAGGATATCGGGCGAGAGCAGCGGGCGTGGATCCTCCACCGGCTTCAGGCCCCACACGGCAAGCGAGTAGTCGTTCGCCACGAAGCCGCCGGGCATCAGGCCCATATCCTCCATCCGCTTGGTGATCAGCATGCCCAGCGACTGGTTCGCGTTCCAGCCGACGAAAGTGTAGTAGACGGTGTATTCGCGCTTGGCGTGGGGGAAGCTCTCGACCAGCAGATTGTCTGGGCCGGGCAGGTGGCTGCGCCAGTCCTGCACTTCCAGCCATTCGCGCACGTCGTCGGGAAAGCGCGCCCAGCCCGCGCGGTCTGTCAGCATGGCGCGCACGCGGTCGGCGAGGTGCGTGGTAAGCGGCAGGCGCAGACCGCCATAGCTGGGTATCATCGCCGCCTTGGTGCTGGCGCGCACGATCAGCTCCATGTCCTTCAATTGCTCCACCTCGAGGTTCACGCCGCTGAACTGGAAGGTGTCGCCGGGGCGGAGCGAGGCGGCGAAGCGCTCCTCCACCTTGCCGAGCGAGCGACCGTTGCGGAAGCGCACTTCCAGCATTTCGCTATCGACGATTATCCCGGCATTCATCCGGTGCTTGTAGGCCTGGTCCGGATGGGTCAGTCGCCACACGCCGTCAGAATCGCGCGTGATGCGCTTGAACTTGTCATAGGCCTTGAGCGCGTATCCCCCCGTGGCGACGAACTGGAGCACGCGCCCGAAGGCCTCGGCATCGATCATGGCATAGGGCCAGCAGGAGCGAATTTCCGAGAGCAACTCGTCCTCACGGAACGGCCCCGCGCAGGCGCAGGCCATCACGTGCTGGGCGAGCACGTCGAGGCCACCGGGGCGGAAATCCTCGCCATCACGCTGGCCCTCGTCCACCGCGTCCATCGCCGCCGTCGCCTCGAGGAATTCGAAGCGGTTGCCGGGCACCAGCAGCGCGCGGCTGGGCTGGTCGAGCCGGTGATTGGCGCGGCCGATGCGCTGGAGCAGGCGCGAGGAGCCCTTGGGCGCGCCCATCTGCACCACCATGTCGATATCGCCCCAGTCGACGCCGAGATCGAGGCTGGCCGTGCACACCAGCGCCCGCAATTCACCGCGCGCCATCGCCGTCTCCACCTTGCGCCGCGCCTCCTTCGAGAGCGAGCCGTGGTGGATGCCGATGGGCAGATTGTCATCGTTCGCGTCCCACAGATGCTGGAAGATGTATTCGGCCAAGAAGCGGGTGTTGGTGAAGACGAGCGTGGTCTTGTTCTTGCGTATGCGCTCGTACAGCTGGGGGATCGACCAGGTGGCGGCATGCCCTCCCCAAGGCACGCGCTCCTCTTCCGGCAGCAGGATCTCGACTTCGGGCTCGGCACCTTCTTCGCCTTCGACGAGGTCGACCGTGTCGATATCGCCCCAGGGCGCGATCCATGCGCGGTAGCCTTCGGGGTCTGCCACCGTGGCGGAGAGCGCCGCGCGCTGCATGTCTGGCGCGATGGCCTGCAGGCGGGAAAGGGCGAGCGCCAGCAGGTCGCCGCGCTTTTGGGTGGCAAAGGCGTGGATCTCGTCCACCACTACCCGTTTCAGCCCTTCGAACAGGGTGAGGCTGTCCTCGAAACTCAGCAAGAGTGAGAGGCTTTCTGGCGTGGTCAGCAGCACATTGGGGGGCTTGGCGCGCTGGCGCTTCTTGCGATCCGAGGGGGTGTCACCGCTGCGGGTCTCGATGCGCAGGTCGAGGCCCATCTCTTCCACCGGCGTGAGGAGGTTGCGCTGCACGTCATGCGCCAGCGCCTTCAGCGGCGAGATGTAGAGGGTATGCAGGCCCTGCGGCCGCTCGCCCTCGCCGATGCGAGAGGGGCAAAAGGCCGCGAGCGTAGGCAGGAAGCCCGCCAACGTCTTGCCCGCACCCGTATCGGCCACCAGCATCGCGTGCTTGCCAGCATCGGAAGCCGCCAGCATTTCCGCCTGGTGCCTGCGCACGCGCCAGTCGCGCCCGGCGAACCAGTCGGTGATCTCGGGCGGGATGGCAGGGTCGGTCACGTGAGCAAGAGTGTTTGGCCGCAACGAGCGTTCCGTCAAGAGACGACACAGGATTGCGACATGGGATTGGCGGCCAATTGAGCGTCGCGGGAATATAATTGCTTTTCCGCAATTTAGCTGCGCCAAAACGGCGCCGCCTTGCGCCGGGCCGAGAACCCTTCACCCGCTCCCACGCGTTTTTACCATATCATTCTCGCATTGCGATGCGGGTCCGGCTGGCGGGAACTGCCCCCGGCGACCGGCGCGACACAATGGCAGCAGCAGAGGAGAGACAATCATGGCAAACCGATATTCAAACAGGCAAGGCCGCGGCGAGCGCGGCCAGCAGGGCTATTTCGACGATGAGGGATCGCGCCAATACGAGCAGTTCGATCAGCGCTCCGACATGCAATACGGCGATGAGAGTTATGGAGTCGACTATCAGGACCGCAATTACCGACGCGGTGCCGAGGCGCGTTTCCAGCAACCTCGACAAGGTCGCCAGATGAGCAATCGCGATTTCGAGGGCGAGCGCGGGTATGGCGAGCGGTCCTATCGCGGATCAGGCTCCTACGATCCGCTGTCCGACTATGATCGCGACGACAATCGCCAACGCGGCGGCTTTCGCGATACCATGCGCGACCGGAATTTCCGCGAGGACTTCGATAACGACGACCGCAACCGCTCCCGTTACGGTGGCCGTAATCGTTACGGTCGCGGTGACTATTCGCCCTACGAGCGCGACCGCGACGAGCGCGGTTTCTTCGACCGGGCGGGTGACGAAATCGCCAGTTGGTTCGGTGATGACGAGGCCGAGCGCCGCCGCGAGCAGGATTACCGACGCCAGCAGAACGAACGTGCCCGGCAGGGCGAAAGCCACCGTGGCCGCGGGCCGAGCAACTACAACCGTTCGGACGAGCGGATGCTGGAAGACGCTTGCGAGCGCCTAACGCATGATCACGGCGTGGATGCGAGCGACATGGAAGTCACCGTCAAGAACGGCGAACTCACGCTCGACGGCAAGGTCAACACTCGCTGGGAAAAGCGCCGCGCGGAAGACTGCGTGCACGACGTTTCGGGCGTGAATCACGTGCAGAACAACCTGCGTATCCGTGAGACCGACATGCGCTCCGACCGCAACGACCAGTCACGGACCGACCGGGACAGCACCAAGTCGAGGACCGACACGACGACAGGCACCCTCGCCTGATCGACGTTGCACGGACAATGTCCTCCACGCCCAGCGCGTCCAGGACATAAGGGGAAGGGACTTGCCGTCGGCAGGTCCCTTTCTCCTTGTCGGCTTCTATCAATGGCCGACGCTCTCGCCGCGCTCCAGGCCGCTCAGCGCCAGTTGCTCGTCGATCTGGCCCATCAGACGTTCCAGTCCATCCTCGCTATCGCTTTCCGCGCGGGCGACCAGCACGTCCTGCGTGTTCGAGGCGCGCAGCAGCCACCAGCCATCAGAATTGGTGACGCGCACGCCGTCGGTCGCGTTGACCTCCAGGCCCTCGGGCACGTCATCGCCGGTCAGACGGGCCTTCACCTCGTCGATCGCGGCAAACTTGCGGCTTTCGTCCACCTGGAAGCGCATTTCAGGCGTATTGAGCATCTGCGGCATATCGCCGCGCAGCTGGGTTACCGACCTGCCCAGTCGTGCCGACGCGGCCAGCAGGCGCACGCCGGCATAGAGGGCATCGTCGAAGCCGTAATAATCATCGGCGAAGAAGACGTGGCCGCTCATCTCGCCTGCAAGCGGCGAGGAAACTTCCTTCATTTTGGACTTGATCAGCGAATGGCCAGTCTTCCACATCAGCGGCTTCCCGCCGCATGCCGAGACATGATCGAACAGCGCGCGACTGGCCTTCACATCGGCGATAATCGTGGAATTAGGTAGTCTTGCGAGGAGGTCTTCGGCGTAAATCATCAGTAATTGATCCCCCCAAATGACCCGGCCTTCGCCGTCGATCGCGCCGATGCGGTCGCCATCGCCGTCGAAAGCTACTCCGAAGTCGAGGTTCTTCTCGGCGACAAGTGCACGCAGGTCGGCAAGGTTGGCCTCGACAGTGGGATCAGGATGATGATTGGGAAAATTACCGTCGACCTCAGTGAACAGGAGATGGTGCTCGCCCGGCAGCCGAGCTGCCAGTCGTTCCAGCGCGGGACCGGCAGCACCGTTGCCCGCATCCCAGCCGACTTTCATGTCGGCAAGAGCAGCCTGGTCCACCCCCGAGAGTGCAGTCAGGAGACGCTCGATATACTCTTCCATGACATCGACGCTCTCCACGCTGCCCGACCCGTCGAGCCAGTCGCCCGCGGCGCCAAGTTCCCCAAGCCCGGTGATGTCGGCGCCGAAGAACGGTCGCCCGCGAAATACCATCTTGAAGCCATTGTAGTTGGCGGGATTGTGGCTGCCAGTTATCTGAATGCCGCCATCCACTTCTTCGGCTGACGCTTCGGCGTAATACAGCATCGGCGTGGGCCCCATGCCGATGCGACGCACATCGCAGCCGGTGGCGGTAAGCCCTTCCACAAGCGCGTGCTCCAGCATAGGGGAGCTGACGCGACCATCGTAGCCCACTGCAACGTTCGGCGCGCGGCCCTCGCTGTCCAGTTCGCGCCGCAACAGCGTGCCGAAGCCGCGCCCGATGGCGCGCGCATCGTCTGCGCCCAGCGTTTCGCCGATGATCCCGCGGATATCGTATTCGCGCAGCACCGTGGGATGGAAATCGTGGCTCATATTGGTTCCTTCGCCGTGGAATGTCGTGTCAGCTAAGTCGTGTTGTCAGGCAATTGTTCCAGCAGCAGGTCACGCGCGGCGTTCGCCTCGTGCACCTTCTCGCTGCTGCCGCCGCGATCCGGATGGACCGTGGTGACGAGGCGCTTATGCGCAGCGATGATGTCACCCCGATTGGCAAAACGCGACACGCCGAGCGTTTCGCGCGCTTTCGTAAGAGCTGCTTCCCGCGAGGAAAGCTTGGGCTGCCACGGCCAGCGCTTGAAGATCCAGTAATAGACCAGGATCGCAAGGCCGATGAAGACGATGAACTTGCCCATTGCCGATCAGGCTGGCTCGACCATTTTCGTCGTCGCCGTGCGGGCCTGCTCGCCCTCGGGATGTTGCGGAATGGGCAGGTTGAGATTGCCGACGAGATTGCGCAGTTCCTGCCGCGCGACAAGGTGGCTGGTGCCCAGTTCGCCCAGGTGCCCCTTGTCGAGCAGGGTCAGACCTGAGGGAAACAGCTCGCGATAGACCACGCGTTCGGACAGGCCCTGTACCGCGCGAAAGCCCACGCGCTTGGAAAGTTCGGTCAGCGCGTCGTCGATGCGGCGCTGGTTGCGCGCGTCGGTGTAGCCCGTGCGGTTCCTCACCACCACCCAGTCCATCTCGCGCTTCTGCTGCTCGATCGTGGCGCGGCTGCGCTTGATGCGCGCTTCCCAGATGAGCTCGGCATAGAAGGAGAGCTTGCGCACCTTGAAGCTCTCGGCATCGACCTGGCCGATGAGGTCGAAATCGACGAAGCTGTCGTTCATCGGCGTCACCAGCGTGTCGGCGCTGGCGGCCACGTGGCGAGCGAAGGGATCGTCACGGCCCGGCGTGTCGAAAAGCAGGTAATCCATGCCCTCGCCGATGCGCGCGGCTTCTTCCTCCAGCTGTTCCACCGTGTCGCCGTGGCAGATGTCGAACACCGGGCCGGGCAGCGCGATGCGGCGGCGCTCCTGCGTGTCGGCGCGGTTCTCGCAATAGCGGTAGAAGGTCTTCTGCCGCGTATCGAGATCGAGCGCGGCAACCCGCGCGCCCTGATAAGCCAGCGCCACGGCGACGTGCACGGCCGTGGTGGACTTTCCGGTGCCGCCTTTCTCATTGGCGAAAACGATGCGATGGGGGGCTGTCACGTGTCGTCTTTCTCTCGAATGGATGCGGCGTGTGGCTTTGGCATAGGGCCGCTTTGGAAAGCAGTCTATCGGAGGCTATCGCACATGCAAACCGTCACCGCCCTGCCCCAGCTTCGTCAAGCTGTGGATGAATTGCGAGGGAATGGCAGCATCGCGCTCGTCCCCACCATGGGTGCGCTGCATGACGGGCATCTGACACTGGTACGCGAAGCGGCGAAGCTCGCGAGCCACGTCGCGGTTTCCATCTTCGTCAATCCGCGCCAGTTCGGCGAGGGCGAAGATCTTGACGCCTATCCTCGCCAGCTGGCGGAGGACTCAGCGAAACTTGAGGCGGAGGGCGTTGCGCTGCTGTGGGCGCCGGGCGTCGATGTCATGTACCCGCAAGGCTATGCCACGAATATCAGCGTGTCCGGTGTCAGCGCAGGCCTGTGTGGCGCAGACCGGCCCGGCCATTTCGACGGCGTCGCAACGGTGGTGTGCAAGCTCTTCAACCAGGTACGCCCCGACATGGCGCTGTTCGGCGAGAAGGACTGGCAGCAGCTCGCCGTGATCCGCCGCATGGCGCGTGATCTCGACCTCGTCCTGCCGCATGTGGATGCAATCCACGGCGTGCCCATTGTGCGCGATCCCGACGGCCTCGCGATGAGCAGCCGCAACGCCTATCTCTCGCCCGAACACCGCGAAGCCGCTGCCACCCTGCCGCGCGCCATGGACGAGGCCATCGCTCGCATCCGCGACGGGCAGGAGGCTGCCCCGGTGCTCGCCATGCTGGAGGACCAGTTGCTCGGCGCAGGCTTTGGCCGCGTGGACTATGCCGAGCTGCGCGATGCGGACAGTATCGCACCCCTCGCGGCGGATAACGGCAATGCCCGCCTTTTCGTCGCCGCGCGCATCGGCGGCACGCGGCTGATCGACAACAAGAAGGTGTCGCCATGACCGAAGACGATTTCCGCCAGTACGTCGCCGCCTTCAACGCCGCCGATTTCGATGGCTTCGGGCGCTTCTACGCCGGGGACGTCGTGTTCGAACTCGGCAGCCGCAAGCGGATCGAGGGGTGCGAAAACATCCTCGCCTTCTACCGCGAGGTGCGCGCGCATCTGGACGAGCATATCGAACTGCGCGGCGTGCTGGTCGGCCCGCGCAATGTGGCAATGTATTGCCGCACCACCTTCACCACGCTGGTCGACTGGCCGGACTACGAATTCGGCGCGACGGTGAAGGGCGACGTGCGCGAGGTGGAGACGATCGCCTGGTACGAGCTCGATGAAAGCGGCGAACGTTTCACCCATATTAGGGGCGGTCGCTTCAAGCCCTGAGGGCCCCGCGCAAACGTACTTGCCGTTTGACACAAACGCGTCCAGTCTCTTTGACACATGGCGCGATTTCCCTTCTCCGCGATCGTCGGGCAGGACGAGATGAAGCAGGCGCTGCTGATCGCCGCGGTGGACCCTGCGGTAGGCGGTGTCATGGTGTTCGGCGACCGCGGCACCGGCAAGTCCACCGCAGCCCGCGCCCTTGCGTCACTGCTGCCGCCGATATCGGTGGTGGAGGATTGCCGCTTCGGCTGCCTGCCGGAAGAAAAAGGCACCTGTCCCGATCCGTGCAGCTCGGGCCGGGTGCGCAAACGCCCCGTCCCGCTGGTCGACCTGCCGCTGGGCGCGACGGACGACCGGGTGGTGGGCGCGCTCGACCTCGAAAAGGCCCTGCGCGACGGGGAGAAGAGTTTCGAGCCCGGCCTGCTGGCAAAGGCCCATCGCGGCTTCCTCTATGTCGACGAGATCAATCTTCTCGAGGATCACCTGGTGGACTTGTTGCTCGACGTGGTGGCCTCCGGGGAGAATGTGGTTGAAAGGGAGGGCCTTTCGGTTCGCCACAGGGCCCGTTTCGTCCTCATCGGCAGCGGAAACCCCGAGGAAGGCGAACTGCGTCCCCAACTGCTCGACCGGTTTGGGCTTTCGGTGGAAGTCCACACACCGCAGGCGGTGGAGGACCGCGTCGAGATCATGCGCCGCTGCGACGCGCAGGAACGCGATCCCGACGCCTTCACCCAAGAGTGGGAAGCGGAGGATCGCAAGGTCCTGGGTCGCATCGCTCGCGGGCAGAAAAGGATCGACAACATTTCCGTGCCCGATGCCTTGCTGGAAGACACCGCCCGCCTGTGCATCGCCGTGGGCGCCGATGGACTTCGCGGCGAACTCACGCTGATGCGGGCGGCCCGCGCACTGGCGGCGCTCAACGGGAAAAAGACCGTTTCGCGCGCGGAACTGGTGGAAGTTGCGCCCTCCGCCCTGCGGCACCGGCTGCGCCGCGACGTGCTCGACGAAACCGGCAGTACGGCGCGGATCGAGCGGGCGCTGGAAGAGCTTTTCGGATGAGCGCCCCGCTTGGCGCGGTGGACCCTGCCAGCGAGGCGCTGCTCGCTCTTGCTCTCCTGAACCTCGCTCCCGCAAAGCTGGGCGGCGCGGTGCTGCGCGGCGGCGGACCGGTGCGTGACGAACTGGTGGAGCGCTACCGGGCCATGCGCCCCGCCGATGCGCCGTGGCGACGCCTGCCGCCGCTGGTGGAGGACGACCGGCTGCTCGGCGGGATCGACATCGGCGCCAGCCTCGCTGCGGGGAAAGCTGTCCATGAGAAGGGCCTGTTGGCGCAGGCCTCGGGCGGCGCGATCCTCGCCCCCATGGCGGAGCGGATGGGCGCGCAGCTGGCGGGCAGGCTGGCGCAGGCGCTGGACCATGGCGATTTCGATTTCACCCTGCTCCTGCTGGATGACGGGCTGGAAGCGGACGAACGCGCCCCTGCCGCCTTGCTCGACCGGGTGGCCTTTCATTGCGACCTTTCAGGCGTTCGCGCGCTCGAAAGCATGTCGTGGCCGGGCGCGCTCCCCGTGGAAGAGGTCGCGCCCCTGCCGGCCGATATGCTGACATCGCTCGCCGCAGCGGCCACGGCGCTGGGGATCGACAGCGTGCGCGCCTTGTTGTTCGCCGCCACCACGGCCTGCGCCCACGCAGCCCTCCACGGCAGACGCGAGGCGGAGAAAGCGGATCTCGACACCGCCGCCCGGCTGGTCCTCGCCCCGCGCGCAACGCAGTTGCCGCCTTCCGAGGCCGAGGAGCCCCCTGAAGACCCGGCACCATCCGACGCTGAAAGCGGCGAAGATCGGGAGACGGCGCAATCCGACACTCCGCCCGAGGACCAGGTACTCGAAACAGCGCTCGCCGCGATCCCGCCCGACCTGTTGCAGGCCTTGCGGGACGGCACCTTCGCGCGCCGCGCAAAGGGCAGCGGGTCTGGCGCGAAGAGTCGCTCCAAACTGCGCGGGCGGCCGCTCGGCGCTCGGCCCGGCCTGCCCCGTGGCGGCGCGCGGCTGGCGCTGGTCGACACGCTGCGCGCAGCCGTGCCGTGGCAGAAGCTGCGCGAACGGCGCGGCTCCGCCAGCATCACCGTGCTGCGCGAGGACCTGCGGGTGAAGCGCTTCGAGGAGCGCGCTACCTCCGTCACCATTTTCTGCGTCGATGCCTCCGGCTCTGCAGCGATGGCGCGGCTGGCGGAGGCCAAGGGCGCGGTCGAGCGCTTGCTGGCGCAGGCCTATGCGACCCGCAGCGAAGTGGCCCTCGTGGCCTTTCGCAAGACCGAAGCGAGCGTGCTGCTGCCGCCGACCCGCTCGCTCACGCGGGCACGCCGCGCGCTGGCTCAATTGCCGGGTGGTGGCGGCACCCCGCTCGCCACCGGCATTGCCACCGCGGCCAGCCTTGCCGCGACGATTTCGGCGCGCGGGGCAACGCCTTTCCTCGTACTGCTGACCGATGGCAGCGCGAATATCGCTGCTGATGGTACACCGGGACGACCGCAGGCACGCGAGGATGCCGAGGCCGCCGCGCGGGGGGTCGCTCGATCGGGCATGGCTTCGCTGGTGATTGATATCTCCCCTCGCCCCCGGCCCGACGCAGAGGCGCTCGCCAAGACCATGCGCGCTCGTTACCTGCCCCTGCCGCTGGCCGATTCGGCCGCGCTCGAAAGGGCCGTCACCGCCGCGCGCGATGCGGCGGTGACCGCATGAGCGGCTCGCTCCGCTGGGAGAGCGACGGCCGCGACTGGCCCCTGCGCGAACACAGCCGCTTCGTCCCGACAGGCAGCCTTCGCTGGCACGCGCAGGTGATGGGACACGGTCCGGCCATCCTGCTGCTGCACGGCACCGGCGCGGCCACGCATAGCTGGCGCGACATGGCGCCCTTGCTGGCGAGCGACTACACCGTCATCGCGCCCGATTTGCCGGGGCATGGCTTTACGCAAGGCAGGCCGCGAGGCGGGCTCACGCTAGACGGTATCTCTAGTGCCCTTGAGGACCTGTTGAGCGCTCTCGATATCAAGCCAGCCATGGTAGTCGGCCACTCCGCGGGCGCGGCAATCGGGTTGCAACTGGCGAAGCGAGCACAAGGCGACATTCCCGTCGTCGGTTTCAATCCGGCCTTGCTGCCTTTCCCCGGTCCTGCCGCCAATCTCTTCCCCGCCCTTGCCAAGATGCTGTTCGTCAATCCGCTGGTGCCCCGGTTCTTCGCCCGGATGCTCCGCGTCCCGGGCGAAACCGAACGCTTCCTGAAGCGCGCGACAGGCTCGACAATCGATGCGCGGGGCCTTGCCTGCTACGAAACACTGCTGACCAATTCGCGCCATTGCGCGGGCGCGCTGGGCATGATGGCGAACTGGGACTTGCAGGCTTTTGCCGACACGCTCCCCGCGAATGACTGCCCAGCCCTGCTCGTGCACTGGAGCGGCGACAGCGCGGTGCCCGGCTGGTCGGCGAAGGAAGCGGCAGGCCTGCTCCCGCGCGGCGAAGTGTGCGTCCTGCCCCGGCTCGGTCACCTTGCGCATGAAGAAGAGCCGGGAGCCGCCTGCGAGATCATCCGGCAATTCGCCGCCGATCATGGTATCCAATCCAGGAAGGAGGCGTGATGGCCGAGCATTTCGGATGGATCGAGATCCTTTTCACCGCCACCGTCGCGCTAGGTTTCGGCGTCTACCAGCTATGGTCGGTCAACCGCGAGATCGCGAAGGACAAGGAGCGTGAGCTTGAAAAGACCGGCGACTCACCGGCCTCTGGGAATGCGGTAGGGGAGCATGAACTGGACGACCGGTGACTTGAAACGGTCCATGTCGAGGCTTTCCTGCACTGCCAGCACGCGTTCTCCGTAGAGCTCCGTCGCCACGGTGGAGCGGGCGTAGAAGGGCGCGTCCTCCCACGTCTTCACCACATGGGCGAGGCCGCGATCGGCGCGCGCCTTGCGCTCCATCTGCCACCAGGTGTTGGCGAGCGGGGCGGCCATTGGCAGTTCCGCCTCCTGCGGGGAGCCATCCTTGCCGAACCGCAATGCGCTGGCAAAGGGCGTGCCGTCGCGGCGTATGCCTTCGTAGCAGACCACGCTGCTATCGGCGGTGTGCGCGCGCGACCAGTGCCAGATGCGGAACCCCTCCTCCAGCGACTCCGCGCCGAAATTGGAGTCGAGATAGCCGCTGCCCCGCCAGCTTAGTGCCGGGCGCTGCATCTCCACCTCGACGCTGGCGCGCGGGGCGATGCAGTGCCAGCGGTGGCGGCCCGCCGGATCGAGCGCGAAGCTCTGCGCATTGCCGGTCTCGGGATGGATGCGCACTGTGCCGCGCACCTGCCTGCGCCATGGAACGCCGACGCGCTTGTCCCGCTCCTCGATGGTGATTTCCAGCGCGCTGCCCGTCCAGCGCACGGCGCTCGGGCCGATTTCGAGGATGTCGGCGTCGCGGCGCACGCTGCCCCTGGGCCGCTCGGTCATCGTCCAGCGCGCACCGGGGCCGTAGAGGGCCACGTTCAGCGCCGCATGGTCGAGCGGATCGTCCCGTCCGCTTCGCTTGTAATAGGGTGAGAAGACGCTGCCGATGAAGGCGATGATGGTCAGCCCGTTGCGCCCGTCCTCGCTGATGGCGTCGACATACCACCAGCCATAGCCACCCGGCTCGATTGGTGCATCGAAGCGAGGTCTTGGCTCACCATGTGCGCCGCCAGCTGCCCGGACAAGGCGGCCATCGGCACCCCTGCTCCCGGATGGGTACTTCCACCCGTGCAGTAGATTCCAGGGATCCGGGTCCGCGTGCCCTGCCGGAGGAAGGACGCCGCCCAGCCGTGCGAGGCCCGACCATAAATCGCTCCCCCGGTCGAGGGCAAGAAGGTCTCGAAATCGCTGGGAGTCAGCAATTCGTGCGGCAACGGCGCCTCCAGTTCCAACCCGCATCGCGCCAGGCTGCGCCTCATGGCTTTTGTGCATCGCTCTTTCTCCTTGGCCGAGTAGGTGTGGGTGTCGCCGTTGGCGGGCGCGTTGACGATGATCTGCAGGCGCTCGCGGGTGCCGGGCTCCACCGGCTCGCTGGCCTCGCGATCCTGCGCGCAGACATAGACGCTGGGGTCGGCGGGCGGACTGCCTCCGCGGATGTCGGTGAATTCGCGCGCGTAGTCGGGGGAGAAGAAGACATTGTGGCGCGCCAGCGGGAAACCTGCGGTTTTCGCATGGACCGTCCACAACAGCGCGGAGAACGAGCGGTTGCGCGGCTTGACCGACCCCACGGCGCGAGCGGCGTCCTTGCCGAAGCGGCCCGCAGCGAGTGCGGCGGGATCGGCGTTGGAGATGACGGCATCGGCAGCAATCCACTCACCGCTGGCGAGTTCGACGCCCCTCGCCCGGCCCGACAGGCACACGATCCTGCGGACTGCGCTGCCGAAGCGGAAGGTCGCGCCGCATCGCTCGCCCAGTTGCTGGAGAGCCTCGGAGAGAGCGCTCATGCCACCTTCGATCAGCCAGACGCCCTTCGCCTCGACATGGGCGATCAGCATCAGCGTGGCAGGCGTGCGGAACGGGTCGGACCCGCAATAGGTGGCGTAGCGGGCATAAAGCTGGCGGAGGCGCGGATCGGCGAAGTGTTCCCCCAGCACTTTCCACAGGCTCTCATACGGGCGAATGGCCGCCAGCGCGCCAACGCGCCAAAGCCCGATGCGCCACATCAGCGGCAAGGGCCACGAGACCTTGCCGGCGCGCAGGAGGGGTCGGTCGAGAATGTCGTAGATCCGCGCAGCCTCGCGGCGGAAGCTGCGATATCCGGCTGCCGCTGCGGATCCGGCGAAATCGCCGATCGCTTCCTCGCTGCGGGCGGGGTCGGCAAACAGGTCCAGCCGCTCTTCCGGGCTCCAAGCGTGGCGCGCGATGATCTCGGCACGGCGGACCTGCACATGATCGTCGAGCTCGGCCCCGCAGGCGTGGAAGATATCGTCGAAAACGCTGCGCAGGGTGAAGACGGTAGGACCTGCATCGATATCCACATCGCGCACCCGGCACTGGCGCGCCTTGCCGCCTGCATGCGCCTCCTTCTCCAGCACGGTGACGTGATGGCCGCGCGCCGCGAGCAGGGCGGCCGCGGTCAGTCCGCCGATACCTGCGCCGATGATTGCGATGCGCTGGGCCAATATCGCAGCCTCTCCACTGATCGATTGACCTTTACATAACAGCTGTCCACTCTTTTGGACATATGGGTAATGGAGGCAATCACGAAATGGCACCGCCCGGATGGAAGATCCGCTGGATCGGCTGGCGCAACCGGGTGATCGGCGATCCGGTGTTCCAACACTGGGCGGCGCGCCTTCCTCTCGTGCGACGCGTGGCGCGCTCCCGGGCGAGCCGGCTGTTCGACCTGCTGGCGGGCTTCACCTACAGCCAGGTGCTGCTCGCGGCGGTCGAAAGCGGCCTGCTAGACCTGTTGGGAGAGGGGCCAGCGACGCTGTCCGCCATCGCCGGAAGAACCAGCCTGCCCGAGGTGGCCGCCTTGCGACTCGTGCGTGCCGCCACGGCGCTGGATATCGCAGAAGAGGTCTCGAACGGTTGCTGGATGCTCGGTCAGCAAGGCGCGGCGCTGCATACCAACCGGGGCGCGCAGGCGATGATCCGCCACCACCGTCTCCTTTATGACGATCTGGCGGATCCACTCGCCCTCCTGCGCGCGAACCGTAGCGAGACGACCGCACTCTCGGAATTCTGGCGCTATGCAGCGCAGGCCCATCCGGGCGATTTACGGAACGAGGGTTACGACGAATACTCGGAACTGATGGCAACCACGCAGGCCATGGTCTGCCAACAGGCGCTGGGCGCATACGATTTCGGCCAGCATCGCAGCGTACTGGATGTGGGCGGAGGGCATGGCACCTTCGCCAGCGCTCTGGCCGCTGCGTATCCGCATCTGCGGCTGGGCATCGTCGACCTGCCGCAGGTGCTGGAGGGAACCGGTGCAAGGCTTCGGGGAACGGCGTTCGAGGATCGGGTTACGCTGCATCCCGCCGACTTTTTCCGCGACCCGCTGCCGATGGGATATGACTGCATAACCCTCGTTCGCATCCTGCACGACCATGACGACGAGCCAGCCCTTCGCTTGCTGCATTCGGCTCGTGGCGCGCTTGGCCCTGGGGGGCGGATCATGATCGCCGAGCCCATGGCGGAGACCAGCGGTGCAATTGCGATGGGGGACGCATATTTCGGGATGTACCTGTGGGCCATGCGCCAGGGCCGTCCGCGCAGCGCAGATGAGATCGCCGGAATACTGGAAAGCGCCGGCTTCACCCACGCTCGCCACGTCACAACTGCGCAACCCGTCGTCCTGAGCGTTGTTGTCGCCTGTTCGTGACACCTCCTAGTGTAATGCTGCGTTGACACCTCAGGTGAAAGGAGTAAGCTGAGAATCGGAAGAGAGGATCATCATGCATCCCTACCAAGGCAATATTCCGGATACGGAGCGCTGAGATGGCCGCCACGGCAGTCACGATAGAAGCGCCGCGGGAGCTGTCCCTCAGGAAACTCGAGCTTGCGCCCGTAGGGGTCGACGATGTGGTGGTCGACATACGCTGGAGCGGCATCAGCACCGGAACGGAGAAACTGCTCTGGAACGGCGAAATGCCCCGCTTCCCGGGGATGGGCTATCCACTCGTGCCGGGTTACGAATCGGTCGGCCGCATCAGCGATGCAGGGTCAGGGGCGCAGGAGCGGATCGGCGAATGGGTCTTCGTGCCGGGTGCCCAGTGCTTCCGCGATGCGCGCGGCGTGTTCGGTGGCACGGCGGAAAAGGTCGTCCTCCCCTCCGCCCGCGCGTTCCCGGTTACCGAGTCGCTAGGCGCAGACGGCGTGCTCGTCGCGCTGGCGGCAACGGCGATGCATGCGCTCTCTGGAGAACGCCCGCCCGATCTCATCGTCGGCCACGGCACTCTTGGCCGTCTCCTCGCCCGGCTGACCATTGCCATGGGCGCCCCTGCCCCCACCGTATGGGACAACAAGGCCGTTCGTCGCAGCGGCGCGCGCGGCTATGAAGTGATCGCACCGAGCGAGGACACGCGCAGCGACTATCGCGCCATTTACGATGCCAGCGGCTATGCCGATGGCCTCGACGCGTTGATCGCCCGGCTGGCGAAGCGCGGAGAGATCGTGCTGGCGGGCTTCTATGCGAACCGCCCGAGTTTCGCCTTTCCCCCTGCCTTCATGGCCGAGGCGCGGCTGCGCGTCGCCGCCGAGTGGCAGCCCGACGATCTCGCCAGCACGGGCCAGCTCATCGTCGATGGCAAGCTCGATCTGACCGGCCTCGTGTCGGACATCCGCCCTGCCGGGGATGCCGCGAAAGCCTATCCCACCGCATTCCTAGATCCCGGGTGCCTGAAGATGGTGCTCGACTGGAGCCACGCCCAATGACCATGCTCGATACCCAGGCCCTGCGCGACGAAGCGGCCGAGGAGCCCGATCCCGTCCACACGGGCGAGGTGAAATCGGAAACGCAGGTCATCGCGATCTACGGCAAGGGCGGCTCGGGCAAGAGCTTCGCGCTCGCCAATCTCAGCTACATGATGGCGCAGCAGGGCAAGCGCGTGCTGCTGATCGGCTGCGACCCCAAGTCCGACACCACCAGCCTGCTGTTCGGCGGCAAGTCCACCCCCTCCATTATCGAGACCAGCTCGAAGAAGAAGCTGGCGGGTGAGGACGTGACCATCGAGGACGTCTGCTTCCAGCGCGACGGGGTGTTCGCGATGGAGCTGGGCGGGCCGGAAGTGGGCCGCGGATGCGGCGGGCGCGGCATCATCCACGGGTTCGAGACGCTGGAAAACCTGGGCTTCCACGAATGGGGTTTCGACTACGTGCTGCTCGATTTCCTCGGCGACGTGGTGTGCGGCGGCTTCGGGCTGCCGATCGCGCGCGACATGTGCCAGAAGGTCATTGTCGTCGGCTCGAACGACCTGCAATCGCTCTACGTCGCCAACAATGTCTGCAAGGCGGTGGAGTATTTCCGCAAGATGGGCGGCAATGTCGGCGTTGCCGGCATGATCGTGAACAAGGACGACGGTACGGGCGAGGCGAAGGCCTTTGCCGATGCTGTCGACATCCCCGTGCTATGCGCCATCCCGGCGGACGAGGACATTCGCCGCAAATCCGCCAATTACCAGATCATCGGCAAGCCCGGCGGTCAGTGGGCTCCGCTGTTCGAGGAGCTGGCGGTCAACGTCGCCGAGGCACCTCCGTTGCAGCCCGCCCCGCTGGAGCAGGACGGGCTGCTCGCCCTGTTCTCGCCCGACGAGACCGGCGGCAATGTCGAGCTTGTCCCCGCAACCCAGGCCGACATGCGCGGCGGCTCCTACGAGCCCAGGGCCTCGCTGGAGGTGGTGTATGACGAGGTGTAGCGCGTGACCGACGCCGGGACCACGATCCGCGAGCGCGACCGCCTCGACATCGGTACTGCCGAGGAAGGCGCGTGCTCCAGCACCGACACCATGCGCGAGGCGGCGCGGGAGGCGGGCAAGAGCGACATTCTCGACCGCTACGAGGCGGATTATCCGGTTGGCCCGCACGACCAGCCGCAAAGCATGTGCCCCGCTTTTGGCTCCCTGCGCGTCGGTCTCAGGATGCGTCGCACGGCGACCGTACTCTCAGGGAGCGCGTGCTGCGTCTATGGCCTGACCTTCACTTCGCATTTCTATGGGGCGCGGCGGACGGTGGGGTATGTACCCTTCAGTTCCGAGACCCTCGTCACCGGCAAGCTGTTCGAGGACATCAAGGAAGCGGTCGAGGGCCTCGCCGATCCCGAGCTTTACGACGCCATCGTCGTCACCAATCTCTGCGTGCCAACCGCCAGCGGCGTGCCGCTGCGGCTGCTGAAGAAAGAGATCAACGGCGTTCGTATCATCGGCATCGATGTGCCTGGTTTCGGCGTGCCCACCCATGCCGAGGCGAAGGACATCCTTGCCGGCGCCATGCTCAATTACGCCCGGACCGAGGCCGAGGAAGGCCCGGTCGCCGCGCCTGGCAACAGGTCGGACCGCCCCACGGTGACTCTCCTGGGAGAGATGTTCCCCGCTGACCCGGTTGGCATCGGGCAGATGCTCGAGCCCCTTGGCCTCGCCGCCGGTCCGGTCGTGCCGACGCGGGAGTGGCGCGAATTGTATGGTGCGCTCGACTGTGCGGTCGTTGCGGCGATGCATCCTTTCTACACCGCCAGCATCCGCGAATTTACGGCGGCTGGGCGCTCCGTCGTCGGCTCTGCGCCCGTTGGCGCCGAAGGAACGGCGGCTTGGCTCGACACCGTGGGGGACGCCTGCGGGATCGCAAAGGACAAGGTAAGGCGCGCAAAGGACCGCTTTATCCCTGCAATCCGCGGTGCGCTCGCCGCTGCCCCCGTCAATGGTCGGATCACGGTCTCGGGCTATGAAGGTTCGGAGCTTCTGGTCGCGCGGCTGCTGATCGAAAGCGGGGCGGACGTGCCTTATGTCGGCACCGCCTGTCCGCGTACGCAATGGTCCGATCCGGATCGCGAGTGGCTGGAGGCGAAAGGGGTGCGCGTAAATTATCGCGCCAGCCTGCAGGAGGATATCGCGGCGGTCGAGGAGTTCGGGCCCGACCTTGCCATCGGCACGACGCCGGTCGTCCAGCATGCCAAGCAGAAGGCCATCCCGGCGCTCTATTTCACGAACCTCATTTCCGCCCGCCCGTTGATGGGACCGGCGGGCGCGGGCAGCCTGGCGCAGGTGGTGAATGCGGCGATGGGCAACAAGGATCGCTTCGCGCGAATGAGCGCCTTTTTCGATGGCGTGGGCAAGGAGCATGGCGCGGGCGTGTGGGAAGATCTTCCCGAGGACCGGCCCGCCTTCAAGAAGAAGTACGCAGCTCTCAACGAAGCGGCGCGCAAGGCGGCCGAGGCGGTGGGCGAATGAGCCTCGTCCTCGATCATGATCGCGCCGGAGGCTACTGGGGCGCCGTCTACGTCTTCACCGCGGTGAAGGGGTTGCAGGTCATCATCGACGGGCCGGTGGGATGCGAGAACCTGCCCGTCACATCCGTGCTCCACTACACCGACGGCCTGCCGCCGCACGAATTGCCCATCACCGTGACCGGGCTCGGCGAGGAGGAGCTCGGCAAGACCGGCACCGAGGGCGCGATGAAGCGGGCGTGGAAGACGCTCGACCCCGAACTGCCCGCGGTGGTGGTGACGGGCTCCATCGCCGAGATGATCGGCGGCGGCGTGACGCCCGAGGGTACGAACATCAAGCGCTTCCTCCCGCGCACCATCGACGAAGACCAGTGGCAGAGCGCCGACCGCGCGCTGTCGTGGCTGTGGACCGAGTTCGGCCCGAAGAAGGTGCGCGCGGCAAAGCCCGTGAAGGAGGGCGAGAAGCCGAAGGTCAACATCATCGGCCCTGCCTATGGCATGTTCAACATGGCCTCCGACCTCGCCGAGATCCGGCGGCTGGTGGAAGGCATCGGCGCCGAGGTGAACATGGTCTTCCCGCTCGGGAGTCATCTTGCCGACCTGAAGAAACTGCCCGCAGCGCACGCCAATGTCTGCCTCTACCGCGAATATGGCCGGAACCTGTGCGAACTGATGGAGCGGCCCTATTTCCAGGCGCCTGTCGGCCTCGACAGCACGACGAAATTCCTGCGCGCGCTGGGCGAGGAACTGGGCCTTGATCCCGAGCCCTTCATCCTTCGCGAGAAGCACACCACGATCAAGCCGCTGTGGGATCTGTGGCGCTCGGTCACGCAGGATTTCTTCGCCACCGCCAGCTTCGGCATCGTCGCGAACGAGACCTATGCCCGCGGCATCACCCATTTCCTTGCGGACGAGCTGGGCCTGCCCTGCAACTTCACCTTCGCCCGCAGCGCAGGCGTGAAGCCGAAGAACGAGGATGTACGCGCCGCGATCCATGCGAACCCGCCCCTCATCGTGCTGGGTAGCTATAACGAGCGGATGTATCTTGCCGAGGGCGGCGGGCGCGGGATCTACATTCCCGCCAGCTTCCCCGGCACCGCGATCAGGCGTCATACCGGCACGCCCTTCATGGGTTATGCGGGCGCGACCTATCTCGTGCAGGAAGTTTGCAACGCGCTGTTCGATGCGCTGTTCAACATCCTGCCGCTGGCGACCGAGCTCGACAAGACCGACCCCACGCCCGCCCGCGCCCACCGTGAACTGCCCTGGGACGAAGATGCCCAGGCGCGGTTCGATGAGGTGGTCGCCGCGCAGCCCGTGCTCGTACGGATTTCCGCCGCCAAGCGCATGCGCGATGCTGCCGAAAGCGCCGCGCGCCGGGCGGGTGAGACACGCGTAAACGCCGACCGCCTCGCCGATGCCCTTCTCGCAGGAGAACGGGCATGAGCGCCGCCATCCGGATCGCTCCCGCGCGGAGCCACGCCATCTGCTCGCACCTTTGCGCGCGGATAACCGACGGGGCCGAGCTGCCCCTCGCACACAACCAAGACTGGAGACACAGCTATGAGTGATCCCGACGATCGCTTCGGGTTGAGGACATACCTCACCCCCGAAGAAGCAAAGGAATTTCACAAGCTCTTCGTGAGCAGCTTCCTCGGCTTCACCGCCGTGGCGGTGGTGGCTCACATCCTCGTGTGGGTCTGGCGGCCCTGGCTCTGACGCCAGCCGGAAACTGACTAGAAAAGGAACGATACCATGTGGAGAATGTGGCTTATTTTCGATCCGCGAAGAGCGCTGGTGGCCCTGTTCATCTTCCTCTTCGTGCTCGCCCTCATCATCCATTTCATCCTGTTGAGCACGGATACGTTCAACTGGCTGGACGGGCCGAACTCGGCCCAGGGCAGGGCCGTGGCTGCGGCCGCACCCCCGGTCACCTGACCGCCGCTGTGCGAGGGGCGGCGGCTCCGGTCGCCGCCTGCTCGGTGGGTCAATTATCTTGAGCCCGTCGATCCTCGGCGGGGGAGGACAGTGCTATGGCGCTCCTGAGTTTCGAGCGGAAATACCGCGTGCGCGGCGGAACCCTGATTGGAGGGGATCTCTTCGATTTCTGGGTCGGGCCGTTCTATGTCGGCTTCTTCGGAGTGGTGACTGCCATTTTCGCGACGCTCGGCACGCTCCTCATCTTCTATGCAGCCTCGCAGGGGCCGACCTGGAACCCGTGGCTCATATCGATCGCACCGCCCGATCTCAGCTACGGGCTTGCGCTCGCGCCGCTTAAAGAGGGCGGCTTCTGGCAGGTCATCACGGTCTGCGCGCTCATTTCCTTTACCTCATGGGCGCTGCGCGAGGTGGAGATCTGCCGCAAGCTGGGCATGGGCTATCACGTGCCCTTCGCTTTCGGCGTCGCCATCTTCGCCTATTTCTCGCTGGTGGTGATCCGCCCCGTATTGCTCGGCGGCTGGCACTTCGGCTTTCCCTACGGCATTTTCAGCCATCTCGACTGGGTTTCCAACACCGGATACCAGTACCTGCATTTCCACTACAATCCGGCGCACATGCTGGCGGTGAGCTTCTTCTTCACCACCACGCTGGCCCTGGCGCTGCATGGTTCGCTGGTCCTGTCTGCCGTCAATCCCGCGAAGGGCGAGACCGTGCGCACGCCCGAATACGAGGACACGTTCTTCCGCGACCTGATCGGCTATTCGGTCGGCACGCTGGGCATTCACCGCCTCGGCCTGCTGCTGGCGCTGAATGCCGGGTTCTGGAGCGCGGTGTGCATCATCATCAGCGGTCCGCTGTGGACCAAGGGCTGGCCCGAGTGGTGGACCTGGTGGCTCAACCTGCCGATCTGGTCGTGAAGGAGTAGACGCGATGCCCCGCTATCAGAACATCTTCACGCAGGTCCAGCTCGTCGCCCCGGACGAAGGCGGCATCGCGCTCCCGCACGGAGACGAACCGCGCATCCCGCTGTTCTCGCGCAGCAATGTCATGGGACGGCTGGGGCAAGGCCAGCTTGGCCCCATCTATCTCGGGTGGAGCGGGATCGCCTCGCTAATCCTTGGCTTCCTCGCCTTCGAGATCATCGGGCTCAACATGCTCGCCTCGGTCAACTGGGATCCGATCCAGTTCGTGCGCCAACTGCCGTGGCTGGCGCTGGAACCGCCGGGGCCGGAATACGGCTTCTCCCCATTCGTGCCACTGGCAGAGGGTGGCTGGTGGATACTTGCAGGTTTCTGCCTCACCGCCTCCATACTGCTGTGGTGGGTGCGCACCTGGCGCCGTGCCAAGGCGCTGGGCATGGGCACGCATGTCGCCTGGGCGTTTGCCTGCGCCATCTGGCTCTATCTCGTGCTGGGCTTCATCCGCCCGCTGTTCATGGGGAGTTGGGCAGAAGCGGTGCCATTCGGCATCTTCCCGCACCTCGACTGGACCGCGGCGTTCTCGATCCGGTACGGCAACCTGTTCTACAATCCCTTCCACTGCCTCTCCATCGTGTTCCTCTACGGCTCCACGCTGCTCTTCGCGATGCATGGCGCCACGATCCTTGCGGTGGGCCGCTATGGCGGGGAGCGCGAGATCGAGCAGATCACCGATCGCGGCACCGCGGCCGAGCGGGCGGGCCTGTTCTGGCGCTGGACGATGGGCTTCAACGCCACGATGGAATCGGTGCACCGCTGGGCGTGGTGGTTCGCCGTGCTGACGACGCTGACCGGCGGGATCGGCATCCTGCTGACCGGCACCGTGGTCGACAACTGGTATCTGTGGGCGCAGGAACACGGATACGCACCCTCCTATCCCGCCAGCGGGATAGCCGATCCTGCCGGCCTCGGGAGTATAGTGGAATGACACTTTCGCGCCTTCCCCTCGCCGCGACTGCATTGCTGGCGGGGTCGCTCACCCTCGCCGGCTGCGAACTCGCTCCCAAGGTCTCGCAGCAGAACGGCTATCGCGGCACCGGCATGGACCAGATCCGCATTGCCGAATCCGAAATCCGCGACGACGTGCCGCCCCCGCCCTACGAGCTGCCCCCGCCCGGCGGGCAGACCGCTGGCGAATTCTACGAGAACGTGCAGGTGCTCGGCAACGTCTCGGTAGACGAGTTCAATTACCTGATGGCGGCGCTCACCGAATGGGTCGCGCCGGAGGAAGGCTGCAACTACTGTCACAACCCTGCGAACATGGCGTCGGACGAGGTCTATACCAAGACGGTCGCACGCTCGATGATCCAGATGACGCAGGCGGCCAATGCCAACTGGACCGATCACGTCGGCAATACCGGCGTCACCTGCTGGACATGCCACCGCGGGAACAACATCCCCGAGGCACACTGGAGCCTTCCGGCAGACGTCGCCTCGCGCAGCATCATCGGCAATCGCAGCGGCCAGAACGAGCCAACCTCCAACACCGCGTGGTCCTCGCTGCCGCAGGGCGCCGTCGCGAGATACCTGCTGGGCGAGGTGGAGCCCGAGGACATTCGCGTGGCCTCGCGCACGATGCATCCCACGCCCGCCAATACCCGCACGACGATGGGAACCGAGCCGACCTACGCGCTGATGATGCACATGTCGGATTCGCTGGGCGTAAACTGCACCTATTGCCACAATAGCCAGTCCTTCTCGGACTGGAACATCAGCACGCCCCCGCGCCAGACGGCGTGGCACGGCATCCGCATGGTGCGTAACCTGAACGGGGGCTACATCACGCCGCTGCAACCGATCTTCCCGGAGAACCGCCTTGGTCCGGCGGGCGATCCCTTCAAGGTGAACTGCACCACCTGCCACCAAGGCCAGAACCTGCCGCTGGGCGGGGTCCCGATGGTACAGGACTATCCCTCGCTGCAAATGGCTCCCCTCGCATGGGATCCGGCTGCGGCAGTGCAAGGCGATACCGGCATGGCCGCAGATGACGAGGATGGCCTCGTGGAAAGCACGCAGTAGGCCCTAGCGGCGCGTGCGGCGGGCAAGGTCTGCCAGGTGCACCGGAAAGGCCAGCGTCAGCGGAAGGGCGATCCAGTACCACGCCGCTTCGGTCAGCGCGGCGCGCAGGCCGAGCAGGATCAGCGCGGCGGGCAGCAGCACGAGCAGCGCGCCCGTCACGCTCCAGCGTTTCCACACGAGGATGACGAATTCCGCCGCCAGCACAGCCAGCACGACGTCCACCGCGCGCCCACTGGCGAAGAACTGCTCCACGCCCCTTAGCCGAACGTGCCGTTAAGCTGGACGACTTCCCAGTTCAGCGCGCCGGCAACCGTGACCCAGGCGAGATAGGGCACCAGCAGCAGGCCTGCGACCTTCGAGAGGCGGCCGCAATAGACGATCAGCACGAGGATCGAGAGCCACAGGGCTATCAGCTCGTAGAAGGCAAGGTCCGGGCGCTCCATGCGGAAGAACAGCAGGCTCCAGAGGATATTGAGAAAACCGTTCAGTGCGAACAGGCCGATCACCATGTCCGCCACCTTGCGATTTGGCGCCTTGCTCCAGGCAATCACGCCGGAGACCGCGGCGAGCGCAAAGATAGCGGTCCAGGCGATGGGAAAGGCGGCGCGCGGCGGCGTCCAATCGGGCTTGGCAAGCCCTTCGTACCACGGGCCCAGATTCGTTATCGTCCCGCCAAGCACTGCCACGATCACCGCTGCGAAGGCAGCGATGCCGATGGGCAATATCCAGCTGCGGCTGATCATGCTGCAGGCCTGAGGCCCAGCAGGTGGGCGCAATCCTTGAAGAAGATTTTCGCATGCGCAAACGGCCGGGCGCGCACCAGCTTCTTGTTCATATAGGCCTGCCAGGTGAGTTGTTGCACGTCCCGGTCGGCGCACATGGAAACGAAGCGCTCGCGCCGCTTGTCGCTCGAATACCAGAAATGCTGCATGATCCCGAGGACCCAGAACACCCGGCCATGCAGGCGCATGAAGTCGCGACGGGCGTGCTTGAGCGTCGCCGGATCGGAGCTGGCGATGAAGGCGTCGGCAGTCTGCGCGGCGATGCGCCCGCAGGCCATCGCGTAGTAGATCCCCTCGCCGGAGGCCGGGGCGACGACGCCTGCGGCATCGCCCGTCACCAGCACGTCCTTCCCGTTGTCCCAGCGCTTCAGCGGCTTCAGCGGAATGGGCGCGCCCTCGGTGCGCACGGTCTCGCATTCGGCAAGGCCCAGGTCGCCGCGCATCCGCGAGACCGCGCCGCGCAGGGAGAAGCCCTTGTTGGCGCTGCCCACCCCGATGCTGGACGTCTTCCCGTGCGGGAACACCCAGCCGTAGAAATCGGGCGAGAGGCGGCCCTGGTAGAACACATCGCAGCGGCCCGCGTCGAAGCCCTGCGGCGTGCTTTCCGGAGAGCGGATGATCTCGTGATAGGCGAAGACGCAGCGCATGTTCTCGGCCTCGGCGATGTTCTCGCGGGCCACGGCAGAGCGCGCTCCGTCCGCCCCGATCACCAGCTTGGCGCGCACCTTGTGGATCCCCCCGCCCCGCTCTGTGCGATAGCAGACGAGGGGCATGTCCCCGCCGTCACGCTCTATCTCCACGAATGTCCCGGTGCGCCGCTCGGCCCCCGCCAGCGCAGCACGCTCGCGCAGCCATTCGTCGAACACGTCGCGATCGACCATGCCGACAAAGCCGATCTCGCCCACCGGCATGTCCACCTGCCGATCCGACGGCGCGATCATGCGAGCGGATCGTGCCCGCGCGACCAGCAGCGAATGGGGAACCTCGAACTCCTCCAGCAGGCGCGGCGGCACCGCGCCACCGCACGGCTTTATCCGCCCCGCCCGGTCCAGCAGCAGCACGTTTCGCCCGGCCCGCGCCAGGTCCCATGCAGCAGTCGAGCCCGAAGGCCCGCCGCCGACCACGACGACATCGTATTCCCGCTCGCTCATGTTCCGGCCATCCTCGTCTGCCCCGTTTCACTCCGCCTGCCCGTCGCCCGCCCGGCCAGCAGCGCCGCGCATACGAACAGCGCCGCCTCGGCGGCAAAGATCGTCTGGAACGCGGCCCCGTCCTGTCCCTGCATGCGCCGCGCTATGTCCACGCCCAGCGCGCCGATGAGGCCGCCAAGGCCAAAGGCGATGGCCTGCGACGCGCCCCACACGCCCATGCGGATGCCCTCGCGGCTTTTCCTGCCCTTGCCAGCCAGCCCCATCATGGCGCCGATGGCGGCGACGGCGAACAGGCCGTTGCAGAAACCCAGCGCGAAGACATTCGCCTCCAGCGGCCACGGCATGCCCACACGCGCTGCCGTTGCAAGGCCAACCAGCGCTAAGGCGGAGCCGAGGCAGCCGGTGATGATCCAGTGGCGCAGCTCTCCCGGAAGCCGTCCGGCAAAGGCGCTGCCCCCGATGCCCGAGGAGATCATGCCGAGCAGCACGCCGCCATGCTGCAGGCCCGAAAGGCTGGTAGACTGGCCGGGCGTCATCGCGAAGACGAGGCCCGCGAAGGGCTCGAGGATCAGGTCCTGCATGGAATAGGCCAGCATCGAGACGAAGATGAAGGCGGTGAAGCGGCGCGCTTCGGGGTCGTCGAGTATGTCGCGGATGGCATCTGCGAAACCGGCAGTGTCCCTCGCCGCGCCATGCCGGGCGAGAGGCACCATCCGAGCTTCGAGCCGGAACATCGCAAGCCACGACAGCGCCAGCGCGGCCATAACGACGCCGCCGGAAACGACGGCCAGTCGCGCCTCGCTGAAGGGATCGAGCAGCGCTCCGGCAACGCCCGCCGCCAGCACGATGCCCGCCACCATCATGATCCAGGTGACGGCCGCCGCCGCCGCGCGCCGCTGCGGCACCACGCCCGAGGCCAGCAGCGCCAGCATAGAGGTTCCCGCCGCGCCTACGCCCGCGCCGATCATCGTGAAGGCGAGGATCGCCAGCGCAAAAGCCAGCACCGGACGCGCCGCCATCATGGTCGTCGCATCCACCGCCAGCAACGCGCCAAGGCCGAGCACGCACATCCCGCCCAGCACCCACGGCGTGCGCCGCCGCCCGAGGTCGGAGCCGTGTCCCCACAAGGGCCGCGACAGCTGCACGGCGTAATGCCACGCCACCAGCCCAGCGGGAATGGCGGCTGCCATGGCGTATTCGACCACCATCACGCGGTTCAGCAGCGAGGTCGCCAGCATCACGATCATGCCGATGGACGCCTGCACCGCGCCGAGGCGAATGATGGCGAACCAGCCCAGCCCCTCTCCCGTTTTTCGGTGCATCAGATATATCCTCCCAGACCCAGTGCAGCTGCCAGCATGCCGAGGACGTAAAGCGTCACGCCCGTCGCGCTGTAGCGCGGTGCCTCGCGGGCCGGATCGGATAGCAGCCGCGGCATGAGGGCGAACTGCGCGGCGAGGCTTACTGCGACGACGCTCGCGGAAATGGCCATGTCCCAGCGCCAGAGCAGCGCGATCACCACCATTTGCGGCAGCGCCATTACCGCGCAGGCGAGGCGCGCGGCTGGCGCGACTCCCAGCGTTACCGGCAGAGAGCGCAGGCCCGTGGCCCTGTCACCCTCAACGGCTTTGAAGTCGTTCAGTGTCATGATCCCGTGCGCGCCGAGGCTGTAGAGCCCCAGCACCAGCAGGATATCGAGGCCGGGCAGCGTGCCTGCCATCACCGCGGCGCCGGTAAACCAGCTCAGCCCTTCATAGGTGAGAGCGACCACGGCCGGACCCAGCCAGCCGCTGGTCTTCAGGCGGAATGGCGGGGCGCTGTAGGCCCATGCGCAGGCGAGGCCGAACACCGTGGCCGCCAGAACCCACGGTCCGACGGCCCAGGCGACCAGCAGGGACAGGGCGGTTCCGATTATTGCAATCCACAATCCCCAGCGCCCGGCCACGCGACCGGAGGGGATAGGCCGGTCGGGCTCGTTGATGGCGTCGACATGGCGGTCGAACCAGTCGTTCACGGCCTGGCTGGTGCCGCAGACCAGCGGGCCAGTCAGCGCGATCCCGGCGACGAGGAAGAACCAGCGCCCGTCCACCGACGCGCCGGACGAGACGACGCCGCACATGAAGGCCCACATGGGCGGAAACCAGGTGATGGGCTTGAGAAGCGCCAAGACATCGCGAGCCGCCGGGGGCGGCGCCATCGGAGTCGAGACAGCCATTCGCGCCATGGGTGAAGGCTATACCTGACAGTATAGTCCGTCAAACAAATTTGACACTGATTTTCGGCAAGTGCCTAGTCGGGTTCGGCTTCCAGATTGCCGAGGCCATAGCGATGCAGCTTGGAATACAGACTCTGCCTGCTCAGCCCAAGTATTTCCGCGGCGGAAGCGCGATTGTCGGAGGTGTAGGCTAGCGCTGCCTCGATGCACAGCCGCTCGATAAGGTCGGTGCTCTCGCGCACGATTTCCTTCAGCGACATGCGCCCGACGAGCTCGGTCAATTGCTCCACCGATCGCGGCATGTCCTGCGAGGTGGGCGGCAGGTCGCGCAAGCGGCGCCCGATCGGGCGGATGACGAAGCCGTAATGCGGATCGTCGCCTTCCGTGCGCACGGCCGAAAGCTCCACAGGCTCGGGGTCTTCGCCCTCCTGGATGCCGACCACCGTGCCGACATTGCGCGCAAAGCCGTGCTTCGCAAGCTGCGCGCCGATCAGTTCGAGATCGATGCCCGGCCGTCCCACCAGCTGGCCCAGCGGGCGTCCACGCAGTTGGTCTTCGCTGGCGGCCTTCACCAGCTCCACGAAGGCGAGATTGGCTGCTTCCACCACCATGTCGCTGTCGGTCATCACGAAAGCGTCGGGCATGGACTCCACGATGTCGATCGTGGCCGAGAGGTTCGCAGGCGCGCCCTGGTGAAGGGATTCCAGCCGCACGAAGATGAACTGTCCGCCATCCTGCCGGAAGGCGGAGGCGGAGAGGTTGAACTCCTCCTCCCGCTTGCCTAGCACCATCGAAACCGGCGCGACCGAGCGCGCCGCGCCGGCCGAACCGAGGAAGGAAATGAGGCGGTCCCGCTCTGCCCTCGGCACGAGCGCGGTTACCTTGCCGCCCGGCAGGCTGCCGGGCTTCACGCCGAGGATCTCGTGCGCGGCGGGGTTCGCTTCGCGAACGCGGAAGCTGTCTCCCTCGACGATTAGCACCGGCTGGGAGGACATTTCGAACAGCAGGCGATAGCGCGTCTCGACCTGGCGCAGCCGCATGTAGTCGCGTTCCAGCGATTGCTGCGCCTGCAGGATGCGCTGCTGCATCGCCGCCGCTTCCCGCATGTCGCGCCCGAAGGCGATCGACCGACCGCCCTCCCCCACGCTGATGAGTACGTAGCGCACCGGCACGTCGCCATCGACCGTGCGGTGATTGACCTGCCGCCAGTGCTGCGTCTCGCCCTTGCGGGCGCCCGCCAGCATCTCCATCACCTTGCCGCGGCTCTCGATGGTGACGGTCTCCATCCAGTCGCGCCCGATCCAGTCGGCGAATTCCGGGAATTCACGCGGATTGGCAGTGGCATCGAGGATGCGCCCCTGCTCGTCCAGCAGCAGCGAGATGTCACCCGCAACCATGGCCAGTTTCAGCGCAGCTTCCGCATCGAGCATGTCGAACACCCCGGCGGCGTCGCCGAAAGGTTGCTTGCCCTCGATACTGTGCTTTCGGGTCAGCATCTGCTGCTCCGTACTAGGGGACGACAGCCCTCGAAACCGGAACGAGTTGATCAGCAAAGGCGAGAGCGCTGCGACAATCGGGTGCCGTGCCGTCGGCGCCCGTCGCGTGGACGAACCCCGGATCGCTCTGCGGCAGCCTTCCGCCTATGATTATCTTTACGTCAGGATTCTTGGACACGCTTCGTATTGAATTGACAAAGTCCGAGGCGGTGCCGCTAGGGCAGTCGCAACTAAGCGTCAATCCCACAATGTCGAAAGCCTGCTCCGCCACGGCCTGCAGCAGGTCGCGGCGGCGCGGATCGATAAGGACCTCGCTCTGCCAACCCGCGAGCGCAAATGTCTCCTCTACCATCAGCGTGCCGAAACTGTGCTGGTCGCCGGGCATCGGCGAGAACAGCGCGCTGCGCGGTCGCGGGCGCATCTCCTTCTGGGCAAGGCCGCGAATGGCCAGCTCGCGCATCACCTCCTGCAGCCGCCACAGCCCCATCGTCACGTCGATGAAATCGCAGCTGTCGTCTTCCCACATCTGGCCCAGCCGCCTGGCAGAGGGCGCGAGCAGTTCCACGAAGATCTCTTCGGTCGGCACGCCCCTGTCGAGGAAGCGTTCGACGACGGCCAGCAGTTCGTGGCTTTCCATCTCCAGCGGGAGGGGGGCGAACATCGCCGCTTCGGCAGGGGTGACCGGATCATTGCAGACAGGTGTTCGAACCGTTTGCGCGCCGGAACTGACGACCAGCAGGCGCGGTATCACCTCGCGCTCGATCATCGTGTCGAGATCTGCCGACCGGTAACGGCTCCCTCGTCTGTTGTCATTGGCCCGTCGATCGCAGTGCCCGGCGTCATCCGCCTCGTCGATGCGCAGTACGGTCCGTATTCCAATCACCGATGCCATAGTCAGACTCTCCCGGTCTGGGCGGCGCGGATTGCGTCGGCCTGTCCGGGAAGGATTTCTGCGATCCGACTCCGAACCGGAGCCGACCCTACGCCTGTTCGGCCGATTTACCAAATCGTCTCCACACTACTGTCAATCTGTCTTGTCGTCAGGATAGATTGACACTGTTAGCGAAAGAGGCGTAGTCTTCATTCCAAGCCGACGGAGGATAGTCGTTCGGTATGAACGGGAATGAGATCTGGAAGCGCAAACCGCCTGAAATTCCCGGACACGGGAGGCCCGCGCTTTACACCGAGGCGGAGAGGCGACGGCGCGACGAGTCGCGCTGGACTGTCGTCCAGGGTGTCCTTGCCCCGTTACAGTTCGCCATCTTCCTCGGCAGCCTCGCCCTGGTCCTGCGCTACCTCTCGACCGGCGAAGGAGCGATCGTCGCCGAGCTTTCGGTCGTCGCCAAGACGCTGGCACTTTACGCGATCATGGTGACAGGCTCGATCTGGGAGCGGCACGTCTTCGGCAAGTGGCTCTTTGCCCGGCCCTTCTTCTGGGAAGACGTGTTCTCCATCCTCGTGCTGGCCCTGCACACCGCTTATCTGGTGATGCTGGCAGGCGCGATCGGCACGGTGGAGCAGCGCATGCTCGTCGCGCTCGCCGCCTATGCGACTTATGTCGTGAATGCCGGGCAGTTCCTCCTCAAGCTGCGCGCCGCGCGTCTGCAGGCGGCACAGGCGGCCCCGGCATGAGCGGCCTTCCCGCCCCATCCACCGATTGCGCCCCGGTCCTGCGCGAGCGTGGCCAGCGCGAGGTGTTCTGCGGGCTGACCGGCATCGTCTGGCTCCACCGCAAGATGCAGGACGCGTTCTTCCTCGTCGTCGGCTCGCGCACTTGCGCGCACCTGCTGCAATCGGCGGCGGGCGTGATGATCTTCGCCGAGCCGCGCTTCGCCACCGCCATCATCGAGGAACGCGACCTCGCCGGCATGGCCGATTGCCAGGACGAACTCGACCGCGTGGTGGGCCAGTTGCTGGCACGCCGCCCTGAAATCCGCACGCTGTTCCTGGTGGGCTCGTGCCCTTCCGAGGTGATCAAGATGGACCTCGGCAAGGCCGCCGAACGGCTCGGCCAGGCCTATGCGCCGCAGGTCAGGATCCTCAACTACTCAGGCAGCGGGATCGAGACCACTTTCACCGAGGGCGAGGATGCCTGCCTCGAAGCGCTGGTGCCAGAAATGCCGTCTGCCGAAACCGACGCTGCGCCGGAGCTGCTGGTGGTGGGAGCGCTGCCCGATATCGTGGAGGACCAGTTCGCGCGCCTGTTCGCCGAGCTGGGCATCGCCAATGTGCATATGCTCCCCTCCCGCTCGGCCGCGCAGCTCGCGCCCGTGGGGCCGCAGACGCGCTTTCTCCTTGCCCAGCCGTTCCTGACCCAGACGGCCCGCGCGCTGGAGGATCGCGGGGCGACCCGGCTCGATGCGCTCTTCCCCTTTGGGGCGGAAGGCACGACCGCCTGGCTGCACGCTGCGGCGAACGCATTCGGCGTGGACGAGATGCATTTCAACCGCGTCGTCGCACCGGGCCGCGAGCGGGCCAAGCGCGCCATCGCCCGGAGCCGAGAGCGGCTGGAAGGACGGCGCATCAGCTTCCTGCCCGACTCGCAGCTGGAAATCCCCCTCGCGCGGTTCCTGGCGACCGAACTGGGGATGCAGCCGGTGGAAGTCGGCACGCCCTATCTCAACCGCGCGCAGATGGCTGGCGAGCTGGCGCTGCTGCCTGCCGAAACGCGCATCAGCGAGGGCCAGCATCTCGAGCGCCAGCTGGACCGTGTCCGCACCGATCGTCCCGATCTCACCGTCTGCGGCCTCGGCCTCGCCAATCCGCTGGAGGCGGAAGGCCTCGCGACCAAGTGGGCCATCGAACTCGTCTTCTCCCCCATCCACGGCTTCGAGCAGGCAGGCGACCTTGCCGAGCTCTTTGCCCGGCCGCTGCGGCGGCGCGACGTGCTGGAGGTGTAGGCGATGCAGCTTTCCGTCTGGACCTATGAAGGCCCGCCCCATGTCGGCGCGATGCGCGTGGCGACGGCCATGAGAGGAATGCACTACGTCCTCCACGCGCCGCAGGGCGATACCTATGCAGACCTGCTGTTCACGATGATCGAGCGGCGCAATGCCCGCCCGCCCGTTACCTACACCACCTTCCAGGCGCGCGACCTCGGCAAGGACACCGCGCAGCTGTTCCAGCAAGCGGTGCGGGACGCAGTGGAACGTTTCGCACCCGAGGCGCTGATGGTGGGCGCGTCCTGCACCGCCGAGCTCATCCAGGACGATCCGGCAGGCCTTTCCGAAGCGATGGGCCTGCCCTGTCCGGTCATCCCGCTGGAGCTGCCCAGCTACCAGCGCAAGGAGAACTGGGGCGCGGCGGAGAGCTTCTACCGCATCGTGCGCACGCTGGCCGAGCCCGTAGCGCGCTTATCCCGGCAGGAGCGTAAGCCGTTTGCCAATATCCTCGGCCCCTGCGCGCTGGGTTTTCGCCACCGCGACGACGTGATCGAAGTGCGCCGCATCCTCGCAGCGCTGGGCGTGGAGGTGAATGTCGTCGCCCCGCTCGGCGCCTCGCCTGCCGACATTCGCCGGATCGGCGAGGCGGACTTCAACGTCGTGCTCTATCCCGAGATCGGCGACGAAGCCGCGCGCTGGCTGGAGCGGGCCTTCGACCAGCCCGCCATCCGCATCGTGCCCATTGGCGTTGGCGCGACCCGCGACTTCATCCGCGCGGTGGCACAGCAGGCGAATGTCGATCCCGCGCCCGCCTTGGACGATGACGGATCGCGCATGCCGTGGTGGAGCCGCTCTGTCGACTCGACCTATCTCACCGGCAAGCGCGTCTTCATTTTCGGCGATGCCACCCATGCCATCACCGCCGCCCGCATCGCCAGCGAGGAACTGGGTTTCGAGGTCTGCGGGCTCGGCTGCTATAACCGCGAATTCGCCCGCGACCTGCGCGCCGCTGCGAAGGAATACGGCGCCGAGCCGCTCATCACGGACGACCACCTCGCCGTGGAAGCCGCCATCGCGGAGGCCGCGCCCGAGCTGGTGCTGGGCACGCAGATGGAGCGCCATATCGCCAAGCGCCTCGGCCTGCCCTGCGCGGTGATCTCCTCACCCGTCCACGTGCAGGATTTCCCCGCCCGCCACTCCCCGCAAATGGGGTTCGAGGGCGCAAACGTCATTTTCGACACCTGGGTGCATCCGCTGGTGATGGGCCTCGAGGAACACCTTCTCGCCATGTTCCGCGAGGATTTCGAATTCTCAGACGAGGCAGGCGCGAGCCATCTCGCTGCGCACTCGCCTGCGCGACCTGCGCATGTGCCGGTGCCGGCCAACGAGGTCGAGCCGGATACCGCCACCACCTCCGCCTGGACTGCCGAAGCCGAGCGCGAGCTGAAAAAGATCCCCTTCTTCGTGCGCGGCAAGGCGCGGCGCAACACCGAGGCCTTTGCCAGCGAACATGGCCGCGGCGAGATCGACCTCACCACGCTCTACGATGCGAAGGCCCATTATGCCCGATAACCGCGTCAGCCTCTCGACCCCGCGTGTCCGCGTCGCCATCGTCACGCTGGACAACCACCTGAAAGGCGCAGTGGAGCGCGCCGGGGCGCAGCTGCGTGAAGCGAACATCCTCCTGTCGCTACACGCTGCCGCCGACTGGGATCGCAGCGGCGAGGCGCTGGAGCATACCAAGCGCGCCGTGGCCGAGGCCGATATCGTCATCGTCTCCATGCTCTTCCTCGACGATCACGTGCGCGCCATCATGCCGACGCTGGAAGCGCGCCGCGAGGATTGCGACGCGATGGTGTGCCTGATGTCGGCAGGCGAGATTGTGAAGCTGACGCGCATGGGACAGTACCGCATGGATGCGCCGAGCAAGGGACCGCTCGCCATGCTCAAACGGCTGCGCGGCTCGAAGAAGGCTGGCGCAAGCAGCGGGGCGGGCCAGATGAGGATGCTGCGCCGCCTGCCCAAGCTGCTGCGCTTCATTCCCGGCACGGCGCAGGATGTACGCGCTTATTTCCTCACCCTGCAATACTGGCTCGCGGGCTCGGAAGACAATGTGGTGGCGATGGTTCGCGCCCTTATCGACCGCTACGCCGCGGGCGACCGCCTGACCCGCCGCGGCATCACTTCGGCAGCGCCGCCGCTCGAATATCCGGAAGTCGGCGTCTATCACCCGCGCACCGACCAGAAGATCAGCGAGAGCCTGCGCCTGCTGCCGCGCAAGCAGGGAAAGCATGGCACGGTGGGGCTGCTGCTGCTGCGCTCCTACCTGCTGGGCTCGGATGCCGGGCATTACGACGGCATCATCGCCGCGTGCGAGAAAGCCGGCCTGAGGGTCATCCCCGCTTTCGCCAGCGGGCTGGATGCGCGCCCCGCTATCGAGAAGTTCTTCGTCAAGAACGGCAAGCCGCAGGTCGACGCGATCATCAACTGCACGGGCTTCTCGCTGGTCGGCGGCCCGGCCTATAACGACGCGAAAGCGGCGGTGGAGCAGCTTGCCGCGCTAGATATCCCCTATATCTCGGCGATGGCGCTGGAGTTCCAGACGCTGGAGGACTGGCGCGAGCGGCCGCAGGGTCTGCTCCCGCTGGAGGCCACAATGATGGTCGCCCTGCCCGAGCTGGACGGCGCGATCTGCCCCTCGGTATTCGGCGGTCGGCGCGATGCGGCGGACGGGCCGGTGCGCGCCATGCATGGCGATGCGGAGCGCGCCGCGGCGCTCGCTGCCAAGACCGTGCGCCTGATCGGCCTGCGCCGCACCGAGCGGGCGGAGCGCCGTCTCGCCATCGCCATTTTCAACTTCCCGCCCAATTCCGGGGCGACGGGCACCGCTGCCCACCTCGCGGTGTGGGAATCGCTCCACGCCACGCTCCAGCGCCTCTCGCGCGAAGGCTATGCGGTGGACGTCCCCGCAAGCGTCGATGCGCTCCGCGAGCAGGTGCTGCACGGCAATGCCGAGGATTTCGGTGCCGATGCCAATGTCGCCGCGCGCGTGCATGCCGACGAGCATGTGCGCCGCGAACCGCATCTCGCCGAGATCGAGCAGCAATGGGGCCCCGCGCCCGGCAAGGTGCAGAGCGACGGCGCGCATATCCATGTGCTGGGCGCGCGCTTCGGCAATGTCTTCGTCGGCGTGCAGCCTGCTTTCGGTTACGAAGGCGACCCGATGCGGCTGCTGTTCGAGGGCCGCTTTGCCCCGACCCACGCCTTTGCCGCCTTCTATCGCTGGATCCGCGAGGATTTCGGCGCTCACGCCGTCCTCCATTTCGGCACCCACGGGGCGCTGGAATTCATGCCGGGCAAGCAGGCCGGGATGAGCGGCGATTGCTGGCCCGAGCGGCTGCTGGGCGACCTGCCCAATTTCTACCTCTACGCCTCGAACAATCCTTCCGAGGGGCTGCTGGCCAAGCGCCGCTCCGCCGCCACTCTGGTGAGCTATCTCACGCCGCCGCTGGCGCAGGCCGGGCTCTACAAAGGCCTGTCCGACCTCAAGGCCATGCTGGAACGCTGGCGCACGTCGCAGGGCGAGGAATGTGCCGAGCTCGAAGCGATGATAACCGAGCAGTGCGAAGCGCTGGACATCCCCTGCGATGACATCGCCGATCTCGGCCCGCAGCTTTACGAGCTTGAACGCACGCTCATCCCGCACGGCCTGCACGTGCTGGGCCAGTCGCCCCGGGGCGAAGAGCGCAAAGACCTGCTCGACGCGATGATCGAGGCCGATCCCGAAGCCGACCGCGAGGCGCTGGGCGAGGCGCTGGACGGCTGCGACGAGATCGGCGCGCTCGTCCATGCGCTCGACGGCGGCTATGTGAAGCCCGCGCCGGGCGGTGATATCCTTACCAATCCCGCCGTCCTGCCCACGGGCCGCAACATCCACGGCTTCGACCCCTTCCGCATTCCCAGCCGCTTCGCCTGCCAGCAGGGCCGCGAGCAGGCGGAGGGGCTTATCGCTCGCCACGTCGCCAGCGGACAGCCTTTCCCCGAAAGCCTCGCCATGGTGCTGTGGGGCACCGACAACATGAAAAGTGAAGGCGTGCAGATCGCGCAGGCCATGACGCTGATCGGCGCGCTGCCGAGGCTGGATGGCTACGGTCGGCTGGCGGGGGCCGAGCTCATTCCGCTGGAGGCGCTGGGCCGCCCGCGCATCGATGTCGTCGCCACGCTCTCGGGCATCTTCCGCGACCTCTTGCCGCTGCAGACCCGGATGCTCGCCGAAGCTGCCCTGCTGGCCGCGCAGGCCGACGAGCCCGAGGACATGAACTTCGTGCGCAAGCATACGCTGGCCCACCAGGCGAAACATGCTTGCGACCTCGAGACGGCGGCCCTGCGGGTCTTCTCCAATGCGGAAGGAGCCTATGGCGCGAATGTGAACCTGCTGATCGAGGGCGGCGTGTGGGCCGATCCCGACGAGCTCGCCAATGCTTTCGAGACGCACAAGGGCTTCGCCTATGGCGTGAACGGCGCGCCGCACCAGCAGCGCGATCTCCTGCGCAGCGCGCTCGCCACCGTGGAATTCACCTACCAGAACCTCGAAAGCGTGGAGGTCGGCATCACCGATCTCGACCAGTACGTCGACGGGCTTGGCGGTGTCAGCCGCTCGGTCGCGCGGGCGAGGGGGGTGGACGGGCCGGTCTATATCCTCGATGCGACGCAGGGGCAGACCAAGGTGCGCACGCTGGCCGAGCAGATCGACCTCGAAACGCGCACCCGCACGCTCAATCCCAAGTGGTTCGAGGGCATGCTGAAGCACGGCTTCGAAGGCGTGAAGCACATCGAGAACCACGTGACCAACACGGTCGGCTGGTCCGCCACCACCGGGCAGGTGGCACCCTGGGTGTACCAGCGAATCAGCGAGACCTTCGTGCTCGACCCCGAAATGCGCGACCGCCTCGCGCAGCTCAATCCCACCAGCTCGGCACGCGTCGCCGGACGTTTGCTGGAAGCCTGCGAGCGGCGCCTGTGGGAACCCGACAACGACACGTTCGAAGCCCTGCGCGGCGCGAGCGAGGAGCTGGAAGACCGCCTCGAGGGCGTGTTCGCAGCGGCAGCCGAATGAGGATTATCCAATGAACCTTCTCGACCCCCAGACGACATTCAGCCCGCCCGATGGCGAGGGCTCCGTTCAGGTCGGGCTTGACCCGCGCGACGAGATCAAGGGAGCGAAGGTCTTCGCCGTCTACGGCAAGGGCGGCATCGGCAAGTCGACCACTTCGTCCAACCTCTCCGCCGCCTTCAGCAAGCTTGGCCACCGCGTCCTCCAGATCGGCTGCGACCCGAAGCACGATTCCACCTTCACCCTCACCAAGAAGCTGATGCCCACGGTGATCGACGTGCTCGAAAGCGTAGAATTCCACTCGGAGGAACTCGGGCCCGAGGACTACATGTTCGAAGGCTATAACGGCGTCATGTGCGTGGAGGCGGGCGGCCCGCCGGCGGGCACGGGCTGCGGCGGCTACGTGGTGGGGCAGACGGTAAAGCTGCTGAAGCAGCACCACCTGTTGGAAGATACCGACGTCGTCATCTTCGATGTGCTGGGCGACGTGGTGTGCGGCGGTTTCGCCGCGCCGCTGCAACATGCCGAGCGGGCGCTGGTGGTGGCGGCCAACGACTTCGACTCCATCTTCGCCATGAACCGCATCGTCGCCGCGATCGGGGCGAAGGCGAAGAACTACAATGTCCGGCTGGCGGGCGTTATCGCCAACCGCTCCGCCCAGACCGACGAGATCGACCGCTTCAGCGAGGCCATCGGCATGGAGCGACTGGCCCATTTCCGCGACCTCGACGCGATCAGGCGCAGCCGCCTCAAGAAATGCACGCTGTTCGAGATGGAGGACTCACCCGAAGTGCTGGCGGCACAGGCCGAATATATCCGCCTCGCGCAACTCCTGTGGCACGGCGTCGACCCGCTGGCGGCCCGCCCAATGAAGGACCGCGACATCTTCGACTTCCTGGGGTTCGAATGATGGCCAGCCACGCCCCCCGTCCCGATGCCTACAGCCTCCAGCGCGACCGGCTTGCCGCCTATTTCGACGGCACCGCGCGCAAGGCCTGGATCGACCTCACCTCGGACGCCAAGGTCTCCGGCATCCGCGCCACCGTGCGAGCAGGGCGCGACCGGATGCGCGCGCAGATCGAGAACTGGCTGCCGGAGGACCTCCGCCGTGTGCGCGTGCTCGACGCAGGGTGCGGTACCGGCGCGATGAGCATCGACCTCGCCTGCCGGGGCGCGGAAGTGACCGGGGTGGACATTGCCGGCGGGCTGGTGGAGATCGCCGCGCGGCGCGCCCAGTCCTTCATCGGGCATGGCCGGATCGACTGGCGGGTGGGCGACATGCTCGACCCCGCCCTTGGCCGCTTCGAGCATGTGGTGGCGATGGATTCGCTGATCCATTACCCGGCGCAGGACATCGTGCGCACACTCTCGCGCCTTGCCGCACGGTGCGATCGTTCGATCATTTTTACCTTCGCCCCCTCCACGCCCCTGCTCGGCGCGATGCACAAGGCGGGCAAGCTGTTCCCGCGCTCCGACCGCTCCCCCGCCATCGTGCCGGTGCGCGAGAGCGAGCTGCGCGAGCTACTGTGCACCCTGTCCGAATGGCGGGTGGCGCGCGGCGGGCGCATTGCCAGCGGGTTCTACACTTCCCATGCCCTCGAGCTGGTGAGACGCTGATGGCGAGAGGCGCTTCCCTGTCTGCGAAATGGAGCCGGGTGGCGATCGCCTGGCTGCCTTTCGCCGACGCGGCGAGTGCCGACCTGCCACTGGGCCGCCTCCTGCGCCTCGCGTTGTTCCAGGTGAGCGTGGGCATGGTGATGGTGCTGCTGAATGGAACGCTGAACCGCGTGATGATCGTGGAGCTTGGGCTGCCCGCCTGGCTGATCGCGCTGATGATCGCGATCCCGCTCGTCTTTGCGCCACTGCGCGCGCTGATCGGGCAGCGCTCCGACAACCATCGCTCGGCATTGGGCTGGCGGCGTGTGCCCTATCTGTGGTTCGGAACGCTGCTGCAGTTCGGTGGCCTCGCCATCATGCCTTTCAGCCTCCTGCTGATGAGCAGCCCGGACAATATCGCGCTCGGCGCTTCCGCAGCGGTGATCGCCTTCCTGCTGACGGGCGCGGGCATGCATACGACGCAGACCGCCGGCCTCGCCCTCGCCACCGATCTCGCTGCGCCCGACAAGCGCCCGCGCGCCGTTGCCCTGCTCTACGTGATGCTGCTGGCGGGCATGATGCTCTCGGCGCTGGTGATGGGGCGGCTGCTGGCGGATTTCAGCCCCACGCGCATGGTGCAGGTGATCCAGGGCGCGGCGGTGCTGACGGTCATCTTCAACATCGTCGCGCTGTGGAAGCAGGAGGGGCGCAGCGTCGCCATCGCCAGCGACGAGACACCGCGTCCGCGCTTTAGCAATGTCTGGCGCGAATTCGTAGCGCGCGGACGCACGCGGCGCCTGCTCATCGCCATTGGCCTCGGGACCGCGGCCTTCGCGATGCAGGACGCGCTGCTCGAACCGTTTGGAGGCGAGATCCTCGGCCTTTCTGTGGGAGCGACTACGCTGCTGACAGGCGGCTGGGCGCTCGGCGCGCTGGCCGGGTTCACCCTCTCCGCCCGCTGGCTGGGCGCGGGGCTGGAGCCGCTGCGACTTGCGGGAATGGGCGCGGTGATCGGCATTGCCGCCTTCCTGATGGTGATATTCGCCGCCCCGCTTTCCTCAGCCCTCCTGCTCGGCTGCGGAGCTGTCGCGATCGGCCTTGGCGTCGGCCTGTTCTCGGTCGGCACGCTGGTGGCGGCGATGGCGCTGGCGGATACGGAGGGATCGGGCCTCGCGCTGGGCGCATGGGGCGCGGTGCAGGCGAGCTGCGCAGGGCTTGCCATCGCGCTGGGCGGCATCGTGCGGGACGTGGTGGCCTTTTTCGCCGTGCAGGACGGTCTGGGCGCCACTCTTGCCGACCGGGCGACCGGATACGGCGTCGTCTACACGCTGGAAATCGCGCTGCTGCTGGCGACGCTGGTGGTGCTCGGCCCCCTCGTGGGCAGCGAGGCACGCCTGCCGCGCGAGGATACAGGCGCTACGCGGTTCGGACTGACGGAGTTCCCCACATGACTGGGCGGGAAAGGAAAGCATCATGACTGACGGCAATATCGTAGGCACGATCGACGTTGCGGAAATCGCATTCTACGTCTTCGTACTCTTCTTCATCGCCCTGGTCTTCTACCTGCGCCGCGAGGACCGGCGCGAGGGCTATCCGGTCGAAGACGAGCTGACCGGCGCCATCGACACGCCGGGGGGCCCGCTCAGCCGGGCCAGCACCAAGACGTTCCACCTGCCTTTCGGCAAGGGAACGGTCACCGCTCCAACCGGCACGCGGGACCCGTTCGACCTTGCCGCCAGGCGCCGCGAGAATTTTGGCGGTGCGCCCTACTCGCCCACCGGCAATCCGCTGCTCGACGGAATCGGACCGGGCGCCTTTGCCCGCCGGGCCGATTACCCCGACCTCGATGCCCACGGTAATCCGCGCATCGTCCCGCTGTCGGCTGCGGAAAACATCTATGTCGCGAAGGGCGGTGTCGATCCGGTCGGCCTGCCGGTTTACGGAGCGGATGGCAAGAAAGCAGGCGTGGTCACCGAACTCTGGGTGGACATGGCCGAGCATATCATCCGCTATCTCGAGATCGATACGGGCGCGGGCACGTCCATCGCCCCCATGCCGATGGCGGTCGTGCGGCGGGATGGCATCCGGATCGACGCGCTACCCGCCGCCGATTTCGCTGGCGTTCCGCTGCCTGCAACGCCCGGCCAGATGACCCGCTTCGAGGAAGAGCGCATCGCGGGCTATTTCGGTGCCGGATATCTCTACGGCACGGCCGACCGGCAGGAGCCGTGGCTATGATCATGGAGCATGAAAGCGAGCCCGTTCGCGGGCTTCCCGGCAAGCTGCCCGAGGGAGAGCGCATGCTGTGGCAAGGCGCACCGGACTGGCGGATCTTTGCACGCACGGCGCTCCATACCCGCTGGATCGGCGGCTATTTCGGCCTGCTTGCCCTGCTGGCGCTCGTCACCGGCAGTCCGGTCGGGGCGGTGGTGACGGTGCTGGGCGGCCTTCTGTGCCAGGCACTCTTCGCGGGATTCGCCGTGCTGGTGGCGCGCACTACGGTCTATACCATTACCGACAGGCGCATCGTACTGCGGATCGGCGTCGCGCTCAGTACTTGTATCAACCTGCCGCTGAAAGCCATCGGCAGCGCCGACCTGCGCGAGCTTCCGGGTGATGCAGGCGACATTGCGCTGACGCTGACGCAGGAGCATCGCCTCGGCTATGCCGTGCTCTGGCCGCATGCTCGCCCGTGGCGCTTCGGCAAGCCGCAACCGATGCTGCGGGCGCTGGCCCATGCGCCGGAGGCTGCGAAAATCCTCACCAAAGCCTGCGCTTCAGCCAGTGCGACAGTGCGCAAGGACAGCTGTGATCGCGACCTCGCGCCCGTCCCGCTGCGGGAGGCCGCTGCATGAGCCACTCGCATTCCCACGAGAACACCGTTCCGCGCCCGGCCCTGTGGCTTGTCTTCGGGCTTGTCGCCGCTTCGCTGGCGCTGACTTCTGCGGTAACGCTGGGCCTTGCGGATAGGGAGGCCGTCCCGTCCGTCCATCGCGATGCAGCGGGGGTCGAGCACGTAAACACACGCAGCCTCGCCTTCCGGGACCGGGAAGACGGTTCAGTGCTGGTGACCGACGCCGATAGCGGCGCGACGGTCGCTGTCCTGCAAGGCGAAGCCGACGGCGCGGGGTTCGTGCGCGGCGTGATGCGCGGCCTCGCCCGCGACCGGCGGATGCGCGGCATCGGCGCCGCCCCGCCTTTCGAACTCATCTTGTGGAGCGACGGCGCGATCTCGCTGACCGACAGCGCCACCGGCCGCGAGATCGAGCTCGGCGGCTTCGGCCCGGACAACCGCGCGGCCTTCGCGCAATTCCTCGAAAGGACGAGCGCATGAGCACGCCGCGCAGCTTCGATACCGTGTGCCGCATCGCCGTGGCGCAGAGCGACGAGCACTTCCACGCCCATGTCGAACTGGACGACGATATCGCGATCCATCCCGGCGACACTGTGCGCGTGCATGGCGACCCCATCCAGATCGCATTCGGCGAGACCGCCCATTACGAGCGCACCGCCACGGTCACCCGCGCGGGGCCGCTCCTGCGCGGCTGGACGCGACTGGCAGCCTATCTCGACCTCAAGGAACTCTACGAAGTCAGCTTCAGCGCAGGGAGCCTGAAATGAACGCCCAGACAAAGATCGCCGCCGCGCCCGACACGATGGAGATGGCGAAGGAGAACACCGTCCTCTCCCCGCGCTTCTACACGACCGATTTCGATGCGCTGGACTCGATCGACGTATCGCTGGTGCGCGAGGAATGGGACGAGCTCATTGCCGAGATGAAGAGCGATCCGAACAAGCGGCATTTCAAGCGCGATGCCAGCTTTGACGGGGTGATCGAGGGCCTTGAGCCGGAACTGCGCGCCGAATTCATCGACTTCCTCGTCAGCTCGCTCACCGCCGAATTCTCTGGCTGCGTGCTCTATGCCGAGATCGCCCGGCGCACGAAGAACCCGGACGTGAAACAGCTGTTCAAGCTGCTGGCGCGCGACGAGAGCCGCCATGCCGGCTTCATCAACGATACGCTGAAGGATGCAGGCATCGGCATCGACTTGGGCTTCCTGACGCGCACCAAGAAATACACCTTCTTCAAGCCGAAATTCATCTGGTACGCGGTCTACCTCTCGGAAAAGATTGGATATTCCCGCTACATCACGATCTACCGCCACCTCGCCGCGAACCCGGAACTGCGGTTCCACCCGATCTTCCAGTGGTTCGAGGAATGGTGCAATGACGAGTTCCGCCACGGCGAAGCCTTCGCCATGCTGATGCGCGCCGATCCCAAGCTGCTGCAGGGCATGAACAAGCTGTGGGTGCGCTTCTTCCTCCTCTCGGTCTACGCCACGATGTATGTGCGCGACCATGCGCGGCCCGTATTCCACGAGGCGCTCGGGCTCGATCCCACCGAATACGATTACAAGGTATTCGCGATCTGCAACCAGATCAGCCGCCAGGTCTTCCCGGTGGAGCTGGACATCGACGATCCGCGCTTCCGTGCCAGGATGGACGACCTCCTCGCCGCCGCCCGGCGGATCGCTGAAGGCAAGGAGCGTGGCGGGATCGCGGGCGGGTGGATGCGTGTGTCCGGCATGGCACGGGCGGGCCTCAATTTCGCCCGGCTCTACACGCACCGCGCGCGGCGCAACGAACTTCCGCAGAACATCAGGCTGCACCCAGCATGGTGAGCTGGAGCGGACATGTCCTCCCGGTCGCCGCGACAGTGGCGATCTGGTTCCTTGCGACCGGGCTGGTGGCGTGGCTGGACAATCTCGACCGCCGCACTTTTCCGCGCAGCCTTGCACTTGGCGCGCTGGCTGGCCTCGCCGGTCTCGTCGGGGCGATCCTGAGCCTCGGCAGTGCCACGCCGCTGGGAGCCTATGGCGCTTTCGCAGCGGCGATCCTGGTGTGGTCATGGCACGAAATCGGCTTCCTCACCGGTGCGGTGACGGGCCCGCGGAGGACGACGTGTCCACCGCAAGTGACGGCATGGGCACGGTTCGCCACCGCCAGTGCGACCGTAATACACCATGAGATCACCCTTGCGGTAACGGCCCTGCTGCTGATCTCGATCAGCTGGGGCGCACCCAACACGCTGGCCGCGATGACCTTCGCGCTGCTGTACGCGATGCGCCTCAGCAGCAAGCTCAACATCTTCCACGGTGTGCCCAATGCGAGCACGGACATCCTTCCGCCGCACCTCGGCTATCTCAAGAGCTATTTCGGACCATCGCGGCTTGGCTGGCCGTTGCTCGCCTCCATCGCGGTCCTGTTCGCGCTGTCGGCCTGGCTCGGGAGCACTGCTGTTGCCGCGCCTGCCGGGAGCGCCGAGGCGGTTTCCGCCAGCCTGCTTTTCGCGCTCGCCGCCTTAGGCACGCTCGAACACCTGTTTCTCGCCCTGCCGCTGCGCGACGGGGCCCTGTGGGGATGGGCCTTGCCCCGGTCCCGCAAGACGTCGCTCATTCGGGGAGAGGACAATTGAGCATGGATTTCGCAGCCTATTTCAAGTCGGAACTCGATGCCGTTCGCGAGGAGGGGCGCTACCGCGTCTTCACCGAGATCGAGCGCCACTGTGGTCACTTTCCCCATGCCACTCGCTATGTCGGCGCAGCGACCCAGGACGTCACCGTATGGTGCTCCAACGACTATCTCGGCATGGGTCAGCACCCGCTGGTGATCGAAGCGATGCATGCGGTGCTCGACGAGTGCGGAGCGGGCGCTGGCGGCACGCGCAACATCTCGGGCAACAACCATCATCACGTGCTGCTGGAGTGCGAGCTGGCCGACCTGCACGGCAAGGAAGCCGCGCTGCTGTTTACCTCGGGCTATGTCTCGAACTGGGCGGGGCTTGGCACGCTCGCCTCGCGCATTCCGGGCTGCGTGGTCTTCTCCGACGCGCTCAACCACGCCTCCATGATCGAGGGCATCCGCCATTCGCGCGCCGAGAAGCGGATCTGGGCGCATAACGATCCCGAGGATCTCGACCGGCTGCTATCCCTCTACGGACCGGAAGTGCCCAAGCTGGTCGCTTTCGAGAGCGTCTATTCTATGGACGGCGACATCGCTCCCATCGCCGAGATCCTCGACGTGTGCGAAAAGCACGGCGCGATGAGCTATATCGACGAGGTGCATGGCGTCGGCCTCTATGGCCCGCGCGGCGGCGGCGTGGCCGAGCGCGAGGGGCAGATGGACCGCATCACCGTGATCGAGGGCACGCTGGGCAAGGGTTTCGGCGTGATGGGAGGCTACATCGCGGCGTCTGCCGACCTTGTCGACTTCGTGCGCACCTTTGCCAGCGGCTTCATCTTCAGCACCGCCCTGCCTCCGGCCCTGGCGGCCGGTGCCTGCGCCAGCATCCGGCACCTCAAATCCAGCACGTTCGAGAGGGACCGCCACAAGGAGGTCGTGAGCACGGTTCGCCGCAAGCTGGACATGCTGGGCATCCCGCACATCCCCAATCCCAGCCACATCATCCCGGTGATGGTGGGCGATGCACGCAAGTGCAAGCGCATCAGCGACTGGCTGATGGACAATCACGGCATCTATGTGCAGCCGATCAACTATCCCACTGTGCCGCGCGGTACCGAGAGGCTGCGGCTCACGCCCTCACCTGTCCATACCGACGGCGATGTCGACCGGCTGATCGACGCGCTCAGCGATATCTGGTCCCAATGCGAGCTGGCGCGCGGCTCGCTCGCGGCCTGAGGCCGTTCGCCAATGCGAAAGGGGCGCGGCTGCCAGACCGGCAGCCGCGCCCCTTTCATGCTTATAGCGCCGAGTCTCTAGCTGGCATTCGCCTCGAGATAGGCGATGACGTCGGCGCGGTCCTGCCCGTCCGAGAGACCCGGGAATGCCATCTTCGTGCCGGGGACGACGCGCTGCGGGTTTTCGAGGTACTGGAACAGTTTTTCCGGCGTCCAGGTAATGCCGCTATTGGCGTTGGCGGGCGTGTAGTTGAAGCCCTCGACCGTCCCTGCCTCGCGGCCGACGATCCCGGCCAGCGAGGGGCCGACACGGTTCTGGCCAGGTTCGAGGACATGGCAGGCCTGGCACTGGCCGAACACTTCCTCGCCATGCGCGACATCGGGCGTGAATTCCGCCAGCGTCGTGCCATCGATCGTGTCGGTGGATTCGGGTGGAGGCGCCTCTGCAGGAGCGGCAGCCTGTGGCTCCGCAGCTGCGGGTGCGGCTGCCTCCGGCTCTGCGGGGGCTTCAGGTTCGTCCGCTCCGCCGCCGCCACAAGCGGCGAGCGAGAGGGTTGCTGCAACGATCATCAAACGGGAAGTCATGCTCTTCATGTTATCGAACCTTCCTCTCCAGTGAAGGCGGCAAGCATGCGCCCGGATTTATCGAAGCGCAAGTACTCCAATAGGCGGTGCGGGCCGACCCATCGCGGTGTCGTGCGCCCCGTCGCGCCGCATGCCAACCCGGACCAACGTCCCGGCCATCGGGCGTTCCGCAGGGAAGGGGGATAACGCCATGCAAGTGCATCCGATCAGGGAACAGGTCGTGCGCGAAATGCACCTGCGCCAATGGCCGCTGCTGGAAGTGCCATCGATGGTGCATCAGTGGGTTACGCTGGTCGATCCCGCGGAGCGGGGGGCGGAAGCCGAACAGGTGGTGCGCCATGCCGATCCCGTGGAAGGAGATCCACCGCACCGTTCTGGCCGGATAGACGAGGACATATCCTTCACCTGGGAGCGGCACAGCGAAGGCAGCAGCCTGACGCTCTACAGCGCGGTATCGCCATCGCCCGAGGAAGACAGGTGGGCCATCGGCGACAGGCTTGCAGCGGCGCTGGAATGGGTCGCGGGCATTCCCGGCCAGATCATTCGCGCCACGCGCATCTACATTACCGCCAATGACTACGAAGCCACCAGGCTGCTTCCCCGGCTCGGACTCGACCGCGCCGAACTCGTCTCCTGCTATTTCGAAGGGCGGGCGCGGCTGTGGTCGGACTTTCGCCTGCGCGACGACGGGTTCGGCCGCCTGCTGATCGCCGCCAATGGCGAGAATGCGCGCGACCTGACACGCGCGGCGCAGCGGCTGCAGGAACTGGGCAACTATCGCAACAAGGCGCTTCTCGGATTGCCCGCCGCGCAGGCGGTCTGGCCCAAGTTCGACGAGACCGAGCAGCGCCTGAACGAGCTTGCCACGCGCCTGGCCGACGGGAAGGAGCGCGACGACCTGCTGATGGAAGAGCTCTCGCACCTCTCCATAGACCTGATCGCGGTGGCCACCCGCATCGGCTACCGGATGAGCGCGACGCGCGCCTATGGAAGGCTGGTGGACGAGCGGCTTTCCCAACTGGCGATCACGCCCATAGAGGGTTTCGCCTCGCTCACCGATTTCACCCAGCGCCGCTTCCTGCCCGCGGTGCGCACTTGCGCGGCACTGGAAGACCGCGAGCGCCAGCTTTCCGAGCGGGTGACGCGGCTTTCCTCGCTGCTCAGGGCGCGGATCGAGACCCGGATCGAGAACCAGAATGCCGACCTCCTGCGCTCGATGGAGCGCAGCAACGCCATGCAGGTAAGGCTGCAGCAACTGGTGGAAGGCCTCTCGGTCGTCGCCCTGAGCTATTATGCGCTGGGCCTGATCGCCTATCTCCTTGTCGGCCTTCCCCTCGCGCAGTTGGGTGTTGCCGAGGAAGGCGTCCTGGCTGTCATCGTCGTTCCGCTGGTGCTGGGCGTGTGGATTACCGTGCGCATCGCGAAGAAACGGCTGCTTTCCAGGCAAGAATAGGCCGTTTGCCAGTTCGCTGCGGGCGGTCTAACCTGCCGGCGATGTCCTTCCCCGTCATCTTCGCCATCGCATGGGCCGTGATTCTCGGCATCGGCGGAGGCCTGCTGACGAAGATCGGCCCCTGGTATCGCAATCTCGACAAGCCCGGCTGGCAACCGCCCGACTGGCTGTTCGGACCGGCCTGGACGTTGATCCTGGGCCTTGCCGCATGGGCCTTCGTGCTGTGCTGGGACACAGCGGCCACGCAGGGCGAGGAGGGGCTGCTTATCGGCCTCTATCTCGCCAACGGCGTGTTGCACTTCGCCTGGTCGCCGCTCTTCTTCGCCATGAAACGGCCCGACTGGGCGCTGGTGGAAGTGCCTTTCCTGTGGCTTTCGGTACTGGCTCTCGTCGTGATGCTGCGCGAATGGTCCGGCCTCGCCAGCCTGCTCATCCTGCCCTATCTGCTATGGGTGGGATTTGCCGCCGTTCTCAACTGGAAGATCGTGCAGCTCAACCGCCCCTTCGGGCGAGCCTCGACCAGTTAGGTAGCCACGGGTTCGGGAAGAAGGACTGGAGCGGGTAGCGGGAATCGAACCCGCATAACCAGCTTGGAAGGCTGGGGCTTTACCACTAAGCTATACCCGCCCGGCTCCGGTCCCCCGCGATTGCCACCGCTGCGGGGCTTTCGTCAAGCGTCTGTATCGCTCTCGCCCGAATTGCCGCTGTCTTCATCGTCGTCCGATGCCTCGGGCTTGGAAGGCGCGATGCTGATTTCCACCCGCCGATTGGCCCGCCGCCCGCTTTCATTGGGGGAGCCATCAGGCATGGCATTGGGCTGGATCGGGTTCTGCTCGCCGAACGCGATGACCTCGATACGCTCGTCGTCCACGCCGCGCTCCACCAGCCATGCGGCGACCGCTTCCGCGCGGGCGCGCGAGGCGCGCATGTTCGCCTCATCGTTACCGCCCGAATCGGTATGGCCTCGCAGGATCACCGGCCAGTCTTCCTCTATCGCGTCCTCGTTCATCAGACCCGCAAGTCGCCGCTCCGCTGCCGCGCTGATATTGGAGCCTTCGGGAAACGGTATGGTGATCGAGACCGGCTCGGTCTGCGGGGCGAGTTCCACCGGCTCGGCATCAGGTCCATCGCGGATGATCGATGCAACGGGCGACGCGGTATCGCTTGGCGTGGGCTCCGGATCGGTGATCGTCGGATCCGCCGGGATTTCTCCTGCAGGGGTATCCGCGTCTTCCTCCGAAGCATCGCGTCGCAATTCGCAGGCTGCAAGCGAGAAGCTGGCGAGAGTGACCAGGGTGATGGTGAAAGGGTTTCTCATGTCCATCCTCATGCAGGTTGCGGTTTCGAGCCGCCCTTGCCCGAACGTTTCGCCGCCTTCTCTTCCGCCGATATGGTGCGGGGCGGCGCGTAGGAGATGATGGTATCGCCCGGTTGCGGCTCGGGCTCGGCCGCATGGGTGAAGAAGCGCAGGTCGCCTTCGGGCTTCACCAGCAGCAGCATGCTTGCAGCTTCGGGCAGCGTGTCGCGCGCATCATCGAGGTCGAACTTCTCCGACAGCTTCGTGCGGCGGAAGACCCAGCCTTCCATCTGCCGCTGCTGGACGTCGTCGACGCCGAAGCCGGAGTGGAAGAGCGAGCGACCGCGCAGGCTGGACGGGATGGCCCGGTGGTTGTCCTCCGGCTCTGCCTCGCCAAGCTGGTAGACCCGGTCGGTTCCGATCTCGGGCGCGAATTCCGAGCAGACGAGCGTATTGTATGCCTCGTTGTCGGTCGCCGCGATCAGCGCCTGGTAGGGAGTCATGTCGATATTGTGCTCGGTCGCCTCGTTCAGGATCTCGCCGTGATAGGTCGGCAAGCCGGCAGAGCGGGCGGGCTTCAGGCGCTGCCAGCTCGAATCGACGATCATCACGGGCGTATCCATCTCGTGCAACTGCTTGGCGAGGGCAACCGTCCACTGGGTGGAGCCGACGATGATGATACCGGGACGCGTGGCGCCTTTCACCTTGAGCAGCTTCGCCACAAGGTCCACCGTGAAGCCGTGAGCGACGATGGTGGTCACCACCACAGCGAAGCTCAGGCCGATGAGGATCGTGCCGTCGGCATAGCCCAAGTCCTCGAGCCGTAGGGCGAACAGGCCGCAAATGGCCACCAGCACGATGCCACGCGGTGCGATCCAGGCGAGGAACAGGCGCTCGTTCCATGGAACGCTGGAGAACAGCAGGCTGATCAGCACCGTTGCCGGGCGAACCACGAACAGCAGTGCCAGCAGGAAGAGGCCGAACTGCCACTCGAATTGCCGCAATTGCTCGATGTCCAGGCTCGCCGAGAGCAGGATGAATATGCCCGAGACGAGGAGTACGGCGACGTTCTGCTTGAAGGGATGGATGCTTCGCAGCGACGAGACGTGCATGTTGGCAAGCGCGATACCCATCACCGTGACGGCGAGGAGGCCAGCTTCGTGCTCGATCTTGTTGCACAGCACGAAGACGCCCACGACGGCCACCAGGAGAACAGGGACCTTGAGGTATTCGGGTACGAAGCCGCGCGGGAAGCTCCAGGCGATCACCCAAGCTGCGGCAAAGCCGATCAGGCCGGAAATGCCTGCCGCGATCGCGATCTCGGGCACCACGTCATAGGCGGTACCGCCGGTTGCCGCGGTGCTGCGGAAATATTCATAGGCGATCACGGCGCACAGTGCGCCGAAGGGATCGTTTACGATGGCTTCCCATTTGAGCAGCGCCGCGGGCCGCTGCTGCACCGCGCTCTGCCGCAATAGCGGGATGACGACGGTGGGCCCCGTCACGACGAGGATGCCGGCGAACAGGATGGCCACCGGCCAGACGAGCCCCGCCACGTAGTAGCCAGCAAGCGACCCGAAGAACCATCCCAGGGGCACGCCGAATACGACGAGGCGCCACACGCCGCCGCCATATTTGCGGAATTCACGAAAATCGAGGCTGAGACCGCCTTCGAACAGGATCAGCGCCACGCCGATAGAGATCATCGGCTCCAGGAGTTCGCCGAATGCTTCTTCGGGATTCATGATGCCGAGCACGGGCCCAGCAAGGAAACCCGCCGCCAACATGAGCACGATGGCAGGCCAACCGGTGCGCCAGGCGACCCATTGCGCTCCGATGCCGAGCACGCCGACGAGCGCGATAACGAGCGCCTGTTCTTCCATTAGTCTCCCCGGCCTGTGATGAAATCCGTCCTGTCACAACAATGCCCGACGGGGCATTCCTTTCCCGTAGCGGCGCGAGGCCGATCAGTGACCGGCAAAGTGGATCAACGCCCTGGCCTCAATTCCGGCCTCGGAAAGGGCCTTTCCGCCGCCAAGTTCGGGAAGGTCGATCACGAACAGCGCGGTCGTCACTTCGCATCCTGCACGGCGCAGGAGGCGGGCCGCAGCGAGCGCGGTGCCGCCCGTGGCGAGGAGGTCGTCCACCACCAGCACACGCTCGCCCTGGGCGACGATGCTGGGATCGAGCTCTACCCGCGCTTCACCATATTCGAGGGCGTAGTCCTCCTCCAGGCATTCGACCGGCAGCTTGCCGGCTTTGCGGATGGGGATGAAGCCAGTGCCGAGGCGAAGCGCCAGCGCCGTGCCATAGATGAAGCCGCGCGCCTCGATGCCTGCGACCTTGTCGACTGCGAGGTCGGCGGCAAGTTCGGCCAGCAAGTCGACCGATGCCGCCAGCCCCTCGCTATCGGCGAGCAACGTGGTGATGTCGCGAAACTGTATGCCCGAGGACGGGAAATCCGGGACCGTGCGGACGAGCTGCTTCAGCTCATCGCGCGACAGTCCCGGTTTCGCGTTCGGCAACGCCGGTTCAGTCCTTGCGGCGCTTCGGCTTGGCGTCGGACCAGATCTGCTTCTTGGCGAACCAGGCAAGGATCGTGGCGAAGAGCAGGAAACCGAGCACCGGCCAGCCGGTCTGCTTGCGCTTGATCAGCGTGGGCTCTGCCGTCCAGGTCAGGAAGGCGGCCACGTCGGCGGACATCTGCTGGATGGTCGCCTCGGTGCCGTCGGCGTAAGTGACCTGCCCGTCCACGGAGATCGGAGGAGCCATGCCGATGACCAGCGATTCGAAGTAGGGGTTGTAGTAACCGCCTACGGGCACTTCGAACTCCGGGAACTCCTCAGTCAGCTCGGCGGGGACCGGCTCGTATCCCGAGATCAGCGAGTAGACGTAGTTGCTGCCGTCGTGACGGGCCTTGGTGATCAGCGAGAGATCGGGCGGGATCTTGCCGCCGTTGGCCGCCGCCGCCGCCACGTCATTGGCGAAGGGCGAGGGGAAGTAGTCGGTCGGCTCGGCGGCGCGCATGGTCGTCTCGCCGGTGTCGGGATTGATGCCCGGCACCTGCCACGTTGCCGCTTCGGCCTTCACCTGCTCTTCGGAATAGCCGAGCTGGGCGAGGTTGCGGAAAGCCACGTAGTTCAACGAGTGACAGGCCGCGCACACTTCCTTGTAGACCTGGTAGCCGCGCTGCAGTTGCGAGACGTTCCAGGTGCCGAAGGGACCGTCGAAGGCGAAGCCGCCATCGGGGCTGTGGGCTGCTTCGTGGAAGGCGTGTTCGGGCGTTTCGGCCACGTCCTCGGTCGCCCAGGTGTAGGCGCCGGTAACGAAGGCCAGCAGCACCACGAAGGTGAAGCCGAGGCCGATCAGGATACCAACAAGGCGGATCATCTTTTTCGTCTTTCCCTTGAAACTCGGCTTGTCAGGTGGCCACCGGCTCGGCGTTTTCGCCCAGCACGGCCTTCTTGTCGGATCCCAGCACCGCCTCGGTAATCGAGAAGGGCAGCGGGTCGGGCCGCTCGATCGAGGAAATGATCGGCAGGATCACCAGGAAGTGCAGGAAGTAGTACGCCGTCGCGATCTGCGAGATCATCACATAGGGCTCTTCCGCCGGGGCACCGCCGCAGAAGAACAGCACCGCCATGACCGGGATCAGGCCGAACCAGAAGAACTTGCGGAACAGCGGGCGATAGTGGCCGCTGCGCACCGGACCCTTGTCGAGCCAAGGCAGGAAGAACCACACGAGGATCGCGCTGAACATGGCGAGCACGCCCCACAGCTTGGCCGGGAGGATGAAGTCGTAGGTGAAGGCGCGCAGGATCGCGTAGAACGGGTAGAAATACCATTCGGGCACGATGTGCGCGGGCGTCGAAAGCGGGTTCGCCTCGATATAGTTGTCAGGGTGACCCAGCTGGTTCGGCAGGAAGAACACGAAGGTCATGAAGACCAGCAGCGCAACACCAAGGCCGAAGCCGTCCTTCGCCGTGTAGTACGGGTGGAAGGGCAGCGTGTCGCTCTCGCTCTTCACCTCGACACCCGACGGGTTGGAGGAGCCGGGAATGTGCAGTGCCCAGATGTGCAGGATCACGCAGCCGGCGATCACGAAGGGCAGCAGGAAGTGCAGCGAGAAGAAGCGGTTGAGGGCGGCGTTATCCGGTGCGAAACCGCCGAGGATCCAGACCTGCAGCGGCTCGCCCACCAGCGGGATGGCGCTGAACAGGCCGGTGATCACCTGCGCACCCCAGAAGCTCATCTGGCCCCAGGGAAGCACGTAGCCCATGAAGGCCGTGGCCATCATCAGCAAGAAGATCACGACGCCGATGAGCCAGATCATCTCGCGTGGCGGCTTGTAAGAGGCGTAGAACAGGCCGCGGAAGATGTGGATGTAGATCACCACGAAGAAGAAGCTGGCGCCGTTGGCGTGCGCATAGCGCATCAGCCAGCCCCAGTTGATGTCGCGCATGATGTGCTCGACCGAGGCGAAGGCGACCTGCGTGTTGGCGGCATAATGCATCGCCAGCACGACGCCGGTGACGATCTGCAGCACCAGGAAGAACCCGGCCAGCACGCCGAAATTCCAGAAGTAGGAGAGATTGCGCGGCACGGGATAGCCGGCACCCACGGCATTATAAACGAGGCGCGGCAGCGGCAGTTTCTCGTCGAGAAACTTCATCAGTCCGTTCTGCGGGGTGTATTCCTTGGCCCAGGGAAAGCTCATGGTCAGTCTCTCTAGCTTCAGCCGATCACGATGGTCGTGTCGGACGTGAACTCGTATTCGGGCACCACCAGGTTGGAGGGCGCGGGTCCCTTGCGGATGCGCGCGGCGGTGTCATAGTGCGAACCGTGGCAGGGGCAGAAATAGCCGCCGAACTCGCCCTTGTTCTCACCCGCGGCAGCGCCCAGCGGGACGCAACCGAGATGGGTGCAGACCCCCATCACCACCAATACGTCCAGGTGGCCGGGCTGCGTGCGCTCGTCCAGCGTCTGAGGATCGCGCAGCGAACCGATGGGAACGGCTTGCGCTTCTTCGATCTCGGCCTGGGTCAGGCGACGCACGAATACGGGCTGCTTGCGGAATACGGCCTTGATGGACTGGCCAACTTCCAGCGAGGACAGGTCGAGCTCCGTCGTGCTTTCGGCCAGCACGTCGGCCGAGGGAGCCATCTGGCTGATCAGCGGGATCAGGGTGACGAGACCGCCCACGCCAGCCGCCGAGACGGCAGCGATGTTGATGAAATCGCGGCGGCGGACGCCGTCTTCGCTCTCGACACCATCAGAAACCTGCGGAGTCGCTTCAGCATTACCGGTGGTGGATGCCATACCCTTGCCTTGCCTGCCGTCATCGGAGCGTGACCCCGGATGACAAAGAGATTCGTTCAGAAAGCCGCACGACGAACCGTTTCCGGGTCGCGACTTGGCGCGGCTGATAGACGAGCAAACCCGTGCTGCCAACCCGCCTTTTGGCCCTAATGTTACAGGGTCGCTTCGGCAATTGAGGGCAAATCAGGCCGAAAGGGCTATCAGCGAAACCTGTCTTCCGGTGGTCGGTTCCCCGCGATGGGTTGCACGGCGGTAGGAGTGGAAGCGGCGGGAAGCGGAGTAGGTGTCGGTCTCGAGCGCGCAGATCGAGTCGATCCCGGCACTCGCCAGGCGCGCGGCAACCATGCCCTCGAGGTCGAAATGCCACTTGCCCGGCCCCGTAGGTTCGAAGAAGCGATGATCCCCTGGGGCGAAGTTGGCACGCATGTCGGCACCGACTTCGTAATTTTCCTGCGCGATGCATGGGCCGATGGCCGCCGCGATCCGCGCCCGCTGCGCGCCGAGCTGCTCCATCTCCACGATGGCAGCCTCCACGACGCCCGACTGCGCACCGCGCCAGCCGGCATGGGCAGCCCCTATCACCCCGGCTTCGTGGTCTGCAAAGAGGATGGGTGCGCAGTCGGCGGTGACGATGGCTAAGGCGAGGCCCGGCGTGCGGGTCGCCATCGCGTCTGCTTCGGGGCGCTCCTCGTGTGCGTATGGAGAGGACACGGCAATGGCCCGGGCGGAATGGACCTGCTGCACGAACACCGGATCTGTGCGGGGCACCGCCAGCGATAGCGCATGGGCATCGCTCTGGCTGCCATCGAGGAAGCCATGCGGCAAGGCGATATTGTCCGCGCGGATGACCTTGCCGGGACTAACCAAGGCTGCGGCTGACCTGTTCGTATGTATCGCGCGACAGCTTGGGCGCTGCCGCGATCCGCTCGAGCTCGGCCTTCATCTTCGCCGATCTCTTGGGTTCGTAGCGTCGCCAGCGGCCCAGTTGCGGCACGAAACGCGCGGCTGTCTGCGGATTGATCGGGTCGAGCGCCAGGATCAGGTCGGCGATCATGCGATAGCCCTCGCCGCTTGCCGCGTGGAAGGCGTGCGGATTGTAGGCGAAGGCCATGTAGAGCGAGCGCACGCGATTGGGATTGCGGAGGGTGAAGTCCTCGTGTGTGGCCAGCGCCTTCACATGCTCGAGCGCCTCGGGATGGGCGGAGCCCGCCTGGATCGCAAACCACTTGTCCACCACCAGGGCATTGCCACGGTAGCGATTATAGAAGTCGAGCAGGGCATTGGTGCGCTTGATCCCGGACAAGCCGGCAAGCGCCATCAGCGCGCCCTGCCGATCGGTCATGTTGTCGGCGCCTTCATATTGCGACCAGGCGAGTTCCCGGCCCAGGTCGGGGTTGCCCGCGGCAAGGAACAGGAGCGCCTGCGTTTTCACCTTCCGTGCGCCTCGCGCCTCGGGAGAGAGGCTGTAGGGAACCGATGTGGCGCGCTCGTGCAGGGACGCGAACTCGCTTTCCAGGATCGAACCCAGTGCCTGTCGCAAGGCCTCGCGCTCCTCGTGAATCTGCCCGGGATCGGCGATGAGCATGGTTTCGGCGAGATAGGTCTCACTTGGCAGGACCAGCATTTCGCCGCGCATCAGATCGTCGAGCGCATCGTCTTCCAGCACTGCCTTTACCGCGCCGGCAATAGAGTTTCGCGCCGCATCCCTCGCCGCGTCGTCCAGCGCACCGTCGACCGCGTGTTTCAGGTGAGTGACCATCAGGTCCTGCAGCGCTTCGTAGCGGGCGAAGGGATCGTCGTCGTGGCGGGCGAGGAAGACGAGGTCGTCGGCCACTATCTCGCGCTCGATCGTGACCGGGGCGGAAAAGCCGCGATTGATGGAAAGGACCGGCGGGGCGTCGAAGCCATCGAAGGAGAAGCTCTTCTCGGTCTCATCTAGGATCACTAGCTGTTCGCCATTGCTTGCGCCCGTCCGACGGTCGAACAGGGCCAGCTTGAGCGGGATCGGCATGGGCTGTTTTTCGGGTTGGCCGGGCGTTGGAGGCACGTCCTGCCGCAAGGTGAGTTTCGTCGTTGCGCCCGAATGTTGCAAGGCCGCGCTTACTCGCGGCGTGCCGGCCTGCGAATACCACAGGCGGAAATGCGAAAGGTCGAGCCCCGCGCCGTCCTCGATGGCCTTGATGAAATCTTCGCAGGTTGCCGCTTCGCCGTCGTGGCGCTCGAAATAGAGGTCGGTGCCTTTGCGGAAACGCTCCTCGCCCGCCATCGTGCGCATCATGCGGATGACCTCGGCACCCTTGTTGTAGACCGTGGCAGTGTAGAAATTGCTAATCTCGCGGTAGCTGTCCGGCCGGATCGGATGCGCCAGCGGGCCGCTATCCTCGGGGAATTGTGCCCCGCGCAGCACGCGCACGTCCTCGATCCGCTTGACTGGCGCTGAGCCCATGTCCTGGCTGAACAACTGGTCGCGCAGCACGGTGAAGCCTTCCTTCAGTGAGAGCTGGAACCAGTCGCGGCAAGTGATGCGATTGCCCGACCAGTTGTGGAAATATTCGTGCGCGATGACGCCTTCCACACCGTCGAAATCGCCGTCTGTCGCGGTATCCTCGTCGGCCAGCACGTATTTCGTGTTGAAGACGTTGAGGCCCTTGTTCTCCATCGCCCCCATGTTGAAATCGGAAACGGCGACGATGTTGAACAGGTCGAGATCGTATTCGCGCCCGAAGGTCTCCTCGTCCCACTTCATGCTTTTCTTGAGCGATTCCATCGCATGGCCGGTGCGCGCAAGGTCGCCCTCGCGCACGTAAATGTTGAGCGTGACCTCGCGCCCCGACATAGTGGTGAAACTGTCGGTGTTCGCCACGAGCTGGCCGGCGACCAGCGCGAATAGGTAGCTCGGCTTTGGCCATGGATCGTGCCATTCGGCCCAGTGAGTGCCGTCGTCGTTCTCCCCGCTGGCCTCGAGATTGCCGTTGGAGAGCAGCACCGGCAACGCCTCGCGGTCTCCGCGCATCTTCACGGTATAGACCGACAGTACGTCCGGCCTGTCGGGGAAGAAGGTGATCCGCCTGAACCCCTCGGCCTCGCACTGCGTGCAGAGCATCCCCTCCGAGGCGTAAAGACCCATCAGCTGCGTATTGGCCGAGGGATCGAGTTCGGTGGCGATGGTTATCTCATGCGCCTCCCCCGGCAGCGTCAGGAGCAGGTCGCCGCCGTCCATCGTCCAGCTGTTGGAGGGATTGCCGTCCACCTTGACCGACAGCGGCTCCAGCCCGTCGCCGTTCAGGCGGATCGTGGGCGAGGCTTCGGCCTTGCCGTTGCGCGCCACGGTCAGCGTAGCAACCACGCGCGTCGCCTCAAGGCCGAGATCGAAATCGAGGCTGACCTTGGGCACCAGCCAGGGGAAGGGCCGGTAATCCTCGCGCCGGATGACCGGCGGATCGTGCGGGGTGGGTGCGGCATCGGCGAGTTCGGGATTGCCGTCTGGCGTGGAGGGCGTGCGAGCGATATCCATGGTGCTGGCGTAAAATCCTTCCTTTGGCGCGTCGAGTGGGTAGAACGCATGAAATGGCGCATCTGTTCATTTTTGGGCTCGGATACACGGCAAAACGTATCGCTGCATTGGCGAAATCCGCCGGATGGCAGGTCTCGTCCACCGGTTCGGACGGAGATGTGGAGTTTGCGGACCGCGATTCGGTGCTGGCGAGGTTGCGGGAGGCGAGTCACGTACTTTCCTCCGTCCCGCCCGACAGGGACAGCGGCCTCGACCCGGTGCTGGATAGCTACGGGCGTGGTTTTCCTCCTGCATGGTACGGTTATCTGTCCTCGACCGGCGTCTATGGCGATGCCGGCGGTGCTTGGGTGGACGAAAGCTCCCCGATGGGCACGGGTCGGCGCACCGCGCGCAGCGAAGCGGACGCCTTGTGGCTGCAGCTTGGCGCGCGGGTGTTCCGCCTTCCCGGAATCTACGGTCCGGGCCGCAGCGCGTTCGACCGCATCGCGGCAGGCAAGGCGCACCGGATCGACCTGCCGGGACAGGTCTTCAGCCGTGTCCATGTCGACGACATCGCCAGCGGCGTGATGGCGGCGCTCGCCAGCGATGCGCCCCCCGGTGCCTACAACCTCGCCGACGACCTGCCGACTAGCCAGAACGCCGTTATCGAGGAAGCCTGCCGCTTGCTCGGCCAAGATCCGCCGCCCCTGCAGGGCATCGAGGAGGCTGGCCTCTCCCCGATGGCGCGGGGTTTCTATGCAGAGAACCGCCGCGTCGCAAATGGCAAGGCGAAGCGAGTGCTGGGCTGGCGTCCGGCCTATCCGACCTACCGCGAGGGTCTACTCGCCCTCGCCTGAGGGCTCGTCATGGCGAAGACGAGCCGATTGCTGCACCTGAACGCCCTTCTGTCGCCGCGCCCGCAGAGCCAGCACCATGCCGACCACCGCAAGCATCATTCCGCTCGCGGTAAGCCAGGTCCAGCGATAGCCCTCGAACAGGGTCGAGAGCAGCATGGCGACCGAAATGGTGATGATCGAGTTGTAGGCCGCGCGCCCCGCGCCGATCTCTCGCACGAGGTTATAATGCAGCGGAAATGTCACCACCGAACCGATCAGGGCGAGATAGACGATACCGCCCCAATAGGCGGTGCCCGAAGGGAGCGGGGGCGGTCCTGCCGCAAACCAGGCGAAGGCAAGGTCGAACAGCGTACCGTAGAGCATCGCCCAGGCCAGCAGGCTGACCATCGGCACGCCCCTTCCCGTCGGGTTGGCCTGGATCACATTCGCCACCGATGCAGCGAGGATGCCGATCAGCGCCAGCACGATGCCGAGCCCGACATTTCCGCCGATCACCCCGGCCAGGGGATTGGCCTGCCATTCGTGCCACAGCAGAAACGACACCCCGACGATGGCAACCGCGCTGCCCCAGATGAAGCCGCTCTGCACTTTCTCGCCAAGAAAAATTCGCGCGAACAGGGCGTTGGGCACCATCAGCAGGCCAAACATCATCGCGACGATGCCGGATGTGACGTAGAGCTCCGAATGATAGACGAAGAGGAAATTGCCGCTGAACTGTGCCAGCCCCACACCCAGCGCAAGCAGGTGCTCGGGCCGGGCCAGCCGCAAGCGCCGCTTCATGAACATGGCGACGAGGAACAGGGCGGGCGTTGCGAGCGCGAAGCGGTAGAACACAGACCACGCGGCGGGCACCCCGTCGATCTGCCCGGTGATGACGAACCATGTCGAACCCCAGATCGTGCCGGTCAGCACGAAGGGGACGATAACCCGCAAGCTCAGGATATTGGCCTGAGTCGTGTTGGGGGATGCGCTCACACCGAAGCGATGGCCTTGCCCAGAGCCTGTGCGTGATCCGGATCGGTCGCCCAATGGGTGACGAGGCGGATGCAACTCTCGTCCCAGTCGTAGAAGGAGAAGCCCTGATCGCGCAAAGCGGCACGCTCGCTGGCAGACATGCGCACGAACAGCTCGTTGATCTCGGCGGGATAGACCAGCCGCTCGCCCGCGCCCTCGGCAATAATCGCTGCCGCCGCATTGGCCGCGCGGGCGTTATTGAGCCACAGATCGTCTTCCAGCATGGCGAGGATCTGGGCGGCGAGGAAGCGACCCTTGCTTTGCAAATGCCCGGCACGCTTGCGTCGATAGCGCAGCATCTCGGCTTTTTCCGTGTCGAACAAGACGACTGCCTCTGCGCCCATGCCGCCGTTCTTCACACAGCCGAAGCTCAGCGCTTCGATGTCTCCCGCAGCCTCCGCCGTCGATCCTCCGAGAAATGCGCAGGCATTGGCAAAACGCGCGCCGTCCATGTGGAGGCCCAAGCCGTGCTGCCGCGCAAGATCGCCGATCTTGGCGAGTTCGCCGGGCCGGTAGCAAAGCCCGTATTCGCTCGCCTGCGTGATGGAAATCGCTTGTGCCGGCACCTGGTGCACTCCGCGCGTGATGCCCGAAAGCACCTTTTCGATAGCGCCCGAAGTGAGCTTTGCGCCCTCGCCCTCGGCCAGCAGCAGCTTTGCGCCATGCAGGTAGAAGCCCGGCGCGCCGCACTCGTCCATCTCGATATGGGCTTCCTCGTGGCAGACCACGCCGCCGTGCGGATCGACCATCGTCGCCAGTGCCAGACAGTTTGCCGCTGTCCCCGTCGCCACCCACAGCGCCGCACATTCGCGCCCGAACAGCGTAGTGAAGCGCGCGTCCATCTCGCGGCTCAACGCGTCGGTATCGTAGGGCGTGTCGGGCGCATCGGCAGCGCGAATCGCCTCCCACAAGCGGGGATGGACGGGCGCTGCGTTGTCGGACAGGAACTGCATCGCGGAACGCCATGGCCGCGCGGCCCGTTCAGCGCAAGAAGGAGAAATTGATGTCCGAGATCGCAAGGAACGATGAGACCACGCATGGCAATTACCGCATCGAGGTCGAGGGTAGCGACCGCCCTGCCGAGCTGACTTGGCAAGCGCGCGGAGAAGCGCGAATCGTCGACCATACCTTCACCCCGCCCGCGGCGCGTGGCAAGGGCATCGCCTTCAAGCTGGTGGAGGCCGTAGTGGCCGATGCGCGCGCGCAGGGTTTTACCATCGTGCCGCAATGCCCCTACGTCGCCGCGCAGTTTCGCAAGCATCCCGAATGGGCGGACGTGCGCGCACAGATCGAGAGCTGATCATCGCGGCAACTTGGCGAAGTCCACCGCGGCGATCGACTCGAGCACTTTCGCGCGGATCGCATACGCCTCCTCCAGCGGCAGGCCGGGGATCTCGAAGGTCCCGCCGGCAAGGCCGAACTTGAGGCTGGCATAGCCGCGCCAGCGTGAGAGCGGGCCTTGCGATACTTCAACCGACTGCAGCTTCACCCGGCTGGCGATCTCGGTACGCGGGGCGAGCCAGTTGCGACGCGTATAGACGAAGCGCTCGTCAACGCCGTGCCGCTGGAACCGCCAAAGGAACAGTTGCTGCGCCGCGAAGGCTAGTCCGAACACCACCATGATGGCCGCCCCGATGCCGAGGCCCTGCGCCTCGGGCGGTAGCGTTGCTTTCGCCAGCAGGAAGCCGAGCGCCGCGGCAAAGCAGGTTCCTGCGCTCAGCAAGGCCTTGTCGAAGCGGTAATCGGGGCTTGGCCTGTGCCAGTCGACGGCTTCGCCCGGTAAGGCGAAGCCCGCCTCGCGAGCGATAGGGGCGATCTCCTCCATCCTGGCGAAGGGCGCAACCTCGTGATTGGCGTTCTTCGCATCCTGCGCCAGACTGATGACAGAGAGGCCGTACCAGCCGAAGCGTCGGCGGATGATACCGGTTTTAACGATCAGCGCCTGCACGCGATGGATCGGCATGACGACATCGGTCTTCGTCAGCAGGCCGCGCCGCCTGCGAAATCCCTTCGGCGTGCGTTCCAGCCGGAATGCCCAGTCCTGGATGAAGGTGCGAACCACGCCCGACACCATGCCGATCGCGATGACCGACACCAGCGCATAGAGGATCGCGGCCACGCGCGCGGCGAAGCTGTAGGAGGAAAAGGCCTCTTCCGCGCTCGTCAGCGTCTCGTTGCTGGCGATCGAGGCGATGGTGCCCCACACGTCGAAAGGCAGGAAGGCCTCGAATTGCTGCAGCGTACCGATAAGGACGGCGAACACCACCAGCGAGAAATTGAACAGTCCATAGAGGAACAGGCGGCCGGGCGGCATCGCGAAAAGCAGCTCTCCGCGTTCGGAAGCTACGGAGGCGGGCTCGGCAGCGCGGTCCGTCGCATCGAGCGGAGCCGGCTCGGCGTTTTCCTCCTCTACCAGCGCGCGCACGGTCTCGCGCAGCGTCTCGCCCTGTTCCTCTGTCACATAGGCGAGTCGCAGTTCCTCCTTGCCGCCCGCCCCGGTCTCGAACTTCACTTCGACCAGGCCGAGCAGTCGCGGCACCAGTTTCTGCTCGAGGCTGACGTCCTGAATACGCTCGTATGGTACCGAACGGGCCGAGCGGCTGAGGATGCCTTGCTCCATCCGCACGTCGTTCTCGCCCACGCGGTAACGAAGGCGCACCCAGCCCAGCCACGCTCCGAACAGGTTGATCGCGATGATCAGGACCAGGATCGGCACGAGATAGGGCGTGGCCCAGGACAGTCCCGCGCTCGCGGGCCCGTTGCTCGCAGAGCCGTAAATTACCAGCACTGCCGGGATGACGGCGCTCGCCAGCGTACGCGCCATCTGTACCGCCATCGACAACGGATGGACGCGGTGCCACTCGCCTCTCGCCGTGCCGGTGTTGACGGGCAGCGCCTCGCTCACAGCGACTCGCGCTTCACATGTGCTCGGATTGCCTCGCGAATGGAGATTGCATCCGCATGCGCCAGTCCCGGCAGGGTGACCGAGGCGTTATGTGTGCCTGCCGTGTGCAGGATGAGCCGGGCGATGCCGAACGCGCGCTCAAGCGGGCCCTGCTCTACATCGAGATGCTGGACGCGGCTGAATGGCACGACGGTATCGGCATGGAATAGCACCCCCTTCACCACGCGCAGCCGGTCCGCCCCCATGTGATAGCCGCGCGCCAGGTAACGCTTGATCGGCACGAGCATGACGAAAACGAGCGCAATCAGGACAGGCACGATCAGCGGCGCCCAGGTCCAGGGTGCGGGCAACACCTCCGCGAACCCCAGCACAAGAGCCGCGACAAGAAACGGCAGGACCGTCAGCGCCCCCTCGATTCGCATGACCGTGGTATAGGCGGGATCGAGCTTCGATAGCGGTTCGGTGTCCATCAGGTGCACTATATCGGTGATACACTATTTGCAAAGCCCTCAAGCGCCGGGCGCAGCGCGTCCGCGCTGCTGGGCTTGCCTCGCATTGGCTGGGGCGGGCGTTCGCCCTTGCGCAAACATTGCTGGACGGCAAGGTTCTCGGTCGCGCTCAGCGGCCGACGGCGAGCGAATGCGAAGCCCGCGAGCGCCCCGTAACGATGTCGAAGGCGAGTAGAGGGAATGGCACCGAGGACGCGCGGACGGATGTTCGCGCATGAAACGAATAACCATTCTTGCTCTGCAAGAATGGTGCTGCTGGGGAGGATTGAACTCCCGGCCTCACCCTTACCAAGGGTGCGCTCTACCACTGAGCTACAGCAGCATCCGGGCCTCATGTGCAAGGCAGGCGCGCGCTATTGTCGTCTCGCTCCGGAAAGTCAAGCCAAGCTTGAGCGCAAGCGCATGTTCGGCCAAGGATGTCTCGCATGAGCAAGGACAATTCGCGCGAAGAACGCCTCGCCGCGCAGCTGCGCGAAAACCTCAAACGGCGCAAGGCGCAGAAGAAGGCCCTTTCGGCGCCGGAGAACGCGCGGGGGAATGGCGCCACGCAAGACCTTCCCAAGGGCGGCGGCGGAAGCTAGTGCCCGCCGCTCCTGCAAGCCTCGTTTCTACAGGGGAGACCGCTTCGCCATGCCCAAACTGATCCTCGTCCGCCACGGCCAGTCCGAATGGAACCTCGCCAACCGCTTTACCGGTTGGTGGGATGTCGACGTCACCGAGAAGGGCGTTGCCGAGGCGAAGGAAGCGGGCCGGCTGCTGAAGGAAAAGGGCGTGCTGCCCACCATCGCCTACACATCGGTGCAGAAGCGCGCGATCAAGACGCTGCATCTCGCGCTGGAGGAATGCGACCGGCTGTGGATCCCCGAGATCAAGGATTGGCACCTCAACGAACGGCATTATGGTGGCCTCACCGGGCTCGACAAGCAGGAGACGCGCGAGAAGCACGGCGACGAGCAGGTGCATATCTGGCGCCGCAGCTTCGACACCCCGCCTCCGGAGATGGAGAAGGGCGACAAGTACGATCCCGGCGCGGATCCGCGCTACGAAGGTATCGACGTGCCGCAGACCGAGAGCCTGAAACTCACCATCGAGCGCGTGCTGCCCTACTGGCAGAGCGAGATCCTGCCGAAGCTGGAGGCGGGCGAGACGGTGATCATCTCTGCCCACGGCAATTCCCTGCGCGCGCTGGTGAAGCACCTGTCGAACATCTCGGACGACGAGATTACCGGGCTCGAGATCCCCACGGGCCAGCCGATCATCTACGAATTCGAAGGCTCCGCCCCGGTGGGCGAGCGCTACTACCTGAAGGACTCGTGAGACGATGACAGCTCCCGTCGCAATCGTCATGGGCAGCCAGTCCGACTGGCCGACGATGACGAAGGCCGCTTCGGTTCTCGACCAGCTCGGTATCGAATACGACGCGCGGATCGTTTCGGCGCACCGCACGCCCGACAGGCTGCACGCCTTCGGCAAGGGCGCGGCGGATGAAGGCTTCAAGGTCATCATTGCGGGCGCGGGTGGCGCGGCGCACCTGCCCGGCATGGTCGCGGCACTGACGCATCTTCCCGTCCTCGGCGTACCGGTGCAGAGCCGCGCGCTTTCCGGTCTCGACAGCCTCCTTTCCATCGTCCAGATGCCCGCCGGCGTGCCCACCGCGACGCTCGCCATCGGCGAGGCGGGCGCGACGAATGCCGGCATCCTTGCCGCCTCAATCCTCGCCCTGTCGGACGATGCGCTGGCCGAGCGGCTGAAAACCTTCCGCGCCGAGCAGACCGGGAACGTGGCCGAAAAGCCGGTGGACCAGGCATGAGCGCGCTTCCTCCCGGTTCCACCATCGGTATCCTTGGCGGCGGGCAGCTGGGCCGCATGATGGCCATGTCCGCCGCGCAGCTTGGCTATCGCTGCCATGTCTATGCGCCCGAAGGCGACAACGTGGCCGCCGACGTCTCGGCCCGTTTCACCAGCGCGCGCTGGCACGATACCGAGGCGCTGATAGCCTTCGCGCATGATTGCGACGTCATCACCTACGAGTTCGAGAACGTGCCGGTCGCCCCGTTGCTCAAACTGCCGCAGGAACTGCTCGCCCCCGGGCCGCGCGCGCTGGAAGTGGCGCAGGACCGGGTGAAGGAGAAGCGCTTCGTGGAGGATGCTGGCGGCAGGCCTGCGCCCTATGTTGCGGTCGATCACGACAACGAACTGGCCGGCGCGGTCGAGAGGATCGGCGTACCCGGCATCCTCAAGACGCGGCGCGACGGCTATGACGGCAAGGGCCAGTGGGCGATTGACAGCGGCGCGGACGCGCAGGGCATCCGCATTCCCGAGACCGGCTGCGTCTACGAGGCGAAGCTCGCTTTCGAATGCGAATTCTCGGTCATTCTCGTGCGCGGACGCGATGGCGAGGTGCGCTTCTGGGATTCCACCCGCAACCGACACGACAAGGGCATCCTTGCTCATTGCGAGCTTCCCGCCCCTGCAATCGTGGGAGAGCAACTGGAACAGGCGCGCGGCCTGGCGGCCAAGGTTGCCGAGGCGCTGGGCTATATCGGCGTGCTGACGCTGGAGTTCTTCGCGACGAAGGATGGCCCGGTGTTCAACGAGATGGCGCCGCGGGTGCACAATTCGGGCCACTGGACCATCGAAGGGGCCGTCACCAGCCAGTTCGAAAACCATGTCCGCGCCATTTGCGGCCTGCCGCTGGGCGATACTCGCAGCGTGTCCGATACGATGGTGATGGACAACCTCATCGGCAGGCAGGCGCTCGATCTCGCCACGCATCTCGCGGACGGGCGCGCGCATGTGCACCTCTACGGCAAGTCTGAGGCGCGCGCAGGGCGCAAGATGGGTCATGTCACCTGGGTCGGGTGACGAATGTAGGATGGCCGCCGACATGCTCTTCATCGTCGCTCGCGCGACCAATGGCGTGATCGCGAAGGATGGCGCCGTGCCCTGGGCGATCCGCGAGGACCTGAAGCGCTTCAAGCGCCTAACCATGGGCCAAGATGGTTTGGGAATGCCGATGATCATGGGCCGCAAGACCTTCGAGAGCCTGCCCGGCCTGCTTCCCGGGCGCCGCCATATCGTACTCACGCGGCAGAATGACTGGCAGGCCGCGGGCGCGGAAGTCGCCTCCTCGCCCGACGAAGCGCTCGCGCTGGCAGGTGATGGCGACGTCGCGGTGATCGGCGGGGCCGAGATCTTCGAGCTGTTCTGGGACCGCGCCACGATCTTCGAACTCACCGAGGTGTTCGAGGATACCGAAGGCGACGTCACCATGCCCTCCCCCGCCGACGACCCAACATGGCGGGAGGTGGCGCGAGAGAGCCGCCCGGCAAAGGACGGCTTCCCGCCATACGACTTCGTTACGCTCGAGCGGACCTCGCTGCGGTGAACCGCTTCGCCATCGGTTTCGGTGCGGTGCTGCTGGTGGCGCTCGTCGCCTTCTTTACGCTCGCGCCCGGCATTGCCGAGCGGGACATGAACCAGATCGACGGCAAGCCGCTTCCGGAAGTAACCGACCAGGCTCAAGCGCTGCATGACAGCCTCACCATCGTCGATCTGCATGGCGATAGCCTGCTGTGGAAGCGCGACATCCTCGAGCGCGGGGATCGCGGCCACATGGACCTGCCGCGGCTCGCAGATGGCAATGTCGCGCTGCAGGTGTTCTCCAGCGTGACCAAGAGCCCGAAGGGGCAGAACTACGATTCCAATACAGGCGACACCGACAACATCACCCTGCTCGCCATCGGGCAATTGCAGCCGCTGCGGACCTGGACCTCGCTGCTGGAGCGTACGCTCTACCATGCGGAGAAGCTGGACCGCGCGGCGGAGGGGTCGGACGGAGCACTGGTGCTGGTCCGCTCCCCCGCCGACATCGTGCCGGTGCGCGCGCCGGACAGCGCCGATCCGCCGGTCGCGGCGATGCTCTCGGTCGAGGGGTTGCACAACCTGGAGGGCGACATCGACAACCTGCAGCTACTCTACGATGCGGGCGTGCGCATGGCGGGGCTCACCCATTTCTTCGACAACGAGCTCGCCGGCTCGATGCACGGCGTGGCGAAGGGCGGGCTCACCGATATGGGAAGCGAGGCGGTACGGCGGATGGAGGCGATGGGTATCGTGGTCGACATAGCTCATTGCAGCCGCGCCTGCGTCGCCGATGTACTCGCCATGGCCACCCGCCCGGTCGTCTCCAGCCACGGCGGCGTGCAGGCGACCTGCCCGGTCAACCGCAACCTCACCGATGCCGAGATCCGCGGCGTGGCGCGCACCGGCGGCGTCATCGGCATCGGCTACTGGCCGGGCGCGGTGTGCGACACCTCGCCCGCCGCCATTGTTGCCGCCATGCGCCATGTGCGCGACCTCGTCGGCGTGGAGCATGTCGCGCTCGGCAGCGATTTCGACGGCTCCGTCACCATGCGCTTCGACACCTCGCAACTGGTGGGGGTGACGCAGGGCCTGCTCGAGGACGGATGGAGCGTGGAGGAAATCCGCGCGGCGATGGGCGGCAATGCCCTTCGCGTGCTGGAGAACGGGCTGGAACCGGGAGCGCCCGCATGACCCGCCTCTCTCACCGCGATCCCATGCCGACGGCCTTGCGCGGCGCGATCATCGCGCTCGGCAATTTCGACGGTTTTCACCTTGGCCACCAGCATGTCGTACGCGCGGCGGTGGAGTGGGCGCGCGAGGAAGGCCGGCCAGCCATCGTCGCCACGTTCGATCCGCACCCGGTCCGCCACTTCGCGCCGCATGTGCCGCCTTTCCGCCTCACCAGTCTCGCCCAGCGCGAGGAGCTGTTCGAGGAGGCGGGCGCGGCGGCCATGCTGGTGTTCGATTTCGGAAACGAGCTGGCCGCAACACCCGCCGAGAGCTTCGTGCGCGACCTCCTTGCCGAGCGCCTCTGCGCCTCGGGCGTGGTGACGGGGGAGGACTTCACATTCGGCAAGGATCGGGGCGGCAATGTCGGCCTGCTGCGCGAGGTCGGCGCGTCCTGCGGCATTACCGCGCGCGCCATCGGTCCGGTGGGCGACGCGGTCGACCTGAAGGGCCAGACCATCTCCTCCAGTCGCATCCGCGACGCGCTGAAGGCAGGCGAATGCGAGGCCGCCGCGCGCCTGCTCACCCGTCCCTTCACGGTCCGCGGCACGGTAATCCACGGCGACAAGCGCGGGCGCGAGCTGGGCTATCCCACTGCAAATATCGACATGGGCAGCTATATCCGTCCGCGCTTCGGCATCTATGCGGTGACGGGCCGCGTGCTCGCCACCGGGCAGGAGCTGCAGGGCGCGGCGAATCTGGGCGTGCGGCCCAGCTTCGATCCACCCAAGGAGCTGCTCGAGCCGTACTTCTTCGATTTCGAAGGCGATCTCTACGGGCAGGAACTGGACGTCGCCTTCCACCATTTCCTGCGTCCCGAAGCGAGGTTCGATAGTCTCGATGAGCTGAAAGCGCAGATGGCAAAGGACTGCGACGAAGCCCGGCGCCTGCTGGCCGAGCGGTAACATGGAACACCAACAGGGCGGTTTAGAGAAACCGTCCTTCGGGTATTTATCCTTCGAATTCAATGCTTTGCATGGATCCGTGGCTGTTGGACATGTAACCTTCCGTTTTCGGCGCCATATCGGGTTCGGACAAGAGATCATGCCCGTCCGCTAATCGCGCGCACGGCATGTAGGACAGGAAGCCTGCCGGACGGGTCGCAAAGGAAATTGCCCAATGGCCTCGCCACCGCTAAGGCCCGCCGCGCAATGAGCGAGAAACGCGATTACCGAGACACGGTCTTCCTGCCCAAGACCGATTTTCCCATGAAGGCCGGGCTCCCGCAGAAGGAGCCGGGTATCCTTGCGCGCTGGGAAGAGGACGGCCTCTACCGGCAGTTGCGCGAAGCGCGCGCCGGGCGCGAGAAATTCATCCTCCACGATGGCCCGCCCTATGCGAACGGCAATATCCATATCGGCCACGCGCTGAACAAGGTGCTGAAGGACGCGGTGGTCCGCACGCAGACGCTGCTGGGCAAGGATGCGCCCTACGTTCCGGGTTGGGACTGCCACGGCCTGCCGATCGAGTGGAAGATCGAGGAAGCCTACCGCAAGAAAAAGAAGAACAAGGACGAGGTTCCGCCCGCAGAGTTCCGCCAGGAATGCCGCGAATACGCCGCCGAATGGGTGGCGGTGCAGGCCGCGCAGTTCAAGCGGCTGGGCGTGATGGGCGAATGGGACAAGCCCTACCTCACCATGGCGCCCGAGGCCGAGGCGGGCATCGTCGCCGAACTGCTGAAGTTCGCCGAAAACGACATGCTCTATCGCGGCGCGAAGCCGGTGATGTGGAGCCCGGTCGAAAAGACCGCGCTGGCCGAGGCCGAGGTCGAGTACGAGGACATCGTCTCGACGCAGATCGACGTGGCGTTCGAGATTGTCGAAAGCCCCATCGAGGAACTGGTCGGCGCACACGCGGTGATCTGGACGACGACGCCGTGGACGATCCCGGTGAACCAGGCTTTGGCTTTTGGGCCTGATGTTGAGTACACGCTCTTCATGCAGTCCGACGGCCCGTTGGGAAGCTGCTCATTCTTGATTGCCACCGAGCTGCTGGAAGAGTTCAAGAATCGGACGGGCCTTGGATTTGAGCAGAGCAACTTCAATCCGCGCACTTCGCAGTACAAAGGCTCCGACCTTGCCGGAACCAAGGTTCGCCACCCGATGCACCACCTCGGCGGGTTCTTTGCCGAGCCGCGACCTATGCTGGCAGGCGACTTCGTCACCACCGATGCGGGCACGGGTATCGTCCACATGGCGCCCGACCATGGCGAGGACGACTTCGACCTGTGCAAGGCCAACGGCATTACGCCGAAATTCGTGGTCGACGACGATGGACGCTATCGTGAGGACTGGGGCTGGCTGCCGCGCACCGACGAGCGCAATGCCTCGGTCATCAATCCCAAATTCAACGCGCCCGACGGGCCGATCTGTTCGGACCTGCGCGAAGCAGGCGCACTGCTGAGCGCATCCGCAGACTATCAACACTCTTATCCACATAGCTGGCGCTCGAAAGCCAAGGTGATCTTCCGCTGCACGCCGCAGTGGTTCGTGCCGATGGACAAGCCGCTGGGCACGTTCGACTATCCCGTCGCCGATGCAGGCCCGCTGGGCGGCGCAGTGGCGCTGGGCACGCAGGGCGACAACACCGCCACCTTGCGCGAAACGGCGATGTCTGCAATTGAGCACACCCGGTTCGTTCCTGCCAAGGGTAAGAACCGTATCGGTTCGATGGTGGAGGGTCGCCCCGACTGGGTGCTCTCCCGCCAGCGCGCATGGGGCGTGCCGATCACGCTGTTCGTGCACCGCGAGAGCGGGGAATACCTCGTCGACCGCGCCGTGAACCAGCGCATCATCGAGGCGATCCGCCAGGACAGCGTCGATGCCTGGAACGCGGACAACGCCGCCCAGCTTCTCGGTCCTGACTACAAGGTCGAGGACTACGAGATGGTCACCGACATTCTCGACGTGTGGTTCGATTCGGGCTCCACCCACGCCTTCGTGCTCGAAAGCGACAACTGGCCCGACCTGCAAAGCCCGGCCGACCTCTACCTCGAAGGCAGTGACCAGCATCGCGGCTGGTTCCAGTCCTCCCTGCTCGAATCCTGCGCCACCCGTGGCCGCGCGCCCTACAAGCAGGTGCTGACCCACGGCTTCACCATGGCCGCCGACGGGCGCAAGATGTCGAAAAGCCTCGGCAACACCATCGATCCGCTGAAGGTGATGGAGGAATACGGCGCCGACATCATCCGCCTTTGGGCGCTATCGGTCGATTATACCGAGGACCACCGGATCGGCCCGGAAATCCTTAAGGGCGTCGCCGACCAGTATCGCCGCCTGCGCAATACCTTCCGCTATTTGCTGGGTGCGCTGAAGGACTTCGATGAGGATGGCGACGGCGATTTCCCCGAGGTATCCGACTATCCGGAACTGGAGCGCTATGTCCTCACCCTGTTGAGCGACCTCGATGCGCGCCTGCGGAAGGCTATCGGCGACTACGATTTCGACGCCTACACGCGTGCACTCGTGGATTTCTGCAACGAGGACCTTTCGGCCTTCTTCTTCGATATCCGCAAGGACAGCCTCTATTGCGACGCCCCGTCCGACACGCGGCGGCAGTCCTATCGCGGCACGCTGGAGCTGCTGTTCCACGCGCTGGTGCGCTACGCCGCGCCGGTGCTGGTCTTCACCACCGAGGAAGTGTGGCAGACGCGCTTCCCCGATGCTGGAAGCGTCCACCTGCTCGAATGGCCGAAGATCAACCTCGCCGACGAACACCGCGTCGATACCGCCAGGTGGGCCCACCTGCGCAAGCTGCGTGAGCGGGTGACCGAGGCGATCGAGCCGCTGCGCCGTGAGAAGACGATCCGCTCCGGCCTCGAAGCCGAAGTGACAGTGCCCGCCAGCGCCGTGCCCGAAGGCTTTACGACCGACGACCTCGCCACGCTGTTCATCACCGGCACAGTGACGCTGGACGATGGTGACGAGGTGCGCGTCGCCAAGTCCGACGATGCCAAGTGCGGCCGCTGCTGGCGGCTCCTCCCCGAAGTCCCCGAGGACGGGGATCTGTGCAACAGGTGCGAACGGGTGGTCGAACAGATGGACGGTGTATCGTGAGCAGGGTTGCCAAGTTCCGGCTTTACGGCGTGCTGTTGGCGCTGGCGATCTTCGCCATCGATCAGTGGGTGAAGAATTTCGTGGTGGAAGACCTCGGCCTCACCCGCGTGGGCGATCATTATCCGCTACTGCCCTTCTTCGATTTCACCCGCACCAACAATTACGGCGTGTCGCTCGGCATGTTCGAGGCGACCAGCCTGGAAATGCGCTGGGGCCTCGTGCTGGGCACGGCGATCATCGCGGTGGTCGTGTTCGTATGGATGCTGCGCGAAAAGCTGCTGGGCGAGATCCTGGCGCTCGGGCTGGTGCTAGGGGGCGCGATGGGCAATATTCGCGACCGCTATCTCTACGGCTATGTCATCGACTATGCCGACCTGCATATCGGCGAATTCCGCCCCTTCCTGATCTTCAACGTCGCCGATGCGGCGATCACCATCGGGGTCGTGATTATCCTTGCCCGCGCCTTGTTCATGCGTGAGAAACCGGGCAATGAGCAGGACACCGCTACCGAATAGACCGCAAGGGCGCGCGATGTGCCCGGAGAAGACGAGATTTATGCGTAACACCATCCGTTCCATCATCGCCGGCTCCGCCGTGATCGGCCTCGCTGCCTGCGGCGGGATCAGCATCGACCGCGAGCGGCCCGACGAGTTCGCCGTGCAGCGCCAGGCGCCGCTGGTGATCCCGCCCGATTTCCATCTCGTCCCGCCCGAACCCGGCGCCCCGCGCCCGGCCGAAGGCACCGCCTCGCAGCAGGCTCTCGAAGCGCTGTTCGGCGGCGAATCGCCGCGAAGCACAGTTGAGACGAGCGCGCTCGACCAGGCAGGCGAGGCCGCACCGGGGATTCGCTCCTCGATCGGCGATGCCGACACATTCACGGTCGACAAGGGTGCCGCCACCCGCACGATCATCGCCGCTCCCGAAGGCGACGGACAGGCAGCGCGGGCCGTAATTCCGGGCTGACGCCCGCAATTACTCTTTTTGTTTGGCGTCAAGCGCCGGCGTTCGCGTCCGCTCACTTGGCTTCCGCCCTACCGGGCGGCGCGCAATTCGCGCGCTGTCGGTCGCTAGTCGCGACCGAGACTTCCGCCATTATTCGATGATAGCTCTTGAAACGGTCCGCGCCTAGCGGACCGCAAGGCCGCCCGCAGCGGGCGCAGCTATGCTGCGCGTCGAGCGAGGACGAAGCCGCGGAGGCGGCTTCGCAAACAAACAATTCCGCGGAACCTTGGTATTACCTCGCGGGCGCTAGTCATCCACCTTGCTCACAAGCAATTTATCGATCTTGCGCCCGTCCATGTCGACGATCTCGAAGCGCCAGCCCTGGTCGCTGAAATGCTCTCCCTCGGCTGGCAAGTGCTTGAGCACGAACAGCACGTAGCCCGCAGCGGTCGCGAATTCCTTGTTCTCGGCGAACTCGATGCCCAGACGCTCGGCCAGGGCATCGGCGGCGAGCGCGCCTGAGACGAGGTAGGAGCCGTCCTCCCGCTCCACGAACATCGGCGTGTCGCCTTCGTCCTGGTGGCTGGCGAAGTCGCCCGCGATGGCGGAGAGCAGGTCGGCGGTGGTCACGATGCCGTCGAGATGGCCGTATTCGTCATGCACCATGGCCATGCCGGTGCCCGATTGCTGCAGCACACGCAGCGCGTCCATCACGTCGAGCTGGTCGGGCACGACTTCGCTCTTGCGCAGCAACTCCTCGAGCACGACCGGCTGGCCTGTCACCAGCTGGGCGAGCACCTCGCGCGCCTTTACGACGCCCAGCACCTTGTCCGGCGAGCCTTCCGCCACTGGCAGTAGCGAGTGCGGCGATTCGGCGATGGTCTCGCGGATCGCGGCGTCGTCAGCCCCGATATCGAGCCAGTCGATCTCGGTGCGCGGCGTCATGAGTTCGCGCACGGGACGATCCTGCAGGCGCATGATGCCTGAAAGGATAGCGTGCTCCTTCTCCTCGATAACGCCGCTGCGCGTGGCATCGGCGAGGATCATCTGCAGCTCTTCCGACGTCAGCCGGTGGTCGCCGGCATTGCGCATGCCCAGCAGCGAGAGCAGCGCGCTGGAAGAGGCGTCAAGCAGCCATACGAAAGGTGCCGCGGCGCGGGCAAGCAACGCCATCGGCCGCGCCATGACGATCGATATCGGCGTCGCTGCACGCAAGGCGAGCTGCTTGGGCACCAGTTCCCCCACGACCAGCGTAAAGAAGGTGGTGAGGACAATGACGATGGCGAAGCCGATATTGTAGGCGGTGTCCGCGTCGATGCCCAGCAGGGCGAGCCGTTCGCCCACCGGGCCGCCCAGCGCAGCGCCCGATACGGCACCTGAAACGATGCCGATAAGGGTGATGCCGATCTGAACGGTGGAGAGGAACTTGCCCGGTTCCGCCGCCAGTCGCATGGCGACCTCGGCGCTCTTGCTGCCCTTGTCCGCTGCCATCTGCAGGCGCGCGGTGCGTGCGGAAACGATCGCCAGCTCCGACATGGCGAACACGCCATTGAGCACGATCAGGAAAGCGAGCGCGGCGAGGTAATGCCAGGGAAACGGCTCCATCAGGCCTGCCGCGCTAGCAGGTTTGGCGGCTCATGCAAAAGATAGAAAGCTCCGGTTCACGGAACGCGCCCGACAAAGCCGCGTTTAAGGCAGCAGATGGAGCGGGGGCGCAGGGGCGTCGCTGCTAAAGTACGGAGGATGATTATAATGAATATCAAGAAGTTGCTCATCTCCACCACGGCGGCGGTCGCACTGGTCGGCACGACCAGCGCCTGCGTCACCGATCCCAATACGGGCGAGCAATATGCCTCGCGCACCGCAATTGGCGGCATTGGCGGCGCCGGTCTCGGCTACCTGCTGGGCGGCCTGATTGGCGGCAAGACCGCCCGCATCGTGGGTGCGGGCATCGGCGCTGCGGCCGGCGGCTATGTCGGCTACCGGATGGATGAGCAGATCCGCGAGCTGGAAGAGGTCACCGCCGGCACTGGCGTGGACGTCAGCGAGACGCCGGAAGGCGACGGCATCCTGGTGAACTTCCCGGACGTCACCTTCGCGGTGGATTCCACGACGATCAGCCCGCAGATGCGCGACACGCTGGACGGCGTGGCGCAATCGATGGTCGATTATCCCAATTCGCTGATCGACGTGATGGGCCACACCGATTCGACCGGCAGCGAGCAGTACAATCTCGACCTCTCGCGCCGCCGTGCCGAAACGGTTGCCAACTACCTCGTGTCGCGCGGTGTCTCGCGCGCACGCATCGAGACGATCGGCTATGGCGAGCAGTATCCCGTCGCCGACAACTCGACCGAGGCAGGCCGTTCGGAAAATCGCCGCGTGGAAATCCGTATTACCCCGATTACCGAAGAGGATGTCGATCGGGCGTATTGATAGGACAAAGGGTCGCAGACGAAAGGGCGCTCCGCTTGGGGCGCCCTTTTTGTATCGGTATTTACTTCCCCACCAGGCGCTTCGCCCGCTCGGCCAGCCGCTCCACTGCCGCCCCGTGAATACCCGGCGCACTAGCCAGCAGGCCGAAGGCGCGGGGGTCGCGCTTGTTGTAGGCAAGCGGCTGGCCGAAGGCGTCGGTAACGCGCGCACCAGCCTCACGGGCAATCAATGCCGCAGCGGCGATGTCCCACTCGAAGCCCCAGCGCACTGTGGCGACGAGATCCGCCTCGTCATTGGCGACCATCGCCACGCGCAAGGCGATGGAGTTGGGCTGCTCGACCTTCGTCAGGTCGCGGTCTTCCTTCGGCAAATCGTGCACGGGAACGCGCGAGCCGGGGAAAGTCTTGCGCTCGCTCGCTTTCAGCCGCTCACCATTGCGCCACGCGCCCCTGCCTGCAACGCCGGACCACACCTCGCCCCGCGCGGGAGCGACCAGCACGCCCATCAGCGGGCGTCCGGCAGAGACCAGCGCGACCGAGACCGCCCAGCCCTTGCGCCCGCGAATATAGTCGCGCGTGCCGTCGATCGGATCGACCAGCCAGGTCAGTCCGCGATCGAGCCTGTCCGCGCTGTCGGCTGTCTCTTCGGAAAGCCAGCCCGCGGCTGGCAGCAGCGCGCCGAGCTCACGGCGCAGGAAGGCGTCCACTTCCAGGTCGGCCTCGCAGACCGGGCTGCCCGGAGATTTCTCCCAGCTTTCAAGGTCATGGCCATGGCCGGGCCACTTGCCCAGCGCCATATGTCCCGCCTCGCGGCAGATCTGTTCGAGTTTCATGCTGTCGATCATGGATGCGCCGTCATTTGCTCACACAGGGAACCGATTGCAAGCGCCGCGCGATGATGCTTTAGCGCCCGCAACATCATTCCTCCCGACTCCACTTTCAGAAACGAAGGTCCGTCCATGAACATCCACGAATACCAGGCCAAGGAACTGCTCGCGAAATTCGGCATCGGCGTACCGACCGGCTATCCGGCGATGAGCGTCGAGGAAGCCGTGGAAGGCGCGAAGAAGCTGCCCGGGCCGCTCTTCGTGGTGAAGGCGCAGATCCATGCGGGCGGACGCGGCAAGGGCAAGTTCAAGGAACTGGCAGCCGATGCCAAGGGCGGCGTGCGGCTGGCGAACAGCATCGAGGCCGTCGAGAAGGACGCGAAGGACATGCTCGGCAACACGCTGGTGACCGTGCAGACCGGCGACGAGGGCAAGGAAGTAAACCGGCTCTATGTCACCGATGGCGTCGATATTGCCAAGGAATACTACCTTTCCATGGTGATCGACCGCGAGACGAGCCGCGTCGCCATGATCGTCTCCACCGAGGGCGGAATGGATATCGAGGATGTGGCGCACGAAACGCCCGAGAAGATCACCACCATCACCATCGACCCCGCCACCGGCTTCATGCCGCACCACGGCCGCGCCGTGGCTTTCGCGCTGAAGCTGGAAGGTTCGCTCGCCAAGGAAGCGCAGAAACTCTCGAAGAAGCTGTACGAGGCTTTCACGGCGCTCGACTGCGCCATGCTCGAGATCAATCCGCTGGTGGAAACCAAGGGCGGCGAGCTGCTTGTACTCGACACCAAGATGAGCTTCGATTCGAACGCACTGTATCGTCACAAGGACGTGGAAGAGATGCGCGACGAGACCGAGGAAGACCCCATGGAAGTCGAGGCGGGCAAGCACGATCTCGCCTACATCAAGCTCGACGGCAATATCGGCTGCATGGTGAACGGTGCGGGCCTTGCCATGGCGACCATGGACATCATCAAGCTGAACGGTGCCTTCCCGGCGAACTTCCTCGACGTTGGCGGCGGCGCGGACCGCGAGAAGGTGACGGCTGCCTTCAAGATCATCCTGTCGGACCCGGCGGTGGAAGGGATCCTCGTCAACATCTTCGGCGGCATCATGAAATGCGACATCATTGCCGACGGCATCGTCTCGGCGGCCAAGGAAGTGAACCTGTCGGTCCCGCTGGTGGTGCGCCTCGAAGGCACGAATGTCGAAAAGGGCAAGGACATCCTCGCCAATTCGGGCCTGCCGATCATCCCGGCGGACGACCTTGGCGATGCCGCGAAGAAGATCGTGGCCGAGGTGAAGGAAGCCGCCTGACGCCTGACAGGGTGAGGGAGGCCGCCTAGTCGCTTTGCACAGCGTCGGCGGCCTTTTCGCCTGCTTCTCGTACGGTGTCGCCCGCCTTCTCACTGGCATCGCGGACTGTGTCACCGGCTTCGGCGGCCTTCTGCTTCGCGGCGTCGAACGTTTCCTCGGTGACCATGCCATCGGTCTGTTCGGTGTCACTGATGCCGCCGTCCCAATAGTCGAAGCCCAGCCCCAGCGCCACGAAGCTAGCGGCTAGCGCGACCAGCATCAGCATACCGTCGCGGGCCAGCACCGCTACGCCGAAACCGGCGATGGCCAGCATCGGCACGCTGCTGGCGAAGGGCAGGACCTCCAGAAACGGGACGGTCAGGCACAGCAGCACCACGATGCCGGCAGCGATCTGCGAGAACGGGGCGCGGGTCATCGCTTTCAGGCGCCTGTGAAAATGGCGATCCATGAAGCGGGCAAGCGGGCGCAGCTTTTCGGCGGACGTGCGAAGCTTTTCGCCCGATACGCAGCGATTGGCGATGATGCCGGGCAGCCAGAGCGAACGGCGTCCTGCCAGCTTCTGCAGCGCCACCAGGATGATCACGACCGCTAGAACGGATGGCACACCGGGGACGGCGCCGATGGGGGTAATCTCCAGCAGTGCCGGCACGATGATCGCAGGCCCGAACGTGCGCGTGCCGAACGCGCCCATCACCTGCCGAACCGATATCTCGTCATTCTCTTCGGCGAGCTCCTCGAGACTGTCGAGAATATCGCCCACGCTGTGCGGCGTCCTTGCCATCCGGGCATCCCCCCTGCCCCGTAACGTGCTGATGCGCCGCGGGTTTCCTATGGTTTGCGGGCGAAGCGGAAAAGCAGCTCGCTATCTTCGCCCTTGCCTTCGGACATGCGCACTGCCGCAACCAGGCCTTCGCGTCCATCCTCACCCTCGTCACAGCGCAAGGTAAGGCCACGGAAATAAGCGGCGCACGGCTCCATCGCTACGAGGCGGAAGGTCAGCATGTCGCCCTTCTCCTCCCATCCGGAAAGGTCCGCGTTGAAATGCTTGAGGCGCAGCACGACACTGCCGCCCTCCTCCATCAGGTACATGTGTTCGGTGAACATGATGCCGCCATCGTCATCGCCCTGGACGAACGTGCCCACCATGGTGTCGCCTACAGGCGGTAGCCAGCTTTCCATCGCCGGCTGCCCTGCAATCCCCTCGCCTGCCCATTGTCCGACGAGCCAGTCCATTTGCTTGATCGTGGCAGGCGGCGGGTCGTGATCGACAGGGGCAGTCCGGGTCTCCTGCGCAAAGGCAGGGACGGCAGCGAGCGACAGGACAAACGGGAGGACGGTTCGCATGGCTCAAACTCCCCTTTCGTTCGTTGGGTATGATGGCTACGCCGCATATCTGCGGGGGTAAAGCGTCAAACCGGCCGTCCTTGACGTAAACGTCAGGGTGTTTACATAAGCGGCAGAAATTCGAATGCGCAAAGAGAGGACCGATTCATGAAAATCCTCGTGCCCGTGAAGCGGGTTATCGACTACAACGTGAAGCCGCGGGTGAAGGCTGACGGTTCGGGGGTAGACCTCGCCAACGTCAAGATGAGCATGAACCCGTTCGACGAAATTGCCGTCGAGGAAGCGCTGAAGCTGAAGGAAGCAGGCAAGGCCGAGGAAGTGGTCGCCGTCTCCATCGGCCCTGCCAAGGCGCAGGAGACGCTGCGCACCGCACTCGCCATGGGTGCGGACCGCGCGATCCTGGTCGAGACCGACGATGCGGTCGAGCCACTGGCAGTTGCCAAGATCCTCAAGGCCGTGGCCGAAGAGGAAGAGCCGGGTATCGTGATGCTCGGCAAGCAGGCGATCGACGACGATTCCAACCAGACGGGCCAGATGCTCGCCGCGCTGATGGACCGTCCGCAGGGGACCTTCGCCAGCAAGGTCGAGATCGAAGGTGACAGCGTATCGGTCACTCGCGAAGTCGATGGCGGGCTCGAGACGGTGAAGCTCACCCTGCCAGCCATCATCACCACCGACCTGCGCCTAAACGAGCCGCGCTATGCGACGCTGCCGAACATCATGAAGGCGAAGAAGAAGCCGCTCGATACCAAGACGCCCGCCGATTACGGCGTCGACACGGCAGCGCGCCTTACCACCACCAACGTGTCCGAACCGCCGGTGCGCCAGGCAGGCGAGATCGTGGAAGACGTCGACGCGCTGGTCGCCAAGCTCAAGTCCATGGGAGTTGCGTAAATGACTGCCCTCGTAATTGCAGAACCGCATGGCGATACCCTCGCCGATGCCACCCTTTCCGCCGTAACCGCCGCGACCAAGCTGGACGATGAGGTGCATATTTTCGTCGCTGGCTCGCAAGGCGCGGCCGATGCCGCAGCCAGGATCGCAGGCGTCTCCAAGGTGCTGCATGCGGATGGCGATGCCTATGCCCATATGCTGGCAGAAAACGTCGCGCCTCTGATCGTCTCCCTGATGGACGGCTACGACGCCGTGCTCGCCCCTGCCACAACCACCGGCAAGAACGTGTTGCCGCGCGTCGCTGCGAAGCTCGATGTGATGCAGGTGTCGGACATCATCAGCGTGGAAGGGCCCAAGACCTTCACCCGCCCGATCTATGCCGGCAACGCCATCGCGACGGTCGAAAGCAGCGATCCCAAGCTCGTCATCACCGTGCGTACCACGGCCTTCGACAAGGCCGAGGCCGAAGGCGGTAGCGCATCGATCGAGGCAGTCTCAGGCGAAGGCGCTGCGGGCATTTCGGAGTTCGTGAAGCTGGACGCGGTGGAAAGCGAACGTCCCGAACTCACCAGCGCGAGTGTCGTCGTCTCGGGCGGGCGCGCGCTGAAGGACGCCGAGACATTCGAACAGTACATTACCCCGCTCGCCGACAAGCTGGGTGCCGCCATCGGCGCGAGCCGCGCTGCGGTGGACGCAGGCTATGTGCCCAACGATTACCAGGTCGGCCAGACCGGCAAGATTGTGGCACCTGAAGTCTATATCGCGGTCGGCATCTCGGGCGCGATCCAGCACCTTGCCGGCATGAAGGACTCCAAGGTCATCATCGCCATCAATAAGGATCCGGACGCCCCCATCTTCCAGGTCGCCGATCTCGGCCTGGTGGCCGATCTCTACAACGCGGTGCCGGAGCTTACCGAGAAGCTCTGAACCCGGTCCGTGGCAAATCCATTGATGCGCTCCTCCCGCTTGGATATTCTGCAAGCGGGAGGAGCCTATGGACATTCGCAATCTTCTGCTTGGCCTCGCCGCGGCCGCGACGATGGCAGCCAACCCCGTGCTGGCGCAGGACCGCGCGCCGCGCACATTCACCCCGTCAGGACCATGGACCGCCGATTTCGGTGACGATTATTGCCGGTTGATCGGCGATTTCAGCGACGGCGATGAGGTGGTCACGCTTGCGTTCGAGCGTATCCAGCCCGGTCCGGCAATGCGCCTGCTGGTTGTCGGCGATGCCTTTCGCTCGTTTGGCGGTGCCGAGCAGATTGGCTACGCGTTCGAACCGCGCGATGAGTCGCAGGACGGTCTGACAACGCCTTTCTCATCTTCGCGCACCCCAGAAGGCGACCGCCTTACCATTCTGAGTTTCGTATCCTTTTCGCCGATACCGCCCTTGACCCGTATGGCAGCGCTCCGCAGGTCAGGCGGCACCGAGGCTGCCTATGCTACGACACGAGAGGCTGGCGAACCTCCACAGTCCGGTGGCTATGACCCCGAAGCCGAACAGGCGCTTGCCGGGGGTCTACGCGAACTGGTGTTCGATCAGGGTATGATGCGGCCCGTGATCTTCGAGGTTGGCGCTATGAGCGACGCCGCCGCGGTGCTGCAAACCTGCACACAAAGTCTCATTGAAAGCTGGGGTGTGGATCCGCAGAAACATGCCAGCCTGCAGCGCGGTGTTGTACCGACTGGGGGGCCAATCATCCCGCGCGCTGCCCCGCTCTTCCGGCAATTCTCGCGGCTGACCGGCGGCTACAACCAGTTTCGCGTCATGGTTAGCAAGGACGGTGCGCCAACCTCGTGCCACGTTCACTTTCCCTTGCTGGAAGAACAGAAGAACGCGGAAATCTGCGAGCAGGTGATGGCGAATGCGCGGTTCCTTCCCGCACTTGATTCAGCCGGCGAGCCGATTGACAGCTACTGGCTGGTGCCGGCCTTTGCCCTCATCGATCCAGGGCCAGAGCGTTAGAGCGGTCTTTTCTGCAAGGCAGCGCTAAAAAACCTCGGTCAGGAAGTGGATCGTCAGACCCACGAGCCCGCCCACCAGCGTACCGTTGATGCGGATAAACTGCAGGTCGCGGCCTACGGCGCGCTCGATGCGCAGGGTGATGGTGCTCGCATCCCAGCTCTTTACCGTGTGCGAGACGAGGCTGACGATCTGCTCGCCATAGCGGTTCACCACGCCCACCAGTGTGCGGCGGGCGAAGCGGTTGATCTGCGTCTGCAGCGCCGGGTCGCTCTGCAGCGTCTTGCCCAGTTCGGCGAGCGAATGGCCTATCTCGCCGCCCATCGCCTTGTCGGGATTGCGGATCGAAGCGATCAGTGACAGGCGCAGCCTTTCCCACACGCCCATCCACCAGTCAGCCACGGCAGGGTTGGCGAGCAACTCGTTCTTCATACCCTCCACGTTGGCGCGGGTTTCGGGATCGTGCTGCAGGTCGTGGGCGAGCTTCTCCAGCCCCTCCTGCACCTTGCTGCGCAGCGGGTGGTTCGGATCGACGAGTATCTCGGCGAGCAGGCGATAGAGCCCATCGAGCACCGAATTGGCGAGCCGCCCGTCGAGCCCGGTCCAGCGGATGATGGCATTGGCGCGCTCCTGCACGAGGTCGCGCACCATGTCCTCATTGTCTTCCAGCGTCAGCCCGGCCCAGCGGATCATGCTGTCCATCAGCGGCTTGTGGCGATTGTCGGCAATTGCCGCTTCCAGCATCCGGCCAAGCAGGGGAGCGATGTCCAGCTTCTCCACCTGCCGCGCGAGACCTGCCTTCACCTGTAGACCGAGCCGGTCGGGATCGAGCGATTCGAGCAGTTCGACGAACAGTTCCGCTGCTCCGGCACGCAGGCGCCCCTCTGTCGAATCGCCGCGCTTGCTCAGGAAATCGCCGGCAGCGCGCGCGACATTCATGCTCTGCAGGCGCCGGGCGACGACCACCGGGGTCAGGAAGTTCGAGCGCAGGAACTGCGCCATGGTGTCGGCGATGCGGTCCTTGTTCTCGGGAATGATCGCCGTGTGCGGGATTGGCAGGCCGAGCGGGTGACGGAACAGCGCCGTTACCGCGAACCAGTCGGCCAGCCCGCCCACCATCGCCGCCTCGGCAAAGGCGTGGACGTAACCCCACGCAGGGTGCAGTCCGAGCATGTTGTGCGCCAGCAGGAAGACGCCTGCCATCACTACCAGCAACAGGGTTGCAGTAAGGCGCATGCGGCGCGCGCGATCGGGCGGCAACGGAGCGCCGCCCGTCATCGTCAGCTTGGCCTTATTCGGCAGGCTGGGCCTCGGGTCCGGTACGGTTCTCGTCGCCCGGCTTGTAGGTAAGGAAGGTATTGCGCATCCACGGGCCGAGCTTCTTCTCCAGACCGTCTGCAAGGCTGAAGCCCGCCGGCACGATCAGCAGCGTGAGCAGCGTGGAGAGCAGCAGGCCACCGATCACCACCGTGCCCATTGGCGCGCGCCAGGCGCTGTCGCCGGTCAGGGAGAGTGCGGTGGGCACCATCCCCGCCGTCATGGCGACGGTCGTCATCACGATGGGCTGTGCACGCTTGTGACCGGCCTCGATGATCGCGGCGAGCTTGTTCTTGCCTGCCTCCATCTCCTCGATCGCGAAATCGATGAGGAGGATGGAATTCTTGGCGACGATGCCGAGAAGCATCAGCATGCCGATGAACACGGGCAGCGATATGGGGTCCGGCTGGCCGTTCTTCACGAGGCCGACCACCACCAGGGCCACGAACCCGCCCAGCGGCGCAAGGAACAGCGACCCCATGTTGACCAGCGGCGAAACCAGGCGGCGATAAAGCAGCACCAGCACGGCGAAGACCAGAAGGAGGCCGGTGACGACTGCCACGACGAAACTTTCCATCAGTTCGCCCTGCCATTCATCGGCACCGACGGGCTCGTTGGAAACGCCGGTCGGCAGGTTCTGCATGATGGGAAGGCTGTTGATGTCGTTAAGGACATCGCCGCGCGCCACGCCGGGTGCGATATCGACGCCCACGAAGACACGCCGGTTCTGGTTGTAGCGTTCGATCGAGGTCGGACCCATGCCGAGCGATATGTCCGCCACCCGGCTGAGCGGTACCGATCCGCCGGTCGACGTGGGTACGGGAAGGTTCTCGATGGTCGAAAGGCTGCGCCGATCGTCCTCGGCCAGTCGGACGCGGATCGGAATCTGGCGGTCCGAGAGGGAGAACTTCGCGGCGTTCTGGTCGATATCGCCCAGAGTGGCGATGCGGATCGCCTGGCTCAACGCTGCTGTGGACACGCCAAGGCTGGCAGCAAGGTCCTCGCGCGGCTGGATGATGAGTTCGGGCCGCTGCAGGTCGTAGTCGATACGCGGGGCGACCGCGCCCTCGACGGTTTCCATCTGCTCAACCAGTGTCCCGGCGGTATCGAACAGCAGTTCCGGGTCGGAGCCCGAGAGCATGATCGAGATCGCCCGGCCGGTTCCGCCGCCGCCGCCCTGGTTGTTCTGGAAGTTGACGCGCGCGTCGGGAATATCCTGCAGCACGGGCGTCAGCTCGCGCTCGAACTCAAGGCTGGTGCGCTCGCGGTCCTCGCCCAGCACCATCGAGATGCGACCGGAGCCTTCGTTGGCGATGCCCAGCGCCAGCGCTACTTCCTGTTCCTGGCTGAGCCGCTCGGTAATCTGGTCGACAACCGCTTCGGTCTGCTCCAGCGTGGTGCCCGGGACCATGGAGATGGAGACGCGGCTGAAGTCGCTGTCATTATCGGGGAAGAACTGCTGCGGCACGCTGCGGGCAATCACCACCGTCAGCCCGAGGGCTACGACGCCAACCAGCATCATCCACACCCGGTGGTCAAGAAAGCGGGCTGCGAGAAAACGCGAGCGTGCGGTGAACGGGCTCGAATAGCCATTGAAACGGCCGACGACGAGGCCGACCAGCATGTTGACGAAACCGCCGACCACATAGGCCGGTATGGCCAGCAGGAGAATCGTGCCGATGGACGGCAGCGCGGATTCCTGCTCGGCGCTCGCCTGCGCGGCCATCGCCGCCTCGTCTCCGCCGCCGCCCAGCAGGGTCGGGAGGACGAGGAACAGGAAATAGCCTGTCGCCAGCGCCAGCACATGGAAATACCAGCGCGTGGGCGCATGGCCGATGCGCTTGCGCATATTGGTGAAAGCGGTGGTATCCAGCGACCAGTGCAGGACCTTCATGTAACGGTCCATCACCGGGCCTTCACCGTGGGCAGCGACACCCTTGGCCTTTAGGAAATAGGCTGCCACCATCGGCGTGATGAGACGCGCCACCGCCAGCGACATGAGCACGGAGGCGACGACGGTAAGGCCGAAATTCTTGAAGAACTGGCCGGAAATGCCCGGCATAAGGCCAACGGGCAGGAACACCGCGACGATACAGAAGGTGGTCGCCACGACGGGCAGGCCGATCTCATCCGCCGCATCGATACTGGCCTGGTAGGCGCTCTTGCCCATGCGCATGTGGCGCACGATGTTCTCGATCTCCACGATGGCGTCGTCGACAAGGACACCGGCCACCAGGCCCAGCGCGAGCAGCGAAAGCGTGTTCAGCGAGAAGCCGAGCAGGTCCATGAAATAGAACGTCGGAATGGCCGAGAGCGGGATGGCGAGGGCAGCGATGATCGTCGCGCGCCAATCGCGCAGGAACAGGAACACGACCACAACCGCCAGCAGCGCCCCTTCCACCAGCAGCGCCATCGAGCTTTCGTACTGGTCCTTGGTGTAATCGACCTCGGTGAACAGGCGCGTGAACGTGACGCCCGGATTGGCTTCCTCGATCTCCTGCAGGACTTCGACGGCATCGTCATACACGCGCACGTCGCTTTCCCCGCGGGCGCGGGTGATAGAGAAGACCACGACCTGCTTGCCGTCCACCTTGGCGAGGGTACGGATTTCGCCATAGGAATCGGTCACGCGGGCAATGTCGGAGAGCTTGACCGAGCGCCCGCCCCCAAGTGCGACCTGCGTCTGCGAAAGCTCGTAGGCGTCCTCGGCATTGCCCAGAACGCGCACCGACTGGCGCGAACCGGCGATTTCCGCCTGCCCGCCTGCGGCGTTCACATTGACCTGGCGCAGGGCCGTGTTGACCTGGCTGGCCGTGACGCCCAGCGACTGCATGCGGGCGGGGTCGAGGATGACGAGGATCTCCCGGTCCACGCCGCCGCTGCGATTGACCTCGGCAAGCCCTTCCACCGTGAGCAGGCGCTTGGTCACCGTATCGTCGATGAACCAGCTAAGCTGTTCCAGCGTCATGTCATCGGCTGATACGCCGAAGGAGACGATCGGCTGCGAGCTGGTCTGCTGCTTGAACACGCGCGGTTCGAGGATACCGTCGGGCAGTTCGCCGCGAATGTTGTCGATCTCGCTCTTCACCTCGTTGGTGGCCTCGGCAATATCGGTGCCGAGCGCGAATTCTATGACGGTCTGCGAGTTGCCTTCAGACGCGGTGGAGCGGATGATTTCCACTCCGTCCAGCGTCTGCACGGCGGATTCCACGCGCTGCGTGATCTGGTTCTCCACCTCGGGCGGTGCAGCGCCGGGCTGGGAAATGGAGATGATGACCACCGGAAACTCAATGTCCGGCTGGTCCTGCACGTCCATGTCCTGGAAGGCGAAGATGCCCGCCAGCATCAGGCCGATGAAAGCCAGGATGGGGACGATCGGATTGCGGATCGCCCAGGCAGAAGCTTGGTTGAGATTCATCGCAAGGTCTTATCCGGCCGGGTCGTTCGCACTTGCGCCGGCATTCCCCGAAGCGCCTTCCGTGACGGGGCGAACCTGCTCGCCCTCGGTCAGGAAGCCGCCGGCGCGCAGGACCACGCGCTCGTCTCCCTCGAGGCCCGAGGCAACCGCGATACCCTCGTCGCTGATCATGCCGACCTCGATATCGCGGCGAACCACGGTGTTGTCGGCATCGACGATATAGACATAGCTGCCCCGGTCGTCGGACAGGATGGCGCTTTCGGGAAGCCGGGGCGCCACCACGGTCTGGCTGGCGAGTTCGATGGAGGCGAAACCGCCCGGACGCAGCGCGGGGTCATAGCTCAAAGCGCAGCGTGCCGTACCCTGGCGCGTCTGCTCGTCGATCACCGGAGACTTCTGCCAGACGGTGCAGTTGAATTGCTGTTCGGAGCCTGCTGGCGTGACGATGCCGGTCGCGCCGACATCGATCGAGTCAAGCTCGACCTCGCCGATGCGGGCAAGCAGTTCCATTTCACCGCCGCGAGCGATGCTGAACAGCGCGCCGGCGCCCGGTCCCACGACCTGGCCGGGCTCCACGTTGCGCTCCAGCACGAGGCCAGCCGCGGGGGCGACGATGTTGAGCTGGGCATTGCGCGCACGGCGCTCCGCCAGCTGCGCGCGGGCCACCTGGACACGGGCGACGGCGGCATCCCGGGTGGCGGTAAGCTGGTCGATATCGGCCTGGCTGATGAAGCCGCGCTCCACCAGTTGCAATGCGCGGTCGAGATTGGCCTGCGCAAGGTCGGCATCGGCCTGAGCCACCTCGATCTGCGCCGACTGCGCGCTTTCCTGCGTGCGCTGGACGGACCGATCGATCACTGCAAGGACCTGGCCAGCCTGCACCCAGTCGCCCGCGTCTACGGGGACGGAGACCACGCGGCCCCCCTCGCCCACCACGCCCACGGGCATTTCGCGCCGGGCAGCCAGCGTACCGGTCGCGTTGATCGCGCCCTGCAGCGTGCCCGCGCCCGGCGCCAGCACGGTAACGGCCGGAGTGGTAGCGCCTTCCTCGGGAGCGAATGCCGCTTCCTCTTCTCCGCCGGACAGCAGGAAAGCAGCGATCAGCGCGCCGCCGATCACGATGGCGAGCACGATCCACATGCGCTTGCGACGCTGGCGCTTCTCATCGACCACGGCCTCGTCCTCGAGGACGAGACCGTCTTCGGTATCAGCGGTGTTCACTCGGGTTTCGTAGTTCATCGGCACCATGCCTCTTCGAAGGCGCATATGAGCTTACCACACACGGACTGCTCGCGCGACCGGCCCCTATGGCCGTGCCCGTGCCCCATAGACCCTGTTTGGTGCAGCGCGCAATGCGAGCTTCTGTGAAGGTACAATAGTGTCCGATGAAACGTCTTGCAGCGCAAGGAAAAAGGGCGGAAAGCCTAAGCCTTCCGCCCCTTCATCACGTTTTGTATCAATTTGTCGTCTGGCCGGCGATTAACGCACGCGGCCACGCTGGATCAGGTTCATGATCGCCAGCAGGACAATTGCGCCCAGCAGGCTCATCAGAAGACCCGGGATGCTGAACTCGGTCAGCGTCGAGCCGATCCCGAACACGGCCGTGCCAAGCCAGCCGCCAAGAAGAGCGCCGATCAGGCCGACGACGATATTCCAGAAAATGCCCATGGAGGCATCGCGGCCCATTATCATGCTGGCAATCCAGCCGATGATACCGCCCACGATAATAGCAATAATCCAACCCATCTGCCTTGTTCCTTCCTCATTCCCCCCGAATTGAAGGGGCTCTGTGCAAGGAAACGCCGACATGGGGTCGGCGTTCCGGGCAGGAAGGAGAGGGTCGTCGAAAGGCCGACGAAATGCCCCTTTACATCAGTATTTCAGCTGGCGTTCGTAAAGGTCACGGTAATGCTGGATGCGGGTGACGCGCAGGCCCTGCATGCCGGAGCGATCGACGGCGCGCTGCCAGCCAGCGAATTCCTCCAGCGTCAAATTGTAGCGCTCGAGTACCTCGTCGATTGTCAGGAGGCCGCCATTGACCGCCGCAACCACCTCGGCCTTGCGGCGCACGACCCAGCGCTTCGTCTTCGGCGACGGGAGGTCGTCAATCGTGAGCGGCTCTCCAAGGGGGCCGATGACCTGCGCCGGTCGTATTTTCTGGTTCTCGATCATGTACTTCCTCGGATGGCCGGTTCTTCGCGGTCGGAGCTTGCAAGGTCTTCTGCAGTCCGGCCTTTGCCATTATCTAAATCATCAGAGTTAACGTCTGGTTGGCGATACACCTGAATCGCGCTCGCATGTTGCCAGGCGAGATGCCGCGCGCTTTCGGCGTCGAAGCTGGCCAGCGCCGTGATATCTCGGGCCGCCAGTTCGGCACGCAGCTCGCGCGCAGCGGAAAGCCGCGCCACCAGTTCGGACCAGCTCAATTCGGACAACGCCCCCTCGGGCGCGGAGCCATTGGCGGAATTGCGCGAGTCGCGTCCGGGGGTGAATTTCCCTTCAAGCATGGCAAGGTGCATAGGCCCGCAAGCGTCAAGATCAGGTAAAGCCGCGCTTAACCCAACATTGTCCGCGCTCGTGAGCAATTGGCGCGCGGGCCCCTCTCGTGTATGCGCGCCGCCATCATGCCCGTTTCAGAAGACCTAGCCCTGTCGGTTAACGCGGAGGCGCTTTTCGACCTGCCCAGGCCCGCCTCCGAATGCCGGATCGTGGTAGCCATGTCCGGCGGGGTGGACTCCTCCGTGGTCGCCGCGCTCGCCGCGCGCAGCGGGGCGGAAGTGATGGGCATCACGCTCCAGCTATACGATTACGGCGCGGCCACCGGTCGCAAGGGCGCGTGTTGCGCAGGCGACGACATTCGCGATGCGCGCATGGTGGCCGACCGGCTGGGCATCGCGCATTACGTGTTCGACCACGAAAGCAGCTTCCGGGAAGAGGTGGTCGAGACATTCGCCGACGAGTATCTCGCCGGGCGCACGCCCATTCCCTGCATCCGCTGCAACATGGGGCCCAAGTTCACCGACCTGTTGCGCATGGCGCGCGAACTGGGCGCGGATTGCCTTGCCACGGGACATTATGTCCGCCGGGTGCCGGACAGCGGCAGCCCGCAGCTCCACCGCGCCCTCGATCCGGCGCGCGACCAGTCCTACTTTCTCTACGCGACCACTGACGAGCAGCTCGATTTCCTGCGCTTCCCACTGGGCGGCCTGCCCAAGAGCGAGGTGCGCTCCATCGCGGAGGAGTTCGGCCTCACCGTCGCCAGCAAGCCCGACAGCCAGGACATCTGCTTCGTCCCCGATGGCGATTATGCGAAGATCGTGAAATCCATGCGCCCCGAAGGCGGGCGCGCGGGCGACATCGTGCATGCCGAGAGCGGGGAGCCACTCGGCAAGCATCCGGGCATCATCCACTACACCGTAGGGCAGCGCCGTGGGCTGGAGATCGGCGGCCAGCCCGAGCCGCTTTACGTCGTGGGCCTCGATCCCGAGAAAGCGGAAGTGCTCGTCGGCCCCAAGCGGATGCTGGCGGTTTCTGGTGCGCTGGTGATCGAGACCAACAGGATCGGAGAGCTTCCTGATGGTCCGCTCACCGCCAAGGTCCGCTCCATGGCAAAGCCCGTGCCGATCACGCTGGAAGGCCCGCTGGGCGATGGCGCGAGCGTGAAGATCCGCTTTGCCGAACCCGAATACGGCGTCGCGCCCGGACAGGCGGCGGTGATCTACTCGGGCGAGCGCGTGGTGGGCGGCGGCTGGATCGAGGACACCGAGAAGGCCTAGCCCGCCCATTCCTCCAGCTGGCAGCCGCGCCCCTCGCGGTAGGTGGCCATCGTGCTTTCGACGAGCGGTACGCTGGCGGTCACGCTCTGCTCGCCCTCGTCCTCGCTCAGCCAGATGACGCCCATGCCCGGCAACAGGTCTTCCCGGCACTGCCGTACCTCGCGCCCGCCAAGGTAGCGGCAGGAGCAGACATATTTCGCGGCATAGGCCGTGCCCGAACGGGTGTATCCGCCGATCATCTCATTGTAATACCACGCAGCTCCGCCAATCGCGGCGGCCACCACCACGAGCAGGGTCAGCCAGGGGAAGCGCCGCTTGGTGCGCGCCGATTTAGACGTTGCCATTTGCCTGATCCTGCAAGAAAGAGCGTCACGCCGATGACGCTTCGCCAACTCCCTAGCCGCCTCCTGACCGCCACGCCAAGCCTCTTCGCGCTGGCCTTGCTGGCGGGGTGCGCGCAGGATGGCCCCCCGCCGGAGCCGCCGCTCGACCCCGAAGCGCTGGAAGCTGTCGCCGAGGATCCCGGTGCCCCGCGTGAAAGGCTGGCCCGCGCCATCGACGACCTCTTCACCGCCGAGGATATGGGCGAGACCCAGGCGCTGGTGCTGATGCGCGGCGGCGAGATCGTGGCGGAGCGCTATGCCGAAGGGTTCGAACCGGGCATGCGCTTTACCGGCTGGTCGATGTCAAAAAGCGTGACCGCGGTGCTGGTGGGCATGCTGGTGGCCGACGGGCGTCTTGCTCTCGACAACTCCGCGCCGGTCGCGAACTGGCAGCGTCCCGGCGATCCGCGTAGCGCGGTGACCTTGCGGCACCTGTTGCAGATGCGCTCGGGGCTCCGTCACCGCGAGGGGGGCGATCCGCCCTACGCATCGCACGACGTGCGCATGCTGTTCATGGACGGGCGCGACGATACCGCCGGCTGGGCCGAGGCGCAGCCGCTGGAATACGAGCCCGGCAGCACCTTCACCTATTCGAGCGCAACCACCGCGATCCTCTCCGACATTGCTTCGGACACGATCGCGCCCGGCGCTTCGCCTCAGGTGCGCCAGCAGGCCATGGCAGAGTTCCTCGAGGACAGGCTGGCGGTGCCGTTGGGCATGGAAACGCTGGCGGGTGAATACGACAGGAGCGGCACGCTGCTCGGCGCGAGCCATATCTGGGCGAGCCCGCGCGACTGGGCGAAGTTCGGCGAATTCCTGCGCAATTATGGCTCGGTCGCGGGCGCGCAGATCGTGCCGCGCGGCTGGATCGAATTCATGCGCCGCCCCAGCCCGGCGGCTGACGACTATGGCGGGCAGCTATGGCTCAACCGCCCGGTCGATGGAGATCGCAGCGCGCTGTTCGGCGGCGCGCTGGGCGAAGACATCTTCGGGGCGGTCGGGCATCTGGGCCAGTACCTGATCGTTGCGCCAGAGCGGCGGCTGACGCTGGTGCGCCTCGGCACCACGCCGGACGAAGGGCGCGAGCGGCTGACCGAGGAACTGGCCGATATCGTGGCGCTCTATCCCTCCAGGTAGAAGCGCCCCTCAACCACCGTCACGCAGTCGCCCGACAGCACCGCCCGGTCACCCTCGATGCGGCAGGTGGCGTGACCGCCGCGCTGCGAGGCCTGGTAGGCGGTGAAGCTCTCGGTCCCCAGTCGCTCGGTCCAGTACGGAGTGAGCACGGCATGGGCGGAGCCGGTGAAGCTGTCCTCGTCCACGCCGCCGCCGGGCACGAAGTTGCGGCTGATAACGTCCGTGTCCGAGCCCGGCGCGCTGCAGATGAATTGCTGATCGCCCAGCCTGGCGAGGCCGCGCAGATCCGGGTCCAGGGCGCGGATCTGCGAGGCGTCCTCGAAAACGAAGATGTTGTAGCCGTTCGGATCGCGCCACACCTCGCGCGGTTCGCTGCCGAGCAGCGCCACCGCCTCGGGAAACTCGCCGCGGCTGGTGGGAATGGCGGGCAGCGCCAGTTCGTAGCCCTCCTCCACTCGCCTCACCTCCAGGATACCCGCTTTGCGCGTCGAGAAAGTGACCGCCTCCCGCCGCTCGTCCTCGCCCAGCAGGACATGGCCGGAAGCAAGGGTCGCGTGGCCGCAAAGCGCCACTTCCAGCGTCGGCGTGAACCAGCGCAAGGCGTAATCCGCCTCGCCATCGGGCGTTTCCACGAGGAAGGCGGTCTCGGCGAAGAGGTTTTCCTCGGCAATGGCGCGCATAGTGTCGTCGGTCGGCCAGCGGTCGACGATCACCACGGCGGCCTGGTTGCCGGTGAAGGGACGCGAGGCGAAGGCGTCGACATGCCAGTAGGGGATGGACTTGCGGGTCATTCGGTATCCTTCAGCTGCGCGAATTCGTTCGTTTCGGCGAGCGGGTTGTCAGGCTCATCCACGTGTCCGAGCGGGTCGATATGGATGAGCAGTTCAAGGCCAGGGAAACGGCGCTGCAGGTCTGCCTCGACCCGGTCGATGATCGTGTGCGCCTCCGCCACTGACATGGTGCCCGGTAAGTCCACATGGAACTGGGCAAAGTCCTTCAGTCCGCTGGTTCGGGTGCGAAGATCGTGGAGATTGGATAGCTCGGGATGCTCGGCCGCGGCTTCCACGAATGCGCGGCGCTGCTCGTCGGGCCATTCGCGGTCCATCAGGTGATCGATCGCCTCGCTTGCGGCCTTCCATGCGTTCCACAACAGCCAGCCCGCGATCGCTAGGCCGAAGAGCGGGTCGGCCCTGGCGAAGCCCAGATACTGGTCGAGCACCAGCGCCGCGATCACCGCAAGGTTGAGGAACAGGTCGGACTGGTAGTGCACCGAGTCGGTGCGGATCGCGACGGAGCCGGTGCGTCGGACCACATGCCGCTGCCAGGCGATCAGCGCGAAGGTCGCGGCGATGGCGATGACCGAGACGATGATCCCCTGCTCCGCCGCCTGCGTCTCGCCACCCTCCACCAGCCGCAGCACTGCGCGAAAGGCGATGGCACTCGCCGAGAGGACGATGAGGATGATCTGGAACATTGCCGCCAGCGATTCGGCCTTGCCGTGGCCGAAGCGGTGCTCCTCGTCCGCTGGCTGCGCTGCCACCCATACGCCCACCAGAGTGGCGAGGCTGGCGACGAAATCGAGAGCCGTGTCTGCCAGCGAGCCGAGCATCGCGGTGGAACTGGTCTGCCAAACCGCCCACAGCTTCAGCGCGCCGAGGAACAGCGCCGTCAGCATCGAGGCCATTGCCGCGCTGCGGGTGAGGGAGGCGCGGCCGGCCGGATTTGCAGCGGCCTCGGTCATGGATAGAGCAGCGTGCTGGTCCAGTCCTCGCCCGGCTCGCGGGTGAAGCGGCGGCGTTCGTGCAGGCGGTTAGGCCGGTCGAGCCAGAACTCGATCGCCCGCGGATCGAGGCGGAAACCCGTCCAGTGCGGCGGACGGGGCACTTCGCCTGCATCCTCGTAGGCCTCGCGAAGCTCTTCCACTCGCAAGTCATACGTTGCGCGCTCGTCCAGCGGGCGGGACTGGTCGCTCGCTGCCGAGCCGACCTGGCTGACGAAGGGGCGCGAATGGAAATAGTCGTCCGCTTCCTGCTGGCTGACTTCGGCAAGCGGGCCTTCGATGCGGATCTGGCGGCGCAGGCTCTTCCAGTGAAACAGCAGCGCGGCCTGCGGATTGGCAAGGATCTCGCCGCCCTTGCGACTCTCGGCATTGGTGTAAAAGACGAAGCCGCGCTCGTCATGGTCCTTCAGCAGCACCATGCGCACCGATGGGGCACCTGCGGGCGTGGCGGTGGCGAGCGCCATCGCATTGGGATCGTTGGGTTCGCTCTCCCGCGCCTCTGCAAACCAGCTGTCGAACAGGGCGAAAGGGTCGCTGGAGGGGATGGCATTTGCGGCTTGCGTCATGATCGCTGGATTAGTGCTGCTGCGATCCATATGAAAGGCCTCGCTTGCCAAATATAATTGCCTTACCTAGCTAACACACCATGGCTGATCCCTATTCCACCCTCGGCGTGAGCCGTTCCGCGAGCGAGGCGGATATCAAGTCCGCCTATCGCAAGCTCGCCAAGGAACTCCACCCGGACCGCAACAAGGACAATCCGCAGGCCGCGGACCGCTTCGGCAAGGTCACTCAGGCCTACGACCTGCTGTCCGACAAGGACAAGCGCGCCCGGTTCGACAGGGGGGAAATCGACGCCGACGGCAATCCCACCAGCCCTTTCGGCATGGGCGGCGGCTACGGGGGCGGCGGCTTCGGCGGCGCGCGTCCGGGCGGGCGCTCGGGAGCGGGCGGCTATTCGTCGCGCGACTTCCAGGGTTTTGGTGGCGGCGGCGGCGAGGAAGTCGACCTTGGCGACCTGTTCGAAGGCCTCTTCGGGCGCAGCGCTCCCGGCAACGGCATGGGCGGCGGCTCGCGCGGGTTTCGCCGGCAGCCCCCGCCATCGCAGAAGGGCGCGGATGTCCGCTACAAGCTGGCGGTGCCGTTCGTCGATGCCGCGACGCGCGCCAAGCAGCGTATCACCCTGTCGGACGGCAAGACGATCGACCTCTCGCTGCCGGCGGGCGTGGAAGACGGCACCACCATGCGGCTCAAGGGCAAGGGCCAGAAGGGCCCGGGCGGCAATGGCGACGGCATCGTGGTGATCGACATCCAGCCGCACCCCTTCTTCACCCGCGATGGCGACGATGTGCGCGTGGAACTGCCGATCACCCTGGACGAGGCGATAAACGGTGCAAAAGTGAAGGTCCCCACGGTCGATGGTCCGGTCATGCTCACCATCGGTGCCGGATCGAGCGGGGGGAAGACGCTGCGCATGAAAGGCAAGGGCTTCAGCCGGAAGGATGGATCGCGCGGAGACCAGTTGCTGATGCTGGAAATCCACCTGCCGGACGATGTGACGGAGCTGAAGGACAAGCTGGATGGCTGGCGCGATACCGCCAATCCGCGGTCCCATATGGGCCTGTAAAACAAGCGACTTGCTACCTGGACGCTCGACTTGAGCCGGGATATCGCTAGATATCGCTGACGATGGCTCCACCCGGCATCACCGAAGAGGAACCGCAACCAGGTCCGCGCCGCGCCGATGTCTCGCCAGAGGCGAGGCGGCAGCAGGCGTTGGAAGAGCCCGGCAAGCTGGCGCGCTGGCGCGGGCAGCTGGGTATTCACGACCGATCATGGGAAGTCATCAAGCGCGTCGCGATCGGCTGCTTCAATGACGGGCTGATCCATGCGGGCAACCTTGCCTACATGTCGGTGCTGGCGATCTTCCCCTTCTTCATCACCGCCGCCGCAATCTTCTCCGCCATCGGCGAGGAAGGCGAGCGCGCCGCCACGATCAATGCCATCCTCACGGCCCTCCCACCGGTGGTGGGCGAAGTGATCGGACCGGTCGCCCGCAACGTGGTGGAGGCGCGCAGCGGCTGGCTGCTATGGGTCGGCGGGCTCTTCGGCCTGTGGACGGTGGGAAGCCTTGTCGAGACCATCCGCGACATCCTGCGCCGCGCCTATGGCACGCATCCCACGCAAGCGTTCTGGAAATACCGCCTGTTCTCCACCGGCATCATCATCGCCGCCGTCCTCATGCTGATGACCTCCCTACTGGCACAGGTGATGATCGGCGCCGCGCAAGAGGTGATCGAGGCCTATTTCCCCGAGCTTACCGAGGCGTTGGGTCGCCTTGCATGGTCGCGCATCGTGCCGGCGATCGCGCTGTTCGGATCGATTTTCCTGCTGTTCTACGCTCTTACACCGGCGAAATACCGGCACAAGCGCTATCCCAAGTGGCCGGGCGCCGCCTTTGTCACCGCATGGTGGATCAGCGTGACGCTGGCGCTGCCGCCGGTGCTGCGCAGCGTGTTCAGCTACAACCTCACCTACGGATCGCTGGCAGGCGTGATGATCGCGCTTTTCTTTTTCTGGCTGGTGGGCTTAGGGATGGTTGCCGGCGCCGAACTCAATGCAGCGCTCGCCGAAACGCCCGAGGAGGAGCGTGAGCGCAAGGGTTCCGCGGCACAAACCGACGACATGGTCGCGCAGCAAACGGAGGAAGGCTAGGCATGAGTGGATTGATGACAGGCAAGAAGGGCCTGATCATGGGACTCGCCAATGACAAGTCGCTGGCTTGGGGCATTGCAAAGAAGCTGCACGAGGCAGGCGCGGACATGGCTTTCTCCTACCAGGGCGAGGCGCTGAAAAAGCGCGTCGGCCCGCTGGCGGAGCAGGTTGGCAGCGATTTCCTGATCGAATGCGACGTTTCCGACATGGAAGCGATGGACGCCGCCTTCGCCGAGATCGAGAGCCGCTGGGGCAAGCTCGATTTCCTCGTTCACGCCATCGGCTTTTCCGACAAGAACGAGCTGCGCGGGAAGTATGTCGATACCAGTCTCGACAATTTCCTGATGACGATGAACATCTCGGCCTACTCGCTGGTGGCGGCCGCCAAGCGCGCACGTCCGTTGATGAGCGAAGGCGGCTCGATCGTCACACTCACCTATTACGGCGCGGAAAAGGTCGTGCCGCACTACAACGTCATGGGCGTTGCCAAGGCCGCGCTGGAGACAAGCGTGCAATACCTCGCCAACGATCTCGGGCCAGAGGGCATCCGCGTGAACGCAATCAGCGCCGGGCCGATCAAGACGCTGGCCGCCAGCGGCATCGGCGATTTCCGCTACATCCTGAAATGGAACGAGCTGAACGCACCGCTGCGTCGCAACGTCACCATCGAGGACGTTGGCGGTGCGGGCCTCTACTTTTGCTCCGATCTTTCATCCGGCGTGACAGGCGAGACGCACCATGTCGATGCGGGTTACCACGTCGTGGGCATGAAGCAGGAAGACGCGCCCGATATCGCGCTGACCTGAATTCAGGCGCTGGGCTCTTCCGCCGGCGGTGCTGCGTCGAGCGGTACCTGCTCCTCGTCATCGTCGAAGCTGGGCGGCGGCAGGTCGCGCGGCGGCACGCGGTCGGGATCGGCCACGGTTTGCGGCGGTGTCGCGGAATCGAACTCCTCGCCCGGGATCGGCGCGCTTTGCGCTTCGCGGCGGCGCTGCAGTTCGGCCTCTTCCAACTCCTCGACCCGTGCCTGCGTCGCCGCGGCTTCCGCATCGATGGTGGCGAGACGCTCGGCGCGCTCCTCGGCGATCAGCTCGGCAAAGCGCACGTCACTGGAATTGGCGCGCTCGGCATAGGCGGCCTCGATCATTTCCATGGTGCAACCCAGGTCACCGCCGGCGCCCACAGGGGTACAGCTCAAGGGCCCGAAATCGCCCACAGCCTCAAGCGCCAGTGCGCGCTGGGTCCAGCTTTCGTTTTCGGGCGAGGTGCTGGTCCGCAGGTTCGGCGGAATGCGATAACGCTCGCTCTCGTCCAGCCGCGCGCAGACGGTGATCGTGTCGCCGCTGCTTTCGGGGCATTCGTCATCGCCGAAAATGATGACCTGGTTCACGCGGTCACCCCCCTCGTCCTGCGCGGCGGCAGGCGTGGAGGCAAGCCCCAGTGCGAAGGCGGAGGCGGCGGTCAGGGCGAGCAGGCGAGTCATTGGTGAACCTCGTGGATTACGTGTGCGTATCAGGCGCTTGCCTGCTTGAACGCATGATGAAGGGCGCGTGTTTCAGATCTTTTCCGAAATGCGGATCGCCGCGCGGCATCCCAGCCGGATCGCGGCGGACAGCAGCGGATAGGCCGGCGCCCGCTCCGCGCCCGATGCGATTGCGGCATCGCGATGCTCGCGCTCGTCCTCGCGGAAGCGGTGGATCATGTCGGCGAGTTCGGGATCGTCACCGTCCTTCTCCAGTTCGTCGAGCTGCTTCGAATAGTGCTTGTCGATCTCGGTCTCGACGGCGGCGGTGCAGGCCATGGCGGCTTCCGGACCCAGCAGGGCCGTGCCTGCGCCCAGCGCGTAACCGGCGAAATCCCAGATTGGCTGCAAGGCGGTTGGACGCACGCCGCGCCGCGCCATCAGCGCATCGAACTCCGCGCGGTGGCCCGCCTCCTGCTCGGCCATGCCGCGGATTTCAGCGGAATGGGGCCCGCGATCGCCCATGACGGCGAGTTGCCCAGCATAGATGCGCGTCGCGCCGAATTCGCCCGCCTGGTCGACGCGGATCATCTGGGATCGGTCCTTGGTCATGCTCGGTACTCCACTGCCTTGTCCTTCGCCGCTAGCAGCAACCATATGGCAACCGCGCCGCCAATGGAAAGAAGCGCATTCCACCCGGCGAGCGATATTCCCAAGAGCGTCCAGGCAGGCTCGTCGCAGCGAACGAAATCGAGCGAGAAGGGATCGCTGGCCGTGCAGCCGAGTGGGCTCTCCCACCAGCCATATTCCACGCCCGCATGGAAGACGCCGATCATGCCGGAGACCGCAATCGCGAAACCCGCTGTCGCGATCCAGACGCGCTTCGGCATGGCGACCGTCGAAAGGAGCGCCAGCCCGATCGCGGCGAAATGCGGATATCGTTGCCACCAGCACATCTCGCACGGGAACAGGCCAAAGCCGTATTCGGAGATATAGGCCCCGGCGAGCAGGAGAGCAGGCACTGCCATCGCGAGGCGCTGGGCCAGCTTGTCGGACATGGGAAGGGCATTTCGCATGCCGTCCTTATCGGTCGCCAAGGTGGCGACCGCAAGGTTCCAGCACGCAAAAGCCGCTAGTCGCGCAGCGCGACGTTCCGCCCGGCGGTGCGTTTCAGCGTGCGCACCGCGTAATCGAGCTGGAAGTCCTCGATACCGGCTTCCTCCAGTTCCTCTGCGGTCAGCTGGAAGCGCGGATCGTCGAGACGGTCGCGCTCGAGCGCCTCGTCCTCCAGTCCGATCTCGCCAACCAGATGGCCGCGCAAGTCGCTCTCGCGCAGGGCGAGGCGCTGGCGGCGTTCGGCATCGGGATCGGAGAGCTGCGGCACGCGGATGTCGGGCTCGATCCCGCCTTCCTGCACGCTGCGGCCCGAAGGCGTGTAATAGCGCGCGGTGGTGAGCTTCAGGGCAGTATCGCGGCTCAGCGGCATCAGCGTCTGCACGCTGCCCTTGCCGAAGCTGCGCTCCCCCATCACCAGCGCGCGGCGATGGTCCTGCAGCGCGCCCGCGACGATCTCGCTGGCAGAGGCCGAGCCCTCGTCGATCAGCACGATGATCGGCAGGCCTTCCGCGACATCGCCGCGATAGACGGTCTCGGCATCGTAATAGACGGTCTCGCGCCGCGTACGTCCACGCTGCGACACGATCTGCCCGTCGGAGAGGAACAGGTCGGACAGCGCCACCGCCTCGTCCAGCGAACCGCCGGGATTGCGACGAAGGTCGAGCACGAGGCCGCCGAGGCGACCGGTCGCTTCTTCCTGCAGTTCGCGCAGGCCCTTGCGCACATCGGCGCCGACATCGGCGGAGAATTCGTTCACGCTGATATGGCCGATATTGCCGTCGACCAGCTCCCAGGTCACCGGCTCCAGCTCGATCACGCCGCGCGTCACGACCACATCGAAGCTGTCCTCGCGGCCCGGACGGAAAATCGTGACCTCGATATCGGTGCCCGCCTCGCCGCGCATCTGCGCGACGGCGTCGTTGAGTTCGAGGCCGTAGATGAGCTCGCCATCGATATGAGTGATGTAGTCGCCGGCCTTGATCCCGGCCTGCTCGGCGGGGCTGCCGCGGAAGGGCGAGATCACCTTCACCGCGCCCTCTTCCATCTGCACCGAGATGCCGAGACCCTGGTAATTTCCGTCCATCATCGTGGTGAGGCGTTCCAGCGAGGTGCCGTCGAGATAGGCCGAATGGGGGTCGAGCGCGGCCAGCATGCCGTCGATCGCACCGCGAATCAGCACCTCGTCTTCCACCGGCTCCACATAGCTCGCCTTGATCCGCTGGTAGGTAAGGAACAGGCGCTGGAATTCCGGCGACGCGCGGCCTTCCACCTGCGCGATGGCCGCCGTGGTGGCAGGCACGAGCGCGACGGCGGTGCACAGGGCTGCGGCGCGGATGGCGGATGCAAACTTCATATACGTGTCGTCCTCGGCAAGGAGGGATGTCCCATTGACGTATTTATCGCATGCCAGCGCTTAACGCCAGATGAGGGGAATGGGCGATTTCGCGGCGTGCCGGACCGAGGCCGGGCGCTATCGACCGACATAGGCGGCAGGGTTCACCGGTTCGTTATCGCGGCGCAGTTCCAGCGTAACGGCGGGATCGGTGGGCGCGGCGAGACCGAGCGGCGCGCCGCCTACCACATCCTCGCCCACCTCCACGCTGGTGCGGGCAAGGCCGGTCACGAGGCTGGTCCAGCCATCGCCATGCTCGATAATCACGATCTGGCCATAGCCGCGATAGGGCCCGGCAAAGGCGATTCGCCCATCGGCGGGAGCGACGACCTGCGCGCCTGCGATGGGCGCTAAAGTGAGGCCCCGGCTCGGCCCCGATGGCTGCGGAGCGCCGAACCCGATCAGCGTGCGCCCGGCGGCGGGCAGGATATAGGGCTCGGGCGGTCCGATCCGTCCCTGCGGGCTCGAGCTCGGCTCGGGCCCTGCAGGGAGCGATTCGTCCGCATCGGCCTCGCCCCTCGTTGATGGTCGCAGGCGGGGGCCCGGCAGTGCGGCAAGTTGCTGGCGCAGCGTGGCAGCGCGGTCCAGTTCGGTGACGAGGCCATCCAGGTCGCGTGCTTCCTCGGCCAAGGCAAGGGCGCGGTCGGCCTCGCGGCTGGCACGGCCCCCTGCTGAGCGGGCGGCAAGGCGTTCGCGAGTCTCGATATCGGCAAGCGCCCGACGCCTTTCGGCAAGAGTTGATTCCTCCGCCTCGAGCAGCTGGGCGGCGGCCACCGCTTCCCGGCGCAACTCGCGGGCGCGGTCGATCCGGCCCCGCAGGCTGGCGGTGCGGCCTTGCACTTCGGGCACCGCGTTGTGCAGCATGGCGCGCAAGTACACGACATCCCTCACCGAGCCGGGCCGCAGGATGGAAAGCGCCAGCGGGCGGCGGCTGAATTGCTGGAGCGCGGCGGTCAGCTCGACGACCGGCTGTTGCTCGCGCCCCAGTTCCTCGCGCAAGTTGTCGCGCTCGCGGTCGATCATCGAAACGCGCGTGCGGGCAGCGGAAAGGCCCGCTTCGGCCTGCTGGATCCGGGCTGCAAGCGCCGCCGCCTGACGCGCGGCGCGCTGGGCGGCATCCTCTGCCTCGCGCGCCTCTTCCTCGAAGCGTTCGCTGCGCGCCTCGGCATTCTCGCGTTCGGCCAGCGCTTCTGCGAGCTCGGCGCGCAATTCCTCCGGCGACTGGGCCGTCGGCGCGCGCTGCGCGAATGCAGCGACGGCGCAGAATACCAGCGACCCGGCGAGGAGAATGATGCGGTGCATTGTGCTACCCTGCCCGATGATAGGGATGGCCTGCAAGAATTGACGTTGCGCGGAACAGCTGCTCTGCCAGCATGGCGCGGGCGAGCAGGTGCGGCCAGGTCGCCTTGCCGAAGGAGATCAGCATGTCGGCCTCGTCCCGCTCCTGCCAAGTGTGACCATCCGCCGCGCCAATCACGAACCGGCATTCGCGCATGCCATCGTCGCGCCAGCGCTCGAGGATTTGGGCGAACTCCTCGGAGCCGAGGTTCTTTCCGCGCTCGTCGAGCAATACCGTCCTGAAAGGTGACTGCGGCTCGGGAATCCGTCCGCCGCTCTCGGGCAATTCGGTGAATTTCAGCGGCCACTGGATGCGCTTCGCATAACGCTCGACCAGATCTTCTTCAGGCGAACGCGCGATCTTGCCGCGAGCGATGACGTGGAGAAGCATTTCTTATTGTCCCTCCAGCGCCGGACGCAGTTGCGAACTGTCGTCGCTTTATGAGCGCCGATACCAGCGCTTGGAGCGGATGTCAGCGCGTGTTTTGGTCGCCAAGGTGACCGCAAGGCCGAACAGCCGCCCGCAGCGCAGCTGCGCGTCTAGCGAGGACGCTCACGCAAAGGTGGGAGCGCAAAACAAATCACGCCCGTCCCATCTTCCGCGTCTCGCCGTCTTCGCCGAAGCCCCACATCCGCTCGAGGTTGTAGAAACTGCGCACTTCCGGGCGGAACAGGTGGACCACGACGTCGCCCGCATCGATCAGCACCCAGTCCGCAGCCGGCAGGCCCTCGATGCGCGGCGAAGGTTCGCCCGCCTGCTTCAGCTTCTCGGCCAGCTTGTTCGCCATGGCGGCGACCTGTCTGGTCGAGCGGCCCGAGGCGACCACCATGTGATCGGCGATCGAGCTTTTGCCTTCGAGCGGGATGGAAACGATGTCCTGCGCCTGGTCGTCATCGAGCTGGTCGATGATCAGGGCGTGCAGCGAGCCGGGTTCGGCGTGAATGGTGGTTTCGAGATCAGACATGGAAAGGATGGTTGCAGATGCGGTGCTGTTGCCGTGCGTGGCGGAGCGCGCATGCGCCCCATGATTGGCATTGGTCATCGCGAAAGGTCATGCTCCTATAAAGGGTGTAGGACGAAAGCGTTCAAGGGCCGGCGCCTTACGCATCCGCCTCCTTCCGCCTGTCGTGAATGAGGGAATGCGTCACTTCATCCCTTGGCAAAGGACCGGCATGGCCGTCTGCCCAGTGAGGATCCGCCTGGCGAATTTGTGTCGCCGAGCGCGGATCGGGATCGAAACGCAGTTCAATCAGCGCAGGTGCGCTCCATACGCCCCGGTTGCGCAATCCGGCTGCGGATAACCGGTAACGCCGCAGCCAGGCCATTGCGGGGCTCGCAACAGCGTCATCATCATAGCCCGGACGTGCTATGACGGCAATGGGCATTTCCCGGGCGATCTGCCGCCAGTTCCGCCACTTGTGAAACTGGGCAAGGTTATCCGCCCCCATCATCCAGACGAAGCGGCGCCGGGGATAGCGGCGCTTGATCGCTCTCAGCGTGTCCCCGGTGTAGCGCGTGCCCAGTTCGCGCTCGATGGCGGTAACCTTGATCGGCGCGGCCTTGCTCATGGCCCTAGCCGAGCGGACGCGCGCCCTCAGCGGCGCCATGCCCCTGCGTGGCTTCAGCGGATTGCCGGGGGATACCATCCACCACACCTCGTCCAGCCCCAGCGCCTCGAGCGCGAAGAGCGTAATCCGGCGATGGCCCCGGTGTGCGGGATTGAAACTGCCCCCCAGCAGGCCGGTAAAGCGGCCGGGCATCAGGACGGGCGACGAGGTTCGGAAATGCGGAAGTCGTGGCGGCGGTCCTGCGCCTTGATAGCCCATGCCGGATATTCGTCTTCCAGCTTGCCGATCGCATCGAGCGTGGCAAGCTCCTCGCTGGAGAGCACGACGTCTGTCGCGGCAAGGTTCTGTGCCAATTGATCCTGTCGCTTGGCCCCCATTATAACCGATGCGGTGACCGGCTGGTGCAGGAGCCAGGCGAGCGCGATCGCCGGGACGGTAACGCCATGGCGCTCCGCCATCGGGCGCATCGCTTCGACGGCCTTCGCGGCAAGATCCTTGTCGGCCCGGGGAAAGTCGAGTTTCGCCCGGCGGCCTTCGCCCTCGACACCGCCGTCCGCGCCGAAGTCGTACTTGCCCGACAGCAATCCGCCCAGTAGCGGGCTCCACACCATCAAGCTCAAACCCTCGGAGCGCATCATCGGGACGAGCTCGCGCTCCAGCTCGCGCGCGGCCACGGCGTAAAGCGCCTGGTTCGAAACGAACTTGTCCCAACCGCGCCGCTCGGCAATGCCGAGAGCCTTGGCAATCTGCCATGCCGCCCAGTTGGAGACGCCGATATACCGCGCCCTGCCCGAGCGGACGATATCTTCCAGCGCGCGCAGACCCTCTTCCATTGACGTGTGCGGATCCCAGCCGTGGATCTGGTAGAGATCGACACGGTCGAGCTGCAATCGCTTCAGGCTGGCATCGACCTGTTCGAGCAGGTGGTAGCGCGAATATCCGCCATCGTTCGGCCCCTCGCCCATCGGCCCCATGCCCTTGGTGGCGATCACCACCTCGTCGCGCGCAATGCCAAGATCGCGCAAGGCTGTGCCGACGAACTCCTCGCTCTGCCCTGCCGAATAGACATTGGCCGTGTCGATGAAGTTCACGCCCGCATCGAGCGCCTGCTTCATCAGCGCGGTGGAGCCCTCTTGATCGAGGTCGTGCTGGAAGAAGGCGGAAGGCGCGGTGCCGAAGGTCATGGCGCCGAGGCAAAGCTCGGACACTGCAAGCCCCGAAGTGCCGAGCCTGTTATATCGCATTCCGCCCCCTATCGAGGTCTAGGGCCGGGCCTGTCCCGATCCCTTCACCTGCCACTTGTAGGTCGTCAGGCCCTCGAGCGCCACTGGACCGCGTGCATGCAGGCGACCGGTTGCAATGCCGATTTCCGCGCCGAGACCGAATTCGCCGCCATCGGCGAACTGGGTGGAGGCGTTGTGCATCACGATGGCGCTGTCGACTTCGTTGAGGAAGCGCTTCGCCGCCACATCGTCATCGGTGATGATGGCTTCGGTATGGCCGGAGGAGTGCGCAGCGATATGCTCCATCGCCGCATCGATATCGTCGACCACCGCGACAGAGAGGATCGCGTCGAGATACTCGGTATCCCAATCTTCAGACGTGGCGGGCTTTACCCGGCTGTCGAGCTTCTGCGCGCGCTCGTCACCACGCAGTTCGCAGCCTGCATCGGCTATGGCGGCCACCACGTCGGCGCCGTTGCCGAAGCTGGCATCGATCAGCAGCGTTTCCATCGCGCCGCAAATGCCGGTGCGGCGCATCTTGGCGTTGACCGCGATCTCGCGCGCCATGTCCGGATCGGCGGCGGCGTGAATATAAGTATGGCAGATGCCGTCGAGGTGAGCGAGCACCGGGACCCGGGCATCTTCCTGCACACGCGCGACGAGGCCCTTGCCCCCTCGCGGCACGATCATGTCGACAAGGCCCGCTGCCTTGAGCATGGCGCCGACGGCCTCGCGATCCTGCGTCGGCATCAACTGGATTGCCTTTTCGGGCAGGCCTTCGCTGGCGAGACCTTCCACGAAAGCGGTGTGCAGCGCACGGTTGGAATGGATCGCCTCGCTGCCGCCGCGCAGCAAGGCGGCATTGCCCGAGCGCAGGCATAGCGCCGCAGCATCGGCAGTGACGTTCGGCCGACTTTCGTAAATGATGCCTATGAGGCCGATGGGAATACGCACCCGTTCCAGCCCGAAGCCGGAGGGCGAATTGCGGTTGTCGATCACTTCGCCAACCGGATCCGGCAGGTTGGCGACGTTCTCGATGGCGGAGGCAATTCCTTCCAGACGGTCGTCGTCAAGCTTCAGCCGGTCGAGCATAGCGGGGGCAAGGCCGCGCTCTTCACCAGCCGCCATATCCTTGGCGTTGGCGGCCAGAATATCCTTGGCATTGTCGCGAATGGCCCTGGCAGCAGCGCGCAGGCCAGCGGCCTTCTCGGCATCGGTGGCGCGAGCGAGCTTGCGCTGGGCGGCGCGTCCGTCCTTGGCGAGATCCGCTATGAGGGAAGTGAAATCGGTCTTGGTTTCGGTGAGTGTCGTCATGCGGGCGTCCCTATCATTATGGTGATTGCCTGTCAGGACGATTCGATAAAGTGCCGAAAAGGGCTACCGACGGGTCATCACAAGTGTCGGACAACACGATGGTTCTCACGGCCAGAGAATTTTTTTGGCCAAATGGAACGTTTCGTCGTGCGATCGGTCCAACTCACCTTAAAGGTTAACAACGCCTTTTGACGCGCTCCGGTCGAACGCTAAGCCTTCGCTACATAACTGAAGCGGACACGCGGGGTCGTCTTGGAAAAGCAATCTTCAGGCAGGTTAATCGACCGCCTGCGCACTTGGTTCCCGGAGCGCGAATTTTTTATGCGCTCGAAAGGTCAGGTGCGCTTCCTAACCGTTACCTCTCGCACGCAAATGATCGCCGCCGGCACGGCCAGCGCCATAGCCCTGGCCTGCACGGCATCGCTGGGCGTTGCAGCGATCAGCCAGTGGCAGGCCAGTTCCGAGCGCGCGTCGCTGATGGAACGGGAAGCGCAGGTCGCCACCAAGGAAGACCGGTACGAAGCCTATTCCAAGGATATCGACGGCATCGTCGCGGACCTCAAGGCACGGCAGGACCTGCTCGATGGCATCGTGGAGATGCTGCCCGAGGACGTGGTGGTCGAAACCGCCGACACGGTTACTGATTCCAGCGTGGAGAGCGAGCAGCTGATCGGCATGATCGGCCGGGTGTTCCCCTCTGCCGTCGGCCTCGCCCAGATGGAAGCGCGCCAGCTCGCCTTCGCCGAACGCCTGACGCGCTATGCGGATCGCCGCGCCGCCCGCGCCGAGGAAGCGATTCGCGAACTCGGCCTCGATCCCGACGCCGTGCTGCGCTCCAACGAGATGGCGATGGGTGGCCCTCTCGAGAACCTTGCTTCCGAAAGCGATGGCTCCATGGATCCGCGCTTCGAACGTCTCGGCCTCAGCCTTGCCCGCATGAGCGCGCTGGAGCGGGGGCTCGACCAGATCCCGCAGGTGATGCCGGCGGATCTCAATTCGATCAGCTCGGGCTATGGTCCGCGCCGCGATCCGTTCCGTGGCACGGCCGCGATGCATCGCGGCCTCGATTTCCGCGCGCCGCACGGCTCGCCGATTTTCGCTGCCGCTGCCGGCCGCGTTCGCTTTGCCGGCTGGCGCTCGGGTTATGGCAAGGTGGTCGAGATCGACCACGGTGCCGGTCTCGTGACGCGCTATGCCCACATGTCGGCCTTCAAGTCCAAGGTCGGTGACGAGGTCCTGCCGGGTGCCGTGATCGGCGCCATCGGCAGCACCGGACGGTCCACCGGCCCGCACCTCCACTTCGAAGTGCGTATCAACAATCAAGCGGTCAACCCGCGTCCATTCCTGGAGACAGCCCCTCATGTTCTCGAGCAAGTCCGAGCCGAATTCGCCCCGAGCGACGGCCAAGCAAGTGGTGAAACCAATGGCTAGCAGCGGAAGTACATTTTCAGTGATCGGGACCGACGTCACGATTCGCGGCGACATCGAGGCTTCGGTCGACCTGCATGTCGACGGCAAGGTGATCGGCAATATCGAATGCGCCAGCCTCGTCCAGGGCGAGAGCAGCCGTGTCGAAGGCGAGATCAAGGCCGAAAGCGCGCGTCTGTCGGGCGAAGTACAAGGCACCATCGAGGTGCGCGACCTCGTCGTGCTGAAGAGCGCCAAGATCAATGGCGATGTCAGCTACGACACGCTCACCATCGAACAGGGCGCCACGGTGGATGGCCGCTTCGCACCGCTGCGGGCGAAGTCGACGCAGGCGGCCAGGCCCGCGCCGGAAAAGGCCGAGGGTGAGACCCAGCAGGGCCTGACGCTCGCCAGCTGAACCGATTAAGGCTTGGGAGGGGATGGGGCGGTCCGCTGGGCCGCCCCATATCTTTGTGCCCGGTGCGAAGGGCAATCAGAGCGAGCTGGGATCGACTTCTTGCTCCCCCTTGCTCTCTGCAGCGCGCTTGGCTTCCAGCCATGCTTCGGCCTCGGCTTCCTGCGCGGCCCGTGCGGCGGCCTTGGTCGCTTCCTCACGCTCGCGGCGCAACTCGTCGATCAGGGCCTGCTTGTCGTCGCGCGGGGCGGCTGCGGGGACTTCCATCTCGACCGCCTCGTCCTCGGCCGGAGCGTCGGCCGCAACGCGCTTCGCCGCCTTGGCCACTGCGGCGTCGAGCTCGCGCTGCGAGCACAGGCCGAGCGTCACCGGGTCCTTGGGCTGGATGTTGGCGATGTTCCAGTGGCTGCGATCACGGATGGCATTGATCGTGTTGCGCGTGGTTCCAATCAGGCGACCGATCTGCGCGTCGGAAATTTCCGGGTGGTTGCGCAGGATCCAGGCAATGCCGTCGGGCTTGTCCTGCCGCTTGGAAACCGGCGTGTAGCGCGGACCCTTGGTACGGCTGACGTCGACCGGCGCCTTCTGCATCTTGAGCCTGTAGTTCGGATCGTCCTGCCCGCGCTCGATCTCTTCGTGCGTGAGCTCGCCCGAATGCACGGGGTCGCGCCCGGTATACTTGGCGCTTGCCAGATCGTCGGCCATGGCCTGCACTTCGAGGATGTGGAGCCCGCAGAAGTCCGCGATCTGCGTGAAGCTGAGCGCGGTGTTGTCCACCAGCCAGCTGGCTGTCGCGTGGGGCATGAGGGGAGTGGGCTGATCAGCCACAACAGTTCTCCAAACTGAAAATAAAAGGGCCGCCCCTCACGGGACGGCCGACCTTGTCTTACCATGTAGAGCTTTTGCGGGCGCTCGGCAAGCTCTGCTCTCTGCCCGGGTCCGAAGAGGCTCTCAGGCGGCAGCGTGGGAGAAGTCGAACCGCTCCGCCTCGCGGGCAATCGGCGCGAGACCCGCCACGAACTGGTCGGCGCTCGCTTCCCACGTAAATTCGCGACCGATCCTGTGACAGGTGCGCCGATCGAGTTGCAGCGCCGCAGCGATCGCGTCCTCCAGATGCTCGGCCATGGCGCCGCTTTCGCTGCGCAGCACGTCGAGCGGGCCCGGGACGGGATAGGCAGCGACGGGCGTGCCGCAGGCCAGCGCCTCGATCATGACGAGGCCGAAGGTGTCGGTGCGGCTGGGAAATACCAATACGTCCGCTCCGGCATAGCATGCCGCCAGGTTGTCGCCACTCTGCCTGCCGAGGAAATGCGCCTCGGGGAACCGTGCCTCGAGCTCTTCCATCGCCGGCCCGTCGCCGACCACGACTTTCGAACCGGGATGGGTGTTGGCGAGGAATGCCTCGATATTCTTCTCTACTGCCACCCGGCCGACATAGAGCTGGATCGGGCGCGGAAGGGTGAAGAACAGGTCTGGCGGCGGATGATCGGGATGGAAGGTCTGTACCGCAACACCGCGGCTCCAGTGATGGAGCGGTCCGATGCCATGCGCCGCAAGCTGGTCGCGGATGATGGGGGTTGCCACCATGGTGCGGGTGGCAGGGCCGTGAAAGCGCCGGATGAAGGGCCAGAAGATGCTCGCCGGCAGTCCTGTCCGGCTAGCGATATAGTCGGGAAACTGCGTGTGGTAGGCGGTTGTGAAAGGGAAGCGGTGCTTCAGGCAGTAATGCCGGGCCGCCCAGCCAAGAGGGCCTTCGGTGGCGATATGGATGGCGTCCGGCCGAAAGCGCTCCAGACGCCCTGCCACGGCGCGCGGTCCGGTCAGGGCCAGCCTTATCTCGGGATAGGACGGCGCGGGGACAGAACGGAACAGGTCGGGCGAGGTAATGTCCACTTCGTGCCCGCGAGTGCGCAGTTCGCCGATCACAGTCGACAAGGTGCGGACCACGCCATTCACCTGCGGGTGCCAGGCGTCGGTGACTAGGGCGATTTTCATGCGAAGGCCTCCGGATCCGGCCTCAGGCTGCGGCGGCGATGACATGGCTGTCCTGCCGCTCGCCCTCTTCGCGCCTTGCTACTTCTTCCGGCCAGTTGAGTATCTCCATCGAGCCATCCGCATGTTCGACGAGGGCGTTGCAGCCCTCCACCCAATCACCGTCGTTCCAATATTCAACGCCGTCAAACATACGGTGTTCCGCGGTGTGGATATGGCCGCACACCACGCCATCGACGCCGCGTTCCGCTGCGGCTCGGGCGACGACTTCCTCGTACTTGCCGATGAACTCGACCGCGTTCTTCACCTTGTGCTTGGCCATCCTGGAAAGCGACCAGTACGGCAGGCCCAGCCGCTTGCGGGCGACGTTCACCCAGCGGTTCAGCCCCATCATGAAGTGGTAGAGCGCGTCGCCCACGAAGGCGAGCCAACGATGCGAGAGCATGACCGCGTCGAACTCGTCGCCATGCAGCACCATCAGGCGGCGCCCGTCGGCGGTGTCGTGAAAGGCGGCGCGGCGGATCTCGATGCCGCCGAAGTTGAGGCCGGTGAACTGGCGGAACATCTCGTCGTGATTCCCCGGGATGTAGACGACCCTCGTGCCGCGCCGGGCGCGTTTCATGATGCGCCAGACGATGTCGTTATGGGCGTCGGGCCAGTAGAACTTCTTCTTCAGCCGCCAGCCGTCGATGATATCGCCCACCAGGTACATCGTCTCGGAATCCACGCTGTCGAGAAAGTCGATCAGCAGGTCCGCATTGCAGCCCTTGGTGCCGAGGTGGATGTCGGAAATCCAGATCGTGCGATATTTCCGGCGCCCCTGCGATGAGCGTTCGGGCCTTTGCGGGATGTGCCGGTCGGGATCCGGCAGAGCCACGAGGCCCTTGCCATTGCCGAAACCGCCTTCGAGATAACTGCCAAACATTATGCGCCGCACCTCGTTACTGCCTAAAGGGGTCGCTGCTTATCGGGTCGCTGCCTGTCTGGCTTCCAGCCTATGAGCCTGGGATGTTACAGGGCCGCCACAGTTCGGGGTCGATCGTGTGACACTGTGACACCTTCGAGTCAGCGCACGATATATTGTTGCGGGGCGATCCAGGGCGAGGGCATGTTATAAGGGACGGTTACGAACGCCGCCTCGACCGCGGCAATCTTGCCATCCGTAATCTTGAACAGTTCCAGCAGCGCGAAGCTGTGCGGGAAATGAAAGATCGAGTCGTGCCTGCTCCCGTCGGTCCAGGTAACCTCGGTGAGCCTGCCCGAATGGTCGATGAAACCGCCTGCGAGCACCAGCCCCTTCTCCTCGTCCACCAGCGGGAAGCGGCGGTCTCGCAGCCGATCGTCATACTTGTACTGGCCCAGGCGAAACTGGTCGGCGGTGCCCATGGCGGCGATAGGATAGCCCTCGATCTCCACGTTCGTGGTCTGCAAGCCGTTCTCGATCCGGTCGCAGTCGTCGGTGAAATGGGTGAAGAGCGTGCCGTCGTTGAGCTGCAGCGTGTCGAAATAGCCGTTGGCAAGGCTCACCATGCGTTCACGCGCCATACGCTGGCCTTCCGGCACGTCGGCGAGCAGGATTTCGCGCGGCCGACGCTCGGGGTCGATCACCGGGAAGGGCCCCAGTTCGTGCGGGCGACAGATCATGGCCTCCGCCTCGGCGATCCGCCCGCCAGTTACCTGCAGGCGCAGGGCCATCACCGAGGTGTCCGGACCTTCCACGACATGGCCGAACCAGCAGACCTGCCCGGTGGCCGGGTCGGCAGCCTTGAGGTCGTAGTCGCGCGGAACGGCGGTGGCGGTGTTCCAGACGCCGTCGCCCACGCCCAGCTGCACGTTGTTCTCGGTGAAAACGACATGCTCGGCCCATGGCAGGCGCGAAGCATCGCGCGCGGCGAGAGCATCGAGAAACGCGTCAGCATGGGCATACAATTCGGCGCGCGAGAGCGGTGCGGGCGACATCGAATTGGCCATCGAGCTATCCCTCCCCAACCGAGAGCACGATCTTGCCGATATGCTCGCCCGCTTCCATCCGGCGATGCGCATCGGCGGCGTCCTCCAGGGCAAAGGTCTCATCCATGACCGGACGCAACTGCGCGCGCTCCACCAGCGGCCATACCTCGCGGAACAATTCGTCGGCGAGCATGCCTTTGAACACGTTGCTGCGTGCGCGCAGCGTGGAACCGGTGACGGTCTGGCGTCGCACCATCATCCTGGCGACATTGATCTCTGACTTCGCTCCGCCCAGCACGGCGATCACCACCAGGCGGCCATCCTCCGCCAGCGCATCGAGATTGCGCTGCGTATAGCCGCCGGCCACCATATCGAGCACGAGGTCCACGCCCTTCCCATCGGCGAACGCGCGCGCGTTCTCGACGAAATCCTGCGTCCTGTAATTGATGGCGAGGTCCGCGCCGAAGCCGCGCGATGCCTCGCACTTGGCGTCGGACCCGTTGGTGGTGACGACCTGCATGCCGAACAGCTTCGCCAGCTTCGTCGCCATCGTGCCGATGCCCGAGGTGCCGCCGTGCACAAGCAAGGTCTCCCCGTCGCGGGCATAGCCGCGCTGGAAGACATTGTGCCACACGGTAAAAAGCGTTTCGGGGATGGCCGCGGCCTCCGCCATCGAAAGGCCCGCTGGCACCGGCAGGCAATGTTCGGGGCGCGCGATGCAATATTCGGCATAGCCACCGCCATTCACCAGCGCGCACACGCGCTTGCCCAGCTCACCCGGATCGACTCCCTCGCCAAGCTTCACGACTTCGCCCGAGATTTCGAGGCCCGGCAAGTCCGAAGCATTGTCGGGCGGCGGATAGGATCCTGCGCGTTGCAAGCAGTCCGGCCGGTTCACCCCGGCATGACTGACACGCACGAGAACTTCGCCCTGCTCCGGCACCGGTACGGGCCGTTTTTCCAGGGTGAGGACTTCCGGCCCTCCCGGTTTCGCTATCGCGACCGCGCGCATGTTTTCCGGCAAATCATTCGCCACCAAGACTTCCCCCCTTCGCTGCAACCCCTGCAGTGTCCACTGTGGAGCGCCTTTCCTAGGGATGCCACCTGTTGACAGCAAGCGCCCGCAGAGCGATGCTGCACTGCAATGGAAGACGACGACCTTCCCCGGATGCGATCCGACGCGGCGGGCCAGCTGGCCGGCGAAAGTCTCGACAGCTATTCGCAGGACGAGCTGACGGCGCGCATTCATCTCCTCGAGGCGGAAATCGCCCGCGTGAGAGCGCATTTCCAGAAGGCTGCCGCACACCGCAAGAGCGCCGATGCGCTGTTTGCTCCAAGGGAAACCGATTGATGGGCCGCCGGCGGTCCTCGCGAACTCTCGAAATTGCGCAAAGGCGCACCATATTCCCTACAAGCCAGGCACGCAGAACCATGAGCCGCGTGTTCACCATCCGCATTAGGACCATGTTCACCATGGGCCGCGCACCATTATACTCCAGCACCTAAAGGCGTAGCGCCAACCAAGGACTCCCATGCCAAGTTTCGCCCAGAACCTCGAAAAGACCCTCCACACCGCGATCCAGCACGCGATCGACCGTACGCATGAATATGCGACGCTCGAGCACCTGTTGCTGGCGCTTGTCGACGATGACGATGCGGCCGAGGTCATGAACGCCTGCGGCGTCGATCTCGACGAGCTGGGCCTGGTGGTGCGCCAGTATCTCGACCAGGAATACCAGTCGCTGAAGACCGACGAGGATGCGGACCCGCAGCCAACAGCCGGTTTCCAGCGGGTGATCCAGCGCGCGATCCTGCATGTGCAGTCCTCCGGCAAGGACACGGTGACGGGGGCCAACGTGCTCGTCGCCCTGTTTTCCGAGCGAGACAGCTATGCCGTCTACTTCCTGCAGCAGCAGGACATGAGCCGACTCGACGCCGTCAGCTTCATCAGCCACGGCATCGGCAAGGGCGGTCGCCAACTGGAAGATCGCTCGCCGATGGGCAACGAGGAAGAAACGCCTGCCCGCGGCGAGGAGAAGCCGGAAAAGAACAAGAAGGATTCCGCGCTCGACCAGTTCTGCGTGGACCTCAACCAGAAGGCGCTGGACGGGCGGATCGATCCGCTGATCGGCCGCGGCCCCGAGGTGGATCGCACGGTGCAGATCCTGTGCCGCCGCTCGAAGAACAATCCGCTCTATGTCGGCGATCCCGGCGTCGGCAAGACCGCCATCGCGGAAGGCCTTGCGCGCAAGATCGTGGAAGGCGACGTGCCCGAAGTTCTGGAAGAAGCGGTCATCTACGCGCTCGACATGGGCGCACTGCTGGCTGGCACGCGCTATCGCGGCGATTTCGAGGAGCGCCTGAAGCAGGTGGTCAACGAACTCGAGAAAATGCCGGAAGCCATTCTTTTCATTGACGAAATTCACACCGTTATCGGTGCTGGCGCTACCAGCGGTGGGGCGATGGATGCCTCCAACCTGCTGAAGCCCGCGCTGTCCTCGGGTGCGATCCGCTGCATCGGCTCCACCACCTACAAGGAGTTCCGCAACCACTTCGAGAAGGATCGCGCGCTGCTTCGCCGCTTCCAGAAGATCGACGTGAACGAACCCACGGTGGAAGACACGATCAAGATCCTGAAGGGCCTGAAAACCGCCTTCGAGGAGCATCACGGCGTGAAGTACACGCCCGATGCGCTGAAGACCGCCGTGGAAATGAGCGCACGCTACATCAACGACCGCAAGCTGCCCGACAAGGCCATCGACGTGGTCGACGAGGTGGGCGCGATGCAGATGCTGGTGCCGCCCAGCCGCCGCCGCAAGACGATCACCGCCAAGGAGATCGAAAAGGTCGTGGCGACCATGGCGCGCATCCCGCCGAAATCGGTCAGCAAGGACGACAAGAAGGCCCTGGGCAGCCTAGAGAAGGACCTCAAGCGCGTGGTCTATGGCCAGGACGAGGCGATCGAACGCCTCTCCACCGCCATGAAGCTGTCGCGTGCCGGCCTGCGCGAGGCGGACAAGCCCATCGGCTCGTTCCTGTTCTCCGGCCCGACCGGCGTCGGCAAGACCGAGGTGGCGCGCCAGCTCGCCAACATCATGGGCATCGAGCTCAAGCGCTTCGACATGTCGGAATACATGGAGCGGCACAGCGTCTCGCGCCTGATCGGTGCGCCTCCGGGCTATGTCGGCTACGACCAGGGCGGCCTGCTCACCGATGCCATCGACCAGCACCCGCATTGCGTACTGCTGCTCGACGAGATCGAGAAGGCGCATCCGGACCTGTTCAACATCCTGCTGCAGGTGATGGATAACGGCAAGCTGACCGACCATCACGGCAAGACCGTGGATTTCCGCAACGTGGTCCTCATCATGACGACCAATGCGGGCGCGGCGGATGCCGCCAAGCAGGGTATCGGCTTCGGCTCCGGCCAGAAGACGGAAGCTTCGGAAGAGGCGGTGAAGAAGATGTTCACCCCGGAATTCCGCAACCGTCTCGATGCCGTGGTTCCGTTCGCCTATCTCGGCCCGGAAACGATCAGCCGCGTGGTCGACAAGTTCATCCTGCAGCTGGAACTCCAGCTGTCGGAGCAGAACGTCCACATCCAGTTCGACAGCGACGCCCGCGAATGGCTGGGCAAGCGCGGCTACGACAAGCTGATGGGTGCGCGCCCGATGGCACGCCTGATCCAGGAGCGGGTGAAGCAGCCGCTCGCCGAGGAATTGCTGTTCGGCAAGCTGTCTGCGGGCGGCGAGGTGCATGTGAGTGTGAAGGACGACAAGCTCGCCTTCGAACTCACTCCCGCTCCGCCCAAGGGCAAGCCGAAGCGCAAGAAGAAGGCGGCGGCCGAGAAGTCCGAGGACAAGAAGCCGGAAACCCCCGCTGCCGACAAGGATGCGGGCACGGATTCCGAGGACTAGGCGTCCTGCTTGATGCGAGCTAGGCTCGCATCATGAAGCTGACGATCGCAATCGCAATGCTGGCGGCGGGGGCTATGGCTCCCGCCGCTTCCGTTTGGGCGCAGGCCGCGACACCCCTCGCCGAGCGTACGGCGCAGTCCGACCTGCCGCTTGAAGGCCCGCGCGCCGCGATGCGGCTGGAGCATGTCGGCCTGTCCTTCGTCGTCCATCCCGAGCGCAAGGCTATCGAGGGCCGAGGAAATTACCGCGTACAGGTCAACGAAGCGCTCTCGGAACTGGTCTTCGACCTCGACCCGCGCTTCGATGTCGACAGCGTGCGGATCGGCGGCGAACCCGTGAGGACAGGCGGGTGGGAAAATACAAGCGGACTCCTCACTATCTCTCTCCCTCAACCAGTGGCAGATAGTGAGACGCTGGACGTCGAGATCACATGGAGCGGCACTCCGCACGAGGCTATCAACCCTCCTTGGGAAGGCGGCTTCGTCTGGTCCGAAACCGAAGCGGGCGAACCGTGGATCGCCACCGCCGTGCAGGGTGAAGGCTGCGACCTGTTCTGGCCCTGCATCGACCATTCCTCGCACCGCATCGGCACGCTCGACCTGCTCGTTACCGTACCCGAGGGATTGATCGCTGCGGGCAATGGCCGGCTCGTCGAGACCACCGGTAATGGCGACACCACGACCTTCAACTGGCGCGCCCGCGATCCGTCGAATTACGGCATCACGTTGCAGATCGGTCCCTACGAAGTTGCGCAGCGCGACTATGAAAGCCGCTTCGGCAACACCATCCCGCTCAGCTTCTGGCACTTGCCCGGCCATGCGGAGGGCGCGAACCGGCTGCTTGGCGAGATGGCCGACCAGATTGCCTTCATGGAAGATCGCTTCGGTCCCTACCCTTTCGGTGACGAGAAGGCAGGCGTGGCCGAGACGCCGCATCTGGGCATGGAGCACCAGACCATAAACGCCTACGGCAATGGCTTCGAGCCCGAGCCTTATGGCCACGACTGGCTGCTGCAGCACGAATTCGCGCACGAGTGGTTCGCAAACCAGCTGCGCAACGAAACCGTCAACCACATGTGGCTGGCGGAAGGGATCACCACCTGGACGCAGCCGCTTTACCTCGAATGGTCACGCGGCGAGATGTTCTACGACGCCGAGATGTGGAAGCTGCGCCAACGTGTATGGAGCCGGGTGCCGCTCGTCCCGCCCGAGGGTACGCTGCCCGACTACAACGACCGCGAGGCGATGTGGGGCGACGACATCTACTTCAAGGGCGCGTGGATCATGCACACGCTGCGTTCGCTCGTCGGTGACGAGGTGCTGTTCCCAGCCATCACCCGCCTCACCTATGGCAGCGACGATCCGCAGCCCGGCTCCATCGCGCCGGTCAATCGCACCACGCAGGATTTCCGCGCTATCCTGGAAGAGATGACCGGACGCGATCTAGGATGGTTTTTCGATGCCTATTTCTACCAAGCCGAGGTTCCTCGCCTCGTCGCCGCGCGAGATGGCTCGGACTTGCTGCTTGCATGGGATAGCCCGTCCGACTTGCCCTTTGCCATGCCGGTCGAGGTTCGCGTGGGCGACGAGATCGTGACCGTCGCCATGGCGGGTGGGCACGGACGCATCACCCTCCCCTCCGCCGACGCGCCGTACCTGCTCGATCCTGCCAACCGCATCCTGCGCCATGATCCGGCGGTCGAAGCCTGGCAGAATCGCGAGCAGGCAGGCGACTGAGCCGGAACGAAACTTGCGCGGCGCAACTTTCCCATAGGCAATGGCAGCCCCTTTCTCCTGGATCCGGCCTGAGCCCCACGGTGTGCACATCGTTCCGGCGGACGTGTGGATCGATCCTTCGAAGCCGGTGGACACCGCTCTCGTAACCCACGGCCATGCAGACCATGCCCGCGGCGGTCACGGCACGACAGTCGCCACACCAGAAACGCTGGCGATCATGGAGCTGCGCTACAACACGCGCGAAGGGGCGGCCCCTGTGGAGTATGGGGAGACGATACGCCTGAAGGGGAGAGTGGATGCCACCTATATCCCGGCAGGCCACGTATTGGGGAGCGCGCAGATCCTGCTCGAGCACGCAGGCGAGCGCGTGGTCATCACCGGCGACTACAAGCGCCGCGCCGATCCCACCTGCCCGCCTTTCGAAGTCACGCCATGCGACATCTTCATCACCGAGGCGACCTTCGGCCTTCCGCTCTTCACCCATCCGCCGATAGAGGATGAGATGGGCAAGCTGCTCGCCCGGCTCGAAGCGCATCCAGACAGGTGCGTGCTGGTGGGTGCCTATGCGCTGGGCAAGGCGCAGCGGGTGATCGCGGAGCTGCGTGCTGCGGGGCACGACCAGCCGATCTACCTGCACGGCGCAATGGAGAAGATGTGCCGGCTCTACGAGGACTTCGGCGTGGATTTAGGCGAGCTGCGCCTCGTCTCCGACCACGACAAGGACGACATGCGCAGCTCGATTGTCGTGTGTCCGCCATCGGCGCTGAACGACCGCTGGAGCCGCCGCCTGCCCGATCCCATCACCGCCATGGCGAGCGGCTGGATGCGCGTGCGCCAGCGCGCCCGGCAGCGCAATGTCGAGCTGCCACTGGTCATTTCCGACCATGCCGACTGGGGCGAGCTGACGCGCACGATCCAGGAGGTCGATCCGCACGAAACCTGGATCACCCACGGCCGCGAGGAAGCGCTGTTGCGCTGGCACCAGCTCCACCAGCGCCGCGCCCGCGCGCTGGCGCTGGTCGGTTACGAGGACGAGGACGACTAGCGGTGGAGGAATTCGCCGCCCTGATCGACGCGCTGGTCTATACGCGCAGCCGCAACGAGAAGCTGCGACTGATCGCGGAATATCTCCAGAACACGGGCGATCCCGATCGCGGCTGGGCGATGGGCGCGCTGACCGACGGGCTCGATTTCAAGGCCGTGAAAAGCTCGACCATCCGCAACCTGCTGAAGGAACGGATCGACCCTGTGCTGTGGAGCCTCAGCCGCGATTTCGTCGGCGATACGGCGGAGACCGCAAGCCTGCTCTGGCCCGATCCGCTAGGTGACGTCGCGCCGCCGCCCAGTGTCAGCGAAGCGGTGGAAGCGCTGGAGGGCATGACGCGGGCCAGCGTTATGAACGAACTGCCAAAGCTGCTCGACCGGCTCGATCCGCCGGGGCGCTACGCCTTGTTCAAGCTGGCGACCGGAGGGATGCGGGTGGGCGTGTCCAGCCGCCTTGCCAAGGTAGCCTTTGCGCAGGCCTTCGACGTGTCGGTCGATGAGGTGGAGGAGTACTGGCACGCCCTCGAGCCGCCATTCGCCGACCTCTTCGCCTGGGCCGCCGATGGTGCCGATCCGCCCGACACGGCGAACATGCCGCTGTTCAAGCCATTCATGCTGGCGCATCCGCTGGAGGAGACCGTCGTCGATCTTGCCGAATATGCGGCGGAGTGGAAGTGGGACGGCATTCGTGTGCAGCTTGTCCATGTAGCGGGTGAGACGCGCGTCTATTCGCGCAGCGGGGACGATATCAGCGCGACCTTTCCCGAGATGGTCGATGCCCTCGATATCCCCGCCGTGCTCGATGGCGAACTGCTGGTGCGCGGCGTCCATCAGGGCGGCGAGGAAGGCGGCGCGGCGAGCTTCAACGCACTGCAACAGCGCCTCGGGCGTAAGACCGTCAGCAAGAAGATGCTGACCGAGAGTCCGGCCTTCGTGCGACTGTATGACGTCCTCTCGCTCGGCGGCGAAGATCTGCGTGGCCTGCCTTGGCACCAGCGGCGAGAACGACTTGAAGACCTGCTCCCGCGCCTGCCCGACAGCCATTTCGACCTCAGCCAGCTGGTCGAGGCGCGCGATTTCGACCACCTCGCGCAGATCCGCGAGGGAGCGCGCGACGATGCCATCGAGGGGCTGATGCTGAAACGGCGCGACAGCCTCTACGTCCCGGGCCGCAAGACCGGCCTGTGGTACAAGTGGAAACGCGATCCGCTGCTGATCGACTGCGTTCTGATGTATGCCCAGCGCGGCAGCGGCAAGCGCTCCAGCTTCTACTCCGACTACACCTTCGGTTGCTGGGACGGCGATCCGGACGAAGGCGCGGACCTGCTACCTGTGGGCAAGGCCTATTCGGGATTCACCGACGAGGAGCTGAAGAAGCTCGACCGCCATGTGCGGCAGAAGACGATCAACCGCTTCGGGCCCGTGCGCGAGACGGACAAGAGTCTGGTGTTCGAGGTCGCTTTCGATTCCGTTCATGAGAGCAAGCGCCACAAGTCGGGCCTCGCCATGCGCTTCCCGCGCATCCACCGGATCCGGTGGGACAAGCCGGTGCACGAAGCCGACCGTATCGAGGCGCTGCGCCAGCTGATCCGCGACTAGGGGATCCGGAACAGTTTCTCGCGAGAAGTTGCGCCGCGCAACAAGGTGATCTGGCTGGGCGCACAGTCCAGCGCTTCGGCCAGCACCACCCTCACCGCCTCGTTCGCCGCTCCGTCCTGCGGCTTCGCGCGGGTCTTCACCAGCAATTGGGCACCGGACACCGCGACCTCTTGTGACCGCGCGCCTGGAGTGACGCGAACAGCCAGCCGGCCTTCGCTATCCGCCAACGCACGGATGGCGTCGGCGGGCGGGAGGTCAATCTTCGGGCGTGCCACGCAGTGTCGCCAGGTGCCGCCGGGCGAGTTCGCAATATCGCTCGGTCTGGAAGCGTATCTTCTCCTGCTGTGCTTCGTCCTGCGTGCGGAAATACTTCGCGGGCCTGCCGATCCAGATCTCGCCCTTGCCGATCACCTTGCCGGGGCTGAGCAGCGCGCCTGCCCCCAGCATGCCGCCCTCGCTGATCCGCGCATCGTCCATCGCCACGGCGCCCATGCCAACGAAGCCGCGATCTTCCACAGTGCATCCATGAACGACCGCCATGTGCCCGATCACGCAATCCTCGCCGATGATCGTGGGGCAGCCTTCGGTATCGGGCCGCGGCCCCTCGACATGGAAGACACTACCATCCTGCACGTTGGAGCGCGCGCCGATTTCGATACGGTGGATGTCGCCGCGCAGCACGCAATTGTACCATACGCTCGCTTCGGGCCCGATAGTGACATCCCCGATGATGCGAGCGCCGGGCGCGACGAAGGCACTCTCGTGGATTTGCGGCATCTTCCCTTCGAACGGAATTATGGTCGCGCCGGGAAAGCGGGGATCGTCGGTGATCGCGTTGTTCAGTGTCACAGGAAGTTCTCCCATACCAGATAGGGGAGGACCGAGGCGTAATCGTCGGTCCACACGGTTCCCTCGGTTGGCGAAAGCAGGCGCCAGTCGGCCGTGGTCGAAAGCGCGTCGAGCGGATCGCGCCTGGGCGCGAGCGCAATCCAGGTGGAGTTGTAGAGATCGTTGCGGCGCACCGGCTCGTCCTGCCACAGCATGGCGTTGAGCCCGCGTTCCTCAGCCAGCCTCGCCACGACCGGCTCGAGCCGGACATAACGGTTGGAGGTGTGGAGCAGCAGCAACCCGCCGGGAGCCAGCGCGCGCTCGTAAATCGCCATCGCCTCCGCCGTCAGCAGGTGAAGGGGGATGGCATCGGAGGAAAACGCGTCGATCACCAGGATATCGAAGCTTCCTGCAGGAAGCGCTTCCAGCCGCAGGCGCGCATCGCCGATCAGCATCCGTGCATCCGGTGCACAGCGTTCGATGAAGGTGAAATCACCTGCCTGCGAGAATTGCAGGACGGTGGGATCGATCTCGAAGAAGGTCCAGTCCTGTCCGGGCTGCCGGTAGCAGGCCAGCGTGCCCACGCCGAGGCCAACCGCGCCGATTCGCGCATCGGGCCCCACGATCCGCTCCGCATTGCGCAAGGCGAGGCCTACGCCCGAGGTTTCACCGTAATAGGCTGTCGGTTCGAGTGCGTCCTCACCGGCGCGCTGGATGCCGTGAATGGTGGTCCCGTGCATCAGGATCCGGTCGCCATCGCCGCGCTGCGTGATCGAATATGTCCCGAAATAGCTGCGTTCGCGTTCGCCTTCGAGGCTCGCGCGAAGGTTGCTGATTCCGCCAAGCGACAGGAGCACCGCAGCGCAAGCGAGGACGAAGGAGAGGCGGCGAGCGGCCAGGATCATGGCGAGGCACAGGATCGCCAGCAAAGCGGCCCACTCGACCGCGCCCAGCTGCGCCACGCCCTGCACGCGGCCAAACAGCAGCAAAGCGCCGTTGAACACGAGGAAGACACCCACGATCAGCACGATCCGCATGTTCTGCGGATTCGAGGTGAGGCGTGGCAACAGGCCGCGCCAGGCACCCAGCGGGACAAGCGCCGCAGCGGCGAGGATCAGCAACGGATGTTCCCACGTCCAGTCGAACAGGATCGGCGCGAGAAGAGCTGTGAAAACGCCGCCAAGCGCGCCGCCTGCGGAAAGGTAGAGGTAGAATTGCGAGAGACGCTGCGGACCGGGTCGCAGATCGTACAGGCGTCCGTGCAAGGCCGTCGCCACGACGAACAGCAGCACGATGCTGGCGATCGCTGCCAGGAGGTCTGCCCGTCCTGCAGCGAATATGGCGATCCCCCCGTCGACCAGCACGACCAATGGTGCTAGGAAGATGAAAATACGTGCAAGGCCGCGGTTCTCGGCAAAGGCAATGCTGTAGCTGAGCAGGTACAGCCCCAGCGGAATGACCCATAGCAGCGGGATCGCCATGATGTCCGTCGTCAGATACGTCGTCGTCGAAAGCATCAGGCCCGAAGGCACGGCAGGGAGCAGCAGCCACAGGGCCTTGCGCTTCCAGCCGATAACCTCCCCCGACTCGGCCGGAGCTTCTTCATCCACAGTGACGTCGCGGCGGCTGTAAACGGCAAGTGCCACGAGCAGGACGAGCACGCCGTAGCCAACGGCCCAGGCGCGGCTCTGCGATCCCAGCGTAAGCAGGGGCTCGGCCAGCAGGGGATAGGTCAGCAATCCTGCGAAACTGCCGAGGTTGGACGCTGCGTACAGGGGATAAGGGTTCCCCGCATGGGGATGCGCCGCGAACCAGCGCTGGATGAGCGGGGCCTGCGCGGAGATCGCGAAGAAGGCAGGTCCCACGGTAAGCAGGAAGAGCCAGGGAACCCACAGGACTTCCCACCCGCTCTGCGCCTCGGCAATGGGAGCCAGCGCCAGCGGCAGGGTAAGCGCGGCGACGATGAGCACCGCGAGATGGAGGAGCCCCTGCGTCCTCAGCCGGTAGCGGCCGATGACATGGGCGTAGGCATAGCCGGCCAGCAGCAGCGCCTGGTACACCAGCATCGCGCTGTTCCAGACATTGGACGCCCCGCCGAGGCGCGGCAATGCCATGCGCGCGACCATCGGCTGCACGAGGAACAGCAGGAAGCTGCCCGCGAAGATCGTCAGGGTGAAGAGCCAGCGGCGCGGGGTGCTTGCAGTTTCAGTCGTCACGAGAGTGTGTCCATTGCTGCGCCGTAATCGCATAGATGATCGAAGGATTGAGCTCGGGGCCCCAGCGAGGGTCGTGAAAGTCGAGGTCCTCCCGCCGGGTCATGCCGAGGCGCTTCATGAGCCCCCAGCTCGCGGTATTTCCGGCAACGGTAATCGCGATGATCGTGTCCGCGCCAAAGCGCTCGAAGCCGAGGTCGAGCGAAGCCGATGCAGCCTCCTTGGCGTAGCCGTGACCCCATGCATCCTCGCGCAGGCGCCAACCCACTTCCACCATGCCGCATACTGCCTGCCCCTCGGCATTGGAGCGCTTGAGTCCGCAGAAGCCAAGCATTTCGCCGGAAAGGTGGCCCCCGTCCTCCTTGCGCTCGAGCACCCAGAAGGTGTGCCCGAAGTCGCGGCGATAGCCTTCCACCCTTGCGCGCGCGCCGCCGAAAGTGCCTGCATCGGCAACACCGCCGAGCCATCGCATCACGGCAGGCGTGTTCGTCAGGCGGTCGAATTCCGGCCAGTCTTCGTCGCGCCAGTCGCGCAGCACGAGGCGCTCGGTTTCGTGGCGGAAGTCCGCGTCCATGTCAGCCATGGAGAAGGCGGGCGGCAACCGGGGCGTGATAGGTGAGCACGCCCGAACACCCGGCGCGCTTGAAGGCGATCAGCTTTTCCATCAGCAACGCGTCGCGATCGCCTGCACCTGCGGCGGCACCGGCCTCGATCAGGGCGTATTCCCCGCTGACCTGGTAGGCGAATACCGGCACCTCGAAGCGTTCCTTCACCCGCCAGATGATGTCGAGATAGGCGAGGCCGGGCTTCACCATCACGCTGTCGGCGCCCTCGGCAATATCCAGGGCCACTTCGGCAAGGGCTTCCGAAGCGTTTGCGCTGTCCATCTGGTAGGTCTTCTTGTCGCCAACCAGCCTGCCACCCGAACCCACGGCATCCCGGAACGGGCCGTAGAAGGCCGAGGCATACTTTGCGGCATAGCTCATGATCTGGACGTTGGGGTGCCCGCCCATTTCCAGTGCCATGCGGATCGCTTTCACGCGCCCGTCCATCATGTCCGACGGGGCGATGATGTCCGCACCGGCCTCCGCCTGGTTCAGCGCCTGGTCGACCAGCACCGCGACGGTATCGTCATTGGCGACATAACCTGCATCGCCCACCAGCCCGTCCTGTCCGTGCGTGGTGTAGGGATCGAGCGCGACATCGGTGAGAATGCCGATGTCGGAGCCGCAGGCATCGCGCACGGCTCGGATAGCGCGGCACATCAGGTTATCGGGATTGAGGGCCTCGTCACCCTTCTCGCTGCGCAGGTGCGCTTGCGTGTTCGGGAACAGCGCGATGCACGGGATGCCCAGCTCCACCGCTTCCTTCGCCCGGGCTGCGATGCCGTCCACCGACCAGCGCGAGACGCCCGGCAGACTGCCAACCGGGTCTTCCACACCCTGACCATCTGTCACGAAGAGGGGCCAGATGAGATCGGCTGGCGTGAGCACGGTCTCGCGCACCATCGCGCGGCTCCAGGCGTGAGCGCGCGTGCGGCGCAAGCGGGTATTGGGATAACTTCGCATGCCGAACCCTCTGCCGTAAAAGCGATTGGCGAGCAATCTTGCGCTGGGAGGCCTTGCGCGACGCGGCCTAGCTGACGCGCTGGCGGTTCTCGATCCGGTCGATCTCGCGCTGCGGCTCTTCTTGGAGTGAAGGATCAGGGGCGAGCTCGGACAGGGCGGCCCCCGGTTCCACCATTTGCAGCCGGACGAGTTGTTCGCGGAAATTCGCCATTTCCTGGCTGCTGAGCTGCGCCCGGTTGACGAAGCGTACGCTGGCGGGGTCGATCTTCTGCCCGCCGCGATACATCTCGTAATGGAGGTGCGGCCCGGTCGAGAGGCCGGTGGAACCGACATAACCGATCACCTGGCCGCGCTTGACCTGCTCCCCATTGCGCACGGCGATGCGGCTCATATGCGCATAACCGGTGGAGAGCCCGCCGCCATGACGGATACGCACGAAATTGCCATAGCCGCCGTTGCGCCCGGCGAAATTCACCGTGCCGTCGGTCGCGGCATAAATGGGCTGGCCGTGCCTGGCGCGGAAATCGAGGCCCGAATGCATGCGCCGATAGCCAAGGATGGGGTGTCGGCGCATGCCGTAGCGCGAGGAGATAGCGCCCGGCACCGGAGCGACCAGCCCTTCTTCCGCCACGCCTTCGCCCGAGGCATTGTAGAAGCGACCCTCCCGTCCGAAGCGCATGAGCTGTTTGCGTGGGCGATCGTCGCGAATGATCGCGGCATAAAGCAGGTCGCCAACTTCCACCTCGCCCGTTGCGGCACGGCGATAGTCCACGATGAGATCGAACGTATCGTCGGCCCCGATTTCGCGGTTGAGATCCATATCCGTGCCGAGCGTACGCAGGAACTCCTGCACGGCCTTGGGCGGCGCTCCGGCTGCGCGGGCGGAGCGATACAGGCTGTCCCCCACGCGGGCACGGATGCGCAGCGGGGTGCTATCCACCATGATCGGCCGCGGCTCCAGGGTCAGGCGGCCAGCGCGCCGCTCGATCGCCAGCAGCAGGTCGAAGCGGGCGCGGAAGGACAGTGCATCCACCGGGCGCGGCGCATCGGGCGCGGCGCGTCGGCCAAGCGTGATGTCGACCTGCGTGCCGGGGGCAAGGTTTTGAAGATCCACCGCTTCGCCTACCATTCCGCTGATCAGCAGCGCCTCGTCCTTGCTGACCCCTGCGCGGCGCAGCATGGCGTCGAACCCGTCGCCTCGGGCAAGCGTCGCCACTAGGTCGAGACGTGGACGTTCAGGGGCGGAAGCAAGGGGCTTCACGATCTCGCTTGCGCCCATGCGGCGGCCGGTATCGGCGCCAAGGGCCAGCGGCATGATCATCTGGCTGCGAAACTCATCGCGCACGCGGTCGTCGATCTGCATTGCGGGCGCGGCCTCCACGGCGGAAAAGCCCGGCAGCGCGGCAATGGCGATGGCGGACAGGCCGACAAGCGTGCCCAACCCGCGCAGCCAGCGGCGTGAGCCGATATCGTCGCTGAGGTCCGGGGCAAGATCCGCCCGCGAAAGCCGCGCCGACATGGCGGAGCGCCAGTTGCCGTAGCTCTGCGAAAGGCTGGCCGGCGTGCGCTTGCGCCTGATGCGGTGCCCGGGTGCCCCATCCACGACGCTGGACAGCGACAGGTCGGCGGGCGAGGAATCGCCCCTCGCGGTCGTATCCTTATCCGTGCCGTGTTCGGTAAACACCGTGAGCTCCCTTTTGGGCGCCTTGTTCGCCTGTCTAATGCCGAATCCGGCGCGACCCCATCGCGCCTGTAAGTGTCCGCAAACCCTGCCATGATAAAGTAAATTTGCGCTTAACGGCGATGAAGCGAGTCCTAGCCGCGCCGAAGCGTGACTGTGGGGGCCATCGTCCTCGCGGTTGCACCAAAGGCGGCGAAACGCCATGTCCTTGCGTATTGTGAGCTCATCTCGAACCGAGAGCCGGATCCGCGCGGTCCTTGGCCCGACCAATACCGGCAAGACCCATCTCGCCATCGAGCGCATGTGCGGTCATTCCAGCGGTGCGATCGGCTTCCCCCTGCGCCTGCTGGCTCGCGAAGTTTACGACAAGGTCTGCCGCATCAAGGGCGAGGATGCCTGCGCGCTGATTACCGGGGAAGAGCGGATCGAGCCGCCCAAGGCCCGCTATTTCCTCTGCACTGCCGAGGCCATGCCACGCGACGGTGGCAACCGCGCTTTCGTGGCGCTGGACGAGGCTCAGCTCGGCGCGGATCGCGAACGCGGTCACATTTTTACCGACCGGCTGCTGAATGCTCGCGGGCGAGAGGAAACGATGCTGCTGGGATCCGGAACGCTGGAGCCAATGATCCGCGCGCTTGTTCCCGAAGCGCAGGTGGAGGAACGTCCGCGCTTTTCCACCCTGTCCTGCGCCGGCAGCGCCAAGCTGTCCCGCCTTCCGCCGCGTAGTGCCATCGTCGCCTTCTCCATCGAGCAGGTATACCAGGTTGCCGAACTGCTGCGCCGCTTTCGCGGAGGGGCGGCGGTTGTCATGGGGGCTCTTTCACCGCAAACGCGAAACCGGCAGGTTGAATTGTTCCAATCCGGTGAAGTCGATTATATAGTGGCGACCGACGCTATCGGCATGGGGCTCAATCTCGATGTGCATCACGTCGCCTTCGCGGCTCTCTCCAAGTTCGATGGCGTTCGCCAGCGTCGCCTGTTTCCTGCCGAGATGGCGCAGATCGCCGGTCGCGCGGGGCGGCACCAGACCGATGGCAGCTTCGGCACGCTCTCGGGCAATCGCCGTGGTGCTCCGCTCGAGCTTACCGAGGACGAAGTCTATGCCATCGAGCACCACCGCTTCGCGCCGATAACGCAGCTCTACTGGCGCGAACCGCAACCGCGCTTCGATACTCTCGATGTGCTGCTGGGCGATCTCGAGGCGAGGCCGATGCAGCAAGGACTGGTTGCCGCGCCGGAAGCAATCGACGTGGCCGTATTAAAGCGCCTTTCGGAACAGCCCGATATCATTGGCGACGTCACGACGCCGGGCATGGTGCGGCGTTTCTGGGAAGCGTGCCAGCTCCCCGACTTCCGCCAGCAGGGCGCCGATGCGCATGCCCGCTTCGTCGCACGGCTGTGGAGCGATCTGAAAGGCGGGCATATCGGCGCCGATTACGTCGCGGCACGGATTTCCGAACTCGGCAACACGTCCGGCGATATCGACACCTTGCAGGGACGGCTATCGGCCATTCGCAGTTGGGCCTATATCTGCCAGCGCCCGGACTGGGTTCTGGCGCGCGACGAGATGGCCGCTCGCGCCCGGTCCGCCGAGGCGAAGCTGTCGGATGCGCTGCACCAGAAGTTGACAGAGCGTTTCGTAAATCGGCGAACCTCGGTATTGATGAAGGGTATGGGAAAGGATGCAGGCCTCTTGCGCGTAGAACTGAAGGACGATGGACAGGTCACGGTGGAGGACCAGGCGATCGGCCATCTCGAGGGATTCCGCTTCGTCGTCGATGCCGAGGCGTCGAGCGAGGAGCGCAAGCTGATGCTCGCCGCAGCAGAAAAGCACATGTCCGGCCTGCTCGCGCAAAAGGCGCAGAAGCTGGTAGCGGACGAGCTTGGCGAATTGCGGATCGCAGATGGCCAGGTCATGCGCGCCGACCAGCCTGTCGCCACGCTGGAGAAAGGCAAGACGCCAAGCCGTCCGCGTCTGGTGATGGCGAAGGAACTCGGCCAGCTCGATCCTGCCCATCGCTCGCGCCTGCAGGATGCACTGGAACTCTGGCTGGAGGAACAGCTCGCCCCAATCGCGCCGCTGCGCGCGCTGGAGGACGCGGCGACCGATCCCGAGGCCGGGACCGAAGTCCGCGCCCTGCTGCTCACGCTGGCGGACCGCAATGGCACGACGCGGCGGGAGGATGCAGGCCTTGCCCATGTCCCCAAGGAAAAGCGCCCGTTCCTGCGCCGTCTTGGCGTCACCATCGGGTCGCTCGACGTTTTCGTGCCCGCCTTGCTGAAGCCTGCTCCACGCCAGTTGTTGCATCGTCTCGGACTCGATCCGCGTCCGTTTCACGATACGATGGCGGCGGTGATCGAAGGCGGGAAGCAATTGCCTGCCGGGTATCGGCGCGCAGGCAGGCAGGCGATCCGTATCGACATGGCCGAGAAGCTCTTCCGGGCGGCACATGAAAGCCGAGCCAAGGCGCCGAAAAGCAAGGACGTGCGCGGGTTCCAGGTCGACTCCGCGCTCGCCACCAGCATGGGTCTGCTGCCCGAGAGTTTCCGCAGCCTGATGAAGGATGCAGGCTTCCGTCAAGGGGAGCCTTACGAGTTGCCCGAGGGCGCATATGGACCGCCCCGCCCCGTACCCTGGACATGGCGTGCGCCGCGCAAGGACTTCGCGCCGAGGGAACGTAAGCGCCCTCCCCACAAGGCTCGCGACAACGCGAAAGGGAGGGAAAAGGACCGCAAGGGACTACCAAAGGCCGGTCCGCGGCCCCGTTCGGAGCCCAGGGGCGATGGCGGACAGGCCTTTGCCGGCCTCGCCGACCTGCTCAAGAAGAGCTGATGCGGCTCGACCTGCTTCTCGTGCGCCTCCGCTTCGCCAAAAGCCGCGGAGTCGCCCGGAAGTGGATCGACGAGGGCCATATTCGCTGCAATCGCATCCGCGTTGCCCGGACCGATCACCGGGTTGCGGCCGGAGACGTACTTACCCTGCCGGTCGGCCACCGGGTGCGCGTCATCCTTGTCGAGAGCCTCCCGGAGCGACGCGGCCCGGCGAAAGAAGCATGCGCGCATTATCGGGAACTTGACGCTGGGCAATCTATCGCCATAGCAGGAGCCAAATCGCGGCCACCGGCTGCGGAAACGGCACGTAACGAAGGATTATCGCCACCATGACCTATGTCGTCACCGACGCATGCATCAAGTGCAAGTATACCGATTGCGTCGAGGTCTGTCCGGTCGACTGCTTCTACGAGGGTGACAACATGCTCGTCATCAACCCCTCGGAATGCATCGATTGCGGCGTGTGCGAACCGGAATGCCCGGCCGAGGCGATTCTGCCCGATACCGAGGGTGGGCTGGAGAAATGGCTGGAGATCAATACCAAGTTCTCCGCCGAATGGCCCAACATCACCGAGAAGAAGGATCCGCCTGCCGACGCGGACGAGCACAAGGGCGAAGACGGCAAGTTCGAGAAGTATTTCTCCGAAGAGCCCGGCGAGGGCGACTGACCCTTCGCGCGCCCTCCCTCCCCCTCCCCGGCGTGAACCTTTGCCGCTGACCTGCGTTGCCGGGTCATGGCATTCTTCGACAGACTGAAACGCGCCTGGGCCACCTCGGGCGAGGATAACATCTCGATCCTGGCGGCAGGCGTCGCCTATTACGCCTTCCTCGCCATGGTGCCGCTATTGGCCGCCATCGTGCTCGGCTACGGCCTGTTCGCCGATCCGCAGATGGTGGCTGACCACATCGAGGCACTTGCAGCGCGCCTGCCCCAATCAGCGGCGGAGCTTATCGGCAGCCAGTTGAGAAGCGTTGTCGAGACCTCCGGCACGGCCAAGGGCTTTGGCCTGCTGCTGGCGCTGGGCCTCGCCATCATCGGCGCTCGAAACGGCGCCGGTGCGGTGGTTACCGCGATCTCGCTGGCGTTCAACGAGCATGAGCAGCGCGGCTTCCTGCGGGCAAATGCCCTTGCGCTGGCGATCACGCTGGGCGGGATCGTCGGTCTTGGCGTGGTTGCTGCCGCATTGACGGTGACTGCTGCGCTGACAGACCTGTTGCCGGGCCTGTCGGGCGGCGCCGAAATCTTAGGCAAGGTCGTTACCTATATCGTGCTTGCCGGCCTCGGCGCGCTGGGCGCGGCATGGCTCTACCGCCGCGCTCCGAAGAGCGTCTCGCCCGGCTTTCGCGAAGTACTTCCCGGTGCGCTGGTGGCCAGTATCGGCCTCGTCATCCTGACGCTCGCCTTCGGCTATTACGTAGCGAATTTCGGCAATTACAACGCGACATACGGATCGCTGGGCGCGGTCGTGGTGTTGCTGACCTGGCTCTACTTGTCAGCCTATGTCGTGCTGTTCGGGTCGGAAGTCGCTGCCGTCGCCGTGCACGACCGCACGGGTCTGGACTCTTGACGTCGAGGAGAATTGCAAGACTCGCAATTAAGTTACGAATCTGTTATAAGCTGGCGGCAACTGCATGATCTTCGTTGATCGGCAGGCCGATAGGAAGGCAGGTCCCCGCTTCTAGCCACAGAACTGGTCTTGCGAATACGTCGCTTCCATTAGCGGCGCGCAGGAGCTTTTCGCTGCGGGGCGGCTGAAGAAAGGAATGTACATGGCTGCAAACGCAAACGCCTTCGATGTGGGCGATTACGTTGTTTATCCCAAGCATGGTGTGGGTCGCGTCATCGAGTTGCAGAGCGAGGAAATCGCCGGAATGCAGCTCGAACTCTACGTTCTCCGGTTCGAGAAAGAGCGGATGACGCTGCGCGTCCCGGTCAACAAGGTGGAGAGCATCGGCATGCGCAAGCTTTCCAGCGACAAGACGCTGAAGGAAGCGATGGAAACGCTGAAGGGCAAGCCCAAGGTCAAGCGCACAATGTGGTCGCGCCGCGCGCAGGAATACGAGGCCAAGATCAATTCCGGCGACCTGGTTTCGATCGCCGAAGTGACGCGCGACCTGTTCCGCCCGGAAGACCAGCCGGAACAGAGCTATTCCGAACGTCAGATCTTCGAAGCGGCCTCCAGCCGCCTCGCCCGCGAACTCGCCGCGATGGAAAAGACGGACGAGCCTACTGCGCTCACCAAGATCCTCGACGTGCTGAAAGAGCACGCGCCGCAATATTACGAGAACACCGAGGAAGCCTGAGCGCAGCCTCGCCAATCGTGATCTCGAAAAGGGCCGTTCGCCAGGTGCGAGCGGCCTTTTTCATGCCTGCAGCGGCGTCTCTCCGTTCCATCGACCCTCGAACCCCATCGACGAAGGACTTTGCAGCTCGGCCCTCCTTGGTGTATTGTCTTCATAATACGCAACGGAGGAAAACGGGAATGCGGATCGGAACACTCTTGCGCCGGATTGCCCCGGTGGTCGCGATTTCGGCGGCTGCCGGGCTGGCTGCCTGCGACAATGTGAACGTGGAATTCGAAAGCGACGGTGTGCCGCTGGCCGAACTCGACATGAGCGCCGCGCCCACCGAAGTCGCCCTCGCTTCGCCCGATACCGTCATCATCACCGCGGGCGAGGATTTCGCTATCTATGTCGAAGGCAGCGCCGCCGCCAGGGACCGGATGCGCTTTGCGCTCGATGGCGACACGCTCGGCATCCATCGCAGTGAAGGCGACTGGAGCAGCAGCGATTCCGCTACCGTCAACATCACCATGCCCCCTCCCGGCGCGCTCATCATGGCGGGCTCCGGCACGATGCGGACCAACGCGCTTAGCGAGGACGCATCGATCGTCCTTGCCGGCTCGGGAGAAGTTACCGCCAGCGGCATTGCCGCCAACAAGCTCGAAGTCGTGAATGGCGGCAGCGGCACGGTGAACCTTTCGGGGCGCACCGATACGCTCGAACTCAACGTCGCTGGAAGCGGCGCTGCCAACATGGAAAGCCTCGTCGTGGGCGATGCCGAGGTCACCCTCGCAGGATCCGGCCTCACGAGCTTCGCTTCGGACGGAAATGTCGACGCGACCATCATGGGATCCGGCACGGTTCGCGTGAACGGCTCGGCCAATTGCACGGTCAATTCCATGGGCTCGGGCAGCCTCGTCTGCGAATCGGGTGCGGCTGCTGCGGAAGACGCCGACGAGCCTGCCTGACGTTTCGCAACGGCTTCATTGCCGGGTCAGAAATTCAGGTTCATGGTCGGGTGACCATTCCCCACCGTGGACCGTCCCATGCTGCGAACACGACACTTCCTGATACCCGTTGCAGCGCTGGCGATGAGCGGCTGCGTCGCGAAAACACTGGTGGATGTCGCCACCGCCCCGGTACGCGCAGGAGCGCAGGTGGCGGACTGGGCAACGGAGAGCCAGGACGAGGCAGACAGGGCGCGTGGCAGGGAAATCCGTCAACGGGAGGAACGACTCGGAGATCTCCAGGAGGACGTCGCCGACCTGGAGGAGGATTGTCTCGACGGCGATGACGATGCCTGCCGCGAGGCCGTGGCGAAGCGCCGGGAAATCGACGAACTGCTCCCGCAAGTACCGCTGGAACCGCAGGATAGCTAGCGCGCGGCGGCCCGCCGCAACCGGTCGTTTATCGCCTCGCCCATGCCATCCACCGGAATCGGTGCGACGGCGATGACAGCTTTGTTCGAGGCCGCCCCCGCGTGAAGCGCGGCATAAAGCGCTGCCGCTGCCTTTGCGAGATCGGCGTCGGGCGAAAGGTTCACGTCCCCCTCGATCTTTCCGAAACCGATAAAGAACTGGCCTGCTTGCGCAGCGGCTTGGTTGAGCAGCACGGGTTTCCCCGGTGAATAGTGCCGCGCAAGCTGACCCGGCGCCTCGATAGTCGCGCCGCGCGACTTTGTGTCCTCGCCAAGGATCGCCCGTAATTCGTCTTTCGAGATCGGGCCGGGCCTGAGGAGGCGCCAGCCATCATCCCTGTCCAGCGCGACAATGGTCGATTCAACCCCCGCCTCGCATGGACCGCCATCGATCACCGGCGGAGCATTCTTTCCCAGCGAGGCGATCACGTGTTCGGGCCTCGTCGGACTCACGCCGTTGCTGCGGTTGGCTGACGGGGCAGCGAGCGGCAGGCCGAGTTCGGATAGGAGCTTTGCGGCCACGGGATGCGCGGGCTGTCGCAAGGCGATGGTGTCGAGCCCGGCCGTGACGGCTGGCGCAATCGCGGCACCGTCACGAAGGGGTAGAACAATCGTCAGCGGGCCGGGCCAGAAGCGCTCTGCCAGCATCTTGGCCAGTGGCCCCATCTCGGCAAGTTCGCGCGCCATTTCGAGACCGGTGACATGCACGATCAGCGGATTGAAATCCGGGCGGCCCTTGGTCCTGTAGATCTGCGCCACCGCATCGGCGCTGTCGGCGCGTGCGGCAAGGCCGTATACCGTCTCTGTCGGAATGGCGACGAGGCCACCTTCGCGCAGCCGGGCGGCGGCGCTGGCAATGCCCGCATCGTCGGGCGCAATCAGGGCTGGCTTGCCGCTCATCACCACCGCCTATAGGGACGAAGGCGATGGAAGACCAAGCCCAACTCCTCGCGCGCATCGCTTCGGCGCTCGAGCGGATCGCGCCGCCCTATCCCGACGGGATCGACTGGCAATCCGCCCCTGCTTACGTGTGGGATAGCAACGGGGCTCGCCCAGTGGACAACATCGAGGCCCCGTCGCTCGACCTGCTGCGCGGGATCGACCGCCAGAAGGCTGCGGTGACACAGAACGTCGCACGCCTCGCGGCGGGCCTTCCGGCGCATGACATGCTGCTGTGGGGAGCGCGAGGTATGGGCAAGTCCGCCCTGCTTCGCGCGGCCACGCTCGACGCACAGGCAGCCGGCGGAACGATCGCACTCGTACAGGTGGCGAGCGATGCGGTGGCCACGCTGCCGTGGCTGTTCGCCCAACTGGCGAAGGTGGAGCGCAATTTTCTCGTCTTCGTCGATGATCTCGGTTTCGCTGAGGGCGACACGATAACGCCGCGCCACCTGCGCAGCTGGCTGGACGGCGGTATCGAGGCGCGTCCCACGCATGTGCGGCTCGCGGTTACCTCCAACAGGCGTGCGATCCTGCCGCGCCATGCAAGCGAACAGGACGACCCCGTCAATCCGCGCGACGCGGTGGACGACATGCTCGCCCTCGCCGATCGCTTCGGTCTTTCGCTGGGATTCCACAATGCCAGCCAAGACGATTACCTCGCCATCCTGCACGGATACGCGAAGGCGTACGGGCTGACCCTGGACGAGGGCGAGGCTCTGGAATGGGCCAAGCGTCGCGGAGCCCGATCGGGCCGGGTCGCCTGGCACTTCATCGTCGAACTCGCCGGGCGCGAAGGACGCGAGCTTGGCAGCCTCGCCCGATAGTGCCCTACATGATCTGGGAAGGATCGATCGCGCCGTCCTCGAACGCGCGTGACGGATCGTCGGTCAGTTCACGGCGGGGCGGCAGGCGCTCGCCGCTATTGCGCTCGATCGCGGCGGCGCCCGCGGCGCCCGGGGCGGTGACGCGCCAGATGATATTGCCCGTGTCGTCGCTCACCAGCAGTGCGCCGGTCTGATCCCACTCCACCCATGTCGGTCGACCGTAGGTCTTGCCATCCCCGGTCAGGAACGGCGCGAGAACCTGGCGCGGTTCGCCGACCGGATTGCCGCGATCGTCGAATTCGACAAACACCACGTCATAGCCGGAGGGCGGGATACGGTTCCAGGAGCCATGGCGCGCGATGAAGGCGCCTTGCCCGAAATTCTCGCCCATGGTCGTCCCCTCTTCGGTGAAGACCATTCCCAGCGCGGCAACGTGAGCCCCCAGCGCGTATTGCGGAGTGCGGGTGTATTCGGTGAGATAGCGCGGCATCGGCGCTTCCACGCGCTCGTCCACGATGTCGTTGTAGTACACCCAGGGCCAGCCGTAGTGCACCCCGATGGGAACGTTGGACATGTAGTCGGGCACCAAGTCGGAACCGAGCATGTCGCGCTCGTTCACCGTCACCCACAGCTCGCCCGACCAGGGGTTGAAAGCCAGGCCGTTGGGGTTGCGCAAGCCCGCCCCGAACAGCCGGGCAGATCCCGTCTCCAGGTTGAGCTCGTGAATTGCCGCGCGGTTTTCCTCGATGTCCATTCCGCCTTCGCCGATATTCGAGGCGGAGCCGACGGCGATGTAGAGATACTGACCATCTTCCGAGAGGATGATGTTGCGCATCCAGTGATTCCCGGCAGGCGGCAGGTCGGCCAGCTTCTCGGGTTCGCCCGTCACGCGGTTCGCGCCCAATTCGTAGTCGAAGCGCAGCAGCTCGTCGTGATTGGCGATGTAGAGGTTGCCGTCGCCCCATGCGATACCGGAAGGCGAATCGAGATTGTCCTCGCGCAGCACGTGACGCTCGTCCGCCACGCCGTCCTGGTCGGTATCGCGCAGCAACACGAGCTGGTTCGGCGAAGGCCCCGCCGAGCCTGCCTCGCTGAAGAGGATCGAGGCGACAAGGTTCGTCAGCCAGCCCCCTGCCACTTCGCTTTCGGGTGCGCGGGTGAGCGTGACGAGCACGTCGCCATTGGGCATGGCGTAGATCACGCGCGGATGGTCGAGCCCCTCGGCAAAGCGGTTCACCACCAGTCCCTCGGCCGCCTGCGGGGCAGCGCCATCGGGCCAGCCGATGGGTTCGGCAACCTGCACTGTGGGGATCAGCTGCGCATCGGGTTCGGCGAGGACGGGATCGGTGCCGGTGGTTTCCTCCAGCGAATAGTCCGCCGGTTCGCCGCGGGACAGCCACCATATGACGATCGCCGCCAGCACGAGGATTACCAGCAGCGCGATCAGGATCTTCTTGAGAGTGCTCATGGGGCCAACATCTAGGGCGAGTGTGGCTTTGCGGCAATGGATTTGCCCGCTAAGGGCCGGAGCATGTTCGACTTCACGCCCGATCCCGAAGCTCCGAAGAGCGATCTGTACCGCGACCTCCTGACAGCTGCCGACGCCATCACCACGGGCGAAAGCGACGCGGTCGCCAACATGGCCAATGTCGCTGCCCTGCTTGGCGAGTTCCTGCATGACTGCAACTGGACGGGATTCTACCGCTTGGTGAACGACGAGCTGGTGCTTGGCCCGTTCGCGGGACGCCCGGCCTGCATCCGTATTCCACTCGGTGTCGGCGTATGCGGCGCCGCCGCGAAATCGGGTGAGACGCAGCTGGTGGAAGACGTGCACGCCTTCCCCGGCCATATCGCGTGCGACGCGCGAAGCCGATCCGAAGTGGTCGTGCCGATCCTGCGCGATGGCGCGGTGATAGGCGTGATCGATTGCGACAGCCCGGAACTCGCACGTTTCGATGCCGACGATCAGGCGGGGCTCGAGGCATTGGCTGCCTTGCTTGCCGATCGACTCTGACTGGCCCGCTCCGGGACAAGCGCAGCGTAAGCGGGGATTTTCGCAGGATTAAAGGGTAAACATTGCCCTAACGCGGGCTGACACGCCCGATTCTCTTCTGAGGATTCCCGCGATGTACAACCGCTATGTGTTCGGTCTTGCTGCTGTCGCCAGTAATGCCCTGGCCTTTCCTGCCTGTGCCCAGCAGGACCATATTTCCGCGCAAGCTGTCGATATTCCCGACACCGTGGGTGAATGGGAGCATGGTTGGCATGGTGACGCCTCCAGCCAGCCCGCGGTCGATACCGATCTCGGCACGTGGCTCGGCTATTCATTCGCAGAGCGCGAGGCGTGGCTGGCCGACTGCCGGCTGCTGATGGCGGATGCGGGCGGATACCGCGACTATGGCGATTTGCAGGATAATGACGCCGATGGCGGTCTGATCGGTGGACTGACCGGTGCCGTCATCGGCGGCGTCGCAGGCAATCGTATCGCCGATGGGCAACGACTTGGTGGAACCTTGATCGGGCTCGGCCTGGGTGGTCTGGCCGGCGCTGCGATCGGCACGCTGATCGACGACGCTGATGACGATGAAGAAGCCTCCATCCGTGATTTCGATGCTAACGCCCTATGGGCCGCGCGATATTGCGATGCCTATCTGACGCGTTATGAGATAGCCGGAGGCGCGCGCTACGTGGCCCGCGATGCCGCGCATGGCGAGCGCGGGCATTCACATGGCCCCGATTGTACAATTACCGTTCGCGATGAGTGGTTCGATGAAGAGCCAGCGATGCCCTCACCGCCCGCTCGCCGAGCCATCCCGCCGCGTCTCGAACCTGACGGCAAGGCGGTGCCACTCGGCTAGACCGCCCTTGCCTTAGGTCGCACGTATAAGGTCAGATCCCGCCGCCGGTAAGCCGCTGGCAGATCAGGTCCAGCTGGTCGAGCGTGCGAAAGCGTACCGTTACCGAACCCGAGCGCGGGTCGTCGTCAGTGGCGATCTTCACCGGCAGGCCAAGGAATTCCTCGAGATGATTCTCGACCGCGGCGATATCGGCATCCTTTGCCGGATCGCGCGCCGGGCGAGCCTGCCTGCGCGTGGGCGCGTTTTCGCCTCCACTTCGCGCCTTGCGGGCCAGCTTCTCGACCTCGCGAACGGAGAGCCCGTCCTTCACCGCTTTCTCGGCCAGTTCCTCTGCGTTATCCAGGCCGATCAGCGCCCGCCCGTGGCCCATGTCGAGCATTCCCGTCTCCAGGTGATCCAGCACCGCCTCCGGCAGGGCGAGAAGGCGCTGGAGATTGGCGACGTGGCTGCGCGATTTCTCCACCAGGCCAGCAATGTCGGCCTGGGTCATGTCCTCCAGTTCGGCTAGACGCTGATAGGCACGCGCTTCCTCAACCGGGTTCAGGTCTTCACGCTGAATATTCTCGATAAGCGCCAGAGCCATGACATCGCGCTCTTCGAGATCGCGAATTATGGCAGGAATTTCATGCATTTGCGCCTTCTGAGAGGCGCGCCACCGCCTTTCGCCGGCGACAAGTTGATACTTGCCCGATTTGAGCGGACGCACGATCACAGGCTGAATCACACCGCGCGCGGCGATGGAGGCAGCGAGCTCGGCCAGCGCCTCGTCATCGAAATAACGCCGCGGCTGGTCGGGATGGGGTTCGATGTCGGAGATGGCGAGATTGGCCAAGCCGTCAGTCCGAGAAGTCGCGCGTTCCTGCACTGCGGTATCGCCGCCGTCGCGTGATTCTCCGGACCTCGAGGAGACAAGAGGCTCTTCCCGCTTCGCCTCTCCCAACAGGGCACCCAGACCCTTGCCCAGCTTCCGCCGGTTGGCTGCAGCGCGGGGCGCTACTGCCTTTTCCTCGGTCTTCTGTTCGGCTTTCTCGGCTTTGCTCATGCCGCTTTCCTCTCTTGCGGCAGGCGGCCGATCAATTCTCGGGCCAGCGCCATGTATGCGCGGCTGCCTGGGCAGGTGTTGTCGTAGACCAATGCTGGCAATCCGTGGCTTGGTGCCTCGGACAACCGTACGTTGCGCGGGATGACGGCTTCGAAGACGAGATCGCCAAGGCATTCGCGCACATCGTCGGAAACCTGGTCCGTCAACCGATTTCGGCGATCAAACATGGTGAGAGCGATCCCGATAATACCCAGATTAGGGTTGAAGCGCTGTTGCACCTGTTCAACCGTTTGCAGCAGCTGGCTCAAACCCTCGAGCGCAAAAAACTCGCATTGCAGGGGCACCAAGAGCGTATCAGCCGCGCATAGCGCGTTCAGCGTGAGCAAACCCAGCGAAGGCGGGCAATCGATGAAGCAGATGTCGTGTCCCGTATGGTCCGCCAAGGCGCGGCGCAGGAGCTGCGTACGGTCTTCGATGCCGACGAGCTCGATTTCCGCTCCGCTCAAATCAACCGTAGCGGGCAGTAGATCCAGTCCCGGAATTGTCGAGGAAACAACGCATTCGCTGATTGCAGCGCCATCTACCAGTACGTCATAGCTCGAAAGATCCCTCTGGGCAGCAGCAAGGCCCACCCCCGTAGAGGCATTTCCCTGCGGATCGAGGTCGATCAACAAGGTTCGCCAGCCACTGGCGGCCATGGCGGTCGCTATGTTGATGGCGGAGGTGGTTTTGCCCACCCCGCCCTTTTGATTGGCAATGGCAATGGTAATCATAGCGGCCCTGGCCTCCCTTTGCCGATTAATATGCCTGCCGAGGGATCAGTAGTCGATTGTTCCACGTGGAACATTTCCTGGATAGCTGCAGGCTGCTCTGCTAACTCAATCGCTCCCTTGCGACCTTTGGGCAACAACCATGTCGTCGAGCGTGTGGAAAAACGGGCGGATAACTCGAGGAGCCTGCCGAGCGGAGCGAAGGCGCGCGCAGTGATTACGGCAGCTTCGCGCTTATCCACATTTTCGAGGCGCATCCCGCAGACCACGCAATTCGACAAGGAAAACACGTCAACAACCTGCTCAAGCCATTCAATGCGCCGCTTGCGCGATTCGATCAGCACTATTGGCGTGTCACGTCTGGCAATAGCCAGGACAAGACCAGGAAATCCCGCTCCGGTTCCCAAATCCATCCATGTGCCCGATGTTTCACGTGGAACATGGTCGAGCAATTGCAGGCTATCTGCGATGTGCCGCAGCCAGACTTGCCCTAGACTTGCCGTCGATACGAGATTTTGTCGATCATTCTCATGCTCGAGCATGGGAATAAATGCACGAAGGCGCTCCATGGCATCCTGATCGCAGCGCTCAGCGCAAAAATCCCGGGCTGCTTCTTCTGTAGTTATCATGCTGCCCGATCCCTGCGTCGCGCATGAACCAACAGGGCGGCCAGTGCCGCTGGCGTAATTCCTCGCACCCGCCCAGCGGCGGCGAGAGTGCGCGGTTGTGCTACGCTTAACCTTTCGACCATTTCGTTCGACAAGCCGGGAACGTCGCCAAACGGAAAATCCGAGCCCAATTCGACAGCGTCGCTGCTGCGGAGATCGCGGAGCTCTGCATCCTGTCGCGCGAGATAAGGCGCGTATGCTGCATCCTCAGCAACTTCTTCTGCAACCGCGGAAGTGCAATCCAGCCCGCCGGGGAGCCATGGGGACAAGTCCGAGATTTCAATCCCGGGGAACGCCAGCCAGTCGAACAAGGGCTTTCGTCCGGCGTCTCTCTTTACCGGGATACCCGCCTCCGCGAGCAATCCTGCCGTGACCACTCGCTCCAAGGCGGTGTTCCACGTGGAACACTCGTCCAATCGTCTCGAAAACCATTCCGCGCGCTCTTGCCGCACACATCCAATTGCTAGCGCAAGAGGAGTAAGACGTGTTGTCGCATTATTCGCACGAAGCCGTAACCGGTATTCCGCACGTGCTGTCAGCATACGATAAGGCTCGCTCACGCCATGCAGAGTAAGGTCGTCGACCATTACCGCCATGTAACTATTGGCCCGATCGATGGCGGGCGGCTCTTTCCCAAGCAACGAACATCCGGCGTAGAGGCCTGCGAGCAAGCCTTGGGCAGCCGCTTCCTCATAGCCGGTCGTACCATTGATCTGCCCCGCACAGTAAAGCCCGGCTATGGCCTTGACCTGAAGGTCTGGCCCCAATGCCCTCGGATCGATATGATCGTATTCGACCGCATATCCGGGTACGGCCATAACAACCTGTTCCAGCCCCTCCATCGCTCGCAGCATATCAAGCTGCACGTTTACGGGGAGCGACGTGCTGATGCCGTTCGGATAGACGAGGTGCGTTTCCAAGCCTTCCGGCTCAAGGAACACCTGGTGCCCATCACGGTCTGCGAAGCGGTGGATCTTGTCTTCGATCGAAGGGCAATAACGGGGTCCGGCCGCTCCGATTGCCCCGCTGAAGAGCGGAGACCTGTGAAGGTTGTCCGCAATGATTTCATGGGCGCGAGGATTGGTTCGGGTTATCGCGCAGAACACCTGGGGGTTCGTGCGTTGTCTCGTCAGTGGCGACATTGTCCAGCCGTCGCTGTCGGAGGGTTGCTCCTCCAGACCCGACCAATCGATGGTCCTTCCGTCAAGACGCGGCGGTGTTCCCGTCTTGAGCCGCGCCATGGGTAACTCGGCATTTCGTAACTGATCGGCGAGCCTGTGTGCCGCGTTCTCCCCTATTCTCCCACCTTCGAAGCGTTCCTCCCCGCGAAAAAGAGTTCCGCCCAGAAAGGTGCCGGTGCACAGGATCACGGCCTTCGCAGCAATCTCGGTGCCATCCGCTAGCGCGATTCCCGTCACCCGGTCGTTATGGAGAAGGAGGGCGGCGGCTTCTCCTTCAATGACCTGGAGATTGTCCTGCCTCAGGACCATCTTTTGGATAGCCGACTTGAACAATTTGCGGTCCGCCTGGACGCGAGGCCCCTGTACGGCGCTGCCCTTGGAGCGATTCAGCATCCGGTAGTGGATCGCGGCTGCGTCGGCAGCTCTTGCCAAAAGGCCATCGAAGGCATCGACTTCCCGGACAAGATGGCCTTTACCGAGACCGCCAATGGCAGGGTTGCAGCTCATCGCACCAAGAGTAGCAGCCTCGAATGTGACCAGAGCAGTACGCGCGCCGAGGCGCGCGGATGCCGCCGCCGCCTCGCACCCGGCGTGTCCGCCGCCTACAACTATCACATCGAAGTCATGCATGATTTGCAGCCGTTTAACCGATCTGTTTCACGTGGAATAGGCTATTTTCCAATGCAGAACCTGCCGAAAATAGCATCAAGTACGTCTTCTGTGTCGGTTCGCCCGACCAATGCATCGAAGGCGCGTCGCGCCTCGCGCAAATTTTCCGCCACGAGCAGTGGGTCGCTTACCTCCCCCGCTCTCTCGACCGCATGCGAAGCCTCGGTGATGCGTGACCTCTGACGATCATTCAGAGCGGCTTCTCCCGGTTTGGGCATGGACTCGCGGGCTTGGGTAACCAGTGCCGCGCGCAATGCATCAAGACCATCTCCGCTTACTGCCGATACACGTAGCCACGGTGCCGTCTTGCGCGTCCTTTCGGGGCGATCCACCTGAGCCTCTATCTCCAGGGAATCCGACGGTCCTTCCCCTTCGGGACCGAGCCATAGAACCAGGTCAGCCCGAACGATTTCCTCATGGGCACGCGAAATGCCTATTGCCTCGACTGTGTCAGCCCCGGCAGCGCGAAGGCCAGCCATATCGACGAAGGTAAAAGGCACGCCGCGAATGGCAACTGAACGCGTCAGAACATCGCGAGTTGTGCCAGCAATCTCCGCGGTAATCGCAGCCTCGCTGTCGACGAGAGCATTGAACAGTGTGGACTTGCCTGCATTTGGGGGGCCAGCCAATGCCACACGGTACCCTTCGCGCAAGGTTTCTGCATGTGGCGCTTGGAGGGTCTCCATGAGATCGCGGTGTAACGCGGTCAGGCCCTCCCGAAAGTCGGGCGACAGTTCCGCAACATCGTCCTCATCCTCGAAATCAAGGACGGCTTCGACCTGTGCCGAGAGGCCCAGCAGCGCCTCCCGCCATCCCTCCGCCTTGCGAGAAAGAGTTCCGCCGGCCATCGCCAGTGCGCTTCGGCGTTGCAACTCGGTTTCTGCAGATAGCAGGTCTCCAAGCCCCTCGGCTTCTGCCAGGTCGATCCGCCCATTGGCAAAGGCGCGCCGCGTAAATTCCCCTGGTTCGGCTGAGCGGCATCCGTCGATCTCGCTTAGCGCAGCGTTTATCGCGGCGACGACCGCCCTGCCCCCGTGACAATGGAACTCCGCGAGATCCTCGCCGGTTACCGAGGCAGGACCGGGAAAGAAAAGCGCGAGGCCGTCGTCGAGTGTTTCACGTGAAACATTACGGAATGTCGCGTGCGTTGCCCGTCTGGGTTCGGGGATAGTGCCGATAACGGTCTGCAACACGTCCCTGACTGCTGGACCCGTCACGCGAATAACGCCGATCCCCGCGGGAGGCTGCCCGCTGGAAAGCGCGAAAATCGTATCCATCGATCAGTCTCGGTTGGGCTTGTCCTTGTCTTTGGAGACGCCGCTGCCCGCCCCCGCTGTCGTAGTCTTCGCAGCGTTTTCCATGAAGTTCTGGAACATCTTCAGTCCCATCTGGCCCATCGGCGCAAGTTGCCGCGCGTATTGTTCCAGCTGCTCGGTGTTGGAAACGCCCTTCATGGCCCTGGCGATCGAATCGACATAGACTGCGTTGGCCTGCTCTACATCGGGCAGACCCATGAAACGCCGGGCTTCCTCGGGCGAGCAATCGATTTCGATATTGACCTTCATCGGACACCTTTCTCTCTAGCGCGCGTAGATCAATCGAGACCAATCAACGCTGACGGAGAGTCCTATATGAGTGAGACACTCGCAATTACCACCCTCGATGGCCCCGACGTATTCAACGCCTATGTCGCGCGGCCAGAGGGCGCGCCGAAATCCGCGATCATCGTCATCCAGGAGATTTTCGGGGTGAACGCGGGCATCCGCCGCAAGTGCGACAGGCTGGCCGAAGAAGGCTATCTCGCCATGGCGCCCGACTTGTTCTGGCGTATCGAGCCGGGTGTCGAACTCGACCCCGACATCGAACCCGAATTCCAGCGCGCGCTCGACCTTATGGGCAAGCTCAATCAGGACGCTGCAATCCGGGATATCGAGGCGACCATCAAACATGCTCGTACGCAGACCGAATCGGGCAAGGTCGGCGCGGTCGGCTACTGCCTCGGTGGCCGCCTCGCCTACATGACGGCAACCCGCACCGATGCCGACGCAACGGTGGGCTATTACGGTGTCGGAATCGACGAATTGCTGCGTGAGAAGGATTCCATAGCGCACCCGCTAATGCTGCATATCCCGACCGAAGATGGTTTCGTCAACAAGGCGACCCAGGCGAAAATGCACGAGGGCTTGGACGACCATCCCAAGGTCACGTTGTACGACTATGAGGGACTGGATCACGGTTTCGCCACAGAATTCGGCAAGCGCCGCAATGAGGAAGCGGCGCAGCTGGCAGACAAGCGCACCGCAGAGTTCTTTGCCGAACATCTGAAATAGCGATAGCATGACAAAAGGGGGCGATAACCGCCCCCTTTTTCAATTATTACAGATAGATGCGCCTATTAGGCGGCTACTGGTTCATCGTCGCGAAGAAATCTTCGTTGGTCTTGGAATCCTTCATCTTGTCGAGCAGGAATTCCATCGAATCGATGGTGCCCATCTGCATGAGGATGCGGCGCAGCACCCACATCTTGGATAGCTGCTCCTTGTCCACCAGGAGCTCTTCCTTGCGGGTACCGGACTTGCCAACATCCAGGGCCGGGAAGATTCGCTTATCCGCCACCTTGCGGTCGAGAACGATCTCCGAGTTGCCGGTGCCCTTGAACTCTTCGAAGATCACTTCGTCCATGCGGCTGCCGGTATCGATCAGCGCGGTGGCAATGATGGAGAGCGAGCCGCCCTCCTCGATGTTGCGCGCGGCACCGAAGAAGCGCTTCGGACGTTGCAGCGCGTTGGCGTCCACACCGCCCGTCAGCACCTTGCCCGATGACGGAACCACGGTGTTGTAGGCCCTGCCCAGACGCGTGATCGAGTCGAGCAGGATGACGACATCCTTCTTGTGCTCGACCAGACGTTTGGCTTTTTCGATAACCATTTCAGCGACTTGCACGTGGCGCGAGGCGGGCTCGTCGAAGGTCGAGGAGATCACCTCGCCGTTGACCGAGCGCTGCATGTCCGTGACTTCCTCGGGCCGTTCGTCCACCAGCAGCACCAGCAGGAAGACTTCCGGGTGGTTGTCGGTGATGGCCTTGGCGATATTCTGCAGCAGCACCGTCTTGCCGGTACGCGGCGGCGCCACGATCAGCGCGCGCTGGCCCTTGCCCTGCGGACTGATGAGATCGATCACGCGGGCCGACTTGTCCTTGACCGTCGGATCCTTGGTGTCGAGATTCAGGCGGCTGTCGGGATAGAGCGGCGTGAGGTTGTCGAAATTCGTCCGATGACGCACCGCCTCGGGGTCTTCGTAATTGACCTGCTTCAGCTTGGTCAGCGCGAAATACCGCTCGCCATCGCGAGGTGCGCGGATTTCGCCTTCCACCGTGTCACCGGTGCGCAGGCCCCATTTGCGGACCTGGTTGGGCGAGACGTAGATATCGTCCGGTCCGGCGAGGTAATTCGCCTCGGGCGAGCGCAGGAAGCCGAAGCCGTCCTGCAGCACTTCGATCGTGCCGATGCCGAGGATTTCCTCGCCGTCTTCCGCCACTTCCTTGAGGATGGCGAACATGAGTTCCTGCCGGCGCAGCGTGGAGGCGCCTTCGACGCCCAACTCTTCTGCCATGGCGACGAGGTCGGCCGGCGCTTTCTGTTTGAGTTCCTTGAGATGCATTGTCGTTGTATTCCAGATAATTGGGAGGCCGGCTGGTCATGTTGGGCTTGGAGAAAGCTGACCCGGTCACGCAAGGCATGCGCGGCCTGACGCCGTTGGAGATCCAGCAAATATGGCTTTCGCCAACTCCGGTCAATTCGCAAAATCACCGGGCGAGAGCGCTCGCCCGGAAATCAGAACGGTTTGACGATCACCAGGATGACGATGAGCGCCACGGTAATGCCGGGAACCTCGTTCAGCAGGCGCAGGGCCTTTCCGGAGAGCGGGCGCTCTCCGCGCGCGAGCTTCTTTGCATAGGCCGACATGTAGCCGTGATAGCCCGACAGGATCAGCACCAGCAGCAGCTTGGCGTGCAGCCAGCCCTGTGACCAGGCATCCAGCGTGATCGCCAGCGCGATGCCGAGCACCCACACGACGATGATCGAAGGCAGCAGGATGATCTTCAGGAGCTTTTTCTCGCGCTCGGCGAAGCGCGCTGCCTCTTCAGATCCGGCGGTCGCTTCCTGGTGATAGACGAATAGCCGGGGCAGCATGAACAACCCGGCGATCCAGAAAATCACGAAAATGATATGTCCGGCTTTCAGCCAGAGATAGGTCATGGCGAGAACGTCCTGCATGGGGGGTATCTAGAATTGCGTGTCGCTCGCGTCACCCCTCCCCGCGAACGATTTCGAGCAGGCGCTCGACGTGGGGGATGGGGGTCGACTTGTCGATACCATGGCCGAGATTGAAGATGTGCGGGCGGCCCGAAAAGGCGGCAAGAATACCGCGCGCCGCATCTTCCAACGCCGGGCCTCCCGCCAGCAGTAGCATCGGATCGAGATTGCCTTGCACCGGCATGCCGTCGGGGAGTTCGCCATCGATCCAGAGAGGATCGGTCGTTTCGTCGATGCCCAACCCGTCGACACCCGTCTCGCGGGCATAGGCGGGCAGCTTTGCCCCTGCACCCTTCGGAAAGCCGATCACGGGAATGCCCGGCCGGCGCTCGTGTATCACTGCCGTAATCCGGGCATTGGGGGCGATGACCCATTGCTCGAACTGTGCCGGGCTGAGCGAGCCTGCCCAGCTGTCGAACAATTGCACCGCCTCGGCACCTGCATCGATCTGCCCAAGAAGGTACTCGATCGTGGCCGCCTCTATTGCCCCGATCAGCGAGGCAAAGGCCGAAGGATCCCGGTAGGCCAGACTGCGCGCCGCGCCCTGGTCTTTCGAGCCCTGGCCGGCGACCATGTAGGTCGCGACGGTCCAGGGGGAGCCTGCAAAGCCCAGCATGGTCGTCTCGGGGCCAAGACGGCCCCTCACGAGGGTCACGGTCCGGTAGATGGGCTCGAAGTGCCGGAAGGCCCTTTCAAGCCCTTCCCAGGCCCCATCGACAAGCGGGGGCGCAAGCCGCGGACCCTCGCCGGCCTCGAACCACAAGTCCTGACCCAATGCATGCGGCACGATCAGGATGTCGGAAAACAGGATCGCCCCGTCGAAGCCGAAGCGGTCGATGGGCTGGATCGTTACCTCGGCGGCAGCCTCGCTATCGTAGACCAGCTCGAGAAAGCCGCCCTTTTGCGCCCTCAGGTCGCGGTATTCGGGCAGGTAGCGCCCGGCCTGTCGCATGAGCCAGACGGGCCGCCTGGCCGTTCGCTGGCCGGCAAGCGTATCGAGAAGACATCCGGGCATCGAAGAGTCCAATCAAACAATAAATATATATAAATAGGATTCAGGACGTTGTTGGCCCTGTGGATTACGGGAATTGCGCGGCTTTGCCCGAATTCTCCGGCGTTGAGAACCCTTTTGCCGCCATCCCGACTCTGCATCCGGCCTGAGTCAAACGACTCTTCTCCCCGCTATCCCCAGCCTGTTTGTAAAGCCGTTCGCCTGTCCATGACCCGGCCCCATGAATCCGGGTGGGAGAGGGGGTAAGTTCAATCGACAGCTTGTCCGCAATTCGCTCCCGTGGTTTATGCAGGGGCTTATCCACATGGCCCGGCTGCACCTTCATCTCCTATCGGATTCCACCGGCGAAACGCTGGAAATGCTCGCCAAGGCGGCGCTGGCTCAGTTCGGCGACGCCGACGTCCAGCGCCATTTCTGGCCGATGGTCCGCTCTGTCCAGCATCTCGAACGCATCCTCGGCGATTTCGAGGATAACCCGGGCCTCGTCCTCTATACCCTGTCGAACGAAGCGACGCGCGACCGGCTGGAGGAAGCCTGTCGCCACCTCTCCCTTCCCCATGTCTCCGCACTCGACCCGGTGGTCGCAGCGCTGGAGGAGCGGCTTGGCCAGCAGGCGCATGGCCGCCCCGGCGGCAAGAACAAGATGGACGAGGCCTATTTCGAGCGGGTCGATGCCATCCAGTTCACCATTGCCCATGATGACGGCATTGCCAGCGAGAACTGGGAGCAGGCCGATATCGTGCTCGCCGGGGTCTCGCGCACTTCCAAGACCCCGACCAGCATCTATCTCGCCAATCGCGGTTACAAGGTCGCGAATATCCCGCTGGTGGTGGAAAGCCCGCCGCCCCCGATTCTCTTCAAGCTGAAGAATCCGCTGGTGGTCGGCCTGACGACGGCTCCGGCCCGGCTCATCCAGATCCGCCGCAACCGCCTGCTCTCGTTAAACGAAAAGACCCAAACCCCCTATGTCGACGAGGAGGTGGTGAGCAAGGAGGTCGCCTTCGCACGCCGGATGTTTGCCGATAATGGCTGGCCGGTGATCGATGTCACCCGCCGCTCGATCGAGGAGACCGCTGCCGCGGTGATCAAGCTGCACCAAGAACGCGAGGCACGGCACGAAGCGAAGCGCCCCCCGCAAACCGGTCCCAAGCCGATATGATCGTCCTCGCTTCGAAATCCATGTCCCGGCAGGCGATGCTGGACGCAGCCGGTGTCGCGTTCGAGGCTCGGCCAGCCGATCTCGACGAGCGAGCGCTGGAGGCCCGCCTTCAAGGCACGCCTGCAGCCGATATCGCGCTGGCGCTGGCAGAGGCGAAGGCACAGGCCGTGGAAGCTGCCGGATGCCTCGTTCTCGGCAGCGATTCGCTGGTGGTCGTGGGTGAGCAGCGCTTCGACAAACCGGCGGACCGTGCACAGGCGGCAGGGCATCTGCGCTACTTTTCCGGCAAGTGGATGCACCTGCACTCCGCTGCCGCGCTCGTTCGCGAGGGCAAGACTGTATGGCAGCATGCAGACCTGGCGCGGTTGAAGGTGCGCGACCTCTCGGACAATTTCATCGAAAGCTATCTCGACGCCGAATGGCCCGAGGTCGGCCACTGCGTCGGCGTCTTCCGGATCGAGGCGCTGGGCGTGCAACTGTTCGAAACGATTGAGGGCGACCAGTTCACCGTGCTCGGCATGCCGCTTCTGCCCGTCCTCGCGGCGCTGCGTGAACAGGGGGAATTGCCGCGATGACCCGCTATGCAGAGGTGATCGGCGATCCCATAGCCCAGTCCAAGTCGCCAGCGATCCATAATTACTGGATCGAGCGCCTTGGTCTCGACGCGCGCTACGACAGGCAACTCGTGGCGCCAGAAGGCCTGTCCGACTATATCGCCAGTCGCCGCGCCGACCCCGACTGGGCGGGGTGTAACGTCACCATGCCGCACAAGCTGGCCGTCATGCCCCTGTGCGACCGGCTGGACTCGCTGGCCGAGCGTATCGGGGCCGTGAATACGATAGTGCGAGAGGCGGACGGTACGCTTACCGGCTTCAACACCGATGCGGCAGGTTTCCTCGAACCGCTGCAGGCCGAGCTGGCGAAGTCCCATTATTTCCGCATGGCGCGCGTGCTCGGCACGGGCGGCGCGGCGCGGGCCATCGTCGTCGGCTTGCTGGAGCATGGCGTCACTCTCGTGCTCGCCGGACGCAATCCCGATAAGGCGCGCGCCATGCTGGAGGAGCTTGATCCGACCGGCGAGCATCACGCCCCACCCCTCGATCACTTCGCCGATCCGACCGACTTTGCCTTCGACGAGCGCGACGGCTGTTTCGACCTCGTCGTCAATGCGAGCCCGCTGGGCATGGAGGGGCAGCCGCCGCTCGAATTCGATTTCAGCCATGTCCCGCCCGGCAGTGTCGTCTACGACATCGTCACCGCGCCGCTCGAAACGCCCTTCCTGCAGGAAGCGCAGGCGAAGGGCTACGATACCGTGGACGGGCTCGCGATGCTGATCGGCCAGGCAGCCGCGGCGTTCGAGAAGTTCTTCGGCACGGCCCCGCCGCGCGACAAGGGCGATGCACGATTGCGTGCTGTCCTCACGGCGTAATGCCCAAGCCCTACATCATCGGCCTCACCGGCTCCATCGGCATGGGGAAGAGCACCGTTGCCCAGATGTTCTCCGATGCAGGCGTGCCGGTGTTCGACGCCGATGCAGAGGTGCGCCGGATGCAGGGTCCGGGCGGCGAATTGCTCCAAGCCATCGAGGCGGCATTCCCGGGCAGCACGGGACCTGAAGGCGTACGGCGGGAGGAACTGGGTGCACTTGTCTTCGGTAATGCGGAGGCGCTGGCCAGGCTCGAGAGCATAGTGCACCCTGCCGTCGCTAAGGCACGGCGCGAATTCCTTGTCGGCAATGCCGAGGCGCCACTGGTTCTTTTCGACATACCGCTCCTGTTCGAGAAAGGGGGAAGTGAGACTGTCGATACCATCGTCGTCGTCTCCGCACCTGCCGAAGTGCAGCGCGACCGCGTCCTCGCCAGGCCGGGCATGACCGAGACGAAGTTCGCGCAGGTGCTGGAACTGCAGATGTCCGACGCCGACAAACGCGCGCGGGCCGACCATGTGATCGACACGGGCGTTCCACTGCCGGAAACGCGCGCTCAGGTGCAGGCTCTGGTGGACAAGCTCATCGCCGACTTGCGCGAGTGACGCCCCTCGCGCGATAGGGCATCCATGCGCGAAATCATCTTTGATACCGAAACGACCGGCCTTGATGCGAAAACCGGCGACCGCATGGTCGAGATCGGCTGCATCGAGATGGTCAATCGCGTCGCCACGGGGCGCACCTTTCACGAATATTTCAATCCCGATCGCGACATGCCGCCCGAGGCCGAAAAGGTGCATGGCCTCTCCGCCGCTTTCCTTGCCGACAAACCGCGCTTCGCCGAGAAGGTGGAGGCGCTGCTGGAATTCATCGGCAACGATCCACTGGTGGCGCATAACGCCCAGTTCGACTTCGGCTTTCTCAACCACGAGCTGGGCCTGTGCGGCCAGGTCTGCGTGGGCGAAGACCGCATGATCGATACGCTGGTGCTGGCGCGCAGGCGGCATCCCGGGGCGAAGCACTCGCTCGATGCGCTGTGCTCGCGCTATGGAGTCGATCGCAGCCATCGCACCCTGCACGGCGCCCTGCTTGACGCCGAACTGCTGGCCCAGGTCTATGTCGAACTGACCGGCGGACGGCAGATCGGCCTGCAGCTCGCGGTAGACAATACTGGCGATGGCCCTGCCCGGCCGACACGTTTCGTCCCGAAAACAGGGGAGTACCGCGCACCCCGCGCTCATGCCGCCACCGCTGCGGAACTGGCACGGCACAAAGCCTTCATCGATTCGTTGGATACTGCACTCTGGACGTCTTGAGGGATAACTCCCAGATGGGGGTCTGAAGCGAACGAAAACGAGAAGGAGCACAGCCCCATGGATATTCGCGTGTCGGGACACCAGGTCGATACAGGAGCAGCATTGCAGGAGCACGCCTCCGACCGACTCGAGACCATCGTCGACAAGCATTTCAAGCGCGCGCTGTCCTCATCCGTCACCTTCGGCAAGGCACCCGCCAGCGGGTTTGCTGCCGACATCGTTCTTCACGTGAACCACGGCCTGATCCTGAAGAGCCACGGGCAGGCGCAGGATGCGCACCAGGCCTTCGACCAGGCCGCCGAGAAGATCGAGAAGCAGCTGCGCCGTTACAAGCGCCGCCTGAAGGACAGGCACGAGCAGGCTGCCCATGCCGCGAAGGAAGAGGAGGCCGCCTACACGATCTTCGCCTCCGAGGAGCCTGCAACCGAGGAAGAGGCTGGCGAGGAATCGCCTCCCATCATCGCCGAGACCCGCATCGACGTGCCCGAGGTGAGCGTATCCGACGCCGTCATGTTGCTGGATTTGCGCCACACCAATGCGCTGTTCTTCAAAAATGCTGGCACTGGACGCCATAATATGGTCTATCGCCGCGAAGATGGCTCGATTGGATGGGTCGAACCGTCGTGAACGCCAGAGGCGCATAGCGCCGGGCGATACATGTTCGCGGAGAGGGTATGACAATACCGGGAGACGCGCCTTGCCGCGCGCCTCTCCGCCGACGGGACAATTCGAGACTACCGGAACGATGAACTCGCTATTCCTCATGAAACCGCAATCGGTTTGCATGGCCCGTGCCGAAAGCAAGGATGCAATTCTGCAGCGGCTGGGTCAGGCTTTTGCCGACGCTTTCTCGCTCGACGCCGCACAGGTTGTCGAGCATCTGGAGGAGCGCGAGAAGCTGGGCAGTACCGGGTTCGGACGCGGCGTTGCCATCCCGCATGCGCGCATGCCGAACCTGAAGCGCCCGATTGCCGCCCTGCTCAAGCTGGAGCGCCCGGTGTCCTTCGACGCTGCGGATGGGTTGCCGGTAGACCTCGTATTCGGCCTGCTTTCGCCGGCAAACAGTGGCGCGGCGCATCTGCATGCTCTTGCAGCCATTTCCAGGCTGGTGCGGGACGAAAGCGTGCACGATGCGCTGGACAATGCGCCCGATGCAGAGGCGCTCTACTGCGTGTTGACCAACGTGACGGATCGTGACGCCGCCTGATCCGGCCCGACAGGCCGACGGTAGCGGGCAGCATGCGCATTTCCGTGCGCTGGAAAATCTTTACGCCTCCGCGCCGATCAACGCACTGTTCCGGTCCCGGCTGGAAATAGTGGCGGCTGGGCACGCCCGCATAACCTTCGACGCGGACGAGCGCTATTTCCATGCGGCCGGAGCGACCCACGGCACGCTCTATTTCAAGATGCTGGACGATGCGGCCTTCTATGCCGCGAACTCCTTGGTATCGGACCGTTTCCTGCTGACTACGGCCTTCAACCTGCATTTCACAAAGCCGGTGCGCGAAGGGCGTGTCGTCGCGGAGGGCAAGTGGATCAGCGGCAAGCGCCGCGTCTTCATCGCCGAATCGCACATGGTGGACGACGAAGGAGACCAGATCGGCCGCGGGACGGGCACGTTCATGCGCTCGCATATCGCCCTATCCGGACTCGACGGCTACCGGCTGCCCCAATGACCGACGATCGCCTTCCCGCGCATCTCGAAGTCGGGGGACTGATCCGCGCAGCAGAGTCCGAAGGTGGCTTCGGAATGGTCCTTTCGAAGGGCGAGCACACCGCCGGAACCTTAATGGTGATATGTTGCAGCAGGGACACGCCTGCCCGCGCCTACGAGCGTATGCCGCAGCTTGACGGGAGCCGGAAGTGGACCCTCGCCAAGGTTCAAGACCCTGAAAATCCGTTCGATTTCTCCGAATACTGCCAGCGCCGCGGGAATCAGGATCCGGACCTCTGGGTGCTCGAACTCGAGCTCGAGAATGCGGAGAGACTGCTCGGCATCGACCCGCCTACCGGTTGACATTGAAATCAGCGTGGCTATCTGCCCGGCGACTTTCCGACAGCGTAGGTTGCCTGGCATCGCAATTCGGCGATGGCTTGCAGCGCGCCAGACGGGGAGAAGACCGGCAGGTTTCGCTTTGGCGACGGGCAGGTGGCGACAGGTAGGAGTTGTTGCGTCGCACCCTGGGCTTGCTTGAGGTCTCTCACCGCCTCGAGTCACGGGATCGATGAAATTCTTTAGCAAGCGCATCGGGGCCTCCGCCCTGGCGACGACCTTGATTGCGACAGTTTTCGGCACCGCAGGTAGTGGTGCCGTTGCCCAGGACCAGGCCGAGCCGATCGTGCTCGAAACGGACCAGACCCTTGCCGATACCGCCGAAGCTCCCGCAGAGCCCGAAATTCGCTTCGTCATGAGCGAAGTGGTTCAGGAACTGCCCGAGGAGCCTGAGATCGAGATCCCGGCACCTGCCTCCGCCACGAATCTGCGTGAACTCGTATCCACGACCGACACTAGCGGCGAGATGTCCCGCGACATGATGTGCCTGGCGCAGGCGGTGTATTTCGAGGCGCGCGGAGAGCCGCTGGATGGCCAGCTTGCCGTGGCCCGTGTGGTCATCAACCGGGCGGAGAGCTCGCGGTTCCCCGATGATTATTGTTCCGTCGTGACCCAGCGCGCGCAGTTCTCGTTCGTGCGCGGCGGGAACATTCCCGCTCCCAACCACGGCTCTGCGGCGTGGACCCGCGCCAAGGCTGTGGCCCGCATCGCCCATCGCGACCTGTGGGACAGCCCGGCGCATGACGCCCTGTATTTCCACGCGACCCACATCCGCCCGCGCTGGGCAGGCCGCCTGCAGGCGCGGGCTACGATAGACAATCACGTTTTCTACCGTTGAGGACGCGCGGGGCAATTCACTGTCCTTCGCAGGTGAAGTCCTAGTCGCGTAGCTCGACCCACACCGGGGTGTGATCGCTCGCCTTCTCGCGTCCGCGATATTCCTTGTCGACGCCGGCCGTCACCATGCGGTCGGCGGCTTCGGGCGACAGCAGCAGGTGGTCGATGCGGAAACCGTGATCGCGTTGCCAGGCGCCCGCCTGATAGTCCCAGAAGGTCCATACGCCGCCGCGTGGGTTGAGCGTGTCGATCGCGTCGGTCCAGCCATCGCCGAGTAGGCGGAAATAGGCATCGCGCGATTCGGGTTGCATCAGCGCATCGCTGGCCATGGCCCTGATGGACCAGACATCCTTGTCCTCGGGAATGACGTTGAAGTCGCCCAGCACCACCACCGGCTGCTCCAGCGCGGCGAGTTCGCGCATGCGGGCGCGCAGGCGTTCCATCCAGGCGAGCTTGTAGTCGAACTTCGGGCCGGGCTGCGGATTGCCGTTGGGCAAATAGAGATTGGCGATGCGCACGCCGTTCACCTCGGCCTCGAGGTAGCGGGCCTGGTCGTCCTCGTCATCGCGGGGAAGGCCGCGCTGCATTTCGACTGGTGCAGTGCCATCGGCGAGGATGGCCACGCCGTTGAAGCTCTTCTGGCCATGCCAGATCGCCTGGTAGCCGATATCCTCGAACTCGGCGGCCGGGAAGCCTTCGTCCTGGCTCTTGATTTCCTGCAGGCAGGCGACGGCCGGACGGGTTTCCTCCAACCATTCCTTAAGACGCGGCAGGCGCGCCTTGACGCCGTTGATGTTGAAGCTGGCGATTTTCATCGCCGCAGACCCTATATGCCGAAGCTGGAACCGCAACCGCAACCTGCGGCCGCATTGGGGTTTTCCACCCGGAATGCAGCGCCGCCCAGTGATTCGACGTAATCGACCACGCTTCCGGCGACGAGATCGAGGCTGACCGGATCGACCACCAGCTTCACGCCGTCCGTTTCGCTCACCGCGTCATCGGGTTCCGGCCCCTGGTCGAGATCGAACTTGTACTGGAAGCCCGAACAGCCCCCACCTTCCACCGACAGGCGCAGGATGGCAGGCTTGCCCTGCTTTTCGGCGATCAGGCCGACACGCGAGGCGGCGGCTTCGGTAAGGGTGAGCGAGCTGGTCATGGCTTCCAATGTAGGGTCCGCGCTGCCGCCGCTCAAGCGTGGGTGATATATTCGCGCATCTGCTCGGCCTCGGCCTCGATCATTTCCATGCGATATTTCACCAGGTCGCCGATGGAGAGGAAGCCGATCATCTTCTCGCCTTCCATCACCGGCAGGTGGCGGATGCGGCGGCGAGTCATCAGGGAGAGTGCCTTGAGCACGCTGGTATCGGCTTCGATCGTGATCGCCGGAGAAGTCATCACCTCGCCGACCGGGCGCGACAGCACCTCGGCCCCCTCGCGCGCCACGCAATAGAGCAGATCGCGTTCGGAGAAGATGCCCGCGATCCCGTCTCCATCCAGCACCGGCAGGGCCCCGATCCGCTTGTCGGCCAGTAGCTTCGCCGCGAGCAGCACGGTGTCTCCCGGTGTGCACGAAACGATGGTGTGATCACGATTCGCGATGATCTTCGATACCGACATGGTCGCTCTCCTCATTGCCGCCTGCCGGTGCCCCCGGTCTGCGGATCGAACGCGAATGTGCCACGGAAGGGCGAGTCTGGGCAACTCATGGTCGTTTGTCCCGTTGCCAGCGGCCTCGATGATCGCCATGTGACGGGGCATGGCCAAACCATCCCCGCTCGACAATCCCGAGAACGCCGCCTTCGCCTGGGCGCGATACCGGCGCCTGATGCGGCTGATGATGGGCTTCACGCTGGGCGTCGTCATTATCGCGCTCGCGGTGATCTACACCCAGGTGGACGATGTATCCCCGCATTTCCTGATCGCGACCGCGCTTGGTCTTGGGTTTTCCATGCTGTTGATGAGTGCACTGATGGGACTTGTCTTCCTCTCCAGCGGTACGGGCCATGACGAGGCGGTGGAGAACGACCTGGACGAACTGCGATCGAACGAGCGGCCGAGGGATCGCCGCACGATCGGCTGGAAGGACTAGCTTTTCGCCGGCCTAACTTTTTCACCGGCCTAGCTTTTTGCGGTCAACCGGAAGTCCTCCACCGGAACGCCTCCGATCAGGTGTTCCTGGATGATCCGCTCCAGCACCTCCTCGGTACATGAGTGATACCAGACGCGGTCGGGCCAGACGACGGCGACGGGCCCTGCCTCGCAGATCTGCAGGCAATCGGCCTTGGTGCGCTGGATGCCGCCCTTCCCCGCCAGGCCGAGCTCCTTCAGGCGCTTCTTCAGGAATTTCCAGCTGCGTTCGCCCACCTCGGGCTTGCAGCATTTCGCCTTCTGCGGCAGCGCGCAGATGAAGATATGGCGTTCGATGGCCCCTCCGCCGATCTTGGCGAGGGCCTTTTCCGCTTTCGCGATGTCGCGATTCGAAGTCAGCTCTTCTTCCCTGCGATTCGTGCGATCTCGGCTTTCACCAGACGCTCCACGATGTCGGGCAGGTTCGCATCGAGCCATTTTGCCAGCATGGGGCGCATCATTTCGCGCACCAGCCCTTCGAGCGAGGTTTCCCCCTGCCGCACGATCTGCGGCCGGGCCGGCGGATCGGAGAGCATGGCCAGCGCCGCCAGCGACTGTCGCATGGCCTCTGCCGCAGCATCGTTGGTTAGCCGTTCGCTGAAGGACGAGCCGGCGGTATCGCTGTCGTCCTCGTCCGCATCCTCGCTCTCGATCAGCGCTTCCTCGGATGCGTCCTCGTTCAGGGCCGCACCGATGACACCCAGGTCGAGAACGTCGTTGGCCTCTTCCTCATCGGCAGGTTCGGGGGTTTCCACGCGGGCGACGAGTGCCTCGCGCTTGCGCGGCTGGGTCTGCGCGAAGCCGCCCTGGTCGCGCGCGATCACCTTCTTGATCGATTCGAGTATTTCCTCGACCGAGGGTTCGCCTTCCTGCCGCATTCAGTCCCCCTGATCTCCTCTTGGCTGCGAGTCCAATGGCGGCGGCGCGGTGTCGGAATAATCGATGATCTCGGTATCGAATTCCTCGAGCGGTTCGCCGTCCTCAACTTCTCCGTCGGGAGCCGGGATGTCAACGGTGCGAGTGCTCGAGACGACCGGGTCGGGATCGCGCTGCCAATCCCAGATGATGTCGCGCACGCGATCGTAATTCTCGATCGGATCGTAGAGCACGCCCTCGTCCGCAAGGCCGAGATCACGCGCCTCCGCCTTGCCCATGGCCGCGAGCAGCGAGAAGCCGGCGACATAGGCATTGCGCCGAGCGGTGACGAGTTGCACCTGCGCCCGCAGCAATTCCTGCTGGGCATCGAGGATATCCAGCACGGTGCGGTTGCCCACCGTGTTTTCCGCCCGCACGCCTTCGAGGCTAAGCGCGGCCGCGTCCACCGCAGCCTGGCTGGAGGAGATGATGGCGTTGGCGGCACGCCAGCTGGAATAGGCGGCGCGCACCTGCGCGATGATGCTGCGCTCGGTCGCGATGACCTGCTCCAGCGCGGCTTCGGCCTGCGCCGTCGCCTGCCGCTGCTGCGCGGCCACGCGCCCACCCTGGAAGAAGGGCACCGTGAACCGCACCCCGGCCTGGATGGCCAGCGAATCCTGGTCTGCAACGGTTCCGGCACCGGGTACGGAGCCCAGCGAACCCAGGTAGTTGGTGTAACCTGGGCCGCCCACGACTTCCAGCGTCGGCAGGCGTCCGGCCCCTGCCACTTCGATATCGAATCCGGCGGCCTGCGCCCGCTCGCGCGCGGCGATCAGGTCGGGATTGTTCTCCAGCGCGATTTCCACCGCCTGGTCGGGGCTATCCGGCAAGTTCGGCAGGGGCGGGGGCGGCTCGAGATTTGTCGGCGCCTCGCCAACGAGGGCGATATAGTCCTCCCGCGCCGAGATGAGGTTCGCCCGCGCGGTGCGCAGGTCGCCGCGGGCCAGCGCCAGGCGGCTTTCCGACTGCGCCACGTCGGTGCGTGTCAGATTGCCGATCTGGAAGCGGTCGCTCGTCGCCTCCAGGTTGATGCGCAAGACCTCGACGTTGTTCTCCGAAAGGGCCACGAGGGCTTCCTGCAGGATCACTGTCATGTAGGCGGACACGACCTGGGTGAAGATCGAACTCTCCGTCCCGCGCAAGTCCGCCCTTCCCGCCTCCACGCGGTTTTCAGCCGCGCGGATGCCGTTCTTCACCGCTCCGCCCTGGTAGATCGGCACGCCGAGCGACAGGTTGCTCGTCACCTGCCTGCCGGGTGCGGTGAAAGTGTTGCCGCCCTGCTGCACGAACTCGGTATAGGCGCCGGTGGTGTTGAGCGATGGCAGACCGGCGGCCCGCTGGATCGGCACGCTTTCGTCGGTCGCACGCTGCTGGGCGCGCGCAGCCTCCAGCGTGGGATTGTCGTAATAGGCCTGCCTCAGCGCTTCCTTCAGCGTGTCAGCCATGGCGGGCGATGCAATGAGGGTCGCCCCCGCCAGGGCGGTCACCAGCCGGAGAGCGTGACGCATGGTCAGAAGCTCCAGCCCTTCGGCTTGTCGAACTCGGCCAGGCGCGGAATACCCACGTCGTAGACCGGGATGAGGGCCACGCCGCCCTCCGTCTTGCGGCCCACTGCAATGCGGGTGACGCCGTTGGTAATCAGGCCAGTGACGATGCGCGCACCGTCGGCGAGGCGCTTCGACAAGGAAGCGGGGATCTCTTCCACGGCTCCGTCGATCACCAGCAGGTCGGCGCCTTTTCCCTTGGCGCCCTTGGCGACAGCCTCTTCCGGGCTCAGAACGGTAATCTCGGCGACCAGTGGGCGGAACAGCTCGGCAAGGTAGCCCGAACCAGCATCGACAATGAGCGCATGCTCATCACCATCGGGTGCGGCTTCTTCCAGCATCTTGCCCTGCACCAGCGGCGCAGGCAGCCAGCGGCCGTTTTCCAGCGGAATGGCACGGTCGACATAGGCGACGCCCTTGCTGGCAGCGGGCACGAAATCCTCACGCGCGACCTGTGCCATGCGTTTGATGATGTAAGGCGCATTCACCCCGCTGGTGCGCAGCTGGCTGTCGATCATGGCGCGACGGGCGCGGCTGCTGGTGGTGTTTGCGGCCTCGGCGGAATCGAGCGGGTCGGAAATCACGGCGTCAAACTCTCGTGCTTGGTGAACGGTATCGCCTTAGGGCCTGCATGGACTACGGGCAATGGCCGCGTTGTCGCAATTCGTCACGCGGCTTTCATGCAGGCGCCTTGCAGCGTCAGAACCGTTTTGACGACGCGTGTGGCAAAAGCCTATGGGCCGCTCGACCAACAGGAAAGCCGACACGATGAGCGACATGACCACCATCCGCGAAGACGATCTGATCGAGACGATCGCGGATGCGCTGCAATATATCTCCTATTACCACCCCATGGATTACATCCATGCGCTGGGAGAGGCCTACAAGGCCGAACAGGGTCCGGCAGCGAAGGATGCGATCGCCCAGATCCTTACCAACAGCCGCATGTGCGCCGAGGGGCACCGCCCGATCTGCCAGGATACCGGCATCGTCAACGTGTTCCTGAAATGGGGCCAGAACTGTCGCCTGGAGTCGAGCCGCAGCCTGCAGGAAGTGGTCGATGAAGGCGTGCGCCGGGCTTACAACAACACCGGCAACAAACTGCGCGCCTCAATCCTTGCCGATCCGGCCTTTACGCGCCGCAACACCCGCGACAACACGCCCTGCGTGCTTAGCGTGGAGATGGTGCCCGGCGATACGGTCGGCATCGATGTCGCCGCAAAGGGCGGGGGCAGCGAGAACAAGTCGAAATTCAAGATGATGAACCCCAGCGACAACATCATCGACTGGGTGCTGGAGCAGATTCCCTCGATGGGTGCTGGCTGGTGCCCGCCGGGCATGCTCGGCATCGGCATCGGCGGCACGGCGGAGCATTGCATGAAGCTCGCCAAGCAATCGCTGATGGACCCCATCGACATGGCACAGCTGAAGCAGCGCGGCGCGCAGAGCGATATCGAGCAGCTGCGCATCGACATCTTCGACGCGGTCAATGCGCAAGGCGTAGGCGCGCAAGGGCTGGGCGGGCTTTCCACCGTGCTCGACGTGAAGATCCTCGACTGGCCTTGCCATGCGGCGGGCAAGCCCGTCGGCATGGTGCCCAATTGCGCGGCCACGCGTCACGCGCATCTGACGCTCGATGGTTCAGGGCCCGCCTACCTGCCGCAGCCCGATCTCGATGCCTGGCCCGACGTGCACTGGGAACCCGATGCCGAGGCGCGGCGTGTCGATCTCGACAATCTCACGCCAGAGGAAGTGGCGAGCTGGAAGCATGGCGACCGGCTGTTGCTGAACGGCAGGATGCTGACCGGGCGCGATGCCGCACACAAGAAGATCAAGGACCTGCTCGACAAGGGCGAGGAACTGCCAGTCGATTTCAGGGGCCGCGCGATCTATTACGTGGGGCCTGTCGATCCGGTCATGGGCGAGGTCGTCGGCCCTGCCGGCCCCACCACCGCCACGCGCATGGACAAGTTCACAGAGATGATGCTGGATCAGGGTCTCCTCGCCATGATCGGCAAGGCCGAGCGCGGGGCGGATGCAGTGGACGTGATCAGCCGTTTCAGGGTCGCCTATTTGATGGCGACCGGCGGCGCGGCCTATCTCGTGGCGCGGGCGATCAAGGAATCGAAGGTTGTCGCGTTCGAGGAGCTTGGGATGGAAGCGATCTACGAGTTCACGGTGAAGGACATGCCCGTCACCGTCGCGGTGGATAGCGAGGGCAACAATGTCCACAAGCTGGCCCCAATGCACTGGCGCGAAAAGATTCGCGAGGAAGGTCTGCTCGGCGCCGGATAGGAAATGTGATCGACCAATGACCCATCGGTTTCGATGGAAACCGCTTCGCATACTGGTTGCCGCTGCGCCGCTGGTCTAGACAGGCGTGATGGATATTTCGGAGAAGCCCGAGAAACACGTTTCGCGCGTGCCGTTCGTAACGGTGCTCGCTTCGATCGTGGGACTATGGGCGACCTATTTCGTGCTCGTCACCCTGCGTGCCGAACTGCTGGATTTCCCCAGTCCCGACCTGATGCTGCTGCTGCGCCTTATCAGCACGCTGGGAGGGATCGTCGTGACCATCGGCCTGTGGCTGGTGCTTCGGCCCTTCGACCATCGGCGGCTGTGGCTGAAGATCGTCGCCGCCCTGGTGCTCGCCTTCCCTGCCGCGCTCCTGACCGCACAATTCAACACCATGCTTTTCGCCGACGCGCAGAAGGAGCTTAACGGCTTGGCGCGCGAGGAACAAGGCCTGCCCCCCTCCCCCGAAGGAGACCGGGCCGCAGAGGAACTGATGAACGACCAGTTCGGTGTGGCCCTGGCGACCGAGCGCGAACGGCTGATCGACTTCACCACAAGCCGCTATTTCATGCTGCTGGCATGGTGTGCGCTCTACTTGGCATTGCTGACCGGCGAAAAGGCGCGCGATGCGGAGCGGCGCGAGCAGCAATTCCGCAGCGCAGCCAAGGCGGCAGAGCTGCAATCGCTGCGCTACCAGGTCAATCCCCATTTCCTGTTCAATACGCTGAACTCGCTTTCCGCCCTCGTACTGACAGGCAAGACGCAGGCGGCGGAGCGCATGATCCAGACGATCAGCACCTTCTATCGCCGCAGCCTGGCAGACGACACGACTTCCGACGTTCCGCTGCGCGAGGAAATCCACCTGCAGAAGCTGTACCTCGAGATCGAGGCGGTACGCTTCCCGCTGCGCCTGCAGACAGCCTACGATATTCCAGCGGAGCTGGAGAATGCGCTCGTTCCCGGCATGATCCTGCAGCCGCTGGTCGAAAATTCAGTGAAGCATGCGGTGGCTCCGTCTTCCGGCCAGGTTACGATCACCCTAGCCGCGCGCGAGGAATATGACCGGCTGGTCGTCACCATTTCCGACAACGGCCAGAGCGCGGCGGACCGGGACGATACGCGCCCCGGTTTTGGTATCGGCCTCACTAACGTCCGCCAGCGGCTGCAGGCCCGCTTCGGAAACGAGGCCACGGTGGTTTCGGGCCACGTCCCGGGCGGATATGCCACGCATCTGCGCATGCCGCTGATGCGCATAACGGAAAGGGCCGTTGCATGAGCGAGGGGGAGGGAAACATGTTGCGCACGCTGATCGTGGACGACGAACCGCTGGCAATCGAACGGATGCAGGTGCTCTGCGCGGAAATTCCGCAATTGCGCGTGGTAGGTACGGCGAGCGACGGCGATTCGGCGCTGCGCCTGTCCGAGAAGCTCAATCCCGATCTGCTCCTGCTCGACATGACCATGCCGGGCAAGGATGGATTGCAGGTGGCGCGCGAGGCCGGGTCTCTGGATAGCCCTCCCGCCGTGATCTTCGTGACAGCGCATGAGAATTTCGCCGTCGAAGCCTTCGACCTCGAAGCGATAGACTATGTGCTGAAACCCGTAGCGGGCGACCGGCTGGAACGCGCGATCGAACGCGCCCTCGCCCGCCGTGACCGAAACGGCGAGGATTCCGCCGAAGACAGCCAATGGCTGACCGAATTCTGGGTGCCGCACCGTTCCGAATTGCTGCGTATTGATGCAAGCGAGGTCTATCGCATCGATGCCGAGCGCGATTACGTGCGCCTGCATGTGGGAGAGACGAGCTACCTCTTGCTGCAGACCATCGCCGGACTCGAGGAGAAGCTCGATCCCGACAAGTTCATCCGCATTCACCGATCCACCATCCTGCGCAAGGATTTCATTGCCGGGCTTAGGCACGAGGGATTGGGCGTCTGGTGCGCCGAGCTGGCCGATGGAGAGGAATTGCGGATTGGCCGGACCTACCTCAAGAAGGTGAAGGCCATGGCCGGGCGCTGAGGCGCTTCCGACGGAGAGGGTCGCACCGCAGCCGGTGGGACTGGAACGGCTGCGGTGCGAGTACCTGACTAGCCCCCGCCATCGCGCTGCGCCGCAAGGCTTCGACCTGAGCGCGTGCAGCATCGACCAGCACACTCCACGCCCGACCAACCGCCGACAGTGCTCCACCAGTGACGATCCGCGGTGCGAGGTTTGCGCAAATCACGCCGATAAGGCAGATGCATCGTCATGGCGCTCATCATCACCTTTCTTCTGGGCGTGGGCAATTTTGCCTGTCATCGCGCGGTCATTTCCAGCGGCCATCGCTGGATCACCGACATGCCGCCCGCCACGCTGAAAGTGACGCGGCTGCTCAGCCTCGGGCTGGAATTCGTGCTGCTGGCAGGAGCCCTGCACGCCGCGGAGCGCGGTGTATGGGCATGGACCTGGCTTTATGTCGGCTATTCCGCCGTCAATATCTGGGCCGCCTGGTCGATCGCTACCCGCCGAATCTGATGGGAACTCTCTGCTGCCTTCGCGGATTTTCAGCGCATGGAGCAGGCGAGGGCACTTTGGTTCATCCACAATGACTTGAGCGGATCGAACGACCGCGAGGCGCTGGAGGATGTCGTTGACCATTGCAGCGCCTGCAATTTGCGCATCGCCTATCGCAGCAGTTTTCCGAGCGACGACCTTCCCACACCCGCCATCCTGGATGCAGGTAGTATAGACCTCGTCATCGTCTTTGCCGGCGATGGCACGGTGAATGCCACGCTGGAGGCGCTGGCGGGCTGGGGCGGGGAGGTTCTCATCCTGCCGGGTGGCACGATGAACCTGCTATATCATCGCCTGTTCGGAGATACCGAATGGCAGGACGTCGTACGCAAGACCGGGCGCGGTGAACTGGTGACGAGGCGTCCCGGGGTCATCTCCACTGCGCTTGGCACGGCCTATGCCGGACTGCTGGCCGGGCCGGGCACGAAATGGAACGATGTGCGCGAGGCCATGCGCAAGTCCGACGTCCTCAGCATGGCAACCGAAACCCGTGAGGCCTTCGTATCCACGGTGCGCGACGAGCCCCTCGCCTGCATCGAGCCGCCGCTGGGTCGGAGGGAAGGTTATCCGCTCTTGCTACTGGAGCCGCATGACGACGGCTTTGACGTCTACGCCTATCATGCCGAATCAACTTCCGAATTCGTCGACCAGTTGCTGGCGCTGGCGCAGCGCGACTTTCGCACGGGCCCGCACGACCATATCGGGCGGGAGGAGAAAGTTACGCTGGCAGGCGTAAACCGGCATGGCTTCGGCGTGCTGCTGGATGGCGAGCCGGGCGAAACCGAGGGACCTGCCGAATTTGCCCTCGATACATGCAAGGTCGACCTGCTGGCCCTGAACCCATCCCCCAACGGCGAGAACGATGCCTGATACCAAGCTGCTATTCCACCTTTCCGATATCCATTTCGGGCTGGAGGACAATCGCGCGCTCGACTGGGTGAAAGCCGAGATAGAGGAGCGGCAGCCCGACGCCGTGGCGATCACGGGCGATCTCACCATGCGCGCGCGGCATCGGGAATTCGCAGCTGCGACCAGCTGGATCAAGTCTCTCGACGTGCCGGTCACCGTCGAGGTGGGCAATCACGATCTGCCCTACTTCAACCCGATTGAGCGATTCTTCGATCCCTACAAGCGGATCCGCGCCATCTCGGACAAGGTGGAGCAGGAAATCGACCTGCCGGGTCTGGCGATCGTTCCGCTGAAGACCGTGCGACGCTGGCAACCGCGATTCAACTGGTCGAAAGGCTGGGTGACTGACGCGGCGCTGGAGCGTTGCCTCACTTCGCTGGACGCCCTGCCGGCTGGCACGCAGGCGCTGGTGACTGTGCATCACCCGCTGCGCGAAGTCGGCACGCACGGGACCGCTCTCACCAAACATGGGCGCAAGGCACTGAACGAGCTGGCGAAACGCCCCGTCATCGCGGTGCTGTCGGGTCATGTGCATGACGCCTTCGACATCATGGAAGAGACCGTCCACGGCAAGATCCGCATGATAGGCGCGGGCACACTTTCGCAGCGGGTACGCTCCACCCCGCCAAGCTTTAACGAACTCTCCTGGAACGGCGAGGCGCTGAACGTCGAGGTGCGCAACCTAGAGCACGTCGACAGTTCCGACATGATGATCGGCGATGTCCCCGAAGATGCGATGCCTCCCCGCGAACCCGGAGAGCCCGTCGCCCCTGTCGGGCAGGTTCCGCGAACCGATCCACCGGTACATTAGGTCTTCGCAGGCAGCCTGCCGCCTTTTTATTGCATTTTGTCGCAATGGCGCGACCCTATTGGTAAGTTTCGAGTAAACGCCTTCCATGGCGACGAAAGTTCTTATCGTTGAAGATGACCTTTTGAACCGCATGTTCTATGAGGCTGTCTTCTCCCAGCGCGGCTATGAGCTCATGCTCGTGGACGACGGCGCGCGCGTGCTGGAGGCGGTGGATCAGTTCGAGCCCGACCTCATTACCATGGATATTCACCTGCCGCATGTCTCGGGGCGCAAGCTGATTCGCGACATCAAGGACAATCCGGAGACGGCACGCATCCCGATCCTTGCGATCACCGCCTATGCCGGCAAGCGCGACGAGGAAGGGATTCGACGCGCAGGTGCCGCCGGTTATCTGGCGAAGCCCCTGTCCATCCATTCGCTACTTCGCGAGGTGGACAATCTGCTCGAAGAGCGGGTGCACTGAGCACTCTTCCCGCCGCTGGTGGGCGCAAGCACCTGATTATGCGAAACTAGTTCCGCTTCCGCTCGTGGTCGAACCTCGCGCGTTCGAAGTGCTGGCACCATGCAAAAAGGGCGACCCTTCGTGGGGGCCGCCCTTCGCATTTTCCTCCGTCGAGGAAACTCTTGAGGTCGCTGTTACGCTCGCGCGTATTAGCGCTTGCTGAACTGGAAGCTGCGACGGGCCTTGGCGCGGCCGTACTTCTTGCGCTCCACCACGCGGCTGTCGCGGGTGAGGAAGCCAGCGGACTTGATCGTCGAACGCAGCGCCGGTTCGAACTTCGACAGCGCCTGGCTGATACCGTGCTTCACCGCACCGGCCTGACCCGACAGACCGCCGCCTGAAACGGTGGCAACCACGTCGTACTGGCCTTCCCGATCGGAGATGGTGAAGGGCTGGTTGATCACGAGACGCAGCGTCGGACGCGCGAAATAGACTTCCTGGTCCTTACCGTTGACGGTGACCTTTCCGGTGCCCGGCTTGATCCACACGCGGGCGGTGGCGTCCTTGCGGCGACCAGTGGCGTAGGCACGGCCCTGGGCGTCGAGCTCCTGCTCACGCAGGGGCGCGGTGGGAGCGGCGGCCTCGGTCTCGCCCGATTCGGCCAGCGCGTCTGCCGCAGCGGCATCGCCCACGACGGTCTTCAGATCGGCGAGGTCGCTGGCGGTGTTGTTCTCTTCGGTAGCCATTATGCGGACACCTTGTTCTTGCGGTTCATCGAGGCGACGTCGAGCACTTCGGGCTTCTGGCCGTCATGCGGGTGCTCGGTGCCATTGTAGAGGTGCAGCGCCTTCATCTGCGCACGGCCGAGAGGACCGGTCGGAACCATCCGCTCGACGGCCTTCTCCAGCACGCGCTCCGGGAAGCGACCCTCGAGGATCTTCTCGGCGGTGGTTTCCTTCAGGCCGCCGGGATAGCCGGTGTGCTTGTGGTAGACCTTCTTGGCCGCCTTGTTGCTGGTGAACTTCACCTTGTCAGCATTGATCACGATGACATGGTCGCCGCAATCGACATGCGGCGTGAAGCTCGGCTTATGCTTGCCGCGCAGGAGATTGGCGATGATCGAGGCGAGGCGACCGACGACGAGACCCTCGGCGTCGATGATGTGCCACTTCTTCTCGACCTCTGCCGGCTTGATCGACCGGGTGGTCTTGCTCAGAGCCTTCATGGCTTGCTTTCCTTAAATCGAATGCGAATGGATCGCCGCCGATCTGCAAGGTAATGAGAATCACCACCTGCCGATGCAGCGAAGGCGCGCCATTTGTCGCTTTGTCCGCCGCAAGTCAAGTAAATCCGGGCTTTACAGCAGAGGTATTATAATACCGCGTCGCGTTAGGACGGCAGCAATTCCGCCAACCATGCACGCGTTTCAGGAGGCGCGCTGCTCGCCGGCCAGCCGCAGATTGCGGGCGTATCATAAGGATGCAGCTGTGCCAGCCTTTCCGTCGCGGCATCCAGCAGGTCGGCATGGGTCTTGAAGAGGACGCCCACCTCGGTTTCGGATTGCACCGCGTCCTCGTAGCGGAAGATCGAGACGATTTCCGGGACGATGTTGGCACAGGCGACCAGCTTTTCCTCGATCAGGACCGAGGCTGCGGCCATTGCCTCGTCGCGCGTGGCGAATGGCGTCCAGATGAGGGCCGCCTCTGCCGCCTTCTCACTCACCGGCGCCGCCCGAGAACATGGGCGCCCCATGCGAACGCCATCACCAGCAGCGCGCCGACCAACTGGTGTGCGACAGCCAGCCACAGCGCGACCCCGGTCATCACCGTGGCGATGCCCAGCAGGATCTGCACGCCGAAGGCCGAGTGAATCGCCACCGACGCGCGCCGGTCAACCGGCTTCACACGCGCAGCCATCACGATCAGCGCGGCGACCGCCGCCCATGCCCACCAACGATGCAGGAAATGGATCCAGAACGGGTCACGCGTGAACGTCCAGAAGGCGCCGCGCGACCAGTCTGCTTCGGGCACTATCCGCCCCTGCATCAACGGCCAAGTGTCGGAGGCAAGCCCGGCATTGAGGCCTGCCACCCAAGCCCCAAGCAGCAACTGGACGAAGAGGATAATGCCAACCACCAACGACAGGCCGGTGAACCGCGCAGGAGCGCTGTCACCCTGTGCTAGACGTCGAAGGTCCAGCGCTGTCCAGACAAGGCCACCCAGTGTCAGGAACGCTGTCAGCAAGTGAATCGAAAGCCAGAAATGCGAGACGTCGGTCATCTCGGTGCCGAGGCCCGAGCGGACCATGAACCATCCGAACGCGCCCTGCAGTCCGCCCAGTGCCAGCAGCGCCAGCAGCCGCGGCTTGTAGCCTTGCGGAATGGCGCCGCGCAGCCAGTACCATGCCAGCGGGATTGCGAAGGCAAGGCCGATCATGCGGCCCAGCAGGCGGTGGAACCACTCCCAGAAATAGATGAACTTGAATGCGGCCAGGTCCATCCCGGCGGGGCCGGTGACGTTCCGGTACTCCCCCGTCTGCTGGTAAAGGGTGAATTCGGCCTGCCAGTCCGCCTCGGTGAGCGGAGGAAGTGCGCCCGTTACCGGCTTCCATTGCGTGATGGACAGTCCGCTTTCAGTCAGCCGCGTGATCCCCCCGACCGCCACCATCGTGAGCACCAGGACGGCGACGATCATAAGCCACCGCGCCAGCGCAAGCGGCCTTGTCTCGCGAGGGGAATCGGAATCGAGGAGAAGGGCTCTGGCAACCATTGCGTGCGCGATTTGCAACCTTGCCCGCCAAATCGCAAGCTTCCCTTTGGGGCAACCCGCCTCTCCGCGAGACCGGGCGGGCGATTCCATAGCGAAAGCCCTTGCGCAATGTTATGACGTTACATAGATAGCCCGCATGAATTCTCCGCTGCCCTGGATCCGCGGCCGAATCGACCGTGCCGGTGTGATGCTGTCCGCGCTGTGCCTCGTGCATTGCGTGCTGGGCCTGGTACTGGTTGCCGGACTTGGCATTGGCGGCTCCTTCCTTCTCGATCCCGACATTCACCGCTGGGGTCTGCTGCTTGCGACCATCGTGGCAGCCGTAGCCATCGGCACAGGTGCCTTGCGCCACCGGCGGGCTAAACCGTTCGTGGTCGCGATGATGGGCCTTTCCTTCATGGGCGGAGCGCTTGCTGTGGGACACGGCTACGAGGAGGCCGTGCTGACCATGATAGGCGTGACGCTGGTGGCGGCAGGGCACATCCTCAACTTGCGCGCAGCCTGACAGGCTCTACATGGCGCTGGTGATGACCCAGCCCATTTCCCTTACCGTCAATGGCGACACCCGCCGGACCGATGCCGCCACCATTGCAGATCTCGTGCGCGAACTGGGCCTGAAGCCCGAAAAGGTCGCGGTCGAGCATAATGGCGAAATCGCCCCGCGCTCCTCGCTCGAGCAAGCCGCGCTCGCCGATGGCGACCAGCTTGAAATCGTGCATTTCGTGGGCGGCGGTTCCGGCGAAGCTGAGAATGACGACAGCTGGGAAGTCGCCGGACACCGCTTCAACTCTCGCCTGATCGTGGGGACAGGCAAGTACAAGGACTTCGCCCAGAACGCCGCCGCGGTAGAGGCCGCAGGGGCCGAGATCGTCACCGTCGCCGTGCGGCGGGTGAACGTCTCCGATCCCAGCCAGCCAGTGCTGATGGATCACATAGATCCCAAGAAGGTCACTTACCTGCCCAACACGGCGGGTTGCTTCACCGCCGAGGACGCGATCCGCACCCTTCGCCTGGCGCGCGAGGCGGGCGGCTGGGACCTTGTGAAGCTGGAAGTGCTTGGCGAGGCAAAGACGCTCTATCCCAACATGGTCGAGACCATTCGCGCCTGCGAAGTGCTGGCGAAGGAAGGCTTCAAGCCGATGGTCTACTGCACCGACGATCCCATCGCCGCGCAGCAGCTGGAGGAAGCGGGCGCGGTGGCCATCATGCCGCTCGGCGCGCCCATCGGCTCCGGCCTCGGTATCCAAAACCTGGTGACGATTCGTCTGATCGTGGAGGGCGCCAAGGTGCCCGTCCTCGTCGATGCGGGCGTCGGCACCGCGTCGGATGCGGCGGTGGCGATGGAGCTGGGCTGCGACGGCGTGCTGATGAACACCGCCATTGCCGAGGCGAAAGACCCCATCCGCATGGCCCGCGCGATGAAGCTGGCGGTCGAGGCGGGGCGCGAGGCCTATCTCGCCGGACGCATGGGACGGCGCAAATATGCCGATCCCAGTTCCCCGCTAGCGGGCCTGATCTAAGAGGCGCTTTACTAAAAATTTACCAAGCGAAGTGCACACCGGTCCCGACACGACAAAAAAGGGTCGCACATGGGGCACGAATCGAAGGCGTTTTCGCTGGCTATCTCCGAAATGCGCGAGTTTGCCGGATTTGCCGAGCACGAGCAGAACTTCATCGAGCGTTCGCTGGATATTGCCATGGGTCGCGGCGACGCGTTCAAGACCTGGGTCTGCGGTCCACGCGACCAGCGCACCATCCGCTCGCAATACCTCGCCTATCGCGAACTCAAGCGCCTGCGCAGTCAGATTCCCTCCGATGACGGCCTCGACGGTGTCGAGACCCTGCTCGGCCCGCTGATGCGTATCAGTGCGCAGGACCTTGCGATGGAGCAGCTCGACAGCTTTTCCGCCTACCGCTTCCTCTATGAGCGCCTGCTTGGCGCTGCAGTGCGGCCCTACCTTCCCGCGGCGTTCTGCGCCGCGGCCGCACTCCCCCAGATTCGCCCCTATCGCCGCCGCATGCTGCTGCAATCGCTGAGCGAAGCCGCGGCTACCGCGCCGGGCTGGTCGAAGAAGGAGCCTTGCTTCTTCCCCGAGCGGGTCGAGGTCGAAACCGCCTAAGCTAGTGCGCGGCCAGCGCCTCGCACTCGATCCGCGACACCCATCCGGCCTTACAGGCGACGTAGCGGGCCGCATCGCCGCCGCTGCTTCCAACGCATTTGCGCTTTATCCGCGCATATTCGCTCGCAAGGTCGGGCCTGCCGCGCAGGTAATCCCTGAAAGCGATGTGGCGCGCGATGGCAGGGTCGCCTGAGGCGAAGCAATGCAGGTGGACCAGCCGCTCCCCCGTATCCGCATCGGATAGCGTCAGGTAGCGCCGCCCGGCAATGCCGTTCTCGCCCCGCCAGACATAGCCGAGCCGTTCGAGGGAAGGGCGAGCGTGGTCGAGTTCGGGTAAAGCGGCGGCCTCTGCCAGCAGGTCGATCACGGGCTTTGCCGCTAGTCCTGGCACGGCGGTGGAGCCGATGTGGTGGACCCGCAGGAGAGCAGGCGCGCCAGCGGCCAGGATGCGCTCGGCCTCGGCTTCGGCCTTCGCTGGCCAGCCTGGATCATACGACACAATGCGGATAGTACGCACGCCACCCATCGCGCCCTAGTAGAGCGCTTCCATCCGCTCGCCGTAGGTTTCGCGGATCTGCATGCGGCGGATTTTCATGGTCGGCGTCATCATGTCGTTCTCGACGGTGAAGGGCTCGTCGGCGATCACGAACTTGCGGATCTTCTCAATCACCGAAAGATCCTCGTTGGTGCGATCGATCGCTGCCTTGATCGCGGCGCGGTAGGCCGGGAGGTCGTTCAGCGCAGCCATGTCGAACGCTTCGCCATTGGCACGCGCCCAGGTTGCGGCCCATTCGGCGTCGGGCACGATCAACGCGACCATGTAGGGTTTCTTGTCGCCTGCCACCATCGCCTGGCTGATCTCGGGTTGCAGGGTAAGCATCCCTTCCAGCTTCTGCGGCGCGACATTGTCGCCCTTGTCGTTGACGATGATGTCCTTCTTGCGGTCGGTGATCTTGATGCGGCCCTTGGCATCGATATGGCCGACATCGCCAGTATGCAGCCACCCGCCCTTCAGCGCATTTTCGGTATCCTCGGGCCGCTGCCAGTAGCCCAGCATCACCAGTTCGCCGCGCACCAGGATCTCGCCATCCTCGGCGATCTTCACTTCCACGCCGCGCAGGGGCGGACCGACGGTATCGAGCTTGATGCCTGCGCTGGGATAGTTGCAGGCGATCACCGGCGCGCTCTCGGTCTGGCCGTAGCCCTGCAGCATGGTGAGGCCCATCGCCTGGAAGAAACCGCCCACCTCGGGATTGAGCGGCGCGCCGCCCGACACGAGCGCTTTCACCCGCCCGCCGAAGCGCTGCTTGATCTTCGGGCGCAGGGTGGCCGACAGCAGCATCTCGTCCGCCTTGGTGGCGAGGGCGGAGCTGCCCTTCACCTGCCGCTCTCCCAGCACCAGCGCGCGACCGAGCAGGAAGCGGGCGAGTTTGCCCTGCTTCTCGATCGTTTTCATCATCTTGCCACGCAGCACCTCGAAAAGGCGCGGGACGACCACCATGATGGTGGGCGAGGCTTCCTCGAGATTGCTCGACAGCTTGTCGAGCCCTTCGGAAAACCAGATATCCGCGCCCAGCCCCAGCGGCAGGTAGAAGCCTGCGGTATGCTCGAAAGCATGGCTGAGCGGCAGGAAGGAGAGGAAGCGCTCTTCCTGCCAGCCGAAATCGTGTTCGATCACATGAGCGGCGGCGGCGACGTTGTGCATGATCGCGCCGTGGCTCAGCATCACGCCGCGCGGAGCGCCGCTGGTGCCGCTGGTGTAGATGATGCACGCCATGTCCGTGCGCTCGACGTCAGCGATACGCTTTTCGACGGCAGCACGCGCGGCGACTGCATCGCCGGTGGTCATGTCGGACCAGTGGTGCAGGTCGAAACTGCCGCTCTGGTGGGAGGGGACAGGATCGATGGCGACGACGTGCCGCACGCGTCCCGTCTTCATGATCGCGGGGAACAGGGCCTTCGTCAGCTTGACGTTGCCGACCACCACCGCGCTCGCCCCGGAATCGTCGAGGATATGGCAGTGATCGCGCTCTGTATTGGTGGTGTAGGCGGGCGTGGTGACGCAGCCTGCCGCCATGATGGCGAGGTCGGCAATGCACCATTCCGGGCGGTTCTCCGCCACGATCACCACCCGGTCTCCGTCACGCAGGCCAAGGCCCCGCAGCTTCTGGGCCAGCAGGCACACCTTCTCCGCCGCCTCGGCATAGGAGATGGAGGTCCACTCGCCGTCGATCTTGGCCGTTAGAAATGGCTTGTCGCCGCGCTCGTCCGCCCGTTTCAGGAACAGCGCGACGAGACTGCTGGCATTGTCGATATCGGCGAGTTCCACGCGTGCAGGTCTCCCGTTGGGCGATATGTTTGCGGCAATGCGTAGGCCCGGGCGAGGACCTCGGCAAGTGGCGCGCGCTCAGTCCTCCAGCGCCGCGGCTTCGAGCCGGCCCCGGAAGCGCGGATCGTATGCGCCGCTCCACTCGCCACCGCGATTGATTGCGCCAACCTGGCCGACCGAACCGAAAGGCTGCGGACCGGTGCGGATGTTTTCGTAGCCAAGCGCCGCCAGCGCATCCTCCTGGCTCGCGAGCCAGGTATCGGCCTCGACGAACAGGTTCGGGCCGAAACCCATGACGATGGGGAGCGAAAAGGCCTCTTCCAGAGCCATGTCGAAATCCACGATGCCTATGATCGAGCGCGCGGTCTGCACCGGGATGAACGGTCCACCAGCCCCGCCGATGACGAGGAACGGCTCGCCTGCCGGATCCCAGACGATTGCGGGCGACATGGAGCTGCGTGGACGCTTGCCGCCCTCCACGCGGTTGGCGACCGGCACGCCGTCACGTTCCGGACTGAAACTGAAATCGGTGAGTTCGTTGTTGAGATAATACCCGCCGAACTGCAGCCCGGAGCCGAAGCCTCCCTCCACCGTGGAGGTGTAGCTGACCATCGCGCCCTCGCGGTCCACCGCCACGAAATGGGTCGTGCCGTGTTCCTGCGGTTCGTCGCCATCCGGACGCAAGGCGAGGAGCCCTACGGGGTCGCCTGCCTGATAGCTGCCGAGCGTACGCGCAGGGTCGATCAGGGCCGAACGCGTTGATAGATAGTCGGGGTCCGTCAGTTCACGTACCGGGACCGATACGAAGTCGCTGTCACCGGTGTAACGCTCCCTGTCGGCATAGGCGAGCAACTGGGACTGCGTGAAAAGGTGCCAGAATTCCACCGATTGCGGGCCGAGCGCGGCGATATCGAACCGCTCGAGCTGGCCGAGCATCTGCAAGAGCGCGATCCCGCCCGATGTCGGCGGTCCCATCGAGCAGATGCGGTAGGCACGGTAAGTGCCGCACACGGCGTCGCGTTCCTTCGCCTCGTAGCTGGTGATGTCCTGCGCGCGCATCGCAGCATCGCGCGGCGTATTCGCGGCGATGTGGCCGGCGAGGGCCTCGGCATCCTCGCCCGCATACATGGCTTCAGGCCCTTCGGCGGCGAGGCGGCGGAACGTTTCTGCAAGCTCGGGTCGCGAAATCACCGTACCTATGGGTCGCGGTTCGCCAGCCTGGGTATAGAAGGTACGGCGCATCAGTGGGTCCTGGCCGGCACGCTCGATGCTGCCATCGAGCGAATCGTTGAGGCGCGGGTTCATCACGAAGCCCTCGGCAAGCGCGATCGCGGGCTCGAACAGCTCGGCCCAGGGCAGGCGGCCATGCTCGGCATGGGCCTTGGCCGCCAGTGCGATATTGCCCGGCACGCCCACGCTGAGGCCGGTCAGCACGACTTCGGCATAGGTCTGCGGCTCGCCGTCCTCTCCGAAAAACCACTCCGGCCCGGCTGCGGATGGCGCGGTTTCGCGCCCGTCGTAAGTCGTCACCGTGCCGTCGGCCTCGCCGCGCACCATGAAACCGCCGCCCCCAATGCCCGAACTCTGCGGCTCTACCACGGTGAGCGCCAGCATCACTGCTATGGCAGCATCAGTGGCGCTGCCGCCCCGGCGCAGCATTTCGCGCCCGGCTTCCGCCGCACGCGGGTCTGCCGCCTGCACCACGCCAATATCGACGGCGGGGCTCTGCGTGGCGGGGAGGGTCTGGCAGCCGGCGAGTGCGAGAACGGCAGCGGGGGCGAGCAATGGGCGGAAAACTTTCACGCCCTGCCTGCTATTCACTTCCGACCGCCTCTGCAATGGAGGCTAAGCCTTCGCGCTGCATGATCGCCTCGAGACCCTTCGTGATTTCACGCGCGATGCCCGGCCCGCGATAGGTGATGGCGCTGTAAAGCTGTACGAGACTGGCCCCGGCGCGGATGCGTTCCCACGCGTCTTCTGCGGTAGCGATGCCGCCAACCCCGATAAGCGGGATCGCTCCGCCGGATGCCTTGCGGAAGTTGCGCAGCATTTCCAGCGCCAGCGGCTTGAGCGGGGCGCCCGAAAGACCGCCCGTCTCGCCGGCATGGGCCGAGACAAGGTCGGGCCGGGAGATGGTGGTGTTGGCAACGATCAGCGCGCCAAGGCCCTTGTCGAGAGCAATGCGGGTGATCGCGTCGACATCGGCAGATTGCAGGTCTGGCGCGACCTTGAGGAACACCGGCGGTCCCTCGCTGCCTCGCGCCTCGAGCACCCCGTCGAGCAGGGCGACCAGCGATCCCTCGTCCTGCAGCGCGCGCAGGCCCGGGGTGTTCGGACTGGAGATATTGACCGCGAGATAGGTGGCATAGGGCGCCATGATGCGCGTCATGGCGGCGTAATCGGCGATGCGGTCCGTGCTGTCCTTGTTGGCCCCTATATTGATGCCGATCACGCCCGGACGATCGCCTCGCGAGGCGACGCGCACGGCCGCGGCCTCTGCCCCGCCATTGTTGAAGCCCATGCGGTTGATGACCGCATGGTCCTCCTCCAGCCGGAACAGGCGCGGCTTCGGATTGCCAGACTGGGGGAGGGGAGTGATCGAGCCCACCTCGACGAAGCCGAAGCCCAGGCCTAGCAGGGCGTCGGCGACCTCCGCATCCTTGTCGAAGCCTGCGGCCATGCCGACGGGGTTGGGAAAGGCGATCCCTGCGACAGTGGTTTCCAGCAGTCCGCCCGGCGCTACCGGCTTGCCTCGGGGCAGCGCCTTCAGCGCCCTGATCGCCAGTCCATGCGCCCGCTCCGGATCGAGAGTGAACAGGGCAGGGCGGATCAGCGAGTAGAACATGCCATGTCCATGGCAGTTTCGCAGGGAAAGGCGCAATAGTCGGCAGGTACGATTGTTCTAATTTTGCGCCGGAGAGGTCCGATGCCTTTCGATGACGCCTTCTTACAATCCCGTACGCAAAGAATCGGCTAGTCACATTCCTGCGACCCGAAGGGCTTGGTTCGCTTGTCGTATCAAGCTCTAGCCTTCAAAAGGGCGGCCGACCGGAAACGGGAGGCCGCCCTCTTTTTTGCGGGGTTCCGATTTTCCGGCGTATTCTCTAGATCGGCTATAGCTAACAAGAGGATAACGCACTCCCATGATCAAGTCCGTACTCCGGCTTTGCCTTCCCGCCGTCTCGACCCTGGCGCTGGTCGCCTGCGCCACTGTGCCGCGAATCGAGTCGCCGGCAGCGTCCATGGCGGAGGCTCCCGTGCCCGCCGACATCAACGCGTTCTTCGAACAGTATGACGAGGCCCAGCTCGCCCTTTCCCCGCAGACGAAGGCCTATCGCGGGATACGGGACGAGGATTACGGCGAATGGAACGACCAGAGCGAAGCCGCCCGCGATGAGCGCAATGCGCTGCGCGACGCCTATCTCCAGCGTTTGCGCGACGGCTACGACCTCGCCAGTCTCTCGCCGGAGGACCAGCTTTCCTACCGGCTTTTCGAAGCCACAGCAGAGCGCGACGCGTCGCTCGACCCCTATGAGGACTATGGCTGGTCGTTCGACCAGATGAACGGTGCGCAAAGTGGTATCCCCGCCTTCCTCATCAATACCCACGCGGTGCAGACCGAAGACCATGCGCGCGACTATATCGAACGGATCCGGGGCATTGCGCCGCTGCTCGACACACTGATTGCCACATCGGCGGAGCGGGCGAATGAGGGCGTCATGCCGCCGGACTGGGTCTATCCCTATGTGCTCTCCGATATCCGCAACATCCTCGATGCAGGAACGGATAATGCGGTTCTGGAAGACTTCCGCGGCAAGGTTGCCGAACTCGATCTTGGCGACGCCGCGGAGGCCGCGCTCATTGCCGATGCCGAGGCTGCCTGGCAGGCCCAGGCCGAACCGGCCTACAGGCGCCTTCTCGCAGAGATCGAACGGCAGCAGGCGATGGCGCCCGACGAGGATGGGATCTGGCGCTTTGCCGAGGGTGCGCAATATTACGACGCTCTCCTGGAGTATTACACGACCACCCAGCTGACCGCTGACGAGATCCACAATATCGGTCTGCGCGAAGTCGATCGCATCCAGGGGGAGATGCGCGACATCATGGAGGAAGTGGGTTACGAAGGCACGTTGCAGGAGTTCTTCGAATTCACTCGCAGCGATCCGCGCTTCTACCACACCAGCCGCGAAGATTACCTCGCCGAGGTCGACGAGGTGATGAGCGCGATGGAAGCGCGCCTGCCCGACTATTTCATAACGCTGCCGCAATTCGACCTGCAGGTGAAGGCGGTGGAAGCCTTCCGCGAACAGAGCGCGGGCAAGGCTTTCTACCAGTCGCCTGCCCCGGACGGCTCGCGACCCGGCACCTATTACGTCAACCTCTACGATCTCAACTCGATGAGCCGCAACGAACTGGAGGCGCTGGCCTATCACGAGGGCGTTCCCGGTCACCACCTGCAACGCGGCATCCAGACCGGGCTGGGCGAATTGCCGCCCTTCCGCCGCTATGGCGGCTTTACCGCATATACCGAGGGCTGGGGCCTCTATTCCGAGGAACTGGGCAAGGACATGGGTTTCTACACCGATCCCTACTCCGATTTCGGCCGCTTGCAGATGGAACTGTGGCGCGCGGCGCGCCTGGTGGTGGATACGGGCATCCATTCCAAGCGCTGGAGCCGTGAGGAAGCGATCGCCTATCTACAGGAGAACACGCCCAACCCCGAGGGCGATATCCGCAAGGCGATCGAGCGTTACATCGTCTATCCCGGGCAGGCGACTGCCTACATGATCGGCAAGCTCAAGATCATGGAGCTGCGCGAAAGGGCACGCGCCGCCTTTGGCGATGACTTCGACATTCGCCAGTTTCACGAGCTGGTGCTGGCGAATGGACCTGTCCCTCTGTCCGTATTGGAAGAACAGGTCGACGCGTGGATTGCTGCCGAGACAACGTAATCGCTGGCTAGGGGGGACCACGATGAAGCGCGACGTATTGCAGGGCGGGGAACTGACCCCGCCCTTTCGTTTCGATATCGACTATGTCGAGCCGGAAGGTGCAGCGGCGCAATTCATCACGGTCTTCTATCACTTCCGCTGCGAAGATCCGGTGGTGCGCGACATCCAGCCTGCCGCCGTGGGACATCTTGCGCTGTTCCCGCGCGGAAAGGGCCGGATGAGCCTGCCCGATGGCGGGCATGACGTCTCGCACGAGGTCAATCTGCTTACGCCATTTGCCAGGGCCGCGCAGTTCGAGGTCGACGGCCCGTTCCACGCGATCGGTGCCGCGCTGACGCCGCTTGGTTGGGCGGCGCTGACTGGCATGCACGCGCAGGAGCACGCCAACCGCCTCTATGCCGCAGCTGACTGGCTTCCGCCCGCCATTGCCGAAACCGGGACTGCATTATGCAACGGCTATCGGGTCGGCAGTCTGGGCGGGAAAGACTGCATGGAAGGACTTGAGCGGCTTATCATGGGCCATGTCACCATGCCGAGCGAGCGCCACCTGCAGTTGATGGCAACCGTAGGAGAGTGGCTTGCAGGAAACCTCCTTCCGGATGTGGAGGATCTCTACACGGCGAGCGCTCTTTCCCGGCGCCAGACGCAGCGGCTCGTGCAGCAGTATTTCGGGCTTTCGCCCGTCGCGCTGCGGCGCAAGTACCGTGCCTTGCGCGCCGCTGCCGCGCTTTCGCAGCCTGACCTGCCGCCGGAGGATGAGGCCGCGATCCACGATGCCTTCTACGACCAGCCGCACATGATCCACGAGATTCGCGAGTTCGTGGGCCGCACACCCGCGAGGCTTGGGGATGACGACGCCCCGTACCTGAAGGAACTTACCGCGGCGAAGAACCTGCGCGAACTGCGAAAGTAGCTTTGTCCGAAACTGCTAACGACTCGCAAAAGGCCGTTTGCGGTTGATTCCGCTCGCTCGACGCATAAATGGCTAATCGGAACGATTTGGTCTGATTAGAAGATATGCGCCTTTCAAACCTAGCCGATTACGCCGTCGTCACGATGAGCCAGGCCGCGCGTCACTGCGGTGGCGGGCGCACCAGCGCGGCTGAACTCGCGGAGCAGACCGGCCTGCCCGTGCCCACGGTGCAGAAGGTGGTGAGCAAGCTGTCCGCTGCCGGCCTGCTGCGCTCCACGCGCGGCGCGGGTGGCGGCTTGCAACTGGCCCGCCCGGCGGCGGCGATCAGCCTTGCCGATATCGTGGAAGCGGTGGAAGGGCCCATTGCGCTCACCTCCTGCGTGGACGAGGGGCGGCACGATTGCGCGCTGGAAGGCAATTGCGCGGTGCAGCCGCACTGGCCGATCGTGAACAAGGCACTGCGCGGTGCGCTGGCGGGGATCTCGCTGGTGGAGCTGGCAAGAACGGAAGAAATGGCATGAACGAACAAGTCGACATCAAGGACCGTGACGCTCGGGAAGCCGCCGAAAAGGCTGCCGAGTACGAGCATGGCTGGTCCTCCGACATCGAGACCGAGTTTGCCGAAAAAGGCCTTACCGAGGACACCGTCCGCTTCATCTCGGCCAAGAAGGGCGAGCCGGAATGGATGCTCGACTGGCGTCTCAAGGGCTTCCGCATCTGGCAGGAGATGGAGGAGCCGAACTGGGCCAAGCTCGGCTATCCCGAGATCGACTACCAGGACGCCTATTATTACGCCGCTCCGAAGAAGAAGGAGCAGCTGGAATCGCTCGACGAACTCGATCCCGAGATCAAGTCCGTCTACGACAAGCTGGGCATCCCCATTGCCGAGCAGGAAGTGCTCGCCAACGTGAAGGGCTCGAGCAAGGTCGCGGTGGACGCGGTGTTCGATTCCGTCTCGGTCGCCACAACGTTCCGCAAGGAACTGGAATCGGCGGGCGTCATCTTCCTCTCGATTTCCGAGGCGCTGAAGAAGCACCCGGAGCTGGTGAAGAAGTGGCTCGGCAAGGTCGTGCCGCAGCGCGACAACTATTTCGCCTGCCTCAACGCGGCAGTCTTTTCCGACGGCACCTTCGTCTACGTGCCCGAAGGCGTGCGCTGCCCGATGGAGCTGTCCACCTATTTCCGCATCAATGCCGAGAATACCGGCCAGTTCGAACGCACGCTGATCGTGGCCGAGAAGGGCTCTTACGTCAGCTATCTCGAGGGCTGCACCGCGCCCATGCGCGACGAGAACCAGCTGCACGCCGCCGTGGTGGAACTGGTCGCGATGGAAGATGCCGAGATCAAGTATTCCACCGTACAGAACTGGTATCCCGGCAATGCCGAGGGCAAGGGCGGGATCTACAACTTCGTGACCAAGCGCGGCCTGTGTCAGGGCGCGCGTTCGAAGATTTCGTGGACGCAGGTGGAAACCGGCTCTGCGGTGACGTGGAAGTATCCCAGCTGCGTGCTGAACGGCGAGAATTCGGTGGGCGAGTTCTACTCGGTGGCGGTTACGAATAACCACCAGCAGGCCGATACTGGAACCAAGATGGTTCACAACGGCAAGGGCTCGCGCTCCACGATCATTTCCAAGGGCATCAGCGCGGGCAAGTCGAACAACACCTATCGCGGCCTCGTGCGCGTGGCCGCCAATGCCGACAACGTGCGCAACCGCACCGAGTGTGACAGCCTGCTGCTGGGCGACCAGTGCGGCGCGCATACCGTGCCCTATATCGAGGTGAAGAACCCCAGCGCCCAGATCGAGCACGAGGCCACCACCAGCAAGATCAGCGACGACCAGCTGTTCTACGCCATGCAGCGCGGCCTGGACGAGGAAGACGCCGTGGCCCTGATCGTCAACGGCTTCGCCAAGGAAGTGCTGAAAGAGCTGCCGATGGAATTCGCCGTTGAGGCGCAGAAGCTGCTGGCGATCTCGCTTGAGGGGAGTGTGGGGTGATCGAACTTGTTCGCCTTGTCATGATCCCTTTAGTTGCCTTGCTTCTTCTTTGGGGAGCAAGGAATTGGCTGATCACGGGGAATATATCGGCAGTGCGTTCTGCAGAGCCGCAGAATTCCGATCGAGTTAAGCGCCCAATTCTCTATTGGGCCGCTGTTTTGCCAATTCTCAGTGCAGGTATCGTGTTCTCTGTGACTGCCATTCTCCTGATTGCTGCCAGTGTTGGAGATTTTGCCGGAGGCATTCGATGACCGAACGCAAGACCCTTAACCTCCGCGACACTTCGGACGCCGAAGCCCCCGCGCTCAAGAAGCGTGGGCGTGGTTGGGAAATCTCCGAGAAGCGGCTCGACGCGCTGCATGACCGGGCGCGCGAGATGAAGCGGCATGCCTCCGAGGCGCACAAGGCGCTGGCCGAGCGTTTCTCGAAAGCCGATCTGGGGCGCTACACCTTCAAGCGGTTCGCCGTGGTCGGCAGCGCGATCGTCGACTTCAATTGCCACAATCTCGGCATGGCCATCGTGATCGACGAGCAAGGCGACGACGAAAAGCTGAACCGCCGCCGCGACAAGAGCCTCGAAGCGGTCGGCGTGAAGGTGATGCACCTCGCCGCCACCGACATCCTCGAGAACATGGACGATGTGCTGAAGCGCATCACCGCCGGCATGCGCCAGCGCATTGCCGACAAGGGCGAAGCGCGCCGTCGCCATGAAGCCGAGAACCCCCGGCAGACACGCCCGCGATACGACCGTGCCGGCAACGGCCCGCCGCGCAGGTACCGGGACGACAAGAGGTGAGCCATGAGTGCAGCCGTCCAGAAACTCGTCCGCATGGCGCAGGGCCAAGGGATGCGCGGCAAACTCGTCCACTGGTCGAAGGCCGACGTGTGGACTTTCGAGGGCGAGATGCCCGAGAACATCATGCTGACCGGCACGGCCGATCCGGCGCTGGACTTTTTCTGGCAGGCGGCGAACGGCCCGCACCGGGCAGACAAGGGATTTATCGACGGCGCGGCCAAGGTCGCGATCTCGTTCGACAGACAGGAAAATGACGATGCTGAAAATTGAAAACCTCCACGCCGAGATCGACGGCAAGGAAATTCTGAAAGGACTCTCGCTTGAAGTGAATGCGGGCGAAGTGCACGCCATCATGGGGCCGAACGGTGCCGGCAAGTCCACGCTGGCCTACGTACTGGGCGGGCGTCCGGGCTACGATGTCACGCAAGGCTCCGTCACCTTCGACGGCAAGGACCTCATGGACATGGAGCCGCACGAGCGCGCTGCCGCGGGCATGTTCCTGGGTTTCCAGTACCCGGTCGAGATCCCCGGCGTCTCCAATGTGCAGTTCCTGCGCGAGGCCCTGAACTCGCAGCGCCGGGAACGCGGTGAAGAACCGCTGAGCGGCGGCGAATTCCTCAAGCTGGCGAAGGAAAAGGCCGGGCTGCTGAAGCTCGACATGGAAATGCTGAAGCGCAACGTGAACGTCGGCTTCTCGGGCGGCGAGAAGAAGCGCAACGAGATGGTGCAGATGGGCATCCTAGACCCAGCCTTCGCCGTGCTGGACGAGACCGATAGCGGCCTCGACATCGACGCACTGAAAGTGGTGGGAGAGGGCATCAACGCTATCATGCGCCAGCCCGAAAAGGCCGCGCTTCTCATCACCCACTACCAGCGCCTGCTCGACTACGTGCAGCCAGATTTCGTGCACATCCTTTCCGCCGGCCGTATCGTGAAGACCGGCGGGGCGGATCTAGCAAAGAAGCTCGAGGCAGATGGCTATGACGAGGTGATGGCCGCGTGAACTCTGCTGGCTCGACCTTGCGCGAAGACCGTCACAAGGATGGCACCCTCAAGGCCCGCGGGCGGGAACTGGATGGCCTGCTGCACGGGTACTGGGAATGGTTCCGGGTGGACGGCACGCTGCTGCGTTCGGGCTCTTTCGAGCGTGGCGAGCAAGTGGGCGAATGGACGACTTACGACAGTGCGGGACACCCGCACAAGGTGACCGATTTCGGCGCCGGAGGAAAAGCATGACAGATCTCCCGACAACCCGCGACGAAGCCTGGCGCTATGCCGATATCGACGCCGTCCGCAGGCTGGGCGCCGACGCGCTCGACCGTTGGCAGGACCTGTCGATCGCGCCCGGTGAGACAAACCGCCAGTGCATGATCGTGGGCGGCGACGAACCCGAACTGCACCGCATCCGCATCAAGGCGGGCGAAGGCGCACGAGCCGAGCTTTTCGTCGTGATCGTGGGCAGTGACTACGCCCGGGTCGAAGTGAAAACCGAACTTGCGACAGGCGCGCATTTCGAATTCGGCGGCGTGACGATCGGCGGCGGCGATGCCGTGCGCGAATTCGTGACCCGCACAACGCACGACGAACCAGAGGCGACGTCCAACCAGGTCGTCCGCGCCGTTCACTGGGGCGAGGCTACGGGCAATTTCCTCGGCGCGATCAACGTCGGCCGGGGCGGGCAGCGCACCGATGCGGCGCAGGATTTCAAGGCGCTCGTGCTGGAAAAGGGCGCAGCTGCCAATGCCAAGCCAGAACTGGAAATCTTTGCCGATGACGTGAAATGCGCCCACGGCGCGGCCATCGGCCAGATGGACGAGATGGCGCGCTACTACATGGCCAGCCGCGGCATCGCGCCCGATCTTGCCAAGAAGCTGCTGGTGCGCGCTTTCATCGCCGATGCGCTTGCCGCACTGGAAGATGAGGGCGAAGCCGAACGTTTGCTCGAAGCGGCCCTCGATGTTCTGGACGATGCGGGAGACCGTATCGCATGAGCCTGACCGACGCTGCCACCAAGTCCCGCAAGGCCGACTTTCCCGGCATGGTCACCGCCGATGGCCAGCCATGGCACTACCTCGATTCCGCCGCGACGGCGCAGAAGCCGCACGTGGTGATCGACGCGGTGTCGCGCGCGCTGGGCGCCGACTATGCGACGGTGCACCGCGGCGTCTATTCGCGCTCCGCCGAGATGACGCTGGGCTACGAGGCGGCGCGTCGCCGGGTGGCGGAATTTATCGGGGGGCAGGAGGACGAGATCGTCTTCACCCGCGGTGCGACCGCGGCGATCAACCTGCTGGCCTATTCCTACCCGGAAAAGGGCCGCGTGCTCCTCTCCGAACTGGAGCACCATTCGAACATCGTGCCCTGGCAACTGGCCGGGTGGCAGGTGGACGTATGCCCGATCACCGAGGATGGGCAGATCGACCTCGACGCTGCCGAGGCCATGCTGACGAGCGAGCACACGATGGTTGCCTTCGCCCATGTTTCGAACGTGCTGGGCAGTCTGGTGGACGCGAAGCACGCCGCCGGGCTTGCACATGCCGTCGGCGCGAAGCTGCTGCTCGACGGCTGCCAGGCCGCGCCCCGCGTGCCGGTGGACGTGGCGGCGCTCGATTGCGATTTCTACGCCTTTTCCTCGCACAAGCTTTATGGCCCAACGGGGATCGGTGCGCTGTGGGGCCGGGCGGAGCTGCTTGCCGCCATGGCTCCCTGGCAGGGCGGCGGCGCGATGATCGACAAGGTGACCTTCGAAAAGACCACCTACGCTCCCGCTCCCCAGCGTTTCGAGGCTGGCACGCCCGCCATCGTCGAGGCGATCGGCTTTGCCGCTGCCTGCGAATACGTGGCGGAGATCGGGCTGGAAGCGATCCACGCGCACGAGGCCGAACTCGTGCGCCAGACCCGCGAAGCCCTTCGCAGCATGAACGACGTGACGCTCTATGGGCCGGAGGACAGCGCCGGTATCGTCAGTTTCCTGATCGACGGGGTTCACCCGCACGATCTGGGCACCATATTGGATGAAGAGAACGTGGCGATCCGCGCAGGCCACCACTGCGCGCAGCCGCTGATGGAGAAGCTGGGCATTCCCGCCACTGCGCGTGCCAGCTTCGGGATTTACTCCGACGAGGAAGACGTCGCCGCGCTGATCCGCGGCATCGAACGCACCAAGAGGATTTTCGGCTGATGTCAGATCACGAAGACATGACCAAGAAAGATGAGCAGGATTTCATCGCGGCGCCTTCTCCCACGGAAGACGTGGTCGAAAAGCCGCCGCGCGCCCGCGTGTCCGACGCGCCTATCCCGGAGGAAACCGCGAACGAAAAGCTGGAGCGCAAGCGCGACTACCTCGAAGGTTTCCTGCAGAAAAAGCCGGAAAACGTCTCGCCCGGAGAGCCCGGCGGCGAAGTGCACCAGTCGGTGATCGATGCGCTGAAGGACATCTACGATCCCGAGATCCCGGTAAACATCTACGACCTCGGCCTCATCTACAATGTCGAGGTGGCCGAGGATGCCGACGTGGTCGTCACCATGACGCTTACCACGCCCCATTGCCCGGTGGCCGAGACCATGCCGAACGAGATCGAGATGCGCGTCGCCAACCTGCCCGGCGTGCGCGATGCCGAGGTGGTGGTCACCTGGGATCCGCCCTGGGACCCCTCCAAGATGAGCGACGAAGCCCGGCTCGAACTGGGGATGCTGTGATGACCGAGACAAAGACACGCCCCGCCCCCAAGGCCGCCGTGATCCTCACGCAAGCTGCCGAGCAGCGTGTGGCCGACCTCATGGCGAAGGCGCCGGACGATGCCATCGGCGTGAAGCTCTCGACCCCGCGGCGCGGGTGCTCGGGCCTTGCCTATTCGGTGGATTACGTGACCGAAGAAGCGGCTTTCGACGAGAAGATCGAGACGCCAGGCGGCACCTTCTACATCGATGGCGCCAGCGTGCTCTACCTCGTCGGCAGCACGATGGACTGGGTGGAGGACGATTTCACCGCGGGCTTCGTATTCGAGAACCCCAACGCCAAGGGCGCCTGCGGCTGCGGCGAAAGCTTCATGGTCTGAAGGCTTACGCCTCGCCGGTTTCCTCGGCGATGAATTCCAGCAGCGCCTGGTCGTATTCGTCCACGCTTCCGCTGGCGGCGATCTGTTCGTCGAGCCAGCTCTTTTCCCGGTCCGTCACCTCTCCCGCCGCGGCGACCTGCGCTTCCCGGCTGGATGCCGTATCCTTCTTGCCGAACACCATTCCGAACGCGTTGGGCGCGTCCTTCGCCATGCGACCGAGAAAATGCCCTACGCGCGGCTTGTTGTCGGCGATGAAGGCCTCGAGCTCGATTTGCCGTTCCCGGCTGACCTGGCCGCTCGAATGGGCGAAGCCCATCAGGTAGTTGCCGACGGCCTGGACGAACAGGCGCTTGAATTCAGGCGCGTTGTCGGCACTTGCGACCTTGTCCTTGATGCGGAAAAGAACCTCGGCCTCGCGGCGGCTGACGGCGGCCGGACGGTCGCTCGCTTGGCCGAAGACGACGCGGCGCAGGATCTTGCATTCCGCTTCGCTCACATGGCTGTCGGACAGTTCGCCGCCGCAGCGCGTGGGACCGGTGCCTTCCAGCACCGCCTGCTCCATCACGCCCAGCACGTAGGTCTTGAGGGTCTCGGGCACGTTCTGCGCGCGTTCGATGATGCGGACCAGCAGCTCGAGCTCGGTCATCGAGCAGACCTTGCCGTCCCGCTTGACCTGGGCGATCAGCCACTGCGCTTCCTCGGCGCTGGCGAAGCCGCGCGGATCGGAGCCGTTGAGCACGAAATTCTGGATGGCCTCGACGAAGAAGTCCGACCATTCCGCCGAGGGATTCTCGATCGCCTGCTGGGTGGCGAAGACGATCTCCGCTTCCTCTCGCGACATCCGGCCATCCGCCCAGCCGGCGCCGCGCAAGGCGAGGATTTCCTCGTTGCTGATATTGCGATCGGCAGCGGCGTTGCGGGCAATTTCGGCGAATTCGAAACTCATGGGCGAACATCCTCCTGTCTGCGGGAGGGGTGTGCCGCAACAGGCTTAAATTCGCGTTACCGGTGTAGCGTCACCTGCGGGAGAGCGCCCTGATGCAGGCCGCGCGGTCCACTTCCGCCCCGTCACTTGCACGACGAGCCTCGACCCAGGTCGCCACCGGCTCGGCATTGGGGGCGAGTGGGTAGAGATAGACATCCAGCACGCAGGCCTCGGCCTGGAACTGCAGCTTGCGCATGTCGCCCTCCGGCGTGTCGAGCCGCGGTGTGCCGAAGCGGCGGGCGAGGCTGGAGGCAGGCTCGCGGATGACGCCGGAAAGGCCCGGCCCCTGCATGATCTCGGGCACGCGGAACCCGGCGACGGGTGCGGGGGGAGGCGGCTGGGTCGGCGGCACGTTGCGCGGATCGACGGTGATCGGCGGCGGTGGCGGCGCGCTCTGCGGCGGAGAGGGGACGCAGGCTGCTAGGGCGGCGAACGGCAGGAGAGCGGCAATCAGGCGCATGTCAGGCATTGTCCTTTTGTCGCGCGGTACGATGAACGAGATGTGTAGCGGATGCGGCACCGGTCACGGGCGCGAGGAAAGCGAGGAAGGGCACCGCCATCATCGCGGCAATCACCCCGCCAAGGACGAAGCGCTGGCGTCCGTTCAGCGGGGAGCGGTAGCGCTCCTCGTGACGGTGGCGCAGCCAAATCATGTCCTGCAATTCGCGGCTCAGCAGCACGGCATTGACCACCAGCAGCAGGGCGAAGGTGCCAACGCCCGTCACCCACAGCAGAATGGCAATCGGCAAGGCGACAATGTTGACGAGCAAGGCGCGAGTGGCAGCTGCCAGCGCGTTGCGCGCCTGCTCGGCAAACGGAAGTTCGCGCGCCTGCCCTGCCTCTTGGGGGTAATGGCGCGCCTCGATCACCTGGACGATATCCTCGGCGAAGAACTGGATCACCGCTATCGCCACGATTCGCCATACGAGCCAGAGGCCGATCAGGGCGAGCAACACGGACAATGCCCCACGCACCGCGCCCGCTCCAGTGAACAGCGTGTCTTCCAGCCCGCCCCAGGCGAGCAAAGCATCGAGCGCGAACCAGCCGCCGGTCGCGGCGATGATGAAAACCCCTATCGAAACCGCCAGGCTTTTCAGCAGTATGCGCAGCACCGCCCCATCCAGCAGTTGCCGGAGGCCAAGTCCCAGCGATGTGACGAGCGCGCCCATAGGTCCTTGCGATTGCGCGGCCTATCCGCCAAGTCAACGCCGCGAGGCGCGCGTGCGCCGGATAATGTTCAGGAGAATTCATGACTGCCCCCCGCTACGATGTAATCGCCATCGGCAATGCCATTGTCGACGTGATGGCTCCCGCTTCGGACGAACTGGTCGAAGAACTGGGAATGACGAAGGGTGGCATGACTCTGGTCGATGCGGATCAGGCGAGGGACCTTTACGCCGCGATGGGTCCGGCGAAGGAGATTTCGGGCGGTTCGGCAGCGAACACGCTGGCGGGTCTGTCGGGCATGGGCGCGCAATGCGCCTTCGTCGGGCAGGTGGCGGACGACCAACTGGGGAATGTCTTCGCCCACGATATCCGCGCCGTGGGCATCGATTTCGACGTGCCCGCCCGCGAAGGCGAGCCGCCGACCGCGCGCTGCCTGATCTTCGTGACGCCCGATGGTCAGCGCACGATGAACACGTTCCTCGGCGCAACGCAGTTCCTGCCTGCCGGCGCACTGGATGAGGAAGCGATTGGCGGCGCCGAGATCCTCTATCTAGAAGGCTATCTGTGGGACCCGGAAGAGCCGCGCAAGGCCATGCGCGCTGCCATCAAGAGCGCCAAGGACGCAGGCCGCAAGGTCGCCTTCACCCTGTCCGACGCTTTCGTGATCGAGCGCTATGGCGACGATTTCCGCGCGCTGATCGAGGACGGCATGATCGATATCGTCTTCGCCAACGAGGTGGAACTGGGTGCGCTCACCGGCGAGGACGATTTCGACGTCGGGCTCGCCGCGCTTGATGGCAAGGTGCCCGTCCTCGTCGTGACCCGCAGCGAGAAGGGCGCGGTCTGCGTGACGGGCGGCGAGACCTTCAAGGTGGCTGCAGAGCCGGTCGAGAAGGTGGTCGATACCACCGGTGCGGGTGATCTCTTCGCGGCGGGCTTCCTGTTCGGCCATGTCCGCGGCGAGGAACCGTCCCGCTGCCTGAAGCGCGGCGCCATTGCGGCGGCGGAGATCATCAGCCACTACGGCGCGCGGCCCGAAACCGACCTCGCCAGGCTGATGGACGAAAAGCTGGGGTGAACGAGCGCCTTTAGTTGATGAAGTACATCCGGAGACCTGTGTCTCATTAACCTGCACTTGGCGCGCGGCCTTGCTTCCGGGAGGGCGCCGTGCGAGGCGTACTGACAGCGAGAAAGAGCGGGACGCGGCTGTTTCAGGTCATCGGCCTGTAGGAAAGTGGTCGTCTCCGTCCCAATCCTCCGATCCGCGAGGGCAGAGGCCTGGGCCAATTATTGTATCGTTTTCAGATATATGGGGTGAATATCGGCTCCGGATAACTTATGTTGTGGCATCGGCCGACGTGTTTTGATTCATCGATAGTCGTTGGGGAGTCGGCAACACGGGGGTCATCATTACAAATTTTTCGGAGCCACATTCCTGTTTCGTGGCAAAAGCTCGCTTGTGCGAAGACTTTAACGAAGAGTGCCGCGATATTGTCGAGCAACTCTTCGTGAACTTCATTTCCTACTCGAAGAAGCAGACCTTTTTTCATGAAGGTGATGACATCGGCATAATGTTCCTGGTGTGTTCGGGATGGGCCGCCCGCGCCATCCATCTCGCCGATGGCCGCCGCCAGATAACCGAGATTTTCCTCCCGGGGGACCTGTTCCCTGTTCACGCCTCGATATCGCAGGGGGTGATCGAGGACGAAATCGTGGCTCTCGGAGAGTGCCGCGTCACCACCTGTTCGCCAGGCGCGCTTAACGAAGCCAGCCGGCAGACGAATGCCTTGACCCGCACCTTGTGGTGGCTTTCGCAAAGGGATGCGGCCATCCTCAGGATGTGGATTGCGATGAACGGCCAGTACAGGGTCTATGAGCGGGTGGCCCACCTCGTTTGCGAGGTGCTTGAGCGCCTGAAGCATGTGGGTCTTGGCGAAGGTAACCGGTTCGACTTCCCCCTGACGCAACAGGAGATCGGCGATATCATCGGCGCGACGCCGGTGCATGTCAGCCGGTCCTTGAAGCAGATCAGGGATGCAGGGCTCCTGGATATCCAGGGAGGCGTATTACAGGTGCACGATCTGGAGCGGTTGCAGAAAGCTGCACACTTCAATCCGGGTTACCTCAACCCGCGGTGATCGAGCCCAAAAAAAATGGCTCCGTCCGAAGACGGAGCCATAATGCAGGGAACCTGGACTTGGCCGGGCCCCCTTCGGGTCGCAGGAACGGCATGTCCCGGATTCGGTTTGCCCGCCTTTATGAATGTTAAGATTGCGAAATGAATCCCGTGAGAGACACCGATCTCATGTAAGAACGGCCACTTCCCAGCCGACAATGATCGCAAATACTTGCCCGGCCGTCCGGCAGCTTGCTCGGCGCGTCCGGTTCACCCAATCGCAACAGCCGCGCGCTATCCCTCCATCGCTTGAAACCACGGAGTGCGCCGATGCCGATCAGACGCTGGCTTGTCCCTGCAACCCTGGCCCTGTTGCTCACCGCCACGACCGCACAGGCTTGCATGATGGCATCGGAGCGGGAGCTTTCCGATATCGCATTGGCCGATGCCGTGGTGATTGCGCGCCTCACCGATTACGAGATCGTGCGCGACGAGGCGTTTCGTCGCGCGCAGCTCGCAAACCCGAACTTGTCCGACGATCTGCGGGAGATCTACAGCGATCCCGGACAAGGGCTGCTGTCGGATTACGCGCGCTTCACGCTGGAGGTGCAGGATGTGCTGAAAGGCGAACCACCTGCCCGCTTTGCTGTAACCTGGGACAACTCGACCTTCGCCGAGCCTGAAACGATGGCACCGGGCCTCTACCTTGTCGCGGTGCGCGATCCGGCGGCTCCCCTGCCGCCCCTGCGCGGACCGAGCGCGACCATCCTGCCGAACCCCGAGCCTGCTACGATGACACTGCTGCAGGCGCCTTGCGCGCCGCCGTTCCTGTTCCCGCTGGAGAGCGCGCCGCTTGACGAAGTACGCGCGCTACTGCGCGGCGGCTAGCTCCGCTCGATCTCGCGCCAGCCGATATCCTTGCGGTAGAAGCCGCTTGGAAAATCGACCTTCTCCACCGCCGCATAGGCTGCGTCGCGCGCGGCCCTGGTGTCCGGGCCGGTTGCCGTCACGTTCAGCACGCGGCCGCCGCTTGCAACCAGCGCGCCGTCTTTCGATGACGTGCCCGCGTGGAAGACCTTGGCACCGGTGTCCTCCGCACCGTTCAGCGTGATCGCACCGCCTTTCTCGGGCGTGCCGGGATAGCCCTTGGCCGCCATCACCACCGTCATCGCGGTATCCTCGGCAAAGGTCGGCTCGGGCAAGGCGGAAAGCGCACCGCTGGCCGCGGCGAGCATGTATTGCGCAAGGTCGCTTTCCAGCCGCATCATCAGCACCTGGCATTCCGGATCGCCGAAGCGGCAATTGTATTCGACCAGCCTGGGTCCGTCCTCGGTCAGCATCAGGCCGGCATAGAGTACGCCGACATAGGGCGTGCCGTCCTTCCGCAATTGCCGCACGGTGGGAAAGACGATGCGCTCCATCGTCTCGGCTACCAGCGCGTCATCGAGCACGCGGGCCGGGCTGTAGGCACCCATGCCGCCGGTGTTGGGGCCGGTATCGCCTTCGCCCACGCGCTTGTGATCCTGCGCGGTGCCGAAGGGGATGACCGTTTCGCCATCGGTCAGGGCGAAGAAGCTGGCTTCCTCGCCCGCCATGAATTCCTCGATCACGACTTCCGCGCCCGCTTCCCCGAAAGCACCGCCGAACATCTCTTCCAGCGCTTCGCGGGCCTCTTCCTCGCTCTCGGCGATGACGACGCCTTTGCCCGCGGCGAGGCCATCGGCCTTGAGGACGAAGGGCGGGGCGAAGGTGGCGAGCGCTTGCTTCGCCTGTTCGAGCGAGGTGCAATGCACATAGGCCGCGGTGGGGATACCGGCCTTGTCGCACAGCGCCTTGGTGAAGTTCTTGCTGCCTTCCAGCTGCGCGGCGGCTTTCGAGGGGCCGAAGACGGCGATCCCGGCCTCGCGCAGGCTGTCGGCAAGGCCGTCCACCAGCGGTGCTTCCGGCCCGATCACGACGAGGCCGATGGCGTTCTGCGCGCAGAAACCGGCGACCGCGCCGTGGTCCCTCGCGTCCAGCGAGACCAGCTGCGCGCACTCCGCGATGCCCGGATTGCCGGGTGCGGCGAACAGCTTGCCCCCGTCTTTCGCGATGGCATCGGATTGCGCCAGCTTCCAGCACAGGGCATGTTCGCGCCCGCCCCCGCCCAGCACCAGGATATTCATGACGCGCAATTCTCCATACGACGACCCCTATGACGACGGGGCAGAGGACACGCTCCTAGCGGCGAGTACGCCGGGGGACAATTCCGCGCCGCTCTCGATCACCGAGATATCGCAGGCCCTCAAGCGCACGGTGGAGGACCGGTTCGGCTTCGTGCGGCTGCGCGGCGAATTGTCGGGCGTGAAACGGGCAGCATCGGGCCACCTTTACCTTGCGCTGAAGGACGAGAAGGCGGTGCTGGACGGGGTGATGTGGCGCAGCGCGGTGCCGCGCCTTGCCTTCCAGCCCGAGGACGGGATCGAGGTCGTCGCTTCCGGCAAGCTGACTACCTATCCGGGCCGCTCCAAATACCAGATCGTGATCGAGCGGATGGAGATCGCGGGCGAGGGCGCGCTGCTGGCGCTGCTGGAAAAGACCAAGGCGCGGCTGGAGGCGGAGGGGCTGTTCGATCCCGCCCGCAAGCGCACGCTGCCTTTTGCTCCGCGCACCATCGGCGTCGTGACGTCGCCAACCGGCGCGGTGATTCGGGATATCCTCCACCGGCTGGAGGATCGCTTTCCCACCCGTGTCATCGTGTGGCCGGTGGTGGTGCAGGGCGAGGGCGCGGCGAAGCAGGTCGCCGATGCGGTTCGCGGCTTCGGGGCGCTTGAACCAAATGGACCTGTCCCGCGTCCGGACTTGCTGATCGTGGCACGCGGGGGCGGCTCGATCGAGGATCTGTGGAGCTTCAACGAGGAAATCGTCGTGCGCGCCGTGGCCGAATCGCCGATCCCTGTCATCAGCGCCGTGGGGCATGAAACCGATACCACGCTGTGCGACTACGCCGCCGACCGCCGGGCTCCCACCCCCACCGCCGCCGCCGAGATCGCCGTACCGGTGCTGCGCGAACTGAGCGCCTTCATCGACGACCTCGCACTTCGGCAGAAGAAATGCGCGCTGCGCCCGGTGGAGCTGGGCCGCGAGCGGCTGGCGGCGCGTGCGGACCGTCTGCCGAAGGCCGAGCAACTGCTCCAGCCACAGGCGCAGCGGCTGGATGAACTGGGCGAGCGCCTGCGCCGGGGCCTGGTGGACCGGGCGGCGAAGGGCCGGGAGAAGCTTGCCGACCTGCGCCTTTCGCCTGCCATCCTGCGCGGCAACCTGCGCGATGCCCGCCAGCGCCTCAGCGCCGCGCGGCTCGTGCCCGCGCTCGTCACGCGCCCGCTGGCCGAGAAGCGCGAGCGGCTGGCGGCGCTGGAGCGCCTCAGGCTGCAACTCGACCCGAAGGCCCCGCTGCAACGCGGCTATGCGCTCGTCTGCGCGGAGGGCCACCCGGTGATCGCCAGCCGTGATGTTGCCGCCGCTCAAGCGTCGCTCACGCTGGAATTCGCCGACGGAACCTTGCAGGTCGTGCCGGGCACCGCGCCGCGAAAGTCGCCGAAGCGCGCGCCAAGAGCCCCCGAGGGCGGGCAGCCCAAATTGCTGTAACGCGGTAAATTGCACCGCAAGCCTTGCTGCACTACATAGAGCCCCATGTTGATGTCATCCTCCGACAAGGCCGCTACGCTGCTTTACGGCCCGAACGGCTTTCGCATCGTGAAGCCCGGCCATTTCGTCCTCTGCGCCGTCAGCGGTGTGCCCGTTCCGCTGGAAGAACTGCGCTACTGGAGCGTGGACCGGCAGGAACCCTATGCCAGCGCGGAAATCTCCACGAAGCGAGCGCTAGAGGACCTGTGACGCCGAAATCTGCGCTTATCGCCGCTGGCCTTTTCGCCGGACTGGCCGCTTGCACGGTGGTCCCTTCTGTCGAGGCGGGTGCGGCGCCAGACGATAGCCAACCGGTCGCGCCGCGCACTGTGGCAGCGCCGCCCGCCCCGGCCCCCGCTTCCACCCCCACCACGCCCGCCCGCACGGACTTCACCTATTCCGGCGAACTTACCCAGGGCGGATGGATTCGCGGTCAGGCGCCGTCCAATGCAGTTTCCGCAACGCTGGGAGAAACGCCCCTGCTGCTCGATGAGGAGGGCAATTTCTTCGCCGCCTTCGACCGCGACGCGGGCACCTCCGAACTGCTCGTTGCCACGCTGGCGAACGGCGAAACCGTCACCCGCGAACTCACGGTCTTGCCGCGCGACTGGGATATCGAGCGCGTGAACGTCGCGCGGCGCGCCGGGGGTGCGAGCGAGAGCTTCATGCGCCGCCGTCAGCCCGAGCTCGACGCCATCTGGGATGCGCGCATCGCGAACTCGGACACAAATGGCTGGAAAGAGGATTTCATCTGGCCGCTGACAGGCCGCATCTCGGGCCGCTTCGGCTCCCAGCGCATCTATCGCGGGGAACCTGGCAGCTACCATTCGGGCATCGACATCGCGACCGGCGGCAGCGGCAATCCCTTCGTCGCGCCGGCCAGCGGCGTCGTGACACTGGCGGTGGAGGATTTCAGCCTGGAGGGCAATCTCCTCATCATCGACCATGGCGCGGGTCTCAACAGCGCCTTCCTGCACCTGTCAGAGATCGCCGTGGAAGAGGGTGACCGGGTGGAACAGGGCCAGTTGCTGGGCCGCATCGGTTCGTCCGGCCGTGCCACCGGGCCGCACCTGCACTGGAGCCTGAAATGGCACCTGACGCGGCTCGATCCGATCCTGTTCACCGGCCCCATGCCCTGAGATCCGGCAACGGGGGCAAGCCATGAAGAAGCGTCGTCTTGCCCTTCTGGCCCTGGTCACGCTTGGCCTCGCTCCCGGAACCCTCGTGCGCACCACCATTCCCGAAATGGCGGATGGCGACCTTTCCCTCACGCCCGTCACCGAACTGCCTGCGGCGCGCAGCCATCATGGCGTCACGCGTGAAGGGGTATGGGAGCTCGACAGCACGAGGCTGGATTTCGGCGGTTATTCGGCGATGCTCGTGCTGCGGGACGGGCAGGTGCTGCGCGCCTTTTCCGACCGAGGCAGGCGCCTCACCTTCGCCGCGCCCTTCGGCACCTATCCGCAGGAACCGCGCTTCGCCTCGGTCTGGAACCGGGGCAGGCTGAGCAACACCTTTGCCGATATCGAGGCCGCCACCCGCGATCCGGAGACGGGCGACTACTGGCTGACCTTCGAGAACACCCATTCGCTGACCCGTTATTCGGTCTCCAGCGATTTCGAGGAGCTGGCCCAGCCGCCGGAATGGCAGGGGTGGAACAGCAATAGCGGCGCCGAGGCGCTGGAGCGCCTGCCCGACGGGCGCTTCCTCGTCCTGCCGGAAAACGGCAAGACCGGACTGCTCTACCCCTCCGATCCCGTCGCGGGGGGGGAGCCGCTCGTCTTCACACCGCGCATGCCCGAAGGCTATTACCCGACAGACATGGCGGCGCTGCCCGATGGCCGCGTGCTGGTGCTGCTGCGCAACGTGGTGCGCGCCCTGCCGCCTTTCTCGAGCGCGCTCGCCATCGCTTCCCCCGACACGCTGGCCGAATCGGGCGACACGCTGGAGCTGGAGCAGATCCTGCTGCTGGAAACCATCCTCCCGCGCGAGAATTACGAGGCGCTGGCCGTCGCCGAGGTAAAGGAGGATGGCTCGGTGGATCTGTGGCTGATGTCGGACGACAATCTCAGCGCCATCCAGCGCAGCCTGCTGGCCCGGATCAACTGGCGCGAGGTTACGGCGGAGGCGCAAACCGCAAGCGCACAACAAAAAGCGCGCGAGGAATAGCTCCTCACGCGCTCTTCGAATTCAGGAAGGAAGTGCCCCGGTTCAGGCGGCTTCGCTGGAAGCGACGGCCTTCTTCAGCTCGCGCTTCACCTTGAGGGCGTTCGCGGAAAGCTTGTCGTCGCGGGTCTTCAGCAGCCAGTTGTCGAGGCCGCCATTGTGCTCCACCGAGCGCAGGCCCGCGGTCGAGACGCGGAACTTGAAGCTGCGATCCAGCTTCTCGCTGATCAGCGTGACGTTCTGCAGGTTCGGCAGGAAGACCTTCTTGGTCTTGTTGTTGGCGTGGCTGACATTGTGGCCGACCTGGCGGCCCTTGCCGGTAAGTTCGCAGATGCGCGACATGGCGAATTCTCTCGTCTAGAACGTGTTCGGTTACAGCTTTTAGGCTGGGAAAGGCGGGCGCATACAGGGGGGGTGGAGATTCGTCAAGCTTCGCGGTAGCTGCGTGCGCATGGCGAAATGGTCCACTCCCGAGCCGATGCGCCGCGCTCTGCAACTCGCGAACGAGGCGGCTGCGGCAGGCGAAGTGCCTGTCGGCGCGGTCATCGTCAAGGATGGCAAGGTGGTGGGCGAAGGCCACAACCTCACCCGCACGAACGCCGATCCCACCGCGCATGCCGAGATGGTGGCGATTCGCGCGGCCGCGAGCGCGCTGGGCGACGAACGCCTGACCGGGTGCGACCTCTACGTGACGCTGGAACCGTGCCCGATGTGTGCCGGCGCGATCAGCCATGCGCGGCTGGCGCGGCTCTATTACGGTGCCAGCGACCCGAAGGGCGGCGCGGTCGAACACGGCGCGCGGGTGTTCCAGCAGGTGCAGTGCCTGCACAGGCCGGAAGTCTATTCAGGGCTGGGCGAGGGCGAGGCGGCGGAACTCTTGCGCGGGTTTTTTGAGGAGCGGCGGTGAAGACAATTCCTCCCCGTGCCGGAGGCATGGGGAGGTGGCGCGACGCGATAGCGTCGTGACGGAGGGGCCAGCGCGCCAGGCCCCTCCACCACTCGCTTCGCGAGCGGTCCCCCTCCCCACGACTTCGTCGCAGGGAGGATCTACAGCCCCCGCCAGATCCGCACTGCCGCATCGTCCGCCGGGCCGAACCGACGCGCATCGCACGCGGTCGGCATGAATTGCGCATCGTAGCAGAGCCGCATTTCGCGCAGCCAGCCGCGCTCGCTGACCACAAGGCCGACGTCCTCGGCATCCCAGTAGGGGTTGGCCTCGGCAAAGGTTTCGCGGACGGTGCCTGCCGTGAGGTTATCGCGGCGCGAGAGGCGGTCGAAATCCGGCCACCGCAGCGAGTTCCACAGGATGCGGGTGACGCGCAGGTATGTGTCGGGATCCGGCGTCATGCAGGCACCGTGCTTCTCCCACTGGCGGGCGAGCAGGGAGAGGTCGGGCGTCATGCACATGCTGGCGCGCACGGCATCTGCGCTCGGCTGGCGATTTGTCGGGCACCATTGCGGCCAGCGGCCTGGCCCGCTCTCGGGCCACAGGCCGTGGACGATGAAGGCGAAGCGTCCGGCGCGGCCCGAGCACTGGCGCGCATGGCGTGGCTGGTCGTCGCGAAAGCGGCAGAATTCGGGGCTCCAGCTCAGCGCGAGGGTGTAGCCGGTGACGCGGCTCTCGCGCACCGGGCCGTCGCGCTCGACCGGGGGCAGGGAGACGGGCGCGGAGGGTGCGCGGCACTGATAGGCCTGCGCCTGCGCGACGGCGGGCAGCAGCAGCACGAAGGCAGCAAGGCTAGTCAGGACTGCGCGCATTGGTCCTCCCCCCTTGCCGAAACCACCGCGCGGCCTGCGGCGTGAACAGGAACGCGACTGCCACGATGCCCAGCACGGTCGCCGCGATCCAGCTTGCGGCGATCGTACCGCCATTGAGCCATGACGCCACCGTGCCGGGCACCTGCACCAGCTTGAAGACGGCGAGCGCGGCGCACATCCAGCGGGCGAAGCGCACGGCGAAGAACCATATGAGCGCGACCGGGATGAAAGCGATGGTCAGCCGTGCGCTCGTGAGCACGATCAGTGCATCGCGGTTCCAGTCGAACGCCGGATAGCGCGCGGCGTAATGAGCGATTCCGCCCTCGAGGTCCCACAGCCCCGCAGCAAAGGTAATCAGCGCCTGCGCGAGAAACAGAACGGCGAAGGCAATAATGGCAGGAGGCCGCTGGGGCATGAGGGTTCAGCCGACCGTGAAATCCAGCCCGATATCGGCGGCGGGTGCGCTCTGGGTGAGGCGACCGACCGACACGTAATCGACGCCGCTAGCCGCCTTGGCCTGAATCGTGTCCAAAGTGATGCCCCCGCTCGCTTCGGTCTTGGCGCGGCCTGCGATGATATCGACCGCGGCGCGCAGGGTCTCGGGGCTCATATTGTCGAGCAGGATATGGTCCGCCCCTGCCGCAAGAGCGGGTTCGATCTGGTCGAGCCGGTCGACCTCGCAGATGATGTTCTCGACCCCCGCATCGCGCGCGCGGCGCACCGCTTCGCCCACATTCCCGGCGACGAGGATGTGGTTGTCCTTGATCATCGCCGCGTCCCACAGGCCCATGCGGTGGTTGGAGCCACCACCCATGCGCACGGCGTATTTCTCGATGTGGCGCAGGCCCGGGATGGTCTTGCGGGTATCGAGCAGGGTGCAATCGGGATTATCCATCGCGTCCACGTACTGCCGCACCAGAGTGGCGATGCCGGAGAGGTGCTGCACGGTGTTCAATGCGCTGCGCTCGGCGGTCAGCATGGCGCGGGCATTGCCGGAGAGGCACATGAGGTCGGTGCCGGGCTGCACCTGCGCGCCTTCCTCCACCAGCAGCTCGATGGCCATGTCCGGGTCGAGGTGGCGGAAGAAGGCGACGGCGATGGGCAGGCCCGCCACGGTGATCGCGTCGCGGCTGTCCATCACGCCCTGGAAGCGGGCGTCGGCGGGGATGACGCTGGTCGCGGTGACGTCCACGCCGCCACCCGGCAGACCTTCGCCGAGGTCTTCGGCGAGCGTGTCGCGGACGAATTGCTGAAGGTCGAAGCCTTCGATCTGGAATTCCATAATCGCTCCCGCTCGCCCTGAGCCCGTCGAAGGGCTGCTTTCTCTTGTCGCACCGCGCTAGAGGGAAAGACAATCCTTCGACAAGCTCAGGATGAGCGGTTTTCGGGATTAATGGACAAATCTCGCCACCACATCCCGGTAGCTGCGCGAAACCTTCACTTCGGCGCCGCTGTCCAGAACGAGGAAGCACTCGCCGTTGGTATGCGGCTTTACCTGCCGCACCTGGTCGAGATTGACGATGGTCGATCGGTGGACGCGCTGGAAGTTCTTGGGATCGAGGCGACGTTCCAGATCCTTCATGGTCTCGCGCAGGATCAGCGAGTTGTCGCCTGTATAGATGCACATGTAGTCGCCCGCGGCCTCGATATGCTCGATCGTGTCGACATCGACGCGGAAGATCTGCCCGCGGTCCTTCACGTTGATCATCTTCTCGTAGCGGCCGGTGCCATCGCCCTCGTCGCCCAGCGTCTCGAGGCTTTCGGGGCTGACTTCGGCGAGCACGTCCTTCAGTTTCTCGGCTTCCACCGCGCTGGCCTTTTCCGCCATGCGCTGGCGCACGCGCTCGATGGTGTCGGCGAGCTTGTCCTCGTCCACCGGCTTCATCAGGTAATTCACCGCATTGGCCTCGAACGCGCGGATCGCGTGTTCCTGGTAGGCGGTAACGAAGACGAAGAGCGGCGGCTCTATCTCCATCACGCCCTTCACGACGGAGAAACCGTCGAAACCGGGCATCTGGATATCCAGGAAGACGAGGTCCGGCTTCTGCGTCTTGATCGCGCGGATCGCCTCGCGGCCATTGGCGCAGGTCTCGATGACCTCGATGTCGCTATAGGGTTCCAGGCGCACCTGCAGGCCCTGGATGGCGAGTTTTTCGTCGTCGACGATGATGGTACGGATGCTCATGCATTGGCTCCGGTTCGGGGGGCTGGGACGGGGGGGCCGTCGCTTTCTGAATTCAATGACGACCTCGGCGTATCAACCGCCGAGGGCCGGGTAGGTTTCGCGCGATCCCGAGGGTCCTCTTCGTCCTCGGACCGCTCGAAAGGCACTTCGATGATGACGGTGAAGCCGCCATCGGGAGGAGTCTGGATATCGAACCGGTGATCCTCGCCATAGGCTTGCGCCAGGCGGTTGCGGATATTGGCCAGGCCGACGCCGGTGGAGGAGGGCTGCGATGCCAGCTGCTCGGCATTGCGCTGCACGCCCTGCAGGCCGGGCCCGGTGTCGGACACGATCAGCCGCAGCATGGAGCCGATCACCTGCGCCGAGAGCGAGATGCGCGCGCCTTCCTCCTGCGCGGAAACGCCGTACTTGATCGCGTTCTCGATCAGCGGCTGGAGCAGGAAGGACGGGATGCAGCCGCGCGCGGCCTGCTCACCCACCTGGAAATCGGTGCGCAGCCGCTCCTCGAAGCGCATCCGCTCGATATCGAGGTAGAGCTTCAGCGTCTCCACTTCCTGAGCCACGGTTACCTTGCCACCGGGCTGGTTCACCAGCGTGTGCCGCAGGAAGCTGGAAAGGCGCGTGAGCATGGCGTTGGCAGGCCGCGTCTCGCCCAGCAGCACCAGCGTGCTGATGGAATTGAGAGTGTTGAACAGGAAATGCGGATTGAGCTGGTAGCGCAGCATGGCGAGCTGCGCGCTGGTAGCCTGCGTTTCCAGCCGTTCCAGCCGGTCTGCCTGCTGTTCCACCTGAAGGAAGAAATTGATCGCGTAATACAGCGCCGACCAAGCGCCGAGCAGCGTCATGTCTATGTAGAACACGCCCAGCATGAGCTGCGCGAAGCTCGCCTCGCTGCCGCCCTGGTAGACGTCGATCGTCCAGGCGTTGATAAAGGCCGATATGGCCACAGCAATGGCCAGCACCACCGCGGTCGCCGTCCAGGTGACGAGCGGGCTGCGATTGATGAGGTTGGAATAGATCACCGAGAGCACGGTGCTGATCGAGAAGCCGGCAACGGCGGCGATGATCACCACGATGAGGAAATCGATCGGACGCTCGTTGGCGATGGAGGTCGCCGCGCGCAGGATCAGCGCGCCGCCCCAGCCCAGCATCTGCAACCGCCAGAAGGCGCGGTTCTTGTCGGCGAAGAAAGGCGTGGGCCGGAAAGGCAGCATCGCCATGCCGCCCATTCTCGCTTCACCCCCGCCGCCGGTCGGCGGGCCGCTGGCGGGCCGCGAAACCCGGGCGAGGCGATGCGTCTTACGAATCTCGCGCCTCCTGTATCGCGCCGCCCAGCACCCCCGGTCCCACGGCGCCGGACAGGATCTGATCGCCCACGACCCAGGCCGGCGTCCCGCTCACGCCCATGTTCTGGGCAAGGAAGACATTGTTCTGCAGCTGGCTCTCGAACATGCCCTGGTCGATCGCCGCGCGCGCGGTTTCGAGATCGACGCCCGCTTCCCGCGCGGCTGCCGCAATACTCTCCGGCGTCAGGCTTTCGGCTGCGAACATGGCGTTGTGGAACGCCTCGAAGCGGCCCTGCTGCGCGGCGGCAAGTGCCATGCGCGCGGCATCGGCGCTGCCGGGCGAGAGGATCGGATATTCACGGATCACCACCTTGAGATCGGGATTGGCGGCGATCAGCTGCTGCACATGGGCGAGGCTCTGCCGGCAGTAGCCACAGGCATAGTCGCTGAATTCGACGAGCGTCACGTCGCCATCGGGATTGCCGAGCACCGCGCCGGGGAAGGGGGCCTCCAGTTCGTTCCGCAGCGGTTCGAGCCGGGCGACCATCTCGCGGCGCTGGAATTCCTGCATCGCCTCGGGCAGCATTTCGGGATTGGCCATCAGCGCCTCGCGCGTGCGGTCGGGCGCAAGTCCGGTATAGTCCCAAGCCGCGGCTCCGGCGAAACCGGCTACGAGGGCGATGACGAGAGTGGCGATCCAGCGCATCGCACCTGCCTAGTTGCGATCCCGCTGGCGTTCAAGCAATCCACGTGCCTGCAAAGCGACGTCCTGTGCCCGAATCCAGTCGGGTGAGCCTGTTTCCAGACCGTTCTCCGCCGCCTGCGCATTGACGAGCGCGCCCTGGAAATTGCCCTGCATGATCTGCTGCTCCGCGCTCGCCAACCGGGCGCGAGGAATGTCGCCGCGCTGCCCGTAGACGACGCCCAGCTGGTACCAGGCAAAGGGGTTCTCGCGGTCTCTCCCGACGGCGGAGCGCAGCACCTGCTCGGCCTCGTCGAAATTGTCGCTGTCCTCCGTGGCGATCAGCGCATGGCCCAGGATCGAGGCGATGAGGGGATTGGAGCCGGTCAGCCGGGTCGCTTCGCGCAGGGGCGGCAGCGCCTCGTTCACATGGCCGGATTCGAGCAGGATCTGGCCCTTCAGTTCGAGGAAATAGGGGTCGTCCGGATCCATCGCGATCAGCGCGTTCACCTCTTCCAGTGCCTTATCCACGCGCGCCTGCTCGTGATAGGCGTAGGCGCGGGCATAGCGGGCGGGCGCGCCGGTCATGTATTCGGGATAGGCGTTCAGCGCGCGCTCGGGCGGGGCGAGATAGCCGTAGAGCTTGGCCTTGGCGCGCTGGAAGCGCTCCTCGAGATCGGCGGTGTCGCGAGGCGTGGTGCGGCAATCGACCGGCATGCGCTCCACCACCTCGGCACCGGGAACGGCGGGCTCCTCTATCGCTGCCGTAAGGTCGGCCGGGGGGCGATCGCCGCGTTCGCGCTGGGCCAGTTCGTCTTCGAGCCGGGCGATGCGATTGCCGGAAAGCGGGTGGGTGCGCGAATATTCGCGCTCCTGGTCCTGGCTGATATTGCGGCGGAACTCGTAATTCTGCAGCTTGCGGAAGAAGGAAATGAGGCCTGCCCCGTCGATCCCGGCGCATTGCAGATAATCGACGCTGGCGGCATCGGCGCTGGCTTCCTGCGTGCGGCTGAAGGCGAGGAAACTGCCCATCGCCGCCTGCTGACCGGCGGCAAGCACGCCCATCGCCGCTTCCCCGCCGCCCGCCAGCGCCGCGCCGACCGCCAGCAGGGTGGAAAGCAGCGTGATACGCGAGGCATTGCCCGCGCCTTCCGAAAAACGATTGATATGGCCGCCGGTAATATGCCCCAGTTCGTGCGCGAGGACGCCTTGCACCTCGTTGGCGCTGTCGGCGGCGTTGATCAGGCCGGAATGGACATAGATGCGCTGCCCGCCTGCAACGAAGGCGTTGATCGAATTGTCATTGAGCAAGACCACGTCCACCGCGCCTTCGCCAAGGCCCGCGGCCTCCGCCAGCGGGTCCACCATGTCCTGCAGAAGCGCCTCGGTCTCGGCATCGCGCAGCACGCTGAACCCTTGCGCGGCGGCTGGCTGCGCGCACAGGGAGAGGGCGGCGACAAGCGCCAGCAGCCGGGCGATGAAGGTGTTGCAAGGTGCCATGGATATGGGCCGCAGCCTAGCGATCCCGGGCCTGAACCGGAACTGAAGATTTACGCGTCCTGCTTGTCGGCGGCCCTCGCCTTCTCGTCCACCTTCTCCACCGTGCGCACGATCTGCTCGGTCTCGCCGCCGGGGGTGAAGCCGATGGTGCGCAGGAAATCCTTGCCCGTCTCGTAGCTGTCGCCCAGCCACATGGGCACGCCCGCATCCTTGATGGTGGAGCAGGCCTGCTGTTCTGCCGGCGAGAAATGGTGGTTCGAGACGGTGCGCAGGAACACCGCGGCAATACGGCCTGGGTTGAGCTCCACCGCGCGGGCGAAAGCGGGCAGATCGCCTTGCGTATCGTCGCCGATCAGGGCGAAGCGCAGCTCCGGATACATGCCCAACACACTGTCTATCGCGGCGTCCTTGTGCGCGCCGTGGCTCGCCTTGCCCAGCGTGCGGCGGTTGAAGCCCCAGTCGCGCAACTTGAGAGGGCCGATGGGCAGGCCCTTCAGCCGCTGGAAAGCGACGAGGTAGGAGAACAGGTTCCACGGGCTGGAGGAGATGTAGAAGAACGGTCGCCTGGTCGCCGGAACGCGCATGGCAGGCACGCTGCCGTCATGCTGCAGCATACCGCCAGACAGCTGGCCATAGAAGGTATCGGCGCCGGGCACGGCGGTGCGCTCATGCGGCATTTCGGCGAACAGGCGTTTCCAGTTGCGCACCACGGAGCGCAGACCGCCGGTCACGCCTGTCTCGATGATGGTATCGTCGATGTCGGAAATCACCGCCAAGTTGCTGGTGCTGCCGGGGGCGAGGATATGCACCTCGGCCGATTGCGGGCCCTCTGCATTGATCCAGCGCACCGTGCCCAGCTCCCACATGGGATGTTCGGGCAGCGGCCAGTGGGGATCCAGGGCGACGTCGAAATGCACGTAGCCCTCGGCATTGGTGACGCCCTCGTGCCGTACGAGTTCGCCATCGTCGCGGGCGATCTCCAGCGTGACCTGCACGTCGGCTTCCTCGTGGCTGAGGAATTGCGAGGCCATCGTCCGCATTGCCTTGAGCCGCGATCCACTCTCGAAACCGGGCTGGCGCGCGCGCAGCGAGCGGGCCGACAGGACCAGCCTGTCATGCGACCGATGACCGAAGAAAGGCTGGATACGCAGCGGGTGGCGGGGCAGCAGGACCATGGCGCCCCTGCGCTAGCCAAATTGGCCTGCCCTGCCCACCCCCGGTGCGGAGGAGATCACCAGTTTTGCCCGGAGCCGGAGTACGCCCGGCTATTTCCGCGCACGATGCCGATCCTAGTCGAGAAGTTCCTGCGCGGCCTTCTCTATCAGCGCGACATTTGCCGGCACTTCGCCGAGCATGACGATGTCGCCGTCCTCGGTCCGACGAATCATGACGAGGCCGAATTCCTCGCCCTCGCTGGGAAGCGCGGTGAAGGATCGTGCCTCCAGCGTGCGCAGACGGCGGGCGATGGCCTTTTTCGGACCGCGGGCAGCGGGGGCGACAGGCTTGCCGTCCTGTTCGCGGCGATATTCGCGTTCGGCAGAGATGATGCCCTTGAGGCCGCCCTCGGCTGTCTTCAGGTGCTCCGCCAGAGCGCCGCGCTCCACCTTGTTGCGGCGCGCCCAGGAGAGGACGGCGGCATATTCGGTGAGACGGGTCTTGTCGTAATCCGCCCCGAAGACGAGCTTGACCACCGGCGTCATCGGCGCGCGTTCCTGCATGGTCAGCTTGGCATCGGCCAGCAGGTGGGCGAAATCCTCGGGCGCTTCCATCGCCGCCACCGCGAAATCATAGGCGCGCGAGACGGCTTCGTAGAGGGAGGCGCGGGTGCGTTCCTCGCTGTTCTTCGCCGCCTGCGCCATCTCGCGGGCAGCGGCAAGCCAGTCGGCGAGTTCCATGTCCGCAGGATCGGCCTCGAGATCGTTCGACGCGACCAGTTCGAGCGGCGAATCGAGGTCCATGCTGGCCGGACCGTCGGCCCAGTCGACCATCTGCTCCGCCCGGGCATGGCGCGATTCGGACGAAACGTCGGCGGAGGAGAGCGCCTGGTCGATTTCCAGCAGCAGCTCGTCGGCGGTCTCGCTGGCGGCGAGTTCCTTCCAGTTGATGACGCCGTAGATGAAATCGATCGTCTCGTCGTCGCTGGAGAATGGCAGCAAGATCCCGCGATACAGGACCGTCGCGCCATGCTGCGTGACGAATTCCGCCTCGAAACCGATCGGTGCCTGATTGGCGATGATCTGCATGTAGTGGTCGGTGATTCGGCTCAGAAGCGAACCGGGGGGCACATCGGCAAGCGTCTGGATCTGGCTGCCGCCCGTGCCGCATTCGGCGGCCAGCTTGTCGCCAAGGAAAGCGATCTCGGGATTTTCCAGTCCGCGGGAGAAATCGAGCAACACGCTGTTGCAGCCGAAATCGGGCAGGGCATCGGGATCGAGATCGTCGATGGCGGGCAGGTTGCGGTCGTCCAGCAGGCTGGCCCAGAAATTGTAGGCGCGCACCTGCATCCGGCGCTCGTCATTGCCGATGCCCGGAGGGGGCGCGGTATCGACAATGTCCTCGTAATCGGTTTCGGCGGCATCGAGCCCCGGCCCGAGATCCGCCGTGTCGAGCGTTCCGAAACTGTCGCGCAAAGTGTCCATGCCTGAATTCGCCTCTCAGATGTCGGTTGCGGCCATGTTGCCGCGACAAAGACACCTTTGGCGTTTTTTGGTAAAAAATCGGTAAAGTTGCGCCTTTCGCGCCGCGCCGGACCCGGGACGCTGTCGCGGCGGCGATACTGGCCAACTACCTCGAATTACAGCATGTAACGCATGCGGATAGTCTGTCGCAGCGGAGCCCTACCGACCCGCACGGCGGCTTCCTCGAAGGCGGGCGGACCCATGTTCACGGGCGCATCGTTGGAGAATCCGAAGCCTTCGCGCGGCATCATGCCGAGCACCCGGTCGGGCCGCCCATTGTCGTTCTCGTCATGCAGCAGGGCGATGGCGTAGGTGCCGGGAGCGACATTGTCGAAGCGCACCAGGCGCGCCTCGCCGGCGGGGACCACGGCACGGTGGCCACCGCGGGCGTTCTGGCAGCGCGGGAAACGCTCCGCATCGCTCGTCATGCAGGCGCGCACCACGCCATCGTGGTTGCGCATGTTGAGGATCTCGATCTCTACCCGCGTGCCGTGGGCAGGCTCCCCGGGCGGCCGCGCGGAAAGCTGCGCCGCGGGCGCGCCGAGGCCGAGCATTGCAACAAGGGCTATGAGGGCTTTGCCAGCCCGCGGTCGGTTTTGCACAGACGATCCCAGATCCGAAAGTAGAGGCCGTAATTGCAGCGATACTCGTCATGGTGCCGCTGGTGATGGCTTGCCGTTATCAGCCAATTGCCTACCGGCGAATGAACGAGCCACTTTGGAAACATGTCCCAGCCCATGTGATTGGTGACGCCCATCACCGTCATGATCGCCAGCACCACTCCCAATACGCCGACATGGACGGGGATCAGGAACACCAGCGCGGGGATCACGATGGCGCCGGTCAGCGCCTCGATCGGGTGGAAGCTCATGGCGGCCCAGGCGGTGGGCGGACGGCTGGCATGATGCACGGCATGGGCGATGCGGAACCACTTGGGCTCGTGCATCCAGCGATGCGTCCAGTAGAACCAGGTATCGTGTGCGAGGAGATAGGCGAAGAGCGAGACCGGCAGGTACCAGAGCGGATATGCCGAGAGATCGGTGTATATCAGCGTCCAGCCATGCTCCTGCCACCCCCACGCGACGAGGCCGGCGGGAATGCCGTAAATTGCCGCGGAGGCCATCGACCACCCGATTTCCCTGCGAATCTGCCTGTCGAGCCCGTCATAAAGGCCAGGGCGCACCAGCCGCGTGGCATAAGCGAAGCCCGCGCTCGTCGCCACGTAGCGCAAGGCCACGATCGCCGTCATGGCAGTTACGGACAGGAGGATCGCAAGCAACATCGCTCGCGCTTATGCCGAATGATTGCGCGGCTGGCGAGGCCCTGCTGTCATCCGATGAGATCGGCGCCCCAGGTGTTGCAATGAGGATCCGCCGACACCAGCAGGCGGCGCAGCGAGGTACGGGCAAGGCGTTCCACTTCGACCCGGCGGCGCGCAGCGGCGAGCGGGTGGCTGGGGGCGGGCCGCACGATTTCCGCGTCGTATTCGTCCGCCACGATCACCCCGCAGCATTCGGGCCGGAAATCCGGGCCATCGAGGCAGGCGCGGTCGAGCTCGGGTGGCAGGCCCCAGTAGAAGCGGTCGCAGAAATCGAGATAGTCCGGCCACTTGCCGTCGCCCAGCAGGTCTCCGCGCGCGGTCTTTACTTCCACGATCACGATCTTGCCCTTGGAATCGATTCCCATCAGATCGGCCCGCCGGCCATTGCGCAGTGGCATCTCGGTCAGCGACCAGACGCCGTTGCGGGCGAAAAGGCGGCCAATACCGCGGCACACCGCGCGCGAGCGGCGGGCAATCGGATCGTCACCATCGAAGGCGGGATCGTAAGAAGCGGGCGAGGAGGTCTGGATCAGCGAATCGGTCATGTCCGCATGATTGGAACGAAAAGCGAACATGGTCAAGCGACCGTCATGTATGAAAATGTGGCTCAGGTGCTTCGGCGGGGGCCCATCTCGCCGGTGGGTGGCAGCAGCGCCAGCAGCGCCGTGCGCGCGGTGATGAATTCGTGCCACAGCGCCTCGGCAGCGGGACGGCAGTCCGCGCCCCGCGCGTTCACGGCGAGCAACGCGGTGATCCCCGGCTCCATCACCGCGGCAAGATCGGCACAGCCATTGTCGATGAGCTCGCGCCGCCAGCTCTCCGCATTGCGCATGAGGGCCGGGAAATTGCGGACTTCGCGGCTCTGCGCCTCGCCATCCTGCCCGGCCAGCATCGCGACCACCTGACCTGCTTCGCCAAGCGCGGCCCAGCGCAGGCTGGTGCCGTTTGCATTGGCCATGCCACGCGATTGCGGGCTGCGGAAATCGGGCGAAATGGCGTTCATGGCACCGCGACTAGCGCAGCCCAGGTTGCCAAGCCGTTACTCCGGATCCGGCAGCGGACCGAAGGGATCCTCCTCGCCATCGAGGCCGAGATCGACATCCGCGCCATTGTCGCCTTCCACCAAGCGGTTGTTCTCGTTGCAGACATATTCGCGGATTTCCCAGTCGGGCTGGCGCGTATAGGCGAGCCGCTGGACGAAGGGTTCGGCCAGTACGGCAGGATCGGTGATGGTCGTCTCGAGCCACAGCGTGCCGTTCTCGTCGAGCCAGAAATGCTCGTGGATGCGCATGTCCTCCGATGGCGTTACGCCCGCCAGGAACGTGACGAACTCGTTGAAGCCGACCGTATCGACCACCAGCATGTCGCCCTCCCAGAACCCGACGGAGGTGCCGTTGAACAGCGGGTCCGGATCTTCGGGCAGGTCGCGCTCGCGGTCGACATAGATGCGCCGCGCCTGCGAATAGGTCTCGGCAAAGATCGTCACGCGGCCGGGGGAATAGAGGAACTCGATCGGGTAGGGCTGGCGCATGATGCCTGGAAGGCCCGGCGGGATGCAGTTGACCTGCAGGAACTGGTCGACGCCCTCGCGCTCCTGCCGTTCGAGAAACGCGTCATACGCTTCCTGCGCGGCAGGGGTGAGCACCGGATTCGCGGGGATCCGACCGTCGCGCCCGAACAGGATCGACCAGTCCGGGTTCCAGACGCCGGTGAAATCGGGCCATCCGGTCACCTCCGCATATTGCGAGGCGCGCGGCGGCGCCTGATCGGCCTGCTGGCCGCTGGCGGGCGCGCTTGCAATGGCGGCCATCACGGCAAAGGCGGCAAGCACCCGATTGTGCGCGAAGTTGGTCATGTCCCTCACCCGGATTGATTGTGTTTGCGGCCAGATTGCTGCCTCCTCGCAGGGGGTGTCAAGCGACGGGTTGATTTTGTCCGGCTTTTGCTGGCAAATACTCTTCAAAGAGCCGAGGGCTATGCGCCTTCGCCACGAAGCCCGGAGAGCTTGTCATGACCCGATTTTCGATCCGCCGCATGGGAATGGCTGCCGGTGCCGCCCTCGCCATGGTCGCCGGCATGAGCATTCCGGGCTCCGCCCACCATTCGACCGCGATGTTCGAATGGGGCAGCGAGCGCGTGATCGAGGACATGACGGTGGAGCGCTGGGTGTGGAGCAACCCGCACACCTTCCTCTACGCCCGCGACAGCCAGGACCGCCGCTGGGCTTTCGAGGGGATGAGCCCGAACCACCTCAGCCGCGCAGGCTGGTCGCGCCGCACGCTGGCGCCGGGCGAGAAGGTAAGCGTAGGCTTCTACCCGATGCGCGACGGCCGCCGCGGCGGCTTCAACGTGCGCGTGTTCAAGGAAGACGGCACCGAGATGCTGCAACTGCCAAGCGCGATGTAGGCGAGGGCCGAGGAGGCCGCACAAATGCCCTCGGGCACGATTGCGCTTGGCTACGGCCCCTGCCATTGCTAGACGCGCGCCGCTGCCAGAAGCAGACACCGGCACCCGTAGCTCAGCTGGATAGAGCGCTGCCCTCCGAAGGCAGAGGTCACAGGTTCGAATCCTGTCGGGTGCGCCAGTATTTCCGCCATTTGATGCGCTGCACAATTTCGCAGCGAGAGCCCGTAAGTGAAATATAAGTGCAGAATCGCACTTTTTCACAGGTTTGCAGAGCATTTGGTGGCTGGCGACGAGACCTTGCTGCGAAAAGGGTGGAATTCACTTGACGGCACTGGGGCAATAAGTCGGACATCTGATCACGCACCCCTAGGCGGGGCAGCTTTTGCGCCCCAATTTCAGTCATCAACGTTCCATTTCCGATCACTCTCCAAGCGGGGCACCTTCCGCTCTAGATTATCCAGAAGGCGCCTTGGCTTATCTTGCGGCTGCAGCGATCGAGCGCACGGCTCGAAACAGTTCCGCTTGGTAGAGCGCGTCGTGCAATGCGTTGTGGTCTCCGGATGATCGCGGCTTCAGCTTTTTCGCGATCTGTTTTGAGCTGGTTTCAGACCAGCTGGCTCCCGTCGCGCCCATATAGAGGGCTTTGACGTCGAGCGCGGTAAAACCGAACGGATTGCCCCCTGCGTAACGGTGGAAATAGTAGTTCACGAACGACCAGTCGAATGGCGCATTGAACCCCACGAACACCGGGGTAGCGGCCTCTTCGCAAATGCTGTGAATCCACTCCGCGAAGCTCGACATCGCCTCGATGGGGTCGAGTCCCTCTTGGCCCAATCGTTCGAGCGAAAGTCCCGTCACTTGTAGTGCGTCTTTGTCGAAGTTCTGGCTTGTGGGTTTTAGCGCGCATTCGAAAGTTCGATCTGGTCGATAGGCATCACATGCCCCGATGGTGAGCATACTGAATTCGCCAGGGATCGGTCCGGCGGTCTCGATGTCGACCGATATGAAGATCTCGTTCGCGCTCATGTGATCAACCCTGCCGTCGAAACCATAGGTGGGCGATTCCTCACGGCCTGAATATGGTCGAGCAGAGCCTTCCTTCGCTCCTTTACCGACCCGGACGCTTTCCAATGATGTCCGGCGAAGGTCTGGATGTCGAACGGCGTATTGAAACCTTCCCTCGCTGTCACGATCGTAGGAAGATTTCGCCCCATCGAATAGCCAAGTTCCAGGAAGCAATTGGGCCGGCTGCCTGTGAGGTCCGCGATCGTGAGTGCGGACCGGTGGAGCTTCTCGAAGATCTCCTGGTCGATGCGGGCGTGCTGATATGCCTGCTGACCGTCGATGACCGTGAGACGAAACCCCAATTCGTCTTCCACCACAGGTTGGACTACCGTCTCGAAGAAATTCTCCACGTCGCCAAAATCATCGTGATCAGGGTTGAGCAAGCGGACTGCGAAGGCCCTTGGCCTTTCGAGTGATTCCAGCAGATCGACGAGGGTCGCGACGCGCCTATCGGTCGGAGCGCGGGCAGGAAAGCGAATCCTGTTCATCCAGTCATGCGCGCTGCCGCCCTCCGCGACCTGGAAGAAGTCCGAGCTCCGGATGCTCGACAGGGCGATATCATGGAGCCTCCGGCTCCCTTCATCTGCCCTTACGAGGGGAAGGTTGAGCGGGATCACCGGCCTTCCGTTGTCATGGTAGAGTTCAGCCAGATAGAGGACACCCTCTCCACCGCCGAGAGTGATCAGAATGTCGCCATGCCGGGCCTGCGCTTCCATGCGCTTGGCGGCCATGTTCCATTTGGCGGCGCTCTCGATGAGGACTCTGGGGCCGTCACGCAGTTCATCCCACAATTCGAGCCTCTCCTCCGGGATCTGCTCTTCGGTCTTGTTGTGCAGCACACCGACAGCGAGCGGTGTCGGCACGTTTGCGGGTCGACTGGCCATCCCATCCAGGATTGCCTGCCAAATGATCCAGTCGAAGCAGAGCGGAAGCGCGTCATCTCGCTTGGGTTCAGCGTCCACCGGGATGACGAAATTCGCACCTTTCCGCATGAGCGAGAGTACCAGGCCGCGCACCAGATCCTGTGCCGCGGCGACGTCATGCGGCGCCGCGATCGCGGGGTCTCCGGAGATGCTGCCAGCGATATGAATACGGCGCCCGAAAAGAGGAGAGCGTGGCATTAGCAGTCCTCCATCACTCGCGATGCGCTCGTTTCCAGCGCGGCGGCCTTGAGTCCCTCGAACGTAAGGGCCGAATTCGGAAAGGCCTTGGCGACGGCCTTGGGATAGAACCTCGTCCGGAAGTCGGAGAAGGTCCAGCCGGGGCGATCATCGGTCGGGCCGCTCAGACTGACGAGCTCCGCGATCTCGGAAGCCCCGAGATTAAGACCTGCGAGATCCATCTCCAGCAGTTCGCGGCGTGCCTCTTCGGACGGTCGCTCGAACTTTTCGACGATCGCGGCGCGCCGAAGCACTGCGGGATCGAGAGCCGAAAGGCGATTGGTGCAGAGGATGACCGCCACACGGCCCTGCAGCCGCCTCATGTCGTCGATACCCTGGATCAGCGTGTTCACCGCGACCTTGTCCTCGTGATGGCTATGGTCCTGCGCACGCGAAGCGGCGATGCTGTCTCCCTCGTCGATGATCAGCACTGCTCGGCGGTTCTTTCCGACAGCCTTGGTCACGAGCTCGAAGGCTTCGGCCAGCAGGCTGCCCATCTCTCCGACCAGACCACTTCCGCGCACCCGATTCGAAAGCCGGAAGATGAGAGCGTCCTCGGTGCGAGATTCCTTGAGAAGACGATTGGCGATGCATTCCGCGATTGCGGTCTTGCCGGTGCCGACGTCGCCATGGAAGACGACCAGCGGATACTGGTCTGCCACGAGCTTGGCGATGGGGAGGACGCCGCCGTGCTTTCCTCGGCTCCAACTGTCGACCTCGCCCTTGTTGAGAAGGAGGTTCAACTGGTCGCTGACCCTCTCGTAGCGCAAGTTAAATCCGAGCAGCGTTGTTTCCCTTTCGGTAAGACCGGGATCGGGAGCGAGGGTCTCGGCATCGAAGATCGTCGTCTTGGTCACTGGGTCCAATCCTTGCGCTGGAATCCGTAGGCATTGCTGCTGTAGTTGCGTCCACCCGAGCTGTTGAGCGTGGAGTGGCTGGTGTCGGCGCTGGTCGGGCTCCAGCTGTTATGCAGTCGGCTACGCATCGCTTCGCGGGCATTATCGTCGTACTCGGCCGTATAGAAGAGCACGATCCTGAGGTAAGGAGAGGCGACCCGTGGCCACAGGACACCCCCGGGGCGACTGGAGGTCAGAGAACCCGCATCGGTATCGACTGTATAGCACAGCGCCCGCTGCTCAACGCCGTAGGAGAGGAGGGTCAGATCGACCTTGTGGAGGTAGCCATTCTGGGCGAGTTCCTCGACGTCGTGCGCGTAGGCGGCAGCTTCGTCTTGCGTGATCGCACCGGTGCTGTCGGCGATCATAAACAGGTCGGCCTTGAAGCGGCGCACAACGTTCGCGACGTCCACCTTGGTATAGGTGGCGGTCTTGGTCATGGTGTTCATCACGCATCCTCCGTGTTGAACTTGGGACCGAAGATCTCCTTCCAGACTTCGTCATCGTCCTCGGTCGAGGCGAAGTAGGCCACTTCCCAGGCTTCCTGCGCAGCCGCGACGATCTCGAGCCGCTCGCCCTCGGTGACGCGACTTGCCACGTTATTCGAGCTGCAAACCGGGTCCAGGATCACCACGGGATCGTCGAACTGCGGCCTGAAAAACGCGCTGTTCTCGGGGAAAGAGATGGTCTCCTTCAGGCCGCTCTGTGCGATGTAGAGCAGGAAATCGCGGAACTTCTGTTCGATGCCTCCCTCCGGCCCGTCGCGATCAAGCAGGTAGGCGAAGATCAGCTCGATCATGAACGACTTGAGCTTGATCTCAGCTCGATTGCGCCACCGCTTGCCCATCCGCACCAGAGTGCGGAAATCCTTGTCGGCGTTCTTACGGTCGCGGACAAACTTGATCTGGCAGGGAGCGCAGGTCTCCATCTTCGAACCATCAGAAAGGTCGAACTGCCAGCCATAGCCGTCACGGGTATCGTCCTCGATGACCGGCACGATATCGACGGCCAGACCACTCCCGACGAACTGGACGGTCGCCGCCTTACGCTGGATCTTGAAGTCCTCGACCGACTTGTTTGGATATTGATCGACCAGAAGATCGTGAATCTGCGAGCTGAGGCTCTCAAGGCTCTCGGCATCTGCATCCTTGCCCCCGATGTAGAATACTACATCGACATCAACCGGGTCTTCGCTCGTACGGCGGAGAATGGTGAACTTGGCGAAGGACCCGGCCTTCACCACCTTCGTAATCTTGATCTCGGTCTTGTTGCGCACGTTCTTGCAAAGGTTGTCGATCAGCCGGTCGACCTGTTCGTGGTATTCCTTCCGCTTTTCAGCCGGCAGACGCAGCACGTTGCTGTCATATCGGCGCAGCTGGGCATCATTGAGAGCCATCACACATTCCTTCCCTGAACCGAGCCCCCCGATGCCCGGCCTGTTTGACATGATTCGGTTATAGGGATAGTAACTATACGAGCATACTAACTTTGTCCATATACTTTCTATTCCCATGTGAGGATCGTCATGCAGAAGGAAGAACGCAGTCTCCGTTGGGGCGAGGAGAGGCGACTGGAGTTCATCGAGTTTCGGCTAGGCTGGGAAGGAGGCGTGAGGCGCGGCGACATCCGATCTCTCTTCGGTGTGTCGGAGCCACAGGCTTCGAAGGATCTGACAGAATACCAGAAGCGCGCGCCGAACAACGCAATCTACGATGCGAGCGCGAAGCGGTATGTGGCTTCGCCGTCCTTCGAGCCGGTCTTCATGCAGGATGGGCCTGACGAATATCTACTGCGCCTAAGGTCCTTGGCCGAAGGACTTACTGCCCCAGGTGAATCTTGGATCGGAAGTCATCCGGAAGTTGATATCGTGCTGACGCCAGCACGACAGGTCGACGAAGGCTGTCTGAAGGCCGTTCTCGATGCACATCGTGTAGGTGGCTCTTTGGAGGTCTTGTACCAGTCGATGAGCGCGGAGCGCCCAAAGCCGATATGGCGCCGGATCACTCCGCACGCCTTCGGTTATGACGGCTTCCGATGGCACGTCCGAGCCTATTGTCACCTAACTGATAAGTTCAAGGACTTCCTGCTCCCCCGCATTCTCAAGTCTCGGGATCCGGGGAAAGGCGGAGTCACCGGAGAATACGATCACCTCTGGCAGGAGAGGTTCGAGGTGGAAATCGCTCCCCATCCTAATCTCGCTGCTGCGCAGCGTGCGATCGTCGAAAGGGACTATGGCATGGTCGATGGCATTGCGCGGCTCCCGGTCCGCTTTGCGATGCTCTTCTATGTGCTCAAGCGGCTCGGTCTTCTTGACTCTCCAGAAGAGAAGTCCGCTCGTAGTCAGCATATCATAGTTGCCAATCATGAGGCGACCGAAGCAGCTCTCGGCAGAGCGGACTTTTCGCTCTGAGCAAGTCGGCGCTTTTGCGGAGCTAGCCAGACAGGAGCGTGACGCGCGACGGCATGAGAAAAATTCTTTCAGTCCCGGATTGTCCATAGCGATCCAACATCGTCCACCCGCCAATGAGGAACGTCATTTGTTCTATTTTTGTTCTTTCCTACATCATTGCGATTCGCATAGCGTTTGTCGCGTCACCGAAGCTTGGTGGCGCTGAGTTGAACATCTGATCGCACGGTCCGCAACGGCAATTTGAAGGACAACCCATCGTCGTGGGGGAACACGGCTTCGGTGACAGAACCTTGAAGCAAAGGAGTCTGTCGTGCCGAATACTGAATTACTCACCTGCCATGAGGTCATGCGCCTCACGGGCATTCGCAGCCGGACAACAATCTGGCGACGCATCCGCCGAGGTGCCTTTCCTCATCCCATCGACATTGGCGGCGGGCGTATCCGCTGGCGTTCCACCGACATCGAGGAGTGGATCGAGGCCCTCCCCCTGCGCAGCTATTGACCCCTCCTGGGCGGGCAATGGCCCGCAGAAAGCATCTCCCCCATGTCCATCCTTTCCCTTATCAACGCGGCCCTGCAGAAGCATGGCTGGCTGATCGGTCGCCTTCCGAGCGATGACGTAGAGCGCGCGGCCCAGCTCGTCGAATTGCTCGTTGAAGACAACGCCGATGGGCGCGCCCGTCGCCACACATTGCATCCCTGGCTCTGGTACGAACGCCCGGTCCGCGAGCGGTTTGAGGGGCAAGACTGTTGCCTCACTGTCGAGGGCCCGATTTACAGGAGCCGAGACGGGACCGGGTATCCGCTTGGCAGCCAGCTTCGCACCGAATTCGGGTGGCTTGACCTCACGCCAGAAGAGACCAACCTGCTCGCAGATGACGTTCGATCAGCGATCGACCTCGCACTGCTTCGCTGGTTCGCGCGCCCCAATATGGCGGATCGCCAGTTGCCTTCACGCCAGTCCCGCGAGCGCTACTTTGACGACGATGTCGCCCGCGATCTGATCCTGTCTGCGACGCCTCCAACGGCAAGCATGGAGCAAGACGCCCATGCCGATTGACCGGAGAAAGACTGGAGCAAGAAGGGGCCACGATACTGCGTATCGGACCCGTAATTTTCATACACACCCCACGCACGTGTGCATCAAGGATTTCTGCGGTTTCTGGAGCGCGCGGATAGCGCGCTCCCTGAAACGAAGCGTTCAGACCCTCGCAATTCTGCCATTTCTGGAGCGCGCTTCGAGCGCGCGCGGGAGGTGGTGATGGCGAGCCACATAAAGCGCACCATCCGCCTCAATCCTTCGCAGGCACGGTCGCTGTCCGGCATCGCCGACCGGCGTGGATTGTCGGAGTATGCGATGCTCCTGAAGGTGATCGACGCGGGCTTCCTTTCGGTCCTTCACGGCACCGACAAGGAGACCGATCTAGCCGAACTGGCGAGCGAGATCGGATCGATCTCGGAGCGCCTCGCCGAGGTCGAAAGGGTGCTCGACCGGACCCTGTTTACTGCATGTGCGGCCTACGCTTACGCGCGCCATGCGGCGCTGGGAACGAAGAAATCCGACGAGACAATAGCAGCCGAAGCGCGCGCCGCATTCGAGCGCCAGCGCTCGCTCGCCTTGGAGATTGAGCCATGAATTCCAACATCGATTTTGTCACCCGCGCGCACGCCTTGTGGCGGGTGCGCATGGCGCACTGGCAGCAGCGTTTTCGCTTCTTTTCCACGATCACTCTTGGTGCAGCAGCGACCGGAGCGATCATCGCCCCACAGTTCTTACTGCATGGCCCCGCGATAACGACAGCGGTGCAGTATGCGTGGGCCAACGTGCTGACCCTGCTCGGTTCCTTAGGGGGCAGCGACATAAAGATAAACATTGCGATGGAAGGCCAACGCTGGACCGTTTCCGCCGCTTGGTTTGCCTCTGAGCCGCTCTTCACCGATACCTTCTGGCAGGTCGTCAAAGTGATCGCTGGCGGTGCAACCACCGGCTTTGCTATAGGCCTGTTCACGGTCTGGGTGCTCCAGCGCACCATGTCGGCTCAGGGCAAAGATACGCTCGCCGACCGGGTCATTGGTGGAACCCGTGTGGTGGATGAAGAGGACGTCGCCGCACAAACCACTTTGCTCTGTGGCAGGGATACATTGCGCATCGGTCCGGTCCCCGTTCCGCGCCGGATCGAGACCCGCCACTTTGCCTTTCTCGGCACTACCGGTAGCGGCAAGACCACTGCACTTCGCCAGATGCTCGACGGTATTGAGAGGCGCGGCGAAGCAGCGCTGGTCTATGACACTAGCGGAGAGTTCATCGCGCACTATTACAACCCCGCGCGCGGCGACATTATCCTTAATCCCTTCGATGCGCGCTGTGCTTTCTGGACGCCCTTCGACGAGATATCGCACCCCGCCGATGCAGACCGAATAGCGCGCCAGCTTGTCTCCGAAACAAGCAGTCAGGATGACGATGTCTGGTTGGAAACCAGCCGCATTCTTGTCGCCAACATGATCCGCTCGCTCTGGGCGGAAAAGAACTGTAGCCTCGAAGCCCTGCTCGAAGCCTTGCAGGTCAAGGACAAGGAGCAGTTGAAGGAGTGGCTGGGGCACACGTCGTCCGCCCGCACTTTTGCCAACGACGCCGACCGCGCCACTGGCAGCGTGCTCTTCATGCTCGCCAAGGCGGCGAACCTGATCCAGTTCCTGAAGGTCGAAGATGAAGGGGAAGAACGCTTTGCCTTCCGAGACTTCATCGCAAAGCTGGACAAGTGCGAGGGTGCAAAGCCGTGGATCTTCGTGCCCCGCAAGGAAGACTACTTCGAGGCATCCAAGCCGCTCATGGCATGCTGGCTCGAATGTGCGGCAAGCGCAGTGCTGGGTCTGACGCCATCGCCGGACCGCCGCATCTGGTTCGTGCTCGACGAGCTGGCGGATTTGCCCCGTGTCGAGAACCTTGCCCGTCTGTTGCCAGAGGGCCGAAAGTTCGGCGCAGCGATCGTGCTCACCTTCCAGGCGCTCGGTCAGATGCGCAATCGCTACGGTGCGAACATCGCCGAAGCCATGCTGGCCTGCTGCAACACCAAGCTGTTTCTGCAAACGGTCGATCAGGAAACGCGCAAGTGGGCGAGCGAGACCATCGGCCAATGCGAGGTGGAATTGCGCGTTGCCACCGACACGTTGTCGATTGGCAGCGAAGTGCCGCGCACTACCATCGCGACCCAGCGGCAATTCCGTCCCGCCGTGCTTGAAAGCGAATTGCGGCTCAGTCCGCATCAGGGCTATCTGCTGCTACCCGATGGCCTGCCGGTCGCGCGCATCGGCCTCACCGCCGATCACATCACCCGGCGCGGCGAGCCTCGTCAGCCCGGTTACGTGCCAGGCGATCCGGCGGGCACGCTGTGGAGCCGGGTCAGCGAAATCGCGAAAGGTGCCGAGCCCGACGCGAAGCCGGGACCCGTCTGATGGTCGCCTCGGTCTCGGCCCTGTCGAGCGCCGGTCAGGCGGCGAGCTATTACGAGGCCGACGATTACTATGCCGAAGGCGGCATGGCTCCGTCCGAATGGTTTGGCGAGGCAGCGGAGAAGCTGGGCCTGTCGGGCGAGGTCGATCGCGAGAAATTTGCCGAATTGCTCGAAGGCCGGATTGCCGGACAGCAGCTGGGCACCACGCGAGATGGCAAGGTCGAGCACCGGCCAGGCTGGGATATCACCCTTTCGGCGCCCAAGTCGGTCTCGATCATGGCCGAAGTTGCCGGAGACAAGCGGCTGATCAAGGCGCATGGCGCGGCTGTGAAAGTGGTGCTCGCCCATGTCGAAAAGCACATGGCGGCAACGCGGATCAGGCAAGACGGCGAGGTCCGGCGCGAAGCGACCGGCAATCTCGCCATCGCCACCTTTCGCCATGCCACAAGCCGGGCGCAGGACCCGCAGCTGCATACCCATGCCGTCGTGATCAACGCCACGCAGGACAAGGATTGCAACTGGCGAAGCCTCGAGCCGCGCGCCTTCTATCAGCTCCAAAAGGAAATCGGCGCGATATACCGGCAAGAACTGGCGCACGGCGTTTCCGCCCTGGGATACAAGATCGAGGCCGGGAAAGACTCGCTGTTCGAGATCGCAGGTGTTCCGGAGATGGCTATCGATGCGCTGAGCCAGCGCACCGCAGCGATCGATGCAAGGCTCGCCGAGCGCGGCACGAGCCGCGCGGAAGCAAGCGCTGCCGAAAAGCAGATCGCTGCGCTGGATACACGCGAGGCCAAGACCAGTGCGGATCATCGCAGTTTGCGGGCCGACTGGCGGGCAACCGCCGATGCCAGTGGTTTCGACAAGGCAGCGCGAGACAAGCTGATCGCTGAAGCGAAGGAGCGTTCGCGCAACAGCGAAGCAACCGCCAGTCCGGAATTGCTGGCACGGCAGGCGGTGACATGGGCCGCTGCCAAGCTATCCGAGCGCGAGGCAGTGTTTTCGGCCAGCACGCTGGCGCGTGAGGCCGGGGACTTTGCCTTCGGTAGGACCGGGCACGATGCAATTAGCGCAGCGATTGCCGAGGCCGGAGAACGCGGCGAGCTGGTTCCGCGCACTTTCCTGGACCGGCGCGGCGCGGAATTCGCCGGGTTCACGACGCCGCAGACTATTGCGACCGAGCGCACCATGATGCGCCTAGAGGAAGCCGGGCGCGGCATGGCGCAATCGCTTGTAACGCCGGTGGCGGCAGCACGGACGATTGAGCGCTCAGCGCGGCAGTCTGCACGATCCGGCTATGCCTGGACCGAGGACCAGAAACGCGCGACTGCCGAATTGCTCACCTCACGGAATCGGACCGTTGCCGTCCAGGGCTATGCCGGGACGGCCAAGACCACCACCGTGCTCGCAACCTATGCGCGCGAAGCCCGGCGTCACGGGTTTGCCGTGACCGCGCTCGCGCCAACCGCATCGGCAGCAACTGTGCTTGGCGAGGCGCTCGGCCTGCGTGGCGATACCGTGGCCCGCCATTTGCTCGCGCCAGAGGCGAAGAAGTCAGGCAAGGAGGCTGTCTGGATCGTCGATGAAGCTTCGATGCTTTCGGCACACGATATGGCGAAACTCATGACCCGCGCCGACAAAGCCGGAGCCCGGCTTGTTCTGGTCGGCGACGTCAAACAGCTGGGGTCGGTCGGTGCGGGTGCTGCCTTCGCGCAGTTGCAGCAAGCTGGCATGGCGACCGCGAAACTTGCCGAGGTGGTTCGGCAAACAAATGCCGACACACGCGATGCCGTCATGGCCTCGATCGAGGGCCATGCAGGCAAGGCCCTGGCCGCGCTGGAACGTGGCGGTGGCAAGGTGATCGAGGGCGCAACGCCGGACGAACGCCTTGGAGCGATGGCCCGGCATTATCTGGCTTTGTCGCCAGCAGAGCGTGCCCGAACGCTGGTAATCGAACCATCCCGCGAAGGCCGCGACAGGCTCACCGGTATGATCCGCGCGAAACTGACCGGGCGCGGTGAGCTGTCGGCGGAGGCCGTGCGGTTCGAAGCGCTGGAGGCGAAGGGTCTGACCCGCGCCGAAGCGCGCGAGGCGGCCAGCTATGCCATTGGCGATGTCATCAGGTTCAGCCGCGACTACGCCGCCAAGGGCGTGCGTCGAGGTCAAAGCTTCGCGATTGCCGCTATCGATCCCGAGCGCGGGCGGATTGCCCTCGAAGGACGCGATGGCCGTTCGCTGGACTGGCAGCCCCGGCAGTGGGGTGCTGGCAAAGCCGAGGTGTTCGAGCCGAAGCTAATGGAACTCCGCACCGGCGACCGCGTGCAGTTCACCCGCAACGACCGCCATGCCGGACGGGTCAATGGCCTTGGCGGGTCCGTGACCCGCATCGATTCGGACTGTGGCCGGGCAACGGTAAAGCTCGCCAACGGACGCGAGCAGAGGCTCGATCTCTCCAATCCTCGCGATACCCATTTGCGCCACGCCTATGTCCAGACAGCCCATGCCGCGCAGGGCCAGACCGCCGAGCGGGTCCTAATCCACGCGGACAGCCGCTCCACCAATCTGGTCGACCAGAAGATGCTTTATGTCGCGCTATCGCGCGCCAAAGCGGAGGCCGTGGTTGTCACCGACGATAAGGCCCAGCTTGTCCGCGCAATCTACGAGCGCGCAGGCGAGAAGCAGACGGCTATGTCTGCGAGCACTCCCGAAGCCGGAAAGTCAAAGGCAATGGGTGCCGGGTTGGGCTGATCAAAAGCCTCGGCAGCGGCAGACCATGGCATCCTTCGTCCTGCCGTTGGAATGAACTGCTCCTCTTCGACAGGCCGTGCCGGGCGGGATCAACAGCCTGCCCGCACCATTCGGGCTCACGCCCTCCCGTGTTGGCTGTTCCGCGTAACCGCTGACCCGCCCGGCCAATCCGGCCCGTCCCTTCATCCGCGTTCCCAACGAATGGACGAAGGAGTTTCACCATGGACAGCACCACAACCGCCAGCATCTACGATACGATCACCAACCAGATCATCGCCGCCCTTGAACGCGGCACGGATACTTTCTCGCTCCCTTGGCATCGCAGCACCGCGCCGCTTTCGCGCCCCACGAATGCGGCAACTGGGAAAGCCTATCGCGGCGTCAACGTACTCGCCCTTTGGGCCAGCGCCGAAGCGCAGGACTTCGGACATGGTCTCTGGGCAACCTATCGCCAGTGGCAGTCACTTGGTGCTCAGGTCCGCAAGGGCGAGAAGGCTTCGCCCATCGTGTTCTACAAGGTCTTCGACAGTCGTGATGACGATCAGGCCGAGGAAAGAGACAACTCGACCCGCATCTTCGCGCAGGCTTCGCACGTGTTCAACACCAGCCAGGTCGAAGGCTACGCCCTGCCCGAAGTGCCAGACGGAGAAGACTTCGACCCGATCCCGCAGGCGGACGCTTTCGTTTCTGCCACGGGGGCCACCGTGCGCATCAACGGCGACAGCGCCCACTACACCCCTTCGACCGACACCATCACCATGCCGGACCGCGAGCGGTTCTTCGCAACGGCCAACGCCAGCGCGGCGCAGAACTGGTACGCTACCTTGTTGCACGAGCTCGTCCATTGGTCTGGTGCCGACCACCGCCTTGCGCGGGCTTTCGGCAAGCGGTTCGGCGACGATGCCTACGCTATGGAAGAACTGGTGGCCGAGCTTGGTTCAGCATTCCTTTGCGGCGACCTTGGTCTTTCCTCCAGTCCGCGTCCGGATCACGCCAGCTACCTCGCGAGCTGGCTCAAGGTGCTGAAGGCCGACAATCGGGCGATCTTCACCGCCGCGAGCGCGGCGGCCAAGGCTGCCGAGTGGTTGGAAAGTTGCCAGGAGTGACGGCAATTAAAGCAAGATCTTTTCGAGCCTTGCTTTTCTTTTTTGATGATCCGGCATCATACGATCGAGAAGGTTCCAAAACTCCGCACCATGGTTGCGGTGCTCAAGATGGCAAAGCTCATGAACAAGAACATAGTCGATGCATTGCCGAGGAGCACGGACGATATGGCGGCTAACGACGAGGTTTCCACGTGACGTCAAGCTTCCCCAGCGATGAGTTAAATCTCGAACGATCAAGCGCGGGAGTGGATGATCCAAAACGGCAAATGGGTCGAACACCTTGTCTAGGCGTTTGCCGATTATCTCTCTGGCCTGTGTGAGATACCAACCGTCTAGCAGTGCCTTGCGTTCCGCAATGCGGTTCGGTCGGTGCATTGTTAGGACTATGCGGTCGCCCGAAGTCTTGACCGACTGCGCTAATCCAATTTCAGCCGATAGCCGATACTGCCGACCAAGAAAGAGGTGTGTCTCACCCAATTCATATGTGCGTGCGGGCGTTCGGGGCCGCCAGCGTTCAGCGTTCATCTGATGATAGCTTATCCAACCGCCGCGCTTCGCAACTCGTTCGATCACTTCCTCAATATCGGCAACATTCGGGACTCGGACAATAACGTCTCCGTGAGGGTTCACGGTAATTGACATCGTCTTGCGTTCGGACCGAACCACCGAAAACGGAATTGACCGCCCGCCCCACGCTGCAACGCCTCTCTCTGTCATTTGGGCAAGCGTTCACGAGCGATAGTCAGAATTTGATCGACCAATCCGTCGATCCTTTCAGGATTGAGCGAAAGCCCAAATTGCTCTGGCGCGGTATCAAAGAAGAAGTCGTCGGCAGCAGCGCGCATTCGGTTCTGTTGATCACGATCATCTTGCCAGCCTACTCGGCGATGCTTCTCAACAATTTCCAGCAGTTTGAGCGCGATGTCAGGGGCATATTCCTCAGCCTCCTGCGACAGTTCGCCGAGTTCTTTTGCAATTACGCCCCAGAATGCGACGGCATGACCATTGCCGCGAAGCGCCTCCGGAACTTCCTTCGATTCCGCCCGGGCATGCGCCTGATCTTTCAGCCCACGCGCCTTCCTCAGATATTCCTGTTCGCTGATCCGCTTTTGCCGGAAGCTGTCGATCGTGTCCTGCACCAGTTTGGAGAATGCTTCGTAGAAGGCGGGATCTTCATCCCAATTCTCAGTAATGGTCCGGCTGATCTGACTGGTGATCTCATCAGCGACGGACGCAGCGCTACGCCCGCCCGCCATTTGCTCCTCAATGGCGCCTTCATCAAAAATGTTGAAGGGATCGACCACGGTATCGACGCGGTGAGCAGTGATATGTTCGGCAAGCAGCTTACGGACACAGCCTTCGTATTGTGCCCAGTCGATAGTGTCGGCATAGCGGCGGCGGACATCCTGGCGCAGCAGTTCGAAGCGACTGAGGTCAGCCTTCCATCGGTCCAATCGTTCGCGTGGAGCAGATTCAACGAATTGCCGTGATGACAAAGCGACGTTTAGCGTCGAGGCGAAAGCCGAAAGTTTGCGATGGAAAAGGTCGCGCAATGCTTCATCCGCCAGCGCTTGCGCATAGGCTTCCTGATCATAGCGGTTGGCCACGCCCGCGAAGAGATCGAGCAAATCCGAATGCAACCCCGGCAGTTTTTCGGCTTCGGTGCGAATTGCGAAAAGTGCGCTGTTGATATCGGCATCGTCGAAGCCGACCAGAGCATCGTAGCTTTCCAGTGCCTCGTTAAGCTCGCCCAGAACGCCGCAATAGTCGACGATGTAACCGAAGGGCTTTGGCGGTGCATCGTCGGCGTCGAACACGCGATTAACGCGGGCAATGGCTTGCAGGAGATCGTGTTCCTTGATCACCCGTGTCAGGTACAACACTGTATTGCGCGGTACGTCGAAGCCGGTCAGCAATTTGCTGACTACGATCAGCAGGTCGGGACTTTCGGGTGAATCGAACTCCGCCACGATCGCTTCGTTGTATTCGTCCTCGGTCTTGTAACGGGCCATCATCTCGGCCCAGAACCGCTTCACCTCTTTCTTCGGTGCGACACCAACCTGATCGTGGCCTTCGCGTTTATCGGGCGCAGAGATAATCACCTCAGCTGTGACCTGATCGACTTGGCCCTCGTTGAGCGCGTCGAATAACGTCCTGAGCATCACCGCAGATTGCTTGTCCGGTGCGACAACCTGCCCCTTCAGCCCGGTTCCCTTGAAACCTTGCAGATAATGCTGCCGGATATCCCAGGCGATCGCCTTCAGCCGCGCTTCAACTGTCTGTATCACCCCCGGCGCGCTCATTCGCCGTTTGAGTTCAGCTTTCTGTTCCGGTGTCAGGCCTTCACTCGAACGTTCGAACCAGGCATCGAGCGCTGCGGCGTTGAGGGTTTCCGCCACTACGCGACCCTCATAGAGGAGCGGCACAACAGCCTTGTCCTTCACCGCACGCGAGATTGGATAGGAATCGATAAGCTCGCCGAATTTCAGGAACGTGTTGCGCGCCTTGTCCTTGAACAGTGGCGTGCCGGTGAAGCCGATATAACAAGCATTCGGCAGCACCCGGCGCATGTCTTCGTGCATTGAATCGTCATTGCCGTATTGGCTGCGATGGCTCTCATCGACGAGAACAAAGATGTCCGAACTGTCAGAAGCGAGCGTTCGTTTCCGTACGCCCGAGCGGAACTTGTTGACCAAGGTCGTCACGAGCGGCGCGCCGTCCTCGATCAACTTCATCAGATGCTCGCCGGTGCGCGCCTGAGCGGGCTCGAAGCCCGTGGCAGCGAAGGTCTTCTTGATTTGCCGGTCGAGATCACGCCGGTCAGTAACGATCACAATTCGAGGGCTCGCGTCTTTCAAATGGAACGCCAGCGCACGCGCCAGCATGACCATCGTGAGTGATTTACCCGAACCCTGCGTGTGCCAGATCACCCCGCCTTTGCGGCGTCCGGCTTCGTCGCGCTGTTCGATGCGCTCAAGAATTCGATAGACCGCAGAGACCTGCTGGTAGCGTGCGACCTTCTTCGTGCCCTTGTCAAAGAGGGTGAAGCGCCGTGCCAGATCGAGCAGGCGGTAAGGGCGGCATAGGCCGACAATCGTCTTGTCGAGTTCCGTCACCCAGCGATGCCCGGCTTCGCGCAGCGCGTTGTGGCGGCGAGCGTGCGAGGCAAAATCGGAGTGGATCGCGGCCATGACGCTTTCGGGTGGCTCAGCGTTGACCAAAGCGGCAATTTCCGCCTCGCTCATACCACCGTGCGCGGGCTCGTGCCAAGCCGACCAGAATTTGGCAGGAGTGCCGACAGTGCCATAGCGCGGCTCGGCAGGATTGCCGGCGATCAGCAGTTGAACCGGCACAAAGAGTTGCGGTGCGCCTTCGGCCTGGCCTTGGTTCCGGATAGATTGGCTAATGCCCTGCGAAGTCTTTTCGCCCGACCGCTTAAGCTCGATGACCGTCCAGGGGATGCCGTTCACAAACAGCACGATGTCACAGCGAATTGCATCGTTGCGCCCCTCGACCGCGTACTCGGCGGTCATGTCGAAACTGTTGCGTTCCCATTCGTTTTCGCCCCAGGCGACGAAGCGCAACTGCCGCTCGCGGGTCAGTCCATTAATTGTCTGGGGAACGGCTGTCCCGAGCTGAAGATAGTCGGTAGCCAATTCATTGGTCCGGAGAAGCCCGTCGAACCGCAGATCGCGCAAACGGGAAAGCCCTTCGTCGATGGCTTGGCTTGTGAAAGGGTGATCCACTCCGTCCTGATCGATGCTGTTGATCGACGCCAAAGCTTCCTGAGCGAGCGGGGTTAGTATCACCGAACTGCGGTGTCCCTTTCGCATCGCGTCAATTTCCGCGCGAGTGCGGTAGCGCCAACCCAAGTTGGCCAGCGTCGTCAGCACTTGCAGCTGAACGCCGCCGCTTTCAGACAGCGCGAATTCCGGAGAATCGGTCATGACATGTCGTTGGGCAGATGGGACGGCATCTTGCCGATGATCAGGCGGTGCCCCTCTTCATCCCAGGCGTAGTACATGCGGAACTGCTCGGAATTCTGGCGCGAGTTTCCGTATTTGAAGTGGTCGTAAAGGACCCAGGTGATCCTGCCTTCCCTAACCGAATATTCCGGCTTCTCGCTGGCCTTCTCGCGCCGGGTGAAGCATCCTTCATCTTCGACCCCCAGCTCCGCCAAGGCCTTTTCGGCGGTCTCCTTCCGGTCGAGCCCGCCTTCAAGCTTGAACGGAATCCAGTGGTCACGAATCGCCAGGAGCGTGCTGGCAATCCGTTCCAGCATGTCGGGATGCCCGTTCTTTCGGCACTCGCGGATGGCCTTGTTGTGAATGAAGATGTGGGGGCCAAGCACTTCGTCGGCCCAGTCTTCCAGATCGTCGTAGCTGGCGAGCTCCCGCTCTGCGGGTTTCTCCTCGACGACCGTCGCATTCTGGGCCGAAGAGCGGAGGCGATAGTTTTCCGCTTTGAGGCGACCGATCTCGTCCTGCATACGCTGGACGTCTTGCTGCGCGGCCTTCTCGGCAGAGGAGGCAATACGCTCAAGGCCCGCCGCAACTTCCAGTTGCTCCTTTAGGTCGGCGACCTCATCCTGCAATGCAGCGACCTGTGCTTCGAGCTTTTCAGTTTCGCTGCCAACTGTCTCCATGGCGACAGTAGCCGAAGCAGCCTTGCGGAGCTGGCCGATGTGCCAGAAGCGCGTCTTGCCTTCGTTGTCGTGGAAGCCGAGCGGGAAGATCCGTTCGGCGAGCTGGCCAATAAGATACGTGTTCTCGCCCGAAGGCGGCGGCAGCCACAAGGGATGCTGGTAGGGGTCTTCGTCGTCCTCGACGATACCGGGCATGTAGATGCGAACGCCCCCATTGAAGGTGGACATGCGCTTGTCCACCAGCCGGGTAAGTTCCCAGCTGGTTTCGGGATGGAGCGAATAAAGGTGGGCCGCGCCGGAAAGGCGACGCCCGAGCGCCTCAAGATTCAATTGGGCTCCGCCCCATTCGTCAGTCGAAACCGCAACGATGGGAAGCCTACGACCAGGCCGATAGATGAGGTTGGCGAGCGTGTCGGCATCGTCGTGTGACATCAACGCTACGGGACTGTCGCCGATTGCCTCTCCATCGGCTTCGCCGGACAACGTGGCCAACAATTTCGGGACGACATTGGGGCGGCTCGGTCGCAGGTCTGGACTGTTCGCCGGGCGCCGCACCATCAGCTGCGCGCCAAACCGGACCAAGCCCCCAACCGGCTTTTCAACGAACATCTCGGTCGACCAAGTTTCCCCGGCACTGGGTTTCGAGCCCGGTTCGTCGATTCGTGCCGCCCAGATACTGCCGGTGTGATCGTCAAGACGCACGGCGTGGCAAGGGTAAAGGCCCTTTAGGCCGCGCGTATCGAAGCTCGACAGCGCCTTCGCTTCGTCGGGAAGTGCGCCGCCAACTTTGGCTTCCAGCCAGTCGACCGCGAACCTGGCTGACTTCTCGAAGGCATTCTTGTCTGTCAGCGAAAAGCTGATGCGGCTGACCGGACGAATCTGCGTTGCGGGCGTTGCAGGCTGCTCGATCAGCGCGCCCAGGGCTTCGGAAAGCTGGCTCATGCGGCGACCTCTTCCATTGTCATACGCCGTTGCTTGGCATCGCCCGAGAGAAGCTTTTGCATCAGACCACGCTGCTGCTGGCGCAGAGTATTAGACTTGTCAGTCAGCAGATCGATTTCTTCGCCGAGTTCGTCGAGCAGACAAAGCGAAGGCTCAAGCTTTGCCAAGGGGACATCAAATTCCGCCTCTTCCAGTGCAGATGTATAAAGGTTGCCGATGCTACTGCCCGACAATTGGATATGTAAGAATCGCTTGTAGCGCGATGATTGAAATAGATGTCGCGCGAGCTGTCGCTCCATGCCTCCCTTGGGACGAAGCAGCGCAGAAAAACCGCCAACGGCCAAAGGACGATCCACAGCCTTGATCTCGGCAGCTTTACCTACCAAGGCCTTGCTTCCGTTAGACGTCGCGATTGCAAAGTCGCCGCTCTGCAACCGCTGTTTTTCCGCGACGACCCGAGGGTCCACCCAGACCAGCTTGCCTTCCGACAGTAAACGACCATCCTGAATTTGGGTGGCCCCGCAGATTCCAACTCCCGTCCCTTCAGCGCAAATGTCGCCGTTTGGGTTATAGGTCACACCTCGCACAAACTCGCCAAGCCTTTTGAACGTAACTTTCCGATAGCCTCTCGACTGAGGCAGTTGCGGAAAGGTCGCATCAATCAGCGCGCGCTTGCGGTCTTGTTTCGCTTTTGAGAGCGCGTCGGTTGCCTCGATGGCGCTATCGAAATCGGCCAACACTTCAGCAATCCAGCGCTGTTCTGGCAGAGCGGGAAGCTCGACAGGAATCTGGGTGAAATCCTTTGCATAGAGGCGGAGGCGATCGTTGGTGAGGCCATAGGAGTAGGCCCAGAAAAGATAGATCATCCGCTCGGACTTGAACCAGTATGACGCGAACAGCGGATCGATCGTCTTCTTTGGGCGAACGACGACATAAGCGGGGCTGACGATGCCGTCTTCGGTGGCAAGGCCCGATGCGCCCTGCCACATGCGCATCATATTATAGGCGATGTCTCCGGGACGGACTCGCAAATGCGCACCGTCTTCCAGTTCGCTGTCTGTCTTGCGGTCGATTGAATCGCGTCGGACCAGGCCGTCATACATCGTGACCGAAAGTGTCGGCAGACCTTCGCTCCCCTTCTCGCGGCTGATCGAGAAGAAGTCGCCCAGCGTGCCGCGCATCATAGCATCAGGCTCAGCCATCGATCCCGAGCTCCGCGAGGTGCAGCTTGATGCGTTTGCGCGTCTCGACCAGTTCCGTCTCCAGACGGTCGATGTCCTTCTGCAATGCCGCCACGTCGATCTCGGGCTCGGGCTCATAGGTATCCACGTAGCGCGGGATGTTGAGGTTGAAGCCGTTAGCTTCCATCTCGGCAAAGGTGACGATGCTGGAATACTTGTCCTCGGTGCGGCGCTCCATCACGGTCGAGACGATGTGTTCGACCTGTTCGTCGCCCAGCGCATTCTGGCGCTTGCCCGGTACGAACTCGCGCGAGGCATCGACGAAGACCACGTCCTTGACGTTCGCGCGCGCGCCACCCTCTTCGCGCGCCCGGTCGAACACGAGCAGGCACACCGGAATGCCGGTCGACGGGAAAAGCTGCGCGGGCAGGCCGACAACCGCGTCAAGCAGGTTGCGGCGGACAAGGTCTTCGCGAATGCGCCCTTCCGCCGCGCCGCGAAACAATACGCCATGCGGGGCAATGCAGACCACCCGCCCTTCGCCCCGCTTTGCGATCGCCAGCATGTGCAGGATGAAGGCGTAATCGCCACGGCTCTTTGGCGGGATCACGGGCTTGAACCGCTTGTAGGGATCGGTTTCAGCGACATCCGCGCCCCACTTGTCCAGACTGAACGGAGGGTTGGCGACGACTCGGTCGAACTGCATCAACCGGTCGTCTTCGATCAGGGCGGGCGATGTGAGGGTGTTGCACCATTCGATCAGCGCGTTGTCCTCGCCATGGAGGAACATGTTCATGCGCGCCAAAGCGTGGGTTGAGCCGTTCACTTCCTGCCCGAACAGCCGGTGGTCATCGGACTTTGCCGCCTCGCCCGCACGAATAAGCAGCGCACCGGAGCCGCAGGCCGGATCGCAGATCGTCATGCCGGGTTTCGGATCGGCCAGGCGGGCGACGATCTCCGAAATCTTGCGCGGGGTGTAGTATTCGCCCGCCTTCTTGCCACCGTCCGCTGCGAAGCGACTGATCAGGTAGATATAGGCTTCGCCGATCGCGTCCTCGCTGACCTTGTCTGGCGTCAGGACCAGCGAAGGCTTGGCGAAATCCTCCAGCAAAAGCTTGAGCAGGCGATTGCGCTCCCTGGTTGCGCCGAGCAGCGTCTCCGAGTTGAAGTCGATGGGGCGAAATACGTCCTTGAGCTTCGCCTCATTCTCGAGTTCGATCTTCTCCAGAGCCTTATTGATCAGCTCGCCGAGATTGTCGGCCAGGCGCTTGGCGTGAATGGTCTTGAAATCGGTGCCTTCCGGCAGGACGAAACGGGCGCGCTTCATCTGTCGCTCGACTCGCGGGTCATCGGGACCGTACCGCTGGGCGAGGTCCTTGCGCTGCCATTCCGCATGGTCCGAAAGGTACTTCCAGAACAGCACGGCAAGGATCAGATCCTTGTAACGCGTCGCGTCCACCGCCCCACGGAACGTGTCGCATGCTGCCCACACCGCGTTGTTGAGATCGTCCTGATCAAGTTTGGTCGTCATATCTTGCCTCAATTCTTATCAAGGGTGAGCGGGGCGACCTTGCAGCCGCCCCGCCTTTCTTCACCCGCGCGGCGGGAACGGATCGTTGCCGTAGCTTTCGCGTTCGGCGATGGTCCCGTCCATGTTGTGGATGAACAGCTCGCCCTTGATCGAGCGGGCGTAGGACCGGCCATAGGCAACGGCCGGGGGCTTCGTCGGCGAACGCGTCAGGACGGTGCTGCTGCCACCTTCCTTGACCTGCCATTCGCCCGGATGGGCGTGCCAAGTGACGTGCACGGTACGAAGCCGGTTGCGGTTCTGAGAGAGAATGTTCATTTAAGGGGTACTTTCTGTATCAGCGGAAAGAAGGTCTGAGGACGTTTGTGCGTCGTTCAGACCGGTTATGCGCCCGTGCTGGGGATTGCCGTCCTCGGCACGGGCCTTCACCATCGCACGATGGAGAAGTTCGGAATGGAGGCGCTTGCGGCGCTCCCTGATTTCTTGAAGGATCGTCAGCTCATGCTGCGCTTCGAGCGCAAGTGAGCCGATCATGCGCTGCTCGATCATGGGGGGCAGCGGGATTTCCAGGTCGGCAAGGGTGGGGCGATTGAGGCGCACAAAGCCCGTGCCCTGTGCCCCTTGCGCCAGATTCGCCTGAATGTGCGGTTGGTTGATGTAGGCAACGACATAGGCCGGTTCAGCGACATCGCGGTCTACCCGGATCACGAACAGTTCGACCGTGGGGTAAGCATCGACATGCTGCTCACCCACCATCGCTGCCGAGAGATCAGGCCCGCGACCACGCACGAGGATGTCGTCGATTCGCAGTTGCGAATCGAAGCCCTTGACCGGACGCCCCCCCTCGACAGCATCGCCGACAATCTGGCCCTCGAGGACATTGGCCAAGCGCAGATAGCGAGCCTCATCGCCGTCCGGCGCAGGCGTCGCTCCCATGCTGATGTCAGAGATGTCGCTCAGTCGCTTCATGAATGTGCCTTTATGCCAGAACTCGACCCTGCACAAGTCTTTTGGTGCGAACAACTTCAAACCATGATTTTTGCAAGTGTGTGGGGGTTGCTGGATGGCTACCCTGCCGGGCGACCTGCTCTATCCGCTGACGCGGACCGGGCCTGTAGTCCCGGCCCATCCGGGTGACGATCAGGAGCAGTTTGAAGCGGAGCGGGAATTCGTGATGGACGCGCTCTATCCCGCATGTCCTGCGGTCATGCTCCTGAGGGCGCGGCATCCTTGAGCTAACTCGCAGGCACTCTTGCCTCTCTCATTGCCGGAGGCCCGCTGGCGCACTGATCGCGCGCGCAGGACCTCCGTCGGCTTCGCGCCGTTGCAAGGGTACCGATTTTGTCTGGATCGCCGGGCGATCCATTGGGATGGCCATAGTGGGCTTCCTTTTTACTGTGTTCGACCAAGAGGATCGATCGAACATATTGCAATTGCGACGCTGTCGATCCCGCGACTACAAGCACTTAATGACCGCCCGCTACAAGATGCCGAGGTAAGAGCCGATATGAGCGACATTAAACTTTACCGAATGGCTCAGGGCGGCGTTGCCGAGTTGTCCGGCGGAGCGGTGGCACTAGAGAAGTCTCTGCAGACTTTGTTCGAAGCGAATCTTGAGAGCCTTCTCGGTGTCCGGTTTCTTGCGAGCGAATTCATCACCAACGAAGGTGGTCGGATGGACAGCCTTGGGATCGACGAGAACAACAGCCCAGTGGTGATCGAGTACAAGCGTTCGTCGAACGAGAACGTGATCAATCAGGGCCTGTTCTACCTCGACTGGCTGATGGGACACCGCAAGGACTTTGAATGGCTTGTGCTGGAGAAGCTTGGCAAGGATGCTGCCAAAGCCGTCGATTGGTCCGGACCCCGCTTGATCTGCATTGCCGGGGATTTCGGGAAGTACGACGAGCACGCGGTCAAGCAGATGAACCGCAATATTTCGCTCATCCGCTACCGGAAGTTCGAAGGCGACCTTTTGCTACTGGAGCAACTTACGTCGGCTAGCGCAAAGGGGCCGATTTCGGTCGCTGTGCCCGCTGCGCCAACCGGCACCAAGCCAAACTACAAAACCATCGAGGATCAGATGGCGGAGGCTCCCCAGGCCTTGACCGACCTTTACCACCTAATGTCGGACTTCATGCTGGCACTTGGCGACGACGTCGAAACCAAGACGACCGCCTATTATGTGGCCTTCCGGCGCATCAAGAACTTCGCCAGCCTTGAGTTCCGCAATCAGGCCAAAAAGCTGCTGGTCTATGTCAAGGTCGATCCCGGCTCTGTCGTGCTTGAGCAGGGCTTCACGCGTGACGTGCGCGGTATCGGTCATTTCGGCACTGGCGATCTTGAGATCACGATCCAGAGTTCCGCCGATTTCGAGAAGGCCAAGCCGCTGCTGGAAAAGTCCTACGAAGTTTCCTGATCACGCTATGCCGCAAGCGATGGATTTCGTCCGCGTCGTTTCGGCCTCGTTTTTGAGCACCCTTACTGGCCGCACGCGGTCAGTCTTCAATGCCCGGCCCGCGCCGGTTCGCTCCGCTCACCCGTGTTGGACATGAACCCTGCCCTTGGCCGTGCGGCCTTCCTGTTTGGTGCAACGAGCCACCAGACACGAAAGGAAATCATCATGGCACGCAGCAATACCGCACCCTCGCAGGAAACCAATCCGCCGGACTTCCTCGCCTGGCATGTCGCAAACAAGGGCGACAAGGGTTTCTGGACCCGCATCGGAGCGGCGTGGTTCCACCGCGACCGCAAGGGCCTTTCCCTTCAGCTGGAAGTGGTCCCGATCAATGGCCGGATCGTTCTGCGCACGCCGCTGGACGACGAGAAGAAGGAACCGGGCGCTTAGCGCCCGGCCTTCGGGTGTTCATCAAAGGCTACTTGGTGCCACCCCAGAGCTTCTGATCGGCCCAGTCGGTCGGGAAACCCATCATTTGCGGATTGCCGTAGGGCATCGCGCCGACAAGCGCTTGGAGCCGCTCTCGCCAAGTGTTGCCGAGTTCTGCTCGATCAAGGCAATGCTGGATCATGGCCAAGGTATTGTAGATTTTCTTTGGTGCGCTGCGGTTCAAGGCTGCCGCCAAATCCGGTGGCGATTTCTTCGGCAGTTTGAGTGAAACGTCGAGAGTTCTGTTCCACAACCGCCCGTGATGGGCGCAGATGTTCCGGACAATCGCCAATTGGTGGAGGAAGGTCACGAAGATCACCTCGTCGAGATCAAAGGGATCTGCGACTTTTTGACGGAGGCTCGGTTCCTTGAGCGCCGCATACCATTGCGACAAGAGTCCGAATGAAAGTAGCTCGGATGACATCCACACCGGCGGCCTTGCAGGACCTGAGTATTCGCGCTTGTAGTGGCGGATGAAAGTATCTTTCGATCGGGCGACCTCCTTGTCGAGGCGGGCGCAGTTCCGATTGAACTTGTTTTGATCGGCATAGATCGCTTGATCGAGGTAGGAGAAGCCATCTCCCAGCATCGCCATCTCGTATGCCCAGGCACCACGAGCCGCCACTTCAACCCGCTCGACTGCGTCAAGAACGAGCAGGCGCACTTTGCGATCGAATTCGTAGAGATCGAGTACGGTCTGGAGGTTGGTGCCTGTCCGGAATCTTGGGCCAGCTTGCCCCTTTGGATGCTCGAACGGAAGCCAGTAGGCGCTTAGCCTGTAATAGCTGATGTGCTGCAAACAATGTTCTGCAATGGCGTGATCGTTGATGACCATGCCATTGGCTTCAAGCTTGGCTATCTGGTCGGCAAGCGAGAGCGCAGGTTTGTTGTAGAGAGGTTTGGGCGGTATCAATCCGGCCTCCCCCCACTCGGATTTTGGGCAAAAAATGACCCGCCTGGTGCGCATCGTTGAGAGGCGTGGCGGGTTCTGTTGAGAGCTACATATGCCCGAGAGGTGGAAAAGTCAATCAGAAGTTGACTTTTGGTCCAGTGCACCCGAAAGCGGCTCGCCGCTTTCGGGTGCACTGGATCACACGTCGATCCCGATGCCCCAAAATCAATCTAATCGCAATATTCACTGCGCAGCGAATATCGCTCCAGAACCGTCAGCATCAGCTCGTAGCCACGATCTTGAGATGTGGCCTGGGCTTGTCGAGAACCTCGACCGCTTCGCGTCGGTGCTCTGGAGCCAAGTGCGCATAGCGTAGCGTCATCGCGTAATCGCTGTGGCCGAGAAGCTCGCGGATGGTGTTGAGGTCAACCGCGCCCATAGCAAGACGTGAGGCGAAATGGTGGCGCATGTCGTGCCACCGGAAATCCACGATCTTCGCGTCGTCGAGCAGCTTTTTCCACGAGGAGTTCACGTTGTCGAAGCGCGCGCCGTCTTCGCTTTCGAACACGCGGCTGTTGCCGAGGTCGCATTGCGAGCGCCAAGATTTGAGCGTCTCATAGGCTTCCGCGTTCAGCGGGATGTGCCGCGTCTTGCGCGACTTCGCCGTCTCCGCTGACACAGTGGCGATACGCCGGTCGAAATTCACATTCGACCACTTAAGGTCGAACAATTCGCCGCGCCGCATGCCGGTATTGAGCGAAATGAGAACCATCGGCATCAGGTGGTCAGTGAAAGGAACAGCGCGCAGGCTGGGCAACAGCTCTCGGCCACGTTCGCGCCGCCACTGGTTGGCTGTGTCGCGCTCGCTGCGCATTCTGTCTTCGCGCTTCTTCAGTTGCGCGCGCAGCCGATACTCCTCGGCTTCGTCCAGATATCGAACACGGACTTCCTTGTTCTCCCGCGCCTTCTTGACCTTGGCGATCGGGTTCACTGCAATCAGCTCCCATTCGACAGCCCGGTTGAGCGCCGCCTTGATTGCCGTGATATCGCGATTGACGGTGTTGGTCTTGACGCCATCCTTCATGCGCTGGGCGCGCCAGCGCTCCATGTCGAGCGGCGAGATCGTCGCCATCGGTGTCTTGAGGAATTTCTTGAAGGCCACCTTCAGCCGCTTGATCGTGGCCTCTGCCGTTTTCTGGTGAACCCGAGCCCAATCGGCGTAGTGTTCATCGATGAACTCGCCGAAGGTTGAGACCTGCTTGCGCTTCTGGCGCTCGATGCGCGGATCGACACCGGCCCAGTAAGGGCCAAGCGCATTCTGCGCAGCCTCCACCGCTGCGTTGTATCCCATGCTCGTTAGACGCCCGAGCCTGACGCGCTTGCCGCGCTCGAATTCGAGATACCATGTCTTCACACCCGATGGCTGGACCCGCAGCAACAAGCCGCTCAACTTCGCATCGCGCAGCTCATAGGGCTTCGCCTTGGGGAGCGCCTTTTGTGCCAGAGAATTGCTCAACGAAGCAGCCATTGCGATCATTCCTTTGACCGCAAAGGTAGCGAATCCGTAAGTGAAATGTAAGTGCAGGAGGGGTGAACGCAGTGCAACAGATGCGAACCATTCGCAATTTTTGAAAACCGAATTAACGACGTAAAAATAATAGGTTATTGTTTATTTGCGTTCTGCTGCGTTGCAACAAATTGCGCCATTTTTACAGCTCCGAAGGCAGAGGCCACAGGTTCGAATCCTGTCGGGTGCGCCAGTCAACCGCCTTAGCGATTTGTTTTCAAACAAATCTCGGCAGAATTGCGGCAAACGTTCCTACGATTGACCCCACACAATGTGCGGGCTTTTCCGGCACATTCTGGGGCTTTCCGGGACGCTTCTTGGTGCGTGAAGGCGATTTCCGGCGCGCTAGTCGTCTCCGTTTTGCGCCCGAATCTGGAGTGTGCAGGATACGCTCTTCCCGCTCGAATTCGCACGTTTCCTGCAATCTTCAATCTTGTCCCGGTTATCTCGCTGCATGTCAGCCGCCGCAATAAGGACGTGCCACGCTAGAGGATCGGCACTCTGCATCAATCTGCTGCCCGCGTTCCACCGCGACGACTCCCCGAGAGCTCTCTCCGCCATTCGTTCGGGCCAATACCAGCTTTCTGGCATGGCGCGGGTGATGGTGCCGGGCAGGATCGACCAAAGCAGTATGCCAGCCAGCACACCCACGCCTGCAAAGCGCCAGATCTGGCGCTTCTGCTCGTCCTCGGCGCGGACACGCCCGACAATCGCGGCGAGCTGACCGGTTGCAATGTCAAGGTCTTTGCGTCCGTGCCGGAACAGGTCGCTGGCATCGCGCAGCATTTCGAGCGAGGCGCGCTTGATCTGAACTGCGATGTCTTCCGGCGTCAGCCCGATGGCAGGCTTGTTGCCGATTGCGGTCAACGTCTTGGAGACCTGTGCCAGCTGATCGGCCATCTGGCCGAGCGTGGCGGTGTAGTCCGGGATCACGATGTCGGCTCGCTCCCTCGCCATGTTCTGGACCGTATGGCGCACCATCGCCATTTCGCCTTCGAGGCGGGCAAAGGCTTCCGTTGCAGGATCGGGTACTTCCACCGCGTCCGGTTCCAGTTCCGATGGCGTGGCAGGTGGTTCCTCGACTTCAAGATCCAGCTGCACCTCTTCGATGTGGTCGTCTTCCATGTCGTTTCTCCTAAAGACCCATCCCGAGATCGCGGGTGCGCTCGCGGGAGAGGATTGCGGTTAGCTCGTTTGCGATGCTGCGTTCGGGCTTGGGATCGATGCCGAGTTCACGCGTTTTGCCGCGCAGCAGACCTTCGACCTGCGGATCGCGCTCAAGCCCTTTCGCCAGTTCGGTCAGCTTTGCCGACACGCGGGCAGCTCCCGCGCGGTCGCCCTGTTGCTCAAGCTGCTTGCGTGCCGTGCTCAACCCCTGCCAGTCGCTGACAAAGCGTTCGGATCGCAGCGCCGGATCGGTGCGCACGGCGGCCTCTTGGCTCATGGCGCGCATGGTTTCCTGGCTGCGCCCGCCTGCGGCCTCCGCAATCAGCTCAGGATGCCGCTCCAGCGCCTTGGCAAGATCGGTGGCGGCATGGGGCCGGATCGCGTCGAGCGCCTTTCCTGCCTTCTCCAGCGCGTCTTTCTGGTGCGGGAGGACGGGCAAACCCTGGGTCTGCATTGTGCCGATATCGCCAAGTGCGCGGGAATAGCGTTCGACCGCACGGCGCTGCTCGTTTTGCGTGTTCGTCTGCGCCGGGATTGGTTCGAGCTGGCGGGCCTGCGGACGGAAGTTTCCGAAGATGGACTTGGCCTTCTCCGGAACCTGCCGAACCATCTCCATGACCCGCTCGCGGAAGCTGATGCCGCGCAGTTCGGCGAAGGCTTGCTCCGGCTTGTAGTCGCCCGCCATGTCCTTCCCACGCTCACGGCTCAGCGTCCGAACCAGCTTTGACTGGTCGGCAAAGTCATTGCGCCCATAGTGCATAGCCAAACCGTCGCGATGGCGCGACATGGCAACATAGGCGGAATGGCTATCCATGCCCGGTGTGACGAGCAAATGCGTGCGGTCCACCGTCATACCCTGCGCCTTGTGGATCGTGGCCGCGTAGCCATGATCGAAATTGGCGTAATCCTTGGTGTCGAAGGCAACTTCGCGGCCATCATCGGTGCGCACGGCCATTCGTTGCGCGCTGGCCATTTCGACCGTGGCAAGCGTCCCGTTCTTCACCCCAAGACCGCGCTCGTTGCGCAGAAAGATAATGCGGTCGCCCGATGCAAACTCCCGTTCGCCGCGTGCAGCCTTGATCTTGGCATCGGCACCCAGTGCTCCAGCCTCGCGCATCTTCTCGCGCGCCATCTGGTTCAGCTCGCGCACCTCGTCATTCGTGTGGGTGAGGATGATCCGGCTATCGCCGGGGCTGTCTTGGCGTTCCTGATTCCAGCGCCCGATCAGTTCATTCCGCGCGGCCTCGCGCGTGTCGGCGGCATGGACCATGCCGCGCTCGTCGTAGCTCCGGATCGCTTCGCCGGTGCGTCCCGTGGCGAGTTGCTTGGTCGCATCCTGCTGCCAAGCGGAAAGCTGGCGGCGAACCTCGCTGATCTCGACGCCGCCGTGGCGTTCGTGGATGGCCCGGAACGCAGCGCCAGCCTCGATAGCCTGAAGCTGCTGTTGGTCGCCAACCAGGACAACTTTCGCACCGGCTTTGGCGGCATGGGACAGGACGCGCTCCATCTGCCGCGTGCCGACCATGCCCGCTTCGTCGATGACGAGCACGTCACGCGCAGTAAGTTGCTCACGTCCCTTGCCCCATTGGTGCTCAAGGCTGGCGATAGTGCGCGATGCGATGCCGGAGCCGTTTTCCATACCTTCGGCGGCGATGCCAGACAAGGCTGCGCCGCGTACAGTGTAGCCCGCGCTTTCCCATGCCTCGCGCGCTACGCCGAGCATCGCGCTCTTGCCGGTTCCGGCATATCCGACGACCACGGCAAGGCCACTCTTTTTGGTGACGTGCTCGAAGGCGGATTTCTGCTCGCCGGAGAGGACCAGACCGCGCTTGGCCGCGCTGGCGAATGCGGCGTTCCGCTGCACATCATTGACGGCGTGCTCGGTGCGCTGTGCCATCGCGTCAGCAGCGCGATGCAGCCGCTGTTCGGTCTCGATCATCGCGCGCGAAGTGAACCGATCCTGCCCGCGTCCATCCACGCCCAGAGCGATCAGATCAGGAGAACTGCGCACTGCACTGTAAGCGGCGTCAAACTGCTCCTTGCCGTCGCTATGCCGGTGCACGAATGCGGCAAGTTCGCGCTTGGTGAACGTCGCCTGCTGGTGCGTGATGGCATCCAGTGCCAACGCTGGATTGGCAATGATGCGCTCGCCATTGCGCTTAGCGATCGCGCGGTGTTCCTCGATCCGCTCGGCTTCCAGTCCACGCCCGCCGATGCGCGAGGCGGCGGGGCCGATCTTGTCCTGCGGCTCCAGCGCGATCCCCTGCGCCTCCAGGCTGCGGTGATCGATCCGCGCATCAATGTCGCGCTCGGCAAGCGCGCGATTGACATGATCGGCCCAGCGCTCACGCCATTGCTCGATCAGCGCGGTTTTGTTCCAGTCGCGAACCTTCGCGCCAAACCCATCCTTCGTGACCTCGCGCATCGTGAGCATGACATGCGCATGAGGCTTCGCCTTCCCGTCTTCACCGATATCCCAGTGCACATTGAGATCGGCAATCATGCCTTTCTCGACGAACTCGGCCTTCACGAACTCGCGAGCCAGCTTGATGTTGTCTTTCTTCGACAATTCGCGTGGCAGGGCGAACTCGACCTCGCGGGCAAGCTGGGCATCCTTGCGCTTCTCGGCAGCTTCGACCGCGTTCCACAATGTGGCGCGGTCGACGAAGGCTTCAGGCGCGCCTTTTGGCAGCATCACTTCGGAATGAAGGACGCCTGCTTTGTTGGTGAAATCGTGAGTTCTGTCGATGCGTTCATCGTGCAATCGCTCGCCCGCACGATAGGCCGCAGCCGCAACGGAGCTGCGTCCGCTCGACCTTCCGATGACCTTTGCGCTGAAGTGAAAGATTGCCATGTCGGCAATCCAGTTACACCGCAAAGCCTGCGTCGGCACGACGTATAAGCGCGCCCTCTCATGATAAAATCCTGATCGGGACTAGGCGGTTTCACACTGTCCCGGCGACCTTACTGCATTGGATTACCGTCTATATTATCATGGCTCCATCACACCAACGATGGAGACCTCTCATGCGCAAACCCCGCGATTTTGATTCGGAACTGAAGGCGCTCGCCGACAAAGCAAAGCAGCTGAAGGAACGCCGCGTGCGCGACCTCGGCGCGCTTGTCACGGCAACCGGAGCCGACGTGCTCGACGCTGATGTGCTGGCTGGCGCTCTGCTCGATGCTGTGGCCAATACCGACAAGGCAACCGGCGAGGGCTGGCGCAAGCGCGGCGCGGCTTTCTTTCAGGGCCAGCCACGCAACACTGCGAGCGAATCTCGCCAGCAGCAGGAAGGCACTCTCCCGCTCGACGGCGGCGCGACATCGGCTTGAAGCGGCAAAGGCACGAACCGACATGCGCGAATGGCAGATCAAAAGACGCGAACGGACAAGGCAGCTTATCGAGATGGGCGGCCTGGTCGCCAAGGCCGATCTGGTCGAACTGACGGACGATGACCGCGCTGCTCTCTACGGCGCGTTGCTCACCGTTGCCGCCAAGCTGCGTGGGCCGGATGGTGCGCAGGCGCTGGTACTGTTCAGGCGCAAGGGAAAGCGGGCGTTTGAGGCTGAAAACCCGTAAACGCAGTGGTTGATCTATTGCTGCGATACCGTCTGATCAAACGCTGGTTCGTGTCCTGCGAGGATCAATTCGGCGAGCGAGTCCAGCTCCCGTTTTGCGCTCTCCCAAGCGGGCATCTGCTTGGTCAGCAAGTCGAAGAAGCGCTTGCTGTGGTTGTGCTCGACCAGATGACAGAGTTCGTGGAGAATGACGTATTCAATGCAATGACGTGGTGCCCGTATGAGTGCGGGGTTCAAGTAAATCACCCCGTCCGGGGAACAGCTGCCCCATTGCGTCCTCATGCGCATAAGTTTCAGGGGCGGGCGTGCTTCGACCCAATTCAATCGGCCTGAGATTTCCGAAAATTTGTCGCTCAGGTATTCGTCTGCGCGCAAATCATACCATGCATTCAATCTGCGTCTGACGGCGGCTCGATCAGCCAGTGGCAGCGTTACAACGAGCTTGCCTCGCAGGAGTTTGACTTCAGAAGGCTGCGCGCTGCTCTCATTGACGATAAGCTTATGCCTCCTCCCTAGATAGAAGTGCGTTTCGCCACTCACATATTCGCGCGGTAGTGCCATTCGCCGCGCGGCGATCGCTGCGTTTCGGTGCTGGAATATCCATCTTGCGCGTCGCTGGGCCGCGGCCCTGATCTGACCTGTTTCCTTATCGCCAGGCGCTTCGATTTCGACATCACCGTTCGGGTAAACGTGGATGCGGATGCGGCCCGTGACAGCAGCGGTTTGTCGAACGAGGCACGACACCTCTTGATCGCCGTATCGCACAATCATGTTTTTGCGCCACTTCCACGAGAAATGCCGATGCGGGTTACCTCGACAACCTTCTCGGTAATAACCTTTGCCTTGTCCAAGCCGGTCAGGCCGAACAGGCGCGGCAACAAAGCTTTTCGGATAGCCGCTTCAATGTTTGCAGGGTTCAACGAGTTTTCTGCAATGGCACTCTCGACGGACTTCTCCATGTCCAGCGCTGCCCGGATGAATTCTTCTTGCTCATCCCCCTTTGCGAGCTCGTCCCCGATCTCTAACCGGATAATCCCGAAATAGGCGCTCGCATGGCGGTGACCTGCGAGGCGTTTAGGCAGGTCGTCGATGGACTGGGAGGCGAGCTTTTCCTCCAAATCCTTGAACAGGATGTATTGCTTGTAAGGGTGGTCGAATAGCGCAGATGCTTCCGCAATGGCCCGCTTGAGCAGATCGGAAAAGAACAGCTGCGCATAGGGATCGTCGGCCAGTTCCTGCTCGATCGTCTTGCGGACTCTGGATCGGATGATGTCGGTTTCGTTGCGTGTTTTCTCAGGGGACCAGGTTTCGGCGGCCTGCTGATTTCCAAGCTCGTTGACGATCAGAACGCCGTCCACGTTCTCCACGTCCTCGCCCACCACATAGCGATCGACCAGTCTCCTGATCTGATCTTCGTAGGCGCTGTAGTCGACGGTTTCCTGTGCGTCCTGCTTCACGATCTTGCGCAGGTTAGTGAAGAACTTGAGGTCGCGTTTGTATTCCGCAATCTGTCGTTCGGTGATCGATGTGTCTTCAAAGAACGAACGCGATCCAAGAGCGATCTTCAGGCACATGCCGTAGGCTGTCAGGGCCTCGTAGAAATCCTCCCTCAGCTTCTGATTCAGGTCGACCGGCGTGCCATCCTCACTTTCGCGGGTCTGCGGAACCAACAGCTGACGGTACTGCTCGATATCGGCCCTGTTCTTGACCGGCTTGAAGATTGCCCAGAGGTCGGCGTGGAGGCTGGGCAATCGCTTATACTCGGTGCTGACATCGGCATAGAGTTCGTCAATGTCGTCGAGATCGAAGCCGCCCTGTGTGCGTTCGGCGAGGTCCTGATATTCGGTGAGCGCAGTATCCAGCGCCTTCAGAATACCTCGATAGTCGATGAGCAAACCGTACTTTTTCTGCTCATGCAGCCGGTTCACACGGGCGATGGCCTGGATCAGATTGTGCTGTTCGAGCTTCTTGTCGATGTAGAGAACGGCGTTGCGCGGCTCATCAAATCCGGTGAGCAGCTTATCGACCACGATCAGGATGTCGGGTCGGCCCTCGGTCGAGAAATCCTCGATCACCTGGCGCTCATAATCCTCGGCGTCGCCTCTGACGTTTTCCTTCCACCATTGCAGCACCTCTGGCAGCTCTGCCTCATCGACTTCCGAGTGGCCTTCGCGGGTATCAGGGGGGGAAATGACAATGGCGCTGCTGACCAGGCCTGTTGCATCCAACGCTTTCTTAAAGCGGATGGCGGAGCGCTTGGAGTCCGTTGCGAGCTGACCCTTCAGACCGAGATCAAGATCCTTGAAGTTCTCCTTGAAGTGGGTCGCGATATCGAGTGCGATCAGATTGATCCGGTCGCCCGAGCCATAGACCGCGCCCTTGGTCCCGAACTTCTTCTTGAGGTCGCCCTTCTGCTCATCGGACAGGCCAGCCGTGACCTTCTCGAACCAGTTGTCGATCGCCCGTTCGTTCACGTCGAGGATCGGTTTGCGCTCTTCGTAGAGCAGCGGCGTCACCGTTCCGTCCGAGACGGCGTCCTTCATCGTGTAGGCATGAACGATGCGTCCGAACTTGTTGGCCGTCTTGTCGTCCTTCAGCAGCGGGGTGCCAGTGAACGCGACGTAGGCGGCGTTCGGCAGCGCCTTGCGCATTCGCTCGTGGTTTTCGCCGCCCTGGCTGCGGTGGCCTTCATCGACCAGCACGATCATGTCTGCACTCTCGTTCCGGCATTCCGGGTGGCGCGCTGCGCTGCCGAACTTGTTGATGATCGTGAAGATGATCCGCTCGGTTCCCTTGCCGATGCGCTTTGCAAGGTCGCGGCCCGATTGCGCCTTAGCCTTGCCTGCGTCCTTGGAGCCGATGTCCGAACCGAAGGCTCCACCGGTCAGGAAGTTGCCTGCCAGCTGCTTTTCCAGATCGCGCCGGTCGGTCACCACGACTAGACGGCAGGCCTTCAGCTTGTTGTGAAGCAGCAGCGCCTTGCAAAGCATCACCATCGTGAAGCTCTTGCCCGAACCGGTAGTGTGCCAGATCACTCCGCCTTCGCGTGCGCCATCGGGCTTGATCCGGCTGATCTGGTCGAGCAGCGCGCGGATGCCGAAGAACTGCTGATGGCGGGCGACGATCTTGTCTACCTTGCGGTCGAACAGGACGTATGAGCGGACGAATTCGAGCATTCGCTCGGGCGTGCAGAGGCCGATCAGCAGGCGGTCCTGTGCGGTCGCGGCCTGCTCGTCGCTCCACAGGTGCTGGAAGTGGTCGCGCACCTCGCGGACGTGGTTTTTCAGGATCGCCGCGCGTGGGTCAGTCTCTTTCGCAGCGTTCTTGATCTGGCGGAATTGGTCCTCGGAGAACTCCTCCTCGCGCCACTGCGCCCAGAATTTGCGCGGGGTTTTGGTGGTGCCATAGCGGCCATCGGTCATGCCGATCGACAACAGCAGGTGGGAATAGGCGAACAGGTGCGGGATTTCCTCCTGCCCCTGGTTGCGGATCGTCTGGCTGATGCCTTCGTCCACCATCGATTTATTGGGATTGCCACTGTCAGGCCGCTTGGCCTCGATCACCAGCAGCGGGATGCCGTTCACGAAGCCGACGATATCGGGCCGCCGTGTATGCGTGCCCGGCACGGCAAGCACTTCCATTTCTTCGCTAGCGACAAAGCTATTCGCCAACGGGTGTGCCCAATCGATGATCGGAACGGTGACGCTATGCTTCTTGCCTTCGACGAATTCGGTGACGGTGATGCCCAGCGTGATGGCGTTGTAGAGCTTCTCGTTGGCGGTGATCAGCCCTTCGTTCAGGGCAGGCGAGGTCAGCTCGCGGACGATCTGGTCGATCGCATTGGTTGATAGCGGATAGGTCCGCCCTTTGTAGTCGAACGTCCGCCGCCGCAGCTGCTCGACCAGCACATCGCGCAGCACCACGCCCTGATTGCCGCCACGCGCGGCTAGGCAATCCTCTGGCGAGAGATAGTCCCAGCCCAGCGAAACCAGCGTGGCGAGGGCCGGAATATGGGAGCTGTAAAGCTCGGCGGTGTTGGGGGTGATGGTCATGCGGCCTTCGCAAGAGGAACCGCGTGCCTCTTTTCGATGAGGTTGATCGCGACCTTGTAGCCCATCTGCTGAAGACGCTCGGCAGCCGTCTTCAAGCTTACCATACTGAAAAACGGTAGATTGAGTCTCCCGTCTTTAAGCGGTTCACGCATGATCCCGAACACTACGGTGTAGTCAGCGCGTGTCGGTTCTGATCGGCCATCGGGAAGTAGTTTCTCGAACCCGGGCTTGAGCTTCTTCACCTTCGACCGTAGGTCCCGCCGGAACTTCTTGTCCATCGCAAACGCGTCGCCACTCACAACGCCCTGCATCCAGAGATGGCTGATGGGTCCAGACGAATGACCATCCTTCAGGTGGATAAATTCCTTCTTGTCCGACAGAAAGTCGCAGGGTTCCAGATTGCCGTAGCGCACATTCTCAGGGTTGATCTTCTGTCGGTCCAGCTTGACCAAGTCTGCGCGTGAACCTTCCAACTCGACAATCAGTGCCTCTTCGTTTGGCGCGGTGGTGTGTGCAACCACTACTCGCTGCTCAAGCGATGCGAAGAATGATTCAATGCTCTTCTTGAAACCTTTCTCAACTTCATACCAGTCGCCGGCAAACAAGACGAAGGTGCGCCTCCGACCTCCCGGTTCCTTCAACTCGGTTTCAAAAATGAAGCAGTCGTAGACCTTCCAAGCCTCTGTAAGCTTTTCGGTGCCGACCTTAGCCGCCTTGATCCGGTGAGATTCTTTGATGTCTTGAATCGAGCCCTTGAATTTGCAGCGTACCAATTCCGCAACGTAATCCTCGATGGCCAAGCGGTGAAAGTTTACGCCATGGCTGCCGAACCCGTTGTAGTGAAGGACGCTGCCTTCTGTGTAATCCACGATCTCGGGAGGGGCCATGTGAAGGTCGGCATCAACCCCGTTCATCAGATCGTCGATTGCTTTTCCCAGCTCAGCATCCGCGCGATCGATGTCATCCTTGCTCTCCACCCGGCAAAGGTTATCGATCCAGCCAAAATCGGATTTGTACGCCTTGGCGTTGAACGCTTGAAAAACTTCCTCGCATTTTGACAGCAAACCAGTGGGAGTAAGCTTGCAGGTTATTGAAAGACTATCCTTGCCAGCCACGAACGAAGCAAAGGTCTTGTCTTTAGGCGTGCCGCCAGCAACCCGCGCTAAATCGCGAAAGATGTCCACACCGAATTCCCCAATGTCGCTATCGCGACTGGCCTGCACACGCCGTTGGAAAGTGACTGCGTCAGGCGTGGCAAGATCAAGTGTTCGAATGCCGCTTCGCGGAACTGAGTTGAGCGTCACCCGAAGACCGAATTGCCTTTCAAATGCGTCGAGATTCAGTGGAATGTGTGCATGTCCGAAGCAAACCGCGATCAGGCGGTCTTTGATAGGCACGAAGATGATTGCAGCGGCGCCTCCGGAAGTGAGTTCGGGGAGGTCGGCGCTCCCTCTTGCGAGAAAGCCGTGCCAAGGGGGTGGATTGTTGAAAATTTGCCCCACCAATAACCGTGCTTCTGGGATTTCCGACCATGGTCGTTCCTCAAGAGCGTCAGCCTCGCCTGGCCGATAATCGTCCCGGAATGCGTCCTCCAGCGCCTTGCCCTCCCGGAGCAGGCGCATGGTCAGAGTGATGGTTGAGCCCAGGTCTGCCATCAGGCCGCCTCGTTTTCCGGGAGATTGACCCGCCGTTTGCCGGTGAGCAGTTGCTGCATCAGCGCGGCCTTTTCCTGGCGGAGGGCGGTGAGTTGGGTTTCGTGCTCGATCACAGTGCGCGAAGCCGCTTCCATGACGGCTGCGATTGCATCTTGTTCGTTGGGCGGCGGGACGGGAACCTTGGTGCCGAGAAATTCGCTGGGTTTGATGTTCAACAAGCCGTTGTTGCGCACGCCGGTGTTAACGAGGCGACCTAGCTGCGGAGCGAGATAGTCCGCTTCGAACAGAGCTTTGTAGAAGCGGTGGCTGTAGCCCTTCTTGAGCTTGAAACAGACATATACGTGCGGAACGAGCGCGCGTTCGTAGCCCTCAAGGTCAAAGATGCAGCCAAACTCGTAGGTTTTTGAATTGCCCTTGTTGTAGGCAAATTCGCCCTCGTTCAGCATGATGTAGGTTTCGACGCTCTTTCCGGCCATGTAGCGGCTGTATTTCTCGTCCTGCCGGACGAAGCCGGACGTAGAGGAAATCGTCAGCACCGGCAGTTCCGTGCCGTCGTTGCGACGCGTGACGCGGGTAGCGATTTCGTTGATCGGCTTGCGCTGCCACTCTCCACTGAACCCCGGCAGCCGGTGCTTTCCATCGAGCAGTTGCTGCATCAGCGCCTGCTTCTGCGCGCGGGCGTTGGCGATCAGCGCCTCGACCGTCTCGATTGCGCGGCCCCAAACTTCAGCAACATCCGCGATCTGACTTTGAACGCTCTTCTCCGGAAAGAAAAACGTGAACTTTTCAACATCTGCGATGTTCAATCCGGGCTGCGCTCCGCCTTTGATTGCGCGGTAGACGGCATTCTGCCCAAATCGGCTTTGAAGCAAAGCGCGAACATATCGGTGATCGAACCTTTCATGATCAACCGCAATCCGCGCCGTGGTCTGCGTGATATTCGCCCCATCAAGCCAATCAGGGATAGTCGCAACGTTGCCAGTTCCTGCGCCAACAATCGTCAAAATGAGGTCGCGAGGTTTGACCTTCGATCGCTTGTAGGGACGGTCGATCGCCTCAGAGACGCGGAAGAAATTTTCGAGGGGGACCCATCCGAATGAGTAATCTTTGCCCCGAATGAGCGGGATTCCGTCGGCTGTAAAATCACCGGGCTGAACGATGCCGTAGCAAATCTTACGCCCCTTCTGCACGACATCCTTTAGCTGGATGGGCTGCCAATCGGACGGAATCATTCCGCACCGCCCTTGCCCTTGGCGGGCTTGTCAGCGGCGAGGTTCTTCACTTTGGCGGTCGCCTCGATGAAATGCTGCTCGACCGCGCTCGGCGCATTGATCGCGCGGGTGTGCCAGCGGTCATATTCGGCATCGACATGACGCTTGGCCTGATCAGCGGTGACCTTGCCCGCACCATCGAGCAGCGCGTGATCGCCCAGCTTCAGGAAATCATCCAGCTTGGCGATCCAGTCGGCCATGTGCATCGGCTTGCGGTTCTTCGCCATGGCCTCCGCAAATTCCAGGAAGGCGACGGTGATGCGGTTCAGCGTCTCCATTTCGTCGTCTGCCAGATAGTTCTTCGCCACCTGCGCATCCTGCTTGGTGGGCAGGCGGCCTTTCTTCTCGCCGGTCCAGCTGGTCAGCCCCATCATCGGCTTGGCGCTGTCGGCGCGCGCCACTTTGGTTTCCGCTGCCGTCTGGCCGTGAGCGGCGTGGTGCATCTTGTTCTGGACCGTCTGGAAGAATTGCGTGCTCGACTCTGCCTTCGGATCATAGTCCACGGCGGTGGCGTAGATATCGAGCACCTTTTTGTAGAACAGCTTTTCTGACGCGCGAATATCGCGAATGCGGGCGAGCAGCTCTTCGAAATAGTCGTTGTCCGGCTCCTTCAGGCGCTCGTCATCCATGACGAAGCCCTTGACCAGATATTCGCTAAGCGCCTCCGATGCCCAACGCCGGAATTGCATGCCACGCAGCGACCGCACGCGGAAGCCGACCGCGAGGATCATTTGCAGGTTGTAGTGCGCAATCTGGCGGGAAACCTCGCGTTTGCCCTCGGTTCGAACTTGTAAGTAATCGTTACAGGTTGCGTCCTGATCCAGCTCGCCATCCTCGTAGATTGCCCGGATGTGCTGGGTGATCGCCTGCGGTGAAACCTGAAATAGCTCGGCCATATCCGCCTGGCTCAGCCACACGCTGCCATCACTCGCCTGAAGGCGAATGACGGTTACGCCGTCCTCCGTCTGGTACTGGATGATCTCGCCCGCCATCAGTAGCCAAGCTCCTTGAGGTAGCCGTCCATCTTCTCTTCCAGCGCGGCCAGATCGGCCTTGAGCTTCAGCCGTTCGGCGCGGACGGCGACCAAGTCGATCTCTTCCTCTTCCTCGAAGGTATCGACGTAGCGCGGGATATTGAGGTTGTAGTCATTCTCGGCCAGCTCTTCGGGGGTGGCGAGGTATGCGTATTTGTCGACCGTCTCACGCGCCCGGTAGGTTTCGACGATCTTCGCCAGATTGCCTTCATCGAGCTGGTTCTGGTTCTTTCCCGATTTGAACTCGCGGCTGGCATCGATGAACAGCACTTTGTCGTCCGCCTTGGTCTTGCGGAAGATCAGGATACAGGCCGGAATGCCGGTGCCGTAGAACAGCTTTTCCGGCAGGCCGATCACCGCTTCGAGCAGGTTTTCCTCGATCAGCTTCTGACGGATGCGGCCCTCGCTCGACCCCCGGAAGAGCACGCCGTGTGGTGCGACCACGGCCATGCGCCCGGTCCGGGGCTTCATGGTTTCGATCATGTGGAGGATGAAGGCATAATCGCCTTTGGTGCGCGGCGGGATACCGCGCCGGAAACGCCCGAACCTGTCGTTCTCCGCGGCATCGACACCCCACTTGTCGAGGCTGAAGGGCGGGTTGGCGACAACGATATCAAAGTGCTTAAGCCGGTCATCGCCGTCCAGCAGCTTGGGGTTGTTGATCGTGTCGCCCCATTCGATCCGGTGATTGTCCTCGCCGTGGAGGAACATGTTCATCTTGGCGAGCGCCCAAGTGCTGCCGATCGATTCCTGGCCGTAGAGTGCGTATTTCTTCGAGCCGCCGAACTTGGCCTGCACGCGGCGACCGCATTTCATCAACAGCGAACCGGAACCACAGGTGGGATCGCAGGCTTCCTCGCCCTCGGTCATGTCCATAATCTCGGCCATCAGTTCGGACACTTCGGGCGGGGTGTAGAACTCGCCTGCCTTGCGGCCCGCATCTGCTGCGAAGTTCTTGATCAGGAATTCATAGGCGTTGCCGATCACGTCCAGATTGCCGATGCGCGAGGGACGCATGTTCAGCTCGGGGCGCGAAAAGTCCTCCAGCAGATGGCGCAGGATGTCGTTCTTCTGCTTTTCCTCACCCAGCTTGTTGGAGTTGAAGCTGATGTCTTGGAACACATCGCGCAGCTTGCCGACGTTGGCCTCCTCGATGGCGTGCAGTGCCTTGTCGATCCGCTCGCCATTACCCGGCTCGTGCCGCGCCTTATATAGCGTGGTGAAGTTGGCGGATTCCGGTAGGACGAAGCGCTCGTTCGTCATCAACTCCGCGATCAGCTCGGGCGTATCGCCATATTCTTTCTGGTACTTGTCGTAGTGGTCCTGCCAAACATCCGACAGGTATTTCAGGAACAGCATGGTGAGGACGTAGTCCTTGTACACATCGGCAGAGACCGTCCCGCGAAAAGTGTCGCAAGCGGCCCAGACGGCCTTGTTCACTTCGTCCTGTTTGATCTGGTCGTTCATGATGCTCTCTGTTCCGGGCGCTGAAAGGCAGGTGCAAGCAGCTGCTGGGCAATGGCCGTCATCTCGGCGGCTCTGTTGTCGATAAGTTGGGTCAGGATCGCGCGTTCGCCGCGCATGGCCGCATCTAGGTCGGCTATATGTTGCTGCTGTGCGATCGGTGGGATCGCGATTGGCAGATTCTCCACCACCTCGCGTTTGAGGTTGAGGATGTAGGAGCCTGTCGCACCCGCCGCGAAGTAGTCCTGCGCGGGCTTCTGCATCATCTGCCAAGCTAGAAACTTGGGCAGGATCGCGTCGGTTCTGACGCGGATGACAAAGAAATGCGGTGAGCAAACGACCTGTTCGTCGCGTTCCTCGATGCAATAGGGGAAGTTGCGTCCACCGCGTGTGGACATGATGATGTCACCAGGCTTCAGAAATGCTTTCGCAGATGCGCGAGGCAGCTCGATCCGCGCAAGGTCTTTCCAATCGATCCCGGTTGAGGGATCCGCGTTGCGCATTTGAATCACGGCAACCTCGCCTTTGGGGAGGGCGTCGATCTTGCCACGGAAGGGATACCCCGCCGAAATCGACGCTAGGTCAACAAGCAAACCCGAATCATGTGCGTCAAACGGCTTCATGCGAACCATTTGCTCCAGACTGGCGGATTTGTCAACGTTACCTGCATCAATCGAATTGACGCTGCAATTCTAGCCATGGTTTGCGGTCTGAGCGAGAGACTAAGCCTGGCTACGTGTTTTCGCTCTCTCGCAAACCACCCTCACCCCGCGATCTCTCCGACGGGAGCGCGAATCACGTAATTCTGATCTCGCGCAATTTTCAGCAACGATAACGCCGACAGCCATCGAGCATAGCCAACGGATTGAGTTCCGGGACGGGGTGAGAAAAATCTTACGTCTGATCGGCTTGCCCAATCTCAAGTCCGTGGTTGTCCCGAAAGATGCGTAGTTGTCCTGCTCCCCAAACCACGGCTGCATTAGGGTGCGCGTGAAAACCGTTCTGTTTGCCCAACATCCTTGAGTTGCGCCGAAAAGTTCTCATTATGTTCCGGTGAGGGGCCGCCAGTATCAAAGTGAGAATGCCCCATTTCGAATACCGAACGCATCATCCGCCTCAAGACCGTGCTCGACCGCACCGGCCTTTCCCGCTCCACCATTTATCGCAAGATCGCCGAGGGCACTTTCCCGTCGCAGGTCAAGATCAGCATCCACGGCGCAGGCTGGCACGAGTCAGCCATCAATCGCTGGATCGCCGATCCCGCTCACTATCGTGAAGAGGAACCGGCAGAATGAACGGCCATCAACCTGTCGAGCCGATTTGCGTTAGGGTAAATGACGCTGCACGCATGATCGGCATCGGGCGCACGAAGCTGTACGAGCTGATTTCAGCTGGTGAACTCGAAACGGTGAAGATTGGCAACGCAACGCGAGTCACGACAGCGAGCCTTTACGGCTATGTTGAGCGGCGAAGTAAAGCGAATTGAGTTGCCAAGGACATAAAGCCGCTCAGCATCATCTTTCACAGAATGCGGGCTCCCAAGCCGATCACAACTGCGACCATGCCAATTATGGTCCAAACCCAATGCTCTTTTACAAATTCGACCGCTGCTGCTGGATGAAATCCGTGTTGGTCCCGCCAAGTTGCGTTTGTCTTGAGGGTGCCATCGAGAGTGCGTTCAAGAATGTTTGCGATCACGTCCACCTTGCGGAGCGTAGATTGATGAAGCCTCACGAATTGCCCTTCCTCGAAGGCCTGGGCTTCTTCCTTTCCCTTCAACGCATCCCTAGCCGTGATGGAATTGAGCTCCATGGTGCTGAACATTCGCCCACCTTCGCCATGGGGCACATAACCAACGCCAAAGATGGCGACGAGTGCTCGTGCTAGGTCAAACTTTCGATCATCCGCGACGATTACTGGCTCACCGCCCAACACCTTGTAACGATGTTCAATGGCCTGAAAGCCGAAGTTTACATCGCGCATATTCCAGTGAACAAACGTCTGAACAGGGACGGTTGGAATAAACGCGAAAAACTCATCGAGCATGCTTTTCTCAAGCGTATCGTAATGGTTGGTGATCTCCGAGATCGGAACCCCATTTTGCTCCGCAGACTTATGTATCGAGAAGGATGTTGTCTGACCTGAGGCGAAATTGCGAACAGCGATAGAAGTGACGCGAGGTGTTCTCCCGTCCTTGATGTCGTAAAATGACTCACATGAGTAGTGAATGACGAGCGTCTGGTCACGACGATCGTCGAGGGAATCCAGCCCCTTTTTAGCTTCCTTTCGCCTCCGAAGCTTTGTTAGCTGCTTCCCCATTCGCGCCCCCTAACGAGTTCTAATGCCTGCCATAAGTGGCGATCAACGAGCCAATGGCAAGATACCGACCAATTGAACTCCGCACTCAAACGACTTCGATGTCGATTAGCCTACGGAACCGAACTCATACGCGGTATGGCTCGGCTCCTAAAAACTCGGCCCACACAGCCATCAGTTCGCGCCGCTTGTCGAAGAAGTCGGTGCGGCGATAGGCCGCCTCGACCTGGTTGCTCAGCTTGTGGGCCAATGCCTTGTCTGCCACTTCCTTCGGAAAGTCGCTTTTCTCCGCCACCCAATCAGTAAAGGCGGAGCGGAAACCATGTACCGTTGCGCCCTTGATCCCGGCATCGCGCAACAGCTTGGTCATTGTCATGTCGCTGATGGGCTTCTCGCCATTGTTCGAGAAAACGAGGCCATCGTCGCTCGTCCGCAGTTTCCAGCGCCGACGCAGAATGGAAACCGCTGCCTTAGAGAGCGGCACCACATGGGTTTCCTTTGCCTTCATGCGCTCGCCGGGGATTGTCCAGACCGCCTTGTCGAGGTCAATCTCAGTCCAGACGGCCTTGCGCGTTTCGCTCGACCGAACGGCGTTGTAGATGGTGAAACGCAGGGCATCGCGGCCCGTGGTGGGTGATGCAGTCGCCAGCTCCTTCATGAACGCCGGAATGTCGGCATAGGGCATGGCCTTGAAGTGCTCGACCTTGTCGCTCTGGCGCGGCAAGCCCTTGCGGACTGAGCGCAGCGCGGCCTCTTCCTCGCGCCATCCCTTGATATGCGCGAAGTCGAGCACGGCACCGATCCGCTGCAAAATCTTGCGGGCGGTGTCGGGGATTTCGAGCCAGATGGGCGTGAGCACCTCGACGACGTGGGTGCTGTCCACCTGATCGACGGGCTTCCTGCCTATCAGCGGGAAGACATGGTTTTCCATGCTGGAAATCCAGTTTCGATATTTCTGGTTCTTCCAGCCGTCCTTTAACGCCTCGTAGCATTCGCGCGCTGCGGTTTCGAAGCTCGGGACCACCTTGCGCGACTTCCGCCGCTCGGCAACCGGATCGATCCCGGCGCGAACCTGGCGGCGCAAAGCGACTGCGGCGTCCCGCGCCTCGGTCAGCGTCACATCGAGTGCTGATCCCAATCCGTAGTCGCGCCGCCTGCCGTTGTGCTGCATCCGCAAGACCCAACTGCGGGAGCCACTTTCCTTCACGAAAAGGCACAAGCCACGGCCATCAACGTAGCGACCAGGCTTGGCGTTCTTCACCTTCAATGCTGTCAGTGCCATAGGTTATACACACCATAAAATTGTTCCAACTTTCGACCCCACATGGTGATCGAAATACAGGCAAACGGGGGCGATCAACCGTGAACACGGTAGAAGATAAATCCCTTATTTTACAGAGTGGTTAGGGACGTCCCGACACTGCCTGCGACAGAAGTTTTAGCAATGTCGGGTGCGCCATAATGGCAATGGTTTCGGCAGGCGATCACCCTTCTTACTGTTCGAAGCGCCCGTAGCGAAGCCTGCGCCTGCTCCGTTATTGCGCACCGGATCTCCTATTGGCTCCCACAGTAGGGGTTGGCGCCTTGGGCGTAATTACGCTTCCCCGGATCGCCGCCTTAGCTTTGAGTTAAGAGAGAATTAACTATTACCAACTAGAAATCCCATGCGATAATACGACAAAACCCCCGACATTATTACAATCATTTTTCGGTGTTGCGGCAGATACTTTTGCGCAACTCGCGGAGTTCTCGGCGGAGTACTTAGAGTCTCGTTAACCCGTCCTGCGGCATGTTGTCCCGGTTCTTGAGCCATCGATTCGGTGACTCGAGCGAGTTTGACAAGCCAGGGGGGCTGCATGATTGCCAGAACTCATATCCTGCGTACCTCGCTTAAATGCGGCACGAGCCAGTCGCGCGGCTCGCTCTTGCGCAACGAAAGCGGCAGCCTGCTGCCGATGGCGGCGGTCGGCTTCCTTGTCCTGGCGGGTATCATCGGCGGCGGCGTGGACCTGAGCCGCGCCCACAAGGCCGAAAACCGGCTTCAGGCAGCGTGCGACGCGGCCGTGCTCGCCGGACGCCGGGCGGTCGGTGTCAATGGCTTCACGACTGCCGTGCAGAGCGAGGCCATGACCTACTTCGAGAACAACTTCGACGAGGAAAGCCAAGGCTCCACCAACGTTTCCTTCGTTCCGGCATCCGACGACAACGGTAACACCGTCACCGGCACGGCCCAGGCCGATGTCAACACGGCGCTGATGACCATTTTCGGCGTGGATTCCATAACGGTGACGGTCGCCTGTTCGGCTTCCATGGGCGTGGGCAACAGCGATATCACCATGGTGCTCGACAGCACCGGTTCGATGGGCAACCCGCTGGAATCCGGTGGGCCGACCAAGCTGCTGATGCTCCAGGACGCGATGAAGGATTTCTACGACACGGTGAAGACCGCCACCGCCGGCGGCAATGCCCGTGTACGCTATGCCTTCGTGCCTTACAGTTCATCCATCAATGTCGGACGCCTGCTGGAGGCGGAATGGCTTGTCGATACCATGGACATCCAGTCGCGCGAGCCGGTTTACGAAACGATCGAAACAGAAGAATTCTCTGGGTGGGACGACCCCGACTACTCCACTTCCAGCGGCCAGAGCGATTCCTGGGTAACCGGCGAGGGTTTCCTCAACGATACCGAGTATTCACGCCGCAACGACTGCAGCCGCGATCTTCCGGACGACACCAGCTGGACCAATAGCGGTTCGTCAGCCACGGAGGAGAACACCACGATCAACGGCCGAGGCCAGCAGGTTACCACTACCACCGAAACGCAGCGCCAGACGCGCCGGACCTACACCTGTGTGAAGCAGCAGCGCGGTTGGGGTCGGTGGAAGACGGAGTACTACGTCCAGTATTACACCGATTACGCGCGGGACAACTACGATTACAGCTTCGCCACCCGCGACCCCGTGATGACGGTCGTGACGACGGAGGAGTTCTCGCATTTCGCCTACAAGCAGCTCGAATACGACGTCAGCAGCTACAAGACCTTTTCCTCGGTCACTACGCCAACCGGAAATAATGGCAGCGATGTAACCTCCACCTGGGAAGGCTGCATCGAGGAGCGCGAAACGACGCCTGCGGCGAGCTTCACCTTCAATTCCAACCAAGAGCGTATCACCCCGGTCAGTGCAAACGATCTCGATATCGATTCCCTGCCCACGTCGGATAACGATACGAAATGGCGGCCGATGTGGCCGGAGGTCGCGTTCTATCGCACTGCCTGGGTAAGCACGCGCTGGGGCGGCTACTGGGACCTGACCAATGCGCATGAGACGCAGTATGGCGGCAATGCGCCGTCTTCCTGCCCGTATCGCGCCCAGTTGTTGCAGGAGATGGACGAGGACGATTTCGACGATTACGCAGATTCGCTGATCGCCGTGGGCAACACCTATCACGATCTCGGCATGATCTGGGGGGCGCGACTGAGCTCTCCGCAAGGTATCTTCGCCGACAATGTGAACCAGGCGCCGAACAATGGCGGCCATGTGGCCCGGCACCTCATCTTCATGACCGACGGCGCGATGCAGCCGAGCATCTCCATCCAGGGCTCGTACGGCATCGAGTTTCATGACCGGCGCGTGACGGCGAATGGTTCAAATCACCATTCGCGCAGGCACACGGAACGCTTCCTGGCGGTTTGCCAGGCGGTCAAGGCGAAAGGTATCCGCCTGTGGGTGATCGCCTTCGCCACGGGGCTGACCGACGACCTGGAAACCTGCGCATCGTCCGAAAGCTCCTTCCTGGCAGAGGATGCGGACCAGCTGAACGAGGCGTTTCAGGAAATCGCCAATGAAGTGGGCGAGCTGAGGATCACGCAATGATCCGGGTGCCGCAGCATCGAAGGCGCCTTCGCGAATGCATTGCCGACGAGCGCGGCGTGACCGTGGTCGAGTTTGCACTGGTGGCGCCCGTGTTCATCCTGCTGCTGGTGGGCACACTGGATATCGGACAGATGGTTTACGCCCAGTCGGTACTGAATGGCGCTGTCCAGACCGCTGCACGCGGCGCGTCGCTGGAAGACGGCGATACCGCCGCGGCCGACCAGATCGTGCTGGACCGTGTGGACGGGATCATGCCCGGGGTGGAGATCGATGCCACACGCACCAGCTACTACGATTTCGCGGATATCGAGCGTCCCGAACAATGGAATGACGAGGACGACAACAATGTGTGCAACGATGGCGAATCCTACGTGGACGAGAACTCCAACGGCCAGTGGGACGACGATATCGGCGTGTCCGGCAACGGTGGTGCGAACGACGTCGTGATCTACACGGTCACCGCCACCTACGAGCCGTTGTTCAAGGTTCCTTTCACGCCGGAGTCCTGGGCAACCCGCACGCTGGAATCGACGGCCGTGAAGAAGAACCAGCCCTTCGCGAACCAGGAAGATTATTCCTCCACAGCCGGGACCTGCAGCTGATGCGCCTCCAATCACTTCGCATGGCCTCCATCGGCCGGTTCAACCGCGATGACAGCGGCGTGTCGACGATCGAGTTCGCCCTTATCCTGCCGCTTTTCATCACGCTCGGGCTGACCGGGGTCGAGATCGCCTACATGTCCACCGTCAACATGCAGGTCAGCCAGACGGCGATTTCGCTTGCCGACAACGCGTCTCGTCTGGGGCAGACCGACAACAGTGCCGTCACGCCCACGGTGACCGAGGCGGACATCGATTCGATCATGGCCGGGGCCCTGCGGCAGGGGCAGTCCTTCGACCTCGAAGAGAACGGCAGGATCATTCTCTCCAGCCTTGAATATGACGATGCCACGGGCCTGCAATACATCCACTGGCAGCGGTGCCGGGGCGATCTCGACCGGGATTCCGCCTATGGCGACGATGGCGAGAACAACGGACTGGGGGAAACGCAGATCACGGGTGTGGGCTCTTCCGGCACGCCGATTACCGCGGCGCCGAATTCGGCGGTGATGGTGGCCGAGATCTATTACGAATACGAAGGCATCATCGGTGGCAGCATCGGGCGCAGCGCCGAATTCCACCAGGAAGCCATCTTCGCCATACGCGACGATCGCAACCTCACTCCCGGCGTGACCGGGGTGGGAGGCGATTCCGACTGCTCGTGACATCGGGTGCTTTTGCGTTTGCCAAGGCTATCGGGGACAAGGACATGAACACGCGCTTTGCTTTGACACTGATGATCGGCATCGTCCTGCTGGTCGGTTTCACGATGGAAGAGGGCGGAACCCTCGACAAGGTCGCGCGCGGCAACAGGGAGATCGCGCAGGCCGACGTGGCGGGCGAAGAGCGCGCGGCACCGGTCGTCCGCGCCGCCGCGGTCACGCCGAACCCGCAAGCAGGGTCCGATAGCTGGAACTGGTTCAACGAGGCCGAGCCGACCGAACCCGCGGTAGTGCCATCGCGCCCTGCGACGCGTAGCCAGGCATCATCGCCTTCTTCCCCTGCCGAGGAAGGTGCACTCGCACGGCACCGGCACAATCTGGAGGAATAGCCCTCTAGCGAGAAGTCTGTTCGCCCTCGCCCCAGCCTTCCTGCAGGAATTGCAGGGCGCAGCCCGCCAGGAAAGCCGATCCGCGCGGCATCACGCTTTCATCGAGCACCATGCGGCTGGAATGGAGGCCGCAGCACCCCTGCCAGTCCACGCCCTCCGCTGCCGCGCCCAGGAAGAACATTGCGCCCGGCACTTTCTCCAGCACGTATGAGAAATCTTCCGCGCCCATGGTGGGGGCGGGACGGCTAAGCCAGGCTTCTGCGCCGCCCAGGCCGCGCGCGACCTGCTCGCCCAGCGCCACTGCGCGGGCATCGTTGATCGTGGCGGGAAAGCCGTCGATGAAGGTGACGTCCGCTTCGCAGCCATGCGCGCGGGCGACATTCTCGGCGACGCGGACGATCCCCTCGCGCACGGCGGCGCGGCGCTCTGCCGACAGGGTGCGGATGGTGCCCATCATCTCGACCGCGTCGGGAATGACATTGTGCGCGGTGCCGCCATCGATCTTGGTGATCGAAACCACCGTCGCCTCGGCCGCGTTCAGGCGGCGCGTCACCATTGCCTGCAGCGCCAGCACGATCTCTGCGGCGACCGGCACAGGATCGACCGAATCATAGGGCATGGAGGCATGGCCGCCCGATCCGCGCACGGTAATCTCCAGCTGGTCGGCCGAAGCGAGCATCGGGCCGGTGCGCCCCTCGATGCGCCCATGCGGGGCATTGGGCCAGACATGCAGGGCAAAGGCCGCGTCGGGCAGGGGATCGAGCAGACCGTCCTCCAGCATGTGTCGCGCACCGTGATAGCCTTCCTCGCCAGGCTGGAACATGAAATGTACTTCGCCCGCAATATCGGCCTGCCGTGCAGTCAGCACCTTCGCTGCGCCCGCCAGCATGGCCGTGTGCGCGTCGTGGCCGCAGGCATGCATCCGCCCCTCGATGGTGGAAGCGAAGTCGAGACCCGAATGCTCAGCCATGGGCAGCGCGTCCATGTCGCCCCGCAGCAGCACGCGCCGGCCCTCTTGCGCACCTTTGAGCACTGCCACCGCCCCGGTGCAGGACGAACCTTCGCGCCATTCCAGCGGCAGCCCGGCGAGCGCCTCGCGCACCTTGGCGAGCGTTTTGGGCGTCACGAGGCCCAGTTCGGGCTCTGCATGGATGGCGCGGCGCAGAGCGACGATGGACTTTTCATGGTCACGCGCGGCGGAGAGGAGGGCTTCGGTCAGCATTGCGGTTCCCCGATCAGGCAGGTTGGCGGCACGGTCGCAGCCGAGCCAAGCTTGTAAGTTCCATCCGGTAACCTATTTCGCGGGGAATGGAATTGTAACCCTTCCGGGTGCCCGTCGAACGGAATACGATGCCGCAGCAGATGTTGCACATTGGCGATACCCATGTTGCATTTTTGCTATACGCGCGTGCCGCCCGGAAATGTAATGTAGCATTTGGTGCGAGAACGAGACTAAGGCGGGCACGTGATGCACGGATCCATCCACCTATTCGACCGGCTGCCGCAAGTCGACGCCCTGCCGCGCCCTGCACCGCGCGCGGCGAACGACCGCACCGTGTCGCCCGTGCGTAGCAAGCCGCTCGTCGGACTGATCCGCAACGATCGCAGCCACCGCAACATGGCGCAGGCCCATGGAGACCGGCATGACGACAATATCGTGCTGGCAACACCGCGCCGTCGCAGCGAGCTGGCGGATATTCTCTCCGACTTCGCCCAGCGCGGTGTAGACTGCATCGCCATTGATGGCGGCGATGGCACGGTGCGCGACGTTCTCACCTGCGGCGCGGGCGTGTTCGGCGAAAGCTGGCCGCCGCTGATCGTGCTTCCCCATGGCAAGACCAATGCGCTGGCCATCGATCTCGGCATCCCGTCCGACTGGACGCTGGACGATGCGCTTGTCGCCATGCAGCGCACGGTGCCTGCCCGGCGTCAGCCGCTGGTGGTCCGGCAGCGCGGCAATGCGCGGGCGCAGGTGCACGGCTTCGTGCTGGGTGCAGGTGCGTATAACCGCGCCATCAACCTTGGGCAGCGCAGCCACGATCTTGGCGCCTTCGATTCCGCCGTGGTCTTCATCACCGCCTTGTGGAGCGTGGCGCAGGCCGTGCTGGGACGCAGCGGCAACCCCTGGCGCGAGGGCACCCGCATGCGCCTGCGCGGTCCCACGGGGAAGGATCTGCCGCATCGCGGGGGCCTGCCTGAAGACGAGCGCTACATGCTGTTCGCCACCACGCTGGGCTCGCTGCCCGCCGGCCTGAACCCCTTTCGGGGAATCAGCCAGGTGCTGAAAGTTGCCGTGCTCGACAGTGCGCGGCGCGGGCTGCTGCTGCGGCTGGGATCGATCCTGCGCGGCCGGGCGGGAGAGAAAACCCGCGCGATGGGCTATCACGCCTTCGGGGAAGAGGCGCTGGACATGGAAATCGGCGATGCCTTCATCATCGATGGAGAGGCCTTTCCCGCCGGTCGTTACCGGATCAGCGCCGGTCCCAAGCTGCGCTTCGTCGTTCCGTGACCTTGCGCGCGCGTGTCCGCGCCGCGCTAGCCCGCACCGTCGATCCTGCGGTCACCGCCTTTGCCGCGCATCTAGGTGACGAGGCTGGCGCGCTGGCGGTGCTGTTCTACGGCTCCAACCTGCGCACCGGCTCGCGCGAGGGGGTGCTCGATTTCTACGTGCTGACCGAGGGGGAGGCGGAGAAGGGGCTCTGGCCGCGCGTTTCCTACCGCGAATGGCAGCATGAGGGCGAGACGCTGCGGGCAAAGATCGCCACCATGACGCTCGCCAAATTCCATCAGGCGGCCCGCGGCGATACTCTCGACACCACCATCTGGGCGCGTTTCGTCCAGCCGAGCGCGCTCGCGTGGAGCAGGGACGATACGGCAGGCGTGCAGGTGCAGGCGGCGATCGAGGCTGCTGCCATCACTGCTGCAAGGCTCGCCGTGGCGGTCGGGCCTGGAAGCGGGGTGGAGGCCGACTACTGGCGCGCGCTGTTCCGCTCCACCTACCGCGCCGAGCTGCGGGTCGAAAAGCCGGGGCGCGAGAACTCGATCATCGAGCTCAACGCCGAACACTTCGACGGATTGCTGCCTGCAGCGCTTGCGGCGGCGCGGATACCCTTCGGCGTGGATGGCGATATCCTGACCCCGCGCCTTACCGTTGCCGAGCGCGATGCCATTCTCGAATGGTGGCGCAAGCGGCGGCGCATGGGCAAGCCTCTCAATGTCGCGCGGCTGCTGCGCGCCACCCGCACTTTCGACGGCGCGGCCCGTTATGCCGCCTGGAAGGTGGAGCGGCACACCGGCATTGCGGTGGAGCTTACGCCGTGGCGGGAGCGGCACCCGATCCTCGCCGCGCCCTCCGTCCTGTGGAAGATCGCGCGCGAGAAGCGCCGCTCCTGAACGTCACGTCCTAGAGATAGCGCATGCGGATCGTCATCGGCAGCACTTCGCGGCCAATGGAAAAGCGCGTCTTGTCCACTCCCGGCTTGCCGAGGTTGAAGATGTTGATGCTGGGGTTGCCGGACATGCCGCCGCCGTCGCTGGTAATGTCGGTTCGACCGTTGCCGTTCTTGTCGTGACGGATGGCAATGGCGTATTCGCCGGGCGAGGGCACGGGGATGCAGACCTGCATCGTGCCGTTGCGCGCCGGCAGTTCGATCCGGTTGATCCAGCGACCGGTTTCCAGCCAGTCGCGCTGCGTTCCGCGATAGAGCTGGAAGCGCATCGTGCCCTGCGAACCTTCGATATTGACGACCTGCAGCCACACGGCAGGGCCGTTGCCCCGGCAGGGGGCGACCGAGTGAGTGATTTCGTTCCGATACTGCGCCTGGGCAGGGGCCGACAGGCCAAGCGCCGCGATCGCCATGGCGACGAGGCGAAGTACCGATATCCTATTCGTCAAAGTCAAATCCCCTGAACGGAAGAACGAGAGTAAAGTCTTTACGGACATATCGCGATCCGGTGAGGAAGCGAATTGCCGTGGTTATCCAGCCATTTGTGCACTGCCCACTGAACCCGTGCTTAAGCGTTCTCCCCACAAACTGCGTGGCGAACCTTGCGGCGCCGGTGGAAAACACGGGTTTGCCAGCTTGTTAGGCGATTCGCGCAAGTTTATCGCATGACCCCAACTATGGCCCCGCCCCTGATTTCACCATCGATCCTTTCCGCCGACTTCGCGAAGCTGGGCGAGGAAGTGCGCGCGATCGACGAAGCCGGCTGCGACTGGATCCACGTGGATGTGATGGACGGGCATTACGTGCCCAATCTCACCATTGGCCCGGCCGTTGTAAAGGCGCTGCGTCCGCATTCCGGCAAGCCGTTCGACGTGCACCTGATGGTTTCTCCGGTCGATCTGTGGATCGAGCAGTTCGCCGATGCCGGGGCTGACATCATTACCGTTCACCCCGAGGCTGGCCCGCACGTCCATCGCAGCGTGCAGGCGATCCGCGCAGCGGGGTGCAAGGCCGGCATTTCCCTCAATCCGGCGACGCCTGCAAAGATGCTCGACTATCTGCTCGAGGAGATCGACCTGGTGCTGATCATGAGCGTCAATCCCGGTTTTGGCGGGCAGAGTTTCATCTCCTCGCAATTGCGCAAGATCGAGGCCGTTCGAAAGCAGATCGACAAGCAGGGGCTGGACGTCATGATCGAGGTCGATGGCGGGGTCAACGCGGAGACCGCGCCGCAATGCGTGGATGCAGGCGCGGATGTGCTGGTGGCAGGGTCCGCCACCTTCAAGGGCGGGCCGGATGCCTATGCGGCGAACATAGCCGCGCTCAAGGGAGGAGCCCGGTGAACGCGCATTCGGCCGAGCTGTCGGGCAAGGCCAGGGCTGCTGCCGAGTGCAAGGCGAAGGAAGATGCGGGACAGCTCGCCATCCCCCTGGGCGAGGAAAGCCGAGGCGACCTGATCGAGGACAAGACCGACATCGAAGCCCCCTCCGAGACCGCGGACCTGCCCCCTGGCCGGGCACTGGCGCTCGCCGATTTCGGGCCGCCATCGGTTTCCGCTGGAGAGCGGCTCATGCGGCTTGCCTTCGGACTCGGCGTTGCGCATTCCACCATCGTCGCGCCGTTCCGCAAGCCGCAGCGCCCGCGTCTGCTGGCGACCGTTTCCCCGCGTCTTCCCGGAGACCGCGCTGCCGGCATGGCGCTGCGGGCCGGGCATTTCTACATCTGCGGGGTGAAGGCTCCTTTCGCCCAGGTGGACATGGGACCGCTGGGCAATCTCAGTCCGCCCTTCGAGCGTGTGGTGCACGGCTTCACCTGGCTGCGCGATCTCGCTTCATCCGGTACGCCGCCGCAATGCCGGCAGGTGGGCGAGCGGCTTCTCATGAGCTGGATCGAAGCGAACCCGGTGGAAGGCAAGGGCCCGGCCTGGAAGGTGGAGAATGTCGGGCTGCGCCTGATGAGCTGGCTGGTGCACGCCCCGCTGCTGATCTCGCCCGACAACCGCGAATTGCGTTTCCGCATGCTGGTTTTCATGTCGGACACGGCGCGCTGGCTCGACCGGAATGCCGGCAAGGCGGATGACCGGCTGGGCGAGATTGCCGGCTGGTGCGCCGTCGTCGCTGCCGGCCTGCTGTTGCCGCAAGGCAAGCCGCGGCGCCTCTATGGCGAGGCTGGCCTTGCCAAGGCGCTTGGCGAGGCGATGGGCGAGGATGGCGGGCTTCTCTCGCGCAGTCCCGATGCGCAGATGCAGGCCATCGCCAGCCTGATCGACCTTTCAGCCTGCTACCAGGCAGCCGAGTGCGAGCCGCCGCAAATGCTGCGCACGATGCTCCACCTTCTTGTCCCGCCGCTGCTCGCCCTGCGTCATGGCGACGGAGGGCTCGGCAACTGGCAGGGCGGCGGCGCGACGAATGCTGCGCGGCTCAACACCTTGATAGCGGCGAGCGGTGTGCGCACCCGTCCACTCAAGGATCCCGGCAGCTGGGGGTACCAGCGCGTTACCGCGCGCAAGGCAACGCTGATGTTCGACGGCTCGCCGCCACCATTCGGCAAGCACGCGCGGCATGGCTGCGCCTCCACCCTCGCTTTCGAGTTCAGCCATGGCGACCATCGGCTGATCGTGAACTGCGGCGGCGCGGGCCTGGCAGGCGGGCAGGTGCCGGTGCGTATCGAGCAGGGCCTGCGCGCCACTGCCGCCCACTCCACACTGGTGCTGGGCGATGCGAATTCCACGGCCGTCCTGATCGACGGCAAGCTTGGCAATGGCGTGGGCGAAGTGGCGATCGATACACGCGAGGTGAAGCTGGAGAACGGCGCCGCCACCCGTATCGAGGCGAGCCACGATGGCTATGCCGGGCGCTTCGGCCTGCTCCACCGCCGTATCCTGATGCTGCGCGACGACGGACAGGAACTGCGGGGCGAGGATGTACTCGAACCCTCGGGCCGCAAGGGCAAACGCGGCAAGGTGCCCTTCGCCATCCGCTTCCACCTTGGCCGTCACGTCGAGGCGACACTGGGCGAGAACGGGCGCAACGCCAGCCTCCTCCTGCCCGATGGCAGCCTTTGGCAATTCGTCAGTGGGGCGGAAGGCCTGCTGCTCGAGGAAAGCCTGTGGGTCGATGGCAATGGCAAGCCGCATCCGGTACAGCAGCTGGTGATAGAGGGATTCGCGTCGCGAGGTGGCGGCAATTTCTCCTGGCTGCTCAAACGCATGGGATAGAACTTCCAGATGACTGATGTTGCAATCAAGCGGGCACTGCTCTCGGTGTCCGACAAGACCGGCGTTGTCGAACTGGCCGGTCGCCTCGCCAAGGGCGGGGTGGAGCTGGTGTCCACCGGCGGCACGGCGCGCGCGCTGCGCGAGGCCGGACTGGACGTGCTGGACGTCTCCGACATCACCGGCTTTCCCGAGATGATGGACGGGCGGGTGAAGACCCTGCACCCTAACGTACATGGCGGCCTGCTGGCCGTGCGCGACGACGAGGACCACCGCGCCGCGATGGAGGCGCACGATATCGGTGCCATCGACCTCCTCGTCGTCAACCTCTACCCGTTCGAGGAGACCGTTGCACGCGGCGCCAGCCGGGAGGACGTGGTCGAGAATATCGACATAGGCGGCCCGGCCATGGTGCGCTCCGCCAGCAAGAACCATCAATTCGTTACCATCGTCACCGATCCAGACGACTACGGCGAGCTGCTGGACGAGCTGGCCGAACATGACGGCGCGACCACGCTTGCCTTCCGTACGCGCATGGCTGCAAAAGCCTTCGCCAAGACTGCGAGTTACGATGCCGCCATCGCCAACTGGTTTGCATTCGGAGATGCCTTCACCAATCCGCTTGGCACCGAGGCATTGAAAGCCACACCCTTCGTCGACAAGCTGCCGCTCGCCTTCACCAAGGGCGACGAGCTGCGCTATGGAGAGAACCCGCACATGGCGGCGGCGGTGTATCTGCCGCAGGCCTCGACTGCGCAGGGTATCCCGCAGGCTGAGCAGGTGCAGGGCAAGGCGCTCTCCTACAACAATTACAACGATGCCGATGCGGCGCTGGAACTGGTGGCCGAATTTGCTGGCGGCGAGCCCGCCGTGGTGATCGTGAAACACGCGAATCCCTGCGGTGTTGCGCAAAGCTCAGGTCTACTTGAGGCGTGGCAGGATGCGCTCGCTTGCGACCCGGTTTCGGCCTTTGGCGGCATCGTTGCTACCAACGCGCCGCTCGACGGGGCGACTGCCGAGGCGATTTGCGCCATCTTCACCGAAGTCGTCATTGCGCCCGGGGCCGACGATGCCGCACGCAAGGCCTTCGCCGCCAAGCCGAACCTGCGCCTCCTGCTGCTCGACGAATTGCCCGACCCGGCCCGCGCGGGCTTCCAGATGAAGAGTATCACCGGCGGCATGCTCCTCCAGTCGCGTGACGGCGGGGTGATCGGTGCAGACGATCTGAAGGTGGTAACGAAACGCCAGCCTACCGCACAGGAAGTGGCCGACGCGCTGTTCGCCTGGAAAGTGGCCAAGCACGTCAAGTCCAACGCCATCGTCTATGCGAAGGACGGGGTGACAGCCGGTATCGGTGCAGGCCAGATGAACCGCCGCGACTCTTCACGGATCGCCGCACAGCGCGCGCGCGAGGCTGCCGAAACGGCGGGCTGGAACGAGCCCCGTACGGTGGGCAGCGCAGTCGCTTCCGATGCCTTCTTCCCCTTTGCCGATGGCCTTCTCAGCGCCGTGGAAGCCGGGGCGACGGTGGTGATCCAGCCCGGCGGCTCCATGCGTGACGAAGAGGTGATAGCCGCCGCCGACGAGGCGGGTATCGCCATGGTTTTCACAGGAATGCGCCACTTCCGCCACTAAGGGAGGGGCGCACCATACGACGAACCGTGCCGATGGCGCGGCGAGCGTGGCTGCGCGGCGTTCAGGTTCAGTCCGTCGAAAGTAACCATCGCGTAGTGTTAAGGCGAAAATAGAACCGACACGACGCTTTTGGAAACTCTCATGGAACTCTTCAACGCAGAACTTTACCGATCCTTTCTTGCGGGCTTTGGTGTAACCGCCATAATCCTCGCAGCGAATATCCTGCCGCAGATCGGAGGTATTTGATGCCCATGAAGTCTTTCCTCGTAGCCGCCGCGCTTGGCGTGTCGGCATGTGCTCTACCCGCTTCCGCAATGGCGGAAGAGGTTTTCGATGCGCCCGTAGCCGCACGACAGGCCAATGAAACTGGCCTGCAGACCGCGATCTTCGCGGGCGGCTGTTTCTGGGGCATAGAGGGCGTGTTCAGCCACACGCGCGGAGTGACCAGCGCCGTCGCCGGCTATCACGGCGGCAGTGCCGGTACGGCGTCCTATCGCCAGGTTGTCTCGGGCACGACAGGCCATGCCGAAGCCGTGCGCGTGACCTACGATCCCTCCGTGATCCGCTACGACCAGCTGTTGCAGATCCTCTTCTCCGTCGGCGCCGATCCTACCCTGCACAACCGCCAGGGCCCCGACCGTGGTCCGCAATACCGTTCTGCCATCGTGCCGATGAATGCAGAGCAGCGCGCAGTGGCCGAGGCCTATATCGCGCAAATGGGCCGTTCGGGCGTGTGGGACGAGCCGATCGCCGTCGCCATCGAGAACCACCGCCGCTTCTACGAGGCGGAGGACTACCACCAGGATTACATGCTGAAGAACCCCGACAGCGGCTATATCGTCCGCTGGGATGCCCCGAAGGTCAAAGCCCTGCAGGCGAATTTCCCGGCGCATTTCCGCTCGCGCTTTCGCACGGGGTAGGCAGACCTTAGGCGGATTGCCGTTGTCCCTGCGCGCCCCTATGTAGGGGCGATGGCTACGCAGCATAAGCATAACGAACATTCAGGCGACCGGCTTGTCGACGAGGCAGGCCGGGTGCTTGCCGATGCGGGCGAGCAGTGGACGACCATGCGCGAGGATGTGTTCCGGACGCTGGCCGATCAGGAACGCCCCGCATCCGCTTACGATATCGCCGAGGAAGTCGGCAATCGCCGCGGCAAGCGGGTGGCGGCAAACAGCGTCTATCGCATCCTCGACCTGTTCGTGCGCACCAATCTCGCCAACCGGATCGAGAGCGCGAATGCCTATCTCGCCAATTCCCATCCCGGCTGCCGGCACGATTGCATCTTCCTCATCTGCGACGATTGCGGCCAGGCCGAGCATTTCGACGACGACCGGCTGACCAACGCCTTGCGCGAGGCGGGGCAGGAGCATGGCTATTCGCAGGTTCGCCCGGTGGTGGAACTGCGCGGCCTGTGTGGCGACTGTGCAGGATGATGGCGACAAGCCGTGTATTTATATCGATGAACCGTTCATCGACAGGCCAGATGTGAGCGTGTAGACCCGATATCATGACAGCTTCCCGCCCGGACACCCCGCTGCTCGACAAGGTCGACACGCCGCACGATCTTCGCAAGCTCAAGCCCGACCAGTTGCGGCAGCTTTCCGACGAACTTCGCACGGAGATGATCGACGCCGTAGGCTCGACCGGCGGGCACCTTGGCTCCGGTCTCGGCGTGGTCGAACTGACCGTGGCGATTCACTACATCTTCAACACGCCCGAAGACCGGTTGATCTGGGACGTCGGCCACCAGGCCTATCCGCACAAGATCCTCACCGGCAGGCGCGACCGGATCCGCACCCTGCGCCAGGGGGGCGGGCTTTCGGGCTTCACCAAGAGGTCCGAGAGCGAGTACGATCCGTTCGGCGCGGCGCACTCCTCCACATCGATCTCCGCAGGCCTTGGCTTTGCCATCGCCAACAAGCTCAATGACAAGCCGGGCAAGGCGATCGCGGTGATCGGCGACGGGGCGATGAGCGCGGGCATGGCCTATGAGGCGATGAACAATGCCGAGCAGGCGGGCAATCGCCTGATCGTGATCCTCAACGACAACGACATGTCGATCGCGCCGCCCGTTGGCGGCCTATCGGCCTATCTCGCGCGCATGGTGTCGAGCAGCGAATATCTCGGCCTGCGCAGCCTAGCCTCGCGCGTTGCCAACAAGATTGGCCGCCGGGTGCACAATTCGCTCCACAAGGCCGAGGAATATACCCGCGGCATGGTGACCGGCGGTACGCTGTTCGAGGAGCTGGGCTTCTATTACGTCGGCCCCATCGACGGCCACAATCTCGACCACCTGCTGCCGGTGCTGGAGAATGTGCGCGATTCCGAGCAGGGGCCGGTGCTGATCCACGTCGTCACCACCAAGGGCAAGGGCTATGCGCCTGCCGAGGACAGCGCGGACAAGTATCACGGCGTCCCCAAGTTCGACGTGGTGACGGGCGAGAAAGCCAAGTCCAAGGCCGGTCCTCCTGCCTACCAGAACGTGTTCGGCGAAACGCTGGCCAAGCTGGCGGAGACCGACAAGCGCATCTGCGCCATCACCGCCGCCATGCCTAGCGGCACCGGCGTCGACAAGTTTGCCAAGGCGCACCCCGAACGCGCCTTCGATGTCGGCATTGCCGAACAGCACGGCGTCACATTCGCAGCCGGCCTGGCGGCGCAAGGCATGCGTCCCTTCGCTGCGATCTATTCCACCTTCCTGCAGCGCGCCTATGACCAGGTGGTGCACGACGTGGCGATCCAGAACCTGCCCGTCCGCTTCGCCATCGACCGCGCAGGGCTGGTGGGCGCTGATGGCGCGACGCATGCAGGCAGCTTCGACGTGACCTATCTCGCCAGCCTGCCCAATTTCGTAGTAATGGCCGCCGCCGACGAGGCTGAACTTGTCCACATGACCTACACCGCCGCGGAGCATGACGAGGGCCCCATCGCCTTCCGCTATCCGCGCGGCAATGGTGTCGGTGTCGACCTGCCGGAAACACCGCAGAAGCTCGAAATCGGCAAGGGCCGCGTGGTCGCGGGTGATGCTGACAAGGGGGGTAAGGTCGCCATCCTCTCGCTGGGGGCTCGGCTGGGAGAGGCGCGCAAGGCTGCCGATCAGCTCGAGGCCAAGGGCCTCGCCACCACGGTGGCCGACATGCGCTTTGCCAAACCCATCGATTCAGAGTTAATCCGCAAGCTCGCCGCCACGCATGACGTGCTGGTGACGGTGGAAGAAGCGGCCATAGGTGGCGTTGGCGCGCACGTCCTCACCATGGCCAGTGACGAGGGCCTGACCGATGGCGGCTTGAAGATCCGCACCATGCGCCTGCCCGACGTGTTCCTCGACCACGACGATCCGGCGAAGCAGTATGACGAGGCCCGCCTGAACGCGCCGCATATCGTCGAAACGGTGCTGAGCGCATTGCGGCACAACAGCGCTGGAGTGGAAGAGGCGCGGGCCTGAGGACCCGCGTGGGCGGCAGGGCAGGACGCGTGGCATTCTCCCTCATCGTCATCTGCCTCCTTGCCTATGGGGCAGTCATGCTGCTGGCCTACGTGATGCAGGGCCGCTTGATCTATCCAGCGCCGCCAGCCCGCAGCGATGTTCCGGGCGGATTCGAGCAGGTTCGCTACACCACGGCCGACGGTATCGACCTCGCGGCCGGATACCGCCCTGCGCGCGAAGGCATGCCGACGCTGCTGTTCTTCCACGGCAATGGCGCAAGCTGGCAGACCACGCCGCTCGTCACGAGTCTCCTGTCCGAGAAGGGCTATGGCGTGCTTGCCGCGGAGTATCGCGGCTATAATGGCAATCCGGGCTCGCCTTCGGAGGCCGGGCTCTACGCCGATGGTCAGGCGGCCTACGACTTCCTGCGCGCACGCGGGCTGGCGGCGCAAGATATCGTGCTGGTAGGCAACTCCATCGGGTCGGGCGTCGCCACGCATCTCGCCAGCGAAGTGAATGCCCGCGCGCTTGTCCTGATTTCGCCCTTCGACAGTCTCGAGGAGACCGCTTCGCGCAAGATGCGCTGGCTGCCGATCCGGCAGTTGCTGCGCGACCGGTACGACAATAGCGGAAAATTTCCGCATCTCACCCTGCCGATCCTGATCCTGCATGGCGAGGAAGACACGCTGATCGCGCTCGATCAGGCGCAGGCGCTGGCCGAGGCGCATCCGGATACGAAACTGGTGACTTACGAGGGCTGGGGGCACGACCTCGTGGTGCATCCACCGGTGCAGGACGAAATCGCGGCGTTCCTGGGAAGCCCGCCGGGCTAGAACCACCGCCACGCGCCTGCCGGAATTCCGGCAACGGCAAGATGCATCCAGGTCAGCGCCATCCATCCCACCACTGCGGAGAGCCACAGCACCCAACCGACCGACGCCAGCTTGCCCCACCGCGGCCAGTAGCTCGTGCGCGCTTCCCAGCTTTTCCACGCTTCTCCCATCAGGACTTCCTTCTTGCGATCCTGCAGATGCGCGCCGAGGAGGGCGAGGACGAGGATGGCGAGCGCCACGATATTGGTGCGCCAGCTCCACCACAGCGCGACGTGCGACAATGCCCACAGGGCAAAGCTCCACATCATCGGGTGGCGAGTGACGGCGAAAACCCCGGTCGGCTCCCGGTTGGCGGCGACCTCTTCCGCGCCGGGTGCTGGCAGGGCGGGGTTGGAGCGGAAGGAGCCGAACAGCAGCACCACGGCGAGCAACGTCAGCACGCTCGCGGCGATCCAGCCGACCGTGCCGCTACCCCCAAGCGTTGCGGGCGCGGCGGCCTTGAATGCCTCCCCCATCCAGTAGAGGCAGGCGAGCGCGATCACGGAGTATATGCCCATGAACGCCCTCTCGCCCACGAGTCCGACCAGCGGAGCGCGTAACGGGTGCGACAAGGCGAAATGGGTGCCGACAAATGCGGTGCCGGCGGCAATCAGGGAAACGAGCGACGGGTCCATGGCAATCCCTCCGACGATACTCCGGAGTTACCACGGACGGTACTCAACCGAAAAGGGCGGAGCCATCCGGCCCCGCCCTTTCCCCCCTCGGTCGGAAGGCTCCTAGTGAACGTAGCCGAGCGGCCGCTCGCTCTCGTCGAGAGAGCGGTAGCGTTCGCGCAGCCGCGTCTGGTGATTGTCGAGCGGTTGCTCGACGCCTTCCACGAAAACCCTGATCGGGGCGGAACTGGTCTCCAGCGGATCGCCGTCCCATACGACGAGATCGCCGTAAGCCCCCTCGGCCAGTACGCCGGCCTCGCCGTCAAGTCCGGCGATAGAAGCTGGCACGGAGGAGATGGCGGCAAAAGCCTCGCCCCAGCTCAGCCCGCTTGCGCCCGGCACGCGGCTCAACGCGACGAGATTGCCCGCCGCCTGCGGCAGTCCCCGCGGATGGTCCCCGCTGGAATCGTAGATGCCGATCGCGACCCGTACCCCTGCATCGGCCATGCGTCCGAGATTGCTCTGCGTGGCGGCAAGCTGCTCGAAACTGGCGGGCAGATCGCGCAAGGCGGCGGCGATGACCGGGACGCCGGCGGCGGCGATCTGGTCTGCGACCAGCCAGCCTTCTGTCGCCCCTACCAGCACCATGTCGAGATCGGGAAACTCCTTGGTCAGCGATAGGGCGGAAAGGATATCCGAGGCGCGCTCCACCTTGACGTAAAGCTGCTGCTCGCCCGTCACCACCGGCACCAGCGCGGCAGCATCGAAGCGCGTGAGCAAGACGTCGGTATCGCGCTCCGCCCGGCCCGCGAGACGCGGATCGATCGCCAGGTCGTCCCCGGTGCGGATGTCGCCCTGTTCGCTGCGACCGGTAAGCTCGGCATCCTCGCCATATTGCGACGCTTCCTGCAGCGCATTGCGCAGAAGCGCATGCGAGGAGGTGCGGCTGCCCCCTGCAAGCCGAGCGCCGCGCTCACCCATTTCCACAACCTGGAAGGCGCGCGGACGAACCAGCGGCTGGTAGTCGGCGCCGGTATCGATGATCGCGCCTTGCCCGGCAAAGATGCTGGCTCCGGCAGAAGGCGTCACGCTGGCGCGGGTCACGCCGCCCGCGCGGCTGATGAGGATGTCCTGCGAGTTGGGATTGATGATCGGCGACACGTCCAGCGCGGCGCTGAAGGGCGAGCCGGAGGCGGAGACGTCGTTGCTCTCGTCGACGGCCTGCACATCGTAGATGCCCAGTTCGGTCAGCGATGCGAAGAGGCCGGGCGTCACCCACGCGCCACTTCCATCCAGCACCGGCACTCCGGCGGGTACGGCAACACCGGCCCCGGCGGCGACCACCCGGCCGCCGCGCACCACGACGGTGGCGTTCTCGACTGGATCGCTGCCATCGCCGAGAGCAACGGTCGCTCCGGTAATCGCGACATCCTGCGCGGCGAGCGGGGCGGCAGTCAGCGCCAGGGCGGCGCTGGCAAGTGCGAGAAGGCGGTTCATTTCACGTCTCCTTCACCCGGCTGGCCGAGTTCGAAATCGCTGACCGGACGCATGGCCGGATCGTTCATGTCGTACATCATGGCTCCATCGATCCAGACCATTTCGGGCCGCGAGTAGACGCTCAGCGGATCGCCGTTCCACAGCACGACATCGGCCATCTTGCCCGCTTCGAGGCTGCCGGTCACATCACCGATGCCCATTGCGCGCGCGGCGTTGAGAGTGATCCACGAGATCACGTCGGCATCGGGGATGTCGATGCCCATGCGCCTGCCGTCCGCCTGCGCCTTGGCGGCTTCCTGGTTGAGGCGCTGGATGCCGTTCTCGTCGTCCGAGTGGATGACGACGCAGGCGCCCTGGTTATGGATCATTGCGGCGTTTTCGGGGATCGCGTCATAGGCTTCCATCTTGAAGCCGTACCAGTCCGCCCACACGGCGCTGCAAACCTCGTTCTCGCGCAGCAGGTCGCCGATCTTGTAGCTTTCCACCGCGTGGTGGAAGGCAGCGACAGTGTAGCCGAACTCCTCCGCCATATCGAGCACGAGCGCCATTTCGTCGGCGCGGTAGCAGTGGTTCTGCACGGTGATGTCGCCCGAGAGCACACCGGCCAGTGTTTCCATGGCGAGATCGCGGTCGGGCTCTTCCTCGGCCATGTATTGCTGGGCTTCGATGAAGGTTTCGCGGTTCACGGCGAAATTGCCCATGCGGGTGGAGGGCATGCGACCCCTGCCGCCATAGACGCGCTTGGGATTTTCGCCGCAAGCCATCTTCAGCGAATAGGGCGCGCCGGGGAACTTCATTCCCTGCACCGTGCGGCTTGGAACGTTTTTCAGCGTGACCGAGCGGCCGCCCATGAGGTTGGCGGAGCCGGGCAGGATCTGCAGGCTCGTCACCCCGCCATTGGCGAGCGCGCGGGAAAATCCGGGATCCTGCGGCCAGACGGAGTGCTCGGCCCAGACTTCGGGCGTGGTGGGATCGGTCGCCTCGTTGCCATCGCTATGTGCATCCACCGAAGGGGTGGGGTAGTCGCCGAGATGCGAGTGGATGTCGATGACGCCCGGAGTCACGAACTTGCCGGTGCCGTCGACGCGGGTGTAGCCCGCCGGAATGGCAAGGTCTGCCCCGCCGATGCCGACGACCTCGCCATCGGCGAAGAGCACGGTGCCGTTCTCGATCATCCCGCCCGCGCCATCATAGACGGTTGCACCCACGATGGCGGTGGGGACCCCGGGGAAGGCCTGGTAAGTGGAGGCATAGGCTTCCTCCCCCGCTGCAGGCGCAGCGGAGGTCGCCGGACGATCCGCGCCCGTGGTGGCGCTACAGCCTGCCAGCGCGAACGCCGCGGCGGAGGCAAGGAGGACGGCCGGGCCGCCCTTGTTCGAGAAACGACCCATCTGGCTTATCCTTTCGGCCCGGTGGAGGAGGGTTTGGTAGTGGGGTGGATGCCGGCTTCCTGCTGCTCGACACCGGCCTGCGCCTGGCCTTCGAGATCGTCGCCCACATTGTCGTCGGCCAGCGTATCGAGATGCATCAGCTTCTTGATCAGCGGGCTGATCACCATCACCGCGACACCGATGCCGACTGCGTACCAGCCGACGGTGGTATAGACGTCGAGCACGACCTGCTTGCCCGCTTCCTCGCCCACGCCCTCTGCGCCGGTAGCCGCCGCGATCAGGCCGGCGGCAAAGTTGCCGGTGGCCGACGCGAAGAACCAGGTGCCCATGATGAGCGAGGCCATGTGCGCCGGGGAAAGCCGGTTCATCGCCGAGAGGCCGACCGGGCTGAGGCACAGCTCACCGGTGGTGTGCAGCAGGTAGATGAGGAAGATGAAGATCACCGGCGTCGGCACGTCGATGCCCACGCTTTCCGCGCCCCACACCAGCACCAGGAAGCCCAGGCCCACCTGGATGATGCCGAGACCGAACTTCAGCGGCGTGGAGGGCTCTGCTCCCTTCCTCGCCAGCGCCTGCCACACCCCGGCGAAGACCGGTGCCAGCAGCACGATGTAGATGGCGTTGATCGACTGGAACATCGAGGCGTTAACGCCCTGCGTATCCACGTGGCGATCGGTGAACAGGTTGAGCGAGGAGCCCGCCTGCTCGAACAGCGCCCAGAACACGATCGAGGCGAGGATGAGGAACATGGCGGCAAAGATGCGGTCGCGTTCCTCGCTCGGCAGCTTGGTGACGGCGGTGAACAGCACGTAGAGCACGAGGCCCCCGCCGAACGCGCCGAGCACGTAGCCGACCAGTTCCTGGTACTGGATCGCGGCCCAGCACAGCAGCACCATGGCAAGACCCGCGCCGTAGATCAGCCATTCCTTCATGCCGCGGATCTTCGCCGGATCCTTCGGCTCGCCCTTGCCGCGCAGCAGGGGCTTGCCGATGATGAAGAAGACGAGGCCCAGCAGCATGCCGAAGCCGGCAAGGCCGAAGCCGTACTGCCAGCCATAGGTCTGGCCGAGGTAGCCGCAGATGATCGAGGCGGTGGCCGCACCCACGTTGATGCCCATGTAGAAGATTGTGTAGGCCGGATCGCGGCGCACGTCGGTTCGCGAATAGAGCTGCCCCACGATCACCGAGATGTTCGCTTTCAGGAAGCCCGAGCCCACGATGATGAGGGCGAGCGCGAGCCAGAAGACGTTGATGATCGGGTCCGCCTGTCCGCCGTCACCCTCGAACGCCATGAAGAAGTGGCCGAAGGTGAGCAGCACGGCGCCGAACAGCACGGCCTTCCGCTGGCCGATATACTTGTCCGCCAGATAGCCGCCAACCACGGGCGTGATGTAGACCAGCGCGGTATAGGCGCCGTAGATGATCGAGGCTTCGCTGTCGGAAAACAGCCAGTGCTGCACGAGGTAGAAGATCAGCAGCGCGCGCATGCCGTAATAGGAGAAGCGCTCCCACATCTCGGCCATGAAGAGGAGGAACAGGCCCTTGGGGTGGCCGATCACTTCCTCCTGCGGACGGGTGCAAAGCACGACGCCGCCGATCAGGAAGGAGACGAGCGCCACCACGGCGACCCGGAAAGTCCACATCTCGAATGCGGAATCGAACGTGAAGAAGGCGCCTTCGATCATGGGTTGGCTGTACCTTTTGCTTTGTCTGGTCCGGTCTTTGCGCCGGATGGTCCCGAAAAACGGGCACCCTAACGATTGTTTTGCCCGTGTGAAGCCAAGTATCGTCTGAAACCGCCTTTTCGCCGCATTTTCTCAAGGCCCGCTTGACCTGCCCCGCTGTATTATGGCACTCAGGCACCCATGGCCGACACCCGTCCCGTCTATCTCCGTTTGCGCGAGCAGATTGCCGCGGCAATCATCGATGGCCGGTATGCCGAAGGAGAAATGCTCCCCTCGGTACGCGCCTTCGCGGCGGAGCAGGGGGCCAATCCGCTTACCGTTGCCAAGGCCTACCAGCAATTCCAGGCGGACGGTCTGATCAGGGTGCAGCGCGGCGTGGGCATGTTCGTGCGGGAGGGCGCGGCGGATCGTCTGGCACAGGCGGAGCGGGACGCGTTTCTGAAGGAGGAATGGCCCGCCATTCGCGAACGAATGGATCGGCTGGGCATCGATCCGGCCCGCTTGCTCGACCACGCCTGATCGCGAGGGCTGGCGCCGGATTGCCATTTGTCAATTTGAATTGCGCAATTGCACGGAATCTGGCATTTTTCTCGCGAGGGAATCACGGTTAATTCATCGGGTGGCCGTTGGAGCCGCCCCGGACGGGGGAAGCATTTTGATCAGGTCGGAGCTTTTGCAGGCGCTTTCGGACGACAATCCGGATCTGCGTCCGGACGAAATCGAGCAGGTCGTGGACATCTTCTTCGAGGAAATTGCACAGCGGCTCGCCGAAGGGGGCCGCGTGGAATTGCGCGGATTCGGCACGTTCTCGACCAGGGAGCGGGAGTCCCGCACCGGGCGCAATCCGCGTACGGGGGAAACGGTGGACGTTCCGGCCAAGCGTGTGCCCTATTTCAAGCCGGGCAAGGAAATGCGCGAAAGGCTCAATCCCGAAGGCTGACCCTGCAGCAGGGGGCAAGAGAAAGGGGGCGCGGTCCGGTTTGGATCGCGCCCCCTTCTTCTTGGCGCCTTCCGAAGGGCCGCCGCCGAAGCGGGGGCTCCAGGATCAGAAGCGGCGCTCGATCGACAGGTTCCAGGTACGCGGCAGGCCCGGCACGCCGGTTACCACGCCAAGCGACGTCGTGACGTCGCTGATCGACTGGAAGTAGTACTCGTCGAACAGGTTGTCGACGCGCAGCGCCACCGTCCAGTCGTCGCCCGGATCGGTATAGGCGAGGCGCGCACCCCCAAGGAAATAGCCGTCGATGCGCGACCAGCTGGTGTTGAAGGTCTCAGTGTAAATCTCCGACTGGTAGCTGCCGTCGAAGCGGAAGCTGATCTTCGAGCCGGCCGGCGTGTAGTGATCGTACTGCGCGCCGATCGCAAAGGTCCATTCCGGCGTGTAGGGAGTGACCTCGTCGCCCGTAAGGCCGGCGGGGATCACCGTATCTTCGTCATACTGGAAGTCGATGTAGCTGAGCGCACCGTCGAAGGAGAGGCCATCGACCGGATAGGCCGACAGCTCCAGTTCGAAGCCCTTCACCTCGGCCTCACCCACGTTGCGCGGCTGGAGGCAGGGGATGGACGGGCAGGCCGACAGGGTCAGGATGATATCCTGATAGTCGTTGTAGAAGGCGGCACCGTTCAACCGCAGGCTGCGATCGAAGGCATCGACCTTGAAGCCGACCTCGTAGGTGGTGATCGTTTCCGGATCGAAGGCGCGCAACTGGTTGCACGGCGCCGGGGCGACATAGCCGGGCGCGTTGCAATCGCCTGCCGAAGGGCCGAAGAACGGACGCGGGTTCACGCCGCCGCCCTTGAAACCCGTCGATACCGAGCCGTACAGCAGCACGTCCTCGCTGACGTTGAGGTTGCCCACGATCCGCCAGTCCCAGCGATCGCCCTTGAACCCGTCGGAGATGTTGAACAGGCCGGTGAGCAGGCAGTTCGGCGTGTTGCCGATGCCGGTCGGTCCTGCCGTGGGTGCGCCGAGGAAGAACTCGCACGCCGGTACGCCGGGCACGAACAGGTTGTCCGCCTCCCGGAAAGGCACGGTGCCGTCCGGGTTGGAGCGGAAGTAGGTGTAGATCTTCTCGTCCTCGGTATAGCGAAGGCCGCCGGTGATGCTGAACAGCTCGCTCGGCGTGACGGTGACCGTACCGAACGCCGCCTTCGTCGTGCTGGGCGTCGTATCGGGCCCGTGCACGAAGTCGATCCCGGCATAGTTCAGGTCGACGCGGGCGGTGTATTCGCCGTCCTGGTCGAGATAGAAGCCGCCGACCGTGCCCTGCACCAGCTCGTCGGCGAATTCGAAGTTCAGACGAACCTCGGCGCTCCACGCCTCGTGGTCGAGCTCGTTGTCGAGCTGCGCGACCGGCACCGGCGTCGCATCCTGGTCCTGCCCCCAGCGCGACACGTAGGCGCGGTAGGAGCCAATGCCGACGAACTGCAGGTTCTCGGTGAGATCGTAGGTGATGTTGCCCATCACGCCGTAGCCCTCGAACTCCGTGATCGGCAGTGCAAAATAGGGTTTGTAGGGCGCCTGCTGGGTGGGAACCTTCGTGTCGGCGAAGGTGGAGTAGCTGGCGAAGCGCGGATCGAAGCCCAGGGAGCTCAGATTGACCGGGTCGCAGCTATACTGACCGGCGGGCACGAACCGGCAATCGACCGGGACGGGGTTGCCATCGGTGCCGGGCAGCCAGGCGTTGCCGTCGGCATCGGTGGCCGGATTGACCGAGAAGGGATCGAAATCCTCGGCATTGTCGGCAACCGCGCCTGCCGCCAGCAGCACGGTGGCGATGGCATCGGAATCCTCGCGGTTGAAATCCGCCGCGGTATAGATCGTCAGGCGGTCGTTCGGCTCCCACTGCAGCGCGATGCGGCCGGCCACCACGTTCTGGCCGCCCAGCGTCTCGTAACTGTCGCGCGCGCCGCGCGAATTGTTCGCGGGCACGGCGCTGTTCGGATGGGTCAGCGCGTAGTCGACGATGTCGACATAGCCATCGCGGCTGCGACCCATGCCCGAGACGCGAACCGCCAGATTGTCGGTGAGACCGATATCGGCCATGCCGCGCAGCGAGATGTTGTTGAACGAGCCATACTCCACGCGAAGGCTGCCCGAGCCGTCGCCGCGCGGGCGAGCCGAGAACAGCTTGATCGCGCCGCCCAGCGAGTTCTTGCCCGCCAGCGTACCCTGCGGCCCGCGCAGGATTTCCACCCGGTCGAGGTCGACCAGTTCCAGCAGCGAGCTCGACAGGGTGGGGATATAGACGTCGTCGACATAGACCCCGACTGCCGGGTCGAGGGCGAAGTTGAAGTCGGTCTGCCCGACGCCGCGAATGAAGGCGATGAGGCCCGAGCCGCCATTCTGGGGCTGCGGACGCAACGTGACGTTGGGAGCCTGGGCCGCGACCTGCGAGATATCGGTCTGGCCGCGTGCGGCGAGCATCTCGGCATTGACCGCGGTGATGGCGATCGGGGTTTCCTGCAGGTTCTGTTCGCGGAACTGCGCAGTCACGACGATGACGTTGGTCTGGTTGTCGCGCTGCTGCGCTTCTTCCTGGGCCTCGGCCTCGTCCTGGGCAAAAGCCGGGGTGCTCATGCACACGGCAATGGCCAGCGACGACGCGACGCTGAGCGTATTGAGTTTCATCAGGCATCCTCCCTCGGCAGAGCCACCCGGAGGAAGCCCTGCAAATGCTATGTCTCGTCCGCTCCTATTGGTGGAGCGATCCGAATTGCGAAGGGGGTGACGCAGCGCCGCCCGGCCTGCAGGCAGACCGGCACCAAAACACCTCTCCACGACGCAGTTTTACAATCACGACCGTTACGATCAAGTGCGACCGCGCAAGATCTGGTGAAGATGTCGCAAATTGTCGCAATGAAGCAACAACGCCTAGTGGGATATGTGATAATATACTTCGTTTCTCGTGATTTGCCGCATTGGCACAACTATGGGTAATCGAAGTAACTTGCCGCTGGTCATTTAGCGCCCCTAGAAGATGGAAGCAGATCGGGGAGAGCCATCATGCATACGCAGACCGCCGTTCACGACGTCACGGCGTCGATTCGCTATATCGTGCGGGGCGAGAAGGCGACGTTCTACGCAGGCGACCGCGACCGCAGCTACTGGCCGGGCGAGGATCACCTCGTCACCGTGCACGACATCAGGCAGGAGGTGGACGCGCTGGCCTTCGACCGCAACGGCTTCGTGGTGCTGGAGGAAGCCTCGCCCGTCGCGGATTATGACGCCGATGGCGCACTCGATGTCTATTCTCGCTATGCCGAGCAAACCGTGCAACGCCTAACCGGCGCGGCGAAGGTCGTCAGCTTCGGCGTGATCCGGCGGACCAGTGCAACCGGCACGCATGGCCACAACCAGCCTGCCAATGGTGCGCATGTCGATTACGGGGCGAAGACGATCGCCGACTATACCCGCCTGCTGCTGCCGGAGGACGAGGCGCAGGAGCGGCTTTCGAAGCGGCACATGCTCTTCAACCTGTGGCGGCCCATCACCAGTGTGGAGAGCGCGCCCTTCGCCCTGTGCGATGCCAGCACGGTGAAGCGGCAGGACCTTTTTCCCAGCGAGATCGTGGGCGGCCTCGGCGGCGTGGATTTCTCGCTGTGGGGCTTCAACCTCGCCTACGATCCCGGCCACCGCTGGTGCTGGCTGCCGCACCAGCGCCCCGAACAGATGATGGTCTTCAAGCTGTTCGACACGGACGACGATGCCGTCCAGTTCACGGCCCATACCAGCTTCAACCCGCCGGGCTTGCCGGACGATGCCGCCCCGCGCCAGTCCATCGAACTGCGCACGATCGCCTATTTCGATTGAGCTTGCTGGCAGGCCCGTCCCTCGCCTACGCTAACGTTCGTTAGAGTCGCAAAGACCTGATTGGGGAGAGCAGCCTTGGCGCAGATCGATGTCGCGCGGGAAGTGGATGCGCGCGGGGACCGGTATCCCCTCTTCGGCACGGTGGCCGAGGGCTTCGAGGCCGTTGCAGAGGCGTTTGCGACCAATTTCAGCGAAGAGGAAGAGCTGGGCGCAGCATGCAGCGTCGTGCTGGACGGCAAGACAGTCGTCGACCTGTGGGGCGGCTGGGCACGCGAGGATCGCACGCGGCAATGGGACGCAGGCACCACCGTCTGCATGATGAGCGTTGCCAAGGGCGTGACCGGGATCGCCTTCAACATGCTGGCGGATCGCGGCCTCGTGGAATTCGACGCGCCCGTCGCCCAATACTGGCCCGAGTTCGCGCAGAACGGAAAGGCGGCGATCACCGTGCGCATGGTGCTGGATCACACCGCCGCCATCCCCGTGCTCACCACCGACACCATGTATCCCGGCGGCTTCTTCGATTTCGATGCCTACATTCGCGCGCTGGAGGTGCAGGAGCCGCTGTGGGAGCCGGGCACGCGAGCGGCCTATCACGTGCACAACCAGGGCTTCCTCCTGGGCGAGATCATGCGGCGGGTAACCGGCATGACGGTTGGCCCGTTCCTGCGCGAGAACGTAACCGGACCGCTGGGTGCGGAATACTACATCGGAGGCATGAGCACGCAGGAGCAGTCGCATGTCGCCGAGGTTCTGCCCAACACCGGCGCACGCCTGTTCGCGGCGAAGGACCAGTCGGTGCCGGAAAAGCCCACCACGCCCGAAGGCTGGCAGGACGGCGCGGTGCTGCGCAGCTTCGCGTTCCTGCAGAACCCGCAGGAGGCCTGGCGCGACACGATGAATTCTACGCGTTGGAGAGAGGTGGAGATTGCCAGCGGCTCCGGCCACGGCAATGCCCGCGGCGTTGCCCGTATATACGGCGCGGCGGTGGGCGAAGTTGACGGCGTGGACCTGCTGTCGGACGCGCAGCTCGAAGCCATGATCGCAGAGCAGCACAACCAGGTCGAACTGTTGCAGGACCGGCCCTATCACCAGGCGAACGGGGTGCTGCTGAACACGCCCGAAGCGGTCTATATGGGCCCCAACATGCGCAGCTTCGGCCATCATGGCTTGGGCGGCTCGATCGGCTTCGGAGACCCCGATGCGAAACTCGGCTTCTCCTATTGCTGCAACCAGATGCACGCCGTGGGCGACAACGGCCCCCGCGCGCGGCGGCTGATCGACGCGGTCTATTCCTGCCTCTGAAAGGACACCCCATGGACAAGTCTCAGGATCTCGGCGAACTCTTCGACAAGGGCATGAAAATCCGCCGCGAGGTGCTGGGCGATGCCTATGTCGACAAGGCGACCGCCAATCCCAACCCTTTCAACGATCCGCTGCAGGAACTGGTCGCCACCTATTGCTGGGGCTGGACCTGGGGTCGCGAGGAGGAATTGCCGCGCCGTGATCGCAGCCTGATCAATCTCGCCATGATCGCGGTGCTGGGGCGCAAGCACGAATTGAAGGTCCACACGCGCGGCGCGCTGAACAACGGCCTGACGCGCGAGGAAATTCGCGAAGTGCTGCTGCAGGTGGGCGTCTATGCCGGCATACCGGCAGCGGTGGACAGCTTCCGCATCGTGAACGAGGCGCTGGCCGAAATCGACGCGGAAGAGAGCGACTGATGGACGCGGGCCAGCGCCTTGCCATCGAACTCGCCTGCGGCAAGCTGCCGCTGCTCTTTGCGAAATACGCGGATGAAGGGGACGCAGCGGCGCTGGCGCAGTTGTTCACGCCCGATTGCGAATTTTCCCGGCCCTTCCAGCCCGAATACCCTTTCCACGGGCGCGCCGCGGTGGAGAGAATCTTTCGCGACCGTCCGCCGATCCTGGTGCGGCACATCGTCACCAACGTGCTGGTGGATGCCATCACCGAAACCCGCGCGCAGGGCACCAGCTATCTCACCATGCTCTCCAGCCATGCCAGCACGCAGCCGCCGCAGGAGGCAGGCGCGCTGTATGTCGGCGGGTTCGAGGATGAATACGTTCTCGACCAGTCGGAGCCCGGCGGCGTGTGGCGCTTTGCCCGGCGCGCCGGCATGGTGGCGTTGCACATGGGTGGTGCAATGCCCGACATTCCCCCGCCCACCGACGAAGCAAGAGGATTGGCCTGATGGTACAAGCGGCAAACGACAAGGAACAGCTGGTGCTCGATTTCTTCGAGGTGCTCTCTTCGGGAGACCTCGAGAAGCTGCGCGGCTTCTACCACGACAAGAGCACTTGGGAGCCCAAGGTGAAGGACATAGCGGGGTCCGGGCGGCATGTGGGGATGGACATCATCGACAAGTTCCTCGCCCCGGTGCGCGGCATGTTCGAGCCGGGCGACCCAAAGGTGCATGTGCAGACCATGTTCTCCGCAGGCGATTTCGTGTGCGTGGAAAGCAGGTCCACCGGCAAGACCGCGGACGGCAAGGTCTATGAAAACGATTACTGCTGGGTCTTCGAAGTGCGCGACGGCAAGATCGACGCGATGCGCGAATACATGGATTCGCACTACACTGCCAAGCTGTTCGGCATGGATGACGGGGCCGCCTGATGGATCGCTTCGCGGGCCAGCCGATCCTCATTTCCGGCGCGGGCCGAGGGCTCGGCGAAGGCATTGCACACCGCCTGGCAAGTGAAGGCGCGGTTGTCGGCATCGTCGATATCGCGGGCGAGAGTGCGCACGGCGTGGCCCGCGCCATCGAAGGAGAAGGCGGGAAGGCGTTCGGCTACGAGGCGGATTGCGGCAGCCGCGCCGCATTCTTCGAGGCGGCAGAGCGGTTCGCCAGCGATGCCGGTCCCTTGCGCGCAGTAATCAACAATGCCTCGGTGCTGGTGTACGAACCGATCGAGGACGTGACCGAGGACACGCTCGACCGGATGCTGTCGGCCGGCCTCAAGAGCGTGTTCTGGGGCGTGCAGGCCTTCCTCGCGCACCGCGACGAGGATGCACCGGGCAATATCCTCAACTACTCCAGCCCCGTCGCCTATCGCGGAAGGCCCAACACCGGCGCCTACACCACGATCAAGGCCGGGATCGCAGGGCTCACCAAGGTGCTGGCCGGCGAATTCGGCCCGCGTGGCATCAGGGTGAACGCGATGGCTCCCGGCAGCGTGCCGACGCCTGCAACCGAAGGGTTCGTCACACCCGAGCAATACGAGCAGCGGGCGAAGAACATCCCCCTGCGCCGCAACGGCACGGTAGGGGACGTGGCCAGCGCTGCGGCCTTCCTCCTCTCGGACGAGGCGAGTTTCATCAATGGAGCGATGCTGGCCGTGGATGGCGGCATCATCGCGGCGGGGTAGGACGATGACGGCAATCTGGCAGGACAGGCTCGACCACCTCAAGGCGACCATCGAGGAGGATATCGCGCGCGGCGGCTATTACGGCGCGGTGCTGCAGGTGGGGCGAGGCGGGACGCTGGTGTTCGACGAGGCCATCGGCCATGCCTACGCCGGTGGCGAACGTGAACTGAAACGCGACGACGTATTCTCGCTGTTTTCGGTCACCAAGGCCTTCACCAACTTGCTGGTGATGCTCGCCATCGAGGAGGGGCGTTTCCAGCTCACCACGAAGGTGCGCGACGTTCTGCCCGAATTTACCGGACAGCCGCGCGAGGAGGCGACTTTCTACCACCTCCTCACCCACACCGCCGGTATGCCGGGCGTGTGGAGCCCGAAACCCGGCATGTATCTCGACCGGCTGGAGGAACTGTTCGAGGCAAGCATCGCCAATGTGCACGGGCAAACCCCTCCAGGCGAGCGGTGCGACTATTCGCCGCTGGTGAACCACGTGCTGATGGGCACTGCGCTGGTGCGCACCGATCCCAAGGGTCGCAATTACCAGACCCTGCTTGCCGAAGACCTGTTCGAGCCGCTGAGGATGCACTCCACCAGCATGGGCCTGCGCGCCGACCTTGGCGAGCGCCATGTGCGCCCCGACATGCGCGGAACTGTCCCCATCAAGCACCTCTCGCGCAATATCGAGGGCGATCACGCCCTGTTCGAGGATCCGGATGTCGAGGCCCCGCATGTCGGCTGCGCCTCCACCTGCGGCGACCTGTGGCGCTTTGCCGAAATGCTCCGGCGCGAGGGCGAACTGGATGGCGTTCGTATCCTTTCCCCGCGCATGATACGCCTCGCCCGCAAGGTTCACACCGGCGACAAGCCCAACGAGCTTTATCGCGGCGTCGCGCTGCGTTCGGGGTGGGAGGTGCCGCCCGCCAACCAGGGCCTCGGCTTCCAGGTGCGCGGGGAGGGCGTGTTCCACCATCTGTTCGGCCAGCTCTCGAGCCCCGAAACTTTCGGCAATTACGGCGCCGGCAGCACGATGTTCTGGGTCGATCCCGAGGCCGACGTATCGTTCAGCTTCATCAGCACCGGGGTGATGACGCAGGCCGCCAATATCGAACGGTGCGGCAAGCTCTCCGATATCGCGCTTTCCGCCTGTTTATAGAGGTTTACCGCTTATGGCAGACGCAGACATCATCGTGATCGGATCGGGGCACAACGGCCTTGTCGCGGGCGCTTACCTGGCGGTGGCGGGCAAGTCCGTCCTCGTGCTGGAGCGCAACGCGTGGCACGGCGGCGGCGTGGTGAGCCGCGAGCTGACGCGCCCCGGCTTCATGCACGATCAGCATTCGATGAGCCACATCTTCATTCAGGGCAATCCGCTGCTGGCAAATGACGACCTTGGCCTGAAATCAAAATACGGCCTCCGCTACATTTTCCCCGACGTGCCGATGATGAGCGTTTGGGAAGACGGCACCACCCTGCCGCTGCACCGCGATCCGGCAAAGTCCGCCGAGGCCATAGCCCGCTTCAGCGAGAAGGACGCGCAGGCCTTCCTCAGGATGAGCGAACAGGCTGCGCAATGGCTGCCGATGATCCAGGCGGGGCTCTATTCGCCGCCCATGCCTCTTGGAGCGCAGGGCGCGATGATGGACCAGAGCCCTGAAGGGCAGGAGATCATGCGCACCATGGGCGTCTCCACCTTCGACCTGATGGAAGAGCTGTTCGAGCACGAGAAGGTGCAGGCCCATTTCGGCCGCGTGGCGGGTGAAAACCTCGTCAGCCCGGACGAGAAATCGACCGGCATCGGCGCCTATGTCTTCCTGGGCTTCCTCGAGAAATACGGCTTTGGCGTGCCCGTAGGCGGGTCTGGCAGCCTCACCAATGCGTTGATCGCCTGTATCGAGGATTATAGCGGAACCGTGCGCGCCTCCGCCAGCGTGCGCGAGGTCACCAGTGACGGCGGCCGTGCCACCGGTGTGGTGCTCGACGATGGCGAGCGCCTGACCGCGGGCGAGGCCATCATCGGCGCGCTCCACCCGCATATCCTGCCCGACATGGTGGACGCGCTGCCAGCCGAAGTCGCGCGCAAGGCCAAGCGCACGCATATCACCGATGCCGCCTGCTTCACCGTCCATGCCGCGCTGGACGAGCCCCTGAAATTCAACGCCACCCGCCACGATCGCGAGCCGCTGTCCGCCGTGATGTACGAGCTGATGCCCGAGCGTTACGAGGACATGCGCCGCGCTTTCGACGAACTGCGCTACGGGAACATGAGCCCCACGCCGCTGGTGGGCGTGGGCCAGCTCACCCAGCACGATCCCTCGCGCGCTCCCGAAGGCAAGGCGATCTTCCACGCCTGGGACTACGTTCCCTATGAGCGCAAGGATGGGCGCAGCTGGGACGAGGCGAAGGGGGAATTTGCCGAACAGATGATCGCGCAGATGGGCAGGTATATCGAGAACGTGACGGGCGCGGTCCTCGATTACCATTGCGACAGCCCGGTCGACATGGAGCGCACCAGCCCCAGCTTCTTCCGCGGCGACCTGCACGGCATCGCCACCACCACCTACCAGACCGGTTCGCACCGCCCGACACCCGACCTCGGCCAGTACCGCGTGCCGGGTGTGGACCGCCTCTACCTTGTCGGTCCGTTCCAGCATCCGGGCGGCGGCGTGTTCGGTGCGGGCCGCGCCACGGCTATGGTGGCCGCCGAAGATCTCGGCATCGACTTCGACGAGATCCGGGTGCCCTCATGAAGATCCGCGCCGCAGACAAGTCCGAACTGATGCAGGTCAGCAAGATCGAGCGGAAGGGCAACGACCTCGTCCTGAAAGGCAAGGTCTACGGCACCATGCCGATGACCGCGACACTGACGCCTGATGAGGCGAAGAACTTCCTCAGGCTGCTTACGCCCAAACTGGCGTTGTTCCTCCTCACCCTGCCGTTCCGCAAATCGAAGGACTGATTGCCATGCGCCACGAAGGCCGTTCCATCATCGTTACCGGCGCCGCCGGCTCCATCGGCTTTGCCACCTGCGAGATCCTCGCGCGCGAGGGAGCCGAACTGCTGATGGTGGATATAGATGGCGAGCGGTTGGAAGAGCGCGTCGGCGAGCTGACCGGAAAGGGCCACACGGCGATCGCTCATATCGCCGATTGCGCCGACGAGGACGCGGTGGCGGGCTATGCCAAGGAAGCCATCACCGCCTTTGGCAAGGTGGACGGCTTCTTCAACAATGCGGGCATCGAGGGAGCCCTTGCGCCGACGCACGAATACGACATCGCCATGTTCGACAATATCATCCGGGTGAACCTGCGCTCCATGTTCCTTGGCCTGCGCTTCGTGATCCCGCACATGGTCGCCGCCGGAAAGGGCGCGGTGGTGAATACCGCAAGCATCGGCTCCGAACGCGGCCTCGCGGGCGCCTGCGCCTACAACGCCGCCAAGCACGGCGCAGTCGGCCTCACCCGTACCGCGGCCAGCGAAGTGGCGCAGAAGGGCGTGCGCGTGAATTGCGTGATGCCGGGCGTGATCGAGACGCCGCTGCTGGTCGGCATGCTTGAACAAATGTTCGACGGGGATGTGCAGGCGGGCATGGACAAGCTCGGCCAAACCGCCACATTGAACCGCGTCGGCCAGCCGCGCGAAGTGGGCGACGTCGTAAGCTTCCTGCTCAGCGACGAGGCGAGCTACGTCAACGGCGCGAAATGGGAGATCGATGGCGGCGCGCTGGCGACGATCAGGAACGACATATAGGTTGCGCCATGATGGATAGGTTCGTGAAACACGCATTGGCGTGCGGGCTGGGTGCGGTTTTCGTCGCATCAAGCAGTGCCGCCCTTGCGCAAGGAGCCATCGACCTGCAACCGGCTGGCGAGTGGACACTGGATTATGCAGAGGATAGCTGCCGCCTTTCCAGCGCATTCGGGGAGGGCGAGCAACAGGTCCTCCTGGGGCTGACCGCATATGAACCTCGCGGAATTGTGTTCATTTCCGCCCTTGGAGAGTCGACGCGTATTTCGCCATTGGCGCGAACCGTCACGCTCTCGCTCGATACGATCGAGGAAGTGGAATCGCCTGTTCTCGCCGCCGATTTCGACGGGACGCCGGGTCTCTTGCTGACTTGGGGCGTCTCGTTCGGGCCACTGCCCGAGGGTGCCAGGGGGCGCATGCGGAGGGACGAACCGGTCGAGCGATGGTCGAACCCCGAGATCGAGGAGGAGGTTCGCTGGATCGGCTTCGAAGGTCTCCAGCAGGATTTCGTCCTGCACACAGGCTCCATGCGAGCGCCGCTCGCAGCGCTCGAGAGTTGTGCGCAGGAACTCACTACACACTGGGACATCGACCAGCAGGCCAAGGACACGTTGAGCAAGGTCGCAAGGCCGTCGCGGAGGCCGATGCGCTGGCTGGAGTTGCGCGACTTTCCCCGCGAAATGCGACACCAAATGTCGATCCGCTTTCGCCTCATCGTCGACGAGAATGGCGAGGTCGATGGCTGTCATATCATGGGCGCCGATCCCGCCTCCGACGTCTACCGGATCGCTTGCGAGAATCTCAGCGAGAACGGCAGCTTTCACCCTGCCGAAGACGCGCAGGGAAACCCGGTACGATCCTATTACATCGACTGGCTAAACCTGCGCTGAGAGCGCCACCCTATATTCGCGAGACCACGAAGTTCGCGGCCATGCTGCCTCTTGTCGAGGTTGCCGTGCAAGCCACGGTGGATAGCGCGTCGTCGGCGAAATAGACCTCGCACACGCCGCGCACCGCTACTGTCCTGCCGTTGGGCAACGTAACCGAGTCCACAGTCATCCGGCTACCTTCGAATATGCCGTTGAACCGCGTACGCGTCCTCCAGCCGCGCTGGCCGAAGCTGATGTGATCGCCGGCAATGGTCGCTTCGCTGCAGAGAACCAGCTCACCGGGCGCGGCGCGCGCCTGCACAGCCTCTGGATAAAGGCAGACGCCGCTGTAGGTGCCTGTCGGCAGCGCGTCGTCGGCGAATTGCGCGATGAGGAGAAGGGCAAGAGTCAGCATCGCGAATCGTATGCGCCGCGAATTCTAAATCGGCAATCGCGCTAACCATGATTGTGTAATTCTACCCGTCCCGCTCCGGGTCCAGTCCGGCAGCTTCCTCCACCACCTTGGCGATGGCGGTGAAATCCGCATCCGCGCCCTCCCGCTCGAGCGTGCGCTCGAGATAGTCCGCCACGATCCCGCCCAGTGGCAGAGGCACATGCGCGGCCTCGGCCTCGTCCAGCAGCAGGCGCGTGTCCTTCAGGCTGAGCGCGGCGGCGAAGCCGAAATCGAAGGTACGCGGCAACACGGCGCGGGGCCATTTGTCGCGGGTGGCGGAGTTGATGCCGGTCGACTGGTTGAGCACCTCGATCATCCTCGCAGGGTCCAGCCCCTGCTTGATGCCGAAGGCCATGCCCTCCGCCGTCACGCCGATGGCGACCGCGCCCAGCAGGTTGTTGACCAGCTTCATGGTTTGCCCTGAGCCGGGCGTCTCGCCCATATGCATGGGCTTGCCCAAGGCCTCCAGCAGCGGGCGGATTTCCTCGAAGGCGCTTTCCGGCCCGCCCACCATGATGCTGATCGTGCCAGCCTTCGCCCCCGCGATCCCGCCCGAGACCGGCGCATCGAGGCAGGCGGTATCTGGCAGCGCTTCGGCAAGCTCGGCGGCGAGCTGCGGGCCGCTGGTGGAGAGGTCGCACAGGATGCGCGGAGACTTGCGCGCAGTGATGCCGTCTCCGCCCAGCACCGCCTCGCGCACGATCTGCGGAGTGGGCAGACTGGTGAAGACGACGTCGCATTGCTCGCCCAGCGCGACTGCGCTGCCTGCAGCCTCCGCGCCCTCGGTCACCAAAGCAGCCACGGCGTCGTCCGCCACGTCATGCACGAGCAACCGCGAGCATTTTCCCGCAAGGCGCGCCGCCATCGGGCCGCCCATGCGTCCGAGGCCGAGGAAACCGACGATCATAGCATCTCCGTGATGGGTGTATGCGGGGCAAGGTCCACCCGCGCGATGTCGTTTTCCGAAGGGAAACAGGCCAGCACAAGCGGGTCATGCCCTGGTATGAGGTGGTCGAGCGAGCCGCCCGCCAGTGCCAGCACCCGCTCCTGCGCGCGGACATATTGCGCTTCGTCGATAAAGATCGGAAACGGCACGCGCCTCGTCAGATTGGCGTAAAGATGCGCCGCGTCGCTGGCGAGAACGACTGCACCTCTCTCCGTTTCGCACACCACCGCCTGCAGGCCCGCCGTGTGGCCTGCTACAAGCCTCAGGCCGATGCCGGGTGCGTAGTCCTCGTCCCCATCGTGAAACACGACCTGGTCCGCGTAGAGCCGCCGCACCAGTTCGGCGACCGGCTCGCCATCGAAAGGTGCGCGGGTTTCGTGGTCGCAGACATGGCGACTGGTGGCGAAAGCGAGCTCGGCGTCCTGCACGTGGAAGCGGGCATTGGGAAAGTCGGTGAGGCCGCCAGCATGGTCGTAATGCAGGTGGGTGAGGATAACGTCCGTCACGCCCAGCCGATCGATCCCCGCATCGCGCAGGCCCTTGCGGATGGGCCGGGTGATCTCCCGCCCCCGCGCCGCTGCCGCCGCCGCGCCAAAGCCGGTATCGACGATCACTGGGGGATGGCCATCCCGGTGGATCGCCCAGACGTAATAATCGAGCGGCATTGGCAGGTCGTGATCGTCCACCGGCGTGGTGAAGTTCTCCGCCGCCTTGCGCTCGTGCCGGGCATAGCGGATGGCCTGGATGGCGGTAACGGCGCCCATCCTACCGGTCGGCGATGCCGAGGCCGCGGAACCAGGTCTCGCCGTCGCTGGCGGTGACGAAATGGCCGGCGGTCGGCTCGCAGAAGTGCATGCCGATCACCAGCGCCCCGCTGTCGCGGTATGTGTCGACGAAGGCCTGACGGGTGGCGGAGCCTTTTTCGCGGTCCATGTCGAAGGTGGCGTGGCGATGCGGCATCGCGCATTGCATCGGATGGTGCATCAGGTCTCCAGTGATGACCGCGCGCTCTCCCCGGCTTTCGATCACCACGTGGATATGCCCCGGCGTATGGCCGTGGCTGGGTTCGGCGTGAATGCCAGGCGCGATTTCGTGGTCGGTGTCAATGAAGTCGACCAGCCCGGCCGCCACGATCGGGTCCACACTCTCGATCATGTGCTTGTCGTCATGGTGATCATCGTGGCGCAGGTCGTTCTGCCACGCCTCGTACTCGGTCTTGCCGAAGAGGTAGCGGGCGTTGGGAAAGGTGGGCCTGTATTCGCCCGTTTCCCGATCCTTGTAGGTGTTCCAGCCGACATGGTCGAAATGCAGGTGCGTGCAGAAGACCGTGTCGACATCCTCGCGCTCGATACCGAGCGAGGCGAGGTCCTCCAGGAATCCCTCGGGAAGGTCGGTGAAGACCTCGTATTCCCGCTCCCGCCCCGCGCCGATGCAGGTGTCGATCACGATGGTGCGTTCGGGCGTCTGGAGGACGAAGGCCTGGAAGTTCATCCGCATCCGGCCTTCCGGCGTTGCGTAATGCGGGTGGAGCCAGTCCAGCGCCTTCACCTCGCCGGGCGTCGCGTCGGGCATGGCCATGTGGATGTCGTCCTGAAAATCCCAGATCTCTACGATGCGGCTGACCTTTACGTCGCCCACCTGCCAGCTCCTGATATGCTCCCTGGCCATCGGCCCTCTCCCTATCTGTAGCGCGCCACGCTGGTCGGTGGCAGTTGCGCAGGTTCCAGTGCCGGCTTGCCGAGGATGAAGTCTGCGCAGCGCTCCGCTATCATGACGCAGGGCGCATTGGTGTTGCCGCCGATCACCTTGGGCATGACGCTGGCATCGGCAACGCGCAAGCCTTCGATACCCCTCACGCGGAGTTGCGGATCGACCACCGTTTCCCTGCTCGCCGGATCGCCCATGCGGCATGTACCGACGGGATGATGCACGGTGTAGCCGGTCTCCCGGATATAGGCGGCAAGCTCGTCATCGCTCTCCGCCTCCGGCCCGGGCGCGACTTCGGTGCCATCGTAGCGGGCGAAGGGCCTGGTGCCGAAAGCTGCGCGCGCGATCTTGAGAGCGCGGATCAGCGGCTGGATATCGTCCGGATGTTCGAGCAGATGCGGGTCGATCACCGGCGCCGCTTGCGGGTCGGGCGAACCGAGGCGGACCGTGCCCCGGCTCTCGGGGTAAAGCGCCACCGGGCTGATCGCGTAGCCATGACCGAGGGGGAAGGGGATCCTCGGATTGGTCAGACGCCGCGCCGGCTGGAAGACGAATTGCACGTCCGGCCTGTCCAGCGAGGGGTCGGTGCGCAGGAAGGCGACGCTCTCGAACACATTGCCCGCCAGCGGACCCTTGCGGGTGAGGAGGTATTCGAGCCCGTGATAGAGATTGCGCGGAAGGGTCTTCCAGCTGAGGCCGTAGCTGGTGGGATCGTCCGTTTCGACATGCATCGGACTGGCGACATGATCGTGGTAATTGCCGCCAACCCCTGCAAGATCGCGCACCACTGCAATGCCGTTCTCGCGCAGGTGCTCGCCGGGACCGATGCCCGACAACATGAGGATGTGCGGGCTCTGCACCGTGCCCGCACTCAGCACGATCTCGCGCCGTGCACGGATCACCCGGCCATCCACCAGTTCGACCCCGGTGGCACGACCGTCCTCTACCACGATGCGGGCGACACGGGCATCGGTCTGCACGTGCACATTGCCGCGTGACAGCGCCGGTTTCAGCAGGTTCGTCGCCGTGCTTTCGCGCCGGCCGTTACGGATGAGACCCTGCCGCCTGCCATAGCCTTCCGGATCCGGGCCGTTGAAATCGGGGCAGGCAGGAAATTGCAGCGAGGCCAGAGCGTCCATGAAGGCGTAATTCAAAGCGTTGGGGTTCTCGACCAGCTTGACGTTGATCGGGCCGCCCTTCCCGTGAAAGACGCTCTCCTCGTAATCCTCGTTAAGCTCGGTGCGGGTGAAATAGGGGAGCACTTCGCGGTAGGACCAGCCGGTGCAGCCCATATCCGCCCAGTCGTCGTAATCGGTGGGATGGCCACGGAAATAGACCATGCCGTTGATCGCGCCCGACCCGCCGATCACGCGCCCGCGCGGCACCGGGATCTCGCGGCCTGCCATGCCTTGCTGCGGCACGGTGGCGAAGCGCCAATTGGTCTCTTCCCGCCCGATGGCGGCGGCAACGAAGCTGGGGATGTGGATGAAGGGGTGGCTGTCCGGCCCGCCCGCTTCCAGAACGCAGGTGGTGGAGCCCGCATCCTCTCCCAGCCTCGCAGCCACGGCCGCGCCGGAGGAGCCGGCACCGATGACGACGAAATCGAATTCCCCTGCGCTCATTATCGCGGCGCCTCTCCCTAACGAGCGTTAGAGTGCGCGAGATGGGGGGTGAAACGCAAGTGCCAATTGGCAAGCGGGCCGTGCAAGGTCTAGGCACCCTTGGCGCAGCGGGCGTGGCGGAATGGTAGACGCCGGGGACTTAAAATCCCCTGTCCTTTGAGACGTGCGGGTTCGAGTCCCGCCGCCCGCACCATTCACAACCTCCACGCGATTCGAAACCTTGCCGCGTGACGCGCAGCGAAACGTGAAATTTTGTTCCAAAGCGTTCAAAAGTCGCGATTTTTCCCCATTCGTAAGCGGCTCCTTAACCATTGGCGGCAAGCATTCGGGCACTTCGCGCTGCTATTTCCGGAGACGCGTGGGCCGACGGAGACCGGCCTGCGAACGAAGGGTTGCGCAAAGGGTCGCGCGTCCCCTTGGAACCAAATGGGGTAAACATGGGCGAAGTTTTGCGCCAGCAGGAGACGTGTGCCGGACGTAATCCCGGCGATTCGACAATAGAAAACCGCAGCGCGCCGCGTTGCACCCTCCTTATCAGGGCCGCCAAGTTGATCACGCCCTCGGGCGAGTTCCTGTGCGTCATCCGTGACGTATCGACGAACGGCATCAACGTGCGCATCTTCCATGCGCTGCCACCCGAAACCCGAATGACGATCGAACTCCAGAATGGCGACCGTCATGAAGTGGAGTTCGTCTGGCAGAAGGACGACCGCGCCGGCTTCCGTTTCGAGCACGAGGCCGACATCTCCCGCATCGTCGAAAGCCCCAGCCGCTTCTCCAAACGCTCCATCCGCCTGAATATCTCGGCGGCGGCCACGGTCTCCGCCCTGAACGGACAGAGCGCGCTGGCGGAAATCACCGACCTTTCCCAGCAGGGTGCGAAGATCGTCTGTGCGGGCCGTTTCGCGATCGACGAGCGTGTGCGGATCTCGGCGCCGGGGCTGCCGGAAACCAATGCCAAGGTGCGCTGGCGCAAGGAACTGCAATACGGCCTGATCTTCGAGGACACTTATCAGTACGGCGAACTCGCACGCATCGCCCAGCGCCTGCAGCAGCGCGATGAGGACATTCCCCTACCGCCTGCGACCGCGTGTTAACTGGCTCATAACCAATTTCCTTCACTCCCGGGCGGCACCAACAACCGGGGGCAGGCATGCACGACAAGACAGCTGGCAAAGCGGGTGAGATCGCGGCGGATGTGGCGATCATCGGGGCCGGCCCGGCGGGCCTGACCGCCGGCTACCTGCTGACGAAGCAGGGCAAGTCTGTCGTCATCATCGAGAAGGACCCGACCTATGTCGGCGGCATCAGCCGCACGGTGGAGCATGAAGGCTACCGCTTCGACATTGGCGGGCACCGCTTCTTCTCGAAGAGCCAGCAGGTCGTGGATCTGTGGAACGAGATCCTGCCCGACGATTTCATCCAGCGCCCGCGGATGAGCCGGATCTATTACGAGGGCAAGTTCTACTCCTACCCGCTGCGCGCGTTCGAGGCGCTGGGGAACCTCGGGCTTTGGCGCTCGACCATGTGCATGGCAAGCTATCTGAAGGCGAAGGCCTTTCCGGCAAAGAACATCCGCAGTTTCGAGGACTGGACCAGCAATCAGTTCGGCAGGAAGCTCTATTCCATCTTCTTCAAGACCTATACCGAGAAGGTGTGGGGGATGCCCTGCGACGAGATGAGCGCCGACTGGGCCGCACAGCGCATCAAGGGCCTTTCGCTATGGGGCGCGGTGGTGGACGGGCTGAAGCGCTCGCTCGGCCTCAACAAGCTGAACGACGGATCGGGAACGCAGGCCAAGACCCTGCTCGAGACCTTCCGCTACCCACGTCTTGGACCGGGCATGATGTGGGAAGCCGCGCGTGACAAGATCGTGGCCACCGGCAAGGGCCAGGTCCTGATGGGCCATGCCCTCAAGCAACTCGCCGCGGATGGCGAGGGCGGCTGGCGCATGACTGCCCATGCCGAGGATGGCAGCGAGCTTGTCATCTTTGCGAAGGACACGATCAGCTCGGCGCCGATGCGCCAGCTCGCCGCGCGCATGCACCCGCTTCCCGAGACGACGCTGGAGGCAAGCAACCTCAAATATCGCGATTTCCTCACCGTGGCGCTGATGATCCGCAGCGAGGACCTGTTCCCCGACAACTGGATCTACATCCACGATTCCAAGGTGAAGGTGGGCCGGGTGCAGAACTTCCGCAGCTGGAGCCCCGAGATGGTGCCGGACAAGGATGTCGCTTGTGTCGGCCTCGAATATTTCTGCTTCGAGGGCGACGGCCTGTGGTCGATGGATGATGGCGACCTCGTCGAACTCGCCAAACGCGAGATGGACATTCTCGGCCTCGTCTCGCCGGACAAGGTCATCGGCGGCGCCGTGGTGCGACAGGAAAAGGCCTATCCCGTCTATGACGAGGACTACGCCGCCAATGTCGCGGCCATGCGCACCGAACTGGAAGAGCGGCATCCCACGCTGCACCTCGTCGGGCGTAACGGCATGCATCGCTACAACAACCAGGACCATGCCATGATGACGGCCATGCTGACCGTGGAGAACATCCTCGCCGGCAAGCGCGTCTACGACACCTGGTGCGTCAATGAAGACGCCGAATACCACGAGGCGGGCGATGAAGGCGCGGAGAAGGCGCTGCCCGAAACCCGCAAGCCGGTCTCGCCGGACCAGGCCGCAGCGCTCGACTCGGTGCGCGACGTGCCGCAGCGGGTTGGCGGCGAACAGAAGGCGGCCTGATCCGTGACCGCCATGCTCTGGCGTTTCGCCGACATTCGCCTGGTGCGCTATCTGCTCGCGAGCATCGGCGCGCTGGCCGTGGATGTCGGGGCGTTCCTCGCCTTGCTGGCACTGGGCGTGTGGGCGCCGGGCGCATCGGCCATTGGCTATTGCCTCGGCATCGCGGCGCACTGGCTGATGAGCAGCCGGGCGGTATTCGTCGGTCACGTCGCTGAAAAAGGTGCGGCGCGTATACGGCAGAAGGCGCTGTTCGTTGGCTCCGCGATGATCGGGCTGGGCCTCACGACGGCGATCGTGTGGGCGGGTGATACGAGCGGCCTTGACCCGCGACTCGCCAAGCTGGTTGCCATCGCCGCCAGCTTCGCCGTGACATGGTTGCTGCGCAGCCGCGTGGTTTTCCGCTAGAGACATTCCGCGATGGCAGAGCGGGGCATCGACTGGCGCAGCTTCGTGCGGACGCCCTGGGCAGTGCTGGCCGTGTGGCTGATCTACGCACTGGTGCGCCTTGCCATCCAGCCGCTGGTGGGGTGGGAGCCTGTCGGCCCGGATGACTGGACGCGCCTGTTGCAGGTGCGTGCGTGGCTGGACGGACAGGCCTTCTGGGACGTCACCCAATACCGCATGGATCCGCCGCAAGGCTTCTCCATGCACTGGTCGCGGCTCGTCGACATGCCGCTGGCCGCGCTGACGCTGCTTTTCGGAGAGATGGCGGCGATGGCGCTGGTGCCGCTTCTCTGGCTGCTGCCCGCGCTGTTCGCCCTGCGCTCGATCATGCTCAGGCTGGACTTCGCGCCGCTGGCCTTCGCCTTCGGCCTTGTCCTGCTGCCGCTCTTCCCGATGCTGCCGGGTGTATTTGCGCCGATGCGGATCGACCACCACTCCGCACAGGGCGTGATGGCGCTCGCCTGCGCGGCCTTTCTGCTGAAGGACAGCCGCTGGAGCGCGCTTGCCTGCGGCCTGTTCGCGGCGATGTGGGTGGTCATCTCGCTGGAGGGCCTGCCATTGGTCGCCGTGATCGCCGGGCTTTACGGCCTTCGCTACTGGTGGGGCGAGAGGACCTTGCTGCCGTGGTTCCTCGGCGCGCTCGCGGCCAGCGCCGCGGCGCTGAATTACGCGACGCGCGGCCCGCTGGAGCCGCTTTATTGCGACGTGCTGCTGCCCGGCCATACTCTGACCTTCGCCGCGGCTGCCCTGATGGCGGCGCTGATCCCGTTCCTGCCCTGGCAGGACCGCGCGCACGGAAGGGTGGTTGCGCTCGGCCTGATGGGAGCGGTCTGCCTGCTGCTGGCAAGAGGGCTGCTCGGCCCCTGTGCGACCAATCCGATGGCGGAGCTCGACCCGGTGCTGCAGACATGGTGGCACAGCGCCATCGGCGAGGGCCTGCCGATCTGGCGTCAGCCGCCTTCCGTCGCGCTGACCCTGGTCTGGGCCATCATGGTCATTGCTGCAGGATGGTGGCGGGCGCACGCAGGCGGGCTGTTCCACCGGGGCCGGGCGCTGCCATTCACGCTGCTGTTCCTCTACGCGCTGGCGGCGGGCGGCTATTCGCTGCTGGTGCTTCGCGAGGGCGTGATTGCGCAATTGCTGGCGATCCCCTTTGGCGCGCTGCTGCTGGCGGAATACCTGCCAAGGGCACGGGCGCTTACCTCCGCCGCCCCGCGCATCGCGGCAACGCTGGCGGCCATTGGCCTTTCGACGCCGCTATTTGCCAGCGTCCTTGCCTCGCCGCTCGACGATTACGTGCCGCGCAAGGCGACCTCGCCCGATATCGCGGGAATGGTAGAGACGGGGGAGTGCGACTACACGCGCCTCGCCGCGCTGCCGCCGGGTCTGGTGGTCATGCCGCTCGATGCAGGGCCGCTGGTGCTGGGTACGAGCGGGCACGCCATCGTCGCGGCTAGCTATCACCGCAACCAGCGCGCCATAGCCGACGTCCTGCTCGCCTTTACGGGCTCCCCGGAGAGCGCGCGCGCCATGATCTCGCGTTACGGGGCGGGTTACGTGGCGATCTGCGCCGCGGCTGGCGACGTTGCGCTTTATCGCACCGCTTCGCCCGAGAATTTCGCCAATGCCCTGCTGTCGGACAGTCCGCCCGAATGGCTCACGCTGGACGAGAAGGCGAGCAGCGGCGCGCTGCGGGTCTACCGCGTGGCGATCAGGCCGGCCGGAAGTCCATCGCCACGCCGTTGATGCAGTGGCGCTTGCCGGTCGGCTCCGGTCCGTCGTTGAAGACATGGCCGAGATGTCCGCCGCAGGTCGCGCAGTGCACTTCGCGGCGCGGATAGCCAAGCTTGTAGTCGGTCTCGTAACCCACCGCATTATCGCTGATCGGGCGCCAGAAGCTCGGCCAGCCAGTGCCGCTGTCGAACTTGTGACGGCTGGAATAGACCTCGTTGTCGCAGCCTGCGCAGACATAGGTGCCGCTGCGCTTTTCGTCGTTCAGGAGCGAGGTATAGGCGCGCTCCGTCCCCGCTTCTCGCAGGATGCGGAATTCCTGCGCGGTCAGGCGTTCGCGCCATTCGGCCTCGGAATAGGAGACGGGATAGCTTTGCGCCCGCGCCTCGCTACCACCGCAGGCGGCGAGAACGGGAATGGATGCTCCGGCACCAAGCCAGGCGAGGGCGGAGCGGCGGGAAAGCGAAGTATGGGTCATGACCTGTATTCTATGCAGGTGTGTTCGAACCGTTCCTGAACATCCCGCCCACCAGCCTTGCGAGCGAACGCGACTTGCGCACGCCGCGCGGGCCCGATTTCATCACCCGCTTGCGGAACAGGCTGGCGCCCGCCTTCACGAAGATGCCCACGCACAGCGCCTGCCAGGCGAGCGCGACAACATGCGGCCACAGGCTCTCCTCCATCGCGGCGCGCGCAACCATGGCGAAGGGCGAGGACAGGGGGAATGCCACGGCGGTATATTCGATCCAGCCCCCGCGATCGGTTACCGCGAGGCTTGCAAAGAAGAACACGAGGATCTGGAACATAGTCGCCGGCATGGAAAGCGTCTGCACTTCGCGCACGGTCGTCGCCAGCGAGCCTACTGCAAGAAAGATCGAGCCGAGCAGCAGGTAGCCCATGCCGAAATAGAGCGCGAAAAGCAGGAAGAACATCGGCCAGCCCACGCCCGGATTGGCGTAGTCCGATAGCGATACGCCGCCCGCCGACAGGATGACGAAGGCCGTGCTGCCCCACAGCGCGATACCCACTACCGAGATGCCAAGCATGGCAAACAGTTTGCCCAGAAACACCGCGTCCATCGGGATGGCGGCGGCGAGGATCTCGATGATCTTGTTGCCCTTCTCCTCCACCAGGTTCGACAATACCATCGAGGCGAGCAGCATGATCAGCAGGAACAGCAGCAATTGCCCGCCTTGCGCGGTGTGCAGGCGCCCGGTGTTCTGCGAGGCGCCGCTGGTTTCCACCGTGTTGGTGGTGACCTGCGGGTAGCTGCGCGCGCCGGGATCGGCAGCATGCGCAGCAACCAAGGCAACCATGCCTTCCCAGCGGATGAGCCGTCCCTGCGTGGCGGTAAGCTGGGGAGCCTGCGGGGACCCGGTCACGATGGCGGCGAAGGTGCCTTCGCCTGTTTCCAGATAGCCGGTCGCGTCGAAGCTTTCGCCCGGTGCCAGCCGCTTTATCTCGACCATGTGCGGTACGGCAGGCCCGACCAGCCCACGCACCTCCTCGCGCGCGGCGAGCATGGCGTCCACATCGCCTCCCTCCATCGCGATACCGACATCGGCGGCAGCAGCTTCGGTCTGGACCTGCGCACCCACGCCGCCTGCCAGCGCCATCACGGCGACGGGGAAGAGCGGGCCGAGCAGGAAGAAGATGAATGCACGACTGAAGAGGATGGCGGTGAAATCGCGCCGGGCGATGACGAAGGCGGCCTGCCACAGCGACAGCCGACCGCCGGTGTCGTTTCGCTCGTGCGTGGTCATGGCCGCTCTCCTTCGCTGTTCGTCACCATGTCGCGCGCAGCCGCCTCGCCCGCGATGGCAACGAAGGCATCGTGCAGGCCCGCCCGCTCAATGGATAGCGACTGGATGCCAGCCTCACCTTCTATCAGCGCCTTGAGCAGCGGCTCCACACCGCTTTCAGGCAGGGCGAAGTCCCAGAAATAACCGTTGCGCCGGGCATCGGGGGGCAGGGCCGCACGCCATGCCCCCTCGATATTGCGCGTCTCCAGGCGAACCTGTGCGGGGATACGGTCGCGCGCCTCGTCCACCTTCCCGGCGAAGGGCACCTTGCCGCCTGCAATGATCGCGATCCCCTCGCACAGCCTTTCGGCATGGGCGATGACGTGGGTGGAGAAGATCACCGTCGTGCCCTTGTCGGCGAGGCTGCGGATCAGCCCTTCCAGCTTGCCCTGGTTGATCGCGTCGAGCCCGCTGAAGGGCTCGTCGAACACCACCAGCTTCGGCTCGTGCACCAGCGTGCCCAGCAATTGCACGGTCTGCGCCATGCCTTTCGACAGCTGGCGGATCTGCCGGTCGATCGCATGGCCGAGGCCGTGGGCCTCCATCAGTTCCTTGCCGCGCACGCGACCGATGTCGAGCGGCAGGCCGCGCAACGCTCCCATGAAACCGATCGCGTCATAGGCTTTCATCGACGGATAAAGGCCGCGTTCCTCGGGCAGGTAGCCGATGCGGCGGGCGACGTCCTGCGGATCGTTGCTGCCCAGCACGCGGCGCGTGCCCTCGTCGGGATCGATGATGCCCAGCAGCATGCGCAGCGTGGTGGTCTTGCCTGCGCCGTTGGGGCCGAGAATGCCGTAGATCGCGCCCTCGGGCACGGCTATGTCCACCCCGTCCACCGCCAGGGTGCCGTCGAACCGCTTGACGAGCCCGCACGCCTCGATGGCGGGCTTGCGCTCGTCCGTTGTGTGCGCCGAAGCCGCGGCCGCGGAAAATTCGCCCGAGGCCGAATTGGGCGGGGTCAAACTGGTCGCCATATCCATGCCTTATCAGCTAATGGCGAGGAATGAACGGGAACAACCCGCAGAATGGTTAATGACGCTGCAACCCTTTCGCTTGAGGATGCGCTGAAGGCAAAGGCGCGCGAGCTGGGCTTCGCCGCCGTCGGCATCGCCGAGGCGCGCGACGACCCCCGGACGGCAGAGCGCCTGCGCGAGTGGCTGGCAGCAGGGCGACATGGCGACATGCAATGGATGGAGGACCGCGCCGACGTGCGGCAGGGCCCGCACAGCATGTGGCCCGAAGCAAGAAGCGTGATCGCGCTCGGCATGAGCTACGCGCCCGATATCAGCCCGCTGGCCCCGGAACGTTTCGAACGCGAGGCTGCCATTTCGGTCTATGCGCAGGGGCGCGACTATCACGATGTCGTGAAGAAGGCGCTGAAGGCGCTGGCTCGCTGGCTGGTGGAGCAGCGACCCGACACCGAGCTCAAGGTGTTCGTGGATACAGCGCCGGTGATGGAGAAACCGCTGGGCGAGGTGGCTGGGATCGGCTGGCAGGGCAAGCACACCAATCTCGTCAGCCGCGAACATGGCAGCTGGCTGTTCCTCGGCGCGATCTACACCACGCTTGAGCTTTCTCCTGACGATGCGCATGACGACCGCTGCGGTTCGTGCCGGGCGTGCCAGGATGCCTGCCCCACGGACGCCTTCCCCAAGCCCTACCAGCTCGATGCGCGGCGCTGCATTTCGTATCTCACCATCGAGCACAAGGGGCCGATACCGCACGAATTCCGCGAGGCCATCGGCAACCGCATCTATGGCTGCGACGATTGCCTGGCGGTGTGCCCGTGGAACAAGTTCGCCGAGACCGCCGCGCGCCATGCAAGGCTCGCCCCGCGCGAGGATCTCGTCGATCCTGACCTGGCGGAATTGCTTGCGCTGGACGATGCCGCTTTCCGCGCGAAATTCTCCGGCTCGCCCATCAAGCGCGTGGGCCGCGCCAGCTTCGTGCGCAATTGCCTGATCGCGGCGGGCAACAGCGGGGATACGTCGCTCTTGCCGCAGGTTGAAGTACTGGCGAGTGACCCTGATGCGGTGGTGGCGGAAGCGGCCGCGTGGGCGCGCGCAAAGCTTACCGCATCTCCTTGAGCGGCACGTCCGTATCGGCCAGCAGCTCCGGCGAAACCTCGGCGCGGGCTTTCACCAGTTTGCCGCCCTGCGCATAGTCCTTGGTGCGATTGACCGCATCGACCGCGATCACGATCCCGTCGCGCAGGTAGATCACGGAGAAGCTGCGCTCGGCCGGGTCGCCACGAAGTACGGTGGCGTCGTGACCGATGGACAGGCCCGCCGTCTGCAGCCGCAGGTCGTACTGGTTCGACCAGAACCACGGCATCGCGTCGTAGGGTTGCGGATCGCCGCAGATGGCCTTCGCCACGGTGTTTGCCATGTCATGCGCGTTCTGCACGCTTTCCAGTCGCACCACGGCGCCATTGGCGTAGGGGTTGGCGTGCGCGGCGCAGTCGCCGATGGCATACACCTTCTCAAGGCTGGTGTGACAGGTGTCGGAGACATCGACGCCGTTCGCCCCTGCCGCTCCCGCCGCAATCAGCGGGCCGACCGAGGGGACGATACCGATCCCCGCCACCACCGCATCGCAGGCAATGGTCTCGCCAGAGGCGAGCGTGACACCTTCGACGCGGCTTTCGCCCTCCAGCCGCTCCACCTGCGCGCCCAGCCGCAGTGCAACACCCTGGCGCTGGTGTTCCTCGGCGAAGAAGTTCGAGAGGTCTTCTCCGGCCACGCGCGACAGCAGGCGATCCTGCGTCTCGACCACCGTGACGCTGCAGCCAAGCTTGCGCAGCACCGAGGCTGCCTCGAGGCCGATATAGCCGCCGCCAACGACCACGAAGTTGCGGATTCCTGCCTGCAGGTCTTCCAGCAAGCGGTCGACGTCGCGCCGGTCGCGCACTGCATGGAGGCCATCGAGGTGGGAGCCGGGGCAGGATAGCCGCCTTGCATCGCCGCCGCCCGACCAGATGAGGCGCACATATCCCACCTGTTCACCGGAGGCGAGGTGGAGTTCCCTCGCTTCGGGGTCGATCCGGGTCACGCTTTCGCCCAGCGTCAGGCCGATCTGCTTGTCGGCCCAGAACTGCACCGGGCGGATGAGCAGGCGCTCGAACGGCTTCTCGCCCGCGAGATATTCCTTGGAGAGCGGCGGACGCTCGTAGGGCGGGCTGGGATCGCGGCCGATCATCTGGATCGAACCCTCGAACCCCTGCTGGCGCAAGGCGATCGCGGCCTGCGCCCCGCCATGGCCGGTGCCCACGATTACGACGTCATAACGGCTCATGCCAAAGCGGTTCGCCAATATTCGCCGAAGCGTCAAGCCCGGCGGACGAAAGCGGACGGCCTAACCGTGGAGCAGGTTGCGCGCCTGGCTGGCAATCTGGGCAAGCATGGCCGGGGCAATCGGCGTCGCCCGCTGGGCGCGCGTCACCATGCGGCGGAACTGGTCCACCGCGCTGGCATTTGCCTCTGCCCATTCGTTGATCGCCGCAATCGGATCGGCCGCGCCCTTGCCCTTGCGGGTGGCAAGGCCACGAAGGAACTCGAACCGCATCGCCTGGAAATCGCGCGCGAGCCCGGCCACCAGCAGCCGCTCCCACGGGTCCGAGGGAGACATGATCGCCGCCCGCGACTGCGCCCAGTCGATGCCGAGCAGCATGCCCAGCTTGATGAAGGCATTGGCAAGCTCGTCAGGCCCGATGCCGGTCTCGCTGGAGAGCCGCGCGATGCCGATGACACCGTCGAGCGCGAAAAGCCGTGCCACGGTTTCCGCCAGTTCCTGCGGTGCGCCCTTTTCGCACATGCGGGTCGCAATGCCTTCGACATGGGCCCGTGATTCGTCGCCCAGCAGCGAATCAACCTGATTGGTCAGCTCCTGCACGGTGTCGCCGATCTGTTCGCGCAGGTCCGAAGGCGAGATGGTGCCGCCGCCAGCACGCAGTAGATCCGCGATGTGGCCGCGAAGCGCCAGCGCCGCCTGGTCGAACAGCATGAGCCGGGCATTCTCCGGCATGGCGCCGGTGTCGATCGAATCCCAGATTTCCTCCATGCCGAGCAGCTTGCTGGCAGCAACGAAACCGCTGCCGATGGCATCGAGTCCCGCGCCTTCCTCTTCGGCGAGCTCGAAGGGATGCAGCATGCCCATGCGATTGACGATCCGGTTGGCGACGACCGTGCCGACGATCTCACCCCGCAAACGGTGCTCCAGCAACTCCTTGCGGAAGTTTTCCTGCATCTGCGGCGGGAAATCACTGAGGACCAGCGGATCGGCAGCATCGTCGCTTGCCAATGGGCTGGCTTCCACCGCGTCCTGTAACACCAGTTTGGAGTGCGAGAGCAGCACGGCGAGTTCGGGACGGGTCAATCCGCGCGAATCGGCGGCGCGGCGCTTCAGGTCCTCGGCATCGCCAAGGCTCTCGTTGTCGCGGTCGAGGCCGCCCAGTTCCTCCAGCGTCTCGATCAGCCGGGCCTGCGCGCCGACGGTACGGCTGCCGCCCTGTTCGGCGATTGAAAGCGCGAGCGCCTGCAGGCGGTTGTCCTCCAGCACCAGCTCGGCGACCTCCTCGGTCATGTCCTTCAGCAGCGCGTTGCGCTTCTCCTCGGACAGCTTGCCTGCCTCGCGCGCGGCAGCCAGCGCGATCTTGATGTTCACCTCGTTGTCCGAGCAGTCGACGCCGGCGGAGTTGTCGATGAAATCGGTGTTGATCCGCCCGCCATGCAGCGCGAATTCGATGCGGCCCGCCTGAGTGACGCCGAGATTGGCGCCCTCGCCGATCACCTTGGCGCGCAGGTCCTTGCCATTCACGCGCAGGGCATCGTTGCCCGGGTCGCCGACATCGGCGTGGCTCTCGTCGCTGGACTTGATGTAGGTGCCGATACCGCCGAACCAGATGAGATCGGCGGGGCTTTTCAGGATGGCCGCGATCAGGCTGTCGGGATCGATGCCCCCATCCTTGATGGCGCTTTCCTCAATGCCAAGGGCAGTCGTCGCCTCCGTCGAGAGCTCGATGCGCTTCATCGTGCGCGGATAGATACCGCCCCCGCGCGAGATCAGCTTCTCGTCATAGGCCTCCCAGTTGGATCGCTCCATCTCGAACAGGCGCTTCCTCTCCTTCCAGCTGACGGCAGGATCGGGATCGGGATCGATAAAGATATGGCGGTGATCGAAGGCGGCGACCAGCTTGATGGCCTTGGACAGCAGCATGCCATTGCCGAACACGTCGCCCGACATGTCGCCGCAGCCCACCACGCGCACCGGGTCTTCCTGGACGTCCACGCCCATCTCGAGGAAGTGACGCTGCACCGAAATCCACGCGCCGCGCGCGGTAATGCCCATTTCCTTGTGGTCGTAGCCGTTGGAACCGCCGCTGGCGAAAGCGTCGCCCAGCCAGAAATCGTGTTCCAGGGCGATGGCATTGGCCGTGTCGGAGAAGGTCGCGGTGCCCTTGTCGGCAGCGACCACGAAATAGGGATCGTCGCCGTCGTGGATCACCACGTCCTGCGGGTGGACCACGGTGTCGCCCTCGTAGTTGTCGGTGATCGAAAGGAGCGTGCGGATATAGAGCTTGTAGCTCTCCTTGCCCTCGGCAAACCACGCGTCGCGGTCCACCGCTGGATTGGGCAGGCGCTTGGGATAGAAGCCGCCCTTGGCACCTGTCGGCACGATGACGGCATTCTTCACCTTCTGCGCCTTCATCAGGCCCAGCACCTCGGTGCGGAAATCGTCGCGCCTGTCCGACCAGCGGATGCCGCCGCGCGCCACCGGGCCGGCGCGCAGGTGCACGCCTTCCACGCGGCGCGAATAGACGAAGATCTCGCGCCACGGCACGGGCTTGGGCAGGCCCGGCACCTGCGAGGAATCGAACTTGAAGGCCAGCGCCTCGTCGGCCGAGGGGGCGAAGGCATTGGTGCGCAGGATGGCGCGGATGGTCGACCAGTATAGGCGCAGGATGCGGTCGTCATTGATCGCGGTAACCGCGGCAAGACCCGAACGGATCTCGTCGTGCAGCGCCTCGGCCGCCCTCGCCCGGTCGTCCCCGTTCTTGCCATCGTGGGCCTTGGGATCGTGCAGGGCGGCGAACAGGTCGATCAGGCCGCGCGTCACCTTGGGCGCACCGGCTAGCGCATCCACCACGGTGTAGATGGTGAAGGCGATATTGGCCTGTCGCAAATAGCGGTAGAAGGCGCGCAGCCAGTCGGTCTCGCGTGCCTTCAGGCCGGTCGCAAGCACCAGGCGGTTGAACACGTCGTCCTCCGCCCGGGCGTTGAGAACGCAGGAAATCGCGTCCTCGATCGAGCCCGCGCGTTCAAGCAACTCCGCCTGGTCGCTGCCGACGGGCAGGCCCAGGGTGAAGTCGTGAATCGTGCCGGCATCCTCGCCCATCAGTTCGGACGGGATTTCCGACAGCACGCGGAAGCCAAAATTCTCGAGCGCGGGAACGGCGTCCGACAGCGGGAGCGACCCGTGGTGCTGGTAGACCTTCAGGCGCAGGCGGTCGGGCTCGTCACCCTCGGCCCGGTAGAGGCGCACGTCGCGGCCTTCGCCGGTTTCCTCGGCGTGGGCGGCGAGATGGCGCAGGCGGGTGATGTCGACCGCGGCTTCGCTCGCGTCATAGGCGTCGCGGTAGAAGGGCGGGAAACTGTCCGCATAGCGCATGGCCAGTGCGGCGGCGCGGCTGGGTTCCTCGGTCTGGGCGAGAGCGTCTTCCACCGCGTCCTGCCAGCCGCGCAGCATGTCGACCAGCGCCTTGTCGATGCCCTCCACGTCGTTGTCCGGCGTCTTGCCGCGATTGTCCATCACGTAGCGCAGCAGGGCAAGGTTGCCGCCCTCGACCATCAGGCTCCAGTCGAGCGTGACGGCGCCGGTGCGCGTTTCCAGCATGTCCTGAACCTGCAGCCGCACCGAAGTGGAGATCATGTCCCGTGGCAGCCAGACGAAGGCGAACAGGTGTCGGCCCAGCGGCGCGGCGACCATCGTGGCGCGCGGACGCGGACGGTCGGCAAGGCCCATCATGGCGGTGGCGACACGGGTGATGTCGTCGTCGGAGAAGCTGATGATGAGATCGTGCGGCAGCGCGGTGAGGGCATGGACCAGCGACTTGTAGTCATGGCTGCCGGGATCGAAATCGAGGCGATCCATGATGGTCTTCAATTGCTGGCGCAGCACCGGCACGCTGTCGGGCGAGGCCACCAGCGCGGCGCTGGTCCAGATCCCGGCATGCACGCTCAGCCCCTCGACCCGGCCTTTCTCCATCAGCGGCACGATGAACAGGTCCACCGGCACCCGGCGATGCACTTTCGAAAGGCGGTTGGCCTTCACGATCAGCGGCGCGCGGCCCTGGTGTCCTTCATTGCCGTCGAACCAGGCAAAGGCCTTGTCGAAGGCGTCGTCCGCCATCAGGTCGGGCGTCGAGCGGCGGCAGATACCGCAGGCGTCGGTCTGCGAGCCGTCGCGCTTCCTCACGACATGGCCGAGCTGCGTCATCATGCCGTCGCCAAGCCAGCGCAGCAGCGCCGCGCCTTCGGCATCGGGCAGGCGGTCGGCATCCCTGGAAATGGCGTCCTTCATCTGCGGCCAGTCGGCCACGACGGCGCGCACGTCGAGAATGGCAACTTCCAGGTCGGACTGCAGGTCGCGGCGCTCCTTTGCATCGACCCTTGCCGTCTCGATGTAGACCCAGCTCTCCTTTTTCTCTCCCGTTCCCTCCCCTTCAGGCACGTCGACCAGCTTTTCCTCCCTGCGGCGCACCGGGAGGACGGGGTGGGCCAGCATGTCTATCGCAAGGCCGCGCGCAGCCATGGTGGCGGCAATCGAATCGACCAGGAAGGGCATGTCCTTGTTGATGATCGCGATGCGCATGTAGCGCCGCTCGTCGGCCTCGGAACGGATGAGGATGGCAGGCTTGCCGTCCTCGCGCATGCGGGCCGCCTCGACCAGGAAGGTTGCGGCTTCGTCCAGCCGGTCGCCCTTCAGCTCGGTCTCGCCCGGCAGGAGCGAATCGCTGATCCGGTCCTTCAGCACGGCGGCAAAGCCCCGCTCTTCCTTGGTAAGTTCCTTGAAAGCGGCGGTTGCGCTGCCTGCTCTTGCCATGCTGCCTGTCTCCTCCTGAGAGGCGGCTTTCCGGACACTGGCGCCGCGACTCAATCCTTCCAGCGAAAGCGGTTACCGGAAGTTCCCGAGAGCCACTATCCTCCCGGCAATTCCCGCGCCAGTGATTTGTTTCAGGAGAAACCTTCCATCGTCAACCGCAGGCTTTCCTGCCGCGCCGCCGGATCGTACGTCGCGCCCGAGACGATGATTTCGTCCGCTTTGGTGCGCTCGATGAAGCGCCCGATCGCCTCGCGTACCGTGGCAGGCGAGCCTACCGCCTTGGCGACATCCAGCCCGGCGAGCATGGCCTGCGCCTGCACCGGCAGCGTGTCGCGATAGCCCGGAACGGGCGGTGGCAACTTGCCCGGATCGCCGCTGCGAAGCGCGACGAAGGCCTGCTCCTGGCTGCTGGCGAGCGTCTCGGCCTCGGCATCGGTCTCGGCGCACATCACGCCCATTGCCGCCATCACATGCGGTTTCTCCAGTGCTTCGGACGGGCGGAAATCCTGCCGGTAGATGCGCAGCGCCTCGTCCAGATGCGCGGGCGCGAAATGGCTGGCGAAGGCGTATGGCATGCCGAGCTTCGCCGCCAGTTGCGCCCCGAACAGGCTGGAGCCGAGGATCCACATCTCAACCTGCGCGCCCAGCCCCGGCGTCGCGGTGATCGGCAGGTCGAGATTGCCGGTGAACAGCGCGCGCAGTTCCATCACGTCTTGCGGGAAATACTCCGCCGCGCGGCCCAGATCCTTGCGCAGTGCCTGCCCGATGATCGGCGCGGAGCCGGGCGCGCGGCCTAGCCCGAGATCGATCCGGCCCGGGAACAGCGCGTCGAGCGCACCGAACTGCTCGGCAATCACGAAGGGGTTGTGATTGGGCAGCATGATCCCGCCCGCGCCAACGCGAATGGTGCTGGTGACATGGCCGATATGGCTGATCACCACCGCTGTCGGGCCGCCCGCAATGCCGGTGCTGGCGTGGTGCTCTGCCACCCAGAAGCGCTTGTAGCCCGCTTCCTCTGCCACCTGCGCCAGCCGGCCTGCCTCGGCAATGGCCTCCTTGATGCCGCTGCCTTCGCGAACGGGAACGAGGTCGAGAACGGAAAAGTCGGTCATAGGGAAGCCACCGTGCGAAGAAGAAGGGCAATGTCGCTTTCGCGCGAAAGGCGGTGGTCGCCGCCTTTCACCAGCGTAACCTGTACATCCTCGCTTGAGAGCGCTGCAGCGAGGCGGAGCGAAGTCTCGGGCGGGACATCCGTATCGTCCTGCCCGTGCAATAGACGCACGGGCGCGGTGATCGGCACCGGGGCACCGAGCAATTTCAGACCCTCGGCATCGTGCCAGAACTTTGCATGGGTAGGCATGGGATCGTAGCCGTAGCCGCTTTCCTCATAGACCGTGATCCCGGCGCGAAGCTGGCTTTTCTGCACCGCGTCGTATCCCCAGTCGGAGAAATCGGGCGCGGAGGCGATGCCGACAAGCCCGTGCAGCCTGTCCCCAGGCGCCATGCCAACAAGCAGCATCAGCCAGCCGCCCATGGACGAGCCCACGACGATAACGCGCTTCGCCGCGACCTGCGTCTCGACCAGCGCCACCACCTCGTCGCGCCAGGCGCTGAGCGAACCGTCGGCGAAATCGCCTTCGCTCTCACCGCAGCCCGAATAGTCGAGCAACAGGCATTCGCGTCCGTTCGCTGCGCACCAGTCGAAAACCGCAGTCGCCTTTCCTCCTGCCATGTCGGACATGTAGCCCGGCAGGAAGACGATGGCAGGGCCCTCGCCAGCATGATGGCGGAAGGCGATGCGCTTGCCCTCGATCTCGGCGAATTGCGTGGTCATGGCACAACTATGGGCGCGAAAACGCTGCCTGCAAGGACGATTGCAGGCTTGGCGGGCGCGCCCGGGCGCACTAGGTGGCTGGGGTATGACCGAACTTGTCCAGATTTCCCTTCCCGATGGCTCGAAGCGCGCGATGGTACCGGGCAGCACCCCTGCCGACGTGGCCGCCGCCATCGGCCCGGGCCTTGCCAAGGCCGCGCTGGCCGCGCGCGTGAATGGCGAGGTGCGCGACCTCAACCGCCCCTTCGATTGCGACAGCGACCTCGAACTCATCACCTCGCGCGACGAGGCGGATGCGCTTGAACTCGTCCGCCACGATTATGCGCATGTGCTGGCCGAAGCGGTGCAATCGCTGTGGCCCGGCACGCAGATCACCTTCGGCCCGGCGACGGATGACGGTTTTTACTACGACGTGAAGGCGCCCGACAATCGCGATCCGTTCAGCATGGACGACCTGCCGCAGATCGAGGAGCGGATGCGCGAGATCATCAAGGCCGACAAGCCGCTGGTGCGCGAGATCTGGACGCGGGAGCAGCTGATCGAGCGCTGGCAGGCCGAGGGCGAGACCTTCAAGGCCGAATGGGCCAAGGAACTGCCCGAGGACGAGGAGCTGACCGTCTACTGGTCGGGCGAACCGAACTCCGACAACAGCTGGCTCGACATGTGCCGCGGGCCGCACCTTGCTTCCACCGGCAAGCTCGATCCGCAGGCCTTCAAGCTGATGCGCGTGGCGGGCGCCTACTGGCGCGGCGACCAGAAGAACGCGCAGCTCACGCGCATTTACGGCACCGGCTGGCTGAACAAGAAGCAGCTTCAGGCGCATCTCACCCGGCTGGAGGAAGCCGCCAAGCGCGACCACCGCAAGCTGGGCCGCGAGATGGACCTGTTCCACCTGCAGGAAGAGGCGCACGGCTCCGTCTTCTGGCATCCCAAGGGCTATCGCATCTGGCGCGAGCTGGAGAGCTACATGCGCCGCAAGATGGACGGTGCGGGCTACCGCGAGATTAAGACCCCGCAGCTGATGGACGTGCGCCAGTGGGAGCAGTCCGGCCACTGGGGCAAATACGCCGAGAACATGTTCGCCGTGCCCGACATCGTGCCCGACGTGGAAGCCGAGGAAGGCGCCGCCGCGCCCAGGGTGGCGAGCGATGCCGACTGGATGGCGATCAAGCCGATGAACTGCCCAGCACACGTGCTGGTCTTCAAGCAGGGCATAACCTCCTATCGCGACCTGCCGATCCGGCTGGGCGAGATGGGCTGCTGCCACCGCAACGAACCGCACGGCGCGCTGCACGGCCTGATGCGCGTGCGCCAGTTCACGCAGGATGACGCGCATATCTTCTGCACGGAAGCCCAGGTGGTCGAGGAAGTGCGCGCCTTCTGCAAGCTGGCCGATAGCGTCTACCGGGACTTCGGCTTCACCTATCACGTGAAGCTGGCGCTGCGTCCGGAGAAGCGTTTCGGCAGCGATGCCGACTGGGACAAGGCCGAGCAGGAACTGCGCGACGCCGTGGCCGAGGCCGGCATGATGAACGACGAATATGGCTGGGAAGAGCTACCGGGCGAAGGCGCCTTCTACGCGCCCAAGCTGGAATGGCACCTCACCGATGCCATCGGGCGGACCTGGCAAGTCGGCACGATCCAGGGCGACCGCGTGCTGCCCGAACGGCTGGATGCAAGCTATGTCGGCGAAGATGGCGAGAGGCACCGCCCCGTCATGCTGCACCGTGCGATCTTCGGCTCCTACGAGCGGTTCATCGGCATCCTGATCGAACACTTTGCGGGCCGCCTGCCGGTTTGGCTCGCGCCAGTTCAGGCAGTGGTGGCTACCATCGTGTCCGACGCCGACGGCTATGCGGGCGCGGCGATGGCGAAACTGCAGGCCGCAGGCATCCGCGTGGAAAGCGACCTTCGCAACGAGAAGATCAATTACAAGGTGCGCGAACATTCGCTGGCCAAGGTTCCGCACATGCTGGTGGTGGGCAAGCGCGAGGCGGAGGAAGGCACTGTCGCGATGCGCACGCTGGGCGAGAAGGAGCAGAAGGTCCTTCCCCTGGACGAGGCCATCGCCATGATCCGGGCCGAGGCGACTCCGCCCGACCTGCGCGACTAACCGTTGGAATTCCTCGCCGGTTTCGATGCGCTGCAAATCGCGGTCGCGGCCATCGCCACACTGGGCGCGGCTTTCATTCGCGGTCTGACGGGCTTCGGCTTCGGCATATTGTTGGTGCCGATCCTGGCTCTGGCTATCACGCCGGTGCAGGCGGTGCTGGCGCTTAATATCATGGCCGGGCTGCTGGCATTGACCGAGGTCCGCTATGTGCTGCGCGAGGCGGAGCGATCCGCGCTCACGATCGGCATGCTCGTACTGCTCGCCACCGCGCCGGGGCTGGCGCTGCTCGATGCGACGCCGCCAGACCTTGCCCGCTTGCTGATCGCGCTGGTGGCGCTGTCGGCTTTCGTCGCCGTGCTTCTGCCGCGCCGCTCGGCGAATGTGCCGGGGCCGCTTACCACGGGCCTGACCGGCCTTTCCGCCGGGCTGCTCACCGGCTTTGCCGCCATGCCGGGGCCTCCGGTCGTGCCCTATTATGTCGGTCGCGACATTCCTCGCACGACCGCCAAGGCCTCGATGATCGGCATTTTCGGCATCGCCGCGATGGCGGGCGTGGGCTCGGGAGCGGCAATCGGCGTGCTCGAATGGCGGATCGTCATCCTCGGCCTGGCGCTGTTCCCCCTGGTGCTGCTGGGCAACTGGCTCGGCAGCCTCGCTTTCGGCAAGGTCGAAGACCGGACCTGGCGCATCTTCGTGGGCACCGTGCTGGCGGCCGCCGCGGTTGCCGCGCTGGTCAAGCTGGCCTGACCTACTGGTCGAGCGCGCCCGGCAGCTTGCCCACCTTCTGCGCGCCATCGATGGTGGTGATGACGATATCGTTGCCATCCACGACGACGACAACGTCCTCCAGTCCAATCACCGAGACCCGCGGCCCGTCGCTGTCGACATAGACGTTGCGGCAATCGACGAGGTCTCCGCGGCCGCGCACGACATTGCCGTCCCCGTCCCGCTCCTGTTCGTCGAGCAGCGCTTTCCAGTTGCCGATGTCGGACCAGCCCATGTCGGCGAGGACGGTAGCGGCAGACTGCGTGTTCTCCATTACCGCATAGTCGATGGAGTCGCCGTCGATCCGGCAGAAAGGTTCGGCGGCGGGGTGGAAGCTGTCGCCCTCCTCCCTTCCCTCGGCCACTGCCTTTGTGACGAGCTCGGCCATGTCGGGGCGGAACTTGCGCAGCTCGTCAAGATAGACGCCCGCCCGGAAGACGAAGATGCCTCCGTTCCAGCTGAAATTCCCGTCATCGAGGAATTGCTTTGCGCGCTCGAGATCGGGTTTCTCCACGAAGCGGCGGATGGCGTGGCCGGGTGAAATTTCGTCTCCGCGCTCGATATAGCCGAAACCTGTTTCCGGACCGGTGGGACGGATTCCGATGGCCACGAGATAATCGCGCCGTGCGAGCTCTGCGGCATCGGCTACGGTTTCGCAAAACGCCGCGCCATCGCGGATATGGTGGTCGCTGGGGCAGACGAGCATGATGGCATCGGAAGGGAGGCGCGCGGCGGCAAGCGCGATGGCCGGCGCGGTGTTGCGGCCTTCGGGCTCTACGATCATCACCCCGTCATCGGGCAGGCTCTCGCGGATGTGTTCGCCATGCGCGGCGCCGGCCACCACGATGGGAGAGGCGAACATGGCGGGATCGCTGCAGCGGGCCAGCGTCTGGCTGAAGAGCGTCGTGTTCCCCAGCAGCGGCAGGAACGGCTTGGGCCTGGCCTTGCGGCTGCGGGGCCACAGGCGCGTGCCGCTGCCGCCGCACATGATTACAGGGACGATCTTGCTCATGCATCAACTCCATCGCGTCGAGGCGCAGCCGGAATCCACATGGACCGCCTCGCGGCCGCTCCTAGTCGTCTTGCCCCTTGGTCTGCAATCGTGAAAGCTGACGTTCCCAGGCCAGCGCGTGGCCGACGATCACATCGAGGTCGGCGTAGCGCGGCTGCCAGGGAAGCAGGGCCTTGATCCGCGCCGGATCGGACACAAGCGCGGGCGGATCCCCTGCCCGCCGGGGTTCCAGCCGCCGCGTGATGCTGCCCCCGGTCGCCCGATCGACCGCATCCAGCACCTCCAGCACGGAAAAGCCCCTGCCATAGCCGCAATTCATGGTGAGGGAGCGCGCAGGCTCTGCGATCAGCGCTTCCAGTGCCAGCACATGCGCGTCGGCAAGGTCGCTCACGTGGATATAGTCGCGCACACCGGTGCCATCGGGTGTGTCGTAGTCGGTGCCGAACACTGCGACCGCCTCGCGCTTGCCGAGCGCCGCTTCGACGGCGACCTTGATGAGGTGGGTCGCTCCTGCCGTCGATTGACCGCTGCGCCCCTCGGGGTCCGCGCCGGCGACGTTGAAATAGCGCAGCGCGCAATAGTTGAGGTCATGTGCTACAGCGGCATCTGCCAGCATCTGTTCGGTCATCAGCTTCGACCAGCCGTACGGATTGATCGGCTGTTTCGGCACGTCCTCGCTCACCGGCGAACTCTCGGGAATGCCATAGGTCGCTGCTGTTGAGGAGAAGATGACATGCGGTACACCCGCGGCGACGGCCGCCTCGATCAGGGTACGGCTCTTCGCGGTATTGTTGTGGTAGTATTTGAGCGGGTTCTCCACGCTCTCGGGCACGACCACGGAGCCGGCGAAATGCATGATCGCGCGCGTGCCCTGCTCGGCGAAGATCCGGGCGAGCAATTCCTTATCCGCGATGTCGCCCTCGTAGAAGGGAACGGACTCGGGAACGGCAAAGGCGAAGCCGGTCGAGAGATTGTCGATGACTGCCACGGGCCACCCGGCGTCGCGCAGGGCGAGCACCGCATGGCTGCCGATATAACCGGCACCGCCGGTCACCAGGACAGGCACACCTTTGTCACTCATTTCAGCAGCTTCCCTTCGGCGGAATCATCACTCGGGAAGCCCATGAGCGACAAGGATGAACAATTCCAGCTAGGCAGCGGCGAGATGTTTCACCTCGGACAGCACGCGCTCGGCCCATTCGGGACGGCAAATCAACAGGTCGGGCAGGTAGGTATCTCGCTGGTTATAGGCGAGGGGCGAACCATCGATCCGGGAGCAGTGCAGGCCGTGCGCCGCGGCTACGGCGGCGGGAGCGCAGCTGTCCCATTCGTACTGGCCGCCCGAATGCAGGTAGATTTCCGCCTCGCCGCGCACGATCGCCATAGCCTTGGCCCCTGCGCTTCCCATCGGCACCAGCTCGCCGCCGATCGCTTCAGCGACGGCCACGGCCTCCGCTGCGGGGCGGGTGCGGCTGACGACAAGGCGGGGCTTTTCCGCCGCCTCGGGCAGCGCGGTCGGCTGGTCGGTGCGCAGGACCTGGTCGAGGCCGGGAAGCGCCACGGCGCCAACCTTCGGCTCTCCGCCTATCGCCAGGCCGACATGCACCGCCCAGTCCGAACGCTCCTCGCCATACTCGCGCGTACCGTCGACCGGGTCGACGATCCAGACGCGCTCCTTCGACAGGCGTTCCTCGGTGTCCTTGCTTTCTTCCGAGAGCAGCCCGTCCTCTGGGCGTTGCTGGCGCAGCGCGTGGACGAGGAACTGGTTCGCCGTCTCGTCCCCCGCCTTGCCGAGCGCCTTGCCTTCGAACATGCCCGAGGCGCGGACCTCGATCAGAATGCGTCCGGCAATATGCGCGAGGTGGGCGGCGAGTTCGGCGTCGGTCATCGATGCTCCTTACTTGAGCGGCAGGATCTGCTGGATGATATGATCGGCGGCTTCTTCCGGCGTCATTTCTACCGTGTTCACGGTGATTTCCGGGTCCTGCGGCGGCTCGTAGGGGCTGTCGATACCGGTGAAGTTCTTCAGCTTGCCTTCGCGCGCCTTCTTGTAGAGACCCTTCACGTCGCGCGCCTCCGCCACTTCCAGCGGGGTGTCGACGAAGATCTCGATGAATTCGTGATCCTCCAGCATGTCGCGCACCATCTGCCGCTCAGCACGGAAGGGGCTGATAAAGGCGGTGAGCACGATCAGCCCCGCATCCGTCATCAGCCGGGCGACCTCGCCCACGCGGCGGATATTCTCGATACGGTCGGCCTCGGTAAAGCCCAGGTCCTTGTTGAGGCCGTGACGGACATTGTCGCCGTCGAGGAGGAAGGTGTGGCGGTTCATCAACGCCAGCTTCTTCTCCACCTCGTTCGCGATGGTCGACTTGCCCGAGCCCGAGAGGCCAGTGAACCACAGCACGCGCGGCGTCTGGTTCTTCATCTCGGCATGGTGGCGGCGAGAAATGTCGGTGGCCTGCCAGTGTACATTCTGGCTGCGGCGGAGGCTGAAATTCAGCATGCCCGCGGCCACGGTTGCATTGGTGATCTTGTCGATCAGCACGAAACCGCCCAGCGTGCGGTTGTCCTCGTACGGCTCGAACACGATGGGCCGGTCCGTGTAGACCTCGGCGACGCCGATGTCGTTCAGCGACAGGGTCTTGGCGGCCAGTTCTTCCATCGTGTTGACGTCGACGCGGTACTTGGGCTGCTGCACCGTGGCGGACACGGTCTGCGTGCCGAGCTTCAGCCAGTAGCCGCGACCGACATGCATGTCCTCGTCGTTGAGCCACACGAGTGTCGATTCGAACTGGTCGGCGGTTTCGGGCGGATTGCCGGCAACGCAGATGACGTCGCCGCGCGAGCAGTCGATCTCGTCTTCGAGAGTTATCGTGACGGACTGGCCCGCCATCGCCTCTTCAAGGTCGCCGTCGTAGGTGACGATGCTCTTCACCGGACTGGTCTTGCCCGAGGGAAGCACGCGAATGGCATCGCCCGGCTTGACGCTGCCAGTGGCGATCAATCCCGAAAAGCCCCGGAAATCGAGGTTCGGGCGGTTCACCCACTGCACCGGCATGCGGAACGGACGGTCCGCCGCGACGCTGGAGAGCACCTCGACGCTCTCGAGATGCTCGATCAGGCTGGGGCCATCGTACCACGGCGTGTTCTCGCTGGGTGCAACGGTGATGTTGTCGCCCTTGAAGCCGCTGATGGGCAGCGCGGTAAAGCTCTCGATCCCGATTTCCTCGGCGAAGCTCGCATAGTCGGCGACGATTTTGTCGAAAGTGGCCTGATCGTAATCGACGAGGTCCATCTTGTTCACTGCCAGAACGATGTTCTTGATGCCGATGAGATGGCAAAGATAGGAATGGCGGCGGGTCTGCACCAGCACGCCCTTGCGCGCATCGACCAGGATCACCGCGAGGTCGGCGGTCGAGGCGCCGGTCACCATGTTGCGGGTATACTGCTCGTGACCGGGGCAGTCCGCGACGATGAACTTGCGCTTCTCGGTATTGAAGAAGCGGTAGGCGACATCGATGGTGATGCCCTGTTCGCGTTCCGCGGCAAGGCCGTCCACCAGCAGCGCGAAGTCGATCTCCTGCCCCTGCGTACCCACGCGCTTGCTGTCGTTGCTGAGGGCTTCGAGCTGGTCCTCGAAGATCATCTTGCTGTCGTACAGCAGGCGCCCGATCAGCGTGCTCTTGCCATCATCCACGCTGCCGCAGGTGATGAAGCGCAGCATGGTCTTGTGCTGGTGCGTTTCGAGATAGGCGTCGATATCCTCGGCGATGAGGGCATCGGTCCTGTAGATGGCGTCGGGCTTTTGTTCGGTCATCAGAAATAGCCCTCCTGCTTCTTCTTCTCCATGCCGGCACCGCCTGAGTCCTTGTCGATCACGCGGCCCTGCCTTTCGCTGGTGGTGGTGAGCAGGGTCTCCTGGATCACTTCGGACAGCGTCGCCGCCTCGCTTTCCACGGCGCCCGTCAGCGGGAAGCAGCCGAGCGTGCGGAAGCGCACGGAGCGGGTGGTGATTTCGGGAAGCTCGCCCAGCACGTCCTTCAGCCGCTGCTCGTCATCGGCCATGAACAGCCCGCCCTCGTAGATGAAGGTAGGGCGCGGCGCGGCGAAATAGAGCGGGACGATCTCGATATCCTCGAGCTGGATGTACTGCCACACGTCGAGCTCGGTCCAGTTGGAGATAGGGAAGACACGGATGCTCTCGCCTTTCTTCTTCCTGGCGTTGTAGATGTTCCAGAGTTCGGGCCTCTGGTTCTTGGGGTCCCAGCCATGGCTGGACGTGCGGAACGAGAACACGCGCTCCTTCGCGCGGCTCTTCTCCTCGTCGCGCCGCGCGCCGCCGAAGGCCGCGTCGAACCCGTATTTGTCGAGCGCTTGCTTCAGCCCCTCGGTCTTCCACATGTCGGTATGCAGCGGACCGTGGTCGAAGGGGTTGATCCCGCGCTCCTTCGCCTCCGGGTTCTGGTAGACCAGCAGCTCCATCCCCGCGTCCTTCGCGGCTTTCTCGCGAAGTGCATACATGTCCTTGAATTTCCACGTCGTATCGACATGCAAAAGGGGGAAGGGGGGTGGGGAGGGGTAGAAGGCCTTCTTCGCGAGGTGCAGCATGACTGCACTGTCCTTGCCCACCGAGTAGAGCATGACCGGCTTTTCGGTCTCGGCCGCCACTTCGCGAATGATGTGGATGGCCTCTGCCTCAAGGCGTTGCAGGTGGGTAAGAAAGGTCATGGCCCTCGCGCGGGTTCGGTGGAGATCAGCCGCTTCCCTAGGCACCGCCGCATGGCGAGGCAAAATAATTTTTGTTGCAATGCGAAAAGCTGCGAAGCCTCTCGCGATTATCCCAGGGCGGGAAAGAAGCTGCCGGCGCAGATCAGGGCGGCTGCGCAGCCAGACACGATCAGGCTGCGCAGGGGCAGCGCCGGCCTGGCGATCGTCTGACGGGTATGGACAACAGTGCGAACCATGCCCGTCAGACTAGCGCAGCAATTCCTAAAGGAACGTTAAGACGAGGTTACCGGCACATGGCAGGAAGCGCAGTGGAAGCTGCCTCCCCCGGTCAGCACGGCATCGGCGCGTAGGCCGATAGCGGCCCGGTCGGGGAACAGGTCGCCAATGGCAGAGACCGCCTCCTCGTCATGCGCGGAGCCGTAAATCGGCACGACGACGATATCGTTGCAGATGGCGAAGTTCATGTAGCTGGCAGGCTCTGCCTCGTCGCCTTCGCCCATCCAGCCGGGTGACGGAATTTCGCGCACCTCCATGCCGAAGTCGCGCGCGCGGGCGCGGGCATCGTCATAGACGGCGGCGTTGAGATCATCCTTCGCCGTGGCGCGCGGAATGGCGATGGTATTCTCACCCACCATGCGCGCGAGATTGTCGACATGGCCGTCGGTATGGTCTCCCGCGAGGCCATCGCCCAGCCAAAGTATCCGGGAAAAGCCGAGGTCGCGCTTCAGGTTCGCCTCGATCTCCTCGCGAGAGAGCCCCGGATTGCGGTTGGGATTGAGCAGGCACTGTTCGGTGGTCACGACGAGGCCGGTACCGTCGCTCTCCACCGCGCCGCCTTCCAGGATCCAGTCGGCGCGTACATAGGGAAGCCCGCACGCTTCGGCGAGCGAAGGGCCTGTCTCCAGATCGCCCTCCAGCAGGTATTTCCCGCCCCAGCCATTGAAACTGAAACCTTGCGCGCGGCGAGTTCCGTCTGCGCCAAGGAGCGTTATCGGACCGGTATCGCGCACCCAGATGTCGCCATAGGGATGGCGCTCGAAAGTGACGGCTCCCGAAACGAGGTCCTTCGCGCGCATCTCGGTGGCGGCATCGCGCACGACGAGATGCACCTGCTGCCCGGTTTCCGCGACGGCATTGGCAAATGCGGCCATCTGCTCCTGCGCGGGAACGAGGTTTTCCTCCCACAGCTCGCCATGGGCGGGAAAGCCGATCCAGATCCAGTCCTGCCGCGCCCATTCGCCAGGCATTCTAAACATTTCCGGCATTGGAGTCCTTTCGTCCCGGTGTGTGCGCGCCATGTGGCACTGCATGGCCCTGCCTACAAGCGGCGCAGGGCTTGAAGCGGGGCGCTGGCACGGGCAGGAGCGAAGGCCATGACCGCCGACTGGCCTTCCGCGCTCACCCGCGCCCGCGACCACTCGCCCTTTCTCAAGCGCGCGATGGACAACCGGCCCGAACTCGTCTCGCTGCTGGCAGACGGCAAGGGGAAGCAGGCACTGGCGCAGGCAAAGGCGGCGGGGGAAGGACAGGACGACACCGGTCTCGCCCTGCGGCGAGAACGGCTCTCGCTGGCGCTGGTGCTGGCGATCGGCGACCTTGCCGGAGCCTTCGACCTCCCGCTGGTGATGAGCGAACTCTCCAGCTTTGCCGACCGCGCGCTGGATGCCGCCATGCTAGCGGTGGTCCGCAAGAGGGTGGAGGGCGCGGACACTTCGGGCTTCACCGCGCTGGCGCTGGGCAAGCAGGGTGCGGGCGAATTGAACTATTCCTCCGACATCGACCCCATCCTGCTGTTCGACCCCGACAGGATTGCCCGCCGCGATCGCGACGAGCCGGGTGAGGCGGCGCAGCGCTATGCCCGCCAGCTGGTGGAAATGCTCGGCCAGCCCACGGGCGAGGGCTATGTCCTGCGCGTCGACCTGCGGCTGCGCCCGGCGAGCGAGGTAACGCCGCTCGCCATACCCTTCCTCGCCGCGATCCAGCATTACGAGAGCAGCGCGCTCGCCTGGGAGCGGGCGGCCTTCATCCGCGCGCGCTCCGCCGCCGGTGACATCGCCGCGGGCGAGGATTTCCTCGACGAGATCCGCTCCTTCATCTGGCGCCGCAGTCTCGATTTCACCGCCATCGAGGAAGTGCGCCGCCTCACTCGCCGTATTCGCGAGGCCTACAAGGGCACGCGGGAGGTGGGGCCGGGCTTCGATATCAAGCGCGGGCGCGGCGGCATTCGCGAGATCGAGTTCTATGCACAGACGCACCAGCTCATCTATGGTGGGCGCAACCCCGCCCTGCGCCTGCGCGGAACGCGCGCCGCGCTCGATGCGCTGGCAGAGGCCGACATCATCGCTGCCGAGGATGCGCAGGTTCTGGGCGAGAGCTACGACCGGTTGCGGGTGATCGAGCACCGCCTGCAGATGGTGAACGACCGCCAGACCCACGCGCTGCCCGACACCGCGGACAAGATCGACAATGTCGCGCGGCTGGGTGGCCATGCGGACGGCGCTGCCCTGATCGCTGAACTGCGCGACATCTGCGCGCGCGTTGCCGAACGCTATGACGATCTGCTGGGCGAAGACGATGATGCGGGTTCGACCGCCATCTCCGTCCCCGCGGCCTTTCGCGAGCGCTTCGAGACGCGCGTCGAACATTGGCATAATACCTTGCGCGCGCTCCGCTCCGCCGAGGCGCGCAAGGCTTTCGAGGCCATCGAGGCGACCCTGCTCGAATCGCTGTCCGCCGCGCCCGATCCGGACCATGCGCTGGCCCGGTGGGAGACGCTGCTCGAACGCCTGCCCAGCGCCATCAACCTCTTCCGCCTGTTCGAACAGCGGCCCGGTCTTCTGGACCGGGTGCTGCGCATCCTGACGCTCGCCAGGCCCCTCGCGGACGAACTGGCGCGGCGCGTGGAACTGCTCGATGCATTGATCGATCCCAATGCGCTCGACCTGCCCGGCTCCATCGAGACGCTCGCCGCGCGCATGGAGGCGGCCGAGGATACGGACTACGAATCGCGCCTCGACCGGTTGCGGCAGGTGGTGGGGGACGAGCGCTTCGCCCTCGGCGCACAGATGGTGGAGTGCCGCCACGACCCGCTCGAAATTGCCGAAGGGCTGTGCCGCGTGGCCGAGGCGGCGGTGCGCACCGGGGCCGATGCAGCTATCGCCGACTTCCAGGCCAAGCACGGGCGCATTCCGGGTAGCGAGCTGGTGATCCTGGGAGTCGGGCGGCTGGGCGGCGGGGCGCTGACCCACGCCTCCGACCTCGACGTGATCTTTCTCTTCACCGATCCGGGCGAGATCGGCGTCGAATCGGATGGCGAGCGCCCGCTTTCCACCGCGCTCTATTACAACCGGCTGGCTGCGCGGGTGACGGCGGCGCTCAGCGTGCCGACGGCGGAAGGGGCGCTCTACGAGATCGACACCCGGCTGCGTCCCTCGGGCAAACAGGGGCCGCTTGCGGTCGGCTTCGCGGCGTTCGAGCGCTATCAGCGCGAATCGGCCTGGACGTGGGAACACATGGCGCTCGCCCGCGCCCGGCCCATCTACGGCTCGGGCGAAGCTTGCGAGAGCCTGTCCGCGACCATACGCGACGTGCTGTACGCGCCCCGCGATCCCGACACTCTTCGCAAGGACGTGCTCCACATGCGCGGCGAGATGCTGAAGGCCAAGCCGCCGCAAGGTCCGCTCGACGTGAAACTGATGCGCGGCGGGCTCGTCGATTCGGAGTTCCTCGTCCACTACCTGCAATTGCGCGACGGAGTGGGCATGTATCCGGCGGTCGACCAGGCCATCGCCACCATGAGCGAGGCGGGCCTGCTGCCGCCCGATTACGCCCGGGCCCATCTCGACATCACCCGCTACCTCGTCGCCGTGCGGCTCTTCGCCCCGGACGCCAACGAGCCCGTGAAGGCGACCCGCGCGGTGCTGGCGCAGGCCTGCGGGGAGGACAGCTATAAGGCTCTGTTGCAATCGCTGGCCACGGCGAGGCAGACGATAGCCGCGCAATGGGCGCGGCACCTTGGCGAAACACTGGAGACTGACTGATGAGCGACACTCTTCCCGGCGAAGGCGACATGATGCCCGACGTGGCGATGGAAGGTGCGGATGGCACCGTGATCAAGCCGTCCGACTTTCGCGGGCGGAAGCTGGTCGTTTTCTTCTATCCCAAGGACATGACGCCCGGTTGCACGACCGAGAATGTCGAATTCAGCGCGGCCAAAGCGAAGTTCGAGGAAGCGAACACCGCGCTGCTGGGCGTCTCGAAAGACTCCTATGCAAGGCACGAGAAGTTCATCGCCAAGCACGAGCTTTCCGTCCCGCTCGCTTCCGATCCGGAAGAGGACGGGCTCGCCGATGCGCTGGGGATCTGGACCGAGAAAAAGATGTACGGGAAGACCTTCATGGGCATGGTGCGCACCACCTACCTCGTCGATGCGGACGGACGGATCGCGCGGGTGTGGCCCAAGGTGAAGGTGAAGGGCCATGTCGAGGACGTGCTGGAAGCCGCGCGGGCCCTGTAGGCTTGGCGGAAGACCTTTCCACTTCCCTGCGCGCCGCTCTGCTGACGGGTGACGCGCGCGGCAAGGTGATGGCGACGCGTTCGCTGGTCCGCCGCTGGCGCAGCGGCGAGCTGGCAACCGGCTTCTCCATCGCCATGCCCGATCACCCGGCCTGGCCAGACCGGGTGAAAGTGCTGCCGCCCTCGCAAATGCCCAAACGCTGCAAGGGCGGCTCGGCGCGCAACCGGATCGCCCTGTGGCACTCGCTCGCTCATATCGAATTCGTCGCCATCGACCTCGCTCTCGATATCGTCGGTCGTTTCGGCAAAGAGATGGGCGAGGAATTCATCGCCGACTTTCTTCGCGTCGCGGCGGACGAGGCGATGCATTTCGCGCTGATCGATCGCCACCTTGCCACGATGGGCGCAGCCTATGGCGACCTGCCGGTGCATGCCGGGCTCTGGCATTCAGCAGAAGAAACCGCGCATGACGTCGGCGCAAGGCTGGCCGTGGTGCCGATGGTGCTGGAAGCGCGCGGCCTCGACGTGACGCCTGCCACGCTCGAACGGGTACGTGGGCAGGGCGATTCGCGCGGTGCAAAGATACTCCAGCGGATACTTGACGACGAAATCCGCCATGTCGCAGCAGGCGCAAGACATTTCGAGCGATTCTGCCGCATTCACGGCAAAACGCCGGAAAATCACTGGAAATTGATGGTGAAGCAGCACTTCCGGGGCAGTCTGAAGCCACCATTCAACGACTCGGCGCGGCTTGCTGCCGGTCTATCGCGCGATCTCTACGGCAGTATTGCCTAGTTAAGCTTTTGGCCCTTAGCTCCAAACATCGCAAAGGCGGGAGGGTTCCTTCGGGTCTTTGTTTTTTGAAGATGCGAAGAGCCGTAACGGCCGGGTCGCCATAAACCGGAAGGGCGTTGGAAAGCGCCTGACGAAGCAAAAAGGGATCATATGCTCGTCAAGATTGCTACCATTCTCGCCATGGGCACCGCTGCTATTGCAAGCCCTGCCATGGCTGAAGAAGCGCCTGCAACCGGCGTTATCGACACCGACACCGTCAGCCAGGCCCCGCTTGGCGACGACGAAGAGTTCCAGGAACTGTTCGCCAGCTGGGAAACCCTCGAAGATGGCGGTCGCATCACCGCCGCCGGCGAAATCGCCCCCGCTCCCCGCGTGGCTCTTTCCGTTCCCTCGCGCATGCCGGTCGACGGCGTGCGGCTGACCAGTGGCTACGGCATGCGTGACCACCCGATCCTGCGCCAGCGCCGTCGTCACAATGGTGTCGACCTCGCCGCGCCGAGCGGAACGCCGGTCTATGCTACCGCCGATGGCCTCGTGGAATCGGCCCGTTATTTCGGCTCCTACGGAAACTACGTGCAAATCGCCCATAGCGGCGATCTCGAAACCCGCTACGCCCACCTCTCCAGCTATACCGTCAGCAACGGAGACCAGGTGCGCAAGGGCGACCTTATCGGCTATGTCGGCTCGACTGGTCGTTCCACCGGTCCGCACCTGCACTACGAAGTGCGCGTCGCCAGCGAACCGGTGAACCCCATCCCCTACATGGTTGCCGATCTCGAGACCGAGACCAGCGCCGGCGCCGCCCGCGGTGGCCCCGAGTAAGGGTTTCCCTATAGGAATAAAAAAGGCGGGCTTTCGAGCCCGCCTTTTTTGTTTGTCACGGCCAAAGGGCGTCAGTCGCCGAGCAGGCGCCTTGCCATGGCGCGCACTTCCTCGCCCATGTCTTCCCGCTCCATCGCCAACCCCAAGGTCGCTTCCACGAAGCCCAGTTTGCTGCCGCAATCGAACCGGCGTCCCTCGAACGTCACCGCGTTGAACGGCTGGTTGCCGATCATGCGCGCCATCGCGTCGGTCAACTGGATCTCTCCGCCCGCGCCCTTGCCCTGCGTTTCCAGCGTGCGCATCACTTCCGGCTGCAGGATGTAGCGGCCCGAGACGATCTTGTTCGAGGGCGCATCCTTCACCGCCGGCTTTTCTACCAGACCCTTCACCTCGGTAAGCGCGCCTCGGCTCTCGCCCGGATCGATCACGCCGTAGCTCGAGACCTCGTCATGCGGGACTTCCAGCACCGAGATGAGGTTTCCGCCCACCTCGTTATAGGCGTTCACCATCTGCGCCATGCAGCCGGGCTCGCCCACCATCATCTCGTCGGGCAGCAGGATGGCGAAGGGCTCGTCTCCCACGATTGCGCGCGCACACCAGATCGCGTGGCCGAGGCCCAGCGGTACCTGCTGGCGCACGGTGATGATGTCGCCGGGCGTTGCCCGCGTGGGATCGAGCACGGAGAGGTCCTTGCCGCGCTCCTCCATTGTGGTTTCCAGTTCGAACGCCTTGTCGAAATGCTCGACGATGGCGGTCTTGCCGCGACCGGTGACGAAAATCATCTGCTCGATCCCCGCCTCGCGCGCCTCGTCCACCGCGTACTGGATCAGCGGGCGATCGACGATCGGCAACAGTTCCTTGGGGATGGCCTTGGTCGCGGGGAGGAAGCGCGTGCCCAGTCCAGCGACGGGGAAGACGGCTTTGCGGATCGGTTTGTGGTTGTTCATGGCGGGTTGAATGCAGTGCCAGTCCGCGAGGGTCAACATGCTATGTCAGGCAGAAAAATAATGGTCGGGGCACCCGGAGCATTTCGCTTCATCGGACGTTGTGCCCGTGAAGAAAGGATATTGCACATGCTTATCAAGCTCGCAGCTCTTGGTGCCCTCGGTTATGTTGGGTATCGCTATTACGAGAAGAACGTCCGGTCCGAACGCAACGAGGCATTCGCAGAGAACCAGGCTGGTGGCTCGAACTACCAGCAGATCCGCGATTCCGGACCTGGTGCCATGGCCGACAAGCCGAAGAAGGAGACCTGGGACTCGGTCGACGAGGAAATGGACGAATCCTTCCCCGCCAGCGACCCGCCCGCGAACTACTGATCGGCCACGCGTCGCCGCAGGTCGGCGACCAGCCATAATCTGACCGAAGTAGCGAGGCCGGGCGGATGCTCGGCCTCGATGCGTTCGGCATCGATTCGCGCGACGAGCGCGTTGAGCGGCAAGTCCTCCCGCTGGGCTGCATCCTGCAGCATTTCCCAGAACATCGGCTCGAGACTGATCGAGGTCTTGTGGCCCGCAATCTCGACCGAGCGCTTGCGCGGGGGATGGTAGGGCGTGTCGGTCATCGCCGTTCGCAGTAGCGCGAACCTGCCTGCCATACGAATTCTTTGGGGCGCTTGCCGATTAGCGCTCTTTTCGATGCGGAAGTCCGGCAGCACACCTCGCTGCGCGCGTGGCTGGAACGCGAGCCCGGGCGCCGCCCACTACATCATCGTCCGAAGCGAGGACGGGCGCACCGGCAAGGAGCCATGCACCCGCCTGCTTAATACATGTGCTGGCCGCCATTGATCGACAGCGTGGAGCCGGTGATGAACGCGCCTTCCTCGCTGGCGAGGAAGCTGACGCCGCGGGCGATCTCGCTCGCCTGACCCAACCGCCCGACCGGGATCTTGGCGACGATCTTCTCCAGCACGTTTTCCGGCACGGCCGCCACCATGTCGGTATCGATATAGCCCGGGGCGATCGCGTTCACGGTGATGCCGTAGCGCGCGCCCTCCTGCGCCAGTGCCTTGGTGAAGCCGTGAATGCCCGACTTTGCTGCGGCGTAGTTCACTTGGCCGTATTGTCCGGCCTGTCCGTTGATGGAGCCGATATTGACGATGCGGCCCCACTTGCGCTCCTTCATGCCGGCGAAGGTGGCCTTGGCCATGTTGAAGCAGCCGCCGAGATTGGTGCGCATCACATCGTCCCATTCCTCGTAGCTCATCTTCAGGAGCGTGCCGTCGCGCGTGATGCCGGCATTGTTCACCACCACATCGATCACGCCGACTTCATCGGCAATCTTCTCGCACGCCGCCAGCGTTGCCTCGTGGTCGCCCACGTCGAACTTGTAGGCGGGGATACCGGTCTCATCGGTGAAAGCACGGGCCTTGTCGTCATTGCCGCCATAATTGGCGACGACGGTGAAGCCGTCCCGTTGCAGGGATAGACAGATTGCGCGGCCTATTCCGCGGGTTCCTCCGGTGACGACTGCTACGTGGGCCATGAATACCTTTCCCCTGTTGCCTGGCTTTTCGTGCCTGGGTGCAAGGAAGGTCTAGCGATGCTGCAGTGCCCACGCAAAGTAAAACCCCGCCGAAGCGGGGTTGTTCGAAGCAGTAAAACCTTGGGAGATCAGAAGCGGAACTGCGTTCCCACGTAAACGGCCTGGCTGTCCTGCTGGTCGAGATCGGGCACGGGCACGTAATCACGGTCCTGCTCGTATCGCACACCTGCGGTAATATCGAGATTGCGGGTCAGGCGGTAGCTGCCTGCAACATCCAGCATCTGGTCGGAAAGCGATTCGCCAGAGGCAACGCGGCTCTTCGCCTTGTCCCCATCGAGTTCGATCCGGGCTGCAAAACGGCTTTCATCCTCGCGCGTCGTGCTGCGCGGTGCGAATTCGGCGAGATCGGGCATTTCCGCCCGCGAGATGCTCTGCGACAGGCTGGAGCCGGCGATCGGGCGGGCCGCCACGGGCTCGGGCGCCTGCGCGAAGCTGGAATAGCCGCGAGCGAGGCCGAGATTGTAACGCGTTGGCGTTACGCTGACGCCGCCCATGCGCGCATCGGCCACCTGCTGCGATCCGATGCCGACATTCGCGGCAAGCGCGTCCGCCGTCTGCTGGTCTACCCGCACTGCAACCGTGATCGAACGCGCGGCCGGTGCCGCTGCGGCGCCAGCAGGCGTGAAACGCAGCATTCGGCCTTCGCCGCTGCGCTGCGCGATGAATTCGGCCAGACGCGGATCCGCATCGGCAGGAGTGAAGGCGAGGAAACTTTCGGGCAGGCCGCGATCCTGCGGATCGGTGAGCGAGCCAAAGGCGAAACCGGCGCTGGGCAACGCAATGGCCAGCAGCGCGGCAGAAGTGCCGAGCATCGCTTTCCCATTGAACTTGCGCAACGAAATCATGCCGCTTCACCTACCCTCATTCCGATGGACGCGCGCTGAACCTGTTCGTTCCTTCGCGACTCGCGCCCCTTTCCTATTCTTCGGGTTAGGCCCCCCCGATTGCGAATTCCAGACATCACTTTGCAACCGAACGGCTTTTTTCGGACTGTTGCAGCTTTTCCACAGACTCCGCCATGGGTGACGCAACAATCATTAAGCGGTCATTCAGTGCGACTCGCCGCTTTTGCACCCATGCGGGCCGCTCCTTCTTGCCGCGCGCCGCATGCCCGTTATAGAGGGCCGCTATAGAAGGCTGCCTTGCAGCGCGTTTCCGCGATTACAGGATCGATGATGGATTTTTTGACCGTTCGTAATGTTTCCCGCCGCCTTGCCGGGTCCATCATGCTCGGCGCTGCCGGCCTGGCTCTTGCATCGTGCGGCGGGGGTGACGACAACCGCCTGCGCACCGACCTCGCTGCAGCGCGTGTCACTTCGATCGGCGTCAATTCCTACCTCTGGCGTGCCAGTCTCGAGACGCTGTCCTTCATGCCGCTTACCCAGGCGGACAGTGCGGGCGGCGTGCTGGTAACGGACTGGTATGCCGATCCGGAGAACCCGAACGAACGGGTGAAGGTTTCGGTCGCCATCCTCGATCAGGATCTGCGCGCCGACGCCCTTCGTGTCGCCGCCAGCCGCCAGGTGCTGCAGGGCGGCACCTGGGTGGAAGCGCCGGTGCAGGCGGCCACGGTCCAGCGGCTGGAAGACATCATCCTCACCAAGGCGCGCGATCTCAGGCGTTCCGCCGTCGGCTAAGCTGCCTTAAGGGGCTAATCCATGACTGCTGAACGATTCGATCCGTCCGTCGCCGACGGACGCTGGCAAGCTGCGTGGGACGAGGCGAAGTGCTTCGAGGCCGACAGCGCCAGCGACAAGCCGAAGACCTATGTGCTCGAGATGTTCCCCTATCCAAGCGGGCGCATCCATATCGGCCACGTGCGCAACTACACCATGGGCGACGTGCTGGCGCGCTATCACGCGATGCGCGGTCGCGAAGTGCTGCACCCGATGGGGTGGGACGCGTTCGGCATGCCGGCAGAGAATGCGGCGATGGAAAAGGGAGTCCATCCGGGCGGCTGGACCTACGCCAATATCGAGACGATGAAGGGCCAGCTCAAGCAATTGGGCTTCGCGCTCGACTGGAGCCGCGAATTCGCCACCTGCGACGCTGAATATTATGGTCACGAGCAGGCGCTGTTCCTCGACCTGTTCGAAAACGGCCTCGTCTATCGCAAGGAAAGCGAGGTCAACTGGGACCCTGTCGACATGACCGTGCTCGCCAACGAGCAGGTGATCGATGGCAAGGGCTGGCGCTCGGGCGCGGAGGTCGAGAAGCGCAAGCTGAACCAGTGGTTCCTGAAGATCACCGACTTTGCCGAGGACCTGCTGGACGGCCTCTCCACGCTGGAGGGCTGGCCGCAAAAGGTGCGGCTGATGCAGGAGAACTGGATCGGCAAGTCGCAGGGGCTGGAATTCGCCTTCGACCTTTCGAATGGCGAACAGCTGCCGGTCTACACCACGAGGCCCGACACGATCTTCGGCGCGAGCTTCGTTGCCGTCGCCGCCGATCATCCGATTGCGCAGGGCGTCGCGGCGCAAAGCGCCGAGGCGCGCGATTTCATCGAATTGTGCAAGAAGGGCGGCACCACCGCGGCCGAGCTGGAAACGGCGGAGAAGCTGGGCTTCGACACCGGCATTACCGCGCGCCATCCCTTCACCGGCGCCGAACTGCCGCTCTACATCGCGAACTTCGTGCTGATGGATTACGGCACCGGTGCGATCATGGCCGTGCCGGGCCACGACCAGCGCGACTTCGAGTTTGCCTCGAAATACGGCCTACCGATCCCCCGCGTCGTCGCCCCCAGCGTGGACGAGGCGGCGAAGCCCTTCGACGGCGAGGCCGAGGCGGGCGAGGGCGTGCTCGTGAATTCCGACTTCCTCGACGGCATGAGCGTGGAGGATGCCAAGGCCGAAGTGATCGCCCGCGCCGAAAAGGGCGGCTGGGGCAAGGGCACCACGGTCTGGCGCCTGCGCGACTGGGGCGTATCTCGCCAACGCTACTGGGGCACGCCCATTCCGTTCATCCATTGCGAGGCTTGTGGCGTCGTGCCGGTCCCGAAGGACCAGCTGCCCGTGAAGCTGCCGGAGGATGTCTCGTTCGACACGCCCGGCAACCCACTGCTGCGCCATCCGACATGGAAAGACACCGCTTGCCCCGTATGCGGCGGCAAGGCCGAGCGGGAGACCGACACGCTCGACACCTTCGTCAATTCCTCTTGGTATTTCCTGCGCTTCGCCAGCCAGCCAGCGGACAAGCCGTTCGACGCGGCCGAAGTTGCGCAGTGGATGCCGGTCGACCAGTATATCGGCGGTATCGAGCACGCGATCCTCCACCTGCTCTACGCCCGCTTCTGGACCCGCGCGCTGGCGCACTGCGGCAAGCTGGAGGTGACCGAGCCTTTCGCCAGCCTGTTCACGCAAGGCATGGTCACGCACGAGACCTATAGCCGCAAGGACGGTCCCCGAGAGGTGTACTTCACGCCCGCAGAGGTAGATAGGACAGGCAATGGCGCGGTCCTGAAGGAGGACGGCCAACCCGTTTCGATCGGCAAGGTCATCAAGATGTCCAAGTCGAAGAAGAACGTCGTCGACCCGGAAGACATCATCCGGGATTACGGGGCCGACGCGGTGCGCTGGTTCATGCTATCCGACTCTCCGCCAGAGCGCGACCTGCCGTGGTCGGAAGCAGGGATCGAGGGTTGCGGCCGCTTCGTCCAGCGGCTGTGGCGGCTGTTCCGTCAGTACGACGACAGCGCTTCGGGAGAGGATATCGGCCTCGCCCGCAAGACCCACCAGACCATCGCTGCCGTCGCCGAGGATATCGAGGCGCTGGCCTTCAACAAGGCGGTCGCCCGGATCTACGAACTTACCAGTGCCGCGGAAAAGGCGGCTCCCTCGGCGGATCGCAACCACGCCATCCGTTCGCTGTTGCTGATGGCCTCGCCCATGATGCCGCACCTCGCCGAGGAAGGCTGGGCCGCGATGGGCGGGGATGGTCTCGTGGCGGAGGCAAGCTGGCCCGAAGTGGACGAGGCGCTGCTGGTGGAGGACGAGGTCACTATCGCCGTCCAGCACAAGGGCAAGCTGCGCGATACGCTCACCGCGCCCAGGGACGCCTCTAAGGAAGACCTCGAGGCGCTTGCGCTCGCCAGCGAGAAGGTCCAGCGTTCAATCGATGGCGCGGAAATTCGCAAGGTGATCGTGGTGCCCGGCAGGCTGGTAAACATCGTGACATGAGGCATGCGCTCGCCCGCTTCCTCGCCCCCGGCGCGCTGCTCGCATCGCTGTCTGCATGCGGATTGCAGCCGATCTATGCAGGCGGCGGGGACGGGTTCGTGGCGAGCCAGCTTGCCGCTGTCGACGTGCCCGCCATTCCCGGGCGCGAGGGTTGGCTGGTCCGCAACGCGCTGACCGAGCGGCTGGGGCGCGGCACGCCGGACAGTTCCGCAGGCTATCGCCTCGACATCGTGCTGGATGACGATCTCGAAGGGCTCGGCCTCCTTACCGACGACACGATCGGCCGCCAGCGCCGCATCCTGCGGGCGCGATACCAGCTGGTGGACACGGCCACCGATACGATCATCCTCGATGCGACGGCAGGCTCGGATGCCGGTATCGACGTGGTCAGCTCCGAATTCGCTACCATCGCCGCCGAGCAGACGGCGCTGGAGAATCTGGCGCAAGAGGTCGCCGACCAGATCGTCACCCGGATCACGCGCACGCTGCGCGAACGCCAGCAGGGCCAGGCGGGGTGAAGGCGAGCCAGCGCGACTACCTTCAGGCAGCTCAGAAGGCAGGCGAGCGACTGCGGATCTGTTTCTTCTGCGGGGCGGACGAAGCGGGCGCTTCCGCCGCAGCCCGCAAGCTGATCGCTCGGCTGGACGATCCCGGCGAGCGACTGGACCTGTCGGGCCAGGAACTTAGGTCCGATCCCGTCCGCCTTGTCGACGAGGCGCGCTCCACCTCGCTGTTCGGCGATACGCGCCACATCTTCGCCCGCGTTTCGGGGGACGAAGCGCATGACGCGATCCAGACCTATTGCGAAATCGCCGACCGGGGCGAGGCCGACGGGGCGTGGCCCGTTTTCATCGTCGCGACTTCCGCCACCGACAAGTCGCGGACGGCAAAGCTGCTGATCAAGCGCGGCGATGCGCTGGTGGCGGTTTTCTATCCGCCCGATCTGCGCTCTGTCACTGCGGATGTGCGGGCGATGGCCGATGCGGCGGGCATGCGCCTCAATGGCAATGTCGCGGAGCGGATTGCCCATGCCGCGGGGCTGGACGTCAGGCTGGCGCAGTCCGAGGTGGACAAGCTGGCACTCTATCTCGATGCCTCGCCCCAGTCCCCCAAGCAGGCCAGCGCAGCCGATTTCGAGACCATCGGCGCCTCGACCGAGGAAGACGGCTTCATGCCGCTCGTCAACGCCGCGCTCAGTGGCGAGGTGAGGAAGTTGCCGGGCGAATTGCGCCGCCTGCGCGAGGTTTCCCTGAACCCCGTAGGCGTGGCGCTGGCGCTGGAACGGCGTGCGGCGCAACTCGCGCGCCTGTCCGCCAGCCTGCGCCCGGGTGATGACATGCAGCAATTCCTGAAGTCGCAGGGCGTTTTCTTCAAGGAGCATCGCGAGGTCGGTGACCAGCTGCAACGGTGGAGCGGCGGCAAGCTGGAGCGCCTCGTCCCGCGGCTTTCCAACTTGCATCGCTCGCTGCTCGCGAACAGCCAGGCGGCGGAACTCATCCTTTCGCAGGAACTCGCGCAGATCGCCCGCTATGCCGCGGCGGGCAGGCAATAGGCGGTGCTCCGCCAGCGGGTCTCACGCGGCAATAGTTGAGTACAACTGTTCGACTACGCGACGATACATAATCGTCTATTGCCTAAGCCCTGCGGTGCTGCAATGCAGCACGCCAAAGTTGAGACACGCCTCGAGGGGAAATTTGCATGCGTATCGTGATGATCGGCACGGGCTATGTGGGCCTTGTATCGGGAGCCTGCTTTGCCGATTTCGGGCACGAGGTGGTGTGCGTCGACAAGGACCAGTCCAAGATCGACGCGCTCCTGAACGGCGAGATCCCGATCTTCGAGCCGGGGCTGGACGAGCTGGTGGCGAAGAACGTTGCTGCCGGGCGGCTGTCCTTTACGCTCGACCTCGCAGAGGCGCTGCCGGGGACGGACGCGGTGTTCATCGCGGTGGGCACGCCCAGCCGCCGCGGCGATGGCCATGCCGACCTTTCCTATGTCTACGCCGCCGCACGCGAGATGGCGCCGCTGCTGCCCGATGGCGTGGTGGTGGTCGACAAGTCCACCGTGCCCGTGGGCACCGGCGACGAGGTGGAGCGCATCATCCGCGAGGAAGCGCCCGAGCTCAGCTTCTCGGTCGCCTCCAACCCCGAGTTCCTGCGCGAAGGCGCGGCGATCGACGACTTCAAGCGGCCCGACCGCGTGGTGATCGGCGTGAACGATGCCCATGCGGAAAGCGTGCTGGAGGAGATCTACCGCCCGCTCACCCGCAACGAGAGCCCGCTGGTCTCGATGAGCCGCCGCGGCGCCGAGCTCACCAAGTATGCCGCCAACGCGTTCCTTGCGACCAAGATCGGCTTCATCAACGAGATCGCCGATCTGTGCGAGAAGGTGGGCGCGGATGTGCGCGACGTCTCGAAGGGCATCGGCCTCGACAGCCGCATCGGCAATCGCTTCCTGATGCCGGGCCCGGGCTATGGCGGCTCGTGCTTCCCCAAGGACACGCTGGCGCTCCTGAAGACAGGCCAGGACTACGAGAGCCCGCTGCGGATCGTGGAAAGCGTGGTTGCCAGCAACGACCAGAGGAAGCGCGGCATGGGCCGCAAGGTCATCAACGCTCTTGGCGGCGGCGACCTGCACGGCAAGACGGTGGCGGTGCTCGGCCTTACCTTCAAGGCCAATACCGACGACATGCGCGACAGCCCGGCGATCAGCGTGGTGCAGGCGCTGCAGGATGCCGGCATCGAGGTGAAGGCCTACGATCCCGAGGGCATGGAGCAGGCGAAGAAGGTGCTCTCCAATGTCACCTATTGCGAAGGCCCCTACGAGGCGATGGACGGTGCTGACGCGCTCGTCATCGTGACCGAATGGGACACCTTCCGCGCCCTCGACCTCGACCGGGTGAAGGGGCTTTTGAAGGACCTGATCTTCGTCGATCTGCGCAACCTCTACAGCCGCAGCGACGTGGAAGGTACAGGGTTCAAATATATCGGCGTCGGACGCTGATACGCAGCCCATTTCAGGACTGCAGCGGGGCCCCGACCCTGGTTGGACTCCCCTATTTCGCGAAATTCGCGATAATTGAACCTCTTATGGAACTCTCCCTATCTGGGACACAATCGTTCCAGGATTTGATTATCCATGAATGTCAGCCATTTGCGGTGACATCCGTAGATTTTCTTCGCAATTGCAGCAAAATCGTGGTGAATTTTCTGCGGTGCTAAGCTACGCAGTAAAACGTAGTATGCTTGATACGTAATAAACCAAAGGGCACCATGGACTTGCTACACTCGAAAGATGGTATGCAGACCGAAGTGCTATCTTCGGCGATTTTCGACCGGGAGACTGCGAAGAAAAGGCTGCCGGCCGCTCCTCGCAACGGACTGACGAGCTCGCTCGAACACAAGCGTCTGCAATTCTACCTGATCATGATGTTGGCCGACGTCGTCATCCTGATCGCGTCGTTTTTCGTCATGACGCTCGTCTACAATAATTGGGACGCGAATAGCGGCCAGATCGACAGCGGGCTGTTGCCTGCCTATCTTCTGCTGCCGGTATTCCTGACTATTGCCCTGTATAACGGCTGTTATTCACAGACATCGCTGACCCGCTCGCAGCAGTCGGTGATGCGTGTGGGTTCCGCGCTCGTCATCTCGGCAGCGCTGCTCAACTTCTTCGCCTTCTATGGCAAGATGAATGCCGAATTCTCACGCGTGATCTTCACCACGGGTATTCTCAGTTCGCTGATGCTGATGATCGTGTTCCGGATCGCTTTCGCGACCTGGCTCACCAGGCGCTGGGGCCCGAACCCGAAGAACCAGCTGGTCATCTATGCCGGGGGGCCGCGCTTCACCTTGCCTTTCGCCTTCCATATCGATGCGCAGGACCACGGACTCGACCCGAACGCCAACGATCCGATGGCACTGGATCGCCTGGCCAAGTACCTGTGCAACATGGACGAGGTAATCGTCAGCTGCGACGAGGATCACCGCCTGCAATGGGCCGAAGTGCTCAAGGGCTCGGGCCGTCACGGCGAGATCGTGTCGGGGTTCGCCCGCCAGATCGGTGCGATGGGGGTTATCCATCACGATGGAGCGAAGATCAGTTCGCTACTGGTGTCGAGCGGACATCTGGGCCTGCGAGCCCGCGCGCAGAAACGCCTGTTCGACATCGTCGTCTCTTCGGCGGCGCTGTTCGTCCTCAGCCCGCTGATGGCGGCGGTTGCCGTTGCCATCAAGCTTCACGACGGCGGACCGGTCTTCTTCCGCCAGCGCCGCATGGGCAGGGGCAACCAGTTCTTCGACATATTCAAGTTCCGCTCGATGGGAGAGGCCGACGCCGATGGCGATCGCTCGGCCAGCAAAGACGATGACCGGATAACTCCCGTCGGTCGCTTCATCCGCCGCACCAGCATTGACGAGCTGCCGCAGCTCATCAATGTCCTGATCGGCAACATGAGCCTGGTCGGGCCACGACCGCATGCTCTTGGTTCGAAGGCTGGTACCAAGCTGTTCTGGCAGGTGGACCGCAAGTACTGGCAGCGTCACGGTCTTCGCCCGGGCATTACCGGCCTTGCCCAGGTGCGGGGCTATCGCGGAGCGACCGACAAGGAAAGCGACCTTACGAACCGTCTGCAGGCAGACCTCGAATACCTCCAGGGCTGGAGCCTCTGGCGCGATATCAAGATCCTGTTGGCTACCGCCACCGTTCTCGTGCACGATCGAGCATTTTAAGGCCCTAGGCTAGCACTTGCGCTCCCCATCAAGGAACGCGCGGTAGGCATCGGCAATCCCCTCGCGGAGGCTGATCTTCGGTTTCCAGCCCATTTCCGCCAGCTTTTCGCCGCTCATCAACTTGCGCGGCGTCCCGTCGGGCTTCGACGTGTCCTTCGTAATCTCCCCCTCGAAACCGACAACCTCGCAGACCATCTCGGCAAGCTCGATGATCGGAATGTCCTTGCCCGAGCCGAGATTGACGTGACCTTCGCCGGAATAGCTCTTGAGCAGGAAGACGCTGCCGTCGGCAAGGTCGTCGACATGCAGGAATTCGCGCCGCGGCGATCCCGTTCCCCAGATCTCGATACTGTCAGCCCCGGCTTCCTTCGCTTCATGCGCCTTGCGGATCAGGGCCGGCAGGACATGGCTGCTGGCGAGATCGAAATTGTCGCCCGGACCATAGAGATTGGTCGGCATGGCCGAGATGTAGTCGCAGCCATACTGGCGGCGGTAGGCCTGGCACAGCTTGATGCCGGCGATCTTGGCGATGGCGTACCATTCATTGGTCGGCTCTAGCGGGCCGGTCAGCAGGGCGTCTTCCGGAATGGGCTGCGGCGCCATCTTGGGATAGATGCAGGAGGAGCCAAGGAAGAGCAGCTTCTCCACGTCCTGGCGATAGGCGGCATCGATCAGGTTCGCCTCGATCATCAGGTTGTCGTAAAGAAAATCCGCCGGATATGTGTCGTTCGCCAGGATGCCGCCGACCTTCGCCGCGGCGACCACGACGGCATCGGGACGGTTCTGGGCATACCAGTCGCGCACCGCAGCTTGTTCGCGCAGGTCCACGGACCGATCGGCCGTGAGAACCTCGCAGTTTTCCTCCGCCAGGCGCCGAACGATGGCCGAGCCCACCATCCCCTTGTGCCCGGCCACATAGACGCGCTTTCCGGCAATATCGTATGCCATCAGTCGAACCCGGCAATCGGTTCGTCGCGCATGGCCTCAAGGTCCGATTGCACCATTTCGCGAGCCAGTTCGCGCACCGGAGTTTCGTGCCGCCAGCCCAGCTTTTCGTGTGCTTTCTTCGGATCGCCGATAAGCAGGTCGACCTCGGTGGGGCGGAAGTAGCGCGGGTCGATCTCCACGAGAAGGCGCCCGTCGCTCTTGGCGTATCCCTTCTCGTCGACGCCTTCGCCGCGGAATTCGATGGGGATGCCGGCATCCTCGAAGGCCCAGAGAACGAAGTCGCGCACATGGGTGGTCTCGCCCGTGGCGAGCACGTAATCGTCTGCCTCGTCCTGCTGCATCATCATCCACATGCCGCGCACGTATTCGCGGGCATGGCCCCAGTCGCGCTGGGCATCGAGATTGCCGAGATAGAGCTTCTCCTGACGGCCGAGCGAAATGGCGGCGGCAGCGCGGGTGATCTTGCGTGTGACGAAGGTCTCGCCGCGCAGCGGGCTCTCGTGATTGAACAGGATGCCGTTGCTCGCGTGGATGCCATAGGCCTCCCGGTAGTTCACGGTTATCCAGTAAGCATAGAGCTTTGCTGCGCCATAGGGACTGCGCGGGTAGAACGGCGTAGTCTCGCTCTGCGGCACTTCCTGTACAAGCCCGTAAAGCTCGGACGTGGAGGCCTGGTAGAAGCGCGCGGTCTTCTCCATCCCCAGGATACGGATCGCCTCGAGCAGGCGGAGCGTGCCGATGGCATCTGCATTGGCAGTGTATTCAGGCGTCTCGAAACTGACGGCGACGTGGCTTTGCGCGGCGAGGTTGTAGATCTCGTCGGGCTTCACTTCTTGCACGATACGGATGAGGTTGGTGCTGTCGGTCAGGTCACCATAATGCAGGTGGAAGCGCTGGTTATCGACGTGCGGGTCCTGGTAGATGTCCTCGATACGCCCCGTATTGAAGCTGGACGACCGACGCTTCACGCCGTGAACTTCGTATCCCTTTCCCAACAGGAGGTGCGCGAGATAGGCTCCATCCTGTCCGGTGATACCCGTAATAAGTGCTGTCTTCGCCATAGGTGCCTGTACAGTTGTATTGAAAGGGAAGTGCCGGTTTACTACCGGCCCAAATGTTCGATTGGCCTAACGCGCTCAATCACGGCGTCAACGACTTCTTTTCGCATCTGCACAAAATGATGTGTCGTTGCAGTGCGCGCGGTCATGACCCCGCGCTGCCTTCGGCGACGATCTGCCGAAGCCTTTCGATCAGCTTCGCATAGTCCGTGGTTACCGCCTGCGGCGTGATGGTTCGTGCCTTGGAAAGCGCCTCCGCCATCGATTGATCGTCGTGCGCAACGAAGATCAGGCCGCGCGCTTCGAAACTTGCAGCGATTTCGGCCTGGTGGTTGTCGTAGTGTTCGCCCCGCTCGAACACGCGTGGCACCACGATTACGCTGCAGTGCTTGCGCAGGGCCGTGAGGATGGAGCCGGTGCCGCCGTGGCAGATGACGATCCGGGCCCTTTCAAGAAGCTGCTGTACCTCCTCGAACGGCAGGGTTTCCACGATGGAGAGATCTTCGAGTTGGGAGGAAAGATCGGTTTCGATGCCCGCTCCCTCGCCGATTTGCAGGACGACCTGTTCGGGTAATTCACCACGCTTCTTGGCGTTGAGGACGAGCTCCGAAAGGCGCGGGAACGGCAGGGTTGCGCCGACCGTGGCGAAAACCAGATCTTCTTTAAGAGGGGGCGCGGTGTCGAGCTCCTTCAGCGGATTGATCGCCTCGGCATCGTTCCAGGCCCGGGCCGCGGCCTCGCTTTGCGAGAAGCGATCGTGCGCAAGTGGGGACGCCAGCCGGGCGAACGCACTCGGGCTGTCGAAGCGGGCAAAACTGTCGATCAGGACGATATGCGCGCCGGCCAACCTTGCCCATAATACGAGGAAGATCTGGGACCCTGCTCCTGTAGTGATTACGAAATCGGGGCGGCGGCGCAGCACTATCCGCAAGGATCGCCATGCGCTCCGGAACGCGCCAGCCAGCATCTTGGCAGGAGATCCGAGCTTGGCTTGCCCCAATGCGAAATGCGGAACGAATTCGGTATCTTCCTTCTCGCCGATGGAGCGGCCGAGAGCCGTATCCTCGGTCACGAAGAAGTGCTCATGCGCGGACCAGAAAGGCTCGAGGTCGAGGAGCTGGCGAACATGACCACCTCCCGACGCGGCGAGACAGACAAGCGGGGAGGCGGTCTTCTTTCTCATCGGCGGCGGCCTTCCCTTGTATATTTGGATAAGGTGAGGAGTGCCGGAAACGGCATTCGGTGCGACGGCATCATCAGGAACGACGGACAACCTTGAGATAGTAGACCGCGGCTCCTGCCACGGTCAGGCTTAATCCAACGTCCCCTATCCAGTTCAGTTTCAGCGGACCATACAGGAGCGCATCGGTAGCGTGCAGCGATACCATGCGCAGCGCGATGAGCGAGAGCATGCCCGCCGAACTTGCCAGGGCAATGGCGACGGCGAGATTGCGTCGACCTTTGATATCGCGAAGGTAGCGCACGAGTGCCCAGAAACCGATCGCAACGGTAACGAGAAGCACGCCTGCTACGAGAGGTCGCTGGAAAGAACGCCTGTCATCGTAAATCGCCTCGGAGCGAAGGGTCATGCGGAAGTATTCGCGCAACATCTCTTCCACGCTCAGGCCGCGCGATATTGCCAGGAGCGCAAAGAAGAGTGCGAGCAGCAACCAGCTTCGCAGGTGCCAGCGTTGCTGGGATCGATCTCTGGCCGTCTTCCCGGCCGCCAGCGTAGCGACGATCACGAGAGCGTAGAGCAGTACGGCTGCGATGCTCAGGGGCGAGATCGGGATTGACACTTGGATGCTGCCTTACATGTCTGCACAGCCTCGACCTCGCATATGGTCCGGCATCTCGTCTCTTAGAGATCGCGACCGATGCATGGCCTCGCAAGGCTTCGCAAATCCGATCTCTGAATCAAGATATTGCTGCGGAATATTGGTGCGACAAGACAAACGCCAGTCTTTTGTGCAAGTGCGAAAAAGTTCGCCCAGTCTTGTTGCATCGCTCGTTCGCCGCGTCTATGCGAAATCCCTTACGCAAGCGAAGTGATTTCGAGGTGGGAATACGCATGGATTATTGCTCCGTCCTTCCCGCCATCCATCACGGCTTTCTTATTCGGAAAAGTGATACCCAGTCATGAACGAACGATCTCTCATGCCCGCTTCAGAACCCGATCCCAAGGGGCAATGGCTGGATCGTTTCGTTTCGGACAACGCGCTGACGGAAGCTCGACCGCAGCAGAAGCTGATCGATGTCTCGGTCATCCGCGGCATCCTGTTCCGGCAGCGCTGGCTTATCGCCGGCGTGATCTGCGCGGCCCTGTTGATCGGACTGGTCCTGACTCTGCTCGTCACCCCGATGTACGAGGCGCGCTCCAGCGTTCGTATCGAACCTTACGTTCCGGCCATCGTCGAAGGGCAGGATCTCGAGGGTTACGTGCCCCCGAACCAGATCTACAATTTCCTCTCCACCCAGTCCGCCATCATCACCAGCCGCAGCCTGGCTCGCACGGTGGCGGAAAACATGAACCTGGCGGAGCGTGATGATTTCTTCCCGGAAGACTTCGACGAAAGCCGTCCTTCCTCCGTTTCCGACGAACAGTGGAATGCTCACAAGCTCGAGGGTGCGACCTCCATCCTGCAGAGCTCCGTCGAAGCCGAGATGTCGCCCGACAACTGGATCATCGAAATCGCCTACAGGTCGGACGATCCCGCGTTCGCCGCCGAAGCGGCCAACGCCTATGCCGACGCCTTTGCCACGATGGAGCTGGAGAGTTCTCTCGAGAGTAACGAGTATGCGCAGGAATACCTGACGGAGCAGATCGCCACCACGCGCGCCAGGCTTCAGGAGGCCGAGCAGCAGGCCAACAACTACGCCCGGGCCAACGGTATCATCACCCAACCCGTGACCGGCGTTGAAGACGATCTCACCAGCATGACGCTGACGGGCGCCAATCTCGCCGACATCAACTCGCGGGTCGCCGCCGCGCGTGCGCAGAGGATCGAGGCGGAGCAGCGCTGGCGCTCGATCGAGAACCTTCCGGCTGCACAGCTCGCGGAAGCGCAGAACAATTCCCTGCTGCAAGGCCTGATTTCGGAGCGCACGAACAAGCGCACCGAGCTGGACCAGTTGCGTCAGCGCCTTCTCGATGGCCACCCCGAGATCGTCGGCGTCCTGCAGCAGATCGAAACGCTGGATTCCCAGATCAACAGCACCAGCGCCAATATCAAGGCCGCGATCCGCAGCGATTATACGGTCGCACGGAACCGGGAAGAGGCGCTTCGGGCGCAGCTTTCCTCGGCCACGGGCGATACGCTGGAAGAGCAGGATCGCCGGGTGGAGTACGGTGTTCTCGAGCGCGAAGCCCAGGCACTTCAAAACCAGCTCGAAGCGCTTCTGGCGCGTTACAACCAGCTGAGCACTGCGGGGAACGTGCAGAGCGATACGATCACGCTTCTCGACTATGCAACGGTTCCCGAAGCGCCATATGCGCCCAGCCTGCCGCAGAACCTGGGTCTCGCGCTGGTACTCGGCATCGCGATCGCAGGCGGTCTCGCCGTCCTTCGCGAAACCATGGACAACCGCGTTCGCTCGCTGGAAGGCGTGGAAGACCGCACGGGTCTGCGACTGCTTGGCCACACGCCGTATCTCGCCGGCGACGATATGGACTTCGAAAGCTCGAACAAGTTCGGGCCACTGATGGAGGCCTATGCCTCGATCCATGCGACAATCGATTTCCTCATTCCGCAGGACAACGCGGTCATCCAGTTGACCAGCAGCCAGGCAGGCGAAGGCAAATCGACGACGTCGGTAATCCTGGCCGAACTGTTTGCAGGCGTGGGCCGGAAGACATTGCTTATCGACGCCGACTTCCGGCGTCCTTCCATCCCGACCATTCTCGACATCCAGAAACCCAAGGCGGGCCTCCTGGACGTGCTGCTCGGCCGCAGCCCGCTGCACTCCGCCATCATCAAGGGCGTGCACGAGAACCTCGACATCATCCCCGTCGTGGAGAAGCCGGCAAACGCGACAGAAGTCATCGGGTCTTCCCAGTTCAAGGACTTCGTCGATCAGTGTCGCCGCGAGTATTCGCTCGTTATCATCGACTCTGCGCCCGTGCTCGGCCTCGCGGACGCCCCCCTGCTTTCGCGGGTCGTCGATGGAACGATCTTCGTGATGGAAGCGAACAAGGTTAGCTTCGGGCAGATCCGCTTCGCGCTTCGCCGTCTCCAGGCGAGCGGAGGCAAACCTATCGGCGGGATCCTGACCAAGTATCGCGCGCTCGAGGCAGGCGAGAGCTACAACTACCAATACGCCTATTACGAATACGGGAATGACGGGAAGACCGCGTAGGTTTCGCCGAGTAACGGGTCTTGCCAGGAGTCGCACCGTTGTCTGATCCAACGGAATTCACGGTCGTCATTCCGGCGCATAACGAGGAAGCGGTCATCGGCCGCTGCCTCGCCACGCTGCAACAGCGCGCGCCGCAAGGGCACTCCACCCAGGTCATCGTCGCTGCGAACGGCTGCACGGACCGCACCGTCGAAGCGGCCCGCGAAGCTGCCCCGCATGCGCTCGTGCTAGACCTTCCCGAAGGATCAAAGCCCAAGGCGATGAATGCCGCCAATGCCGAGGCGTTGTATTACCCGCGCATCTATCTCGATGCCGATGTGCAATGTGATTACCATTCGCTGTCGGCTCTGGCCGCCGCCCTTCGGGAGCCGGGGGCAATGGCAGCATCGCCGATGTTGCGCATGGACCTCAGTCGGTCGAGCCCATTGGTCAAATCCTACTACCGTGTGTGGCTGACCCAGCCATACGTGACCCGTAACATGGTCGGGTCGGGGTGCTTCGGCTTGTCCAGGGCAGCCTGTGAACGCATCGGGCCATTTCCGCCGATCACCGGGGACGACATCTGGGTGTATTCGCGCTTCAGCGAGGACGAACGGCGCAGTGTTACGCATGATGCCTCGGGCGAACCGGTCTTCTTCACGGTTTCGCCGCCCATCAGCGCGAGCGATCAGATCCGCGTGGAAACGCGTCGCCGACTGGGAAACGAGGAGATGAAGCGCCTGTATCCCAGCCCGCATTATTCGAGCTCCAATTCTGCAGGAGATTTGCCCAAGGCGCTGGAGAACGGTGCAAGCCGCTTCGACGTGGGCGTCTATCTCGTGATGAAGGCTCTCGCCCGGGCGAGGGCCTCGATTGCCAAGCGGCGTAGCGAGAAAATCGTCTGGGAACGCGACACCGCGGCGAGGGAGGCATGATGCCGACAAAAGGCGCCGATATTCCCGGTTCGGGAGAGTTGGGGACCAGAAAGGGACAGTTCGCGAACGGTGCGGGCCCGGTCGTCTCGATCTTCATAGTTGCCTATAATTCGACCGACTTCATCGACGAATGTATTTCTGCGGTAGCAGGTGCCTGCACGCAGCATAGCTACGAAATCCTGCTGGTCGATAATGGTGATGGATCCACCGAGCGCCTTGTAGCCGAGCGATACCCCGACGTTCGCATCGCGCCCAGCAAGGGCAATGTCGGTTTTGCGGCGGGCAATAACTTGCTGGCCGAACATGCCAGGGCCAACCTCTATCTGTTGCTCAACCCCGACATGATCTGCCAGCCCGGCGCGATCGATGCGCTGGTGGCGGGAACGCAGGCTCATCCCGATGCGGCAGCGTGGGGCGGTGTCAGCCTCGGGAAGGACGGGAGGCCGGATACTGGCAACGCGCTGGCAGTCCCGACGCTGCACGAGCTGTTCAGTGTCGCCATGGGCAAGTCCTCCATCGGCAGTGGCGTGATCGCGGGCCTTGAGGAAGATGCGGAGGTCGATGTCCTCATGGGCGGCCTCGTCATGATCAGGAAGTCCGCGTGGGACGAGGCGAACGGGCTGGATGAACGCTTCTTCCTGTATTGCGAGGAGGTCGATCTGTTCTATCGCCTTCGCCAGAAAGGGCACAAGCTATGGCGCATCTGCGATGCCCGGGGCGTTCACGATGCGGCTCATGGTCAGAGCTTTTCTCCCAGGCGCCAGTTGTACCGCACCACCGGTATCATGGAGTTCGCCCGCCACCACTGGAGCCTCCCGGCAATCTGGCTTGCAGGGTTGCTTATCTGGTTTGCCGCCGTGACCCGGCTTGTCGCGGGACGGCTGCTGGGCTGGATGAAGCCCCGGTTGCGCAAGCTGGCTGAATCCAACGTCGTAGTCGCGAAGAGGCCCTGGCTATGGTTTCATGGCTATCACCCCAGGCGGGGGCTGTTGCCGCAGCTGGAGAACAAGAAGGTCCCGGGGCTTTGACGTTCGATTTCGAAGATATCGCCATCGGCAATGCGATAGCGCAGCATCAGCGAGTATAGATCTCCATGTCCACCCCCTCAGACCGTCAGGATCCTTCGGAAAAGGCGCTGGTGATCAAGGCCAAAGGTGGCCTCGGCAACCGGATGCTTTCGGCCGTCACCGGTCTTGTCCTTGCAAGGCTGAACAACCGCACGCCCTATGTCGACTGGCGCGACGGAATGTATCTGGAGGTGGGGGACAATCTCTATCCATTGCTTTTCGAGGCAGGCTGGATGGGGGACCTTGCAGCATACGACAAGGAGACCGACGTTGCTCCCACAATATGGTCCGGCAGGTTGGCCCAGCAGCCAGTCGACATCATCCGGAGCGAATTTCCCGACAAGCACCAGGATCCGCTGCTTTATCGCAAGCTCTCGATTGACCTGAAGCGCGCGGATCCGGGCTCCAGGGTGGGCGTCTACTGGTCGTATATTCCCAAGCTCAAGCGCCTCCAGTCACGACTTTCCCGCTCGCCGCATTTCGTGGGGAAGGATCTCGACACCATTACGAGTGACATGCTGGACAAGCACTTCACGCCGGTGAAGGAAGTGCGGGACCGGGTCGATGCAATATTCGCCGAAACCACGTCGCCGATGATCGGTGTGCATATCCGCTTCACCGATCGCAAGGTGCCGATCGAGAAGATCCTTGCCAAGCTCGAAGGGCTGACCCGCCGACAACCCGAAGCAGGAATTTTCCTCGCTACCGACAGCGCCGAGGCGCAGGAGGCCATCCTTTCACGTTTCCCCTCCGCGAAGACCATCGACAAGGCCCTGGCGAGTGACGACGTCGCGCTGCATTTCTCTTCGGAGCACTTCTCCGACCCGGTGGTCGAGGCGCGCAACGCGTTGATCGACATGGTGGCGTTGTCGCGCTGCAACTGGCTCGTGCATTCGCGCCACTCGACCTTCTCGGTGACTGCCGCGCTTATTGGCCGCATCCCTGACGAGCGCCAGATCGACGTCGACCGCTCGAACCTCAAGGTGCGCCTGAAGCAATTCGTCCAGGCACGCGTGTAGTCGACCCCCGATCGAGGCTTGCTATTCTGCGCTGCCGGAAGGCGGCAGGGTCCTCTGGCTAACGACGCGCGCCGGCGATCCGGCAATAACGCTCATCGGCGGAAAATCGCCCCTGACGACCGCGCCTGCGGCCACGATCGATCCATTGCCGATCGTGGTCCCGGGCAGGATTACCGCGCGGGTTGCAAGCCAGACATCGTCCCCGATCACGACATCGGCTTCCGCCATCGCCTGCTCGGTAACCGGGCTTCCTTCATTGTAGTTGTAGCTTGCGGCGGTAATCAGCACTTCCGGTCCGAAAAGGACATCGTCGCCGACCCGGATTACGCCTGTGGCAGGCCCCGCCCAGATATGACAGCGCGACCCTATCCTCACGCGGTGGCCAAGAAAGATACGCTCGGCATTCTGGAATACCGCATCGGGGCTGACATTGCGCTGACCGGCGAAGTTCACCTCCCGCATCGGCGCGACGTGAGAGTAGTTGTAGTAATTGACCAGCTTGAAGAGGTGAAGATAGGCCCTGGGATCGAAAGCCGAGGCAAGCAGGCGCAGCAACCTTTGCAGCCTGCTCGGGCTTTTCTTCCTGACTGCCATGCCTATTCCCCTGCTCGAACACTCGTCTGGAGCCCATTGATAGGCGGCCCGCCTGCAAAGTCACCTTTAATCATTGCGTTGCTCGCCGATAGATGTCTGCCGAACACCAGTTGGGTCCGGAAAGCGCAGACCGGGGGATCCACTACCTGCAAGGGCGTGCTCCAACACTCGCAAGTGCAGACAATCGCTGCATTTTTCGCTTTCCTACTGAAATCGGCCTGGGTCACCGGGGCAACCCAATTGCCAAGGAGACCAAGACATGCAGTTCGATCCGTTCGCGACAGCCGGCGATAGCCTCACCGCACCGGCAAAGAATGCTTTTCCCATCACGCTTCATGTTGACCAGGACCTGCCAATGGCGACCAAGGCGGTCTATATCGGGACCGGCGGCGATCTTGTAATACGGGCCGTGGATTCCGAGGAAGACGTCATTCTGAAAAATGTCCCCCCCGGCGCGATCCTGCCCATCCGTGTTCGAGCGGTTCGCGACAGCAGCACGGCGGCAGACATCATCGGGCTCGCCTGATGCTGTATTCCGGTCTTCATATCCCCGCCCTGTGGTCTCGCCCCGGCGCTTACGATGCGCCGACGATCCCGCGCGCGCCATCCGATTCGGAAATTTCGCTGTCCGGCCTGATGCAGGCGGGACCTGCCACCGGTTTTACGGCCGAATTCGGGGTCGACGCCTACTCCGCCACCGAAGGGCGGTATCGGCTGGCGCCCACCGGCTTTGCCGTGTGCGGCCCGGACGAAGAACGTCTTTGCTACGATGCCGATGGGACATTCCGTGGCCAGTATCTGCAGGGCGCCGACACCTATTACAGTGCGCCCTGGCACGATCCCTCTGCCCCGCATAACAGCAGCGCTTCGGCCTATCTCACGAAGTCTTCTGGAAGCGACACGATCGCCTATGCCGGTTCGCATGCCGCCAAGGATATTTTCGGAGGGACCGGCGGCGGCGTCAGGTTGACGCAGGCCAGCACCGCCAACAGCTTCTTCACTGCACCCAATGTGAAGGCGGCAGGCGTTTCGGCAGGCGATATCGTACGTTACCACGCGATCGTCTGCATCGAGAACGCTACCGGCGCGGGCGCGATTCGCCTGCGCGGGGCCGGGGCATTGGCCTTCGCTTTCGAATTCCACCACGACGCCGACGGACACATAACCGGTTTAACCGAGAACTGGACGACCTACCGCGCCGGGTTCCACGACATGGGGCCAATAAATGGCAAGCGATGGTTCTACCTCTGGCTCGATCGCGCAGCCAACAAGGCGGGGGATTACCAGGTCGGCATCGGCTTCGAGGACCTGCAGCAGGGCCGCACGCTCCATGTCTGCGAGCTGATGATACAGCGCAATCCGGCGACTGCCCCTGCGGCGGTGCCGGTATGCGCGGCCAGCAAGACCTTTGCCGCCGACACGCTGCATACCTCCTACGCGGGCATCGGCTATTCATGCCTCGGTCTGGCGATGTCGCGCAGCCAGGTGGCGAGGGGAAAGATCACCGCTCCCAGCGTGCCGGTTGGCGTCCCCTATGAGCCGCTCGAGACGCGTATCGTCCTCCACGAAACGAGCGAGAACGCCGATCGCACCGGTATCCTGCACAACGTGAACGAGGCGCTTTACAACCGGCCCTGGCGAACGCCGGTCGATTTCGAGGTCTACTACGGACCGAGCTATTTCCCGGATGGCTGGCTGACACAGTCGAGCAATGTCGATGCCTGTACGAATGCGACTATCTCGCCGGTTTTCCAGGCCCGCCGCGACCTGCGCCCGATTCTCGGCCGCCATGGCACCAGCCGCACCTACCTCGCCGGGACGCTGAGAACGGATGGCTGCATTTTCCTCGGCGTGGGCGATCCTGTCACCGAATACTGGCAACAGACCGATATCCGCAGCTTCAGCACGAGCACCAGTTTCCCGCTTGGCGCGGGTTCGGGCATCCTGGCACGCAATTGCCTCGCAATTGGCGGTACGCTCCATACGACCCGAGCCAGGCACGAGATCCAGCAGGACGAGGATCCGGCCAACCGGGTCTATACGGGCGAGTTCATCCCTGAACTCGGCGGCGATGGCAGTATCGATCTTTCCGGTACGCGGTTCCATTGCATGGCCCGCCTGGGCATCAGCGCCGTTGATGCAGCAATCGCGGTGGCGCTCGATCTTTCGGGAACCTGCTTCGACTATTTCTGGTCCGACCCGATCTATTATTCGCGTGGCACGTTCGACGCGCCAAGGCTTTCGGATCGCTTCCACGGCCGGATCACGCTCTTTCCGGGAATGTCGATGTGGCAAAGCCGCAAGCAGATCGAAGTCGACACGGGCGGCGGTTACATCGATTTCAGCGATTCGGGCCTCGCCCTCCGCGACCTGCCGCATGGCTATCTAGCGAAGCATGTGGGGACGTACGACTTCGACACGGAAACACTCGATCCCGCTCCCGATCCGAACAAGGCCGTGCGAATCCGCTATTACGCTTGCGCGGCGGGAGTGAACACCTCGCGGCCCGGTTACGAATGGCAGTCCGACCAGATCGACTATGGCACGCATCACGCCCATCCGGACCAGGGCGATGTCTTCGAAGTCGATGATGGCAAGGGCACCAGGGTTCGCTTCTATTACGACAGCGGCTATTACAGCAGCGGCCCGACATGGAACGTCGATCCCAATCCCGCCCTGCTGAATACCGGCACCCATGCCGACAACGAGCAGGTCAACCGCCAGAGCGTGACGCTAACCAATGCCACGATCGAGAACCTCGTTTTCCTCAATCGCGGCCAGGGCTTGTTCCACACCGGCGACCCCGGCCTGCCCGCGAATGGCAGTGACATCTACGGGAATACCATCAATGGCGTGGTGGCTGTCCTGGACGGCGTCGCGAATGCCCACCGGTTCGACCACTCCCGCACGGCGAACGCTACGGAAACGCTTTTCAACGCCGTGTTCGTGCAGGCCTATTCCGATTACCGCTATTCGAATGGCAACAGCATCTACATGAGCTTTGGCGCCGCCGGGCCGAACAACACGCTGCAGCTGGGCAGCAATGTATGGATTGCGACCAGCCATGCCGACGGAACCGGCGATACCGGCGGCGGCACGACGGTGGGAACGGTGAACTTCATCGAGCTGCCGCGTATCTTCAACTTCGACGAATATGACAGCCCGCTCGTAGCCGATGCGCGACTTGACGACCTGCTGGACCCGGACGCCATCCATGCCAGCGGACAGGCCAAACCTGTTGCCGATCCGTGGTCTTTCACCTTCGCTCCCACGGCCGCGGCGGTGCTTGGCTTCGATCCCAATGCCGTGTTGACGGTGGCAAGGGGCTCCCATGCGGAGTGGGACGACGTTATCGCGGATATTGTCGCTGCCTACTTGCGTGAACCTGATCATCATGCCGAGATCGCCAGCACGACGGAAATCGGAACGACCGTGTTCACCGGCGTCTCCGCAACCCGCTTCCATGCGCAGTATGGTGGCAATGGTCAGGGCTTGTTCGCGATCGCGGACGGCGAGCTGAGAGTCGCGTCGGAATTGACGGGCGAGGACCGAATTTTCGTTCTGCGCGGCGACAATGACGAGACTTTCGTGGTGGACGTATCGTAAAAGTTGCACGGCAAGGCGAATCTGTTCAGGGAAACCCCCTACTAGGTTTGCCTTGCCGCCTCGAACGGCGTTATTGCGCTGCAGCAATCTTACGGAGTTCGCTGCTTGCTGCAGACCCTACCCTCACGGCTTTGGCGCAACACCCGCAAGGTTCATCGCGACCTTCGCCATCGCGTCTTGGGAATTCCATGGATGCAGGTGCGGTCCGACGATTGCTTTCTCTTTTCCTATCCGCGGTCGGGTAACACGTGGCTGCGTCATATCATGCTCGCGCTTGCCTATGACACGGTGCCAAAGGATTTCGAGGACCTCGAAAACCTTATGCCCGCAATCGATACGCTGGAATTCCCGGCGCGTCTCAAGAGGATGCCCGCAGAGCGAAGGTTCTTCAAGTCCCACTTGCCCTATTCGCCGTATTTTCTCGAAGGCAAGATTGTCTACGTAGTGCGAGATGGCCGGGACGTCATGATCTCTTACTACGACTTTTTCAAAAAGATCTACAATTACCGGGGTAGTTTCCGTGACTTCGAGAGAAAGTTCACAGGAGGCTTTCTCCGCTATGGTACCTGGTACAATAACGTAAGGTCCTGGGTGAAGCACAAGAGCCATCCGAACATGCGTCTCATCCGGTTCGAAGACCTGCGGGCGAACCCGATCGACACAGTTGGATCGGTCGCGGAGTTCTGCGATCTTCCGAGCGACGAGGAGACGCTAAGGCGCGCGGTCGAAGTCAGCTCGGTGGACCGGGTTCATTCCACGATGCGAAGCTGGAACGATGCGACGGGCACCGGTTTCGTAGGAGGCGTAAGTGGTGGCGGGAAAACCAACTGGCGGGACAAGCTTACCGAAGAGGAGAATGACCGGTTTGTTGCGCATGCCGGCGACCTTCTGCAGGAGCTTGGCTACCCGCTCGCGTAGTTGGATGGGATGACAACCGTGCGGCGCTGCCCGCGCTCACGACCATACCCAGCATCGTGAAGTACCAGACCTGGGCGGATGCCCAGACAGAGACCGATATCAGGCCCAGTGCAAAGACGGCCATCGCGATGGCAAGCCCGCGCTCGCAGCGCTGATCCTCCCCGGTGGACGTCATCGACTTCTTGACGACCAATAGGATGCCCAGCAAAGTCGCCAGTCCGATCAACACGCTTGCGGGTAGGCCGAAGCGCATCGCGGTCAGGAGCCAGTAGTGGTCAATGGATGCAACCATCCATATCGGCCGATCCCAGTCTGCATACCCGATCCCGAACCATGGGTTCTGTTCGACATTCTGCGTGCCATATCTCCAAATGAGCACCCGGTTGTACGAGCTTGCCATATTCAGCGAGGCGAAACGCACGAACGTTCCAAATACGCCCGATCCGGTTCCCAGTTCGAGGGTAAACGTGACGAGCGCGATGACGACGAACAGCAAGCGCCACGTGAGGTTGGCGATCAGGCTCGATAGCCAGTTGTAGACTAGCAGGCCGATCGCAGCGACGAGGGAGAGCAGCGTAGCAGAGCTTACCGTGGCAAAGCTGCAGATTGCGGCAAATGCCCCTGCAAAGCGTACCCAACCCTTGAATCCGGCAAGCCAGTACAATGGCAGGAAACTGCTCAAGAAAATTCCCGCAGAGATCGGGTGCGGGAAAGGCCCCTGGGCCCGCATGAGTCCCAGTCGCGGCGCCGATCGGTAATCGACCCCCGAGCCAGTGATCGCGGCTGCAGCACCTTGAATGATGTGCTGATGGGTGACTGCTTCAATTACCAATATGAGGCCGAGCGAAAAAATGCCTGGCAGTAAGAGCAAGAGAAACATCCGTACATCGCGCAAGTTGCGGAATGCTGCGCGTGCAAAGAAATACGAAAAGCCGATATCCGTAATGTGGGCGATGCTTGCTGTAAGAGCTTCGTCCGCGGTCGATGTGATCGACATCGCCAGGCAAATCCAGATGACGGCGATAATGATTGCCGTGTCGGCCCAGCCCAGGCGGACTTGTCCGCGCGCGATTTCGCGGATGGCGAACAGCGAACTGATTATCAGGAATATACGATACGGTGGAATGACCGACCCGCCGATGTTCATGTAGAACTGCATCGGCATCAGCAGCAAGTAGCCTAGTGCAACGGCAGCATAGACCCGGAGATTGCTGGCTTCTCGTCCTGAAGCGGCAGAGGCCGACCAGTCAGGCGCGCGTGTCTGATGAACCGATGCCATCACGCGCTCTTAGTCGTACCCGACCAGCCGGGGAAGAAAAAACTGTCCGAATATACGCAACATGTTTTGCAACATCGTCCTGCCAATGAACAGTAGGCTGACGATGATCTTTTTGCACTCGCACACATGTCAAAAACCGTGCATTAGCGAGCCATGCCAAGTCACGGAATTTCGAGGAAAGACGAAGCCTCGACGCGAAGGAATCTGCTCTCGCTCTTCTTTGCCAAATTGAAGGATGACAGTGCCGTCATCGTGGCACTTGTGGTCCGCGGGCTTGCCGTGCTTGCCGGATTCGGCGTGACCTATCTCATTGGTAACAATCTTGGTCCCGAGGCGATGGGGCAGTACGCTTTGGTGACGCAAACCGCTGTCTTTTTCGCACTCGTGGGACTCATGGGTCTTGACGTTAGCGCGGTGCGGCATTTCTCCAAGTCAGTGGCCCTTGGCACGCCAATCGCCTTTTTGTCCTTGGCGAAATTGGTAGGTTTGAGCCTGGCGTTCATGCTGGCAATTACGGCTGTCCTTTGGCTGGGCGGAGATTTTGTCTGGGCCAGACTATTCGGCGACGCCGTACCTCAAGACTTTCTGCTGTTACTTTGTGTCTTGCTGATCGGCCGAGCTGGCATTTCGTTATTTGGCGCAATCCTCCGATCCCAGCACGCGTTCACGCTTGGTCAGATTATCCCTTCCCTGTCGGTACCTGCAGCAGCATTCCTGGCTCTTGGAACCGGCCTTGTATTCACAGTAGAAGGCGCCCTTTGGGCTGCTGCCGCCGGCAGTCTGGTCGCTTTGCTTATCGGTGGGTTTGTGGTGTTCCACCGCAGCGGTTTCGGCGAGAACGCTGTTCATATCGACATGCGACCTGTCCTGGCATCTTCACTTCCGTTGTGGGGCGTGGGGATCGCCCAGAACCTTGCCGACTGGTACGGTCTTGCCGTATCCGCGCAAATGCTCGGCGCGGCGGATGCGGGCCTTTACCGCGCGAGCATACAGATTGCCGCCGTTCTGCAAATCGCGGCGATGGCGATCTTCTCGGTCTATTCCGCGAAGATCAGCTCGGCTTTCCATGCAGGAGACCGGCAGGAGGCGGGCAAACTCGCGGCAAGGGCAATGCGCTTCAGTGCCTGGATCTCGATCGCAGCGGGCATCTTCCTCATGGTGACCGGGAAGTTCATTCTGCGCCAGATCGGCCCCGAATTCGAAGAGGCGTATATCGTTCTCTATGTCCTCATCATCGGACAGGTGATTTTTGCATGTACCGGGCCCTGCGGGATAGTCCTCGCAATGTCCGGGAACGAGAAGACCAACTTCCTGATCTCGGTTTCCACGACCATACTGCTGCTGATAGTGGCTCCCATCGCCGCCAGATACGGCGGCCTTCTGGGCGTCGCGACTGCCATCGCGCTCCTCCTGCCGTTGCGGAATTTCATTGCCTTCATAATGGTCTACCGGCTCGAAGGCATCAATGTGTGGAGTGGGAGTGTGAAGAGCGTGAAGGACAGCGATCAAGTTCCCCAATAGGTCTACAGGCGCCGCTGTGACGCGCGCGCTGCCGGTAATCAGTCATTCAGAACAACACGGAAATTTGATGCAGAGACAACCGCTAACCACCACCCATCCTCACGGCTATGTCCTCGCCCGGCCCGATCGCGCCCTGGGACTCATCAGAATTTCGAAGAATGCCTCGACCGAAAGCAAGGTGCGCCTGGAATGCGAGGATTGGCTGCCTTTTCACGAGTTTGGCGGCCCGGTGGTAGCGTTCCTCCGGGAACCTGTAGCCCGGTTCCTGTCATCGGTTCCCGAGACAATCCTGCGAATGACCGACTTTGCATCCGCGCAGGAATGGCGAATGGATCGCGTGGTCATTCCGGACGATGTTCATCTGGAACTCCTGGATGTTGCAAAGGCGCCGATTCCCACCGTTCTCGAGCGTTTTGTGGAGCTGGTGGAATACGCCTTTTTCGATGCGCACCACGAACCTCAGCATGCTTTCCTCGCGGATCGCCATATGGCGCTGCGGATCGATCCCTACCTCTACCTTACAGAAACCTTTGAAACCGCGATCGGCCAGATCGAAAACCGTTTCGGAATAGACGTTCCGCCTGCCGCGCAGCGCGGCAATGTCGGCGGACGGAAAGCCGAGGCCGGGAGGAACGGTCTGGTCGACGTAGCGCGCCGGGTATCGAGCACCGGCGTTTACCGCGAAGTGACAAATCCTGGATTCCTGGGTCGCCGTTACGGGGACGGACAGCCAGTCCTGCTGCGCGAACTGAACGGTTACTGCAATAAGTTCGTCCGCGAACTGAAGTCGCAGGATCTGCCGGCTGATCTCAGGCAACGCATTTGCGACCTCTATGCATTCGATCTTGCCCTTTGGCAGGACGTTACTTCTCGCGGTGGCGATGTGAGGGCCAGCGATGTCTGGCCGAGGAATGACTAACGTCGCAATACCACTCGCTTGAGAGCGGCTTTCCAGCTCTCTCCGATCCGAACTTCGCGGCCTTCCTGGTAAAAGCGGCCGTGCGGGCCGTCGGCGTCGCAAGCGATGAGGGGGGTAAGCAATTCGAATATCTCGGCAGGATCGCGGCCGTGCGTGCTCATCGCCGTGCGGGTTGCGCCGGGGTTGAATTCGTTCACGAGAACGTTGGGGTACCTGACCCGGTCTATTTCTCCGGCAATGCCGCGCACCAATGAATGGAGGGCTCCCTTCGATACCGAATAGGCAATCGATCCGGGAAGGGGATTGAGGTCGGCGAGGGAGCCGAAGACGACGTTCCTCCCGAAATTCCGCTCGAGCATTTCGGGCAATCCTTCGTGCAGCGTGTTCGCCACGCCGACTACGTTCACCCGCAGGGCCTGCTCCAGTTGTTCGGCGCCTTCGTCGAGGAAATGAGCCTTGGGATAGATCGCGGCGGCAGCGATGATGTGGCTGACGGGGCCGTGGGCCGCGCGTGCCTGGGCAAACGCCTCGGCAGCTGCTTGGCGGTCCGCCATGTCCGCCTCGATGGGCGCGATGCACTCGCCAAGGCGTGCGAGTTCGGCGAGGGCGCTACGGTTGCGACCCACCGCTGAAACATGGAAGCCCGCATCGGCAAACTGCTTCGTCAGCGCGCTGCCGATGCCGCCGGTCGCTCCCGTGATCAGGACGTGGCGATTGTTGTCGTCGTGGGGAACGATCATGGCGTGGTCTTCCGTAGTTGCGTGATGGAACGGGCGACGCGCAAGGCATGAGCCGCTACCGTCAGTCCCGGATTGAGGCCCAGTGAGCCGGGAAACACCGAAGCGTCCGCGACATAAAGGCCAGGCTTGTTCCAGACCTGTCCCTGCGCGTCGGTTACCGAATCCTTCGGTTCGTGACCCATGCGACAGGTTCCCATCGGGTGACCGAGGTTTGGTTCGCCTACCCCTGTAAGAAATCGCACCTTCAGCGGGCTGAACGCCTCTTTCATCCGCTTGCGGAATATCTTGCCACGCGCGACCAGTTCCGCGCGCTTGCGATAGGTGACGGCTATCCGGTCCGTTCCATCTTCGCCGGTTTCGGTGGTCACGCGGTTATCGGGGTAGGGCAGGTCCTGCAGGTTCGCGGTGAAGAGCTCCGCCTTGCTGAAGAGGCGTTGCGCAATCTCTCCGACTGGTCGCAGGACCAGGCGCCGCAGCGGGCCGAGGTTCAATCCGGAACGGCGCAGTTTCTCGGCCAGGAAGTGCGCGATCATGCCGGGTGCCGAGACCATGCCGAGGGACTGGCATTCGGCGAGGGGCGCCGGCCCTTCGAAATAGTGATCGCGGAGCGCGATGACCTTGCGAGGGCCGTAGAGATCGTCGAGGCCGGGACCGGAAACCGCGAAGATCTCGCTGGCGTGAAACATAAGCCCGCGGCCAAGCATTTCGGGAACGGCGCCGTCCCAGATCTCCGGGGAATCGAGCAGGACGCGCGGAGAGTTGAGGGCACCTGCGGCCAGCACAACGTTGGCGGCGCTGAACTTCCGGGGGTTGCCCTGCTGGTCACTCGCATGAACGATCCAGCCACCCTCGGTTCGTTCCTCCAGGCGAGTGACGCTCAGCCCGTATTCCAGGTTGATCTTGCCGGTCCGGCGCAGGGCCGGTTCAAGCGCACGATTGAAGCCATGCGCCTTGCAATCGCGCAGGCACGTACTGCCCTGGCATTCGCTGCAACCGGGACGATACGCGATGCCCACATGCATGCGGTAAGGGTGCTGCCCATTTGCCTCGAGCTGCTCGATAATGCGGTGATGTGCGGGGGAGACAGCAGGGGGGCGGCCCAGCATTGCATCGTCATCGGGATCGAGGGGATTGAGCGTGCCGACAACGCCAAGCAATTGCTCCGCTTCGCGATAGGCGGGGAGGAACTCGTCATAGGAAACCGGCCAATCGTTGCGCAGCGCCGTTTCTTCGGTCTCGTGCCACTGGCCCGGCTGGTAGTCGCGCTCGAAATCCGCCCGCTCGCCCCTGCCGAGCGCCGCACCGTAGATCCGGCCGGATCCGCCGGGCCCTATGCCGAGAACCGAGCCGACCTTCTTCGCCTTGGCGCCTTCGCGTGGTCGAAAAAGCGTCTCGGTGGGCCAGCGTTCGCCGCCGCGGTCGTCCTGGCTTGCAAACAGCCGGGCGAGCCTGCCGCGCCGTGGTCCGGGCGCGGGCGGAGCGCCCTTTTCGAGGACAATTACGCTCAGGCCGGCATCGCCGCACTTTCCGGCGACGATCGACCCCCCCATGCCCGCGCCGACGATCAGGACGTCGCAATCGGTCTTGTCCAAGATTTCAGTATCCCGATTGACGTGGAGCGAGAAGAAAACGGCACGCGGGCCGGCGACAGTTCCCCGTTCGGATCACTTCAGGCGCCGGACGGCGCGCAGCAGGGCCGGGGGCGCAAGGTCTCTCACAAGTTCGCGGGCCTTGACCGAGAAGTCTTCCTTGTCGTTCGACTGGGGGCGGCGCTTGAAATTGGTCGTCCGGTCCGGCTGGTCGGCAAGGCTTTGCGCCGAAGTGTAGTAATAGGTAGCGATCGAGCGGCGCGAGATCCCATCGGGCGTCGTCAGCGGATCGGGATGGCCATGATAGCTGTCGAGATCAGTATTGAAGATCACCGACCGACCAAGGATGGGCGCCACGGAGCGCTCCACGGTCTTCATGTCCTTCGACCACAGCTCAAGGTGGCCGCCATACTCATCCTTCCAGTCCTCGTTCAGGTAGATGAGGACATTGATACGCCGCCGCACGTTCATCTTCTTGTGGCGATTGAAGTCGGCATGCACGCCGAGATGCCCGCCCCGCAGGGTTTCATGAAGGCCTCCGCCGGCAAAATACGGGTCGGCGATAAGGCCCTCTATCCCGGTAAGGGCAGTCAGGAAGCGCAGGAAGGGCTGGCTGTTGAGCGCGGTGAAGAGATTGTAGGTCAGGTCGTCTTCCAGGCTGTCAGGATGAAACTGGTACTTCAGCTTCTCCTGGTCACGGCTGAAGGAGACCGCCTTCTCGCGTGGCGGGAAGTTCGCGATGATCGGGCGCAATGCGTCCGGCGCGATGAAATCGTCGATGGCGATATGCGGGAAGGGGGAGGCGTTCTGGTACTCGGCAGCGAGCCGTTCGCCCGCAGCAACGCACTGCGCCTCGTCGAACCTCGGACTGGTTGGAGAGCCGGTCAACTCAAGGACAGCCATGGGTAATTACTCCTTGTCGAATCAGGGATGAGGCGGTTGTCTGCCTAGAGCAACGCGCGCCACCAGCTTTCGTTTTCGAGATACCAGCGCAAAGTCTGGCGCAACCCCTCCTCGAACTCGTGCCTGGGGCTGTAACCCAATTCGGCACGGGCCTTTCTCTCGTCGATGGCATAGCGGCGATCGTGGCCGGCGCGGTCGGTAACGAAGGTCTTCAGCGAACTCGTCGCGTGGCCATTTGCCGCCGGAGCATCGGGATAGCGCTCCGCCAGATCATCGATCTCCTCGAAGGCGAGGTCGACTTCCGCACAGATCGTGTCGATCACCGTCATGTTGGCAAGTTCTGCCCCGCCGCCGATATTATAGGTCTCACCCGGCTGGCCCTTGGCGAGGCATGCCTCGATGCCGCGGCAATGGTCCTCAACATGCAGCCAGTCGCGCACGTTCATGCCGTCACCATAGATCGGCAGGCTGCGGCCATGCAGTGCATTGAGAAGGAACAGCGGGATGAGCTTCTCGGGGTACTGGTAGGGGCCGTAATTGTTCGAGCAATTGCTGGTCGTGACTTCCAGCCCGAAGGTGTGATGATAGGCGCGCACAAGGTGGTCGGAGCTCGCCTTGGAGGCCGAATAGGGCGAGTTCGGCCGGTAAGGCGTCGTCTCGCTGAAGGCGGGATCATCCGGGCCGAGCGAGCCGTACACCTCGTCTGTCGAGATATGGTGGAAGCGATGCGCCTTGCCGCTGCCCTCGTCCAGCCAGACCGTGCGCGCGGCCTTCAGCAGGCTGTTGGTGCCGAGGATGTTGGTGTCGATGAAAGCATCGGGCCCGCTGATGGAACGATCGACGTGGCTCTCGGCCGCGAAATGCACCACGGTGTCGATCTCGCGTTCGCGCAGCAATTTCTCGATGCGCTCGGTATTGCGAATATCGTCCTTCACCAGTTCGGCCTGTTCGACGCCCGCGATGGTGGATTCGTTGCCTGCATAGGTCAGGCAATCGAGCACGACCATCGTATCGCCAGTATGCTTTTCGGCCCAGTAATGGACGAAATTGCCACCTATAAATCCGGCTCCGCCAGTAATGAGCAGGTTAGCCAAGGGCTGCTTCCTCTTTCAGCATCGTGCGCAGGTTCTCGCGCCAGTGGGTGTAGCCATCCTGCAGCAATTCGCGCGTCTTGCTGGAATCGAGCAGCGAGAAAGCAGGCCGTCTTGCCGGTGTTGGATAGGCGCTGGTGGGGATGGGCGTGACCGGGATGGCCTTGTCCAGCAGGCCGAGCGCCAACGCCTCTTCCTGGATTGCGACGGCAAAGTCGTACCAGCTGGCAACGCCCGCATCGCTGTGATGGAATGTGCCGCTGGCGCCCTTGTCGACCAGGCCCCAGATCGTCGCGGCGAGTCCCGGCGCCCAGGTTGGCGCGCCGATCTGGTCTGCCACGACATTGAGGGCAGGCTTCTCCGCCATCAGGCGCAGCATGGTGCGCACGAAATTTGCTCCGCCCGCCGTGTAGACCCAGGCTGTGCGGACGAGAATGTCGCCATCGCGCAGGTGCTTCTCCCCCTCGGCCTTGGTACGGCCATAGGCGGATATGGGGTTGCGTGGATCTTCGGGGCGATAGGCGCGGCTGGCGGCGCCATCGAACACGAAATCGGTCGAGACATGCACGAGCTTGCCGTCATGCGCCTTCACCAGCGCTGCGACAGCGCCTGAATTGATGGCGAGCGCCGTTTCCTCGTCGCTCTCCGCCTTGTCGACAGCCGTGTAGGCGGCGGCATTGATGACGAGATCCGGGGAGACCTCGCTCAGAAGCGCGCCGATGGCCCCGGCATCGGTCAGGTCGCAGTCTTCAATGTCGACCGGATGGAGATCGCAGCCTTCCGGCGCGCAGGCGATCAGGCCGCGGCCCAACTGTCCTTTGGCTCCCGTAATGAGGACTTTCACGCAAAGGCCTCCACTTCGGAGAGCGGCTTGCCCTCGCGGTCCTTGGCGGAAAGCTGGATGTCCAACCCGTCGGTCGGCCAGTCGATACCGACATCGGGATCGTCCCAGGCCAGCGAATGCTCGTTGGCGGGCGCGTAGGGCGCATCGCACTTGTAGAGGAAATCGGTGCCGTCCTCGAGCGTCAGGAAACCATGCGCAAACCCCTGGGGAACCCAGAACATCCGCTTGTTGACCGCGGAAAGCTCAACACCAACCCATTTTCCGAAGGTAGGGGACGAGCGGCGCAGGTCCACGGCCACGTCATACACCGCGCCGCTTACGACACGCACCAGCTTGCCCTGGGGTCCGGGCCTCTGGAAATGCATTCCGCGCAACACGCCCTTTTGCGAGCGTGAGTGATTGTCCTGCACGAAGGTCATGTCGAGACCCGCTTCGGCGAACCGCGCAGCGTTCCAGCTCTCGAGGAAGAAGCCGCGTTCGTCACCGAACACCTGCGGCTCGATGATCAGGGGGCCAGCAATATCGCACTCGACGATCTTCACCGTGCACGTCCCTCCCGGAGCAGGGCCATCAGGTATTCGCCGTAGCCCGATTTCTTCAGCGGGGCCGCGATCTGTTCCAGGCGATCGTCGCCGATGAACCCCTGCCGCCAGGCAATCTCTTCGGGACAACAGACCTTCAGGCCCTGCCGCTCCTCGGTGATGCGAACATAGCTGGCGGCATCGAGCAGCGATTGGTGCGTGCCGGTATCGAGCCAGGCATAGCCTCGGCCCATGATTTCTACGGAGAGCTGGTCGTCCTCGAGATACAGGCGGTTGAGGTCGGTAATCTCGAGTTCGCCGCGCGCGGAGGGCTTGAGATCGCGTGCGCGATCGACAGCGGTTCCGTCGTAGAAATAGAGGCCCGTTACGGCGTACTTCGACTTGGGCTGGCTCGGCTTCTCCTCCAGCGAGGACGCCTTGCCGGTGGAGTCGAAATCCACCACGCCATAGGCCGTTGGGTCGTTTACGCGGTAGGCGAACACGCTGGCACCGCTTTCGCGGCTGGCGGCATTGTTCAGCAGTTCCGGCAAGCCGTGGCCGTAGAAGATGTTGTCGCCCAGCACGAGCGCGCTGGCCTCGCCGCCAATGAAATCGGCGCCGATATGATAGGCCTGCGCCAGCCCGTCAGGGCTGGGTTGCACGGCGTATTCAAGCTCGATCCCGAAGTCCGAGCCATCGCCGAGCACGCGCTTGAACTGGTCCTGATCCTCCGGAGTGGTGATGATCATGATCTCGCGAATACCCGCCAGCATCAGGGTGCTGAGCGGGTAGTAGATCATCGGCTTGTCGTAGACCGGCATCAGCTGCTTCGAGACACCTCGCGTCAGCGGATAGAGACGGGTCCCCGATCCCCCGGCAAGAATGATGCCCTTCCGATTGGCTGTGGTCATAAAACGGCCTTCTGTCCTGTCCTGCGTCTGCGCGCCGGCATTACGTCCGCCCTATCCGATCGCAAAAAGCCTGCCATGCGCATCCGACAACCACGAATTTCGATGGCTGCCTGCTGCACGACAAGAACGCGTTTTCGACCGTAGTGATCAAACTGCCAATCCGCCCCTTGCGGAGGTAGGTACTCGCCCGTAGGGCAAGATGCAACGCCCATCTCGCAACTGCACAATAAGCTCGATAGCAATAGGCGACGATATACTTGTCAATCGGTTGCGTAATGCCGGAGCCGGGGCTGGATCGTCGCTTCAACGCGTTTATGAAGGTGGTCAGGATCGGTGATGTATCGGTCCATGCGTTGCGCCCGGAACATCGGAGCTGGTTTTTGCCGAAAGACGAGACCTTGGAGAGTATCGATGCGGCGCTTGTCCGGCTTCTGGCGGGCGACGCTTCGACATTACCGTCCGACCTGGCAGAAGCCTACAGTGTGAACTGCATTGCCGAGCGGATCGAATATCACGGCATTGCCTATTTTCTCTACCAGCAGGACATTCTGGTTCCCAAGGCGCTTCACAAGCTGATCCGCCAGACCGTGCACCTGCAGGGACTGTGGGAAATCTCCCACCGCGAGGCGCTTGCCCCGCTTTTCGGCCTGCTGCGTGCCAGGGGCGTCGAAAGCATCGTGACGAAGGGAACGGCGCTTGCCTATTCGATCTATGACGACCCGGCCATGCGGCGCCGCGGCGACACGGATCTTCTGGTGCGGCGGCGCCAACTGCAACCCGCGCGCCAGGCCCTTCGCGAAGGCGGGTGGCAGCGCCTGACAAGCAAGATCGGCCAGACGTATCAGGAGGTTTGGCGGCGCGATACCGGCATGGGCTTCACTCATGACATCGATCTGCACTGGAACGTCGTCGATTCCCCGCTGCTCCAGCAGGTGCTCGACGTCGAGGCCATGATAACTCGCCGACAGCCACTTCCCGCGCTGCACGAGCATGCCCATGCCGTCGATCCGGTACTGGGGATGTTGCAGGGCTTCATCAACCAGACGTGGCATTTCAATTTCGGCTACGAGTTCATGGGCAGGTCCATTGCCGGCGTTCGCCGCCTGATATGGGACATGGACAATCACTTGCAGGCCCGCGCCTTCACGCCGAACCAATGGGCAGAGCTACAGGATATTGCCAGTCTGCAAGGTATGGCCCCTGTATGCCGCACCTGCCTCTATTCGGCACGTGACCGGCTGGGGACACCCTTGCCCGCACACATCACCCGGTGGCTGGACACGGCCACGCAGGAAACGCCGGTCTCACGCTACCTGTCCTGCAAGGAAACCCAGGACGCCTTCTGGATGGACCTCGCTGCCATAGAAAACCCGTGGCGCAAGGCGGCTTTTGCCATGCGCCGCCTGTTCCCCAGCCCCGACCAGCTTCGCGAACGGTATGGCGTGACCGAGGGGCGAGCGATGCCCGACCTTTATCTCAAGCGGCTTGGCAGTCTCGGGCGGCGCTTGCTGGCGAGCGGGCGATGAGTGTTCTGCGCTTCCTGTTCGCCCGGGCGAAGGCCTATCGCTGGCCACTGGCGCTGGTGAGCCTGCTCTCGATCCTAGGTACGCTAAGTACGCTGGCCATTCCCTGGCTGGCAGGAAACCTGCTCGGCGGAATCGTCTCCGACCAGGAGCAGTCGCTTTACGAGGTCGCGGGCCTGCTCGTCCTCGTCGTGGTTGTGACGGCCCTCCTTCGCGTCGCGTCCTCGCTTCAGACCATCGCGGTGTCGACACGGGTGCATGCCGACATGCGCCTTGACCTCTACGATCACCTGCAGAGGCTGCCGATGGCGTTCCATGACCGCGCGCGGCATGGCGACATTCTCGCGCTGATGACTTTCGAGGTCGCGAGGTTGAGCGACTTTCTTACGGGTACTCTGGTCTCGACGCCAGCCACGCTGCTGATGGCCGGGGGCGCGATCGTCTTCATGTTCCTGATCGATCCCACGCTAGGCCTCCTGATCGTTGCGATACTTGCGCTGTTCTTCCTGATGTCGAAGGTGGTCGGGCGGCGCCTCAGGGATATCGGCAGCGCCGCGCGGGCGGCCGAAGCGCGCGTCGTGTCCATTGCCGAACGCGACCTCGAAATGCTCGCCGCCACCAAGGCGGCCGGTCGTGAAGAGCGGCAAAGCGGCGCCTACGGCGAGCTGGTGGAGGCAGCGCGCATGCAGATCGTGGCGCAAATGCGCATCTTTGCCGTCCTCGGGCCGGTTGCGGGATTGATCGCGGCGTTGGCAGCCGTGCTCATTCTCGTCACGATCGGCAGCGACGTTGGCGAAAGCCGCGATCCCGAAGAGCTGTTCAGCTTCCTCTTCTACGCCGCCCTGCTCACTCGGCCTATAGGCGCGCTTGCCGATGTCTATGGGAAATACCAGTCCGCAATCGGCACTTTCGCCCGGCTTCGCGAAATCCTCGAGGAGCCGCAGGAGGAAGGGTACCGGGCCGGCGATGCCGTTCTCACCTGCGAGGGTGGCATTACCTTCGACGCAGTGGGCTTCGCCTACAACCAGCGCGAAATGGTGCTGAAGGACGCGAGCTGCGTGATCCGTCCCGGCCAAACCGTTGCGCTTACCGGCAAGAACGGTGCAGGCAAGACGACGATCGGCAAGCTTCTGCTGCGCTTCTACGATCCCCAGGCTGGCATGATCCGGATCGACGGAAGCGACATTCGCGATTTGCAGATCCAGCATCTGCGGCGCCTGATCGGCTATGTCCCGCAGATGCCCGCGCTCTTTAACGGGACGGTGCGGGAGAACATACTGTTCGGAACGCCCGACGCTTCTCAGGAAGCGCTCGAGGCTGCCTGTCAACTTGCCCAGGCCAGCTCTTTCATCGCCTCGTTGACCGATGGTTTCGAAACCGAGATCGGTGACCACGGGGTTCGCCTGTCGGGCGGACAGCGGCAGCGCATCGCGCTCGCCAGGGCCCTGCTGCAAGACCCTCCCATCCTGCTACTGGACGAAGCGACCTCGATGTATGACCGCGACGGGGAGGTCGCATTCATCGAGGCCTGCAAGACGGCGCTGGCGGACCGTACGGTGCTGCTGATCACGCATCGGCGGGCCAGCCTTGCGCTGGCGGACCGTGTGCTGAAAGTGGAAAACGCGCGCATCACCGAGATCGCCGCCCCGGACGCGCGTTGATCTAGGGGGCAGCGCGCTCGCCTTGCAGGAGCAGGCCGCGCTCCACCATTTCACTGGCAAGGTCCAGGACATCGGCGTGCAACTGCTCCGCCGATACCTCGAACTCCTCAAGCAACACTTTGCAGGCCTGATTAAGCGTGCCGCCCTGTCGATCGAGGATCTCCCAAAGGCGCCCGCCCACCTCGTTGATACCGAAATAGGTTCCGCTCTCGAGGTCGAGAAGGATGAAATCGCCACTTACCTGACGCGAGACAACGTCGGTGGAGGCGACGAGTGTATCATCCAGCTTTACCATTTCAGTCACCTGTCCCGAAACCATCTTCCAGTGCCTTTACCACGGCCGGGAGGTGATCGTAGCGGCGGGGATAGTCAACCTCGAAGCAGGGCACGGCCTCAGCCAGGGTCACAAGCCGGTCGAAATGCTCCCTCAGCCTCGGCTTGTCGTTCACGTCGAGCAGGAACGATTGCTGCAGGAATTGCGAAGCGGCGGCAAGCGGGCTCAGCCGTCGCTGCATGAAACCATCGCTCTCACCCGGTCCGAGAAGGCAGATGGCGCCCAGAGGGGCGGCATTGCCGGCATGGGGAACAAACTCATCGCTGGCGACATCGAACTTTCCGTTCGCTCGATCGCCCTCCGGTCTTCGCCCGAGAACAATCGCTGCGCTGTCCTCGAACAGGCGGAGGACCTTGGAATGAGGCTGGACGAGATAGGCCTGCCCGCCGCGTTCCACTTCCAACACGTCTTCAGTCAGAAACGGATGCCCGGCGCGGGCGAGCGCGCCTGTCAGCGTGGTCTTGCCGCGGCGGGATGATCCCATGAAGGCGACGGCGCGACCGCCGATTTGATTGGCGCTACCGTGCAGACGAATCGAGCCGGTATGGTTTTCGATGATTGGAAGTATCTGATTGACGTATGTCGAGGCGACTTCGTTCGACGGCACATCCGGACAGGGATAGGCCCTTGTGCGATAGGTATCGCTGTCGATTTCGAAGTCCGCGCGCCCCGGGAAACGAACGAGATAGACTGCCGGTTGGCGATAGAACTCTGCGATGACGACGCCGTCCATGATCCAGCGATCATATGCAGCCGAATCGAGTGATGACTGTTCCCGTGAGGCTTCCTGGGAGAATCGCGTCAAGGCTGCGCGCCCCTGAAAAAAGTCGCCTCTATCAGGCGACTGCAGTGACCGAAAGTGCCTGCAGGTCAAGCGAATGACGAAAGCACCGCGCCACTTCCAGCAGCGCGGTGCTTCCCAGTGTTTCATTGCCCGGAGGCGATCTGCTCTGCGCGAGCTAGCAAGCCACGGCCTGCAAAAGATCGCGCCGCAGGATAAATGCGGAGAGCTAGATCTGCATCCGCGAATCGGTAAGGCTGCTCATGCCCAGAGCGCCATCGGCGCCCGAGCTGCGCGTCCCGCCGGTCAGGTTACGAACGCTGCCGAACGCCTGCAGGGTCGGACGAGCATATTCGCGCTTCGCTTGCGTGCTTTCGATCGTCATTTCAACGTACTCCGTAACTTTCCGAGGGGCCTTGGTTTTGTAAGCCCAGTAAAACTGCGTATGAATATAAGCCCCATACCGGCCAAGCATGTCCAGTGTCAATTGCTGCAGTGCAGTATGTCTTAACGATGGCTTTCGCTCTATCAGCGTCGAAGGCGCCCCAAAGTTCCTCGGGAACGTCATTTTCGAAGAATTCCAGCAGTTTTCGCTTGTGTGCCCCTGAAACCACACCGAATTCGGCTTTGCTGTTCCTGTTAACCAGTTCCTCCGGCATGATCCCTCGCATCGCCTCGCGATGCGTGTATTTCGTTGTCATTCCTCGCAATCTCGTACTCTCGGGAGTCTGCGCGCAGAACTCTATGAAAGGGCGCGAGAGCATGGGATTGCGGTATTCGCAACCGTTCTGGGCGTGCTGGCGATTGAGCATGTCTGCCGAGGCCTGCCGGAACGCAAGTTTCAGCTTGTGAACCTTGTGCACTCCGCCCCCTGGCGCGTCATTCTCGGCCAGCCAGCGTTCGAAATCGCGATTGTGCCGGACCCTCGCCTCGCGATTCAGCAGGTAATAGATGTGATCCTCGTCATCCGTGTTGCCGCGTCGGAGATTGCGGAAAGCCCTGCGCAGTGGCTCGGGCGTCAATGGCACGGCGAGCGAGCGCAGCAGGTTCTTTACCGCCACCTTCCATCCGAATTCCGCGGCTTCGGCCCGCATGCCTTCGGCCAGAAGTCGGAATTCTCCCAGCTCGACCGCTTCGCGATAGCTTCTCGTGCCGCCTAACCAGGTGTCTCCGCCGTCTCCATTCATGGCAACCCGGCAGCCATCGTCTACAAGGGCCTTTTCCAGGTTCAGGGACATGGCGCCGTTGGGGTAGGTGGCGAAGTCGCGATCCCGCGCAGCCTGCCGGGCGAACCAGTCGAGATCGGGGATGAACAGGGGTACGCGGCGGATCGATCGTCCGGTGAACCTCTCGACCGCCTCGACATAAGCGAGCTCGTCCGCAGCGCTCCGCGCCGGGCCTTCCAGCGTATAGCCGCGTATCTCGCCGGCGTGCAGGCGCCCCTCGCCCAGTAATTTATGCGCCAGGCAGAAATTGGCCGAGGAATCGAGTCCGCCGCTGACTTCGATGGCCAGCGGCCTGTGCGTGCGCGAAGCTCGCCGGATGCTCTCCTCGTACACCTCGCGATAGTGTTCGACATACTCGGCATCGATACGATAACGAATGTCGAGACCGATCGGCAACTGCCAGTATTCGCCAGTCCGAAGGCCCGAGCCGTCGACCCGCATCCAGCTCGCACCCAGCAGTCGCTTGATTCCGACATAGGCCGTCTCGTCCGCACTCCCGCCCTGCCTGAGTACGACCTCCACCATGTAGTGGTGATTGACCTCCAGAGTATGCGGTAGCGCGGAAAGCACGGCCGCCATGTCGGAACCGATGACCAGCGTCTCGCCGTCATAGTGATATAAAAGCGGCCGCAGGCCCTGGTGATCACGCGCTGCGTACAGCGCCTGGGCCCTGGCATCCCATATGACGAAGGCATATTCGCCATCGATATGCGCAGGGCAATTCTCGCCCCACGTCTCGTAAGCGCGGAGGATGAGTTCGGCGTCGGACCGCGTCCGGAGGCGGCAGCCACGTTGCAGGAGATCCGTGCGCAGCTCTTCCCAATTGGACAGGTAGCCGTCCATCACGACGACGAGCGTGCCATCCTCGTTTGCAAGCGGTTGGCTCGCCAGCGACGACTCGGCCGTTGCATGCATGGCACAATGACCGAGCGCGACATTTCCCGAAACCCAGTGGTCGATCCCGTCCGGCCCCCGATAGGAGATCGCCTCGGTCATGCGGTGCAGGCATCGTTCCTCGACCGGTTTTCCGCCGGTGTGCAATATCGCCGCGATGCCGCTCAAGCTTGCGCCGCTTCCCGCACGCTGCCTGGAGCGGAGACATCGCCTGGCCGACAAAGGGCCCGGTCAGGGAGTTTGGGGACAGCGACAAGCATGACGGTCCTGCGATAGTGGGATTAGTCCCTCCTGCAAACCCGCCTCTGCCATGGAGCGTAGAATGCAGCTTGGTCCTTCAGCCCAAAGACGGTACCTGCGCATTGATGAACAACAGGATCCTGGAAACGAACGCCCGGTCCACGTTCGTGGATGAAGGGCCGGATGCTGCCGCTGGGCCTTCCGTAGCGGCTGCGCGCTATGCCGCAGCGCATGCAGGTCGGCGGAACAGGATCGGCCTTCTCCTGCCAGCCCTGCGAGCACTAGTCGAGCTAGGCGCAGCACGGCTTCGCCATTCCCGTTTTCACGTGCGCGATATCGAACGGCTCAATCGCGACGCTGCAGCAAGGGGCCGGTCGGCGATGGAGGCGGCGCCGAAGGACTTCGATATTGCAGCGCGAATCGCCTATGTGATTCCCCGCGTGGCACGTCGCCTCCCTTTCCGCTCCGACTGCGTACCCCAGGCAATGGCGGGCCAGCGGTGGTTATTGTCCAAGGGGATAGCCAGCACGATCGTGATCGGCGTCGATTTGCCTGGAGACAAGATTTTCAATGCGCATGCATGGTTGCAATATGGCGGCTCGGCGATCATCGGGGGCAACGTAACGCGTTTCAGCCCGCTTTTCGGAACGGACGACGACGAACGGCGTAGAATACGCGAAGTCCGCGAACCTTAATTCGAATTAGGTATTTTTCCGAGATTGCCGTTGCATAACATTGTGCGCTGCGGTATCGCATAATTTGAATGAACAGATACGGCCAACAGGAGCCAGCATCATGATCAAGAACATTATCGCCGCAACGGCGGCTGCCACGCTCTCGCTCGCTCCCATTGCCGCGCAGGCGAATACGCGCGCTGCCGATGCGGGTGTCGCCATCACCTCCGTCGACCGGGCTTCTGCATCGGTTTCCGAATCGGAAGAAGCGGGTATCGGTATTCCCCTCGGTCTCATCGTTCTGATCTTCGGCGGTGCCGCGGCTGCGGTCATCGCGATCATCGAAGACAACGAGGGTGACGTGATCGATCCGGAGCCGCCGGTTTCGCCCGGCGTCTGATTGCCTGCATCGACTGACTGAATTGACCGCCCGCGCTTTGCGGGCGGTCTTGTATTCGGCGACTGTATCGAGTTCAGTCGTCTGCATGGTGTATGACTGGTATCGCCGATGAACAGCTCTGGCCTGCGGCAGCACCTTTTTTCACCGATCCGACAGCTGCAAGTTCTTCTCGTCGTCGCCCTCGTTATCGGTGGCGGGGGATCTGCCTATGGCCTCGCTAACCTGTTCGTGCAGCTTTGCGCTGTTGGCGTGATCGCCGCGAATTCCGGCGCAGTTGCCAATTTTTTCGCGACGGGCCCGCGGGTTCTGGTGGTTCTCGTCGTAGCATCCATGGCCTTTCCCCTCTTCCAGGCGGTTCCGCTCCCCCCGCATTTGTGGAGCGGCCTCCCAGGACGTTCGCTAGTCGAGGAAAGCCTGGCCATTGCAGGCTTAGGCTCGAAGAGCTGGTTTTCCCTATCCGTGAATCCCGTCAGGACGCTTCTAGCTTTCTGTGCCACCCTTGTTCCGGCGACAGTCATCGTCGTTGGCCACGGTCTGGGCCGGGCTGAAAAGCGTACCCTGGCCCTCACGGTCGTCTTCGCATGTACCGCGATCTTCCTGTTCGGTGCGATCCAGCTCTCGACATCGAACTCGCTCGGCGTGCTTTACGAACACGTCACGTTGCGGCCCTCCATCCTCTACGGCACGCTTGCCAACCGCAATTCCACTGCGGTTCTTTTCGTCATCGCCCTTTGCCTTGTCGCCGGGTTCCCCTGGCCAAACATCACAGTCACCAGGATAGCGCTGGGTGCTGCGGCCCTGCTGCTGGTTCTCGGCACCGTCCTCACCCAATCCCGCTCGGGAATCGCGCTGCTCGCCCTGCCACTTGTTCTGGCCATCTTTCGCCTGGCGTGGACCTTGCGGAGCGGGCGCAATAAAGGCGCGCCTTCGATGGCGCGAGAAGTCTGGATAGGCATTGCAGCGATCGGCGTGCTCGCTGCGGCCGTGGCGGTCTCGGCTACGCAGAACGGCCGCGCTGCCGACAGTCTCGCCCGGTTCGAAACCATCGCCGACAGCGACCGCCCCGAAATGTGGGAAGACGCGACCTACACCGCCGGGCAATACTGGCCTGCGGGCGCCGGCGTCGGCACGTTCGACGATGTCTTCCAACTCCACGAATCGCTCGAATATGTCGGCCCGTTGCGAGCTGGGCGAGCGCATAGCGACCTTATCGAGCTTGTCATCGAAGGCGGCATTCTGGCCATCGTACTGACAGCGGCATGGCTGGCCTGGTGCGCCTATGCCAGCCTCAGGCCGGGAAGCGTCGAGAACTGGTGGGTTCGCCTGGGTGCGGGCGCGGGGATAGCAGCGCTGTTCCTGCAATCCGCGCTCGACTATCCCTTGCGCAATCTCTCCGTCCTCGCTGTCGCGGCCGTTCTTGTCGTGCTGCTCATTCCCTCGAAAGAGCGCAGGTCATGATCGTCCGGGTCGTCATTATCGGCTTCGCGGCAATCGTTGCCGTGCTCGCTGTTTTCGTACAGCTGGACAGGCAGTCGATCATGAGCCCGGAACTCGCCCCGCTGGTTCCCGCTCCCTTCGCCGCTAACGCATCGGCAATTCGCAGCGTGGCTGCCTTACGCGCCGGAGACAGCGCCGAGGGCCTTGAGCAAGCCCGTCAGCTTGTGCGTCTGCGACCCCTGCCGGCAGGTAGCCTTACCACCTACTCCATTGCTGCAGCAGCAGCGGGGCAGGAAGACTCCGCGCTGGCAGCATTGACGGCAGCCAGCCGCCGCGGCTGGCGCGAGCCGTTGTCGCAACTCGCCAGCGGCAGCGCCGCGCTGGAGCAAGGGCAGCACGGCATCGCGGCCCAGCGCGTCGTCGCGCTTCTTGCCAGCGAAAAACTGCGCGACCAGGCGCTGGAGCTTCTGTCAGAGCTGGTCGGTACTTCTGAGGGCCGCGCGCAGTTCGCCGAGCGGATGAGCCAGTTCGGTCGCTGGCAGACCAATGCCCTCCTGCCCGCTGCGGATGTCGTCGATCCGGACGATTGGGCTGTCACAGTCGCGCTGGCGCTGGAGAAGGGCGCCGATCTGGACTGCGAGCGCGTGAAACGGCTCGAACAGAAATACCTTCGCGAAGGACAGGAGGCTGCGGCCCGCATTCTCTCGGAACAGGATTGCCCGGCGAACTAGTCGGCCCGCCCTTTCGGCTTCATTCCTGCTCCGGAACGGCAAAGGTGCCCGACACGCGGCCGCTTTGCCCGCTGGCAGTCGAGTCCGACCCATCCACGCTCGACAGGCCCGAGTTGAGATCGATCACCAGGCGCCCGCCATCCAGCGTATCTCCGCCGCGCCGCAGGGCGACATTACCCGACAGCACGATGACGCGGCGGTTGAAATCGTAGACCGCCGCGTTGCCGCTGGCCCGCTCGTTCCCGCGCGTGACGGTGACGCCGCCGGTCGCATCGATGCGCTGGATGCGGAGCGCGCCGGTATCGGAATAGGCGACCGTGGTGCGCGCGGCGGTAAGACGCAGATCGCCCTGCTCGATCAGCACATCGCCTGACAGGACGACGCGGTTCTGGCGATCCTGCAGTTCGATCCGGTCCGCCGCATAGTTCACCGGCTGGTTCGAGTTGAACCCGGCAATCGTCTGCGCATCGGCAATGGAGCCGAAGGACAGCGCTGCGATCCCGCCAGCCAGCAGGCCGCCCGCCAGACCGCGAAGGACCAGCGTCCGCTTGCGGAGATGCGAGGACGTGGGGAGATGCTTCGTCATTGCCTTTCGCTCTTTCCTTACATTCCGCTGGGCAGGCGCAACTGGCCCGGGACCATGCGCAGCCTGGCATTGCCTTCGAGGGCTATAGTGCGCTCTTCAAGGTCGGCGCGCATGGCGTTTGCCGAGAAGCTGCCTGCCGGGATCGCGCCGCTGACATTGCCATCGCCCAGCATGGTGCGGGTGGGCAGGTCTATCGTCACGTTACGCGCGACCATCTCGTAGCCGTCGGCTGCCGTGAACTGTACGACGCCCGGGATGCCCACCTGCTCGTCGTCGATATCGTAGATGCCGCGCGGTGCGGTGAGAATGGCGGGCCCGCCCGAAAGGACCATGCGCGCCGTCATATCCTGCAGTTGCACCAGCGGCACCGTGTTGCTTTGCTGCACGGCTTCGCCCGCCACCAGGCTGAAGGGGCGACCATTGCTGTCCTGCCCGCGGTACATCGCGTTGTCGACGCGCAGCCTGTCATCCGCGACGGCGACCTTGTTCCGGTCGAGCAGGAAGCTGATTTCGCCGCGCGGGGAAAGCGGGGTGATGAGCATGAAAGCCGCGATGACGCCGACCAAGGCAGGCAGCGCCACCGCCAGCACGCGCACGATGGAATCGAGCGAGCTGCCGGGAGTGGCAAAGGCCTGGCGCTTCGTGCGCATCTGGTCTGCGGCTCTGGTCATAGTCTGGCTCTAACGCCCCAATTCAACACCCGGCCTCATGACTCGTGGCTGAAGATGTCCTTGTCTGCCCAGCCGGCGATATCGAGACGGGCGCGCGCAGGTAGGAAGTCGTAGCACGCCTGGGCCAGCTCCAGCCTGTCCTCTCGCACCAGCCGCTCGATCAGTATGTCGCGCAAGGCATGCAGGAAGCGCACGTCGGAGGCGGCGTATTCGCGCTGTGCCTCGTTCAGTTCGGGCGCGCCCCAGTCACTGGACTGCTGCTGCTTGGACATGTCTTCGCCCAGCAACTCGCTGACCAGGTTCTTGAGCCCGTGACGGTCGGTATAGGTGCGCGTCATCTTGCTGGCGATCTTGGTGCAGAAGACAGGCGCTGCCACCACGCCGAGATAGTATTCGATGGCGGCTAGGTCGAAGCGGGCGAAGTGATAGATCTTCACGCGGCTGGGGTCCGCCAGAACGGCCTTCAGGTTGGGCGCGTCGTAGTTGCTTCCCTTGGCGAAGCGGACGAGGTGCTCGTCGCCCTTGCCATCGCTGATCTGCACCACGCACAGCCGGTCGCGCGGGGTCACGAGGCCCATGGTTTCGGTATCGACGGCAACGGGGCCATCGGCGAGTACGCCTGCGGGCAGGTCTTCTTCATGGAAATGGACTGTCATCGCCGGTGCCTTAGGCGGATTGGGGATGAGAGGGAAGGGCGGCTTTGCGCGCCGCGAGGCGAAGCGTATCGGATGAGGGTATGAACGACGCGATACCGTCCGGCTGGGCTTCTGTCCTGGAGCCCGCCCTCGCCACACCCGAAGCACGGCGGCTGAGCGGCTGGCTGCGCGCGGAGGAGGATGCGGGACGCACGATCTACCCGCCGCGCGGCTGCCGCCTCCGCGCGCTGGAGCTGACGCCGCTGAATGCCGTGCGCGTCGTGATCCTCGGGCAGGACCCCTATCACGGACCCGGCCAGGCGCATGGCCTGTGCTTCTCGGTGCCCGAGGGCGTGCCGCCGCCGCCTTCGCTGAAGAACATCTTCAAGGAGATGGAGAGCGACCTCGGGCTCGCGCGTCCCGGGCATGGCACGCTGGAGAGCTGGGCGCGGCAGGGCGTCCTGCTGCTCAACAACACGCTGACGGTGCAGCAGGGGCAGGCGGGCAGCCATGCGGGCAAGGGTTGGGACGCCATCACCGATACCTGCATTGCCGCTGTGGCGGAGCGGAACGAGCCCAGCGTCTTCATCCTGTGGGGCAGCCACGCGCAGGGCAAGGCGGCGCGGGTTCCGGCGCTGCTCGAAAACGAGCGGCATTTGCTGATCAGGAGCCCGCATCCCAGCCCGCTTTCCGCCCATCGCGGCTTCTTCGGCTCGCGGCCATTCTCCAAGGCCAACGCCTTTCTGGAAGCCAACGGACGCGGGACCATCGACTGGCGGCTTTAGGGCCGGATGTGGAACGCCGACCGGCCCGTTTTCGGAAATGCCATACCGGTCATTTATCCAGCAAAACCAATGAGATATGGAGAATTTGCCCGCACGGGGCGTGACCTTTCGAAAATGGTGGGGCTGGGCTGGGTCAAGGGCGTGCATGGGTCCGGTCTTGCCATCTTTGCAATCGCGTAGGAAAACTTCGCCGATGAACGAAAGCGACGCCCGCACCGCGCTCAGTCAGCGCCTCGCCGAACTTAACCGGCTCGATGCCCTGAGCGCCGAGGATCGCGCTCCTGTCACCCTGCAGCAGGACAGTGTCGGCCGCCTCTCTCGCATGGATGCCATGCAGCAGCAAGCGATGGCGCAGGCCGAGGAACGGCGGCGCGAGGCGGAACGCGCGCGGATCAGGGCGGCGTTCGCCCGTCTGGACGAAGGCGAATGGGGCTGGTGCGTGCGCTGCGGGGAAAAGATTACCGAGGGGCGGCTGAGGAACGATCCGAGCGTCGCCGCGTGCCTCTCCTGCGCTTCGGGCGAGAACTGATGGCGGCGCTGGGCTGTTTCCTGCTTCTCGCACTGCCACTGGCCGGGCTGATGCTGGGCGGTTGGCTGGCGGGCCCGGACGGGATGATCGTGGGCGCAGGGATCGGCTTCGCGATTGCGCTGGTCGTTACCGCGATTTCGGGGCGGGCCCTGTTGCAGGCCCGCCGCCGGTAACCTCTATCGGGGAAGCTGGGTAACGCCCATCAAGGCCTCGTCCACGCTTGCCGCGCACTGGCGGCCTTCGCGGATGGCCCAGACCACCAGCGACTGGCCCCGCCGCATATCTCCACAGGCCCAGATGGCAGGGTCGGAGGTCCGATAGTCCTTCACGTTCGCATCGACATTGCCGCGCTCGGTCAGGGAGACGCTGCTCTGCTCGATCATGCCTTGCTGGCGCGGGCCGAGGAAGCCCATTGCGAGCAGGATCAGGTCCGCCGGGAGGGTGAACTCGCTGCCCGGCACTTCCTTCAGCTGCCCTTCCGACCAGTCGGCGCGCACGCATTTGAGGCCGGTGACGACGCCGTCCTTGCCGACCACTTCCTTGGTCAGCACTGACCAGTCGCGCTCCACCCCTTCCTCATGACTGGAGGAGGTGCGCAGCTTCATCGGCCAGTCGGGCCAGGTCAGCAGCTTGTTTTCCTTCTCGGGAGGCTGCGGCATGATCTCGATCTGGGTGACGCTTTTCGCGCCCTGCCGATTGCTGGTGCCAACGCAATCGGAGCCGGTATCGCCGCCCCCGATCACGATCACGTCCTTGCCCGTGGCGGTGAGCGAACCGCGCGGCGCGGCGCGGGTCTCGTCATCGCCCGCATTGCGCTTGTTCTGCTGGGTGAGGAATTCCATCGCGAGGCGCACACCGGACATTTCAGCGCCGGGAATTTCCAGCATGCGCGGATGCTCCGCCCCGCCTGCAAACACCACCGCGTCGAAATTCTCCTTGATGGTCTTCACCGAGATGTCGACGCCGACTTCGGTGCTGGTGCGGAAGGTGACGCCTTCTGCTTCCATCTGCACCGCACGGCGGTTGATCTGGCTTTTTTCCATCTTGAAGTCGGGAATGCCGTAGCGCATCAGCCCGCCCACGCGGTCCGACTTCTCGAACACGGTGACGGAATGACCCGCGCGTGCGAGCTGCTGGGCGCAGGCCATGCCCGCCGGGCCGGAGCCGACCACGGCCACGCTCTTGCCGGTCTTCTGTTCCGGCACCTGCGGCTTGACCCAGCCTTCCTTCCAGCCGCGATCGATGATGGCGCATTCGATCGACTTGATGGTGACCGGCTCGTCGGTGATGTTGAGCGTGCAGCTCGCCTCGCACGGGGCGGGGCACACGCGGCCGGTGAATTCCGGGAAGTTGTTGGTGGAATGGAGGATCTCGAGCGCGTTCTTCCAGTCCCCCTCGTAGACGAGGTGGTTCCAGTCCGGGATGATGTTGTTCACCGGACAGCCATTGTGGCAGTAGGGGATTCCGCAGTTCATGCAGCGGGCGGCCTGGTTCTTCAGGCCTTCCTCGCTGTGGGGAATGATGAATTCCTTGTAGTGCTTCAGCCGCTCTTCCGGCGCGTCGTAGGTTCGATCCTCGCGCTCGATCTCGAGGAAGCCTGTCTCTTTACCCATCTGTCTGACCCTTATTCCGCCGCCACGCTGGCGGCCTCTTCGCGCTCGGCCTCAAGCTGCTTCAACGCGCGCGCATAATCCTTCGGCATGACCTTCCTGAAGGCCTTTACCGCATTGTCCCAGTCCGCCAGCAGCTCGCTTGCGCGGGCAGAGCCCGTGTGCAGCTTGTGCCGCTCCAGCAGGATCTTCAGGCGCGCCGCGTCGTGATAGAGCGGGTCGCCCATGCCGAGATCGTCCACGGTGGAGGGGCGCTGCTGCGGCAGGCCGGTGCCTTCGGGATCGCGTGCCGCCGTGTCGATGCTCTCGAGATCCACCTGCGCCATGTTGCAGCGGCTCTCGAAAGTGCCATCGGGATCGTAGACATAGGCAATCCCGCCACTCATGCCGGCAGCGAAGTTGCGCCCGGTCGCTCCGAGCACGGCCACCACGCCGCCGGTCATGTATTCGCAGCCATGGTCGCCCGTGCCCTCGACCACCGCCACCGCGCCCGAATTGCGCACGGCGAAGCGCTCGCCCGCGACGCCGCAGAAATAGGCCTCGCCCGAGATCGCGCCATAGAGGCAGGTGTTGCCGACAATGATGTTGTTTGTGGGATCGCGCTCCACGCCTTGCGGCTGGCGCACGATCACGCGGCCGCCCGACAGGCCCTTGCCGACATAGTCGTTGGCATCGCCCACCAGATCCAGCGTAACGCCATGGGCGAGCCACGCGGCGAAACTCTGTCCCGCCGTGCCGGTGAAATTGATGCGGATCGTATCGACCGGCAGGCCCTTGTGGCCATGCGCCTCGGCGATGCGGCCCGACAGCATCGCGCCCGCAGTGCGGTTCAGGTTGCGGATCGGGTATTCGAGCTGCACCGCCTCACCCGTTTCGATGGCGGACCTGCAATCCTCGATAAGCGTGTTGTCGAGCGCGGCTTCGAGGCCATGCTGCTGGTCCATCTGGTGCCACAGCGGCACGTCGGGCGAAAGCTCCACCTTGTGCAGCAGCTTGGAGAGATCCACCCCGTCAGCCTTCCAGTGACGGATGGCGCGCTTCATGTCGATATGGTCGACCCGGCCGATCATCTCCTCCACGCGGCGGAAGCCCATTTCGGCCATGATCTGGCGCAGTTCCTCGGCGACGAAGAAGAAGTAGTTGATCACGTGCTCGGGCTGACCGACGAAGCGCTTGCGCAGTTCCGGGTTCTGCGTGGCGACGCCGACCGGGCAGGTGTTGAGGTGACACTTGCGCATCATGATGCAGCCCGCCGCGATCAGCGGCGCGGTGGCGAAGCCGAACTCGTCCGCGCCCAGCAGAGCGCCGATGGCAACGTCGCGGCCCGTGCGAAGACCACCGTCCACCTGCACCGCGATACGGCTGCGCAGGTCGTTCAGCAGCAGCGTCTGCTGCGTCTCGGCAAGGCCGATTTCCCACGGGCTGCCTGCGTGGGTGAGGCTGGTGAGCGGGCTCGCACCCGTGCCGCCTTCATAGCCAGAGATCGTCACGTGATCGGCGCGTGCCTTGGAGACGCCCGCGGCCACGGTGCCCACGCCCACTTCGGAGACGAGCTTCACCGAAATGCGTGCCTTGGGCTGCACGTTCTTGAGGTCGTGGATCAGCTGCGCCAGATCCTCGATCGAGTAGATGTCGTGGTGCGGCGGCGGCGAGATCAGGCCCACGCCCGGCGTGGAGTGGCGCACCTTGCCGATGCGCTTGTCCACCTTGTGGCCGGGCAACTGGCCGCCTTCGCCGGGCTTCGCGCCCTGCGCCATCTTGATCTGGATATCGTCCGAATTGGCGAGATACTCGGTCGTCACCCCGAAGCGGCCAGAAGCGACCTGCTTGATCCGGCTGCGCATCGAATCGCCATTGTCCATCGGCACGAAGCGTTCCGGCTCCTCGCCGCCTTCGCCTGTGTTGGAGCGGCCGCCGATGCGGTTCATGGCGATGGCGAGCGTCGAGTGCGCCTCGTGACTGATGGAGCCGAAGCTCATCGCACCGGTGCTGAAGCGCTTGACGATCTCCTCGGCGGGTTCGACCTCGTCCAGCGGGATGGGCGTGTCCGCCTTCTTCAGTTCCATCAGGCCGCGAATGGTGAGCAGGCGTTCGGACTGCTCGTTGATCGAGCGGGCGAACTCGTCGTACTGCGCCTGCGCATCCTTGCCCTGCTCGCTGCGCACGGCATGCTGCAATTGCGCGACATTGGCAGGCGTCCAGGCGTGCTCCTCGCCGCGCAGGCGGTACTGGTAGATACCGCCCACATCCAGCATGTTGCGGTAGATCGGGTTGTCGCCATAGGCCGCCGCGTGACGGCGCACCGTCTCTTCCGCCACTTCGGGAAGGCCGATGCCCTCGATCGTGGTGGCGGTGCGGGTGAAGTAGTCCTCCACGAACTTGCTCGACAGGCCCACGCAATCGAAGATCTGCGCGCCGCAATAGGACTGGTAGGTGGAGATGCCCATCTTCGACATCACCTTGCGGATGCCCTTGCCCACCGCCTTGATGTAGTTCTGCTCGACCGTCTCTGTATCGAGCTCGGGGAACTTGTGGGCGCGCAGGTCCTCCATTGTCTCAAAAGCGAGATAGGGGTTGATCGCTTCCGCGCCGTAGCCTGCCAGCACGCAGAAATGGTGCACTTCGCGCGCTTCGCCGGTCTCCACCACGATGCCGGTCTGCATGCGCAGGCCCTGGCGCACCAGCTGGTGGTGCACCGCGGCAGTGGCGAGCAGGGCGGGCATGGGAATGCGGTCCGGTCCCTGCTTGCGGTCGGACAGGATGAGAATGTTCTTGTCCTGCAGTACCGCCTCGGTCGCGGCCCAGCACATTTCCTTGATCGCCATTTCAAGGCCATCGGCGCCTGTTTCGGCATCCCAGGTGATGTCGATGGTGGCGGTGCGGAATGCGCCGTCGAGGCTGGATTCGACAGAGCGGATCTTCTCCATGCCGCGATTGGTCAGGATCGGCTGGCTGATCTCGAGGCGCTTGTGCGTGCCTGCCTCGCGGCCGAGCAGGTTCGGGCGCGGGCCTATCATCGAGAGCAGGCTCATCACCAGCTCCTCGCGGATGGGATCGATCGGCGGGTTCGTCACCTGCGCGAAGTTCTGCTTGAAATAGTCGTAGAGCAGGCGCGAGCGGTTGGAGAGCACGGCGATCGGCGTGTCGGTGCCCATCGAACCGATGGGATCGTCGGCATTGGTGGCCATCGGCTCCAGGAAGCGGGCGATATCCTCCTGCGTGTAGCCGAAGGCCTGCTGGCGATCGAGCAGGCTGACCTCGTTCTCCTGCACGGCATCCTTGTCCACCTCGATCGCATCGAGGTCACGCAGTTTGTACTGCGCCCTTTGCAGCCATTCCTCGTAAGGATGCGCGTTGGCGAGTTCGGCCTTCAGTTCCTCGTCCTCGATGATACGGCCCTGCTCGAGGTCGATCAGCAGCATGCGGCCCGGCTGCAGGCGCCACTTGCGCACGATGTCCTCTTCCTTGAACGGCAGCACGCCGCTTTCGGAAGCGAGGCAGACGAGGTCGTCCTTCGTCACGCAGTAACGCGCCGGACGAAGGCCGTTGCGGTCGAGCGTGGCGGCGATCTGGCGGCCATCGGTGAAGGCGACGGCGGCGGGGCCGTCCCACGGCTCCATCAGCGCGGCGTGATACTCGTAGAAGGCCCGGCGCTTGGGATCCATCAGGTCGTTGCCGTTCCACGCCTCGGGGATCAGCATCATCATCGCATGGGCGAGGCTGTATCCGCCCAGCAGCAGCAGTTCGAGCGCGTTATCGAGGCAGGCCGTGTCGGACTGTCCGTGCGGCACGATCGGCCACAGCTTGTCGAGGTCGGCGCCCAGCAGGTCCGATTCCATCGTGCGGCGCCGGGCGTTCATCCAGTTCACATTGCCGCGCACCGTATTAATTTCCCCATTATGCGCGATCAGGCGGAACGGCTGGGCCAGCCGCCACGAAGGGAAGGTGTTGGTGGAGAAACGCTGGTGAACGAGGCCCAGCGCGCTCTCGGAATCGGGATCGCGCAAATCGTCGTAGAAACTCTCCACCTGGTTCGCCAGCAACAGGCCCTTGTAGACCACCGTGCGGCTGGAGAAGCTCGGCATGTAGAGCTTCTCAAGCCCCGGCATGGCGTGCTTCTCGGCCAGTTCCTTCAGCGGGTTCTGGGTCTGCTTGCGAATCACGATCAGCTTGCGCTCGAACGCGTCCTGGTCCTCGCAATTGTCGCCGCGCGCGATGAAGCACTGGCGGATCACGGGCATGGATTCGAGCACCGCCTTGCCCAGGCCATCCTTGGTGGTGGGCACGTCGCGCCAGCCGATCAGGTGCTGGCCTTCCTTGGCGATGAACTTCTCGAACTGCTCCGTGATGAAGGCGCGCGCCTCGTCCTGCGGCGGCATGAAGCACATCGCGACCGCGTAGTCGCCGGCGGGCGGCAGCGTCAGGCCCTCGGCATCGGCCCATTTGCGATAGAGCCGGTCGGGAATCTGCATGAGGATGCCCGCGCCATCGCCCAGCAGCGGATCCGCACCCACGGCGCCGCGATGGTCGAGATTGGCGAGAATCTCCAGCGCCTGCGTCACGATAGCGTGCGAGGGTTTGCCCTTGATATGGGCGACGAAGCCCACACCGCAGGCATCATGCTCGTTAACGGGATCGTAAAGGCCGCGAGGCGCCGGGTACTCGGTCAAAGCTGTCACTCTTCCAGTTGCCGGGCGGAGAGATTGCACGCCTCGAACCGCGATCCGGCATGCCGGTTACAGCGGTAACGAAACGCGACTCACCAGCCCGTGGTGCTGCACGAAAATGTCGCGAAGCGCCCTCATGACGACAGGAAGCTATTTTTGCAAGGTTTGGTGCGCCGCAAAATCGCTCCGCGAGACCAAAGCCCTAGCCTGAACTGGCCTATTTGCCCATCCGCTGCAGGTTCATCAGGGCTTCGCGAAGCGCCCGTTCATTGTCATCGTTCGAGGGTTTTGGCCGGCTGACTTGCGCGGCCTCCGCCTCGTGTCCGGTGGCGGGGGGATCGAAGGGTCTTGCGCTGGAGGCACGTCGTAATTGGCCCGGAAACTGCACTGCGGGCTCTGCGATATCGTCTTCCGGTTCGGGTTCCTCGATGCGCACGAATGCAGCGGCGTCTTGTCTGAACGGGTTCGCTTCGACCGGATCGGACGGCACTTCCTCAGCCCCAAATTCGCTCACCGATTCATCTTCCACCACGGGGGCTTCTATCGCATGGTCTTCCTGCGGATCGGGCGAGGGCGGGGCAGCGGGCGGCTGGTCGAATGCCGGGCGCGGGGCGCTTTTTCTTTCCCGTGTGAGGGGCAGCGTCAGCGATGCGGCAAGGTCGGCGATGGCTCCATCCTCGCCATCCTCAAGAGCATCTTCATTATCCGGATCGAAACCGGAGAGATCGAAGGTTGTCCCGAAAGGCGAGAAGCGTTGGCCGGTGCTTGCGCCTGTCACGGGCTCGTCGGCCGCTTCTGCTTCCACGGAAGACGTTTCGCGTTTCGTCGGGCTGGCAGCGGGGGAGCCAAAATAGGCCGCCATCGCCTTCGCGGCTTCCTCGGCAGCGGCGGGATCGAACTCGCGGGCGAGGGGCGCGCGCTCCGCTGTACTATTGGCTTCGTCCTGACTTGCGGTCGTATCGGCGGCCACATGGTGCCGGGCAGCCCGTTGCGCCGCGCGCCTCGCGCTCCACTCGCGGTGCTTCTCCAGCGTCGAGCCGAGCCGCTGGACCAGTTGCACCAGCCCTTCCGCGTGATCCTCGCCCGCGTCTTCGCCTGCGAGATCATCACCGGGAAGGAGCGCCTGATCGGTCTGGACTGTCGGCTCTTCGGGCATCGTGCTTTCTTTCGTGTTTCGGGTCTCGGGGGCCGGGTCGGGATCGAGCTCGGCCCTGTAAATGGGCGCGGGAGACGGGTAAAAGCCGGGCGACGGGGCGGCCGCTTCCGTCATGCCGTTCGCCGCGGCCAGCGCCGTTAAATCGCGCTGCTCGCCCATGTCTGCGGCCATCGCGTCGCCGGTTTGTGCGGTGCCATGCGCTTCTTCCGGTTGTTCCTCGGTCAATTCCACCTCCGGCTCGAGCTCCATCGGGCTGTCCGCGTCTGCCGGGCAGGGTTCGAACAGCTGACGCTTCTGCAATTCGAGATCGCCGAAGCCCTCGGCGCGATCCGGCTCGGCGGTGTAAACGATCGGTTCTGCCTGCGCCGCCTCATCTTCGACCGGCGATGCAAGGCCGGGGAGAGGTACGACATCGAGGAAATCACTTCGGCGCTCTTCGTCCTCGATCGCCAGCGCGCGGCGCCGGCCCTTGGGAGGCTCTGCCTCCGTTTCCGCTCCAATGCCGGTATCGCCGATGTCTTCCGCGGCGTTGAGCGGCAGGCGCGGCATCGCCCTTTCCGCATGCGGCGCGGCAATACGGCGAGCGAGCAGGAAACCCAGCACGGCTCCCACCAGCGTGCCGATCACCGCCAGCAGCACTTTTGCAGTGAAGCCCAGCGGCGGAGCGGCCTGCGGAACGACGTTTGCAAGCCCTGTGGCCATGCTCGCGCGTTCGAGGAATGGCGCAGGCAGGACCAGGCTGCCGATTCCCAGCAGGGCGGCGAACCACAAGGCCACGATCCATGGAAAGGCCGGGTTTGCCGTCAGCGGAGGCTTGCTCGCCGTCCTCGCGGGTAGGTTTGCAACTCCGTCGATATGCTCGGCGCGTATTGCCACTTAGCGATCCCTATGTTCGTGCCGCGACGCTTCCCACTGCCTCAAGCGTCAGGCAGCTGCGGGAACGCGGCCATCATCGGCGCGGCCTAGCAGGCGAAGGTAAACGGCCCGATAACGCTGAGCGTTGGTGGCCCAGTCATGATGCTCGCGGACATGCACGCGGGCGGCATGGCGGATAGCGTCCCACTCCTCGCGACGATCGACGAGATCGGCAAGCGCGGCGGCGCAAGCGGCGGGGTCGTCGGGCGCGAACAATACACCGGTCTCGCCATCGCGGATCAGCTCGCGGTGGCCGCCCACATCGCTTGCCGCGACCAGCTGCATCTGGGCATTGGCCTCCAGCGGCTTGAGCGGCGTGACGAGATCGGTAAGGCGGCTTTTCTTGCGCGGATAGGCCATGATGTCGGCGAGGGCGTAATACCGCTCCACCTCGTTATGCGGGACGCGACCGGTGAAATGGATATGTGCAGCAGCGGGGGACGCGGCGGCTTGCGCAAGCAGCGCATCCTCCATCGGACCACCGCCCACCAGCAGCAGGTGCGCGCCGGGGTGACGGTCGAGCAGCAACGGCATGGCGGCGATGAGGTCGTCCAGCCCCTCGTAATCGTAGAAACTGCCGATAAATCCGATGACCGGGCCTTCGCCGACGCCGAGTTCCTCAGCGAGCGCATCGTCGCGCGCCGCGGGTTCTCCGAAAGTGGTGAGGTCCACGCCGTTGGGCATTATGTTGATCTTCTCGCCCGCAAAACCGCGCGCGACGAGATCCGCCCTCAGCCCCTCGCAGATCGTGAACACCGCGTCCGCTCCGCGCACGGCGAGGTTTTCCAGTTGCCGGGTCAGGTGATACTTCAGTGATCCCTCGGTGCCGGAAAGATTGCCGACGGCCGCATCCTCCCAGAAGGCGCGAATTTCGTAGACGACGGGAATGCCCAGGCGCTTGCCCGCGCGAATGGCGGCTAGGCCATCCAGCGCAGGCGAGTGGGCGTGCAGGATGTCCGGCCGCCAGTCTGCAGCCAGTGCCGTTATGGCATCTGCCAGCGCTGCAATCTCGCGCCATTCCCTGAGGCCCGCGGGGCCACTCGGCACACCGACTGTGCGATGGAACGTAAGGCCGTCAACGTCTTCCCGCACCGGACCATCGGCGACGTGCCGCTGCCCCGTGATCCCGCGTACCTCCAGCCCCATCCCCTGCTGCGCGCGCAGGATCGCGCGGGTGCGGAAGGTGTAGCCGCTGTGAATCGGCAGCGAGTGGTCGAGGACATGCAGGATCCGGGTCATCGGCTCCCTCCCTGCCATGTCAGGCTTAACGGCGCGTCAAGAGTGTCCTCCTAAAGCGACGTAACCCGACCCGAGGACGCCGCGACCAGTGATCGACTACTTCGCCATTGCCTTGACGCATGCCCTGATCCTGCTCGCCTGCGCGCGCATGCTGGGGCGCGGCGATCTCGATGCGGACGAGGCTCAGGCCAAGCCCGAAACGCGCCCGTGGCTGGCGGGCAGGGACGCTCCGGATGCGTGATCTGGTCCTGCTCGGCTTCGTCGCCGCGATCGCGGCGATGGGGCTGAAGCGCCCCTTCCTGTGGGTCCTGCTGTATATCTATGTCGATATCGTGACCCCGCAGAAAGTGGGTTACGGCATCATCACCAGCATCTCGCTTTCGCTGCTGTGCTTTGTCGCCGCCTTTGCCGGATACGTCCTGCTCGACAGCAAGAAGGGCAGCCGTTTCACGCTGCAACAGGGGCTGATCGTGGCGCTGCTCATCTGGTGCGGGATCACCACGCTCGGCGCGGACTTTCCCGAGGCGGCAAGCGCCAAGTGGGACTGGGTGTGGAAGAGCCTCGTCTGCGCGGCCTTCCTCCCGCTCACCCTGCGCACCAAGCTGCGGCTGGAGGCGGCGGCGCTGATCATGGTGCTTTCGGCGGCCAGCATCATCATCTCGGCGGGAATCAAGACGGTGCTGTCTGGCGGCGGCTATGGCACGCTCGTCTCGCTGGTGCAGGACAATTCCGGGCTTTACGAGGGCTCGACGCTTTCCACCGTTGCCATTGCCATGATCCCGCTCACCGTCTGGGTCGCGCGGCACGGGACGATCTTTACGGAGCGCAAGCTCGCCATGGCGTTCGCGGCGGCGCTGGTATTCGCCGCCCTGCTGGTGCCGGTGGGCACGCAGACGCGCACGGGCCTCCTGTGCATCGCGGCGCTGGGCGTCTTGGTGCTGCGCAGCGTGCGCTATCGCTTCGTCTATGCCGGGCTTGCGGGCCTCGGTCTGCTCGCGGCAATACCCTTCCTGCCGGCCGAATATACCGAGCGCATGGCCACCATCACCGAGTACCGGGCCGACGAATCCGCCTCCACCCGCGTGGCCGTGTGGCGCTGGACCATGGATTACGTGGCTGAGAACCCCATGGGCGGCGGGTTCGACGCCTTTCTCGGCAACAGCTTCACCTATCGCACCCGCCAGGTCGTCGAGACCGGCGGCACGCAGAGCATCGAATATGCCCAGGTGACAGATGAGGGGCGCGCCTACCACTCGGCCTATTTCGAAGTACTGGGCGAGCAGGGCGTGCCGGGCTTCCTTTTCTGGATCGCGTTGCACGCCTCGTGCCTTATCAACATGGAGCGCATCCGCAGGCGGTTACGCAAGAGCGAGGACGAGGCAGGCAGACGCTGGCACTCGCTGGCGACGGCCTTGCAGAACGGGCACCTCGTCTATCTCGTGGGCGCGGTTTTCGTCGGCGTGGGCTACCAGCCTTTCATGTTCATGCTGCTGGGCCTGCAGATCGCCTTCTGGTCGATCATGCGCCGTGAATGGACGGTCGAGCCCGTCGCGCCCCGCCCATGGCAGCGCGAAACCGGGCGCGAAGAACACGCCGCATGATCGCGCCGCCGATCCCTCCGCAGCGCGAGCGCACACCGCACCTCGCCGCCCTCACGGGTCTTCGCGGAATCGCGGCGTGGATGGTGGTGCTCTATCACGCGCGGCTCTCGCTGACCGAATGGATGTCCGAGGCGGGCCTTGCCATCGCGGGCAAGGGCTATCTCGCGGTGGACCTGTTCTTCATGCTCTCGGGCTTCGTCATGTGGCTCAATTACGGCGAGCGCCTGCGCCGCGAGGGCGCTGCGGGTGCGCCTGCCTTCTGGTGGCGGCGCCTGGCGCGCATCTGGCCTCTGCACGGCGCAATCCTGCTGGCGATGGTGTGCTTCGCACTCGTGCTGCTGGCGACAGGGCGCGACATGGCGAATTACCCGCTCGCCGAATTGCCGCTGCATGTTTTGCTGCTGCAGAACTGGGGGCTCACCTCGGAACTGAGCTGGAACCACCCGGCCTGGTCGATCAGCGCGGAGATGGGCGCCTATCTGATGTTCCCGCTCGCCGTGGTCGCCGTGCGGTGGGAGCGGATGGGGCCCGTCATGCTGGCGACCGGCATCGTGGCCTGCGCATTTGTCCTGCATGGGATCTTCGCCGTCGCCGGGGCGCAGAACCTTGGCCACCAGATCCCCCGGCTGGGACTGGTGCGTTGCATCGTGGAATTCGGCATGGGGATGATGCTGGCGAATCTCTGGCAACACTGGCGCAACCGCCGGGGCGCGGCCCTGGTGGTTGCACTGGCCGCTGGCCTTGCGTTCACAGGCCTGCTGCTGCCGGGCATGCAGGAGACGCTGGTCGTGCCGCTCGGCTTTGCCCTGCTGCTGCTGGCGCTGGCGCTCGACAGCGGCCTCGCCTCGCGGCTGCTGTCAGCCCGTCCGCTGGTGTGGCTGGGAGACACCAGCTACGCCACCTACCTTGCGCATTTCCCGCTATTGCTGGCGATCAAGATAGTGGCGGTGGACGAGAGCCTGCAGATCGGCCCGCTATTGTTTGCGGCCTATGTTCTCGTGCTACTCGCGCTCTCGGGCGGACTCTATCGCTGGCTGGAGAAGCCCGCACAAAACTGGCTGAACGGGCTGGCTTTATTTCCGCATGCCCATCCGGGCGCGCGTCCTCGCTAGACACGCAGCAGAGCTGCGCCCGCTGCGAGCGGCCGTCGGGCCTTGCGATCGCTGGCGCGACCGATTCCCGCCTAGCCCATCAGTCCCCTTTTCTACTCACCCACATGCGGATGCGCGCGAATCCATTCCTCGACTACCGGTGCGATCTTGTCGCGCCATTTGCTGCCGTTGAAGATGCCGTAATGGCCGACATTGGGAGCCATGAAATACTTCTTCATGTTCTGCGGCAGGTGCTCGGCAAGGCCGAGGGCCGCGCGGGTCTGGCCGAGGCCCGAGATGTCGTCGTTCTCCCCCTCGATCGCCAGCAGCGCGGTGTCGCGGATGGCGTCGGGGTCGATGGCCTTGCCACGGTGGACGAACTCGCCCTTGGGCAGCGAATGTTCCTGGAAGACGTGGTAGATGGTCTGCAGGTAGAACTCGGCCGTCATGTCGCAGACCGAGAGATATTCATCGTAGAAGCTCTTGGTCCGGTCCGCACTATCCTGGTCACCCACTGTCATGTGTTTGAACATCTCGTAATGGCTCATCATGTGGTCCGAGAGGTTCATCGACAGGAAGCCCGCCAGCTGCAGGAAGCCGGGATAGACGCGGCGTCCGGCGCCCGGATAGGTGAGCGGAACGGTGGCGATCACGTTGTTCTCGAACCAGCTCAAGGGCTTGTCCATGGCAAGATCGTTCACGCTGGTCGGGCTGGCGCGCGTGTCGATCGGCCCGCCCATCATTGTAAGCGAGGCCGGGCGGCATTCGTCCTTCGTCTCGCCCATGATGGCGGCAGCGGCGAAGGCGGGCACCGAAGGCTGGCAAACGGCGAGCACATGCGTGTCCGGGCCGAGGAAGTGCAGGAACTCGATCAGGTAGTCGATATAGTCGTCGAGGTCGAAATGGCCCGCTTCCGTCGGCACCTGGCGAGCATCGGCCCAGTCGGTGATCCAGACCTGCTGGTTCTCCACCATGCGCTGCACCGTGCCGCGCAGCAGGGTGGCGTAGTGGCCGCTCATCGGCGCGACGATGAGCAGCTTGGGGGCGTCTTCGGGGAGGCCATCCCGGATGAAGCGGCGGAGCGAACCGAAGGGCTTCTCCAGCACCACCGTTTCGCTGACATAGTGGGTCTCGCCATCCTGCTCGATCGGCTGGATGTCGAAATCGGGCTTGCCGCGCTCTTCATACAGATGCGCGAAAACCTTCAGCGCCGAAGCCATCGCCGGCCCGACGCCCATATACCCCATCGGCAGGGCTGGGTTGTCGAGCAGCCGCGCGCCGACCGAGGCCCAGTTGCTGGCCGTGCCGAGCATGGCGCGCTGCATTTCGTAGGCGGAGTAGAGCATCAATAGCGTCCCCTGCTTTTCGCCGGTTTCGGCGACTCTAGGTGCGGACCGCGTTTGCCGCTGGTCCCGCGAGGTGGAGGCAGACATGGCGTCTCCGGCGCGATTGTGCAATGCGGCAAGAGTGGAAATGTGGTTTGGCGGCCCCGAGGTGGATGGTTCCCAAAGTCCGCTTCAAAGCCCATGCAAACTGGTCTAGGGCCGCTTGCACCATGGCCATGCCCGAAACGCCCGAAGAGCCGAAAAAGGCCAAGAACCTCGGTCCGCTGACGATGATTTTCCGGGAAGCGGCGAATTATCCGTGGCAGCTGGCCTTTGCCGCCGCCGCCCTGCTCATCAGCGCCATCATTACCTCTCTCGCCCTGCCGAGCGCGCTGCGCCTGATCATCGATCGCGGCTTTACCGAGGGCGGGGATGGTGGCGATATCGGGCGCTGGTTCCGCTATCTGCTGGGGCTCGTCACCGTGCTGGGGCTTGCCACGGCACTGCGCTTCTATTTCGTCAGCTGGCTGGGAGAGAGGGTGGTCGCCGATATCCGCCGCAAGGTTTACGACAACCTGCTGCGCCTCTCGCCCTCCTTCTTCGAGGAGAACAGCCCCAAGGAAATCAGCAGCCGCATGGTGTCCGACACGGCGATCATCGATCAGGTAGTGGGCACCACGATGTCGGTCGCGCTGCGCAATCTCATCATGGCGATCCTGGGCACGGGCTACCTGTTCTGGCTGGCGCCGCAGCTGGCGTTCTGGCTGCTGGCGGGAATACCCATCGTGATCATTCCTATCGCCCTGTTCGGCCGCCGCCTGCGCGATATCAGCCGCACCAGCCAGGACCGGGTGGCCGATGTGGGCGCGATGGTGACCGAAGTGCTTTCCGCGATGAAGATCGTGCAGGGATTCAACCAGGAAAGGCGCGAAGGGACACGGTTCGGGAGCGCAGTGGAGGAGACGTTCACCGTTGCCAAGCGGCGTATCCTCATCCGCTCGGTGATGACGGCGCTGCTCATCACGCTGGTGTTCGGCGCCATCACCGTGCTGCTTTGGCGCGGGGCGGTGCTGGTGACGACGGGAGCGATTTCGGGCGGCACGATCGGCGCGTTCATCTTTGCCGGGGTAATCGTGGCGGGAGCGTTCGGCGCGTTGACCGAAGTGTTCGGGGACCTGCTGCGCGGCGCTGGCGCGGCCAGCCGGCTGCGCGAACTGATGGACGAGCAGCCCGTGATCGTCGCGCCTGCCCGTCCGCAGGACTTGCCCGAGCCGTCGCGCGGCAGCCTTGCCTTCCAGAACGTCTCCTTCAGTTATCCCACCCGCCCGAACGAGAAGGCCATCACCGATTTCACGCTTACCGTGGAGCCGGGCGAGACCGTGGCCATTGTCGGCCCGTCGGGCGCGGGCAAGTCGACGATCTTCCAGCTGGCCGAGAGGTTCTACGATCCGCAGGTCGGCACCGTGCGCATGGACGGCGTACCGCTGACGCAGGTCGATCCCGCCGCCATCCGCCGCCGCATGGCGCTGGTGCCGCAGGAAGGCATCCTGTTCGCCGCCAGCGCGCGCGACAATCTGCGCTACGGCGCTTGGGATGCGGACGAGGAGGCGATCTGGGACGCGGCGCGCGCCGCCAATGCGGAGAGCTTCCTGCGCGACCTTCCCGAGGGGCTCGACACCTTCCTCGGCGAGGGGGGCGCGCGGCTTTCGGGCGGGCAGCGCCAGCGCGTCGCCATCGCCCGCGCGCTGCTGCGCGATGCGCCCATCCTGCTGCTCGACGAAGCGACAAGCGCTCTCGACGCCGAGAGCGAGCGGCTGGTGCAGGACGCGCTGGAGCACCTGATGCAGGACCGCACCACGCTGGTGATCGCCCACCGCCTCGCCACCGTGCGCGCGGCGGACCGGATCGTGGTGATGGAGGACGGGCGCATCGTCGAACAGGGCGATCACGGCGACCTTACTGCACAGGGCGGCCTCTATGCTCGCCTCGCCGCGCTGCAATTCGACGATCCGCTGACGGCCTGATCACTCTTGGGCGTCAGGGCGTTCATGCCTTGCGTCGAGCGGAATCGGTCCTATGTCGATATCGTAACGACAGAAACTGCTTCGGCCGTGTTGGTGAAACCGGTCGCAATTTTCGCATTTCCCATCCGGAAGGAACGTTTCGCTTCATGATCCGCAAGCTGCTTGTCACCTCGGCCTCCGTCATCGGACTTGCCGTCGCCGCCCCTGCCCTTGCCCAGCAAACGAACGCGCAGGAGGAAAGCTCTGCGCCGACGATGGATTTCGGCACCTGGGGTGTCGATCTCGCCCAGCTGGACGAGAGCGTCGATCCGGGCGACGATTTCAACGCCTATACCAACGCAAAGTGGGTTGCCGCGAACCAGATCCCCGCGGACCGCCAGCGCTACGGCGCCTTCGACATGCTGCGCGAGGAAGCCATCCACGACGTGGAGGCACTGGTGCGCGACCTGGTTGCCGCCAATCCCGCGCCCGGCACGACGGAGCGCCGCATCGTCGATGCCTACAACGCCTATGTCGACATGGAAGCGATCGATGCCTCCGGCCTCGCCCCGGCGCAGCCCTATCTGCAGGACATCTTCACCGCTCCCGATCTGGAACGGCTGGTCGAACTGCTCCAGCAGCCCGGCTATCCCGGCCTCGTCTCGGCAGGCGTTGGTATCGATGCGCGCAATCCCACCGAATATGTCGTCTCGCTCGGCTTCGATGGCATGGGCCTGCCCGATCGCGACTATTACCTTGTCGACAGCGAGAGCAATCTCGAGATTCGCGCGGCCTACAAGGATTACCTCGCCTTCCTGCTGGAACAGGCAGGCTACCAGGAACCGCGCGCCGCGGCCGAGGCGGTCTATGCCTTCGAGCATGACGTGGCGGAGCTGGAATGGGCGCGGCAGATGTTCCGCATCCCGCAGCTGACCTATAACGAGGTCTCGCCGGAGGAACTGGCCGAACTGGCCGGCGATTTCCCCATCGCCACGCTGCTGCAGGCCGGCAATTTCGCGGACCAGACGCGCTTCCTGGCGCCGCAACTGCCGCCTTCGGAGGAGGAGATCGAAGAGCTCGGCCTCACTCCCGAACAGGTGGACATGATCGGCGGCGGCCTGCCGGCGATGATGGAGCTGCTGACCCAGACTCCGCTGCCCACGATCAAGGCTTACATGGCCACGCGCTTCCTTTCCTCGAACGCTGCCGTGCTTTCGAGCGAGCTGGACGATGCCAACTTCGAATTCTACGGGCGCACCATTGGTGGCCAGGAAGAGCAGCAGGAGCGCTGGAAGCGGGCCATCGCGGCTGTCGAGGGCGCATTGGGCGAACAGCTCGGCGCGCTGTATGTCGACCGCTATTTCCCGCCCGAGAGCAAGGCCCGGATGGATGCGCTGGTCGCCAATCTCCAGCGTTCGATGTCGGCCGCGCTCGACGAGAATTCCTGGATGACCCCGGCCACCATCACCGAGGCGCGCACCAAGCTGGAAGGCTTCGTGCCGATGATCGGCTATCCCGACGAGTTCGAGACCTATGATGGCCTCGAAGTCAGTGCGGATGATCCGCTGGCCAACCGCATCAGCGCCACGGCCTGGCAGATCCAGGACAATCTCGAGCGGCTCGGCACCAAGGTGGATCCCAGCGAATGGGGCATGCTGCCGCAGACGGTGAATGCCTATTACTCGCCGCTCACGAACCGCATCGTCTTCCCGGCCGCGATCCTGCAGCCGCCCTTCTTCAATGCAGAGGCGGACCCGGCGGTAAACTACGGCGCCATCGGCGCGGTGATCGGGCACGAGATCGGCCACGGCTATGACGACCAGGGGTCGCAATTCGATGCCACCGGCACGCTGCGCAACTGGTGGCAGGACGAGGATCGTGAAGGCTTCGAGCAGTTCACGGCGCGAATGGGCGAATATATCGAGGCCTATTGCCCCGTCGACAGCGCCGAAGGCCCGGTCTGCCTTCGCGCCGGCCAGTCCATGGGCGAGACGCTGGGCGACGTCGTCGGCCTGCAGATGGCCTATCGCGCCTATCGCCTCTCGCTGGATGGCGAGGAGGCGCCGGTGATCGACGGGCTGACGGGCGACCAGCGCTTCTTCCTCGGCTTCGCCCAGGTGTGGCGCGGCATGGAGCGCGAGGAATCGCTGCGCAACCGCGTGATGACGGCGAACCACCCGCCGGGCGAATTCCGCCTCAACAACGCGGTGCGCCATCTCGATGCGTGGTACGACGCCTTCGATGTCGGCCCGGACGATGCGCTCTACCTCCCGCCGGAAGAGCGCATCCGCATCTGGTAACAGGACCGGCAACTCGCCGAAAAGCAGACCAGCAACGGGGGCGAGGCTTGACTTCGCCCCCGTTTTGGTTGTGTGCACTGCACAAACGCTTTTCCGGGATTGATCTGAGCGCATGTCCTTCATCGAAATGCTGATCCTCGCCATCGTGCAGGGGATCACCGAGTTCCTGCCCATCTCCTCTTCGGGCCACCTCATCCTGGTGCCGGTCTTCACCGGCGCTACCGATCAGGGGCCGATGATCGACATCGCGGTGCATATCGGCTCGCTGCTGGCGATCATCGTCTATTTCTTCAAGGACGCATGGGGTTTTGCCCGCGGCGGTTTCGCGACGGTGGGCATCGGCCATGCGCCCGAGCAGAAGCGGCTGTTCTGGTGGATCGTGCTGGGCACCATCCCGGCGGTCATCGCGGGCCTCGCCATCAAGACAGGGGCGCTGAACGGCGTCGCGGTGGCACTGTTCGGCCTCACGATCGAGGACGGCGACCTGCTTGCCTCGCTGCGCCTGACGGACCTCATCGCCTTCAACCTCATCTTCTACGGCATCCTGCTCGGCCTCGCCGACCGTTTCGGGCGCGAGGATCGCAGTTACGAGGACATGACCTGGCGCGACGGCCTGCTGGTCGGCCTGGCGCAGGCACTGGCGTTGATACCCGGCACCAGCCGCTCGGGCGTCACGATGACGGCGGCCCGCGTGCTCGGTTTCCAGCGCGTGGAAGCGGCGCGTTTCTCCTTCCTGCTCTCGATTCCCGCCGTCGCCGGCGCCGGCGTGCTTATCATACCGGACCTGATGGAAGCGGGCAGCGAGATGGTGATGGAGGCCCTCATCACGGGCTCGCTCACTTTCGTGGCGGCCTTTGCGACCATGGCCTTCCTGATGAATTTCCTCAAGAAAGCCTCGATGCTGGTGTTCGTCCTGTATCGCATCGCCATGGGCGTGCTGCTGCTGGTGCTGTTCTAGGACAAGACCGCCTCGCCCTCGCAGTTGTTGAGGACCCGGGAACCGCGAATCGCCCATTTCGTTTTATTTGCGTTGACGCTTGAAGGACGCGAAAATGGGCTACATTTTCATGATAGTGGTAGGGGCCATCCTTGGCTGGCTGACCGCATTCGTCCTGCGCGCCGAAAATTCCCGTGGTCTGAAGATCAATATCTCTGCCGGTATTGTCGGCTCTCTCCTTACGGGGCTGGTGATCGAGCCTGCGCTTGTCGGCGGCGACCTGGCGGGCGGTTCGTACACGATCGGCGCTATGCTTGCCGCGATGTTCGGCGCAGCGGCCTTCATCCTGCTGGCCAATATGATTCGCCGGCAGGAAGTTCTCTGAAAGGGGCGCATGTCGCTGCTGCAAGGTGCTCGGGAACCTAATCGTAACATAGGTTGTTAGTCGGCATGGCCTTGTTTTGGCCATTGTTCGCGGCGCCAATTTTGCCGCTGTCGTGAAGTTTCGATTACCAACCTCGTGACTCTCGTATTGTGTGATGGGCGATTGCAAGCTGCAGCAGCCCCGATTTGGAAGGGATTTTACATGAAGAAGATCGTTGCATTTGCATCCGCCGCCGTTCTCGGCCTCGGTGTCGCTGCCTGTGACAGTGCTGCGGAAAACGAAGCCGAAGCCAACATCGAAGAGATGGAAGATACTCGCGATGCGGAAGTGAACGAGATGGAAGCCGAAGGCGTGATCACCGACGAGCAGGCCGACGCGATGGACGACCAGACCGATGCCATGGAAGAGTCCATGGAAGAGCAGGCGGACGAAATCGACGAAATGTAAGCTGCGTATCAGCAGCTCACGAAAAACCGGCGTCGGAGCAATCCGGCGCCGGTTTTTTCTGGCCAGCTTCAGGCGTGCGCGTCAGACCGGCCGGGCGCTGCTGCCGCGTCCGCCGCGCAGGAAATACTCCTGCGTCCCGCGGTGGATGACATTGTCGACATCGATCACCGCCGAATTGGCGTAGGTGAACCCGGCGCCGAGATTGCGATACAGCCTATCGAAATCGCGTTCCACCGTCTGCCGGTAGAGATCCTCGAAGCTCTCGATCACGAAATAGGTCGGCTGCAGGTCGTCGATGACATAGTCGGTGCGCATCACGCGGTCGACATTGAGCATGATGCGATTGGGACTCTCCGCCTCGAGCGCGAAGATCGCCTCGGTCGGGCCTGAGAGGATGCCCGCTCCGTAGATCCGCGGCTCGCCTTGTTCCAGCATCAGGCCAAATTCCACCGTGTACCAGTAGAGCGAGCCCAGCGCCTTCAGCTTGTTGTAGCGCATCGCCTTCCACCCGGCGCGGCCATATTCCTGCATGTAATCGGCGAAGGTCGGGTCGGTCAGCAGCGGGACATGGCCGAATACGTCGTGGAACACGTCGGGTTCCTGGATGTAGTCGAACGTCTCGCGCGTGCGGATGAAATTGCCTGCCGGGAAGCGGCGATTGGCGAGGTGCCAGAAGAACACGTGGTCGGGGATCAGCATTGGCACGGGCACCACGCTCCACCCCGTCATCGAACCCAGTTCCTCCGACAGGCGCCCGAAATCTGGCACGCCGCCCTTGCCGAGGTCGAGCTTCTCCAAGCCTTCCAGCATGGCCGAGCAGGCGCGGCCCGGCAGCACTTTCATCTGCCGCGCGAAAAGGTCGTCCCAGATGGCATCGTCCTCGCTGTCATAGGCCGTCTGCTGCGGCTCCAGCCAGTCCTCGCCGACATGGGCGGGGCGCTTGAGCGGAGCGGTAAAGACCTCGGACGAGACATCGGGCAGGGCGCTGAAATCCTGCGTCTCCCCAGCGGCGGCGGCAGTGGTTCCGGGCGTCTTTTCGGCAATGTCTGTCATGTTTCAGCTGTTACCATATTTCGCGGGGGCATGCGAACAGAACGGAGCTATGGAGCCGCTGTTCCGCGCGCCTCTGGCTCTGCGTCCTCCGCATTCGCCTCCCGCGCGTCCAGCATGCTTTGCGCGTCGGCCAGCGCGGCCTGCTCTCCCTGTGTCGGCGGCGCGGGGCCGTCTTCTCCGCCTCCCTCTGCGCAGCCTGCTGCCGATACGAGAAGGGCCAGGCCCGCCAAGGCCCGGCCCCCCGGAATTGCGAATGTGGGCGAGATCACTCGCCGACGTCGTCCATGTTTCCGTCCGTCGCGTCGTCCATCGCGTCCTGCGCCGCGCCCGACGCCGCGAGAGCATCGTCGACGGCCTGTTCGGCAGCGTCGCCCGCTTCCTCGGCCATGGCTTCGCCGTCGTCCATGCTCTCCTCGACCTCTTCGTCGGTCATGGCGTCGGCATCGGCAACAGGATCGGGCAGGCCTTCCATGGCATCGTCCGCGGGTACTTCGACGCTGTCGGCGACGGCGTCGTCCGATGCGTCGGTGGTTTCTCCGCAAGCGGCAAGCGCGAAGGCGGCGGTGCTGGCGATAATGGCAAGTTTCTTCATGGCTCTCGTGGCCCTTTCCCTCCGAGTGAATGGAAGCGCACCAATAGCCCGGTTGCAGCGCGCGTGGAAATGCCAATTCGCGCTCTGGCCGCAGCCCGCCGCGTCTGCCACACCGCGCGGCGATGGCCCCGGTTCTCGATATCCACCTCGCGCGCGAGGAATTGCGCCGCCTCTACGGCTTTCCCGATTTCCGCGGGAAGCAGGCAGAGGTGGTGGAGCGCGTGCTTGCAGGCGAATCGACGCTGGCGGTGATGCCGACGGGGGCGGGCAAGTCGCTCACCTACCAGCTTCCCGCCACGATGCTGGAGGGCACCTGCGTGGTGATCTCCCCGCTGATCGCGCTGATGCATGACCAGCTCCGCAGCGCACGGGCCAACGGCATCCGGGCCGCGACGCTCACAAGCGCCGATGCCGACTGGCGCGAGACGCTGGACGCCTTTCGCGCAGGCGAGCTAGACCTTCTCTACGTCGCGCCAGAACGCGCCTCGCAGCCCGGTTTCCGCGACCTTCTGGGATCGGCGAAGCTGGCGCTGTTCGCGGTGGACGAGGCGCATTGCGTCTCCGAATGGGGCCACGATTTCCGCCCCGACTATCGCCAGCTGCGCCCGCTGATGGACGCCTTTCCCGCCGTCCCCCGCCTCGCGCTGACGGCGACTGCGGACGCGCATACCCGCGCCGATATCCTCACCCAGCTGGGCATCCCGGAAGCCGGGCTGGTGGTGGCTGGCTTCGACAGGCCCAATATCCGCTACGCGATCCGCCCGCGCGAATCCTTGCCGCGCCAGCTTGCCCGGCTTTGCGCGGACAATCCCGGCCCCGGCATCGTCTACGCCCCCACGCGCCGCAAGGTCGAGCAACTCGCCGAGCAGCTTGCCGAGGCCACCGGACGGCCCGTGCTGCCCTATCATGCGGGCCTGCCGCCGGAGGTGCGCGCGGCGAACCAGGCGGCGTTCGTCGAGAGCGAGGACATGGTGATCGTCGCCACGATCGCGTTCGGCATGGGCATCGACAAGCCCGACGTGCGCTTCGTGGCGCATGCCGGTACGCCCAAGTCGATCGAGGCGTATTACCAGGAAACCGGCCGCGCGGGCCGCGACGGCGATCCGGCGGTGGCGGTGATGCTATGGGCCGCAGGCGATTTCGCGCAGGCGCGCCAGCGTATCGGCGAAGTGGAACAGGCCCGGCAGCAGGGTGAACGCCAGCGGCTGGATGCGCTGGCGGGCCTTGTCGAGACCGCCGGATGCCGCCGCGCGGTGCTGCTGCGTCATTTCGGGGAAGACCCGCCCCGGTCATGCGGCAATTGCGACAACTGCCTCGACCCGCCCGAGGTGATCGACGTGACCGAGTTGGCGCGCAAGCTGCTCTCCGCCGTCTATCGCACCGGGCAGAGCTTCGGTTTCGGACACCTCCAGAAGGTCCTCACCGGATCTGCGGACGAGCGAGTAAGCAGCAAGGGGCACGACCGGCTCTCCGTCTTCGGCATCGTGGAGGGGGAGGATGCGCGGCTTCTCCAGCCGGTCGCCCGCGCTCTGCAGGTGCGCGGCGCGCTGGTGCAGACCGAGCATGGCGGGCTGGCGTTGGCAGGTGATGCGCGTGACATCCTGACGGGCGATGCGGCGCTGCTGATGGCGAAACCGCCCGAACGCACGCGCTCCCGCTCGCGGCGCGGGGAAGGGACGCCCAATCCGGTCGGCGATCCGCTGTTCGATCTTCTGCGCGAATTGCGGCGCGACATTGCGAAGGAAGCGGGCGTGCCGCCTTACGTGGTGTTCCATGACAGCGTGCTGCGCTCGCTCGCGGCTGACCGGCCCTCCAGCCTGCCCGAGATGGCACAAATCCCCGGCGTGGGCGCGAAGAAGCTGGAAGCCTATGGCGCCGCGTTCCTGAAGGCGATCCGCGACAACTGACCAGCGATCCTAAGCGGTGCGTTAACCGCTCTGCGCTATGGGCGATAGCGTGAAAACGCAGGAAAACCGCTCCACACCGCGCCCTTCGCTGGGCCTGATCCTCGGCATTGGCGCAATGGCCGTGGCTGCCATCCCTATCGCCGCATTGTTCGCGCAAAGCCGTCCCGCTCCCTTCACGGTGGAGGAAACCGGCCAGAGCTTCGACCGCCTGCAGGACGCGGTAAACGCCATCGGCGATGCACGCGGCACCATTGCCATTGCTCCGGGCCGCTACGAGCAATGCGCAGTGCAGACAGGGGGGCACGTGTCCTTCTTCGCCATGCAGCCGGGCTCCGCCGTGTTCGACGGGCTGACCTGCGAAGGCAAGGCCGCGCTGGTCCTGCGCGGGCGCGGGGCGGAGGTGTCGGGCATCGTCTTCCAGAACATGCGGGTGCCCGATTTCAACGGCGCGGGCATCAGGCTGGAGCAGGGCGACCTGACCGTCGCGGAGAGCTGGTTCCGCGACAGTCAGCAGGGCATCCTGACGCATAACGATCCTGCCAGCACCCTTGTCGTGGATCGCTCTACCTTCACGCGGCTGGGCACGTGCGGGGGCGCGGGCGGCTGCGCCCACTCGATCTATACCGGCGAATACGGCCAGGTCCGCATCACCCGCAGCCGCTTCGAGGAAGGGCGCGGCGGGCATTACGTGAAGGCGCGCGCGGCGCGGGTCGATATCGCCGCCTCCAGTTTCGACGATTCGGCCGGGCGGCAGACCAACTACATGATCGACCTGCCGGGCGGGGCTAGCGGGCAGATCACCAACAACTGGTTCGTGCAGGGGCAGGACAAGGAGAACTACGCGGCCTTCATCGCCGTCGCCGCCGAGGGGCGCGCACATGACAGCTCGGCCCTCACGATCGCCGGCAACGATGCGCGCTTCGCTTCCGGGGTGGACCGCAATTCCATCTTCGTCGCCGACTGGTCGGGCGACCTCGGCGGCATCGGCGAGAACACCCTTGACCCTCGCCTCACGCCCTACGAAGTCATCCGCTGACGGGAACAAGCGGCCTTGCCGGTCCATTGGTTCTGCGAGAAGGAGTTTTCGCATGGCAGGCGGATGGTCGCGTGATGGCGCGGTACAGGACCAGATCGACGATACGGTAAGCGATGCGGTCGCAGCGGCACGCTCGCGCCTGCCCAGGGGCGAGAGCGCCGAATATTGCGACATTTGCGGGGAAGATATTCCCGAGAAGCGCCGGCTCGCCGTGCCTGGTGTGCGCACCTGCGTCGAATGCCAGTCCGGCCGCGACAGCGCAGTGCGCCATTCCTCCTACAATCGCCGCGGCTCCAAGGACAGCCAGCTTCGCTGAGCTGCCCCCCGTCTTGAGCAATCCCTTCATCTGGCTCCAGCACGCGCTCCCGCATCATGCCGTGTCGCGCCTCGCAGGCAAGTTCGCGGGCAGCGAGGCGGGCTGGCTGAAGGATCGCCTGATCCGCCGCTTCATCGAGGCCTATGATGTCGACATGAGCGAGGCAGCGCGGCCAGCCGAGGCCTATGCCAGCTTCAACGACTTCTTCACCCGCGAACTCAAGCCCGGCGCGCGTCCGCTGGCCAATGCCGACAGCTTCGTGCTCTCTCCCGCCGATGGTACGATCAGCCAGATCGGACGGATCGAGGAAGGCAACATCTTCCAGGCGAAGGGCCGCGCTTTCACCACGCGGCAGCTTCTGGGCGGCGATGCGCTGCTCGCGCAAAGATACGAGGGCGGCAGCTTCGCGACCATCTATCTCAGCCCGAAGGACTATCACCGGGTGCACATGCCCGTCGATGGCGAGCTGCTGGGGACCGTCTATATTCCCGGGGACCTGTTCAGCGTGAACCAGGTGACCGCGGAGAACGTGGACGACCTTTTCGCCCGCAACGAGCGTCTCGCCTGCCTGTTTGACGGCCCCCACGGTTCGTTCGCCAGCGTCATGGTCGGCGCCATGATCGTCGCCGGCGTGGAGACCGTCTGGGGCGGGCGCGAAACCGCGCATGCCCCACGACCCCGGCATCGCACCTTCGCCGATGGCGAACATACCTTCGCCGCGGGTGACGAGATGGGCCGCTTCTTCCTCGGCTCCACCGTGGTGCTGTTGTTCGAGCCGGGCCGGGTGAACTGGCTGGGCGACCTTGCCGCGGGCGACAGCGTGCGCATGGGACAGGCGCTGGGCCGCTGGAGCGACCCGCAGCCCTAGGTAAGCAAGTGGCCTGCTCGGTCACGCTTGGTGGCAAGGTAGCGGGTGTTGTGCGGGTTGGCGGGCAGCTGGTGCGCCACGCGCTCGGTGACCTTCACCCCCGCATCCTCCAGCGCCACGACCTTTTCGAGATTGTTGGTCATCAGCCGAACTTCGCCAATGCCCATAAGGTCGAGCATCCGCGCCGCCAGCGGGAAATCGCGCGCTTCCTCGGGCAGGCCAAGGCGGCGATTGGCTTCCAGCGTGTCGAACCCTTCGTCCTGCAGGCGATAGGCGCGCAGCTTATTGACGAGGCCGATGCCGCGCCCCTCCTGCCGCATGTAGAGCAGTACGCCCCAGCCGCCCTTCGCCGCCTCGGCGGACATGGCGGCAAGCGCACCGTCCAGTTGCGGGCCGCAATCGCATTTCAGGCTGCCGAAGATGTCGCCCGTCAGGCATTCGGAATGGAGTCGCACCAGTGGCAGCTTCTCCCGGCTGCGCTCTCCCAGCACCAGCGCCACGTGCTCGCGCATGTCGTGGGCGGAGCGGAAGGCGATGATTTCGGCAGTTTCCTCTGCCGCAATCGGCAGGTGCGCGCGGGTTGCGATGGCGAGATTGGCAGGATCGGACCACACTTCCAGATCGGAGGTCTCGAGAAAGACCTCCTCGCCCGCAGGATCGGGATCGACCAGGAATGCCGGCAGGATACCGGCAATCCTTGCCAGCTCCATCGCCGTGCGCGCGGCGGGCGTCCACGCCAGTTCTTCGGTTAGGAACGGACCCTTCAGCGGGTTCACGGGATCAAGCGCGGGGTCGGCAACTGCCTGCGCAGCATTCAGGTCCAGCGCCTCCGCCGCGCGCATCAGCACCGGCGAATGGCCATCGGCGGCAGGGCGCTGGTTGGTGAGCTTGAGAGTCTCGGCCCGGGCGGCGGAAATCAGCAGGTGATCGGAACGGTGTGCGCGGTCGGGCGCGGTTTCGATGGGAAGCAGCGCAGGCGCGTCTCCCACCCGGATCGGCCAGCCGTGACGCAATGCGTCGACCGCCTGCGCGACGCGCCGCGCGGGCGAGGGAGGCGCTGGTTTGCTCAGAGGTCGAACTCTGTCATCAAGGGCACGTGATCAGAGGGTTTCTCCCAGTCCCGCGCATCTTCCAGCAGGGAATGCCCAATGGCCTGCTTCGCCAGTTCGGGAGAGGCCCACATGTGGTCGAGCCGCCGCCCGCGATCGTTCACTTTCCAGTCCTTCGAGCGGTAGCTCCACCAACTGTAGTAACGGTGGGGAGCTGGAACGTGCTCGCGGCCGATATCGCTCCACCCATGCGCATCCATGAAACGGCCCAGCGCCTCGACCTCCACGGGCGTATGGCTGACGACCTTGAGCAATTGCTTGTGGCTCCACACGTCGCTTTCCAGCGGAGCGATGTTGAAATCGCCGACGATCAGCGTGGGCCGGTCCACCGTGTCGGCCCAGCGCGTCATGCGTTCGACGAAATCGAGCTTCTGGCCGAATTTCGGGTTCTTCTCCCGGTCCGGCTCGTCACCGCCCGCGGGCACGTAGACGTTCTCCACGATCATGCCGCCGGCCGTGGGCAGTTCCACCCCCACATGGCGCGCCTCGCCATTGTCCTGCCAGTCGTGGCGGGAATAGTCCTTCAGCGGGATGCGGCTGACCGTAGCGACGCCGTGATAGCCCTTCTGGCCATGAACGGCGATGTGCTCGTAACCCAGATCCGCGAAGGCCTTGTAGGGAAACTGCTGCTCCTGACACTTGATTTCCTGCAGGCACAGGACGTCGGGCGCGTGCTCCTTCAGATAGCGTTCCACGATGGGCATGCGCAGGCGGACGGAGTTGATGTTCCAGGTGGTGATCTTGACCATGGGCGATGCCTAGTCGGCAAGCGCAGATAAAAAAACCCCCGTCGCGGGGGGCATGATGCGACGGGGGTTCCTTTTTCGAGCGTTCGTCACGCTTCGCAAGAAACACGGCCTTTGTGAGGATCAGGGCAACAGGGGGGAAACCCGCCTCACCGCGTTTCTCTAGTTGTATGAAGTAGGGACATCGGCCTGTCCCGGCAATGAATATGAAGTGTAACTTGTCGTAAATATACAACCGTTCGCCTTCAGGAGGATCATCCGGGCCGACGGGTGGATCGACGGGGATCGCGAAAGCGAAATTCGCTGTCCGACACGTTCATCCCATAGCGGTGATTGCGCAAGCGCACCGTGGTGCGCTGATTCTGCGAATCGAGAGCGACCCAGCTGGCGAGCTGCAAGCCACCGGGTGCCGAGGCGTTCTCGGTGAAGATCATGGTGATGGCCGGGAACTCCGGACGGTCGGGATCGGCCACCTGAATGCTGACCACGCCATTGCCCGTGCTCGGCTGCACCGAGCCATAGCGGCGGATGTCGCGATCGGGATTGAGCAGGGCGCCGAGCGGGCTGTCCGAAATGGGATAGCGCTCCACCTGGCTGACTTCATAGTCGATCACCGATAGCGCGCTGCCGTTGGAGACAATGAGCATGTTCACATCGTCCGCATACTCGAAGCGAATCTTGCCCGGGTTCTTAAGCGTCAGTTCGCCCGCGACGACGTTGCCCAGTCGGTCGGTCTGGGTAAAATCCGCGCGCATGGTGCTGATCGCACGCAGCGCGCTGGCGGCGCGCTGGAGCTGGCTGTCCTGCCTCTGCGCGGCGGCAGGTGCGGCAGCAAGCGTGAGCCCTACGGGCGCGGCCACGGCCAGCGCGCCCGCGAAAGCGGAAAGGAGGGGTTTGCGGAAGGTGTTTTTCAAGACGTTCATACTCTCACCAGTTGAGCACCTGTCATGCAGGTGAGGCGTTGAACTGTCACTGAACCTGCCTTGTTCCCGGCGTTCAGCCGGGAGGGGCGGGGAAGCGTCTCAAGCGGGGCTTGCGCCCTCTTACTTGATCTTGCCTTCCTTGTATTCCACGTGCTTCTTGGCGACGGGATCGTACTTGCGGAAGGTGAACTTCTCGGTGTGATTGCGCGGGTTCTTCTTGGTCACGTAGAAGTGGCCGGTGCCTGCGGTGGAGTTCAGGCGGATCTTGATGGTTGCGGGCTTCGCCATGGTCTTGCCTTCGAAAAATCTGGGTAAGGGCGCTTCAGGCCCGGAAAACAATAGGGGCGACGCAACGCTGCGCCGCCCATCGCGCGTGCCTTTGGTAGAGAATCGGGGAAAAGTCAAGCTTCCCACCACGGCCTGCTAGTAGTCCACCTTCCCCCGCAGCGCCTTCTTCTCGCCATGCGCCTTCTTGTTGGCGAGACGCTTTGTCTTGTTGAGCCGGTTGACCCGCGTCTTCGCGCGTTTCTTGGGCTCCTTGATCGCCTCCTCGATCATGTCAGCCATTCGCTCGCGCGCATCGCGACGGTTGGCTTCCTGCGTGCGGTGATTGCGCGCGTCGATCACGATCTCGCCCGCCTGGTTAAGGCGGTTGCCGGCAATATCCTTCAGGCGGTGGAAGATGCGCGGTGGGAGGCCGAGGGCATAGATGTTCACCCGCAACTGGACTGCCGTCGCCACCTTGTTGACGTTCTGCCCGCCAGGTCCGGAGGCAGCGATGAAGTTTTCCTCGGCGATCTCGTGCGCGCGCTCGAGGATGCGGCCCATTACTCGGCGCCCAGGGCGATGAAGTCGGCGGGCAGCGGCGCCTCGGCGGTAATGTCGGGCTTGCCCTCGCGCGGCACGACCAGCGCGCTGGCATGGAGCATGGTGCGCGATACGCGCGCGTCCTTGTGGCCATAGACCGGATCGCCCAGCAGGGAGCGGCCGAAGGCGTGTTCGGCGTGGACGCGGATCTGGTGGGTGCGGCCGGTCTCGGGGCGGAACTCCACCGGGGTGAGGCCGCCCTCCAGTTCCTTGCGCTTGGTCCAATGGGTGACCGAGGGCTTGCCCTTCTTCGCCACAATCATGCGCCAGCCGCGCGCCTCGCTGCTGATCTTGGAGAGGGCGAGGTCGATCGTGCCTTCCTCTTCCTCCACCGGCCCTGCCACGATGCCGAGATAGGTCTTGGCGACCAGCTTTTCCTCGAAAGCCTTGTTGAAGCGCTTCAGGGCCTTGGGGTTGCGTGCCAGCAGCAGGCAACCGCTGGTATCGGTGTCGAGCCTGTGGACCGGCACCGGAGCGCGCTGGAAGCCGAGCTTCAGCTGGTCGAGATGGTCCTCCAGCGCGGGGCCGCACTTGCGCGGCGTTTCGATGGGGAGGCCGGCGGGCTTGTCGATGACGAGAGCCTCGCCGTCTTCGTAGAGGATGGAGATATGGGTCATGAAAGCGCCTCTTCGATACGGGTGAGCGCCTCATCAAGCACGGCCTCGTCCGCCGCGAAGCTGATGCGAAAGCCGTCGCGCCCGCCGAATGCCGACGCAGCGACGGTGGCTACGCCGTTATCCAGCAGGTGCAGAGCCAGCTTGCTATCGTCTCCGCCGAACCGCTGCATCAGCGGCGCCGCATCGACGAGGCAGTAGAACGCCCCGTCGGGCGCAGGCGTGGAGAGGCCGGGGATCGCGTTGACGCGCTCCACCACCAGGTCGCGGCGGCGGCGGAAGGCTTCGCGCCAGTCCGACAGGAAATCCTGCGGTCCCTCGAAGGCGGCCACGGCGGCGGCTTGCGAGATGCTGGCAGGATTGCCGCTGGAATTGCTCTGCAACCGCCCCATCGCCGCGATCAGCCAGTCCGGCCCGGTGGCGACGCCGATGCGAAAGCCGGTCATCGCGTGGCTCTTGGAGACACCCGAAACGGTGATGATCCGATCCGCGAGGTCGGGACATTCCACCGCCAGCGTTGCGTGCGGCTCGCCCGTATAGGAGAGCGGGGCGTAGATATCGTCGCTCAGCACCAGCACCTGCGGATGGCGCCGCAGCACCTCGCCAATGCCGCGCAGCATCTCGGCAGGATACACAGCGCCCGTGGGATTTCCGGGTGAGTTGAGCAGCAGCCAGTTCGTCTGCGGGGTGATGAGCGATTCGAGCTCGCCGGGACGGAAGCGATAGCCATGCGCCGGGCCCGTGCGCAGCGGCACCACGCGCCCCCCGCAAAAGCGCACCATTTGTGGATAGCTCACCCACCAGGGGGAGGGCACGATCACTTCGTCGCCCGCGCTGACTGTGGCAGCCAGGGCTTCGAAGATGGCCTGCTTGCCGCCCGCGCTCACGATCACGCGGGCGGGATCGGTCTCGATGCCGAGGTCACGGCGGAAATGCAGCGCGGCGGCTTCCTTCAGCCGGGCAGTGCCGGTGACAGGCGTGTAGCGCGTGTCGCCGGCATCGAGCGCAGCCTTGGCGGCGGCGATAACATGGGGCGGGGTAGGGAAGTCGGGCTCGCCCACCGAGAGTGAAATGATGTCGCGGCCCTGTTCGCGAAGCTCGCTCGCGCGGTCTGTCATCGCGGTGGTGGGCGAGGCTTCGATGCGCTGGAGCGCTTCGCTCAGATGCTGTGTCATGGCACTCTCAGGGTTGCGGGCATCAGGCCGCGCAGGGCGTTGCCGATGAAAAAACCGTTCTCGAGATCGTCAAGCGTCAGCTCCGCCTCGCGCGCCTTCCCCGCTTCGATCAGTGCGCGGCGCTGAACGCCGGGCAGCAGACCGAGGGACAGCGGCGGAGTGAGGTAGATGCCGTCGCGCTCGACGAAGACGTTGGTCCAGCTGCCCTCGGTGACGAGGCCGTCGCGCAGCAGCAGTGCTTCCACCGCGTCCACGCTTTTCGCCGTCGCCAGCGCCGCTTCGTAGAAGCTGCGGTCGGTGGTCTTGTGCTGCAGACGCCAGTCATGCGCGACCGTGGGATGCGGCAGGGCAATGCAGGGGGCGGGATCGGGCAGGGCAGGCGGCAGCGGGTGCGCCTCCAGCGAGACCGCGCCCGTACGCGACAGGAGCAGGCGCACCCTGGCGGCTGCCTCCAGTTCGAAGCACAGCGCCTGGATACGGTTGCGCGTCTCGTGACGGTCGAAGGCGAAACCCAGATCCGCCGCGCTCGCCTTCATGCGTTCGAGGTGGAGTTCCAGCAGCGGGATGCCGCCTTCGGGATCGAAACGCATGGTCTCGATAAGGTCGTGCCCGCCTGCCGGGCCGCGTACGAAGGCGCCCTTGACGAGGCACTCGCGCCATTCCTCCATGCCGTCGCTGTCGGCAACGATCGCGCCGCCCACGCCCAGCACCGCCTTGTGCCGCTGGTTCTCGCCCGGCGTCAGGCGGATGGTGCGAATGGCGACGTTGAAAGCGGCATCGCCATCGGAATCGATCCGTCCGATCCCGCCGCAATAGGGGCCGCGCGTATCGCGCTCCACCTCGTCGATCAACTCCATCGCGCGGATCTTGGGCGCGCCGGTAATGGAGCCGCAGGGGAAGATCGCATGCAGCATGTCCACCGCGGTCTTGCCGGGCGCGAGGTCCGCCAGCACCGTCGTCGTCATGGTGTGGAGCGTAGGGTAGGTCTCCACCGCGAAGGGATGTTCCACCCGCACGCTGCCCGCCTCGGCCACGCGCGACAGGTCGTTGCGCATGAGATCGACGATCATGAGGTTCTCGGCCTTGTCCTTCACCGAGGCGCGCAATTCCTCGCGAAGGGCCTCGTCCTGCTCCGGCGAAGGTCCGCGCGGGCGGGTCCCCTTCATCGGCTTCACCTTCGCCGCGCCGTCCTTCAGCGAAACGAACAGTTCGGGGCTGAAGGAAAGCAGCCAGTCCGAGCCGTCGAATACGAGGCCGCCATAGCCTGCCGCCGCCGTGGGGCGGATCTTGGCATAAAGCGCCAGCGGATCGCCTCTGGCGGGTCCAGCCAGCGGGAAGGTGAGGTTGGCCTGGTAGATGTCGCCTGCGCGGATCGCTTCCTGCAGAGCGTCGAACGCGTCGAGATAGGCGCCTGTCGAGACCTGCGGATCGAGCGGGCCGATGCTGGCGGCATCCCGGCTGCCGGGCGGGCAATGCGCGGTGAGCCAGCTTTCCACTTCGGCGGCGGGAATGATATCGGGATCGCCGAACAGCCCCAGCCACACCAGCGGCCCCGCCGAGCCGCTGCGCGCCGCGGCGCGGGGCGCAAGACGTTCTTCCAGCGCCAGCCCCGCTTCGTAGGCGAGGTAGCCCGCGAGGTGCTTGCCGGTCTCGCGGCGCGCCTTGTCCGCCTCCTCCAGCACGCGCACCACGTCCTCCGCCCGGCGAGCCACGAAGACTTTCTCGGGCGCGGTGAAGTAATGTGCATCGCTGGCGCCATGCGAGCGCGCGTCATCGAGCAGGACGAAGGGGGTCTTGCCATCCATCCGCTCCGCTCTAGGGTCGCGGCGGGAATCCGGCAACAATCTAATAGGGGACGGGCGAGAGTGAGCAGCGGATCGGAGATTTTCCTCGGCAACGATCTTGGCGGCAACCGGCAGGCGCTGGCCCTGTCGCGCGCGAACCGCCACGGTTTGATCGCAGGCGCGACCGGCACCGGCAAGACGGTGACGCTGCAGGGCATGGCGGAAAGCTTCTCCGCCCACGGCGTGCCGGTGTTCGTCGCGGACGTGAAAGGCGATCTCTCAGGCGTCGCCGTGCCGGGCTCACCCACCTTCAAGCACGCCGACAAGCTGGAAGGTCGCGCAAGGGAGCTGGGCATGGAGGACTATGCCTATTCCGACAATCCGGTGGTGTTCTGGGACCTCTATGGCGAGAAGGGTCACCCGGTACGCACTACGGTCTCCGAAATGGGGCCGCTTCTGCTCGCCCGCCTCCTCGACCTCAATGAAACGCAGGAAGGCGTACTGCAGATCGTCTTCCGCCATGCCGACGACAATGGCCTGTTGCTGCTCGATTTCGAGGACCTGCGCGCCATGCTCGCCTGGGCCTACGACAATGCGAAGGAGCTGTCGGGCGAATACGGCAATGTCTCGAAGCAGTCGGTCGGCGCGATCCAGCGGCAATTGCTGAGCTTCGAATCACAGGGCGCGGACAGGTTCTTCGGCGAGCCGGCGCTCGAGATCGACGATTTCCTGCATGTGGACGAAAAGGGGCGCGGCACCATCAACGTGCTCGCCGCCGAGCAGCTGATGCGCAGCCCCAAGCTCTACGCTACCTTCCTGCTGTGGTTGCTCGCCGAACTGTTCGAGAGCCTGCCCGAGGTTGGCGACGCGGAGAAGCCGAAGCTCGTCTTCTTCTTCGACGAGGCGCATCTCCTCTTCGACGATGCGCCCGATGCCTTGCAGGAAACCATCGAGCGGGTGGTGCGCCTTATCCGCTCCAAGGGCGTGGGCGTGTTCTTCGTGACGCAGAACCCCATCGACATCCCCGAGGAAATCGCCGGGCAGCTCGGCAACCGCGTGCAGCACGCCCTGCGCGCCTTCACGCCGCGCGACAAAAGGGCGATCAAGGCAGCGGCCGAGACGTTCCGCATCAATCCCGATCTCGATGTTGAGGAGGCGATCACGCAATTGAAGGTGGGCGAGGCGCTGGTCTCCACTTTGGACGAGGAAGGCGCACCCACCATCGTGCAGCGCACGCTCATCAAGCCGCCGCGCAGCCGCCTCGGCCCGGTCACGCCGAAGGAGCGCGCGATTATCCAGTCGGTCAGCCCGCACGAGGGCAAGTATGACGAGGCCGTGGACCGCGAAAGCGCTGCCGAAGTGCTGCTGCAGAAGGTCGCCGACGCAAAGGAAACCGCCGAGGAGGTAGAGACAAAGGGCGAGGAGGAGGTTCGCAAGCGTCCACGGAAGTCCCCCAGCGTCTGGGAAAAGGCCGGCAAGAGCGCCATGCGGGCCGCGGGAGGTTCGCTCGCCACAATCGCAGTCGCCACGGTGCTGGGCAAGAAATCGCATGCGGACCCCTTGCGCACCGGCGCGACGGCTTTCGTGCGCAACATTATCGGGGGGCTGATGCGCTGAAAAGGTTAACGGACATTAACCATTCACCGCAAGACAGGCTCCGATAGCCCCGCGCCAAGTTGATTTGTGCATCAGTTCATGTGCCAGCAAGGCGGTACGGCCAAGTCGCCCGCCGCCGGACCTCGTATGTCCGGTGTCAAAGGGGCCGAGAATTATTTTGGGGGGCGACGGCCCGGTACTGGTCGAGAAAGCCAGCCGGGCGATGTGGATTTGAAGGAGAACACCGATGCACATCACGACGAGCAAGTACAAGAACCTCGCTCTGCTGGCTGCCCTGGCGCTGCCTGCGACTGCAATGACCGGCGCCGCCGGCGCGCAGGAGCTCGAAGCCCAGGCACAGGATCGCTATCAGACTCAGGACAGCTACCAGAACGAAGAGCGGATCGACGTTGTCGGGAATCTTCCCGCCGATCTCAGCGGCCTCGAGGCTGGACCCGAGATCGATGGCTTCATCTCCGCCCGCCGGGGTCGCCAGATGCAGGTGACTGCCGAAGACGGTACGCCCACCACGGTGCTCGTCGCCGATACGACCGACATCAAGGCGCGTGGCGGCTTCCTTGGCCTTGGCCGTACCGAGCTTGGCATCGCCGATCTTCACAATGGCATCCCCGTCACCGTGGAGACGGTGCAGTGGGAAGGCGGCCTCGTCGCCTCGCGCGTGCGCTTCAAGGATGACGACTACGAAACCGCCCAGATGATCCGCGGTGCCACCAATCAGCGCTTCACCGAGAACGAGAGCGCGATCGCCGCCAATGCCGAGGCTGCCGAGCAGCTGCGCGGCCGCGTCGCCAATATCGACCAGTACAATGTCGTGGGCACCACGCAGGTCTATTTCGACACGGGCCGCTGGAACCTCACCCCGGCGGGCGAGCGCGAACTGTGCAACGCCGCGCAGCAGGCGCAGGCCACGGACAACGCCCTGCTTCTGGTGGTCGGCTATACCGATTCGGTTGGCGACCAGGATTACAACCAGGAGCTGAGCGAACGCCGTGCCGGCCGCGTCACCAACTACCTGCAGCAGCAGTGCGGCTGGGAGCCGTGGCGCATGCTGACCCCCACGGGCATGGCCGAATCCTCGCCCGAGGCGGATAACGAAACCGAAGCAGGCCGTGCGCAGAACCGCCGCGTGGCCGTGAACATCCTCGTCAGCAAGGCTGTCGAAGGCATGTAAGCCGATTGGCCGATAGCGGGGCGGGCGATATGTCCGCTCCGCTATCGAGCCAATGGAATTCGCAACTCGGCTATCAAGCCTTTCGCCCCGCCATCCGCGCCGATGCGATTGGCGAGGGAAAGCGTGCCGCCATGTTGCTCGGCAATGGCGCGCGCCAGCGTCAGGCCGAGACCCGCGCCGCCGGTTTCACGGCTGCGAGAGCTTTCGCCGCGCGTGAAGGGCTCAAGCATGCTGGCGATCTGGTCCTCGGGAATGCCGGGCCCTTCATCCGCGATCCGCACGATCGCCTCCGTACCGTCGTTGGTAAGGCTGATCCGTGCCTTCTCGCCATAACGCAGCGCATTGCCGACAAGGTTGCGAATGGCCCGTCGCATCCATGTGGCGCGCAGCGGCACGGCGATCCGCTCGGCCTCGTCCAGTACGACGTCCTCGCCCATATCCTCGTATTCCTCCACCACCGACGCGACCAGCGCGGCGAGGTCCGTGCGCTCCAGCGGGTCGCTAGGTCGGCCCACCCGGGCGAGCGAGAGGATATCGTCGAGTGAGCCGGTGATATCCTCGATCGTGGCGGCCATGCGGGCGCGCTCGGCCTCGTCCTCCACGCTCTCGATCCGCACGCGGAGCGCGGTAAGCGGGGTCTTGAGATCGTGCCCGATCGCGCCCAGCATCACGTCCTTCTCATCGAGCAGGGCGGCGATGCGTGCTTCCATGGCGTTGTGCGCTGCAATCAGGCGACGGGTGTCGGCGGGGCCGGACGGTTCGATGGGCTCGCCTGTATCGGGCACGCCTCCGAACTGCTCGACCCGGCGGGTGAGCGCCGCAAGCGGACGGGTGATGCGCCGCAGCAGCAGCGCCAGCCCGCCGACCAGCACGATATAGAGGATCAGCGTCTGGAAGATTACCCCGCGAAAGGCGCGCACGTTTCGCGGCGGCAGGGGTACGCGGGCGACCAGCCACTGGTCCGAGCCGGCGCGTTTCATACCGGCAAGCACGACCTCGCCGCGCGGATCGAAACGTTCGCGAAAGAAGCGCGGCGCGTCACGGAAGCGATTGCGCAGGTAGGGATCGGCCGAGACCTCGCGCGTGAGCACGACCAGTTCGCCAACATCCACGCCCTGCGCCTCCAGCACGTCGCGCAGGGCCGACTGGCGTTCGGGATCGCGCAGGTCGCCGCGTGCCACCGGCGATTCCAGCGCGCGCTGGATTCGCAGGCGCCGTCTCTCCCCGCGTTGGCCATTGCGTGTAGTGTCGTCCCGCACGTCCACGCGGGGATCGCGCACGAGCTGGAAGGCAAGCTCGCTGACGAGACTGCTCTCGAGCCGGCGCTGCTCGGCCCGGAACAGCAGCACGCCCGACAAAACCTGCGCCACCAGCAGGGCCAGCGCCACCGAGAGCAGCATCTGCCCGTGCAGGCTGGAAGGAAGAAAACGGCGCAAGGGTAGCTAGTCCGCCGCGGGCATGAAGCGGCGCACCTCGGCGGCGAGCATGTAACCGCCGCCCCACACGGTCTGGATCAGCTTGGGATCGCGGCTGTCGGCCTCGATCTTGCGCCTCAGCCGGCTCACCTGGTTGTCCACCGCGCGGTCGAACAGGTGCGCCTCGCGTCCCTGCACCATGTCGAGCAGACGGTCGCGGTCCATGACCTGCTGCGGATGGTCGAGCAAGGCAGTGAGCAGGCGGAACTCGGCGGTGGAGATGGGCACCAGCGTGCCCTCCGGATCGGTGAGGCGGCGCTTCAGGGGATCGAGCTGCCACCCCTCGAATTCGTAATGCGCATCACTGGAGGTTTCGCGCGCCGGCCCCCTGCTGGCGCGGCGCAGCACCGAGCGGATGCGGGCCACCAGTTCGCGCGGCTCGAAGGGTTTGACCACGTAGTCGTCCGCGCCGATTTCGAGGCCCACGATCCGGTCGGTCGCCTCTCCCTTGGCGGTGAGGAAGATCACCGGCAATTCGCGTGTCTCGACGAGGTGGCGGCACAGCGAAACGCCGTCCTCGCCCGGCATCATGATATCGAGCAGGACGAGATCGGGCACGTCTTCCAGCAAGGCCGAGCGGGCCTTGGCGGCATTCTCGGCCTGACGCACGGCAAACCCCTGGCGCGAGAGATAGTCGGCCAGGGGTTCGCGCAGACTGGCTTCGTCATCCACCAGCAGCAGTTTTACCTGCCGGTCGCTCATCCGCGATTGCGCCGACGCTCGCCGCGCTGGTCGCGCCGCTCTTCGGCAGTGACGACGCCGTTATTGTCGGCGTCCATGCGCTCGAAACGGGCGAGGGCCGCGGTGGTGAATTCGGCCTCGCTGATCGCGCCGTCATTGTCGGTATCGGCGCGCTGGACGAGCCGCTCGCGCATTGCGCCGCGGCGGGCCATCCGCTGCCCTCGCCCGCGCTCGCCGCGCTCGGCACGGCGATCCTCGCGCGTGTCCTGCATCGTTTCGCGTGCGGCCTGCATTTCCTCGTAGGTGAGCGCACCGTCGCCATTTGCATCCATGCGGTCGAACCGGGCGCGTTGGCGGGCTTCGCGGTCGGCTTCGTCGAGAACGCCGTCATTGTTGGCGTCCATCCGGGCGAAGGCAGTCGCGGCGCGCGCCTCGGCATCGGCGCGGGTGATGTCCGCGCCGCGTTCGGGGCGGTCTTGCGCGGTGGCGGCGGAGCCCAGCGCCAAGCCGGTCGCGGCAAGGGCCAGGATAAGGGTCTTGTTCATGGGGTCACTCCATTCGGCTTCAATCGGTAGAGCAACGGGGCGCCGCGTTGAAGGGGGGAGGAGGACTACCGGCGGCCCCGTTGCTCACAATTGCCGTTATAGAGCGCGTGTGTCGCAGCAGTTTGCCGCTTTGCAGGAGATTTGTCGCAGTTTGTCGCGCGTAAGCGTCCGCGTTCATCGCGCGGTTAGCTGCGGTCTCGCGAGAGGTCAGGCTAGGTCTGGAGCGGGCGGCAAGCCTCTTCCAGCCACGCCAAGGCGTCGCCATCAAGCTGCGGGGCGATAACTTCGCGCACCTTGGCATGATAGTCGTTCCACCAGGTGATCTCGGCGGGGCTCAGCAGGTCCACGTCCACCAGCGTGCGGTCGATAGGTGCGAAAGTCAGCGTCTCGAAGCCCAGCCACTCGCCTTCGCCGCCCGGGATTTCGCGCTTCTCGACGAGGACGAGGTTCTCGATGCGGATGCCGTATTCGTTCGCCTTGTAATAGCCGGGCTCGTTCGAGAGGATCATCCCCGCCATCAGCGGCTGATCGGTCCCGGCCTGCGAGCCGCGCGGCTTGGCGATGCGCTGAGGGCCTTCGTGCACGCCGAGGAACGCGCCGACGCCGTGGCCGGTGCCGTGGGCATAGTCGAGGCCCGCCATCCACAGGTGCTGGCGGGCAAGGGCGTCCAGCGCGGAGCCCGGCGTGCCGGGCGGGAAAGTCTGCATGTCGAGGGCGATGTGGCCCTTCAGGACGCGGGTGAAGCGGTCGCATACTTCGGCGGGCGGGGCATCGGGGCCGGTCCAGATGGTGCGAGTGATGTCGGTCGTGCCGTCGGGATACTGGCCGCCCGAATCCACCAGATAGACACTGTTCGGCTCGAGCTTACGATTGCTTTCCTCGTTAACGCGGTAGTGCGGGCTGGCGCCATTCGGACCTGCGCCGCTGATCGTGTCGAAGGAGAGGTCGCGCAGCAGGTCGCTATTGGCCTTGCGCAGTTCGTGCAGCTTCGCCGCGGCGGTGAGTTCGTCGACCGTGCCGGTGCGCGCTTCTACGCTGAGCCAATGGAGGAAGCGGGCAATGGCCACTCCGTCGCGGGCCTGCGCGTCGCGGTGGCCCTGCTGCTCGGCAGGCGTCTTGATCGCCTTGGGGAGAACGGTCGGGTCGTCCTCGCTGACGATCTGCGCGCCCACATCGTCCAGCCGCTGGAAGATCGCCGCGACCGAGCGCTGCGGATCGGCGGCGACGCGCTTGCCCGCGAGTTCGGCGAAGGCATCGGAAAATTCCTCGCGCGGGCGGATGCGCACGGCATTGCCCAGCGCCTGCCCCACTTCGGCAGGTACCTTGTCGGGCGCGATGAACCAGTCGGCGGTGCCGTCTTCCTGCACGAACAGGTAGGACAGCGCGACCGGCGTATGATCCACGTCCGCGCCGCGGATGTTGAGCGTCCATGCGACCGAATCGAGCGCGCTGATCACGACCGCGTCGAGCTTTTCCTTCTTCAGCCACTCGGCAATCTCGCCGCGCTTCTGGGCGCTGGAGCGACCTGTTAGCTTCTCGTCCTGCACATACGCCTTGGCGAGTGAGGGCTGGGGCTGGTCGTCCCAGACGGCATCGAGCGGATTGCTGTCGACAGGCACCAGTTCCGCGCCAACGGCTTCCAGCTTTTTCGCCACGGTGTTCGCCCAGCCACGCGTGTGGAGCCACGGGTCGTAGGCGATGCGCGCGCCTTCGCTTGAATTCTCGGCCAACCAGTCTGCCATGGAATCGTCGGGGACGGATTTGTACTCGTAAAGCTGTCCGCTCACCTGCTCGCGCACCTGCAGCGTGTAGCGGCCGTCCACGAACATTGCCGCCTTGTTTTTCAGCACTGCCGCGCTGCCGGCAGAGCCGCCGAAACCCGTGAGCCACGCGAGGCGCTGGGCATAGGCGCCGACATATTCGGACAGGTGCTCATCGCTGATGGGGATCACGAACCCGTCCAGCTCGCGGCGGGCGAGTTCCTTGCGCAGGGCGTCGAGGCGGGCTTCGTGGGTTTGCATCAGCATGGCGTCAGATATCCGGTTACGTGGGAAATGGTTTGTCGCTAGGAGGTTCACATAGGCCTTTGCCCGGCGGCTTTCCACCCGTTGCGCGGCAAGGTGAAAGAAGGATCGCGCCAAGCAGATGACACCTATTCGCACTCTCGCCCTTGCCGCAATCGCAGCACTCGCTACGTCGCTGCCCGCAGCAGCACAGGATACCGACTTGAACTACGATACCAGCATCGAGCCGCCCCGCGCCGAGCAGCGCGAGCACAGCTACACCCATCACGGTATCACCGTGTCCGATCCCTACGCCTGGCTGCGCGACGAAAGCTATCCCACCATCGACGACGAGGACGTGCTCGATTACGTGCGCGCCGAGAACGCCTATTTCGAGGCGCAGATGGCTGGCCAGCAGGATTTGGTGGAAGAGCTCTTCACCGAGATGCGCGCCCGGATCAAGGAAGACGATGCCAGCGTCCCGCAGCGCGACGGCGAGTACGAATACTGGTCCGAATTCGAGACCGGCGGCCAGTACCGCAAATATTACCGCCGCCCCGTTGCAGGCGGCGAGGCCGAGCTGATCCTCGATGGCCCGGCCCTGGCGGAGGGGCAGGAGTATTTTCGCCTCGGCGCATTCTCGATCAGCGAGAATGGTCGCTATCTCGCCTATACCACCGATACGACGGGCGGCGAGTTCTTCACCGGCTACATCAAGGATCTGCAGACTGGCGAATTGCTGGAAGACCGCATCGCCGACGTGAACACCGACCTCATCTGGGCGGCGGGCGACAGCGTGCTCGTCTACGGCAAGGCCAACGAGAATTGGCGCGTCGACCGGATCTTCGCCCATACCATCGGCCAGCCCGCAGATAGCGATGTCGAGATCTACCACGAGGAAACACTGGGCTATACCGCCTCGCCCGCCATGTCGGCCAATCGCGAGTGGCTGATCATCTCGACCGGCGACAACGAGACGAGCGAAGTGCTCTTCACCCGCCTCGACGATCCTACGGGCGAGCTGACCGTGGTGAAACCGCGCGAGGTTGGCGTGGAATACTCGGTCGATTTCCGCGAGGATACGATCTACATCTGGGCGAACGACACGCACGTGAACTTCCGCCTCGCCACCGCGCCTGTCAGCGATCCGTCGAACTGGACGACACTGATTGAAGGCTCGGACGAGTTCTACCTCACCGGCTTCGACCTGTTCCGCGATTTCTACGTGACCGAGGGCCGCCTGAACGGCCTCGACCAGGTTCAGCTGCGCTATTACGACGATCCCGCGCGGGTGGAGACGATCGCCTTTCCCGAAGCGACCTATTCGGCGGGCACCGGCAACAATCCCGAATGGGCGCAGGACCGCATCCGCCTTTCCTACGAAAGCATGATCACGCCCGACACGGTGTACGATTACCACGTCGCCAGCGGCGAGCTTGAAACGCTGAAAGTGCAGGAAATCCCGAGCGGCTTCGATCCCTCGCTCTACACGGTGGAGCGGGTGGAAGTGCGCGCCCGCGACGGGGCTATGGTGCCTGTCAGCATCGTCTATCGCAAGGACAGGCCTATGGGCGGCCCGCTGCATCTCTACGCCTACGGAGCCTACGGTTATGCCGTGCCGCCGGGCTTCTCCACCTCGCGCTTCTCGCTGATCGACCGCGGTGTGGCCTATGCCATCGCCCATATCCGCGGCGGCGACGACCTTGGCCGCAACTGGTACCTGCAAGGCAAGATGGCCGAGCGGACCAACACCTTCAACGACTTCGTCGATGTCGGCCGCGGTCTTGTCGAGATGGGCTACACTGCCGAAGGGCAGGTCTCGGCAAGCGGCGGCTCTGCCGGGGGCGAGTTGATGGGCGCTGTCATCAACCAGGATCCGAAGCTGTTCGGCGCGGTGGTGGCCTCGGTGCCATTCGTCGACGTGCTCAACACCATGCTGGACGACAGCCTTCCGCTGACGCCCGGCGAGTGGCCGGAATGGGGCAACCCGATCGAGAGCAAGGCCGCCTTCACCCATATCCTCAGCTACTCGCCTTACGACCAGGTAACCCGCCAGGACTATCCGCCCATGCTGGTGACCGCCGGTCTCAACGACCCGCGCGTCACTTACTGGGAGCCCGCCAAGTGGGTCGCCAAGCTGCGCGAGTACAAGACGGACGATTCGATCCTGCTGCTCAAGACGAATATGGGCGCAGGGCACGGTGGCAAGTCGGGCCGGTTCGAGGGCCTGCGCGAAACCGCGGAAGAAGTGGCGTTCATCCTCTGGCAGCTCGGAGTGACGGATTGAGCAACCGCTTCTCGCTCACTTTCACGGCGCTTCCCGAGCACATCGATGCGAACGGGCACGTCAACAACACCGTCTGGGTGCGGTGGATGGAGGAGCTCGCGGTGGCGCACTGGGATGCCGATGCGCTGCCCGAGCACCGCGACGCCTATGCCTGGGTCGTGACCCGGCACGAAATCGACTATCGCGGCAATGTGAGCGAAGGCGCCGAGGTGACGGGCGGGACCATCATCAGGGACGGTCCGCGCGGCGCCCGGTTCGACCGGCACTACGAATTCCGTGATGCAGGCGGCAAGACGCTGGTGCGCGCCAAATCCACCTGGGCCATGGTGGACAAGGCCAGCGCCCGCCTGATGCGCGTGCCTGCGGAAGTTGCCGCGCCGTTCCTGCCGCCCGAGGGTGAGGAAACCGCTTAGGCGATCGCTTCCTCGATCGGCAGTAGGTCGTAGCCCAGCTCGCTCGCCACGGCGGGATAGGTGACGCGGCCCGCATGCACGTTCAATCCCTGCGCCAGGTGCGTATCGCGGCGCATGGCTTCCTTCCAGCCGAGATTGGCGATGCGGATGGCATGCGGCAGCGTGACATTGTTGAGCGCATAGGTGCTGGTGCGGCTGACCGCGCCCGGCATGTTGGCGACGCAGTAGTGCACGATGTCGTCCACCACATAGGTGGGGTTGTCGTGCGTGGTTGGCTTGCTCGTCTCGAAGCAGCCGCCCTGGTCGATGGCGACGTCCACCAGCACCGCGCCGGGCTTCATCGTCTTCAGCATGGCGCGGCTGATAAGCTTGGGCGCAGCGGCGCCGGGCACAAGGACCGCGCCCACCACCATGTCCGCATCGGCCACGGCGGCCTCCAGATTGGCCTTGCTGGCGAAGCGCGTGCTGGCCCGAGCCTCGAAATGGGTGCCGACCTTTTCCAGCACTTCGGGATCGAGATCCATGATCACCGTGTCCGCTCCCAGCCCCGCGGCCATCTGCGCCGCGTTGAAGCCGACCACGCCGCCGCCGATCACCAGCACCTTGCCCGGCATCACGCCCGGTACGCCGCCCAGCAGCACGCCGCGCCCGCCATGCACCTTCTCCAGCGCATTGGCACCTGCCTGGATGCTCATGCGGCCAGCCACCTGGCTCATCGGTTTGAGCAAGGGCAAGCCGCCGCGCGGACCGGTCACGGTCTCGTAAGCGATGGCGGTGCAACCCGACTTCACCAGTCCCTCGGTCTGCTCGGGATCGGGGGCGAGGTGGAGGTAGGTGTAGAGTACCTGTCCTTCGCGGAGGCGGGCGATCTCCTCGGGCTGGGGTTCCTTCACCTTCACGATCATCTCGCACTCGGCGAATATGTCCTCGACCTTTTCGATCACCTTCGCGCCGGCTGCGCGATACTGCTCGTCATACGCGCCGATACCGTCGCCAGCGCCAGTCTCCACCCACACTTCGTGACCGTTCGCGATCAGCTCCTTCGCGCTCTCCGGCGTGAGGCCGACGCGGTATTCACGGTTCTTGATTTCGCGGGGGCAGCCGATGCGCATGGGAAGGACTCCGGTAAGGGGAATTGGACGTTGCGAAGGCCGTTACTGGTGAAACCTGTTTGGTGCAATGGAATCGGTCCATCGACTCTCGGCCCGGTCTTTCTCAATCCTCGCTTGCAAGGAAAGCTCCCGCGGCGGCGGTCCATACGTCGGGGTTGCACCGGAAATCGCCGTGGCCGCAGCCTTCGTCGGTCACAAGCAAGGGAAAACCGGCGAGCCGCGCGAAGTCCATCGCCGGGTCGGGCGACACGACGCGGTCCTCGCGGCTGACCACCACCATCATCTCTAATTGCCGGCCCAGTTCGCGTGCCGCCAGCGCCATGTCACCGCCGAAATGCCGCGCGATATCGTGGTCGATCATCGCCTCGCTTTGGCGTTGCATGTTCCAGCTAGTGCCCTCGTCGAAACTGTCCTGCTGTGCGCTCGTCTCGATATAGTCGAATGCCTCGCTGCGCGCGGCCAAGGTGTTGGCAAGGCCGATGGGCCGGGTGACGAGGTTGAAACCGGCGGCAATCTCGCGCGCCTCGACACAGCGGCATTCGCGCTCCCACTTGCGCATGGCGTTTCCCGTGTCCCAGAACACGATATCGTAGGTAGGGAGGCGCGGGCTGCCGATGATGGGCACGAACTTCTCCGCGAAACCGGGATAGCGTGCGGCCCATTCGAAGGTCTGCATCCCGCCCATCGAGATACCGGTGACAGCATGCAGGCGAGTGAGGCCCAGATGCTCGGTCACCAGCCGGTATTCGCTCTCAACCATGTCACCGATGGAAAGCGCGGGGAATTCGCCCAGCGGCTGGCTCGGCGAATTGCTGGGAGAGATCGAGACGCCGTTGCCGATGGGATCGACGAGGATGATGAAATAGGTCTCCGGGTCGAGGAATGGCGCGGCGGCGAGGAAATCCATCTGCTCCGTCGTCCCGCCATACCAGGCTGGCACCAGCACGGCATTGTCGCGCGCTTCGTTGAGCATGCCGACCGTTCGATAGCCGATGCGGCAATCGCTAATCTCGCCGCAGGTGCCAAGGTCGGCGAACTGCTGCTCCTGCGCCGAAGCAGGTGCTGCGAAGGCGGCGAGGGCCGCGACCAGCAAGGAAGCGAGAGCGCGCATCATTCGCTCTCCGGCGCGAACAGCGCAAGGTCGATGCTCTCGCCCACGGCACGAAGGCCTGCGTCCGAGCCGTGAAGGTAGTCGCCCATGTGGTAGCCCTCGCGCATCGCCTGCGGGTCATCCGGATCGGCAAATGCGGTGTCGAGGCGCACGACGGCATCGAATTCGCCGGAGTTCACGATCCAGTCGTTGATCGCCTGCCGTGCGGCTTCGCCCTCCTCGGTCCAGTACATCGCGCCCTTGTAGGGGGCGATGGGGGAGCCGATGACTTCGATGCCCTCGGCATGTGCTCGGGCGATGATCTGGCGGTACCCGGCTATCATCTGCGCGACATCGATATCCGGCTGGTCGAGTTGCAATCCGCCGATCCCGCCACCCGCATTGTCGAACGCGCCGCCGAAGCGGTTGCCGATGTCGTTGACGCCGACAAACACGATCATGTGAGTGACGTTCGGCAGACTCAGCAGATCCTCGTCGAGCCGCGCCAGCGCGCTTTCGCCCATGCCGGGGCTGAGCACGCGGTTGCCGCTGATGCCGGCATTGGCGACGGCATATTCGAGGCCCGCCTCTTCCAGCCGTTCGGCCAGCACGTCGGGCCAGCGCCGATCCTCGCCCGGAGTGGAGCCGACGCCATCGGTGATGGAATCGCCATAGGTGACGATTGTGCCCAGCGCGTCATCCGAATCCACTTCGACCACCGAGAGGAAAGCGCGGTGCATGGCGGTGGAGGCGGGTTCCCAGTCCTCGCCGACATGATTGCCGGGTGCGGAGACGGCCAGCGTGTCGAGGCCGGTCAGGTGGCAGGTGCACGGGCCGGTGGCTTCGGGCAGGTAGAACTCCACCTTCACCTTGTCGAAATCCTGCGTATCGAGCGCGACGACATCGCTGGCGAATGGAGCGCCGCGGGGGATTACCGCACCTGCCTCCCCGCCGAAGGCGAGGGGTCGGCTGGTGCCTGCGACTTCTGCGCCGCTCTCGTCCAGCAGCACGATGCGCGCTTCACCGATTGTGAGCGGGTTTTCGCCGTAGCGATTGGTGAAGCGGACGCGCAGGCGTTCCCCGCCTTCGGACAGGCGGAGGACCTGGCTGATGGTGACGTCCTCGTATTCGGCGGCGGCGAAGGGACCCTCGCTGCCGAGCGGGGCGTGCGGCGATGCGGTCCAGCTGGCGACCCAGTTTTCCTGCGCGGCCACCGGGCTTGCGAGTGCCAGCGCGGCGGCGGAGATCGCGAGTTTGTTGATCAAGTACATGCTGGTGAGCCCTCTTCCCGTTCTTCCGGCTCTCCATCGGCCGGTATCGCGAGTCGGCAACGTAACCGGCGATTGAAGCGGGGCAAGCAGCTTGTAGGAAAGTCCCTTACGCCACCACGTCCTCAATGCCGGGCACGGTGATGGTGCGGTCGCCGCCGAAATCCTCGTGCACGGCGATGAGGCCGGTCTTTTCGAGGTGCTCGAGCAGGCGGCGGATGCGCCCGGGGGAGGAGGTGCCGTAGACGCGGGCGAGGTGGTCTTCGTCCGGAGTGCCCGATCCCAGCGCGGCAGAGACGAGGATGGCGAGATAGGGCGCCAGCACGTCGTCTGCGACGCCATCGGCCATGCGTTCCACTGCCTCGCGCGCGCCTTCGCCCAGCCGGTCCACGCCGGCGCTGGCGAAAGCGAAGCGGCGGCGGAAGGTGGGCATGTCGATATGCGCGGATGCGACGCCCTGCTGGCGGCAGCGCGTGGCGAAATCGCGGAACAGCGTGGCGGCAGGGCGGAAAGTCGCGCCTTCCTCCGCCGCCATTTCGCGCAGCACGCTCTCGACATCGCCGGTGGGCACTTCGCTGGAGAGCGACTGCTCGGGTTCGGCGCGCGAGGCCATGCTCTGCGCCAGTTCCTCAACCGGCGGCGGCGCAGGCGGCGGGGGAGGCGGCGGCTGGTGAACCTTCTCGGCAGCTTCCTCCGCAAGGTCGGCGTGAAGCAGTTCGCCCATCTCCTCCGCGCCCGCCTGCGGCAGGGGGGTGAGGGCGGCAGCGGCGTTCTTCCCGCCCGTCTTCACCTCGCCGATATGCACCGCCACCGGGCGGCGGCTGACCGCCGGGCCAAGGCCGAGGAAATGGCCGCGCTGCAAATCCCGGATACGCTCTGCCTGCTTGCGGTCCATGCCAAGCAGGTCCGCGGCGCGCTGCATGTCGATATCGAGGAAGGTGCGCCCCATCAGAAAGTTGGATGCCTCGGCCGCCACGTTCTTCGCCAGCTTCGCCAGACGTTGCGTGGCGACGATACCGGCAAGGCCGCGCTTCCTGCCCCGGCACATCAGGTTGGTCATGGCAGAAAGCGTCATGCGGCGCGTGTCCTCCGCCATCTCGCCCGCGGCGGCAGGGGCGAACATCTGCGCCTCGTCCACCACGACGAGCGCGGGAAACCAGTGCTCGCGCGGGGCGTCGAACAGGGCGGTGAGGAACTGCGCGGCGCAGCGGATCTGCTGCTCCACCTCCAGTTCCTCCAGCGCCAGCACCACGCTGGCGCGGTGCTGGCGGATGCGGCCTGCCAGCGCCTCGATCTCGCGCGCAGAATAGCTGCCGCCATCCACCACCACATGGTCGAAATGGTCGGCCAGCGAAACGAAATCCCCCTCGGGATCGATGATGACCTGCTGCACCAGACCCGCGCTCTGTTCCAGGATGCGGCGCAGCAGGTGCGACTTGCCGCTGCCCGAGTTGCCCTGCACCAGCAGGCGCGTGGCGAGCAATTCCTCCACGTCCACCATCACGGGCGTGCCGTGGGCGTCCTTGCCGATGTCGATGCCTGTATTCATGCCGGGCAAGGTAGGGCGCGCAGTCGATTCGGCCTAGGCACCGGAAGGCATTTATCCAGCGATTGCTGCGACAAAAGGATGCAATTGACGGATTGTGACGCTTGGCGAAGGCGATTAGCGTCTCCGGAAAAGGGAGGGATCTTCATACCATGCGCCATCACGCACTTGCCGCCGCCAGCCTAATCGCCCTTGCCATAGGCGTTCCCGCCGCGATCACGGCACAAAGCCCCGATGCGGCTGCGAGCGAACAGGCGCTGGCCGAGCGCTGCGAGAGCATGGCGTGGTCCGTCGCCCACCGTGACGACGTGGAGATCACCTCCGCCACCACGATCCCCGCGGGGCCGACCGAGGCAAACCCGTTCGCCCCCTCGATCGACCTGCCTGCATATTGCCGAGTTGAAGGCATGATCAATCGCCGCACGGGCGCGGGCGGCAAGGAATATGGCATCGGCTTCCAGCTGGCGCTGCCGCTCGATTGGAACGGGCGATACCTGCTGCAGGGCGGCGGCGGGCTCAACGGCGCGGTGCGTCCTGCGACCGGACCCGTGGCGGCCGGCGCGGAGCCTGCGCTGGCGCGCGGCTTTGCCGTGGCGAGCCATGATAGCGGCCACCAGGGGCAGGTGTTCGACGACAGTTTCTACGCCGACCAGCGCGCTGCGCTGGATTTCGCCGAGACCTCCGTGCTCACCGTAACGCAGGTGACGCGGGCACTGGCCGAGAGTTTCTACGAGACCGCGCCGCACCATTCCTACATGACCGGCTGCTCCACCGGCGGGCGCGAGGGGATGCTGGCGAGCCAGCGCTATCCCGAGCTGTTCGACGGCATCGTGATCGGCGCGCCTGCCATGCAGCCGGGCCATTCGAACCTCGCCATAGAGAACGCGCAGGTCCTGCTCAACGCGACCCGGCCCGCGGGCGAGACAGGCGTCGCAAGCCTCACCCCCGCAGAGCTGGCGGTGGTCGATAGCGAACTGTCGCGACAGTGCGACGCGCAGGACGGCAGCGCCGATGGCATCATCGCCAATGTCCATGCCTGCCGCGCCTTCGACGCCTCCGCCCTGCAATGTGCGCCGGGCGAGAGCGAGGGCTGTCTCGCTCCCGAACGCGCCGAAGCGGTGCGCCTCGCCATGGCCTCCCCGCGCGAGAGCAATGGTCGGCCGATCTACCAGCCCTATCCGTGGGATACCGGCATCACCTTTTCCGGCCCCGGCCTGCCCGGCTTCCTGCCGGTAGGGCAAGGGGGGCCGCTCGGCCCGCCCAGCGATGCGCGCACGATCGACATCGACCAGCGCATCCACGAAGTGCGGCAGGAACCCGTGGGCCGCCTGACCGACACGGCCTACTGGACCAATCTCTCCACCTATCTCGATCGCGGGTCCAAGCTGATGTTCTTCCACGGCGTTTCCGACCCGTGGTTCTCCGCCTTCGACACGTGGGACTACTTCCAGCGTGCCCGCGAGGCGAACGGGGCAGAGAGGTGGGGCGATGCCGCGCGCTTCTACATGGTGCCGGGCATGATGCACTGTTCGGGCGGGAACGCGTTCAGCCAGTTCGACCTGCTCGGCCCGATGGTGGACTGGGTGGAAAATGACAAGGCACCGGGCGCCATTACCGCCAGCAGGCCCGATAGCGACGCGCAGATGCCGCTCTGCCCGCACCCCTCCTACGCCCATTATACGGGCGGGGCGGAAGGCGCAGCGAGCAGCTACGAATGCCGGATGCCGCAGGAAAGTTGAGCCCGCGGGGTTGCAATAAATCGGCGGCGGCCCACTTCTGTTGCGAATAGATCGCAATAAGGACACTGCATGGCTTCCCGACCCGCCCCTCGCACGATGACGGTAATTGCAAAGCGGAAAGTATCGCCCTCGATGCTGCGCGTGACGCTGGGGGGCGAGGGGATGGTGGATTATCCGCCGGACCAGCAGGGCGGCTATGTGAAGCTGCGCCTCGCGCCGCTGCCCGGCAAGGACAAGCCGACCGTGCGAACCTACACCATCCGCGCGCAGCGAGAGGGCGAGATGGACGTGGATTTCGTGCTGCACGAAACGCCCGATGGCAGCCACGGCCCCGCCACCGACTGGGCGCTTGCGGCAGAGCCCGGCACGGTGATCGATCTTGGCGGTCCGGGCCCGGCGAAGCCCCTGCCCGAGGGGATGGACTTCTACCTCATCGCGGGCGACATGACCGCGCTTCCCGCCATATCGGTGAACCTCGAAGCGCTGCCGCGCGATGCGAAGGGTATCGCCGTTCTGGAAGTGCAGGACGACGCGGACCGGCAGGATCTAGCGGCGCCTGAGGGGGTGGAGATCCGCTGGCTGGTCAATCCGCAGCCCGGCACGCAGCCGGACCTGCTGGCAGGCGCCCTGCGCGATATCGCGTGGCCCCAGGGCGATGTCCATGCGTGGGCAGCGTGCGAGTTCTCTTCTATGAAGGCGCTGCGCGGTCTCCTGCGCGAGGAGCGCGGGCTTGGGCCGGACAGGCTCTACATCTCCAGCTACTGGAAAAGCGGGCTGGACGAGGACAACCACAAGCTCGCCAAGCGCGAGGATGCGGAAGCTGTCTGATTGCGGGCGGGTGCCACGCGCCTCTCACGCCCAGGCTAGGCGGCCTGCTGCGCCTCGATCGCGCGGATCGCCTCGACGCCCTGTTCGGCGTAAATCTTCAGCTTGGCGAGCGTGTTGTTTGAAGCCGCGGCGATCCTGGCCACCTCGAGGCGGTATTCCTTCATCGTCATCGGGCGGAAATGGCCGACGAGCGAGAAGGTGACCTTGCAGCGATTTTCCCCGGCGGGTTCGAGCCAGTAGGTCTCGATCGTGTACAGGAGGGGGGTGCCCAGTTCCACGGGCAGGATCGACTTGTAGCTGTAGACCCGGTCCGGGCTGGCAGCGAGTTCCTCCACCGGAAAGGTGAGATCGGGCAGCATATCGACCACGAGGTCGAAGCTGCGTTCTGCGGTGCGGGTGATCGTGCCGACCTCGGCCTTGTGGTGGCGCGGATCGGCGAAGTCGACCAGCGGGTATACCTCGCAGGCTGGGCGCTCGATCTCCAGGTCGAGCTCGACCTCGATCGGACCTTCCGGAGCCTTCCTGCGCTTGAACCAACCAAACATGCGAGCCATCCCCTGCTGCCGTTCGGCGACATCATGCCCTGCCAGCGGTTACGATTGTCCTACCGGGCGGGCAACCGGCGAGGCTAGAGCGGGTTGCCGTCCCGGTCGCGGAAGATCTCGCGGCGACCGACATGGTTGGCAGGCCCGACCAGCCCCTCGCTCTCCATCCGCTCGATCCACTTGGCGGCGGTGTTGTAGCCCACGCCCATCTGCCGCTGCAGCCACGAGCCCGATGCCTTCTGGTTCTCGATCACGATCTGGCAGGCCTGCAAATACTTGCGCTCTTCGGGATTGTCGCTGGCGGTCACGTCGTCGTCGAAGGAGAGGCCGCCGTCCTCGGGTTCCTCGGTGACGGAATCGACATAGGCAGGTTCGCCCTGCGCGCGCCAGTGGTCGGCCACCTTCTCCACTTCCTCGTCGCTGACAAAGGGCCCGTGCACGCGTTTGAGCGCCCCGGTATTGGGCTTGTAGAGCATGTCGCCCTTGCCCAGCAGCTGCTCCGCGCCCTGCTCGCCAAGGATCGTGCGGCTGTCGATGCGGCTGGTGACGTTGAAGCTGATGCGGGTGGGCAGGTTCGCCTTGATGACGCCGGTGATGACGTCGACCGAAGGGCGCTGCGTCGCCATGATGAGGTGGATGCCGGCCGCACGGCTCTTTTGCGACAGGCGCTGGATCAGCACCTCGATCTCCTTGCCGACCACCACCATGAGATCGGCCAGTTCGTCCACGATCAGCACGATCTGCGGCAGCACTTCGTAATCGAGTTCCGCCTCCTCGACGATGGCCTCGCCCGTATCGGGATCGTAGCCGGTCTGCACCGTGCGCTTCAGCGGTTTGCCCTTGGCCGCGGCGGCGGCGACGCGCTCGTTGAAGCCGTGGAGATTGCGCGCGCCGATCTCGCTCATCATGCGGTAGCGCTTCTCCATCTCCTCCACGGCCCATTTCAGCGAGCGGACCGACTTGTGCGGCTCCGTCACCACCGGGGCGAGGAGGTGGGGGATGTCGTCATAGCTTTTCAGCTCGAGCACCTTGGGATCGATCAGGATCAATCGGCACTCGGCGGGCGTAAAGCGATAAAGCAGCGAGAGCAGGATGGCGTTGAGGCCCACCGACTTGCCCGAACCGGTGGTGCCCGCCACCAGCAGGTGGGGCATGGCGGCGAGGTCCGCGACGATGGGATCGCCCGAAATGCCCTTGCCGAGGATGATCGGCAGCCCGCCCTTGGCATCGACGAAGGCCTCGCTTTCGCACAGTTCGCGGAAATTCACGGTCTGGCGATTGGCGTTGGGCAGTTCGATGCCCATCACCGTCCTGCCCGGAATGGGAGCGACGCGCGCGCTGATCGCGCTCATGTTGCGGGCGATGTCCTCGGCAAGGCCCACCACGCGGCTGGCCTTGATGCCGGGCGCGGGCTCCAGCTCGTACATGGTGACGACCGGGCCGGTCTTCACCGCGGTGATCTCGCCCTTCACATTGAAATCGTCGAGCACGGTCTCGAGGAGGCGCGCGTTGCGCTCCAGCGCCAGCTTGTCGAGCGGCGGAGCCTGGTCGGTCGCGCCTTCCTCCAGCAGGTCGAGGCTGGGAAGCTCGAAATCGGCAAACATGTCCTTCTGCTGCGCCTTGGGCGAGGGTTTCGCACGGCGCGGGGGTGCGGCGGGGTCGGCGATCTCCACCGGGCGGCGCTCGGCAATGGGGAGGGGGGCGCCTTCGTCCTCGTCCTCGGCCTCGCCGGCCGCACCCTCGGCTTTCGCCCGGGAGCGGCGGGGGCGGGATCGGGCGGCCCCGCTATCGTCGGCCACCTTCCGGCGCAGCGAGAGTCGTGGCAGGCCTGCGGCCCAGTCGGGCAGGGTCAGCAGGCTGGCCCAGTCGACCGCAAAGACGCGCCCTGCCAGCAGCGCGCCGCCGGCAAGGCATGCAAGACCACCTGCGAGCATTCCCCAGAAGCGGTATTGCTCGCCCGCAAGACCGGCCACGGCCACCAGCGCGCCTTCGCCGAGCAGCCCGGCAAGGCCGCCGAAGCCCGCAGGCCAGCTATGTTCGCCCGGATCCGTCACCAGCGAGATGGCGGTGGCGAGCAGCACCATCGCCAGGACCAGCAGCGCGACCGTGCGCCACCACGCGCCGCCCCACTGCTCGTCCTCGTCCGCATCGCGCCACAGCTTGCGCGCGAAAACATAGGTGAGCGGCAGGAACAGCAGCGACACCCAGCCAAAGGCCGTCAGCGCGAGATCGGCGACATAGGCGCCGGGCGCGCCCATCCAGTTGCCGATGGTGTCGCCTGCGGCGGTGGAGAGGGAGGGGTCGGTCTGGTGATAGCTCACCAGCGCAAGCGCAAGGAACGCGGTAAAGGCGAACAGCACTACCGCGCCTGTAAGCTGCGCACTGCGCGCCAGCGACCGGCGAAAAGCGGCGCGCCAGTCCGCGCCCTGTGTGGCAGCCCGTGTGGCCATGACCTGTTCCCTTGCGATGCGTCCCGGCCTGGAGAATCCCATAGGGGGACTCGGGGGTCAATTGTTTGTTTTTTGCACCCGCCGGGCGGGGGGGTATCCCGTTTTGTCCTCCCCGTTCTCGAAGAGAATGGGGAGGGGGACCGCTCGCGGAGCGAGTGGTGGAGGGGCAGGGTGCTGCAGCCCCTCCGTCACGCCGCTTGCAGCGGCGCGCCACCTCCCCATGGCTGTGCCACGGGGAGGATTCTCCTAGCTCAGCCCGTCTATCGCGGCCCATCTTGCCCAGCCCAGCCGCCGCGCCGTGCGCGCATTCATCCCGCCCAGCGCAATCACCGGCATCTGGGCATGGCGCGCCAGCGTCCTAAAGCGCGTGGGTCCCAGCACAGGCGCGCCGGGGTGTGAGCGCGTCTGGAATACCGGCGAGAGCATCGCGGCATCGGCCCCGGCGCGGTTGGCCTGCGCCATCTCGGGCATGTCGTGGACGGCGGCGATAGTGAGCATGTCACCGCGCGTCGGATAGAGCGACAGCGGCGCACCATAGACGCCGTCAGCGCCCCATTCCCGCGCAGTCAGCGTGCTGTCAGACAGGATCACCACATGCCCCTCGCGCCGGGCTATCGCGGCCAGTGTGTCGAAGCGGGCAAGGCGCTCGGCCGGGGGGAGGTGATAGTGGCGATAGACGAACCCCACAGGCTCGCGAAACGATGCCAGCCTTTCTGCAAGCACCGCGTCATTGCGCTCGTCGGAAAGCAGCCAGAGGCGGGGGAGGGGCTGGAAAGAGGCCATCGCCCCGCTATAGCGCGCCCATGGAGAAAAGCGCTACCGACCGCCTCACCGAAGTGCAGGCCGAAATCGACAAGGCCTGCAGGATCGCGCGCCGCCGGCCCGAGGACGTCACGCTGATCGCCATCAGCAAGACCCATCCGGCGGCTGCCATCGCGCCGCTGCTGGAAGCCGGTCACCGCGTGTTCGGGGAGAACCGCGTGCAGGAAGCGCAGGGCAAGTGGCCCGAACTGCGGGAGAAGTTTCCGGATACCAAGGTCCACCTCGTCGGCCAGTTGCAGTCCAACAAGGCCGATGACGCAGTCGCCGAGTTCGACTGCATCCACTCGCTCGACCGGCCCAGCCTCGTGAAGGCGCTGGGCAAGGCGTTCGACAAGGCGGGCCGGCAGGTGCCGTGCTTCGTGCAGGTCGATATCGGGGAGGAAGAGCAGAAGGGCGGCTGCGCCATCGCCGATCTTCCAAGCCTGCTCGAACAGGCCCGCGAAGCCGATATCCCTGTCATCGGCCTCATGTGCGTGCCGCCTCTGGGGATCGAGCCCGCGCCCTATTTCGCGCTGCTGGCGAAAATCGCCGACGATCACGGCCTGGATGGCCGCTCGATGGGGATGAGCAGCGACTATCCTACCGCCATCATGCTGGGCGCGACGCATGTCCGGGTAGGAACGGCGCTGTTCGGCGAGAGGAACACCAGCGCTTGACCTGGGCGGGTTACCGGGTGGAAAAGGCAGGTGGTTTTCCACCTTCGGGACGTTATTTCATGCGCCGTATCGCCGCCTTCCTTGCTGCCTTTTCCTGCACCCTCGCCATGCCTGCCGCAGCGCAGGACGAGGATCCCTACGCGGACTGCGCCGCCACCACCGACGATGCCGCCCGCCTCGCCTGCTTCGATGCCACCTATGCAGAACAGCGCGTGGTCGTGGCGGAGCAGGCCGAGGAACAGGCGCGCCAGCGCGAGGAAGCGTTCGGCTTTCGCGAGGAGGACGAGGCGATCGCGCAGGACGAGGCCGCGATCACCGCTACCGTCACCGAGGTGCTGCAGGGTGCGCGGCGCTCGCAGGTGCTGCTGCTCGACAATGGCCAGCTCTGGCGCGAGATCGACGGTTCCACCATGCGCAACCGCGTGCGCGAGGGGATGGCAGGCAGCATCACCCGCCACTGGAGCGGCGCCTACGAGATGCGCTTCGACGGGCGCAGCGGCTATCTCAGGGTAACCCGCGTCCGATAGGCGGAGCGCGGCGGGAGCGTCAGGCGGCCTCGGTGTTCTCCGGTGCGCTCTCCGGCTCGCCCGCGGCGATGGCGTCGAGCAGGGCTTGGCGCACCTTGTCGAGGCGTTCCTGCTTGACGATCTTGTCGCCCAGCAGGTCGGTCACGTAGAAGGTATCCACCGCGCGCTCGCCATACTGGGTGATGTGCGCAGAATTGATGATCAGGCTTGTCTCGAACATCGCGCGCGTCAGGCGGTTGAGCAGCGCGGGCCGGTCCGTCGCGTTCACCTCGATCACGGTGAAGCGGTTCGAGGCATCGTTGTCGAACAGGATCACGGGCGCAACGTGGAAATTTTCCGCGCGCGTCTGTTTCAGCGGCCGCTTGGCGAGGCGCGGGACCATGTCGATCCTGTTCGCCAGCGCATCCTCGATCGATTTCCTCAGCCGGTCCAGCTGCTGCTCCTCCCGGAAGGGCTTGCCGAGCGGATCGAGCACTAGGAAATTGTCCACCGCCTTGCCCACCTTGTTGGTGTGGATGCGCGCATCGATGATGTTGCCGCCGGCAAGGTGGATGGCGCCCGCGATGCGGAAGAACAGGCCGGGATGGTCGTCGCCGATCACCGTCACCAGCGTGGCGCACAGGGCCTCGTAATACTGGGCATGGATCGAGAGCGAATGTTCCGCCTGCCGCGCCGCTTCGTAATGCGGCAGGTTGATGGCGATCACGTCCTCCGGCTCGGCAATCCAGTAGGCATCGTCGAAGCGGTCTTCCAGCGATTCCACTAGGCCTGCCTGATCGCCCAGGATATCCACCACGCGCGCCTTCTTCGCCGCGACCCGTTCTTCCCGGCCATGCGCCTTGTGACCGAGGCGCAGCCGCTCGACAGAGGCGTGGTAGAGATCGGAAATGAGCTGGCGCTTCCAGCTGTTCCACACGCCCGGCCCCACGGCGCGGATGTCCACGGTGGTGAGCGCGGTCAGCAGGCGCAGCCGCTCCAGCGTCTGCACTTCGGAGACGAAATCGGTGATGGTCTTGGGGTCGGAAAGGTCGCGCTTGAAGGCGGTCGCGCTCATCAGCAGGTGGTAGCGCACCAGCCAGGCGACCAGCTCGGTTTCCTCCCGGCTCATGCCGAGACGCGGGCATACGCGCATCGCCACTTCCGCGCCCAGTACCGAATGGTCGCCGCCCCGGCCCTTGGCGATGTCGTGCAGCAGGACAGAGACATACAGCGCCCGGCGATTGTTGATCAGCGGCAGCATCTCGGTGGAGATGGGATGGTCCTCGGCCAGCTTGCCGCGCTCGATCTCGCTCAGCAGGCCGATGGCGCGGATGGTATGCTCGTCCACCGTGTAGTGGTGGTACATGTCGAACTGCATCTGCGCGTTCACCTTGCCGAAATCGGGCACGAAGCGGCCGAACACGCCTGCCTCGTTCATCCAGCGCAGAACGGTTTCGGGGTCGCGGCGGCCCGACAGCAATTCCAGGAACAGCGCGTTGGCGCGCTCGTCGCGGCGCAGCTCCTTGTCGATGAGCCCGGAATCGCGCCGCGCGATGCGGATGGTGGCGGGATGCACTTCCAGTCCCTCGCGCTCGGCGATGGTAAAGACCTCGATCAGCCGGACGGGATCGTCCTGGAACCACTCGTCACAAGGGGCGGCGATCCTGCCCCCGTCCACCGGATAGCCGGCGATCGTGCGGGTAGGCTTGAAGGCCGCGATGAGATCGCTGATGCGGCTTCGCTCCTGCGTCTCCTCCGCGATATGGGCGAGGAAGACGCCCGTCAGGTGCCCGACATGCTTTGCCTGCAGGAAATAGAACTGCATGAAGCGCTCAACCGCGCTCTTGCCCGGCCTTTCGGCGTAGTTCATCCGCCGCGCGACCTCGCGCTGCAGGTCGAAGGTGAGCCGGTCCTCGCCGCGACCGGAAATGGTGTGCAGGTGCGCGCGCACCGCCAGCAGGAAGCCTTCGGCGCGGCGGAAGCTGCGATATTCCTCGCGCGTGAAGAGTCCTTCCTCCACTAGCTCGCGGGCATTCTTCACGCGGTGCAGGTACTTTCCGATCCAGTACAGCGTCTGCAGGTCGCGCAGGCCGCCCTTGCCGTCCTTCACATTGGGTTCGACGACATAGCGCGAATCGCCCATGCGCTTGTGCCGCGCATCGCGTTCGGCGAGCTTTTCGGAGACGAACCTGCTTTCGGTTCCCGGCACCACTTCCGCCCAGAAGCGGGCGCTGGCGGCGTCGTAGATCTCCTGGTCGCCCCACAGGAAGCGGCCCTCCAGCAGCGCGGTGCGGATGGTGAGATCCTCCTTCGCCATGCGCACCATCTCGTTCAGCGAACGGCTGGAATGGCCGACCGTGAGGTTCAGGTCCCACAGGTAATAGAGGATCGCCTCGATCACCTGCTCGCACCAGGCGGTGGGCTTGTCCGGTGTGACGAAGGCAATGTCGATGTCGGAATGCGGCGACATTTCGCCGCGCCCGTAACCTCCCACGGCAATCAGGGCGAGGTGCTCTCCGCGCGTTCGGTTTGCGGCGGGATACAGGTCGTCCACCACGTGATCGTGCACGATGCGGATGAGCTGGTCGGCCAGGAACGCGTGGCCATAAGCGCTGTCATGGCCGGAACCGGGTTTTTCCTCCAGCCGCCGGGCGAGTTCGGCGCGGCCATCCTCCAGCGCTTCCTTCAGCAGCTCGACGATCATCGGGCGCCCTTCGCTGGCGCCCTTGTCGGCCACGACCTCGGTGATGGCGCCGGTCAGGCGGCGACGATCGAGAATGGCGCGTTGCTTTGGTATCTTTGGCAGGCTCACCTGGCCGAGATAGGCGGGCAGTGGCGGGGATGCAAAGGGCTTTGGTCCGGTACGCGAAGGAACCCGCGCTCGCGGCCCGGTATCGGGAAGGGGTTTCCTGCCGCGCCGCCCTGTGCCAAAGCACGCCGGTTGTTCGCGGGGCCGGGTCGCCTCGACAAACCTGACGGGGATACGCGTGATTTTCGAATTGCTGGCAGCGGCGGGAACGGCGGGAAGCGATGTCCTGCGATGGAGCGATCTCGGCCTGCAGACAGGCATCGATCTCGGTTTCTTCGAGCTGAAATACTATTCGCTCGCCTATCTTGCGGGCATCATCCTTGGCTACTGGCACCTGTCGAAGATGATCAAGGCGCCCGGCGCGCCGATGGCGCAGATCCATGCGGACGACCTGTTCTTCTACTGCACGCTGGGCATCATCATCGGCGGCCGGCTGGGATACGTCACTTTCTACGAGCCCAGCCATTGGACCAGTTTCGAGGAAGATGCCTTCGTCAGCTGGAAAGTGCTGCGGCTGTGGGATGGCGGGATGAGCTTCCATGGCGGCCTTGTCGGCGTGGTGCTGGCCATTGCCTGGGTAAGCTGGCGCGGCGGCCTGCCCTTCATCCGCGTGTGCGACTACCTGTCGGTGAATGTCGGCTTCGGCATGATGTTCGGGCGGCTAGCCAATTTCATCAATGGCGAGCTGTGGGGCCGTGCCGCCAGTCCCGACGTGCCTTGGGCGATGACCTTCTGCGACCAGGGGCGCACGGCGGCTGGCGCGTGCCTTTCCAGCATGATGCCGCGACATCCCAGCCAGCTGTACCAAGCCTTTGGCGAAGGGCTGGTGGTGATCGTGGTGATGCTGTGCCTGTTCTGGTTCACCCGCGCGCGCTATCGCCCCGCTTTCCTTGTGGGGATGTTCACCACCGTGATCTCGCTCGCGCGGTTCTTCGTCGAATTCTTCCGCGAGCCCGACGCGCAGCTGGCGGAATTCGCCGCGCGCACCGGCCTGAGCATGGGCCAGTGGCTCACGATTCCGCTCATCCTGCTGGGGCTCGGCCTCGTGATCTACTCGCTGATGCGTCCGCCGATCGCCAGCGGCAGCAAGGCGAAGGGGACCACGCGGGCAGAAGCGGTGTGAGCGACCTGCGTGAAGAGGACGGCAGGCGCGACCTTGGCGACACCTTCCGCCGCCTGATCGCGTCCACCGGGCCGATCTCGCTCATGCACTTCATGGGCGAATCCAACCTTCGCTACTACAACGACAGGAAGGTGATCGGCGCCCCGGGCGAGCATGGCGGCGACTTCATCACCGCGCCCGAAATCAGCCAGATGTTCGGCGAACTGATCGGCCTGTGGCTGGCGGACCTGTGGATCCGCGCGGGCCGGACGGAGCCTGTTCACTATGTGGAGCTGGGGCCGGGTCGCGGCACGCTGGCGGCTGACGCGCAGCGAGCGATGAAACGCTATGCGCTGGAGCCCAGGATGCACCTCGTCGAAGGATCGCGCCGCCTGCGCGACGAGCAGCAGGCCCGCGTGCCGGGCGCGATCCATCACCGCGATCTTTCCACCGTGCCGCTGGAAGGGCCGATCCTGCTGGTGGCGAACGAGTTTCTCGATGCGATGCCGGTGCGCCAGTTGGTCAAGACCGCAAATGGCTGGCGCGAGATCATGGTGGCCGTCGATGCGGCGGGCAATTTCGTGGAGACTCCGGGCCGCCAGCCTATGGATTCCGCCGTGCCCGAGGCGCGCCGCAGCGACCCCGCAGGCACGGTGATCGAAACCTCGCCCGCTGCCGCGACGATCATGTTCGAGGTTGCCGGGCGGCTGGCCAAACAGGGCGGCGCCGCCTTGTTCATCGACTATGGCTATACCCACGGGCGCAGCGGATCGACGCTGCAGGCGGTGAAGGATCATCGCAAGATCGGCGTGCTGGATGCGCCGGGCGATGCCGACATCACGGCCCATGTCGATTTCGCGCAGATGGAGCAGATCGCCCGCTCGAGAAATGCTCGCGTGATGGGCACCGTGACGCAAGGTTCGTGGCTCACCGCGCTCGGCATCAGGCAGCGCGCCGACGCCCTGGCCGAGTTCGCCCCGCAGCACCGCGAGGCCCTGATGCGCGCCCGCGACCGCCTCATCGCGCCCGACCAGATGGGCGAACTGTTCAAGGTGATGGGCCTTACCGGGCCGGAATGGCCGCAAGGCGTCGGCTTCGGCGAGAGTTAGAGGCCGATCTGATCCAGCAGCCACCTTGCCGCACGCTGCGGTGGCCACTTGTCCTCCTCGCGGTCCACGGCATAGTTCGCCTGCCGCATGGTGGCGACGTCGACCGCGCCCACCAGCGGCTCCAGCGCCTCTAGCAGCTGCGCATTGTCGGCGAGGCGAGGCGAGATAAGGACGATGGCGTCGTATGAAGGCAGCGCCTCGCGCGGGTCTTCCAGCACCACGAGGTTCTCCGCCGCGATGCGCCCGTCCGAGGTGTAGGCGCTGATCACGTCCGCCTCGCCCGAGATCAGCGCGTTGTACATAAAGGTGGGCGAATAGGTGCGCTGCTCGGCGAAGGAGAGGCCGTAGGCGTCGCGCACGCCGATCCATTCGGGTCGCTCGAACCACTCGGGATCGCCGCCGATGGTCAGCTGCGAGGCGACGCCTGCAAGGTCGGCAATAGTTTCGAGGCCGTATTCCCGCGCGGTTTCCTGCGTCACGGCGAGGCCATAGGCGTTCTCGAAGCCCAGCCGCCCGAGCACGCGCGCGTCGGTGTTGTCCTCTTCCCACGCGACGATGGCATCGTACATCGCTTCGCGGCCGGGATTGTCGCTGCGGCCAAGCTGGTTGGTCCACAGCGTGCCGGTATAATCGACGGAGATGTCGATCGCCCCGCTCGCCACGGCATTGTGCACCACCGCAGAGCCCAGTCCCTCCCGATATTCGACCGCGAAGCCTTCCTCCTCCAGCAGGGAGCCGATGGCGCGGGCGAGGATGTATTGCTCTGAGAAGCTCTTGGCCCCGATCACCACCGTCTCGCGCGTGTCATCGCGCCAGTCGGCGAGGCTGACCGCCGCGCCCGTGATTCCCGCCAGCGCCAGCAGCGCGCCGGTGACAACGAGCGCCGGGCGGCGCTGCGCGAAGCCGCGCTCGACAAGGCCGAACAGCCCGTCCGCCACCAGCGCCAGGCCTGCGCTGGCTATGCAGCCTGCCAGCACCAGCACCCAGTTCTGGGTCTGCAGTCCGGCGAAGATCGGATCGCCAAGGCTGCGCTGGCCAATCGTTGTCGCAAGCGTCGCCGCCCCGATGGTCCACACGCTGGCGGTGCGGATGCCCGCCATCACATAGGGCGCGGCGAGCGGGGCCTCGACCAGCCGCAGCTTCTGCCAGCCCGTCATGCCCAGGCCATCGGCGGCCTCTATCAGTTCGTCATCGAGATAGGCGAGCGCGGTGACGGCGTTCCTGAGGATCGGGAGCAGCGCGTAGAGAGCGAGCGCGAGCCATGCGGGCAGGAAGCCCAGCGTCGGCAATCCTTCGCCGAAGATCGCGCGTGCGGCGAGCAGGATGGGGAAGAACAGCGCCAGCAAGGCAAGCGCGGGGATGGTCTGCACGAGGCTGGCAAAACCCAGCGCCACCCGCGCCACCGGCGGCGAGCGGCTGGCCCACACCGCCAGCGGCAGCGCCACGGCAATGCCCAGCGCCACCGCCGCCGCACACAGCAGCACATGCTCGGCCAGCTGCGGGCCGAGATCGAGAACGGCGTCGAACAACGGGCTCATGCCGAGATCCCGGCCAGTGCCCTTGCCTGCGCGCGCGGCACGGCGACCAGCGCCTGCGCCACCTCGCCGCCTTCGCCCGACAGCAGGGCCTGCGGTGTCTCGTCGGCAACGATTTGGCCCTGGTCCATCACCAGCACGCGGGTGGCGAGGAGCAGCGCCTCGGCCATGTCGTGCGTCACCATCACCGTGGTGAGGCCGAGCTCCTCATGCAGCCGCCGTACCCGCTCGCCCAACTGGCCGCGGGTGATCGGGTCGAGCGCGCCGAAGGGCTCGTCCATCAGCAGCAGGTGCGAATCGCCCGCCAGCGCCCGCGCGACGCCTACGCGCTGGCGCTGTCCGCCCGAGAGTTCTGCAGGCAGCCGCGTGGCCATTGCGGGATCGAGCTCCACCAGTTCCAGCAATTCGGCGATGCGCGCGTCGGGCAGCGCCTCGCCCTCGAGCCGCGGGCCGAGCGCGATGTTCTCGGCGACGCTCATATGCGGGAACAGGCCGATTCCCTGGAAGACGTAGCCGATGCGGCGGCGCAGCGGCGCGGCAGGGCCGGCCAGCACGTCCTCTTCGCCAAGCAGCACCCGGCCCAAGGTCGGCTCCACCAGTCGGTTGATGCATTTGAGCAGCGTAGACTTGCCCGAGCCCGAGGCGCCCACCAGAGCCACGAATTCCCCCTCGGCAATGGTAAGGGACACGGCGCGCACCGCGTCCACCTCGTCATAGGATTTGGTCAGCGCGTCGAACCGCAGGAAGGCGGGCGCCGCTTGTGACATTCAGTTGTTCAGCGCGGCCTTGGCCATGGTGAGTTCCACCACCAGTCCCTCGTCCTCGAAGCGGCGCTCCCAGCTTCCCTGCAACTGGCCCTTCATGCTCATGTCGATGAGGCGCGAGCCAAAGCCGTTTTCCACCAGTTCGGATGAGGGCGGGCTGCCGTGTTCGGTCCAGGTCAGCTCAATGGTTTCGCTCTCCTCGCGGGCAACAAGGTCGATATGGCCATCGTCGGTGGATAGCGCACCATATTTCGCCGAATTGGTGGCGAGTTCGTGGAACACCAGCGCCAGCGGGGTGGCGGCCGAAGGACCGATCGCTGCATCGACGCCCGAAACCCTGACACGAGGCGCCTCGCCCTCGGTGCCGTAAGGGATGAACAGGGCTTCGAGCAGGCCGGTGAGACTGTCCTGCATCGGGCCTGCATTGGGGCGGACAAATTCATGCGCGCGGCCCAGCGATTGCAGCACGCGCGTGAGTTCCTGCGCGAAAGGCTGGTGCTCTGGCGCCTTGCGAGCTTTCAGCGTGGCGAGGCCGATCACCACCGCGAAGATGTTCTTGATGCGGTGCGAAAGCTCCTTCGCCAGCAGGTCGCGTTCCTCGAGGGCGCGGCGCACCTCGTCGATGTCGGTGACGGTGCCGAACCAGCGCAGCGGCTCGCCTTCGCGCTGGGAGACCGGAACGGCCTGGCCCAGCACCCACATCCACGTGCCGTCCTTGCGGCGAAAGCGGAACTCGGCCTCGAACTCCTCGGCGGCGGCAAAACTGCGGTTCCATTCATCGAACGCCTTGCCGTGGTCGTCCTCGTGAATGAATTCGGCCCAGTCCTCGGCAGTGCGGGGCGGGGAAGCTCCGGTCACTTCCTGCCAGCGATTGTTGAAATAGTCGAAATTGCCGTTCTCGTCGGCGGACCAGGCGATCTGGGGCACCCCCTCGATCATGCGCAGCAGGCGTTCCTCGCGCTCGGCGATAATGCGCTTGGCCTCGATGCTGGCGCGCCGCGTCTCGAGACGGCGAATGGCAGCCTTGGCGAGAACCGAAAGCCCCTCGCGCTGGAAATCGTCGAGGGGCGCGGCATGGGCTTCTGTATCGATCACGCACAAGGTGCCGAGCGATGCGCCTTCCTCGGACACGAGGGGCTGGCCCGCGTAATAGCGCACCTGCGGGGGATCGGTGACCAGAGGATTGCTCGCAAAACGCGGATCGTTCTGGGCATCGACGACCTCGAACAGGTCGGGCTTGCCGATCGTATGGTTGCAGAAGGCGACGTCGCGCGGGGTTTCGCGCTGGTCCAGCCCTTCGCGGGCGAGGAATCGCTGCCTGTCCTGCTCCAGCAGCGTGACCATGGATACGGGCGCGCCGCACAGCCTGGCAGCGAATTCGACGATGGCCTGGAGCTCGGGATCGTCCTCCAGCGCCTCGGCCTCGAAGCTCTCGATCACGCCGAGGCGTCGCGTCTCGTCCTCGAATTCCTTGACTGGTTCCGGCATTCCGGTCGACTTCGAAGGATCGTGCAACGTCATTGCGCGTTTATCTAGCTTCGTTACGCGGCGATTCCTAGCATTTAGGAAGGTTTCGCATGCAACCTGTTTGCGCATGGGCGCGTGCTTGCTAAAGCCGCCCCAGCCAGAGGAGCCCCACCATTATGCGCGCCACACCCGATTTCGATTTCGGCCTTTCCGACGAAGCCCAGATGATCCGCGAAAGCGTGGGCCGGTTCGCCGACGAGCGGATCGCCCCGCTCGCCGCGAAGGCCGACCGGGAGGACTGGTTCCCCATCGAGCTGTGGCCGGAAATGGGCGAGCTTGGCCTGCACGGCATGACCGTAAGCGAGGAGGATGGCGGCACGGGCCTTGGCTATCTGGAACACACCATCGCGGTGGAGGAAGTGAGCCGGGCGAGCGCGGCGGTGGGCCTGTCCTACGGCGCGCATTCGAACCTTTGCGTCAACCAGATCGCGCGCTGGGGCAATGCGGCGCAGAAGGCGAAGTACCTGCCCGGCCTTATCAGCGGCGAGCATGTCGGCGCACTGGCCATGAGCGAGCCGGGAGCAGGCAGCGATGTCGTCTCGATGAAGCTGAAGGCCGACAGCGTGCAGGGCGGCTACCTCCTCAACGGGACCAAGTTCTGGATCACCAACGGCCACGTGGCGGAAACGCTGGTGGTCTATGCCAAGACCGACCCCGAAGGCGGCAGCAAGGGAATCACCGCCTTCCTGATCGAGAAGGACATGGAGGGTTTCAGCCCCGGCCAGAAGATCGACAAGTTGGGTATGAAGGGCTCCATCACCAGCGAACTGGTGTTCGAGGACTGCCACGTTCCCGAGGAGAACGTGCTGGGCGAGGTTGGCAAGGGCGCCGCCGTACTGATGAGCGGTCTCGATTACGAGCGCGTGGTGCTCTCCGGCGTGCAGCTTGGCATCATGCAGGCCTGCCTCGACACCGTCATCCCCTATGTTCGCGAGCGAAACCAGTTCGGCAAGCGCATCGGCGATTTCCAGCTAATCCAGGCCAAGGTGGCGGACATGTACGTCGCGCTACAATCGGCGCGCGCCTACACCTATGCCGTGGCCAAGGCATGCGACAATGACAGGACGACCCGCTTCGACGCGGCCGGCACGATCCTGCTCGCCTCGGAAAACGCCTTCCGCGTCGCGGGCGAGGCGGTGCAGGCACTGGGCGGCGCGGGCTACACCACCGACTGGCCGGTGGAACGCTACCTGCGCGACGCCAAGTTGCTGGACATCGGCGCCGGAACCAATGAGATACGCCGGATGCTGATCGGCCGCGAACTGATCGGCGCCGCATAACAGGCAATCTGTTGGGGAGAGACCGCATGCTGAAGACCGCCGTGACCGCAGCCGCCGCGCTGCTTGTCGCCATTCCCGCCGCCGCGCAGGACAGCGCGCGCGTTGAGCAACTGACGTTCGAAAGCGCGTCGCTCGCCGGCAACCTCGAGGGCAACGACGTGAACCGGCAGGTCGTGGTTGTCACCCCGCCGGGCTATGACGAGAACCCGGACCGGCGCTATCCGGTGGTCTATTACCTCCACGGATACTGGATGCCAGTGGATGTGCAGCAGGAAGGCTTCCGCTTGGACGAGGCGGTGCAGGCCGCCTCGGAAGCGGACAACGATTTCATCATGGTGATGCCCGATGGCTTCTCGAAACTGCGCGGCGGGTTCTATTCCTCCGGGCCTACGGTGGGCGATTACGAAAGCATGGTGGCGGACGACCTGGTCAACTGGGTCGACACCAACTACCGCACGCTGGCCGATCCTGCCTCGCGCGGGCTCGCAGGTCACTCGATGGGCGGATACGGCACGATCCGCATCGCCATGCACCGGCCGGGCATCTTCTCCAGCATCTACATGATGAGCGCCTGCTGCCTGCCGCCGATGGAAATGACGCCCGAACAGGCGCGCATGATCGAGGGCATGAGCGAGGAGGATGTGGCCAGCGCAGATTTCGGCCAGCTTGCAGGCGTCTCCACGCTGGCCACGTGGTCGCCCGATCCGAATGCCGACAATTTCCTGCACATCGATACCGGCCTGCGGGAGGACGGCACGATCGACCCGCTGGTGAACCAGCGCCTTGCCGCCAACTCGCCGGTGGTGCTGGTGCCGCAGTTCCTGCCGGAGCTGAACGCCCTCGATGGCTTCGCCATGGATATCGGCGATCAGGACTTCCTGTTGGAAGGCAATGCCCAGTTCCGCAAGGAACTGGACCGGTTCGGCGTCGACTACGATTTCGAACTCTACGAAGGCGACCACGGCAACCGCATCCGCGAACGCATCCGCACCGAAGTGCTGCCATTCTTCGCCGAGCACCTGGATATGACTGCGGAATGACCGCCCTCACGCTTACCTCCACGCTCGACATCGACAGTCCCGAGGCAAAGACCCGCGCCGAGCACAACCGCGCGCTGGCGCGGGAGCTGCGGGAAAAGGTGGCCCAGGCGGCGCTCGGCGGTAGCGAGAAGCACCGGGAGCGGCACGTTTCGCGTGGTAAGTTGCTGCCGCGCGAGCGGGTGGAGCGGCTGCTCGATCCGGGCTCGCCGTTTCTCGAGATCGGCCAGCTGGCGGCGAATGGCATGTATGGCGGCGATGTGAACGGCGCCTCGATGATCGCCGGGATCGGGCGCGTCTCGGGTAGGCAGGTGATGATCGCCTGCAACGATCCCACCGTGAAGGGCGGCAGCTACTACCCGATGACGGTGAAGAAGCACCTGCGCGCGCAGGAAATCGCGCAGCAGAACCGTTTGCCGTGCATCTACCTCGTCGACAGTGGCGGCGCGAACCTGCCGTTCCAGGCCGAGGTTTTCCCGGATCGCGAGCATTTCGGCCGCATCTTCTACAACCAGGCGCAGATGTCCTCGATGGGCATCCCCCAGATCGCCTGCGTGATGGGCAGCTGCACCGCGGGCGGCGCCTATGTGCCCGCCATGAGCGACGAGAGCGTGATCGTGCGCGAGCAGGGGACAATCTTCCTCGCCGGACCGCCGCTGGTGAAAGCCGCGACAGGCGAGGAGATCAGCGCCGAGGATCTGGGCGGCGGCGCGCTCCATGCCAAGAAATCGGGCGTGGTCGATCACCTTGCCGAGAACGACGAGCACGCGCTCACTATCGTGCGCGATATCGTCTCTCACCTGGGGCATTCCACCAAGGCTCAAGTGGACTTGAAGGAGCCTGTTCCGCCCAGGTTCGACGCCGAGGATCTCTATTCGATCATCCCCGAGGACGTACGCGCACCCTACGACGTGCATGAAGTGATCGCGCGGCTGGTGGACGGCAGCGAATTCCACGAGTTCAAGCGCGATTTCGGCTCAACGCTGGTGTGCGGCTTTGCCCATGTGTGGGGGATGCCGGTCGCGATCCTCGCCAACAATGGCGTGCTGTTCAGCGAGAGCGCGCAGAAGGGGGCGCACTTCATCGAACTCGCCTCCCAGCGCGGCATTCCGCTCCTCTTCCTGCAGAACATCTCGGGCTTCATGGTCGGCGGCAAGTACGAGGCGGAGGGCATTGCCAAGCACGGCGCGAAGCTGGTGACGGCGGTGGCGACAGCTCAGGTGCCCAAGATCACCGTGGTGATCGGCGGCAGCTTCGGTGCGGGCAATTACGGCATGTGCGGCCGCGCCTATTCACCGCGCTTCCTGTTCACCTGGCCCAATGCGCGCATCTCCGTGATGGGCGGCGAACAGGCCGCCAGCGTGCTCGCCACCGTCCACCGCGATGCCGATACCTGGAGCGAGGAAGAGGCCGAGGAGTTCAAGGCCCCGATCCGCCAGAAGTACGAGGACGAGGGCAATCCGTACTACGCCACCGCCCGCCTGTGGGACGACGGTGTCATCGACCCCGTCCAGACCCGCGACGTGCTCGGCCTGTCGCTCGCCGCCTGCCTCGAAGCGCCGATACCCGACCGCCCGCAATTCGGCGTGTTCAGGATGTAGGCACCCGCCGTGCTTCCGCGCCCGTTCCGCATCCAGAGCCGGTTGCCGCCAGAGCAGGTCAGGGGGCTCGTCAAAGGCGCGTTCGTCGACTGGTTCGAAATCCGCGAAGCGCCGCGCGGATGGATCATCGGTCCGTTAATGTGCGTGTGGCGAACGGCGTTCACCAATGACAACACCGTCTATGCGCTGATCCTGCGCGCTGGCTGGCGAACGCGCGTCGTCGGCTTCTCGCTTTCCGATGTTGCAAGACCTTTCTTTGCCCTGTGCCTGCTGGCAATCTTGTGGGGCATCTGGAACCAATACGCGGCGGGCGAGATGCTGCTTCGCGGTGCCATCCTCTTTTCCGTAATCATCGGCGCTTTGTTTACCCTTCTTGCCCGGTGGCCGATGGCGAAGCGCGAGCCTCCCTCGGTGCGTTTCCTGCGCCGGTTGATCGAGCAGGATCGCGCGGTTTCTGAAGAGGTCGAAGAGGTGCCACTGCCGACATTCGAGTGCAATCCGCGGGCCCTCGACCTAATCCTGTCGGGCATGCCTACAGGCCGGGTGGAAAGCGCGGCGGACGTAATCTCTGCATTCCGGAAAGTCGAAGACGCGTCGGAGGAGTTCATCATTCTCGCCGCGAGTGACGAGCAGTTCATCCAGTCTGCTCCGATGGGAGACGGCTTTATTGTGGAGTGGCGCGATGGCAGCGAGGATCGGCACTTCACCGCGCGACTGGCCGCCGATCGCGAGGAAGAACTCTGCGCACGCGAGGCTCTCGCCTTGCTCCTGACCTTTGCCCACGATGCAGCGTGGCCGGACAGCGTAATCTGGAGGGCAGGTTTCGGCTCGGCCTGACACCAAGCTGCTGCTGGAACCGCAGAGGCGGGCGGAGCATTCTGCCTGGTATTGGACGGGTATCGAGGAGTGATGCCCATGTCGGGTCAGGAATCTACGATTGTCATCGTCATCGCGGTTATTGCCGCCCTGCTGTTGCTGCTCTGGGTGCTGATGCGGCAAAGGCGGAGCAAGGCGCTGCGCGACAGTTTCGGTGACGAATACGACCGCACGGTGGAGACGCGTGGCAATCGGGAGCAGGCGGAAGCCGACCTCATCGACCGGCGGGACCGCGTTGCGAAACTCGATATACGGCCGCTCACCGTGTCCGAGCGCGACCGTTTCGCGGGCGAATGGACCGAGACCAAGGCACTGTTCGTCGACAGTCCGATCGAGGCCGTAAGCCGGGCCGACCGCCTGCTGACGCAGATCATGAACACGCGTGGCTTTCCCATGTCCGATTTCGAGCATCGCCATGCCGACCTGACCGTCGACCACGCCGATACCGCGAAACACTACCTGGCCGGACACGAGATCGCCGACCGCGCGAGCGATGCGACGACCGAGGAACTGCGCCGCGCGCTCAACCACTACGAGACCCTGTTTGCCGACATGACGAGCGAGGTTGCAGATGGCGACGGGCATGACGAAACCCGTACCGCGCACGATATGGACGGGGACGGCCGCGCCGACCACGTGGTCGCGACCGGTGCTCCGACCCGCCCGGTCGAATATCGCGGTGTCTCGACCAAACCACAGTAAGGGCCATCGATCCTGACCGGCCTGTGGCAACGCGGGCCAGAAATGGCTCCTTCTGCGAGCGTTGCTCCGCGTTCGACAGGCGACTTCACCTCGGCTTGTTGTTCCCACGGGTCCGCCGTAACGATTACGCATGTAATCATTCTGGAGGACCCCCATGAACACCATCCGCACCGTACTAGTCGCCGGTTCCGCCATTCTTGCCATCGCCGGTTGCTCGCAGTCCAATGCGCAGGGCGACAATTACGCGGCCTCGCAATATGCGAACGGTGCGCGCCAGATCGAGGGTTCGGGCAATGTCGTGCGGCGTGAGGTCGCTATCGGCAATTTCGATCGGCTGGAGCTTGGCGGACCGATGGATGTCGAGATCCGGCAAAGCGCGACCCCGGGCCTTGTCATCATGGCCGAGGACAATCTCATTGACCTGGTCGAGGTCGAGGTCGAGGAACAGGGCGGCACCCTGGTGCTGTCCACGCGCGGATCGTTCCGCACTCGCATCGGGCTTCGCGCCGTGGCGACCGTGCCGGACCTCGAAAGCGTGTCGATCACCGGCAGCGGCGATATCGATCTTGCCGGTTGGGAGGCGGATCGGCTCGACCTCGGCATCGAAGGCTCGGGCGATATCCGGTTGAATGGCCGGGTGGATACGGTGAGGGCCAAGATAGACGGCTCGGGCGATATCGACCTTCGCTCAGCGGACATCCGCGAAGCCCGGGCCAGCGTGAACGGCAGTGGCGACATTCGCCTCGGCTCGCTCGACCGGCTGACGGCGCGGATCAACGGTTCGGGCGATATCGACGCCCGCGATGTGAGGGTGGTGGACCAGGCCGTATACGGCACTGGCGATATCCGCATCGCCTCGGCGCGCTGAGCCTCGCTGCCGACTGCACTGGCAATTGCTCTCCCGCCTGCTAGGGCATGGCGGGGGAGAATGCCGTGCCGAGGACAGACAGCCGCAAGACATCGCTCCTTTCACGGATCACGTGGACGGTTCTCGTCAGGCTCTTTCGCTACAAGGGGTGGCGGTTCGAGGGGCGCGTGCCCGACATCCCCAAATTCATCTTCCTCGGCGCGCCGCATACCTCGAACTGGGATTTCGTGGTCTTCGCAGGGGTGGTGAACGAACAGGCGGTGGAGCCCAGCTTCATCGGCAAGAACTCGCTGTTCAAATGGCCCATGACCCGTTTCATGTACGACATGGGGGGCATCCCCGTCGATCGCTCGCGCAAGGGCGGCTACGTCCAGACGGTGGCGAAGGCGATCGAAGAGGCCGATCGCATGTCGCTGGTGATCGCGCCCGAAGGCAGCCGCAGCAGCGACGGTCGCTGGCGCAGCGGGTTCTACCATATCGCCCTCGCCGCCGGCATTCCCATCGTTCCCGCCTGGGTGAACAATGAAACGATGCGCGGCGGGATCGGGGAGCCGATCTGGCCAAGCGGCGATTTCCATGCCGACCTTGCGAAGCTGGCGGCGTTCTACAAGCAGCATCGGCCCGATTGCGAGCGGTTCGACGTACTCGCGGAGCAGGCTGAAGGCGAGGTGGAAACGCCGGGCAGCAGGCCGCTGCCGGAACCGCCGAAAGGCTAGCGATGCCCCTCGTGATTGAGCGCGTATCTGAGGCTGGTCCCGATCATAACGCCGGAAAAGGCGATGAGGAGAATGGCCCAGATCCAGTGCGGCAGAAGTAACTCCGCCTCGATTGCGCCGGTGTCGGACAGCATGGCTTCACCGCCGATCACGGCGACTTCGGAAAACAGGTAGTCGAGGTCGTTGAACATCGACATCGCCGCCAGCACGCCGAGGAATTGCAGCGCGAAGAGCTGCCAGTTCCGGCTGCCTCGCAAGGCGATATAGGCCAACAACGCAGCGATGGCAGGTAGGACGATGAAGCCCACGGTCGAGCGGACCCAGATGAGCGTGGAGAGAAGCAGCGCCCCTGCCAGCGCAAGCAAGGCCGGCTTCCAGTATCGCCGCGCGCTGCTGGCCAGGATCAGCACGGCGCCCACCACGCTGGGCCCCAGCGGACCGCCCATGGCGATCAGCGCGCGCTCCAGCCCGCTGCTATCCAGTGCCGTGCGGGAGGACGCATATCCCGAGCCGTTGGCGAAGATCACCAGCTCGTCGAACCTGTTGCCGGTGAGAAGGGCGGTGAGACCGTGGCCCATCTCGTGGAACCACGTGGTGAGGATGACGAAGGGCCAGATGAGAAAATTGCCGAAGGGCAAGACAGGCAGGAACATCACCAGCACCGCGGCAAGGATCAACCGTCCGACCTGCTCCTCCTGGCTTCCGGGGCGCACCTGCATCAGGAAACCGCCTCGCCCCGGCGCGAGCGGTAGAGGATAGACCAGCCGGCAAGGAACAGCCCTGCCGCCATCGGGCCGACCACGATTCCTGCCAGCCCCATAGCGGCAATACCGCCCAGCGTGGAGACGAGGATGATCCAGTCGGGGATACCGGTATCGCGCCCCACGAGGATCGGGCGCAGCACGTTGTCCGCCATGCCAATGATGGCGACGCCCGACACCAGCACCACGACGCCTTGCCAGATAGCTCCGGTCGCCAGCAGGTAGATCGCGATCGGCGCCCACACGATGGCAGGGCCGACGGCTGGAAGCAGCGAGAAAAAGGCGGTCAGCAAGCCCAGCAGCACCACCGAGGGCATCCCCACGATCCAGTAGGTGATCGCGCCCAGCGCCCCTTGTGCCAGACCGACGACGATAGAGCCCTTCACTGTTGCCCGGACGATCAGCAGGAAGCGGTCGGCCAGTTCGCGAGCGATGTCGCTGCCCAGCGGCAGGTGGGCGATGATCTGGCTGCCCACGCGCTTGCCGTCGCGCAGGAGGAAGTAGGCAACGTAAAGGCCCACGCCGAAAGCCAGCACGAAGCCGAAAGCGCTGCCGGTGATCGAGACGGCCTGCCGCGCAATCAGTCCGGAACTTTCCAGCGCCAGTTCCTGCGCCCTGTCCTGGATCAGCGCGGGCGAGCCGAGCCCCGACGCCGCAAGGCTTTCGCGCAGCGTCGCGGGGAGGGCGGAGAAAATCGTCTCGAACCATGCCGCGAGATCGATGCGGCCTTCCTGGAAGGCGACCACAACGGCAGTGGCCTGTTCCACCACGACGCCGCCGATCAAAAAGGCGGGTATGATGATGGCGACGGTGATGACGAGCAGGGTGGCGATGGCCGCCCGGTTGTCACCACCCAGCCTTGCGCGGAACCACCGCACCATCGGCTGGAACATGATCGCCGCCAGCGCCGCCCACAGGATGGGCAGCAGGAATGGCCATATGATGAAGGCAAAGCCGAGCGTGACGAGTGCCAGGAACAGCAGGTAGCCGCCCCCTTCCAACCTCCTGTTTTCCCGCTCGAGCTCGTGTTGCGTGGTCACGGTTCCTCCCGGCCGGATGGGGCGCGGCGCGTCAGATATCGAGGTTCGCCACGTTTAGCGCATTGTCCTGGATGAACTCGCGGCGCGGTTCCACCACGTCGCCCATCAGGCGGGTGAAGATCTCGTCCGTCACGTCGGCGTCCTCCACCTTCACTTGCAGCAATTCCCGGTTTTCCGGATCCAGCGTGGTTTCCCACAGCTGCTCGGCGTTCATCTCGCCAAGGCCCTTGTAGCGGCTGATCGAGAGACCCTTGCGGCCCGCGGTAAGCACCGCCTCGAGCAATTGCGTGGGGCGCGTGATCGCGGTGTCGGGGTCGAAGGCCGGGGTGTCGGAATCGGTCTCGTCCGCATTCTCGTCCACCGGCTGCGCGTCTTCGCTGCCGGCCTTCACCAGCCGCGCGGGGCTGGCATAGGTCTCCGCCTGTGCGACGCCGCGGGTATGGAGCTTGCGCGCCTCGGCACTGTCGAGGAATTTCTCCTCGATCAGGTGGACGTCGGTCACGCCGCGCCACACGCGGTCGAAGCGCACATCGCCCGTCTCCGTGGTGCGGGCGGACCATTCGGCCTCGGGATCGCTCAGCTGGATCTGCCCCGCCGCATGGGCAAGCCGCTCGTCGCGCTGGGCAGGCGTCAGGCCGGGCTCGAGCGCGCCGGCCATCGCCATCGCCTCGATCACGGCGGAATCGTATTTGCGCGGTGCAAAGGCGAGCAAGTTCTTGAGCAGCAGCGCCTGTTCAACAAGGTCGGTCAGGTCTGCCCCGCTGCGCGCGCCCTCGCGAGTCTCCAGCACCCGGTCCTGCAGGCCGTTAGACACCAGGTAACGATCGAGCGCGCCCTGGTCCTTCAGGTAGACCTCGCTCTTGCCCTTGGCGACCTTGAACAGCGGCGGCTGGGCGATGAACAGGTGCCCGGCCTTGATGATTTCGGGCATCTGGCGATGGAAGAAGGTGAGCAGCAGCGTACGGATATGCGCGCCGTCGACGTCGGCGTCGGTCATGATCACGATCTTGTGATAGCGCAGCTTCTCGATGTTGAATTCGTCGCGCAGCCCGGTGCCCATCGCCTGGATCAGCGTGCCGACTTCCTTGGACGAGATGATCCGGTCGAACCGCGCGCGCTCCACGTTCAGGATCTTGCCCTTCAGCGGCAGGATCGCCTGGTACTTCGAATCGCGCCCGCTCTTTGCACTGCCGCCTGCCGAATCACCCTCCACCAGGAAGATTTCGGACTTGGCGGGGTCACGCTCGCGGCAGTCGGACAGCTTGCCGGGCAGGCTGGCGACGCTCATCGCGCCCTTCCGGCTCATTTCACGCGCCTTGCGGGCGGCTTCGCGGGCGGCGGCGGCGTCGATGATCTTCTGGACGATGGCCTTGGCCTCGTTCGGATTCTCCTCCAGCCATTCCGTCATCTTCTCGCCCATCAGGCTTTCCAGCGGCTGGCGCACTTCGGAGGAAACCAGCTTGTCTTTGGTCTGCGATCCGAACTTGGGATCGGGCAGCTTGACCGAGACGATGGCGGTCAGGCCTTCGCGCATGTCCTCGCCCGAGAGCGACACCTTTGCGTTCTTCAGCAGGCCCGCTGCATTGGCGTAATTGTTGAGAGTGCGGGTAAGCGCCGCGCGGAAGGCGGCGAGGTGAGTGCCGCCATCGCGCTGGGGGATGTTGTTGGTGAAGGTGAGCACGTTCTCGTAGTAGGAATCGTTCCATTCCAGCGCCACGTCGATACCGATACCGTCCTTCTCGGCGGAGACGGAGATGGGCTGCGGCACCAGCGGCGCCTTGTTGCGATCCAGCCACTTCACGAAGGCAGCGATGCCGCCCTCGTAGAACAGGTCATGCTCCTGCACGTCTTCGTGTCGCCGGTCGCGCAGCAGGATGCGCACGCCGGAATTGAGGAAGGCGAGCTCGCGATAGCGGTGCTCCAGCTTGTCGAAATCGAATTCGGTGACGTTCTTGAACGTCTCCTCGCTAGCCTTGAACGTGACGCGGGTACCCTTCTTCAGGCCGTCCTCGTCGCCATTGCTTTCCACCGGCGGGGCATCGCCCACGACACGCAGCGATTCGACGGCATCGCCGTGCTCGAAGCGCATCCAGTGTTCCTTGCCGTCACGCCAGACGCGCAGCTCCAACCATTCCGACAGGGCGTTCACCACCGAAACGCCCACGCCGTGCAGGCCGCCCGAGACCTTGTAGGCGTTGTCGTCGCTGGTGTTCTCGAACTTTCCGCCCGCGTGCAGCTGGGTCATGATGACCTCTGCCGCCGAGACGCCTTCTTCCTTGTGGATGTCCACGGGGATGCCGCGGCCATTGTCCTCCACCGACACGCTGCCATCGGGATTGAGCTCTATCAGGACGAGGTCGCAATGACCCGCCAGCGCCTCGTCGATGGCGTTGTCGGACACCTCGAACACCATGTGGTGGAGACCGGAGCCGTCATCCGTATCGCCGATATACATGCCGGGCCGCTTGCGCACGGCATCCAGCCCCTTGAGAACCTTGATGCTGTCGGAACTGTAGGCGCCGTTCTGGCGGACTTTTTCGGGTGTCGCTTCGGGGGTATCGTCCATGGCTATCATATAGGCACTGCGCGCTCGATCTCAAAGGCTGGCGCCGGTGCCAGAGCGGCTTTTCCACCGCTTGCGGAACGCGGGGCGCGTCAGCACCGTTCTGGCGGCATGACGATGGTGCTGATCGTGGTAGCCGTGGTGTCGGGAGCCCTCGTGCTAGGCGCGGCCTGGGGCATCTACGGCTCGCTTTCCACAAAGACCGAAGGCTTCCTTGTCGCTCTTGCGGGCGGAGCACTGCTCTTGTCTGTGGTGACCGAGCTGATCGAGCCATCGGTCGAGGAGACCAGCCTGCTGGCCGCCGTGATCGGCGTCGCGATCGGGGCGATCGTGTTTTCGGTAGTCGATTACGCCATCAAGGAAAAGATGGACTCCAGCGGAGGCGCGGGGCTCCTTGCGGCCATCACGCTGGATGGAATCCCCGAAAACCTGGCGCTTGGCGTCGCCCTGATCGGAGCAGGGGCGCCCGAAGTGGCGGCGCTGGCAGGCTCCATCCTGTTGTCCAACCTGCCGGAAGCCGCGGGCGGAGCGAAGGACATGGCTTCGGGTCGCAGCAAGGGGCGCGTGCTGGCCCTGTGGGCCGCGACCGCGGCAATCCTGTCGCTGGCCGCTGTTGCGGGCAACGTCTTCCTGGCGGAAGCCAGCGATACCACGCTCGGCACCATTCGGTGCATCGCGGCAGGCGCAGTGATCGCCAGTCTGGCGACCGAGGTATTTCCCAAGGCTTACCGCGAGAACGATTACTGGACCGGGATCGCTACCGCCCTCGGCGTGCTGCTGGCGCTTGCCTTGGGAGAACTGGGCGGCGGATAGAAAAATGGCCGCTCCCGCCAGTGCGGAAGCGGCCACATGATCGGCCCGGGATCGGGGAAGGGGAGAGGAAGCCCCGGGCCTGGAGTTCTTCTGTGCTGTTAGAGAATGCCGACCAGCAGCACGGTGCTGACGGTGATCGCAGCAAAGGATGCGAAAATGTTCGGTGCGAAAGCGCGCATGTCTTACGGTCCTGTTTGTATGATTTTCCGGCGGGGCGCCCGCCGTCGACCGCGCAAATGGCGTGCGCACGATTATATTGCAAATGCGAAATATTCGACAAGTGTTGCGCATTTTGCAACACTTGTCGAGACAAAGGCCGCGAAGAGATTCAGCGCGCCGCCAATTGCGCCAGTTCCAGTTCCCGCTCGCCCAGTTGCTCACGAACATCCTTGCTGCAGGCGCGGTAGGCCATTTGTGCATTGAGGTCACGGATCGCTGGCCGTGCGCACACGCGCTCGACGATACGTTCCACCAATTGTTCGCGCGTGGCAGGGGTTTGCTCGCGTGTCTCGGCGGCAGGGGCAGGAGCCTCGCCGACGATCATCACGAAGGCGGACTGTGCATAGGCCGGCGCTGCGGCGATCAGGGCGAGGGCGAAGGCAGAAAGGGTAAGCTTTTTCATCATCTTGAACTCCGGTCACTTGAAGGTGAGACGTTGTTCAGGCTGTCCTCGACTTCCGCAGTCAGAGTGCTTTCGACTGCTAGATTGTGCAAGTGCGAAATAGGTCACGCCCGTTGCGATATTCGCAAGGACGAAGCCATCGCATATGCGATTGCCCGCGCTGAGGGTTGGTGGCCTGCGGTGCTGGACTTGACCCGCCCCTTTGGGCAATGCGCTTTTCCATGCAGGCAGACCATCTCCCCGATTCCATCCTCATCGTCGATTTCGGCAGCCAGGTAACGCAGCTGATCGCGCGCCGCGTGCGCGAGGCAGGCGTCTATTCCGAAATCGCACCCTTCAGCCAGGCTGAGGGGGCGTTCGAGCGGATGCAACCCAAGGGCATCATCCTCTCCGGCTCTCCCGCCAGCGTGCCCGATGAGGGCTCCCCCCGCGTGCCGCAGTTCCTGTTCGAGGCCGGCGTACCGATCCTCGGCATCTGCTACGGCCAGCAGGTGATGACGCACCAGCTTGGCGGCGAGGTGCGGCCCGGCCACGAAACCGGCGAAGGCGGCGAGTTCGGCCGCGCTTTCCTCACCGTTACCGCTGATTGCGCCCTGTTCGACGGATTGTGGCAGGTGGGCGAGCGGCACCAGGTCTGGATGAGCCACGGCGATAAGGTGACGCAGTTCGCCGACGGGTTCGAGATCGTTGCCACCAGCGACGGGGCGCCCTTTGCGGTGATCGCTGACGAAAGCCGCAAGTTCTACGGCACGCAGTTCCACCCCGAGGTGGTCCACACGCCCGATGGTGGGCGCCTGCTCTCTAATTTCGCGCGACATGTCTGCGGGCTTTCGGGCGACTGGTCCATGGCCGAGTTCCGCGCCACCAAGATCGCCGAGATCCGCGAGCAGGTGGGCGACGGCAAAGTGATCTGCGGCCTGTCCGGCGGCGTCGATTCCGCCGTGGCCGCGGTGCTGATCCACGAGGCGATTGGCGACCAGCTCACCTGCGTCTTCGTCGATCACGGGCTGATGCGCATGGGAGAAGCGGAGCAGGTCGTCTCGCTGTTCAAGGGGCATTACAACATCCCGCTTGTCCATGTGGATGCAGAAGAGATGTTCATGTCTGGCCTTGCCGGAGAGACCGATCCGGAAAAGAAGCGCAAGTTCATCGGCAAGACCTTCATCGACGTGTTCGAGGAAGAGGCCCGCAAGATCGGCGGCGCGGATTTCCTTGCGCAGGGCACCCTCTACCCGGACGTGATCGAAAGCGTCTCCTTCACCGGCGGACCGAGCGTGACGATCAAGAGCCACCACAATGTCGGCGGCCTGCCCGAGCGCATGAACATGAAGCTGGTCGAACCCCTGCGCGAACTGTTCAAGGACGAGGTGCGCGACCTTGGCCGCGAGCTTGGCTTGCCAGACGCCTTCGTCGGTCGCCATCCCTTCCCCGGGCCCGGCCTTGCGATCCGCATTCCCGGCGAAGTGACCAAGGAACGCTGCGATATCCTGCGCAAGGCCGATGCGATCTATCTCGAGGAAATCCGCAATGCCGGCCTCTATGACGCGATCTGGCAGGCCTTTGCCGTGCTGCTTCCGGTCAAGACCGTGGGCGTGATGGGCGACGGGCGCACCTATGACAGCGTCTGCGGCCTGCGCGCCGTCACCAGCACCGATGGCATGACGGCGGACGTCTATCCTTTCGACGCCGGGTTCCTCACCCGCACCGCCACGCGCATCGTCAACGAGGTGCAGGGCATCAATCGCGTGGTCTACGACTACACGTCGAAGCCGCCCGGCACTATCGAGTGGGAGTGAGGCGGTTCCCGCCGGGGGAGCTTCGCGCGCAATAGAATCTCTTAGGCCGCGTCCAAAACTTCTGGCCGGTGAAATCGGGGCGAGCGCGCCCACATGGTCGTCAACGATGCACACGCATCCCTGCAAAAGGATACAGTGATGACCGATACGACCGCCCATTCTGCCCTCTTCGAACCGCTCCAGATCGGTGACCTGACGGTGCCCAACCGCGTATGGATGGCGCCGCTCACCCGCAGCCGTTCTACAGCCGGAGACAACCTGCAGACGCCGCTCCACGCGCTTTACTACGCGCAGCGCGCCTCCGCAGGCCTGATCGTGTCCGAGGCGACGCAGATCAGCCAGCAGGGCCAGGGCTATGCCTGGACGCCGGGCATCTTCACCGATGAGCAGGTGGAGAGCTGGAAGCTCGTTACCGACGCCGTGCACGATGCGGGCGGGCGGATCTTCTGCCAGCTATGGCACGTGGGCGCGGTGAGCCACCCGGTCTTCCAGCCCGATGGCAAGGCTCCCGTTTCCTCCAGCGCCTGGACACCGAAGGGCGAGGCCTTTGTCGGCGATCGCCATCCTGACGGACCCACCGTGCCGCACGAGGAAGCCCGTGCCCTCACCCGCGAGGAGATCGACGCGGTGGTGGAGGACTATCGCCACGCCGCGCGGCAGGCGGCCCGTGCCGGGTTCGACGGCGTGGAGCTGCACGCCGCGAACGGTTACCTCATCGACCAGTTCATGCGCTCCAACGTCAATTCGCGCGACGACGAATTCGGCGGCAGCCTGGAGAACCGCCTGCGCTTCCTCGGCATGGTGATCGACGCGTTGCAGGAGGAGCTTCCCGCCAATCGCATCGGTGTACGCCTGACGCCCATTGGCGGCGCTGGCGGCAGCAGCGACGAGAAGCCGGAGGAAACCTACCCTGCCGCCGCCAAGTTGCTGGCGGGCCGGGGCCTTGCCTACCTCCACGTCGTGCGCGCCACCGATCATGGCGGCGCTGATGGCGAGCGCTCGCATGGCGACGACATCCTGCAGGCGATGCGCGACAATTTCGACGGCGTGTTCGTGGCCAACGGCAATCTCTCGCCCGAGCAGGCCGCACGCTGGATCGAGGAAGGCCGCGCCGATGCGGTTGCCTTCGGTCGCCAGTTCCTCGCCAATCCCGACCTGCCCGAACGCATCGCGCAGGACGGGCCGTATAACGAGCCTGACCAGGACACGTTCTATGGCGGCGATGCGCATGGCTATGTCGATTATCCCTCGCTCAAGCGGCCCGGCGACCCGCTCCGCGCGGCCTGAGGCAACCGGGCGCGGGGATGGACGGCAAGCTCCCTTTCGGTCCGGACCCGCGCACCGATCAACTCGCGCGTATCCACGCCGCCTTGATCCGCGCCTTCGGGCGGATCGAGCGGCCCGACGAGAAGCGCCGCGATCCGGTGTGGACGCTGGTGCAGGGCGTGATCGGGGCGCAGACCAAGACGGCGATCTCCAACGCTTCGACGGATGGGGTGCTCGCGCGGTTCGAGTCGTGGGAAGCCGTGGCCGGGGCCGAGCTGGACGACTTGCAACAGGTGCTGGCGAACCAGACTTTCCCCTCCGTCGCGGCGGAGCGGCTGAAGGCGTGCCTCTCCGCCATTATCGCGGAGCGCGGCGCGGTGGACCTGCGCCACCTCTCCAACCTCCCGGACGAGCAGGCGATGGCGTGGCTGGAGGCGCTGCCGGGCGTGGGCCGCAAGATTGCCGCCGGCGTGATGAACACCTCCATCTTCGCCCGCCGCCAGCTGGTAATCGACGGACACCATCGCCGCGTGATGCAGCGCACCGGCCTCGTGCCGCCCCGCGCCGATACCGCGCGCGCCTACACCGCGCTCATGCCGCTCCTGCCTGAGGAGTGGAGCGCTGCCGACATCGACGAGCATCACCTGCTGGTAAAGCGGCTGGGGCAGGTGCATTGCCGTCCGGCGCGGCCGCATTGCGCGGTGTGCCCGATCCATCCCGATTGCGAGACCGGAACCGCTATCGAGCCGGTGCGCTGAATGCCCATGCTGGACGAGGCGCAGGTCGAGAAGGTGTACAGGCGGCTGGCAAAGGCCATGCCGGGGCGCACAAGGGACGCGAAGGGCCCGAAGGGACAGCCCGATGCCTTCCGTTCCTGCATTTCCTGCATGCTCTCCGCCCAGTCGCTCGACCGCAACACCGCGAAAGCTGCCGACGCCCTGTTCGCCTTGGCAACGACGCCTGCAGACATGCTCGCGCTTACCGACGGACAGGTCGCGCGCGCCATCAAGCCTTGCGGGCTCTACAACATGAAGGCGCGCAACATCCGCAGGTTCTGCGAGGCGTTGCTGGGCGAGCATGGCGGTATCGTGCCCGATACGCGCGAGGGACTGCTTGGCCTGCCCGGCATCGGGCGCAAATGTGCCGACATCGTGCTCTCCTTCACGTTCGGGAAGGACGTGATCGCGGTCGACACCCATGTGCACCGGGTCTGCAACCGTATCGGGCTGACCGAGGCGAAGAGCGCGGACAGGACGGCGCAGCAACTGGAGGAGCGCTCGCCCGACTGGGCCTTGCGTGACGGGCACTTCTGGCTAATCCAGTTCGGCAAGCGGGTATGCACTGCGCGCACGCCGAAATGCGCGATGTGTCCGGTTAGCGACCTGTGTGAATATTATGCCGCCATGGCGAGGGATTAAGAATGAGCTGGGACGACTATTTCGCCGAGGATGCAGGCGCTGCCGAGGCCGAGGGGCGCGGCAAGTCGCGCACGGTTACCGTGGGCTGGACGGTGAAGTGGGATGCGAAAGGCAGTGCCATCTGGGCGCCGCCCCAGACGTTCAGCCGCTCCGACCCCAAGGCCAGCAGCGCCAAGTCCATCCAGGCCTGCCCTGCCGCCATCGACTTCGACCGGCGGCATTTCGTCATTCCCTGTCCGGTCGATCTCGAGCTTGCCTTTGCCCGCGACGCGCAGGGGCAGTTGAAGCTGATGGATAATGACGGCGAGAAATCCGCCATGCGTCCGCAGGGGCGCGCCAACATGTTCATCGTCCAGCCGAGCAATGAATGGCGCCATCCCGAGCGCCCGATCCTGCAATTCACCGCGCCTTATGTCTTCGTGGCGGACGAGCCGTGCTGGGTGGTGCAGACCGCGCCGCACCTGCACTGGTTTCCCGAGCAGCGCCCCGGCGTACAGATGGGCGGCCGCTTCCCGGTCCATATCTGGCCGCGCCCGCTGGCCTGGGCATTCGAGTGGTACGACATTTCCAGGCCGCTCAAGCTGAAGCGCGGGGAGCCGTGGTTCTACGTCCATTTCGAGACAGAGAATCCCGGCGCGCGGGTGCGACTGGTGGAGCAGGAGATGACCGAGGAGCTGGACGGCTATCTCAACTCGATCATCGACGTCTCCAACTACGTCAATCGCACCTACGGCCTGTTCGCCGACGCCCAGCGCACACGCCCGGCGAAGCTGGTGAAGCCGAAATAGCTACCAGGCAAAGCCCGCCTTGATGGCGCGCTCTTCCGCCGGGGTCGATTCGCGCCCCAGCACCGCGTTGCGGTGGGGATAGCGACCGAAACGAGCGATCATCCGGGCGTGGCTGCGGGCAAAGGGCAGCGCCTCGCCATTGTTGACCCGGGCGAATAGCGGCAATGCCAGGCGATGGTCGGCAATTGCCTCGCTGTGCATCAGCGGCATCAGCAGGAACTGGCGCTGCGCCAGTTGCAGGCGGGCAAGGAAGCCCCGCTCGAGCGCGCCATGGGTGATCGTGCGGGCGAGCGAATCCGTGGCAAAGGCGCGCGGCGTTCCGCGAAAGATGTTGCGCGGCACCTGGTCGAACAGCAGCACAGCGGCGAGCGCGGTCTGCGGATCGGTGAGGAAGCTGGCAGGCGGACAAACGAAAAGCGCCTCCAGCTCTCGCCGGAAGCGCTTTTCCAGTTCCTTATCCAGTTCGTCAGAGCCGCCCCACCATTGGCGCGGGGTCAGCGTGTGGAACCAGAAGTGCAACAGTTCGGCGGCCCATCGCCTTTGCGCAAGGGCCACCGCGATGTCAGCCCTCGGCTTCGTCGGCGCGGGTGTAGGGCACGAAATCGTCGAGGAACAGCACGCCGCTGAACATGCCGGTGCTGCGGTCGATCGTGCGGGTCACGTCGTAGCGGCACAGGCGCGAGCCGAAGCGCTCGATTATGGGCACGTCCCAGTTGTCGAGACTGCGCGGATTGTTGGCACGGGCCACCCAGATCGTGTCGCCACGCTCGTAGACGAGGCCGACATTCTCCTCCACCCGGATGTCGCTGGACTGGAAGGCGGTGATGCAGGGCTGGGGTTCACCCGCGGTGCGCCCTTCGACGAGTTCGGCAAAGGCCAACTCGGCACGCTCTTCACGGTCCTGCGCGTAGGCGGGGGCGGCCAGCGCCATGGCGGCGACCGCAGTGGAAATGAAAAGGTTTTTCAACATGATGGGTCTCCTGAGGCGAAGATCTATACGCCCGGGAGTCTGAACCGGCAATGAGCGCCTTTTGTTCTGGCCCCTTTGCTTCGGCCTAGACGCCCGTACCGTCGGGCGCGGCTTCCATCACGATTTCGCGCGCGGCGGAATCGGGCACATTGCCATCGTCGGCCGGGCCGCCCTTCAGGATGAAGCGCCGGTCGCAATAGCCGCAATCGACATAGCCCTTCTCGTCGATCTGCATGTAGACGCGCGGATGGCCCAGGTTGATCGGCAGGTAATTCTCCCCGCCGCGAATGTCTCCGGCCCCGTCGCACCAGACGCTGGGCGTTTCGACGATGGTGGTTTCAGGTACGTGATCCATGGCGCGATCCTCTATCGCTTTACGTCGGCGGCGAAAAGCCCCTAAGGGCGCTATCCATGAGCGAAGCAGCCATCGAAATCCGCGATCTCGTCAAGGAATATGCGGGCAGCAAGGGCACTGGCCCCAAGCTGGCGCTGAACGGCGTGAGTTTCGACGTGCCGCAGGGCAGCGTGTTCGGCCTGCTCGGCCCCAATGGCGCGGGCAAGTCCACCCTCATCAACATCATGGCGGGGCTGGTGAACAAGACCGCCGGCACGGTGAAGATCTGGGGCCACGATATCGATGCCGATCATCGCAATGCGAAGCTCAATATCGGTATCGTGCCGCAGGAAATCGTCTTCGATCCGTTCTTCACCCCGTTCGAGGTGCTGGAAAACCAGGGCGGCTTCTACGGCATTTCGAAAGCCATGCGCCGGTCCGAGGAATTGCTGAAGGCGGTGCGGCTGGAGGACAAGCGCAACGCCTATGCCCGCACGCTGTCGGGCGGCATGAAGCGGCGGCTGCTGATCGCCAAGGCCATGGTCCATTCCCCGCCGATCCTGGTGCTGGACGAGCCGACGGCGGGCGTGGACGTGGAGCTGCGCAAGCAATTGTGGGAGCTGGTGGGCGAACTGAACGCCGAGGGCGTCACCGTGGTGCTCACCACCCATTATCTCGAGGAAGCCGAGGAATTGTGCGAGCGCATCGCCATCATCAACCACGGCGAGCTCATCGCCAACAAGCCCACGCGCGAGCTGGTGGGCATGATGGGCGAGAAGATCGTCGCGGTGACGGTGGACCGCGACCTCGAGGATGCAGCCCTGCCTTCGGACCCGCGCTTCCACAAGATCGAGACCGTGGGCGAGCGGGCGATGGAAATCACCTTCGACAAGAGCGAGATGACCGCCGGCCAGGTGCTGGCCCTGGTGCAGCAGCAAGGCTTCGCCATCGAGGACGTTTCGACGCGAGAAGCGGATTTGGAAGATGTGTTCGTGCAGCTGACGAGCGAAGTCGGGCAAGCACCTGAAGGGCAAAGCGAGGCGGCGCGAAACGCCTGAGCGCGAATTCACGTCGCCGTCGCAAGCCTCGGGCACCAGCCCCGCCGCGGCGCCGCAACTGCTTTCGACACGTTACCTACGCGCGGTCCACCGCAATTCGCGTGAGCCTAGTCTTCCGCGCGCTCCTCGTCGATGCGCCACTTGTGCCGGCCAACGCGCCGGATGGGCCGGTCGCAATCCTCGCACCGGCTGATATAGGCCGTGCCATCCCAGCTCGCCTGCCGGTTACGCGGACGATGCTTTCCGAACATGCACAGCAGCTTCTGCCTGGCTGGCGTCGCACCATCCACGGAGTCTTCACGAGAACTCATCGGCTGCCCCTGTTTTCGCTGCATCCGCCCTGGACGCAGGGTCATCGGTATACACGCATTGTGCAGCGCATCATACCAACCATACGTAACTATACCTAATTGCCGAACGCTGGTTCCTGCCGCGCCGGAAGCGGCAACCGCGCTTGCGGTCCGGAATGTGACCGGGCAATGAGGCGCGCATGAGCTTTACGGAAACCCAGGCCGACGTGCTTGTCATCGGCTCCGGGGCCGCGGGTCTTACCGCCGCCCTCTCGCTTGCGGAAACACGCCGCGTGGTGGTGCTGGCGAAGGGCAAGCTCACCAGCGGCTCCACCGCCTGGGCGCAGGGCGGGATCGCCGCCGTGCTGGATGCGGGCGACACGTTCGAGGACCATATCCGCGACACGATGGTAGCCGGCGCGGGCCTCAACGACCGCGACGTGGTGGAGTTCGTGATCGAGAACGCACCCGCCTCGATCGAGCGGCTGATCGAGCTTGGCGTGCCCTTCAATCGCGAGAGCGGAGACCTCCACCTCACCCGGGAGGGCGGCCATTCGCATCGCCGCATCGTGCATGTGAACGACGCCACCGGCTGGGCGGTGCAGGCCGCGCTGCTGAAGGCAGCGGAGGAAAATCCCAACATCACCCTGCTGCCCGATCGCACCTGCATCGACCTCATCACCGGGCGGCATGAGGAGACCTATTCGGGCTCTGGCAGGGTGTGGGGCGCCTATGCGCTGGATGCGACCACCGGCAAGGTGGAGGCGCATACCGCGCGCGCCACGGTGATGGCGGCAGGCGGGGCGGGGCGCTGCTACCTTTTCTCCACCGCGCCGCGCGGGGCGACGGGCGACGGCATCGCGATGTCGTGGAGAGCAGGGGCGCGCGTCTCCAACATGGAGATGATGCAGTTCCACCCCACCTGCCTCTACAATCTCGAGGTGAAGAACTTCCTCATCACCGAGGCCGTGCGGGGTGAGGGCGGGCGGCTCTACAATCCGCGCACCGGCAAGCGCTTCATGACCTATTACGACGAGGAGCGCATGGAGCTCGCCCCGCGCGACGTGGTGGCCCGCGCCATCGACGCCGAGATCAAGCGTTTCGGCCTCGACTACGTGCATCTCGACATCAGCCACGAGCCGCCCGAATTCGTGAAGGAGCATTTCCCCACCATCCACGAGAAGCTGCTGGGCCTCGGCATCGACATGACGAAAGAGCCGATCCCGGTCGTGCCCGCGCAGCACTATACCTGCGGCGGCATCGTCGTGGACAAGCGCGGGCGGACCGACCTGCCGGGCCTCTATGCTGCCGGGGAATGCACCGAGAGCGGGCTGCACGGGGCCAATCGCCTTGCCTCCAACAGCCTGCTCGAATGCTTCGTCTATGGCGAGGCCGCCGCGCGCGACATCCTCGATCACTGGGACGGGTTCGAAGCGCCGCCGCAGGTTCGCCAGTGGGACGATACCCGCGTGACCGACTCCGACGAGGAAGTGGTCATCAAGCAGAACTGGACCGAGATCCGCCGCTTCATGTGGAACTATGTCGGCATCGTGCGCACCACCAAGCGGCTGGAGCGCGCCGCCAACCGCATCGACCTGCTCCACCGCGAGATCGAGGATTACTACGGCCAGTTCAAGGTGACGACCGACCTCATCGAGCTGAGAAACCTGCTGCAATGCGCCGACCTGATCGTGCGCAGTGCGCTCAAACGGCACGAGAGCCGCGGGCTCCATTTCACGCTGGACTACCCCGAAACCGACGAGGTTGCGAAGGACACCGTGCTGGTGCCGTAACCTGCCGGATCACGTCCGGGGCAAAACAACCCCACCTCGCGCCCGAACTCGCGTCCTTGCGGGACGGCCGATAGGGCGCGAATACCCTGTTTGCGCCAGACTTGCCTTTTTTTGGTCTTTTTTGGAAACAAGCGCCCGGGCCGCCCGTTGGTGAGCCAAGACTATGTAAGTGGCGGCTATTTCGTGCCGCGATAACGGATGGAGACCATCAATGAAGAAGCTTATTCTCATCGCCACCGCTCCCGCTCTCGCGCTCGCCGCCTGCGGCCAGGACAGCGCCGTCGAGGAAACCGGTGACGCCCTTGAAGAGCGTGCCGATGCCGTGGAAAACATCGGTGACGACCGCGCCGGCCAGCTGGAAGAAATGGCTGACGAAGCTGATACCGATGCTCGCGAAGATGCTCTGAACGAGCGCGCCGAGGAAATCGACGACATCGGTGACGAGCGTGCCGACGCGATCAACGAAGTCGCCGACGAAATGGAATAATCGTCCGCGACCAGGCGGGCCGGCAGCGAATCTCCGGCCCTCCGCGAAATCCGGCCCTCGCCCGGCATGTGCCGAGCGGGGGCTTTTTCGTGGTCATTCCATCATCAGGAGCAGCGCGAAGGCGAGGAACGTGCCCGCAAGAAACAGCGCCCAGCTCCAGTAGAGCGTGAATTCGAGGCCCAGCTCGGCCACGGTCACATCGAAATCGAAGACGTTGAGCATCCCGCCATGCGACCCGCCCGAGCCGATGAACAGCGCCACGAGCAGCGTCAGGAAGATGCCGAACGGTATCGCCTTGAACATCGCGATCATGATTGCCCCCTATTGTCGAACCGGCCCCTCGTCACATCGGGCAGGCGAATCCAGCCCGCCGAATTCTTGTCGGCATGTGCCATGACCATGGTAAAATTTTCGTGCATGCCGGCTCGCCGCGAAGTGGCCGGGCGAGTCTTCGAGACGCAATCTTGCGCGCGCTGATTCCAAAGATTCGCAATGTCGCACTGGAGCAGCTTTTTTTCCGCAGAATCATTTTCTCCCTTGCGCCTCCCGCCAGCCGAGGACTGTCCACGCGTCGCGCCGTATTGCCCGGCCCATACACCGCCCCGGCAGCTTCGCCGAGAGCGTGAATCGGGTTCAACCCTCTTGCGCGCGAATCGGCTCTGATTCACAAGGGGTGGTGGTCAGCTTGCCGGAGCGACCTACTAGACCTAGATATGGGGCTTGGCGCGAACGAGATCGCGAACAGGCTTTTCGACGGGTCTCGTAGGCGTATCCGGGACTGGCTGTGGGCTGGCGGGGGATAAGTAATTCACCGTCGATGCATGTGCGGAGCTATGCTGGCAGCTTGCCGGCTTCGATTCGAACACATGCGGAACATGGGCGCAGTCCCGGCATTGCCGAAAATGCCGGGCTCCGCAGCAACCGGGGGCACGAAGCCAGATGGAATTCCGTAACGGAGACGACGCTGCAGTGGGGCTGGACGAGCACATTGGCGAGACCGAAACCGAGGCCAAGGCGTCGACACGACGTGCCGACGAGAAAGCGATGAGCATGGAAAAGACCGACAAGGCGAGTGAAGATCTGGTGAGTGAAGCCGCCACCGAGGCGCTGGCGGAAGCGACCAAGGCCGCCCTCAAGCCGAAAAGCGATTCGAAGACGGTCAATCCGCGCCGCTTCACGATCAAGACCGACCCGGCGCGCGATTCGCACCTTACGGAGTTCGGCAAGGCCACGCTGGACGACCGCTATCTCCTCCCGAACGAGACCTATCAGGACCTGTTCGCCCGCGTCGCCGATGCCTATGCCGACGACCAGGAGCACGCCCAGCGGCTCTACGACTATATCTCGAAGCTGTGGTTCATGCCCGCCACCCCGGTGCTGTCGAATGGCGGCACGGGCCGTGGCCTGCCGATCTCGTGCTACCTGAACTCGGTTTCCGACAGCCTCGACGGCATCGTCGGCACCTGGAACGAGAATGTCTGGCTCGCTTCCAAGGGCGGCGGCATCGGCACCTATTGGGGCAATGTGCGCGGCATCGGTGAGCCTGTCGGCCTCAACGGCAAGACCAGCGGCATCATTCCCTTCGTGCGCGTGATGGATTCGCTCACGCTGGCGATCTCGCAGGGCTCGCTGCGGCGCGGCTCGGCGGCCTGCTACATCGACATCCACCACCCGGAGATCGAGGAATTCCTCGAGATCCGCAAACCCAGCGGCGACTTCAACCGCAAGGCGCTGAACCTGCATCACGGCGTGCTGCTGACCGACGCCTTCATGGAAGCGGTGCGCGCGGGCGAGAAGTTCCAGCTGCTCTCGCCCAAGGACGGCAGCGTGCGCGGCGAAGTGGATGCGCGCAGCCTGTTCCAGAAGCTGGTCGAGACCCGCCTTGCCACGGGCGAGCCCTATATCGTGTTCTCCGACACGGTGAACCGCATGATGCCCAAGCACCACCGCGACCTGGGCCTCAAGGTCTCCACCTCCAACCTGTGCAGCGAAATCACCCTGCCGACCGGTGTCGACCACCTCGGCAACGATCGCACGGCGGTGTGCTGCCTGTCCTCGCTCAACCTTGAAAAGTGGGACGAGTGGAACGGTGACAAGACCTTCATCGAGGACGTGATGCGCTTCCTCGACAACGTGCTGCAGGACTATATCGACCGCGCGCCCGAAGAGATGGCCCGCGCCAAGTATTCCGCCATGCGCGAACGCAGCGTCGGCATGGGCGTAATGGGCTTCCACTCCTTCCTCCAGTCCAAGGGCATCGGTTTCGAAAGCCCCATGGCGAAGGTGTGGAACCTGAAGATGTTCAAGCACATCAACGCCAAGGCGAACGAGGCCAGCATGATGCTGGCCAAAGAACGCGGGCCGTGCCCAGACGCCGAGGAAATGGGCGCGATGGAGCGGTTCAGCTGCAAGATGGCGATCGCGCCGACCGCGTCGATCTCCATCATCTGCGGCGGCACCAGCGCCTGCATCGAGCCGATCCCGGCGAACATCTACACCCACAAGACGCTCTCGGGCAGCTTCGTGGTGAAGAACCCGTACCTGGAAAAGCTGCTCGACAAGAAGAGCAAGAACTCCACCAATGTGTGGAACTCGATCCTCGAGAAGGGCGGCAGCGTCCAGCACCTCGACTTCCTCACCGCGGAGGAAAAGGCCGCCTACAAGACCAGCTTCGAGATCGACCAGCGCTGGCTGCTCGAATTCGCCGCCGACCGGGCGCCCTTCATCGACCAGGCGCAGTCGCTGAACCTGTTCATCCCTGCCGATGTCGACAAGTGGGACCTGATGATGCTGCACTTCCAGGCCTGGGAGAAGGGCATCAAGTCGCTCTACTACCTGCGCTCGAAGAGCGTGCAGCGCGCAGGCTTCGCAGGCGGCGTGGAAGCGGACAATACCGGCGAACCGGCGAAATACGAATTGCCGACGACCGACTACGACGAGTGCCTGGCCTGCCAGTGAGGAGATTGGACTGTGGAAAACGGCCTGACGGACTCGGCGTCGTTCAGGCAAAAGGGTAGTTAACTGAATCGTGGCGTGCGAATCGCGCTCGCCGTAAGAATGGGGGCCAGTCTTGCGGCTGGCCCCCTCGTAAGCTGAACGTCGGTGCGTCCGTGGCTCACGTTGCATCTTTTGCCTCGCATGCACTGACGTTCAGGTCAACCAAGAGCCACCCTCTTTTGGGCGGATGGAGCCGTGTGCAAGATGAGCAAAGCCTGTGGAAAACAGAATTTTTCTGGAAGCGCTTTCAGTCACTTGCGCGATCTTGGCATCGATATTGATGCCGAGCGGCAACCTCTTGTCTTCGACGGTGGCTTTGTAGGCCGGAACAAGGGCCAGAAAGGTAATACAAGTAATGCCTCCCAATCATACACCGGGAACAGATCCGAAGCCGGATCGCGGAAAGGACAGCGAACATCGGCCCGAAGAAGGTCGTCCTGTGAAGCCAAGTCCTTCGGCTCCAAAGCCCACGAAAAGGCTTTCGGAGATCAATTTCGAGTTCTGGCACGACATTACGACGCGCTAGCATTCGAAGATGAAAGAGGCTTGTGGGTCGCTGCAACAACCCGTCCGCTCGGTCGCGGCGGCCCGCAAGCACATGTCCTCATTGGTATGCCATTTGACGAAGAAATCTATCCACGAGCCTGGGCATTCCAGTCTGTTGGCAGGCGGGCCGAATTGTTTCCGCTCAAACACACGAATTTTCCTGACGCTTCAATTTGCGCGTTTACTAGAGAGAGCAAAGCCTGGCAGCCGAAAGATGGACTGTTGCCGCTTATGGATCACTACTCGTTGTGGATGGTAAAGAGCTGGCATCGCTCTTTCTTAGGAAACTGGCCAGGTCCTCAATTGGGAGTATGTGCTTACTACCGCCTGCAAGAATTTGAAGCAGGCGAGTGGTGTGGGTGCGAGTCAGGACAGCGGTACTTTGCTTGTCATCAGTTCCGCGATGCTCAAGTTCCGACTGCTCTTGCGCGCAATCAATTCAGGCAACTATTCGGGGGAAATTATGAGGATCGAGCTCCACCGACGAGCGTGATGGAAGCCTCCCGGTCGAGATGGAAAGTCTGGCCAGATATGGCAATCATCTTTTCGCTATGGCGGGCCGCAGACGAGCCTCCAATGACTATTCTCTAGGTTCTAAAGATGCGCAAACTCTTAGCTCTCGCCGTCATCCTCACCCTCTCCGCCTGCGCCAGCCAGATCGATGCGGCAGTGGTAAGCGATAGCCCCGCGCCCGGCTTCTGGTGGGGATTGTGGCATGGCTTCATCTTCCCTTTCGCCTGGATCGGCTCGCTATTCCGGCCCGATATCGCCGTCTATTCCGTCCCCAATTCCGGAGGATGGTACGATTTCGGTTTCTTCCTCGGCATCACCGTATTGGGCGGGGGCAGCGTGTTCGGGTCGAAGAAGCGCGGTTAGTCGGCCTCGGCGAACAGCGGCAGGCTAGCGATGGTATCTGCGTCCATCGCGATGCCGAAATGGTCGGCCAGCGCCTCGCGATAATCCTCGATACCGGCGATCTCGCGCCGCTGCGTTTCGCCGGCGCGATAGACCGTCAGTCGCCGCTCCATCAGGCTGACGAAGCCATCGGGCAGCACGCGGCTGGCGACGTGGCAGTTGACGTGCCGCGCCGTGGGGTGCGTGCTGGCGAAATGGCTGCCCATCACGAGGTCGGCTGGTGCAACCTCGCTCATCGAGAAGGTGTATTGCGGCTCCCAGTCGCTTGCCTGTGCGCCGCGCCCGTCGGTGGTCTCGGGCGGGCCGATCCGCTCCAGCTGCCATTCGCCGGGAAGCGCCCCGGGCTCGCCGATCCGCCGCAAGCGGTGCTGCGCGCCGTCGCCGCTGGTAGCGGTTGCGCCGTCTTGCAAGGGCAGGGGAGGGCAGTAGGAGCCGCCGAAGCCCGCATCGGCGATCATCAGGCCGCCGGATGTCTCGACCGCCAGCAGGCAATGGGTCTGCGCAGGCGTTGCCGGGGGGTTGCCGAAATTGACCCGGGCGAGCAGCATCCGGTTGGCAAATCCCATGGCCGAGAGCATCGCGGAAAACAGGCGGTTGTGCTCGAAGCAGAAGCCGCCGCGACGGCGCTCGACCAGCTTGGCGGCGATGGCGTCGGTTTCGGTCGGGATCGGTACGCCTAGCCGGACATCGAGGTTCTCGAACGGAATGGCCTGCCGATGCGCGGATTGCACGGCGAGCAGGCCTCGCTCGTCGCAAGCGGGCGGTCGGGCGAGCCCGATACGGCGGAGGTAGGCTTCGAGTTGCGCGGCGCTATCCATGACGCCCGCTTGCCCGCTGTCGCAAGCGTCTTGCAAGCGAAAGCCGCATATTCCCGCTTGCGCCGCCTGAAACACGCGCTATTGCCTGTTGCAACTGACTTGCAACAGCATGTGAGGGGGTTTCATGCGCAAGTGGCATCGCTGGCTTTCGGTGTTCTTCGCCGTCGTGATGGTGTGGGTCGCGGTAACGGGCCTGCTGCATTACGTGGTGGTATGGTGGCCTTCGCCCGAACCGACCGCCGCGCAGCTGGCCGCCAGCGCTCCGCCGCCGGGCTTTACCTGTCCCGAGGGCTGGCGCTGCATCGCGCCGCCGCCCGATACCGGCAATCCGCTGCGCCCCTATCTTGGCCTGTTCCACCATTTGCATGCCGGCAGTGAAGGCGGGGTGTGGGGAGAGATCGTCGTGATGCTCTCGGGCCTGGCGCTCGTCTTCTTCACGGTCTCGGGCATGTGGATGTATGTGCGGATGTGGTCCGCCCGCAAGTCGCGCGGCCTGAGGCGCCGCCTGTTTTGGAAATGATTTCCCGGCCCTGTCGGTGAGGGGATATTAACCACTCGCTCGCTATGCCGAGGGTCATGAGAAGCCACGGCAGCAAACGGTTCCCGACGCATTACGGCTATGGCGAGGTGAAGATCTCGCGCTACATGGTACTGTATCTCGCGCAGATCGGCTGGTTCGTCCTGGGCATCTACCTCTATTCCGGCGCCTACTGGCCTTCCACCTGCACGCCGGAGGACCTGCTGGAGGTCTATGGCTGCTCGATGCGCCTGCCCGAGGACGGCGGCGGCTGGCGCGAGGCGGCGTTGCTGACCTGGCTCTGGGCGACACCGATCCTGATAGCGCTGGAAATCTCGCGCCGCCTCGGCAAGGGCGAGGACTGATCCTCGCCCCGCCGGGTCCGTTGTGACCCGGACCTTACTTGTCGTCCTTGACCTTTTCCTCGCGCCGTTCGGTCGCGCCGCCGTAACCGCGTTCGCTGGCGTCGGGAGCATCGGCCATCGTCTCGCCATCCTCGGCACCGTAGCCGAAGCCTTCCTTGGGCATCTCGTCCTCGCGGTGGTCTGACTGCTTGCCGGCCTGCTGGCGGCGCGCGTCGTCATCCTCGTCATGCGGCATGTTTTCGGGCGTGTTGAGTTCGTACTGGTCGGAGGATTTGGGCGGCTGCTTCTCGTTCTCGTCGAGTTGCACGCCCTGCTGTTGCTTCTGCGACATCATCACAGAGCCGCTGGCAGGCGCCTGCGACTGGCTCTGGCGTTGGGGCGGGGTGGTGCCGGCGTAGCGGTCGTGACCGGTCTGGTCTGTCATCGGTAATCTCCTGAAGGGGTTCGAGTGGGGCGCGCGGATCAGCGCTCTGCCGGGTCGTATTGCGAGCGGCGGGAAGCGTCGCGGCTGCCCTTCTTGCGCTTTTCCTCGGCCTTTTCGGCTTCGCGGCGCTTCGCTTCTGCGCGGGCCTCGTCCTCTTGCGGGCCGGTGCGCTTGGCGCTGCCGGGTTCATGGCCCTGCTTCAGGGTGACATTGCGGGAATCGCGGGGTTCGTATTCGCCCATGGTGGCTCTCCGGGTGCAAGTGTTCACCCTCTCAACGGCTTGCGATGCGAAGCCGTTCCGCGCCGTGTCGCCCGCACATGCCTGTCCAGCGCGATTTATCCCCGGACGAAAGACCGGGCTTGCTATCGAATCGCCTTAATGATTCCCTATGTAGGTCCTTCGCAAGAAAAGCCGGAGATACCAGATGTCGTTGCTCGAAGCTCGCAAGACCTACAAGCCCTTTGAATATCCCTGGGCCTACGAGTTCTGGAAGCGCCAGCAGCAGGTGCACTGGATGCCCGAGGAAGTGCCGCTGGGAGAGGATTGCCGCGATTGGGCGCAGAACCTTACCGAGCATGAGCGCAACCTGCTCACCCAGATCTTCCGCTTCTTCACGCAGGCCGATGTCGAGGTGCAGGATTGCTACCACGAGAAATACGGCCGCGTGTTCAAGCCGACGGAAGTGAAGATGATGCTGGCCGCCTTCTCCAACATGGAGACGATCCACATCGCCGCCTATTCCCACCTGCTCGACACGATCGGCATGCCCGAGAGCGAGTACGGCATGTTCCTCGAATACGAGGAGATGAAGGACAAGCACGACTATCTGCAGGAATTCGGCGTCGACAATGACGAGGACATTGCCCGCACGCTCGCCATGTTCGGCGGCTTTACCGAGGGGCTGCAGCTTTTCGCCAGCTTCGCCATGCTGATGAACTTCCCGCGCTTCAACAAGATGAAGGGCATGGGCCAGATCGTCAGCTGGTCGGTGCGGGACGAGAGCCTGCACTGCGAGGGGATCACTCGCCTCTACCACGCCTTCACGAAGGAGCGGGACTGCCTCACCAAGTCGGTGAAGGAAGACATCATGGACATGTGCCAGAAAACGGTGCGCCTCGAGGATGCCTTCATCGACCTCGCCTTCGAGCAGGGCCCCGTGCCCGGCATGACGGCGAAGGAGATCAAGCGCTACATCCGCTACATCGCCGACTGGCGCCTGTCGCAGCTGGGCCTGCCGGCGATCTACATGATCGAGGAGCACCCGCTGCCCTGGCTCACCCCGCTGCTGAACGGCGTGGAGCACGCCAACTTCTTCGAAACCCGCGCGACCGAATATTCCAAGGGCGCGACCAAGGGCAACTGGCAGGACGTATGGTCCAGCTTCGACAGCCGCCGCAAGGCCAAGGCCGCGAACGAGGAAGAGGCCGAGGACATGGGGCCGGACATGTTTGGCGAGACTGTTGCCAAGGGCGACGGTGCTGGGAGTGTGGCGGCGGAGTAATGGCTGACGGAATTGTTGGTCTTCTGGACACAAAGATCGCCCAGGCCAAGTCTGCTCAGGCAGCAGACTGGCCGGATGACCAGTACTTCGAGCTATATGCTGCCCAAAATATCGTTGCTGCCGAGGCGATCACTTCGAGTGAGCTTGAAGACGGGCGGCTTGGTGCAGGTCGTGATGGAGGTATCGATGCCCTCTATGTGTTCGTCGATGGGCATCTGGTAAAGGATGACACAGATCCGTCTGATTTCAAACGACGCCCTGAATTTGTCTTGCACCTCATTCAAGCGAAGCGAGAAACCTCCTTCACTGAGAAGGCTGCTGACAAATTCGTCTCTAGTGCAAAAAACCTATTGAATCTCGGAGCCGAGATCGAAACGGCGAAGAATAACAAGCTTTATCAAAAAGTTCTCATTGAGAAGCTGAATAAGTTTCGCGACCTCTATCTTGGACTTGCGGGTAAAAATCCGGACATCGAATTCAAATATTACTATGTCACGCGTGGTGAAACCGACGATATCGATGATGCTGTGCGGCTGCGCACTGACGAAATTGCGGAAGAAATTTACAGCTCGTTCCCTGATGCGAAATTTTCATTCGAATTCATAGGTGCGAAGGAGCTTTTAGAACTAACCAGACGTCGACCTGCCGAAGAGCTTGAGCTATCGATAACAGAGCACCTCGCTGCTGATCCAAAAGGTTTCATCGCATTGGCGCGACTCGATTCCTATAATCGTTTTATGCGAGATAAAGACGGTGGGAGGCTCGGACATCTCTTTGACGACAATGTTCGAGCATATCAGAACTCAGTCGAGGTAAATAAGAACATTGCGATATCTCTAAGGAATCCTGACGAAGTCGATTTTTGGTATTTAAATAATGGGATCACAATCCTCTGTGAGAACGCGGTAGTACCCGGCAAGCGGATAAAAATTACTGATCCTCAAATTATTAACGGATTGCAGACCTCGTTTGAGATCCTAAGATTTTTCGATGAAGAGCCTGATAGAGATGATGATCGCCACGTTCTTGTGAAGGTCCTTCCATCGGCCTCGCCTGCAGCTAGAGATCGCGTAATCAAAGCGACCAACAGTCAGACTAATGTTCCTCCAGCTTCGCTTCGAGCGAGTGACAATATCCATCTTGATATTGAAGATGCGCTTCGCAACGACGGCTTCTTCTATGATAGAAGAAAGAATTTGTACAGGAATGAGGGAAAACCTCGCGACAAAATTATCGGTATCTCAGAATTGGCTCAGGCCGTGATGGCGACCATGCTTGCTCGACCGAATGATGCTCGTGCGCGGCCGTCAAATCTTATTAAATCTGACACTGAGTACAAAAAGCTGTTTAATCGCAAATACAATCTCAAAATGTATTCGACCGTTGCTGCAGTCCGAAAACTGGTTGAGGAATGGTTCCGGCAAAATACCCCTTGTGACCGCGCGGATAGAAATAATGTACTATTCTACGTGCTTCTTCGAGTCTGCTCAAAGATTACCAATCGAGTTAAACCAAACTCGAAGGCGCTAGCAGAAATGGATGTTGAGAAGTCGACAGATCGCGTTATCCAAAGTGCTTTCAATGAGGTTTGGAAAATCTATCAAAAGCATGGCGGAGATGCGCGCGCCGCCAAGGGCAGTGAGATGGTCAAGGAGGTGATCGCTCTCGCTACAAAGAAAAAGTAGGTTCTTAAAAGGGCGCGATCTCCCTTCCCTACACCCTCCCACATCCCCCAACCTCCAGCGCATGACCTGCGCAAAGCCCAAAACCCGCCGCCGCATTCCCGCCTTCCACCCCGTCCCCGTCACGCCGCGGCGCGATGGGTGGACGCCTGAGCGGCAGGCGGCTTTCATCGGCTATCTCGCGCAGACCAGGTGCGTCACCACGGCGGCGGGGATGGTGGGGAAGGACAAGACCAGCGCCTATCGCCTGCGCAAGCGTGCCGGAGCCGAAGGGTTCGCGGCGGCGTGGGACGTGGCGCTGGGAAGGGGCAAGCAAAATGTCACCCTGGCCTCGGCGAAGTCCACGGGCTTGTCTGCCGGATATCGCTTCCGCACAGGCCTTGCGCAGGTGGTGATGTATCGCGGCAAATACCGCGCAACCAACTGGAAAACCGACGATAATGCGCTGCTCCAGCTCGTCGCGCAGCTCTCCCGCGCGGAGCGGATCGATGGGTGAAGGGTCGCCCGGCGCTGCGCCTTACAGATGCCGTTCTGCGTTCCACGCCCGGTGCCTCACCCCAATGCTCTGTCTTGCTTGCCGGTCGACTACGGAATCCCAAAACCCTTTACTAACATATGTTTAGGGGAACTATTCGCTACGGCAGCCGCTCTCTCACTGGATGGCTGCGATGCTCCTCGCAAGGGGTGAGGGCGCGCAGGCTGGAAACAGGAGAAGGAAGCTTATGGCGGAAATTCCCGTAGAGAAGAAATCCTCGATGGCCTGGCTGTGGTGGCTGCTGCTGCTCGCCGGTATCATCGCTCTCATCTGGTGGGCGCTGTCGGGCGACGATGGTGAAGAAGACCTCGTCGTGGCCGACCCGGTCGAAGAGGTCGATACGATGGAGACCACCGAAGTGGCGGCGATCACAGGCGTTGCAGGGCTTGCCTCACTGGGCGACATGATCGGCCGCGATGTCGAGCTGAGCGGCGTCGCCGTCAACGAAGTGGTGAGCGACGAAGGCTTCACCGTCGGCGAAGGCGAGAACGAAACGCTCGTCATGTTCGACGAGGAACGCACGCCCGACACCCCGATGGAAGGCAATGTGGACGTGAACCCCGGTTCCAACGTCACCATCAGCGGTACCGTGCGCGAGTACGACGCCAGCTCCATCGCCGACAGCGCGACCGAGGAAGTCGCCAGCAACACGCAGGCCATGATCTTCGCGACGAATGTCGACGTGGTCGACTGAGGAGAGACAACATGAAACATGACGACAGGTTCAACGAACTGGATTCGCTGTCCAAGTGGCAGCTGGAGAACGAGGACCAGGACATCCGCGGCTATCCCGTGCGCTCCTCCACCGGCGAGGAATACGGCCGCATCGAGGACATGCTGGTGGACAAGGATCACAAGCACGTGACCGCCGTGCGCATGCATGACGGCCGGCTGGTCTCCGCAGACCACCTCGACATCAGGAGCGACCACGTCATCTATGACGACAACCGCGCCGCCTCCTCGACCAACTATACGAGGGTGCGTGCCCGCTAAGGCGGCGAGCACTGCGCAACACGGATGGGCATCGGAGCAATCCGGTGCCCTTTTGTGTGTCGATTTGACTTGAAATGGGAACCGTTCTCACTACTCTTGAAGCGCGGACCGGGCCCCTCTGGCGAGAGCTTTCGCAGCGCTCGTGATGTCGGACCGCATCGGACAGCCGATGCGTGTTTGACGGGGCCCATCCCTTCCCTCCCCAGACACCCCGGCAAAGCGCACCGGCCGTCCGATTCCTTGCAACCTCTCATGGGAGACAAAGGATGAAGGCCCGTATCTACAAGCTGACCGAACTGCACGCCAAGCTGGACGCCGCGCTGCGGCGCGAGATCCGGCGGCGCTCGCCCGACCAGTTCAAGGTCATGGCGCTGAAACGTCGCAAGCTGCGCGTGAAGGACCTGCTCGCCCGCCTGGTCGCGGTGCCCGCAAGGGGCTGACAGCCAGGCAGGCCGCGAGGGGCGGCCCGGGCAGGGAAACCTCTTCGCCCGGTCGCCTCCGGCCAAGCCCCATCCGACCGGAGGCGGCCCCGGCGCCGCCCCTCGCACCCACTACGCATACCGTCCGGGAGACCATCCCATGATCGCCGCCAACCCCGTCAGACCCGTGATCGATGCCCTCGCGCCGCCCTTGCGCGACTTCCTCCAGAAGGAGAGCGCAGGCGGCATCACCCTGATCGCCGCCGCCGCGCTGGCGCTGGTGATCGCCAACTCGCCGCTGGCGGGCGCCTACTTCGCCGCGCTCGACGTGCCGGTGGTGGCGGGCATCGGCACAGGCGTGATCGAGAAGCCGCTGCTGCTGTGGATCAATGACGGGCTGATGGCGGTGTTCTTCTTCCTCGTCGGACTGGAAGTGAAGCGAGAGGCGCTGGTGGGACAGCTCAACAGCTGGAACAAGGCGTCGCTACCGCTGGTGGCGGCGGTGGGCGGCATGGCGATGCCGGCGGCGATCTACCTCGCCTTCAACATGGGCGCGCCCGAGAACCTTGGCGGCTGGGCTATTCCGGCGGCGACCGATATCGCCTTTGCGCTAGGCATCCTCACCCTGCTCGGCCCGCGCGTGCCGGTGGCGCTGAAGGCGCTGCTGCTTGCCATCGCGGTGATCGACGATATCGGCGCGATCACCATCATCGCGCTGTTCTACACCGCCGGGACCGATCTCGGCATGCTGGCAGGCGCCGGCGTCACGCTGCTGCTGCTAGCCGGCTTCGGGCGGGCCCGCGTCGCCTCCAGCATACCCTATGTGCTGCTCGGCCTCGTACTATGGGTCTTCGTGCTGAAGTCCGGCGTCCATGCCACGCTTGCGGGCGTCGCAGCGGCCATGTGCGTGCCCATCGCGGCGGGCGACGAGAAACCGCTGGAGCGGATGGAGCATGCGCTGCACCCCTATGTCGCCTTCCTGGTGATCCCGATCTTCGGCTTCGCCAATGCAGGCGTATCGCTGGCGGGCGTGGGGATCGATACGCTCTTCGCGCCGCTACCGCTGGGCATTGCCGCAGGGCTGCTGCTGGGCAAGCAACTCGGCATCGTGGGCTTTGCATGGGCCGCGGTGAAGATGGGCCTGGCAACCTTGCCAGCGGGCGTAGGCTGGCGGCAGATCCACGCGCTCTCGCTGCTGGCAGCGATCGGCTTCACCATGAGCCTGTTCATCGGCAACCTTGCCTTTGCCGATCCGGCGCAGGTGGATGCGGTGAAGATCGGGGTGCTCTCGGGCTCGATCATCGCGGCGGTGGCTGGCTATCTGCTGCTGCGGGCGACTTTGCCCGGGGCGGCAGACGATGCGCGGGATGTTCCGGAGGCTACTTGACCCAGAACAAGGACGATTACGCGCTCGCGCCTATGCTGGGTCGGTCATTACAGGAAGGAACAGCCATGTCGCAGCACACGCCGAACGAACTCACCGCGATCTTCCGGCGCGACCACGATCTCCTCACCCGCCTGAAGCGCGAGGATGCGCATTACACCCGCCTTGCCGACGAATATCACGAGGTGAACCGCGAAGTGCACCGCATCGAGGCGGAAACCGAGGCTGCGAGCGACGAGCGGACCGAGGCGCTGAAGCGGCAGCGACTGGCACTGCTCGACGAGATCACCGCCATCTTGACGGCAGCGCGGGCATCTGCCTGAGCGCCTCCGCAGTGGTAGCCTTGCAATGGCAGCAGCCCATCCTGCACAATGCCACCCTCCAGACTCAGCAGAGAAGGTATTTCCTATGCGCATGACCCATCTTGCCCGCACCATCCTTCCCCTTGCCGCGGCGGTTGTCCTGACAGGCTGCGGCGGCGAACCGGAATATGAAGCCGATGCGGAAGATCTCTCGGGCGGGGAATTCACCACCCGCGATCCGGATGAGCCCGCGGTGGACGTCGACCTGCCCGAAACCCCGATGACCAACGCTTCGCAGGAGGAGATCGAGGCAGCCCGCGCCGAGGAAGAGGCCGAGGCCGAGGGCGCGGCAATGGATGCCGCGGAATAGGCCGGGATAAGAGCGCCCGCAGCAGGCGAGCCAGCAGATCCGGTCAGGAGCGTGGTGAGCGGCGGCGATCCTCGCCGCTGCGCTGTTCCGCCTTGCGGCGATCGGCAAACGGGATAGGTTCGGAGCGCTGACGACGGTCGCCACGGCGACGATCGCCCGGCACTTCATCCGTAAATTTGGCGGTCATGGCCACCTCCTCGCTGCGACCGGGCGCAGCCCGGACTACTCGTCCCTTTTCGCAAGGTTAGGTTGGAATATCGTTAACCCTGTTGGCCGTTACGGCCGGAACCAAGTCTCCTCCTTGCGGTTATGTCGGCATGGTTTCCCGCAAACGAGAGACGGCTCCACCGCAGGAAGGTCACCGGACCTTGTGGTACATGGTGCTTGGCCTGTTCGCGGTGATCGCTCTCATCTTCCATCTCAATCCGAAAAACGGAGAGCCGGGCGCTGGTGCGGCGATGGCCAGCGAAGCTGCGCCCGCCATAGTGGCGAGCAATGCGCCTCCTGCGCGGCTCAACAAATAGGCTAACTCGTCCAGTGGGGCTGGCGACCGCGCAGAACGGTTCCTAGTCCTCCAGCGGGAAAGGCGCGATGGGCTGCAGCCTGTCGAAATCCTCCTCCAGCGGAGCATGACCCAGGGGTGGCCAGTCGAACTCGTCGGGTGGCACTTTCGTGTCCGGCAGCCGATCCAGCAAGTCGCGGATAAGCGTGAGACGGCCGTGCTTCTGGTCGTTGAAATCGACCACGGTCCACGGGGCGTGCTCGGTATGAGTAGCCTCGAACATCACTTCCCGCGCCGCGGAATAGTCGGCGTAGCGGCTGCGCGCCTCGATATCGATGGGCGAGAGCTTCCAGCGTTTCAGCGGGTCTTCCAGCCTTTCGGCAAAACGCTCTTCCTGCTGCTCCTGGCTGGCGGATAGCCAGTATTTGAACAGGCGTATGCCATCGTCCACCAGCAGCCGCTCGAACACCGGAACCTCGCGCAGGAACTTCGCCACCTCGTCCTCGGTCGCGAAGCCCATCACCTTCTCCACGCCCGCGCGGTTGTACCAGCTGCGGTCGAACAGCACGATCTCGCCAGCGGCCGGAAGGTGCGGCACGTAGCGCTGGAAGTACCATTGCGTGCGCTCGACATCGCTGGGCTTGGGCAGGGCGACCACGCGCAGCTGGCGCGGATTGATACGGGCGCTGATCGCCTTGATCGTGCCGCCCTTGCCTGCGGTGTCGCGGCCTTCGAACAGCACGCAGATGCGCTCTCCCGTCACCTTCGCCCAGCGCGCCATCGCGACCAGCTCGTGCTCCAGCGGCTCGAGCAGCTTCTCGTATTGCTTGCGTTTCATGGGGGCCATGCATCCCACCGCGCGCGCCCGCCCGCAAGCCGCTATTGGCGAAGCGCGGCGCGCGGGCTAAGCGAGGCGCCGACATGACGAATGACACAAGAATGCTCGCCAAGGCCGAGACCCTGATTGAGGCGCTGCCCTATTTCCAGCGCTATGCCGGGCGCAGCTTCGTGGTGAAATATGGCGGGCACGCCATGGGCGATCCCGAAGCCGCGCGCGATTTCGCCGAGGACATCGTGCTGCTGAAGGCCGTGGGCATCAACCCGGTGGTGGTGCATGGCGGCGGTCCGCAGATCGGGGCCATGCTGAAGAAGCTGGGGGTGGAAAGCGAATTCGTCGACGGGCTGCGCGTGACCGACAAGGAAACCGCGGCGATTGCCGAAATGGTCCTGTCGGGCGCGATCAACAAGGAACTGGTCGGCTGGATCACGCAAGCCGGTGGCAAGGCGATCGGCATTTCCGGCAAGGACGGGCGCATGGTACTGGCGGAGAAGGTGAGCCGCACCGTGAAGGACCCCGACAGCCAGATCGAACGGATCGTGGATCTGGGCTTCGTCGGCGAACCGAGCAAGGTCGACACCACCATTCTCGAGACCGCAAGCAAGGCAGGCATGATCCCGGTCATCGCGCCCATCGCGACCGATAGCGAGGGCCATACCTACAACATCAATGCTGATACGATGGCGGGCGCCGTCGCCGCGGCGCTGGGGGCAGCGCGGCTGTTCCTGCTTACCGACGTTTCCGGGGTGCTGGACAAGGACGGCAAACTGCTCACCGACCTGACGCCTGCCGATATCGCCCGGCTGCGGGAGGAAGGCACGATCAGCGGCGGCATGATCCCCAAGTTGCAGACCTGCGTGGAAGCGGTGGAAGCGGGCTGCGAGGCCGCGGTCGTGCTGGACGGGCGCGTGCCCCATGCCATGCTGCTCGAATTCTTTACCAGTCGCGGCGCAGGCACGCTGGTGAGCGTATGAGGGTCAGCGTGTGAGCGCGCCTGCCCTTGCGGATCGCTTGACCTGTATTACCTTGGCGATACAGTCCGTGCGCAAGCTTTCACGGACCGAAACATTCAGCGGGAGAATGGCGTGACCGCCCTCATCCAGATTATTGCCATGATCGCGCAGGCGATCGTGTTCCTCGTCATTATCCAGTTCGTTATCGGCCTGCTTTTCGCTTTCAACGTGGTGAGCGGACGCAACGAATTTCTCACTCAGGTCTACAACTCGATCAACTCGCTGCTCGATCCGATCCTGTCGCCGATCCGCAAGGTGCTGCCGCAGACAGGGGCCATCGATTTCTCGCCGCTGGTGCTGATCCTGGGCCTGAACGCGATCGTGTTCATTCTTCAGGACATCGCATATTGACCCTTTGACATTGCGCGGTGCGGAGAGCAGGGGCGCGGCCATGATTTCACGCGTTACCTTGCTGCTCGCCGCAACGGCTACGCTCGCGGCCTGCACCAGTGCGCAGGCGACGCGGGAGCGGCAGCAGGCCCGCGCGGCCACCGAATTTCTCGAGCGGCAGGGCAGCATCGCCGACCCCGGGCGCGTGGCGGCGGCGGATTTCGCTTTCGCCAAGATGGCGCGGGAAGACGGGCTCTGGACGGCCTTTCGCGAGTATGCCGCCGATGACGCGGTCATGGATGCACCCACCGGGTATGCGTCCGCTTCCGAGCTGCTGGCAGGTCGCGAGGATCCAGCCGAGCCGATCCAGTGGGCACCTACCGATGTCTGGTCTAGCTGCGATGGAACGCTGGCGGTAACGCTGGGCCGGTTCCTGCGCCCCAACGGTCTGGTTGGCGATTACGTCACCGTGTGGGAACTGCAGTCCGACAATTCCTACAAGTGGATCTACGACACCGGTACGCCCGACGATCCCCAACCTCCTGCGCCTGACGAGGAGGACATCCCCGAAGGCGCCATAGTCGTACCCGGCCTCAGTGCGATCACGGGGCGGGTCGCCGATTGTCCGGGCGACACGGGTATGCCCGTGCCCGCTGCGCCGGTCGGAGCGGCCGGGTCCGACGCCGGCGAAGCTGTCGCTGCCGACGGAACGCTGCGCGCGGACTGGTCCCGCAACCCCGGCGGCTCGCGAACCATTACCGTGCGCTGGCTGCGCGAAAGGGCCTGGGAAACGGCCAGCGAACTCATGATCCCGGCGAGCGACTAGGTCATGGAACAGCTCTTCATTTCCGCCTTCATCACCCTGTTCGTGGTGATCGACCCGCCCGGCTGCGCCCCGATCTATGCCGGGCTGACCAAGGCAGCGACGCCTGCCGAGCGCCGCATCATGGCGATCCGCGCCAGCCTGATCGCGCTCGTCATCCTGCTGATCTTCGCGCTGTTTGGCGAGGACCTGCTGCGGGCCTTGCATATCGAACTCGATTCCTTCCGCATCGCGGGCGGCTTCATGCTTTTCTGGATCGCCTGGGAAATGGTTTTCGAGAAGCGCACCCAGCGCCGCGAAGAACGCGCCGAACGCGCCACGCGCGAGCATGTAGAGGACGTCTCGGTCTTTCCGATGGCCATGCCCATGCTGGCAGGACCGGGCGCCATCGCCGCGATCATGCTGCTGATGAACGAAGCGAAGGGTCTGAACGAATCGCTGGTAGTACTTGGCGCCCTGCTCACCGTGCTGATCCTGACCATGGCCGCACTGATCGCGGCGGGACCCCTGATCAAGCTGCTGGGCGACCGGGTGGAAGCCGTCATCACGCGCCTGCTCGGCGTGTTGCTGGCCGCCCTGGCAGCGCAATACGTGATCGACGGACTGCGCGGGGCGTTCCTCTAAGGACCTTCAAGCGCCGGGCGGACGCCGTTCGACGTCCTTGGCTTTCCTCGCATAAGCTCGGGCGCGCGTTCGCCCTTGCGGCCCGCTGGGGAAACCGTATCCCGCGCGAATTGCAATGATTTGAGCTGCCCGGTCTGCGACCAGCGGACCGCAAGGGCGAACGCCCGCCCGCAGCGGGCGCAGCCCTGCTGCGCGTCTAGCGAGGACGCTCGCGCGGAGGCGGGAGCGAAAAACATATTATTGCAGAGTCACATGCTCGTCGTCGGGATCGCCGCGGCCGAAAAACTCCATCAGCTGCACTAGCAGGTCGCATCGCTCGCGAAGGTTCGGGGCTTCCAGCAGGGCCTGCTTTGCCGCCGCGTCGAAAGGCGCGATCTGCGAGACGCCGTTGATGAGCGAGACATCGTCCAGCCGGGCGACCGAATCCCAGTCGATGGCATAGCCCTGGCTGTCTGCGAACTTCCGGGCCTCGTGTTCGAAACTGGCGCGTTCGCCCAGCGAAAGCACTTCGTCCCTTGGCTCGTCGAACAGCTCGGCTTCGACCTGGCGGAAGGGGGTGGTGACTTCCAGCTCCCGCTTCACGCGAAAGCGCGCCTCGCCGGTCAGGACGATGTTGTAGCGGCCATCCTCGCTCGTTTCCACATCCTCGATCTTGCCTACACAGCCGACATCGTAAAGCGGCGCATTCTGCATCGAATCGACGGGCTGGATCATTCCGATCCGCCGATCCCGAGCGAGGGCATCGCCCACCATCGCGCGATAGCGGGGCTCGAAAATGTGAAGCGGCAATTGCAGGCCGGGAAACAGGATCGCGCCGGTGAGGGGAAAGATGGAAAGCCGCTGGCTCATCCGAAGAGCAACAGGGAAAGCTTGCGGCGCTGCGTGGAGACCCAGGGATCTTCCATGCCGACAGCCTCGAACATCTTGAGCAGCTTCTCCCGAGCTTCGCCTTTGCCGTCCTCATCGCTCCCTTCGATGGCACGAAGAAGCACTTCGGCGGCCTCGTCCCGCTCCCCGGCAGCGAAAGCCGCCTCGGCAAAGGCGATCTGCGCCTCGGTATCGGCAGGGCGTTCCGCCGCAGCCTTGCGCAATGTGTCGAGCTCGCCGGTGTCGACCTTCGTCCCTGCCAGCTCCAGCGCGCTATGCGCCTGCTGCACCAGCGGATCGTTCTGCATCTCCGGCGAAAGCGCGTCGTAAGCCTGCCTCGCGGCATCGGCCTGGCCCGCCGCCACCAACGAGCGGATAAGGCCGGATTGCACTTCCGCCTTGTCCGGCGCCATCTGCGCGAGTTGCATGAAAACCGAAGCGGCGCGCTCGGCATCACCATCGGCCAGCACCTGCTCACCCATGCCGACGAGCTGGTCGAGATCGGGGGCCTGCTGCTGGCCCTGCGTGTCATCGGCCGCGCCGGCCTGAACCGGAACCTGCTTCAGGATCTCGTCGAGCGCCTGCTTCAGCTGCGATTCGGTGCGCGCCGGAGTGAGATCCGCCACCGGCTGGCCCTGGAACATCGCATAGACCGTGGGGATCGACTGCACCTGGAACTGGCTGGCGATGAACTTGTCCTCATCGACATTGATCTTGGCCAGCATCACGCCCTTGTCGGCATATTCGGCGACGACCTTCTCGAGAACCGGAGTGAGTGCCTTGCACGGGCCACACCATTCGGCCCAGAAATCGAGGATCACGAGCTTGTTCTGGCTCGGATCGACCACCTCCTTGCGAAACTTCTCGACTGCCTTCTGCTCTTCGATGCTGAGGCCCATGCTTGCCAAGGCGCTGCTCCTGTTTCTGTGTTATCTTTGATCACGCAATGTGGCGACTATGTGTCCGATGTGAAGGGCATTCAGGCACCATATGCCGCAATATCGGGGATCGGCATTTTTGCTCTTGCGAGGTGGGAGACTCGCTGCTAACTGCCCCGCTCCCCACCCGGAAGTCCTCCGGGAATGGCGCCAGTGAGCGGGCGTAGCTCAGGGGTAGAGCACAACCTTGCCAAGGTTGGGGTCGGGCGTTCGAATCGCCTCGCCCGCTCCATTTTCCGACATCGCAGACAATCGCGAGAGGCACGGATCCGATCGCGTCACTGCCCTGCGAGGCGTTCCGCGCGCCGTCCACCGAACAGGCGCGCCCTGGTTTCCTAGCCCTTGTAATTCTCCAGCTCGTCACCCTGTACGGTCACGACATGGACGAGGTTGGTCGCACCCGCCTGCCCGAAGGGAACGCCCGCCAGCATCGCGATACGCGTGCCTTCCTCGGCGAATCCGTGGCGCAGCGCCATGCGCTTGCCCTTGGCAATCATCTCCTCGAAACTGCCGATGTCCTTGGTTGCCACCGGGTGTCCGCCCCATAGCAGGGCAACACGGCGCGCGACCTGTACCGAGGGGGTCATCACCATCACCGGCACGGCAGGCCTTTCGCGCGCCACGCGGCGGGCGCTGCTGCCAGAGGACGTGAACACGGCAATGGCGTTGATCTTGACCGTATCGGCAATGGTCATGCAGGCATGGGCCAAGGCGTCCGCCAGCGTGGGATCGGGCGGGGTGTCCAGCATGCGCACGCGGCTCTTGTAGCCCTCGTCCTTCTCCACCTGGCGGGCGATGGAATCCATCATCATCACCGCTTCTTCGGGCCAGTCGCCCGCTGCGGTCTCGGCGGACAGCATCACCACGTCGGCGCCGTCATAAACGGCATTGGCAACGTCGGAAACTTCCGCACGGGTGGGGGCAGGGCTCTCGATCATGGATTCGAGCATCTGCGTCGCCACGATCACCGGCTTGCCGGTGAGGCGCGTGGCGTTGACGATCTTCTTCTGCAGCGGCGGGACTTCCTGCGGCTCCAGCTCCACGCCCAGATCGCCGCGCGCCACCATGATGCCGTCGGCCAGTTCGATGATTTCGCCGAGGCGGCGGACCGCCTGCGGCTTCTCGATCTTGGCGCAGAGCGCGCCGCGAGGACCCATCAGCTTGCGCGCCTCGGCAATGTCGTCGGGCCGCTGTACGAAAGAAAGGCCGATCCAGTCGACGCCGTGATCCATGGCGAAGGAAAGGTCGCGCCGGTCCTTGTCGGTAAGGGCCGGAATGGGGATTTCGGCATCGGGCACGTTCACGCCCTTGCGATCGGAAATCACGCCGCCGACCTCGGCCTTGCAGGTGATCTGACCGTTCGAGACCGACTTTACCCGCAGGCGTATCTTGCCGTCGTTCACCAGCAGGCGCTGGCCTTCTTCTACCACGTGGAAGATCTCTGGGTGTGGCAGTTCCACGCGGGTGGCGTCCCCGGGTTCGCCCTGCCGGTCGAAAATGAATGTCGCACCGTGAGGGATTGTGGCGCGGCCATCCTTGAAAGTGCCGACGCGCAGTTTGGGGCCTTGCAAATCCGCGAGAATGGCGATGGGCCGGTGGAATTCCTTCTCCAGCGCGCGGATATTGGCGATGGTCCGGGCATGGACCTCGTGCTCGCCATGGCTCATATTGACGCGGAAGGCATCGGCCCCGGCCAGGAACAGGCGGCGCAGCATTTCGCTGTCACTGCAGGCGGGACCGGTGGTGGCGAGGATCTTGACCTTGCGGTCGCGCGGATCGAGTTTCGGCATGGTCCCCGCCTATGACACGCAGCGTTGACAACACAAGGACAGATGATGAGCGATACCCCGGATCCCATAGACATGTTGCCCGATGACGTGGCTGCCGCCGCGTTCCGCCGCCTGGTGCGGCACCTGCGCCACCGGCACGATGCGCAGAATATCGAGCTGATGGGGCTTGCCGGGTTCTGCCGCAATTGCCTCGCCGACTGGATTCGCGATGCGGGCTATGATGGCGACAGGCAGATGGCGCGCGAACTCATTCACGGCATGCCGATGGACGAGTGGAAAGCGACCCGCCAGACCGAGGCGACGCAGGAGCAGCTCGACGCGATGAAGGCGAGCATGGAGAAGAACGCGCCCGATCTTCGATAGGGCGTGGCGGCCACGGATCAGGCGAGGCCGAGGTCGCGCAGGAACTTGTTGCCGAACATTGCGCGCTGGGCGGGGTCGGGAAGAAGCTGCGTGCGCGCCGCCACCCACTTGTCGCGGTCGCCGCCATAGACATTGGCGATGCGCTGCGGGGTGTAGCCGTGCGTCTTGCCCCAGTGCTGGGTGAAGGGAATACCCGCTGCCTCCATCTCGCCGGGAATGGCATCGAAGAAAGCGAGCGAGCTGTTGTTGTACACCCCGTCGATACTGATGACGAAGGTCGGGTCCCAGCGGTTGAAGGCCAGCAAGGCGGGTGATTTGCGGACATAGCGACAGCCGAGCACCAGCGGCACCGGTCCCATGTCGTCGTTCAGTTCGAGCAGCAGGTCGATCGTATCGAGCGCCCTTGCCAGCGGCACCGCGACCGTCCCGCTCGCCACCTTCGTGCGGAAAGCCTTGTAGCCGAACTGCTCGCCCCAGCTTCCGGTCTTGTCGCCCACCTCGAACAGCGTCCCGGCGACCAGCTGCGCGAAAAGCGGCACTACGCCGGAAAACATGTCAAGCGCCTGCCCGGCGACCGAGACGAAATCGTAGCCAGGTCCGAATGTCCCCTGCTTGATGGCGTAATCGGGCCGGTACGCTGGATCCCACTGCCTCTCGTACATCTGCGTCACCAGCACCTCTGGCGGATCGGTGTTGGGATTGATGATCGGCTGGAAAAAATAGGGCTTGCCAGATTCGTTCGGTGGATTGAGATTCGGGTCGGACGCGAAGTCGAGATTGGCGATGCGGTTGCGCATGGCGCCGTCCAGCACGAGCTTCTGTCCGTCGTGGCCCTTGTCGTAATTATAGGCTTTCAGGAGGAACCGCTCTCGCGCCTCGATCACGACGTTGTGGATGACGCCGAAGGCACCAAGTCCCATCAGCACGGCATTAAAGACATCGTCGTCGCGCAGCAATTGCGCATTGATCGATTGCGGCAGGGCCTCCTTCATCACCGGATAACTTGCGCGTTCAAGCCAGAATTGCTCGTGCTCGCCGGTGATGAGGTGGATCGCCACGATGTGATCGTGCAGCGAGCCATGGTCGAGCGCGGATCCATGCGTTCCCGTCGCCGTCGCGCCCGCGATGGTCTGGCCATTGGCCGCGCCGGTGGTGCGAAGCGAGAGCTGGTTGATGTCGTTCTCCAGCCAGGGATTGAGCTCGGAAATGTAATTGCCGCCTTGCACGAGGCACAGACCGTTCGCCGCCTGCGCGTTGCCGGGATAGGCCGGGTCGAGCTGGTCGGTGCGGAGGCGCTTCTTGCCGGTAAGATCGGCGATGTCGAGCATGATGCCGCTCGTCAGTGGCGCATCGGAAAGCGACCAACCGCGCCCCACCGTGCGATGTTCCAGCCCCTGTGCCTTCGCTCGACCAATGCTGCGCTGGATCTGCCGCGTACAGCGGTTGATCGCCGGGCTGCCATAGACTGGCCGGTCGGGCGGGTAGAAAATCTTGTCGACCGCGGCGAGCGTCCCAGAAATGGTCTGGTGCCAGTTCTGCCATGGCCGTGGTCCGCCAAAGGTACGGAGCATGGTTGTATCGTCCGACATAGCTCATGCTCGCCTAGAATTGCGTGTCGCTGCCGCTGTCCGGATCCTCGGGGATGTCCGTCTTGGCGCATTGATAGCGGATGGTGGCGGGCGACACCGTGCCCAGCGTCAATGCCGTAACCAGTCCTTGCAGAAGGTTGCGGTGCACTTCGACACGCGTCATGCCTTCGGTTCCGCATTCCTCGGCCACATGGCCGGTCGCGCCATCTGAACTGGCTCCACGCTCGCCCATGATGGAGACCTGCGTGTCGGTGTAGGGCGCGCCAGCAATGCCGCTACCGTCGGGATTTGGCGCGATAATCAGGTGGCTGGCGCAGCCGCCAAGGAGAGTGGCCGCCGAGCCAGCCAGCATCAGGCTTCGTCCAGGAATGTGTCGCATGGCGTCCCTCCCGCTTGCGAGAATTCTGCGCGACTCCGGATTTCTGGCTGTTGTGCGGGCAGAATGTGCCTCCATCGGCGAAAAGGCAAGTCGGCGGCTTCACCCGGCGCGATCGGACGGCTAACCAGCGGCCAACCGATTCTCATACTACCGGAGCAAAACTTACATGGCCGAAGCCACCGACGACCGCCTGCGCCTGCTGATCGAGCGCATCGAACGCCTCGAGGAAGAGAAGAAGGGCATCGCCGACGACATCCGCGACGTTTATGCCGAGGCCAAGGCCGTGGGCTACGACGTGAAGATCATGCGCCAGATCATCCGCTTGAGGAAGATGGAGCCAAACGATCGAAGCGAGATGGAAACCATTCTCGACACCTACAAGGCCGCTCTCGGGATGGGCTGAGCCTGACGGGAGACGCCGCGCGGAACGGCGCGGCGTCACGGTCCGTTGAACTCGTAAATCAGCGATTTGCAGGACAACACCATGACCGATACTCTCGACAAAACTCAGGACGCCACCTTCATCAAGCCCATCGCCGAAGAACCGGACATGCCCGGTCACGAAAGCGCGCTGGACCGCAAGCCGGAGTGGCAGCCTCGCTATCCCGGCTCGGGCCGAATGAAGAACAAGGTGGCCATCGTTACCGGCGGCGATAGCGGCATCGGCCGCGCCACGGCTGTGTTGTTCGCGAGGGAGGGGGCAAAGGTTGCCATTTCCTATCTCGAAGAACACGACGACGCGAACAAGACCCGGGAGTTGTGCGAAGCCGAGGGCGCCGAAGTGCTTCTCTCGGCAGGCGATCTCGGAGACCAGAAATACGCGCAGGGTTTCGTCGAAGCGGTGTTGGAGCGTTTCGGCCGCATCGACAGCCTGATCCAGATCGCGGGCGAACAGCATCCCGACTACGACGTTACCGACATCACCGCCGAGCAGTTGCAGCGCACGTTCCAGTCCAACATCTATTCGATGTTCTACATGGTGCAGGCCGTTCGCCCGCATCTGAAGGCCGGTGCGACCATCGTGAACTGCACCAGCATCACCATGTACAAGGGCGCACCTATCCTTCTCGACTACTCGGCGACGAAGGGCGCGATCACGGCGTTCACCCGCTCGCTGAGCGGCCAGCTTATCGACCACGGCATTCGCGTGAACGCGGTTGCGCCCGGTCCGATCTGGACGCCGCTCAACCCTTGCGGCGGTATGCCGGAAGAGGAAATGGACGACTGGGGCACCGACACCCCGATGGGCCGTGCTGGCGAGCCGAACGAGGTTGCGCCGGCATTCCTGTTCCTTGCGTGCGAGGATTCGTCCTACATGGCCGGACAGGTACTGCATCCCAATGGCGGGACGGTAGTTAACGGCTAGGTCATCGACATTGTTGAAGGGAAAGCGGGGCTGGGCTAGGCCCCGTTTTCATTTCAGCATCCAGCGTAAAGATCGACCATGGCAGGCCATTCCAAATTCAAGAACATCATGCACCGCAAGGGTGCGCAGGACAAGAAGCGCTCCAACCTCTTTTCCAAGCTCAGCCGCGAGATCACCGTGGCAGCGAAGATGGGCATGCCCGATCCGGACATGAACCCACGCCTGCGCCTGGCGGTGAACGCCGCCAAGGCGCAGTCCATGCCAAAGGACAATATCCAGCGCGCCATCGACAAGGCGACGGGCGGCGATGACGAGAATTACGAGGAAGTGCGCTACGAAGGTTATGGCCCGGGCGGCAGCGCGATCATCGTGGAAACGCTTACCGACAACCGCAACCGCACCGCCACCGCCGTGCGCACCGCCTTCTCCAAGCATGGCGGCAACCTCGGTACGGAGGGCAGCGTGGTGCATGGGTTCGAGCGGCTTGGTCTGATCGTCTATCCCGCCGATGCAGGTGACGAGGAAAAGGTGCTGGAGGCCGCACTGGAAGCGGGCGCGGAGGACATCACCTCCACCGAGGAAGGTCACGAAATCTGGACTGCGGCGGACGATCTTCACCAGGTCGCGAGCGATCTCGAAAAGTCGCTGGGCGAGGCCGAGACGGTAAAGCTGGCATGGAAGCCCAACCTCACCGTCGACATGGACGAAAAGAACGCCGCGACCCTGCTGAAGCTGATCGACGTGCTGGACGACGATGACGACGTGCAGACCGTGTGGGGCAATTACGACATCTCCGACGAGGTGATGGAGAAAGTGGAAGGCTGAGCGGCCGTTGCCATGCTGATCCTCGGCCTCGATCCCTCGCTCAGTTGCACCGGCTGGGGCGTGATTCGGGTCGAGGGCAGTCGCATCGCGCATGTCGCCAATGGACAGGTTCCCACGCAGGCGAGTGCCCCGATGGCACAGCGCCTCGCTGACTTGCACAAGGGCATTGCCGAGGTGATCGCCGCGCATCATCCGGACCGGGCTGCGTGCGAGGAAGTTTTCGCCAACAAGAATCCGCAATCCACGCTCAAGTTGGCGCAGGCACGCGGGTGCGTACTGGCAGCTTGCGGCTCTGCCGGCATCGAGGTTAGCGAACATGCCGCGCGGCTGGTGAAGAAAGCGGTGGTCGGCACCGGCGGGGCGGACAAGGCGCAGGTGCAGGCGATGCTGAAGGTGCTCTTGCCCGGCGCAAGGGTGGCGGGCGCAGATGCTGCGGACGCGCTGGCGGTGGCGATCGCCGATGCGCACCTCTCGTGACGGAAGTTGCAGCAGGAACAACTGCTTGCGCATAACGTAATTATCCTATCCCGGCGCGAGGACGGCGCGAAAACGGGCGATGGAGATTTACATGACTCGCAAGACCGCTTTTCCCGCCATGCTGTCGGCCCTCCTCCTGCTGAGCGGGTGCGCCAATAGCTATGGAACGGGTGGGAGCGGGCTTGGCGGTCTTCTTGGCGGTATTCTGGGTGGCAGCGGAAGCGTGAATGACCGCGCGCTCAGCGATTTCGAGCGCGCCGCCGTGAACGCCTGCGGCCAGGAGGCCGAGCGCACGACTCGTGACCGCGTGCGTGTCGACCGCGTCGATCAGGTGAGCCGCGATACCGTGCGCGTCGATGGCCGCATCGAGACACGCGACCAGAGCCGGGACCAGTTTACCTGCACTTTTGCCAGCAATGGCCGCATCGCGGATTTCCGCCTGCTCTGACCGACTGGCGCGCGCGGCGTTTGACTAAGCGGCATGCCGGACTAATCCGGCTCCCATGTATCTCGTCGTCTTCCGCAACCGCAAGCGCGCCTCGATCGACGGCGAGGCCTATGCCGAGCAGGCAGCCGCAATGGAAGAACTGGCCAGCAGGCAGCCGGGGTTCCTGTCATTCAAGAGTTACGAGGCGGCGGACGGCGAAGTGATTGCGCTGTCCGAATGGCAGGACAGGGAGGCGGCCCGGCGCTGGGGTCGGCTGGCCGAACACCGCATCGCACAGGCCGACGGGCGCGCGCATTGGTATAGCGAATACACCCTTTTCGGATGCGAAGATCCGCGCATCCACTCCTTCAAATTCGGAGACGAGCAATGATCCACCTTTACGGTATCGCCAATTGCGAGCAGTCCGCAATAATTGTAGACGGAAAAGCAGGGTAAATGGCTGCTTTTGGCGAACTGCGGTGACAGGTCGGATGTCCGATTATGGGGGAAAGCTGCCGTTAGAACGCAAGTTCGGTTCCATCTCCCAAGTGGAGCTGTGCTTCTCGGATTGTGAACCAGCGTGCAGGCCCATTTCGTCGATCAACAAGATGCCATTGCGGTTGGCCGTCCGTCGTCGAGAACGAAAGGAAGCGGTAGCCTGTTTCAGTGCTAATCATAACTTCGGGTAGAGCCCCGAATAGCTCGCATCGATTGATCTGGGCTTCTCGAAGCAAATCTAACGCGGGTTCCCAGCGATCTTCCTCGCTCCAGCTTCCGCAGACGATAGATCTCTGGTCCTCTATGCGCCAACTCCACTCAACACCAAGCGTCACTTCGCCTTGAGGATTTCCCGGTGACCCATCTCGTTTCGATCGTGGAGTGAGATTGCCGACCTCAATGAAGATTGCGGAACCGTAGCCACGCCAAACGTGATTTATACGCAGACCAACTAGGGTCTCGGCAAATGCGTCAAATGCTTTGGCTGGCGTCATCAACGGGGCTTTAGCGCGAAGCGGTAATGTCCGCTATCGGGTCGTTAGCTGAATTTCCGCTTTTTCCCAAATTGACGGAAGAGCTGTCGTAATTCCGTGGCATACCCAATTGGACTTAGAATCCAGCCAGAAATTAGAGCGAATAAAATCAATGACTAACATCCACCTTTACGGTCTTTCAAATTGCGATACGGTGCGCAAGGCGCGCAAGTGGCTTGACGAGCAAGGGCACGAATACGCTTTTCATGACTACAAGAAGGAAGGCGTGGAGGGCGACAGTCTTTCGCGTTGGGCCGATCGGTGTGGCTGGGAAGTGCTGCTGAACCGGCGCGGCACCACGTTCCGCAAGCTGGACGAAAGCGACAAGGCCGACATCGACCGCGACAAGGCGCTGGCGCTGATGGAGGTGCATCCCAGCATGATCAAGCGCCCTGTCGTCGAAACCGACGACGGCGAACGGGTCCTGGTCGGCTTCACGCAAAGCGAATGGGAAAACACGCTTGGCTGACGGCGCAGTCTTGCAGAAGCTCGGCGCAAACTGGCGCCGCGCCTTTCGCGAGACGGTGGAGTCTGCGCTGGCGGCAGCGCTGGCCTGGTGGCTGGGCCGCCTCATCTTCGGCTCGGAGCACACGCCGCTTTTCGCCGCAGTTGCCGCCGTCGTCTGCTTGGCGCCCGCTTTGCCGAGCCATTCCAAGCAGGCCTTCGGGCTCCTGCTGGGCGTGGTCGTGGGTATCGGCGTGGGCGAGGCGGTGCTGGCCATATCGGGCGAGGCGCATCCTGCGATACTGGGCGGCGCGGTGTTCGTTTCCATGATGCTGGCAACGACGTTCAAGGTGCAGCCGATCATCGGCATCCAGGCAGGTGTTTCCACCATCATCGTGCTGGTGGAAGGACAGGCGCAGAGCAGTTTCGCGCGCATGATCGACGCCCTTATCGGAGGTGGCGTGGCCCTCGTTTTCAGCCAAATGCTGCTGACCCCGGATCCCTTCGCCATCATGAAGCGGGAAGGGCAAAAGATGATCGATGCAGCCGACGCTCTTGCCGACGCGCTGCGTCAGTGCCGCGGTGGTGAAACGGAACGCAGCAAGGTCGATAAGGCCATCCGCGCGATGGATGAGGCGGCGATGTCGCTGGAGGAAGAGCTCGACTATGTGGAACGTATCGCGCGGCGCACCCTTCGCGGGCGCTGGCGGCGAGAGGACCTGGAAAAACGCGCCGGACAGTGGCGCGAGTGGTCACGCCGCTTGCGGCTGGCGCTGGACGATGTGGCGCATGGCGTGCTGGCGCGCGAGGGAGAGGCCGGTGCGGGAGAAAAGCTGGACGAGGCAGGGCGATGGCTCGACGCAGGGCGGTCATTATCCTCCGGCAGGGACGGAAAGTTCAGGGCGGTGAAGCATGAAAGTACCGAAGAGGACGGCAAGTGACAGGCAAAGGACTGATCCTTCTCGCAGCCCTCGTGGCGCTGTGCTGGCAGGCACCGATCATGGGGCGGGACAGCGACTTCATCGTGATCGCCCATCGCGGCGCCAGCGGCGAACGGCCCGAGCATACGCTGGCCGCCTATGAACGCGCTATCGAACAGGGTGTAGACTATATCGAGCCCGACCTCGTGGCGACGCAGGACGGCGTGCTGGTGGCGCGGCACGAAAACGAGATTTCGGGCACAACCGATGTCGACCAGCGCCCCGAGTTCGCCGCCCGCCTCACCACCCGCATGATCGACGGAGAGGCCGTAACCGGATGGTTTACCGAGGACTTCACACTAGCCGAACTGCGCACCCTTCGCGCCCGCGAGAGGCTGCCGGAGATTCGCCCGGCCAATACCGCTTTCGACGGGCTATACCAGGTGCCGACGCTGGCCGAGATCATCGCCCTGGTCCGAGCCAAGGAGGCGGAGACCGGGCGCACCATCGGCCTCTATCCCGAGATCAAGCACCCGACCTATTTCGCCGGGATCGGCCACGACCTTGCCGCCATGCTGGTCGAGGAGTTGCATGCGGCTGGATACGACAGCGAGGATGCGCCGGTCTTCATCCAGAGCTTCGAGATCGGTCCGCTCGTGCGGCTGGATGGCATGACCGACCTGCGGCTGGTGCAACTTGTCTCGGCGGCGGGTGGTCCGGCGGATCGGCCTGATGTCACCTATCCCGAAATGCTCAGCGAAACCGGCCTAGTCGAGATCGCGCGCTATGCCGACGGCATCGGCGCGGCGATCCCTCTGCTGCTGGACGAGACCGGCGGCTCGACCGGCCTTGCCAGCCGCGCCCGTGCCGAGGGGTTGGACGTCCATGCGTGGACCCTCCGCGCCGAAGAACCCTTCCTCCCGCCCGCCGCCATGGGATGTGAGGGCCGCATACTCAATGCACTGCGCGACGCAGGTGCGACCGGCGTGTTTGCCGATTCGCCGGGACGCGCTGTGGCTTTCCGCGATGGCAGCGTGGCGGCGCTATGTGCAGCCTCCGACTGGGAGGATGACCCGGTCATCGGCCCGGACTTGCGCGAAGGCCTCAGCGCCGGTGGCGCGCAGTGACGATGTAGTTCAGCGCAAGGTCGTCGGAGAGATGCAGGCCCTTGCCGGGTCGCCATGCGATCCCTTTCGGCTTGCCCATTTCCAGCCCTGCGCTGTCCAGCAGCTTGTCCAGTTCCTCGGGCGTCACGAAGTCGTCCCAGTCATGCGTGCCGCGCGGCACCTGCCCCAGCGCCTCCGCCGCGCCGACCAGCAGCGCGCGGCTCGCCAGCGTGCGGTTGGGGGTCGAGAGCACCATCAGCCCCTCTGGCGCAAGATGCGCGGCGAGCTGCACCACGAAGGCCTGCTTGTCCTCGACATGCTCGATGACTTCCATCGAGGTCACGAGGTCGAAATGGCCAAGGCCCGCAGAGCCCAGCTCGCCCGGAATGTACCGGATATCGAGGCCCGCCCCGTCGGCATGGGCGGCGGCCGCCTGGGTGTTCTCCGGGCTGGCATCCACCCCCGTCACCTCCGCGCCCAGTCGGGCGAGCGGCTCGCACAACAGGCCAGCGCCGCAGCCGACATCCAGCGCAGCCTTGCCGGCAAGCGGCGAGGCGCCTTCGATATCGCCGCCCCAGTGCATGTCCACCGCCTCGCGGATGAAGCCGAGGCGGACGGGGTTGAGCTTGTGCAGCATGGCGGAGGAGCCCTTCGGGTTCCACCACTCGGCGGCCAGCGCGCCGAAGAAGCTTGCTTCCTCGGGCCGGATAGTTGCATTTGAGACAGTTGCGTCGGACATTCCTGCTCCTTAACAGCGCGCACGAACACGAACCAGAACAACGCATGAAGGACGGATTTTGGCCCGCATCGTGATGAAATTCGGCGGCACCTCGGTCGCGGGGACCGAGCGCATTCGCCGCGTCGCCAATATCGTGCGCGCACAGGCGGCGGGCGGCAATGAGGTCGCCGTGGTCGTTTCCGCGATGGCGGGCGAGACGGACCGGCTGGTAAACTTTTGCCGCGAGGCGAACCCGCTCTACGATCCGGCGGAGTACGATGTCGTCGTCTCCAGCGGGGAGCAGGTGACCGCGGGCCTGCTGGCGCTCACCCTGCAGGCGATGGGGTGCAAGGCGCGCAGTTGGCTGGGCTGGCAATTGCCCGTGAAGACCTTCTCCGCCCATGCCAATGCCCGCGTCGGCGAGATCCATGCCGAGAGGCTGGCCGATTCGATGGCCGAGGGCGAGATCGCCATCATCCCCGGCTTCCAGGGCGTGTCGGACCACCAGCGCATCACCACCATGGGTCGCGGCGGCTCCGACACCTCGGCGGTCGCCATCGCGGCGGCGGTGAAGGCCGACAGATGCGACATCTATACCGACGTGGACGGGGTCTACACCACCGATCCGCGCATCGTCGCGCGTGCGCGCAAGATCAAGTATGTCTCCTACGAGGAGATGCTGGAACTGGCCTCGGTCGGCGCGAAAGTGTTGCAGACCCGCTCGGTCAGCCTCGCCATGAAACACAACGTGCCGGTGCAGGTGCTGTCCTCCTTCGTGGACGATGGCTCCCCGCCTGCCGACACCCTGCCCGGCACGATGATCGTCTCCGAAGACGAGATGCAGAATATCCTGGAGAACTCGAATATGGAACGCCAGTCCGTCACCGGTATCGCCCATGACAAGAACGAGGCGCGCGTCGTCCTCACCCGCGTGCCCGACAAGCCGGGCGCGGTGGCCGATATCTTCACCCCGCTGGGCGAGGCGGGCATCAATGTCGACATGATCATCCAGAACGTGGGCCGCGACAAGGGCGAGACCGACGTCACCTTCACCGTGCCGCAAGCGGAACTCGCGCGGGCGCAGGCGCTGCTGGAAGACAAGAAGAACGCGCTGGGCTTCAACCGCATCATCACCGACAGCAAGGTCGCCAAGATCAGCGTCGTGGGCATGGGCATGAAAAGCCACACCGGCGTCGCCGCCACGATGTTCAAGAGCCTCGCCGATCGCGGCATCAACGTGCAGGCGATCTCAACCTCGGAAATCAAGGTGAGCGTGCTCATCGACGAGGACGAGACAGAACTCGCCGTGCGCGTGCTGCACACCGCCTACGGCCTCGACGCGGAGGATGCGGCGGCCTAAGGCGCCTTGCCATGAGCACCTATCCCAAGACGGCCGCGCTGATGGCGCGCGGCAGCGAATTCCTCGGCAGCGAGACCGCGATCATGTGCGGCGCGATGAGCTGGGTGTCGGAGCGGGGCCTCGTCTCCGCGATCAGCAATGCTGGCGGCTTCGGCGTGATCGCCTGCGGGGCGATGACGCCCGACCTGCTCGATGCCGAGATCGCCGCCACGAAGGCGCTGACGGACAGGCCCTTCGGCGTGAACCTCATCACCATGCACCCCGACCTGTTCGACCTCATCGATGTATGCGCGAAGCACGAAGTTGGGCACGTGGTGCTGGCGGGCGGGTTGCCGCCCAAGGGCAGTGTCGATGCGATCAAACAGAAGGGCGCGAAGCTCATCTGTTTTGCGCCCATGCTGGCGCTCGGCAAGAAGCTGCTGCGCTCGGGTGCCGATGCCCTGGTGATCGAGGGGATGGAGGCAGGCGGCCATATCGGCCCTGTCTCCACCAGCGTGCTGGCGCAGGAAATCCTGCCCGAACTGGCCGCGGACAATCTCATCTTCGTTGCAGGCGGCATTGGCCGGGGCGACATGATCGCAGGCTACCTGGAAATGGGCGCGGCAGGCGTGCAGCTCGGCACCCGCTTTGCCTGCGCGACGGAGAGCATCGCTCACCCCGACTTCAAGAAGGCCTTTTTCCGCGCCAGTGCCCGCGACGCGGTGGCATCGGTGCAGGTCGATGCGCGATTGCCGGTGATCCCCGTTCGCGCGCTCAAGAACAAGGGCACCGAGGCATTCACCGCCAAGCAGCGCGAGGTCGCCGCCGTGCTCGACCGCGAGGAAATCGCCATGGCCGAGGCGCAGTTGCAGATCGAGCATTACTGGGCGGGCGCCCTGCGCCGCGCGGTGATCGATGGCGATGTTGAGAACGGCTCGCTGATGGCAGGACAGTCGGTCGGCATGGTGAAGGCGGAGGAGCCGGTGGCCGACATCATTGCGCAACTGATGCAGGAAAGCGAGGCGGCGCTGACCCTGCGCAACAGGGTCTGACTGGGTCGCCAAGGTAACGGCGGGGCGGCTGCGCCCGCCGCCTGCAGGACGGCTTCACTGGTAGCCTTGCCGGCTTCGCAGGACGCGGTGCTTGTCAATGACGTAGCGCCGGACAGGCATTCAATTCCCGGATAGGCGGAAGCCGGACGCTTCCTTTAGGTAATGCCACGCATGGCCCAAGGTCCAATATCCTAAGGCCCCATCGGCAAGCTCGCATCTTCCCGAAATTTGCGAGCATACCATGACAGATAGCCACACCCTCGAGAGCAGGATCGACCTTTTCGGAATTGAACAGAAAGCCGTGCGAACCTTGCCGTCCCTCGCCCGCAAGGTAGCGAAGCTGGTCCCGGCCTCGCTGAAAGTGTTCTACGACTGGGTCCGGAAAACGCCGGAGGTCGCCAGAAAATTCGACAGCGAGGCGATGATCGCCCATGCCCGCTCGAAGCAGATCGAACACTGGCACGTCCTGCTTTCCGGGCGGCCCGACGATGCTTATGAGAATCGCGCCCGGCGGATTGGCGAAGTGCACGCCCGCATCGGTCTCGATCCCACGTGGTATATCGGCAGCTATGCGCGCGTGCTCGGCGACCTGATTGAGAAGATGGGCGGGCAGTTCTCGGGACGCAGGCAAGCCCGTGAGGCATCCACACTGGTGAGGTTTGCCCTTCTCGACATGAACCTGGCCCTCTCCACCTACTTCGAGGAGGAGGAGCGCAAGCGGACGTCGGTGATCGAGGCCATGGCCGGCACGCTTTCGGCCATGGCGAATCGCGATCTCACCAGCAAGCTGGGTGACATGCCGGAGGAATATGCCGCCATCGCGGAGGATTTCGAGCAAATGCGCAAATCGATGAACGATGCGCTGAAAATGGTAGCCAGCTCCTCGCAAGGCGTGCGGGGCACCTCGTTGGAGATCGCGTCGGCCGTCGACGACCTGGCGACGCGAAGCCAGCAGGAAGCGTCTTCCCTGCAGGAAGTGACGGCCGCACTGTCGGAACTTGCCGAAGGGGTGAAGAAGACCGCCAGCAACGCCCATGATATGTCGGGTGCGGCCAGGGTCACCAGGGATTCGGCGCAGAAGGGCCTGAACATTTCCGCCGATGCGGTGGAGGCCATGGAGAGCTCGGAAAAGGCGGCCAGCGAAATTCGCGCGATCATCGACGTGATCGACGGCATAGCCTTCCAGACCAACCTGCTCGCCCTCAATGCCGGCGTGGAAGCGGCGCGCGCGGGGGAAGCGGGCAAGGGTTTCGCAGTCGTTGCAAGCGAGGTTCGCCAGCTGGCCCAGCGTTCTTCTGACGCGGCGGCACAGATCAAGACGCTCGTGAACGCGAGCGCGGACAGCATCGAGCGGGGCGCACGGCTGGTCAATCAGTCGGGAGAGGCGTTCAAGGGGATCGCCGACAGCGTCGTGCAGCTTGCCGACCTGTCCGCCGCGATCGCGGAGCTGACCGGCAACCAGTCCAACTCGCTGGATACGGTATATGCTGCCCTTGAAGATCGCGAATCGTTTACCCAGCAGAACGCCGCGCTGGTCGAGCAGGCGAGCGCCTCTCTGCGGGGACTGGCCGAGAATGCCGAACAGCTCGATCAGCTGGCGAACGGTTTCAGCCTGGAGGATAGCGCCGCCAGGAAAGGCTTGCGCCTCGCCGCCTGAGGCATGCGGTTTCCGGACCGGATTGGCGAGCAACATATCAGGGCCCGCGCCTGTTATTCCTTCGGTTTCGGTCCGTGGACTCAAGACAACGAAAGGCCCGCGTACCTTTGCGGTACGCGGGCCTTTCCTGTCTATCCCGGAACCTTACTTGCGGCCGGTACGCCAACCGGTAGCGTAGGTTTCGCGGCTCATTTCCGAATACGGAACCGGCGAGACGATGGCCTTCACGTTGAGCTGCTTGTGCGGCTCGACCGTGGTCTTCTCGGTGCCGCCGGCTTCCTCGCCCCAGATCACTTCCAGCTCGGTGCCGAGCGGAATTTCCGGGTCGACCGTGGCGAGCGAGAGGGCCTTCTTCTCGTTCCAGCTGTAGCCGGTGAACATCGAGAGGCCGACCGTGTTGCCATCGGCATCCACCACCGCGTCGTAGTTCGAGTTGGCGTAGTTCGCCAGCGGCAGGTCGAAGAACTTGTACTGCTCACCCTCGGGATCGAACATGGAGCTGACGATCTTCTTCATGTCGTCGGCGTTCCATTCCAGCGTCACCTTCTTGCGCTGGTCATCCTTGTTCTCGGCGATTTCCTTCAGCGCGTCGGCACCGTGGAAGTCGTGGTCGAACTTTACGAACGGACCGTAACCCAGCTCGTAGGGGTTGAGGTAGTAGTCCTCGATCTTGTCGCCGATGAAGGAGCCGCCGATCGAGCCGGTCGCTTCGTAGCTGTCGGCACCCAGCCACTTGCGATAGTCGGCCAGCTTCTCGCCGGTATAGATCGCGGGCAGCGGGCTGGGGATCCAGCCGGATTCGAGCGTGTTCGAGGGATAGGCGCGGCTGCCGACCGGGATCAGGCCGAATTCCTCGCCAGCCTTCAGGATCTCGTCGCGGACATATTCCTGGTCCTCGTAGGGGCCCCAGATTTCCAGGCCCGGCGAGCCGGCCATGCCGTGGCGCAGTGTGCGGATCGTCTTGTTGCCGATCTTCATCGTCGACATGTTGAAGAACTTGAGCTTGTCCAGCTTCTCGCCGTTCAGCTTCTCGATCACGTCCCAGGCGCGCGGGCCCTGGATCTGGAAACGCCAGGAAATGCGTTTCACCGGCTTGCCCATCGGGCGGCTGGGCGAACGCGGATCGTTGATGACCTCGACGTTGTAGTCGCCGGTCTCGGCGTGGAACATCAGCCAGTTGGCGGCAGGCGCACGGCCGACATAGACGAATTCCTCCTCGGCGAGGCGGAAAATGATGCCGTCGCCGATCACGTGGCCGTAAGGCGTGGTGGGGACGTACTGCTTGGCCTTGTCGACGGCGAAGCCATTGGGCGAGTTGATCATCGTGTCGGACAGGAGCTTGAGCGCGTCCGGACCGTTGATGTAGAGATCGAACATGTGGTGCGACTGGTCGAACAGCACGGCGCCGTGCTGCCAGGCCCATTGCTCGTCACGCCAGTTCGAGAATTCCGGGGCGACGACCGGATACACATAGGCACCGATCTGGTTGTTGCGGAGCATGCCGACGATATCGTCAGTGCCCTCTACGATTTGTTGCAGATTGTCGGCCATTTGCGGCTCCTCTCCATGGTTGTGAATGAATCACGTATGCGAAATTTGTATGTGGTGCATACAATATTCGGCTAGAGGTTCAAGACGAAACCGCAGAGAAAAGGCAGGAGGTGCAACATGCAGGTGGAGGCGCTCGATCACGTGAACATCATCACGGACGATCTGGACGGTACGGCCCGCTTCTACGAGGAGCTGTTGGGCCTCGAACGGCGCGACGCACCGCCGCCGCTGACGCCGGAGACGGCCACCTGGATGTTCGATTCGCAGGGCCGGGCCATCGTCCACATAAACTCGCTCGACTGCATTCGCGCCTATGATCGCGAGATCAGGCCGGGTGACCTCACCGGCGCGTTGCATCATGTCGCGCTGCGATTGACCGGTTATGCGGAGATGAAGGCGCGGCTGGATGCGCGGGGAGCAGACTACAAGGAAAACATGGTGGACGCGATTGGTCTCAGGCAGATCTTCACTGCCGATCCGAACAACGTGCTGCTGGAACTGAACTTCTTCGGCGAGTGATGTTGCGCCGGATGCAAGTTGATGAAACACATGCCGGGCGCGAACGAATGTGTATGTCCATGGGCCGCGCCCAAAACGTCCAGGCCCCGCACGCGGGGCGGGGCCTTGGGAGGAGGAAGCCGGACCAATGAAAGAGCGAGACAGGCCGAAAGCATCGCCCCCGTGTAGGAAAGCCGAAATGCGGACGTCCGCTCAGGTCTCCTTGCCCTCCTCGTCATGCGTCGCTGCCCAGACCATGCTGCCTGCGCTGAAGCCATGCACTATCGTCGAGAGCAGGATCGTGAAGGCAACCGTCGCCCATAGCTCGCCCTCGTTGACCAGCTCCAGCTGGGCGCCCGCATAGGCAAGGTAGTAGATCGAGCCGATACCCCGCACGCCGTAGAAGGCGACCACGCCGCGTTGCTTCAGCGATAGCGGCGTGCCCACCATCGCCAGCATTCCGCTGGCCGGGCGCACCAGGAAGATCAGGCCGATTCCGATCAGCGCGTGAGACCATTCGAGGTAGGGCAGCAGAGCTGGGATCGCGCCGCCCAGCATCACCAGCAGGATGGCCGTGACAGCATGTTCCAGCGCTTCGGAAAAGCTGTGGAGACGGGCGTGGTATTCGTGGTCGGCTTCCTTGCGGCGCAGCATCAGGCCCATGAAAAAGGCGGCGATGAACCCGTAGCCCTCCACCAGTTCGGTGAAGCCGTAGGTCAGCAGAACGCCCGCGAGCGCGATCACGCCCGAGCCGGTATTCGCCAGCGGATTGCTGCGGGGAAGGGCGAAGAGGATACGTCCCAGCACCCATCCCGCGACAACGCCCATCAGCGTGCCGATTCCGATCTTGTAAAGGACGTAGAGGGAGAACCATTCGCCGATCCAGTCCCCGAACCCGCTTGTTGCCGAGACGAAGAAGATGCCCAGGTACACGAACGGAAAGGCAAGCCCGTCATTGAGGCCGGCTTCGGTCGTGAGGGCGAAGCGAATGGGATGCTCCCCGCCTTCCAGCGGCGGGCCGACCTGCACGTCGGCGGCGAGCACCGGATCGGTGGGGGCGAGGACAGCCGCCAGCAGGATCGCGCCCGCCAGCGTCATTCCCGCTGCCATTCCGAGAAGGGCGATGGCAAGGATGCACAGCGGCATGGCGATAGCCAGCAGGCGTATGGTCGGCGACCAGAGGCCTGTCCCGCGGACCTTGTCGATCCTTATGCCGGTTCCGAAAAGCGCGATGATGACCGCGAATTCCGAGGCGTATTGCCAGATCAGCGGACTGTCGAGCGGGGTGATGGCCTCGGGCACGCCCGGCAGGATCCCGAAGGCGGCGAGGCCACCCAGGATCAGCAGACCCGATGCGGCGGGCTCGCGTCCGGAAAAATAGCGGGGTAGCCAGTAGGCGACCACGATCACGACACCGCAGCCTGCCAGCAGGACGTGGTAGGCCGAAAGCCCGAAGAAGTTGCTATCCATCGAACCTCAACGCCCGAGATAGGGGGCGTGTCCCGGCCCTGTCCCGGGAGCGCCTAGTGCGGCGCACCGCCCGCGGTCGTCGTGCGATACATCTCGCGGCGGAAACCGTCGTAATCGTTGGGGCCAAGATGCATGGTTGCGGCATTGTCCCACATGCAGACCATGCCCGGCTTCCAGCGCAGGCGGCAGGTAAAGGCATGCTGCGTGGTATGGGCGACGAGGAAGTCTATGAGCGGCTTCGCCTCGAAGGTCGTCATCCCCTCGATCCCCACGGCATAGGTGTCGCAGATATACAGCGCCTCCTCTCCCGTTTCGGGATGCGTGCGCACGAGCGGGTGGAAGCTGCCCGTCACGCCCTGCTCCTGCTTCGCCGGATCGCCGAACTGGATCGCGCCGCCTTCGCGCAGCAGGTTCTGCGTAGCGAAATTGTTGCGCGCGCTCATGTGGACGCGCAGCGGGCGTAGCATGTTGCGGTAGGGCTCGCTCAGGTGCCGGAAGGCAAGGGCCGTGTTGGTCCAGGTGGTATCACCGCCATAGGGCGGGCCTTCCACCTGCCGCAGCGTGGTGATGCTGGGCGGTTCGGGCAGGAAGGGGCTGTCGGTATGCCAGCCCCCGCCAAACAGGCTGGGCGTGACCTCGTTCGCTTCCTTGATGATGGGATGCACCTCGCGGTGCTCGGGCACGCCTTGCGTATAGGCATCCACCGCGAAGGGGCCGAGGCGGGCGGCAAATTCCTCGTGCTCTGCGTGGGAGAGGTGCTGGTCTGCGAGGTAGACCATCTTGTGCTTCCACAGCGCCTGCTTCAGGCTGGCGATTCCCTCGTCGGAAAGCTCGGGCAGGCGGACTCCGGTAATCTCCGCGCCCATCGCTGCGCCCAGCGGCTCCACCCCGAAATGGTTCGACTGGAAGGGGTGGTTGTCGAAATCGCCGCAGGGGCTGACGCGTATCTGCCACATGGCCCGTCTCTTTATCGAGTCTCTCTATCGCGGCCCCGCCTATCCCAGCGTGATGACCGTCTTGCCGAAGCTGTCCGGTCCCCAGCCGAAGGCATAGGCCTTGTCCGCATCCTCGAAGGCGAAGGTCTTGCCGACGGGGAAGGTGAGGTGGTGCTTGTCGATGAAGGCGTTGAGGTCACCTGCCATGCGCTTCGATCCGACGAAGATGCCGCGGATGGAGGAGCCGGTGAACATCAGGCCGCGCGGCTCCGGCGGAGTGCCATCGGCGAGAACGCCGATCAGTGCGATTTCGGCCAGCGGGGCGCAGGCATTCATGCTCTGCTCCAGCGTGCCGGTGCCGCCCACTTCCACGATCTTGTCGGCGCCGCCGAACTGTTCCTTCACGTGGTTGCCCCAGTCGGGTGTGGTCTTGTAGTTGATGGTGTGATCGGCACCCAGCGCCTTCACTTCCTCCAGCTTCTCGTCCGAGGAACTGGTGGCAATGACCTCCGCGCCCGCCGCCTTGGCGAGCTTCAGCGCGATCATCGAGACGCCGCCCGTGCCCAGCACGAGCACCTTGTCCCCTGACTGGAGCGGGCGCCCACCCTCGAACAGCGCGTTCCAAGCCGTGACGCCGGCGCAAGGCAGGCAGGCGGCCTGTTCCACATCCAGGCTGCGCGCGATGGGAACGACGCCGTGTTCGCCCAGCACGACCTTTTCCGCCAGCATGCCCGGCGCTTTCCCGTCGCCCAGGGCAGGGACCATCTTGGGCGGGCCGTCATACCAGCCCTGGAAGAAGGTGGACTGAACCATGTCGCCCACGCGCACTGCCTTCACGCCTTCGCCAAGGGCGACGACCTTGCCGGCCCCGTCCGACAGGGGAATGGAAGGCTCGGTAATCGGGCCGCCGAAATACTTGCCGGCTGCCACTGCGAAATCGCGGTAGTTCAGGGACCAGGCGGTGGGCGCGACCACGATCTCACCCTTGCCGGGCTGGGGATCGGGCAATTCGTCCATGTACAGCTTGTCGAAGCCATCGCAGCCTTCCGGCATGAGCCAAGCGCGCATCAGATTCTCTCCCCGTTAGACTTCGAGCGTTTGCAGCGTGCCGCCATCGACGGCCCAGTCCTGGCCTGTCACATGGCTGGCACTATCAGACAAGAGAAAGACCGCCACCTCGGCAAGTTCCTGAACGCTGCCCATGCGCCGCTGCGGCACGCGCTTCTCGATCAGGCCGCGCTGCTCCTCCGGTATGCGGGCGAGTGCCTCTGTCTCGATGAAGCCGGGGATCACGCAATTGCAGCGGATGCCGTGCGGCGCCATTTCCATTGCGACCGCGCGCGACAGGCCGAGGAGGCCGTGCTTGGACGCTACATAGGCGGGGTTCATCGCCATGCCGCGCTTGGACGCCATAGAGCCTGTCACGAGGATACTACCCTTTTTCGCTTCGACCATGGCAGGGAGCACTTTCTGGATCGCCCAGAACACCGAGGACAGGTTGACCTTGAGCGTGTCCTCCCAGAGATCGCCTGGATAGTCCAGCAGCGGTGTGAAACCGCCCGTCAGCCCGGCATTGGCGAAAAGTCCGGTGATCGCCCCGTTCTGCTCAACGGCAGAGTCCAGCGCCGCGTCGAGCTGCTCACGCTCGCCCACATCGGCTACGGCCCAAGCGGCGTTGGCGCCGATTTCGGCCTGCGCTTCCTCCAGCTTTTCGGAGCGCCTTGCGATCAGCGTGACCCTTGCACCGCGGGCGGCGAGCATGCGCGCGGTCTCCAGCCCTATGCCCGAGGATGCGCCGGTGATGGCGATGTGGTGGTTGTCGAAATGCATGTCCTCTCCCCCGGCACGGATTTAGCGGTCAGCCAAGCCCCAGAAGTTTCGCCGCATTGTCCTTCATGATGCCCGGCATCACCTCGTCGCGGAAGCCCACTTCCTGCGCCGCTTTGATCCACTTGTCCGGGTGGATCAGCGGGAAATCGCTGCCGAACATCATTTTGTGCTTCAATTGCGTGTTTGCGTAGGTGACGACCTGCTTGGGGAAATACTTGGGGCTCCATCCGCTAAGGTCGATGAAGACATTGTCCTTGTGCAGCGCCATCGACAGGCTCTGGTCCACCCACGGCCAGCTGGGGTGGGCAAGGATGATCTTCATATCGGGGAAATCGACCGCGACATCGTCGATCAGCATGGGCTCGCCATATTTGAGGCGCAGGCCCCCGCCGCCGCGCATGCCCGTTCCCATGCCGGAATGGCCGGTGTGGAAGACCGCGGGCAGCTTGTATTCGTTGATGACCTCGTAGATCGGATAGCCCATCTTGTCCGCCGGGTGGGCGTTCTGGGCGATGCCGTGGAACTTGAAACCTTTCACCCCGTGGTTCTCGATCAGGTCGATCGCCTCGCGCGCGCCGTATTTGCCCTTGTGCGGATCGATGGAGGCGAAGGGGATGCAGATATCGTCGTTCTTGTTGGCGATTTCCGCCACCTCGTAATTCGAGACGCGCTTGGCCCCCATGCCGCTTTCCGCATCCACGGTGAACATGACGAAGGCGATGTTCGTCTCGCGGTAGAGCTCGATGATCTCGGGCATCTTGGGCCGCTCGCGCGGAGCCTTGAAATAGGCGCTGGCGGCATCGAAGAACTTGCCCATCACCGGGTCTTCGGGATCGTGGCAGGAAATCTCGGCATGCACGTGCATGTCGATGGCGCGGATTTTTTCGAGGTCTATAGGCAAGGACTGGTCTCCAATCTCCTCTCCCACCGGGAGAGGATACGAAGGCCTGGCGGTTTGCCGCCTGGCCGTAGTTGGAGAGGGCTACCACGAACGTGAGCCAGCCCCCATCCAAGCTTCGCTAGCCCCTCTTGGGGCAAGCTACGCTATCCTTCTCCCGCCGGGAGAAGGATGCGCAATCACAGCTTCATGATGACCGACTTGGTCTCGAGATAAGCCTCGATGCCCTCGCGGCCCTGTTCGCGGCCGACGCCGCTTTCCTTGTAGCCGCCGAAGGGGATCGCGGTGTCGATCATCGCATGGCAGTTCACCCACACCGTGCCCGCCTGCAGCTTGCTAGCGATGCGGTGGGCGGCGCTGGCGTCCTTGGTCCACACGCCCGCGGCGAGGCCGTATTGCGTGTCGTTGGCGTCCTTCACCACTTCGTCGAGGTCCTCGAAGCGCTGGGCGACGACGACGGGGCCGAAGATCTCCTCGCGAACGACGCTCATCTGCGGGTTTACGTCGGTGAGGATGGTGGGGTTCACGTAATAGCCGCCATCGGCGGACGGCGCGTCACCGCCCATCAGGACGCTGGCACCGTCGCGCTTGCCCGCGTCGATGTATCCCATCACGCGCTCGTGCTGCTCCTTCGACACCAGCGGCCCCATGTGGGCATCGGGGTCGAGCGAGGGGCGCGGAGCCCAGAAATCGGCGGTGTTTGCCATGCCTTCCACCACCTCGTCGAACACGCTCTTGTGCGCATAGAGGCGGCTGCCAGCTACGCATACCTGGCCGGAGTTGAAGAAGATCGCCTGCGAAACGCCGGGCGCGGTTTCCTGCACGTTGACGTCGGGCATCACGACCACCGGGCTCTTGCCGCCCAGTTCCAGCGTGATGTGCTTCAGCGTGTCGGTGACGTTGCGGTTGATCAGCTTGCCGATCTCGGTGGAGCCGGTGAAGGCCACCTTGTCGACATCGGGGTGCTTCACCATCCGGTCGCCCGCGGTGTGGCCGTTGCCGGTGATGATGTTGACCACGCCAGCGGGAATGCCAGCTTCGGCGATGAAATCGGCGAGGCGTAGCGCGGTGAGGCTGGTCTGCTCGGCAGGCTTCAGGATGGTGGTGCAACCGGCGGCGAGCGCAGGCGCGATCTTCAGGCAGGCCATCAGCAGCGGGAAGTTCCACGGCACGATCTGCGCGCAGACGCCCACTGGCTCCTTCAGCGTGTAGGCGAACATCATGTCGCCCGGCATGGTGTAGGGCGAAATCGTCTCGCCATTGATCTTGCCGGCCCAGCCCGCGCAGAAGCGGATGTGGGCGGCAGCGCCCGGTACGTCGATCGCGCCGGCCATGCCCTTGGGCTTGCCCACGTCGATGGCTTCCAGCTCGGCCAGCTCGTCGGCGTGTTCCTCGATCAGGTCAGCGAGGCGGTTCATGATCTTCTGGCGGGCGACCGGCGGCATGTTGCGCCAGCGGCCATCGTCGAACGCGGTGCGCGCAGCGGCGACGGCGCGGTCCACGTCCTTGTCGGATGCCTCGACGATCTTGGAGACGACCTTCCCCGAGGACGGGTCTTCCACATCGATGGTCTCGCCGTGGCTGGAATCCACCCACTCGCCATTGATGTAAAGTTGCGGGCTGCGTGCCAGCGCCTTCTTGGCGGCGGCGGAATATTCGCGCTGGGTGCGGTCGATGGTGGTCTGCTCGTTCATGGTCGTGGCTCCTTTCCCGGGGGGAGAATCAATATTGTTGTAACTTATAGCAATCAACGCGTGGCGTGGCGACTCTAACCGCCGCGCGCCTCAAGCTCCTTGTCCTGATTGGCGCGGAAGATGACGAACTGGCGGATCGCTTCGATCTCTTGCGGAGAGAGGCTTTCGGAGAACCCCACCATGCCGCGCGCGGATAGAGCGCCGTCGTGCACGATGGTCTGCCACACCTGCTCGCTCTGCAACACGGCGGAGCGGCGCAGGTCAGGGAGGACGGTTGAGCCCACGGCATTGTCGCCGTGGCAGGCCCCGCAATAGCGACCGTAATCGTAAGTGCCGCTCGCCACCTGCTCTTCGGTACCGCGGAAGGCGGGCGGGTCGAGCGGCAGGCGCACCAGCTCGGGCTCGGGCGGAAGCTCTCCGGACGCGCCTAGCTTGAATACCAGCAGGCGAGAGATGTTCTGCACAGGGCCGCTGGTCTCGTTGAGGAAGCCGCCGGGCGCGAGCGGCCAGATGCCGCCCCAGCCAGCCAGCACAGCAACATACTGCTCGCCGTCGATCATGTAGGTAATGGGCGCCGCCACCACGCCGGTCTGCGCGCGGAAACGCCACAGCTCGGTGCCGTCGGCAACGGAGTAGGCGGCAAAATTGCCCGCCGCCGTGCCCTGGAAGACGAGGTCGCCGCCCGTTGCCAGCGCGCCGCCGTTCCACGGGCCGGGATATTGCACGCGCCAGCGTTCCTGCTGCAGCACCGGGTCCCACGCCACCAGCGCGCCTTTCGTCGCGGCGGCGGAGGCCGCGCGGATTTCTGGGTCGGCCGGGAGGAAGCCCGCTGACTGGTCGATGCCGACATTGAAACCGCGATGCGGGTCGGGCTCCCAGTTCTCTTCCGGCACGTAGGGGAAGGCGGCCTCGATCACCGGGATGAAGACGAGGCCCTCTCCCGGATGGAAAGCCATCGGGTGCCAGTTGTGTGCGCCGCCCGCGCCTGGGGTGGAGACGAAGGGCACGCCGGTGTCGCCATAGCGCGCCTCGGGATTTTCGATGGGACGGCCCGTCGCCATGTCGATCCCGGTCGTCCAGTTCTGCGGCACGTAATTGTTGGCGCTGATCAGCTCGCCGGTGGCGCGGTCGATCACGTAGAAGAAGCCGTTCTTGGGCGCCTGCATCAGCACTTCGCGGGTTTCGCCGCCGATCTCGAGGTCGGCCAGAATGATGTGCTGGGTGGCGGTAAAGTCCCACGTGTCGCCGGGCGTGGTCTGGTAGTGCCAGACATACTCGCCGGTCTCGGGTCGCAGCGCCACGATGCTGGAGAGGTAGAGATTGTCGCCGCCGCCGGGGCTGCGATAGGCCTGGTTCCACGGAGAGCCATTGCCGACGCCGATATAGAGCAGGTCCAGCTCCGGGTCGTAGGCCATCGCGTCCCACACCGTGCCGCCGCCGCCGAGCGTCCACCACTCACCGTTCCACGTCTCGCGCGCGGCGGCGAGGTGGGCGGGTTCGGTAGCAGCCTCGTCGGGCGAGCCGGGCACGGTATAGAAGCGCCACAGCATCTCGCCGGTCTGGGCATCATAGGCGCTGACATAACCGCGCGTCGTATATTCCGCGCCGCCATTGCCGATGATCACCTTGCCGTTGATCACACGCGGCGCGCCGGTGATGGTATAGGCCATCGACTGGTCGACCGTGACTTTCGACCAGATTTCCTCGCCCGTAGCCCGGTCCAGCGCGACCAGGCGGCCGTCCAGCGTTCCGAGGAACAGCATATCGCCCCACGCGGCAAGGCCGCGATTTACCACGTCGCAGCAGGCCTTTACCGCGGTTTCGCCCGGCACCTGCGGATCGTATTCCCACAAGGGCGCGCCGGTGGTGGCGTTGTAGGCCTTCACCTTGCTCCACGCGGTGGTGACGAAGAGCTGGCCGTCGATCACCAGCGGCGTCGCCTCCTGCCCGCGGGCTGTATCCATGTCGGCATACCAGGCAAGGCCGAGTTGGCCGACATTGCCGGCATTCACGGCGGTGAGCGGGCTGTAGCGCTGCTCCGCATAGTCGCGGCCATAGGTGAGCCAGTTGGCGTTGTTGCCTGCCGCCGAGAGCAGGTCCGCAGCATCGACCGCGCCGATATTGCCCGGAACTGCGGCAGGCGCGCTTGCCGCGGCATCCGTCAATGCTGCATCGGTGGTCTGGCAGCTGGCCAGTGCGATACCCATGGCGACGCCTGCCGCCCACTTGCCCGAAATCATCCTCGCCTCTCCCAAAGCGCTTCTCGCGCGAGTCCCTTCGTGGATCGCTGCGTGATCGTAACTATCGTTATAATGCCAGCCGACAAGGCACAAGCATGGCTTTGGCCCATGCATTGCACAAGCATATTGCGTAGCGATGCCGGGCAAGGGTAAGAGCTATCGCGTCAGTCGAGCGCGAGCCCGCGTCATGACCCTGGCTTTGCTTCCAGCTTACAGCCACGACAGGAATATCCGATGACATTCAAACTTCCGTCCCGCGCCGACCATGTCGGTTCGTTTCTGCGTCCCCTTTCCGTGATCGAGGCGCGCGACGCCTACGCCGCGGGCGATATCGACGCGGCTGCCCTGCGCAAAGCAGAGGACGCCGGCATCGCCGATCTCGTGAAATGGCAGGAAGACCTCGGTCTCAAGGCCATCACCGACGGCGAATATCGCCGCAAGTTCTTCCACACCGACTTCCTGCTCCAGCTTTCGGGCGTGGAGGAGACGGGCGGCATCCAGAAGGCCTTCAAGAACGACAAGGGCGTGGACGTGCAATTCGCGCCGCCCAAGATGATCATCACCGGCGAGGTGGCGCATGTGAAGCCGATCCAGCGCGCCGATTACGAATACCTTGCCAGCCAGGTAAGTGCGCCAGGCGCGTGGGCGAAGGTCGCCATTCCCAGCCCCACCATGCTGCACTTCCGCGCCGGGCGCGCGGGCATCCCCGCCGATGCCTATCCCGAAATGCAGGACTTCTACGACGATGTCGCGAAGGCCTATGCCGAGGAAATTGCCGACCTTGCCGATGCAGGCTGCCGCTACGTTCAGTTCGACGACACGAACCTTGCCTATCTGTGCGACACCGGCCACCGCGAGGATGCGAAGAATCGCGGCATGGATCCGGACTCGATCACGCATGACTATGCGAAGCTGATCAATGCCAGCTTCGCCAGCGCGCCTGCGGACATGGTTCGCACCATGCATCTGTGCCGGGGCAATTTCCGCTCCAGCTGGGCGGCCGAAGGCGGCTACGATCCGGTGGCAGAGGTCATGTTCAACGAATGTGACATCGACGCGTTCTTCCTCGAATATGACGATGCGCGCTCGGGCGATTTCAGCCCGCTGCGCTTCCTGCCCAAGGGCAAGACGGTGGTGCTCGGCCTCGTCTCGACCAAGTTGGGCGAGAAGGAGAGCAAGGACGACATCAAGCGCCGGATCGACGAGGCGGCGCAATATGCCGATCTGGACCAACTGGCTCTCAGCCCGCAATGCGGCTTTGCCAGCACGGTACACGGCAACGACATCACCACCGAGCAGCAGGCCGAGAAGATCCGCCTGTGCGTGGAAGTCGCCGACGAGGTCTGGGGCTAGCGTTTCGGCTTGTCCCGGGCGCTTGGGTACGGGCGGCCACTCCTTCCGAAAAAGAGAAGCCGCCCGCCCCCTGTTGCCCCCCACACGGAATTGCAGCGCCTGCAGGCGTTGGCGAAATGGGGCGGCACCTTGTCGGTACCGCCCCTGGTTCGGGAGCTGACCGGCACCGCGCCGCCCGCCTCGTGACGGGGGCAGCGGTTCCTTCCAGCCCTCGGGTCGCCTCGCGAAACACAAGATCCCGTGTGTTGCCAGGCAGTTTGCAATCGCGAGCAATTCGCGGCAACCTATGACAAGTTATAGGATTTGACGGAGCAACCGGGGACGCGTTCCATGTCGCCGCATCTGGCGGATTTCCTGACACGGCTGTTTGCGACACCTGCCGAGGCGCGGAAGATGCCGGACGCCGGTGAAACCTGCACGCGCCTGTTTTACCGCTATCTCGATGCAGTGGGGGTGGAGCACTGCAATTTCGGCGGGTTCGAGCTGGACGAAGGTGCGGGCAAGGTGAATGCGTTCAGTGGATCACGCCTGCCGGAGCCCTTTCTCGAGGAATTCGTCGCCGAACTGTCGGGGGAGGATTACGTGCTGCTCAAGGCCGGCGAACTGGATGCCGCGCGCCCGGTCTCGACTTTCAACGTCGGGTTGCCGTGGCTGGATGAATTGCGTGCCTTCAATCCCGGTTCAGAGCGCGGACAGGTGGAATGCGCCCGCCACGGGATCGAGGACGGGGTAGCCATGATCGGCCAATCGCCCATGGCGCCGGGATCGGACCGCGAGCGCTTCTTCGGCTTTGTCTTCGCCGGGACGAACGGCAGCGGCGAGCGGGCGCGGGAGATGTTCGGCGAACTGCAGGTGGCGTCCTTCGCCATGCTTGACCGAATGCGTCCGCAGATCGATGCCATGATGGACGGTTTTGAATACGACCTGTCAGACCGCGAACGCGACGTGCTGGGCGCCCTTGCCCTTGGCCTGCAGCGCAGCGAGATCGCCCATCGAATGAACCTCTCCGTGCCCACCATCGACCTTTACCTCAGGCAACTGCGCGGCAAGCTGCGCGCGCAGACGCTGGCGGAGGCGGTGGCCAAGGGATACCGCTACGGCATTCTCTAACCGGCGGGCATAAGGGCGATCGGCTCGCCGGCGCCTCAGAACATCGTATTGTCGTTCAGCGCCTCTTCCGGCACCGGCTGGATAACGTCCCAGTGTTCCACTAGATAGCCGTCCTGCACGCGGTAGATATCGACCACCGCGCTGCCGCGATCGTCGGGCGCGCGCTTGAAGTGGTAGTGCACCGCCACCAGCGTTCCGTCCGGACCTTCGTCGCCATAGATCACGCGCTTCACGTCATGTGTCATCTCGGGGTTTGCTTGCATGTGATCGGCCAGAACCGCGATGGTGGGGTCGCGGCCGGTGGGCGAATTGGGGTCGTGCTGGATGTAGTCGGGATGCACCCATGCTTCGAACCCGTCGGTGAGGCGGTTCTGGTTGTAGAACACTTCGATGAAACGCTCCGACACTTGGCGGTCGGTCAGGCTCTCGCGGTCCGACGTGTCCATCGGATCGCCGAGTGCAGCCGCGTTCTCGGACGTGTCCATCTCCGGCGGCCCCGTCCCGGCATTGTCGCAGGCGGCGAGCGCGAGGCCCGCCGCCAGCACGGTTGCGAGGCGCAGGCTCAATTGCCGTACTCGTCTTTCACCATCATCTCGGTGAAGTGGCCGACCTTGAACGCTTCGCCCAGCACCGGGTGGGCAAAGCTCATTTCCACCGGGTGACGGTTGGGCCAGGTGGTGCGCCATTCCTCCTTGGGCAGGATGCGGTCGGGGCCGAGCGGGTTGTCGGGATAGGTCTCGGTCGCGGGCTGGAGGTGCGCGGTGGTCTTGGCCCAGCCGGTTTCGTAATCGCCCTGCCACTGCATCAGGTAGTTGAGGCGCTTGATCTTCCACACGCCATTCTCGCGCACGTAATCGTTCTCGTAGATGCCCGCTTCCCAGAACTGCTGCGGCGGGCCCTCGGGCTTCCAGTCCATCGCCTCGTCATGCCAGCCGCCTGCCAGCATACCGCGAAAGCGTCCCTTGGCGGTCTTGCGATCCTCGGCGACGGTAATCACCGGCTGGAGCTGGAAGTGATCGAGCAGCAGGCCGTGCACCGGTCCGCGGCGGCCGCGCGTGAACAGGTTCTGGAACCAGGTGCCATACAGCCGCATCACGCCTTCGGGGCCGACATACTCGCCCGAAAGGAACACCACCGCGCCATCCTCGGCAAACAGGCCGGCCACTTCCTCAGGACGGTTGTAATCGATGTAATAGCCATAGGCCATTTGCAGGCGCTGGATCGCGGCCTCGTCTTCTAGGCGGTGTACGGATTTTTCCAGCGCCGCGAGGCGGGCTTCGGTATCGGACATTTCGACTCTCCCCATCGTATTCTTTGCATGCAACACTAACGATCGATACGATCATGAAAAGCCCGTTTCGGGCAAGGGAGACGAAAATGAGAGTGGACCCGGCGCAATATCGTGAAGAATGGCAGGGCCGCGTCGCCTTCATCACGGGGGCGGTGACGGGCATCGGCCTGGGCACGGCGCAGGCCTTTGCCGACGCGGGGATGCGCCTCGCGCTGTCCTATCGCAACGAGGACGACCGCGCGCAGACCGAGAAATGGTTCGCAGACAAGGGTTACGAGGCGCCCCTTTTCTGCAAGCTCGACGTGACCGACCGAGAGGGGTTCGCCGAGGTCGCACAGCAGGTGGTCGACCATTTCGGCGAAGTGCACGTGCTGGTGAACAATGCCGGCGTCAGCGTGTTCGGCCCGACGGACGAGGCGAGCTATGATGACTATGACTGGATCATGGGCGTCAATTTCGGCGGCGTCGTCAACGGACTGCAAAGCTTCCTGCCGCGCATCAAGGCGAGCGAGGGCAGGCGTCACGTGGTCAATGTCGCCAGCATGGCCGCCTTCCTGCCGGGACCGCAGGCAGGCATCTACACTGCCAGCAAGTTCGCCGTGCGCGGGCTGACGGATTCGCTGCGCTACAATCTCGCGCCGCATGGCATCGGTTGCTCGCTCTGCTGTCCCGCTCTCACTCGCACCAACGCCTGGGCCAGCGCGCACAAACGGCCCGAACAATTCTCCGAGGCAGGCTTCGCCCCGCCGAAAGAGGGCGAGCTGGAGCAATTCGGCTCCGCCTTCGAGCAGTTCGGCATGGACCCCTACGAGGTCGGCGCGAAGATCCTGCGCGGGATGAACCAACTCGACGGCCTCATCCTCACCCACCCCGAACATGGCGTGGACCTCACCGAGGAATTCGCCCGCCAGATCGCCGCCTTGCCGCTGGAGGAGTGCCCGCCGGGCCGCGCCCATATCGAGAACCTGCGCCGCAAGGCGACGAAGGATGCCGAGGCCGGGCTAAAGGTGGCGATGGACGATCTTACCTGACTGGTTTTCGATCGCGCCTCCGCGCAATCGTCCTCGCTGGACGCGCAGGAAAGCTACGCCCACTGCGAGCGGTCGTTCGGCTTTTCGGCCCGTCAGGCCGACCGTTTCTCCTTATCCTCCCTGTCGCGAAGCGATGGGGAGGGGGACCGCTCGCGCAGCGAGTGGTGGAGGGGCCGATGCGCCCCGCCGTTGCCCCTCCGTCAGTCGCTTGCGCGACTGCCACCTCCCCATTTGCTACGCAAACAGGGAGGACACTGGAGGACTCGCGCTCGGCACTCACTCTGCTATCGTCTGCCGCGACGGGGACAGTCGAAGAGGATAGCCATTCATGTGTGACCAGCAGCAGCTTGCCAATATGGGACCAGTCAATCGCCGCCAGTTCGGGGCGCTTGCCGGAGCGGGCGCCGTGGCCGCCTGTGCGCCTATGTCGGGCGAAGCCGACATGACCGGCGGTCTTGTCGAGAACACCGTCACCTTCGCGGCACCGGGAGGAACGTTCGATGGCGTCTTCATCCACCCCGCCAGCGGCTCGCACCCCGCGGTGATCCTGTGGCCCGACATTGCCGGGCTGCGCCCCGCCAAGGTGCAGATGGGCCGCCGTCTTGCCGAAAGCGGCTACACGGTGCTGGTCGCCAATCCCTATTATCGCAGCGTCGCGGGCCAGCAGTTCGAGGACTTCGACGACTGGCGCAGCAATGATGGATGGAACAAGGTCACGCCCTGGCGCGAGGCGAACACGCCCGAGGCGATCCAGGAAACTGCCCGTGCCGTAGTCGCCTGGCTGGACGCGCAGGACGCGGTCGACAGCATGCGCGGCATCGGCAACCAGGGCTATTGCATGACCGGCAGCTGGACGATCTATGCCGCCGCCGCGGTGCCCAGCCGGGTCAAGGCGGCCGCCAGCTTCCATGGCGGTGGACTGGTGGGCGAGGGCGCGATGGCTCCCGTCAACCTGCTGGACGACATGGCGGACGACGCCGCCGCCCTCATCGCCATCGCACGTGATGACGATGCCGAGAACCCCGAGGCGAAGACCCAACTGCGCGCCGCGGCCGAGGACGCTGCCGCCGATATCGAAGTGGAGGTCTACGACGGCGATCACGGCTGGACGGTGCTCGACAGCCCGGTCTACGCCGAAGCCGAAGCGGAACGGGCGTGGTCCGAACTGCTGGAACTGTATTCGCAGACGCTCTGACATGAAGATCAGGGGCGGGCGGGGCTGACACCCCGGTCATCTGGGCTCGCCCGGTTGGCGGGCTGCTGTCGCTCGATTGCTTAACGCAGCGCTAACCGCTCCCCTGTGCATAGACCGCAGAGACCCTGTCACCGGTAATCCATTGATTCGTTTTATTCATCCCGCCGGATCGTGAGCGCTCGGGCGCGCCGCGAGGTATAACGCGGGGAACAACATGGGTAATTCGGACAAGGGTTTTGCGGGCTGGCTGGGGGCTCAGTCGATCGCGAGGCGCCTGGGAATTCAGGCGGCTGCCGCCATCGTCATCGGACTGTTGCTGATCGCGGCAGTGGGCGTGGGCTCACTCCTGAAATACCAGATGACGGCAAAGGATGACGAGTACTCGCAGGCCGCGTTGTATTCTGCGCTGCTGGAGAAGGACTTCGCATCGCTGGAGCGCGATGCCTTTCGCTACGCGCTGGTGAACGATGGCGAGACGCAGGAGAACTACGAAGGCAATTTCTCCGACATGCTGACATCGATCGCGGATACGCGGGCGATTTCGCAGACCGGCATGTATTCGCAGCTGGACAAGGTCGAGCAGCTGACCCGTGCCTATGACGAAACCGTGCGAACCGCAGTTGTGCAAGGTCGGACCGGACAGGCCGGGGTGGCTGGCATCGTGGCTGCCGGCGATGCCGTGGATGCCGCGATCGAAGTCGTGCGCGACGATGCCATCGCGCGGTCTGAAGCGGTAACGGCGGAGCAGCACCAGCTGCAGCTTGCCGTGATCACCATAACGGCCCTTATCGTGCTTCTCAGCTGCCTCGTATCGGTTTTCCTAGCGAACCTCATCAAGCGCCTCATCGCCGGCGAGATGGACGGCCTCATCGGTGCAATCGGCAAGATCGAGGCCGGCGAACTGGCGACCCGCGTTCCTCACATGGATCGCGAGGATGAGCTGGGAAAACTCGCCCGTGCGAGCGAGCGCCTGCGCGAAGCCCGGCTGCGCCAGGTGGAAAGCGAGAACCGCACCGATGCGATGGTCGGGCAGTTCACCGATTGCCTCGGCCGTATGAGCGATGGAGACCTGACTGTGTCGCTGCCCGAACTGGGCGCCGAATACGAGGAGCTGCGCCAGCGTTTCAACGATACCGTGGCCCAGTTGCACGAGACGATGAAGACGGTTTCGCTCTCTGCCGGTTCGGTGCGTCATGGTTCGGAGGAAATCCGCCAGGCGTCGGACGACCTGGCCCAGCGCAACGAACGGCAGGCCGCCGATCTCAGCCGCATGACCGGGTCCGTGGGCACGATCAGCGACGGCATGGCCGAATCCGCTACTGCGGCGGGCGAGGCTGCACGCAGTGTTGACGCGGCGATGGCCGAAGCCCGCAATGGCGGCGAGATCGTGTCCCGCGCCATGAAGGCGATGGACAGCATCGAAACCTCCACGACGCAGATCGGCAACATCATCTCGGTAATCGAGGGCTTCAGTTTCCAGACCAGCCTGCTGGCCCTGAACGCCGGCGTCGAAGCTGCGCGGGCAGGCGAGGTGGGACGCGGGTTTGCCGTGGTTGCCAGCGAAGTGCGTGAGCTCGCCCAGCGATCTTCGGAAGCTGCGGAGGAAATTCGCCAGCTTATCGATACAAGCGCGGTGCAGGTGGCCAGCGGTGCGCGTCTCGTGCGGGAGACGGGAAGCGCGCTCGACCAGATTATCGAGCGTGTCTCGCAGGTGGCGGGAACGGCCACCCAGATCAGCGAGGCGCTATCGGTCCATGCTGGCAACCTCGATGGCGCGAAGTCTGCCATGAACGATATCGACCGTTCGACCCAGCAGAACGCTGCCATGGCCGAACAGTCCAATGCCGCCGCGCGCCAGCTGGCGGGCGAGGCGGACAACCTCACCTCGCTGGTCGAGAAGTTCAAGCTGCGCGGCCGCGAGATCTATGCCGCCGGAAGGCCCGCCACTGCGCGAGCGTCCTCAGCCGAGGTTACCTCGCTAGCCACCGCCCATCGCGGGTATTCCAGAGCAGCCGCCCCGCGCCAGCATGCCTTGCCCGCGACGAGCAATGGAAACCTCGCCGTGGCCATCGACGACTCCCAGGACTGGAGCGAGTTCTAGGTTCCCCCCGGGGGACATCCGCACTGCAATTTACGAAAACAGGAAGAGGCAGGTCGCAAGGCCTGAGCGATGATCCATGCATATCACAAACCCCATCCGCGCGATGTTCCTCGGTGCCGCGATCACCGGGATTGCCGTAGCCAGCCCCGTAGCCGCGCAGGATGCAGGCAACTTCGAAGTCGAAGGCAGCGTTCGCGTCCGCTACGAGACGTTCGATGGCGGTTTTCGCCCCGGCGGTATCGAAAGCGATGACGCGGTGCTGTTCCGCACCCTGCTGAACGCACGTTATAACGGTGACGGCTTTCGTCTGGGGGCGACGCTGCAGGATTCGCGCGCTTATGCCAACGATGCGCGGACGCCGCTCGGTTCGTCCGATATCAACGCCGTCGAACTGATCGAGCTGTTCGCCGAGGTGGATCTGGGCGAATCCGCGCGGCTGACATTGGGCCGGCAGACCATGAACCTTGGTTCGAAAAGGCTGGTAGGCAATCCCAATTACCGCAACGCGGCCAATGGCTTCACGGGAGCGCGGCTCGATACCGAGCTTGGCGGCGGTTCGCTGACCGCATTCTACGTCCTGCCGCAGCAGCGCCTTCCCTCGGAAAAGGCCGAGGTGCTCGACAATGCCGTGGAATGGGACAGGGAAAGCGATGACCTGGCATTCTGGGGAGCGTTCTACCGCCGACCGAATGTGGGTCCGCTCGCTATCGAAGCCTATCTCTACGGGCTGGACGAAGACGACAGCGTCGACCGCGCAACCCGCAACCGCCATCTCTACACCACCGGCATTCGCCTCGTCACCGCGGAGGAGAAAGGCCGTCCCGACGCCGAACTGGAAGTGATGTACCAGACAGGCGATATCCGCGCCTCCAGGGCGCCCGACGTTGCCGAACTCGACGTGTCGGCGATCTCCCTGCATGCCGAGGCAGGTTATACATTCGACACCGCCATCGAGCCGCGCGTCGCGGTCTTTTACGACCTTGCAACCGGTGACGAAGGCGATGCCGGGGAATATTCCCGGTTCGACCCGCTGTTCGGCCCGCGCTATGGCGACTGGGGGCCCTCCAGCCTTTTCGGACCGCTCAGCCGCGCGAACATCTCGAGCTTCGGGGCCGCAGCGTCTGCCAGCTTCTCCTCGCGCGTAGATGCGCAGGTGCAACTGTGCCGTGCCTGGCTGGAATCTGCCACCGATACCTTCGCGAACACCGGTGTGCGCGATGCTTCGGGGATGGCTGGTCGCGATGCCGGCTGGCAGGTGCAGGGCAGGCTCCGCTGGTGGATCGTACCCGGCGTGCTGCGACAGGAGCTCGGCGGCGGCTGGCTGGCAAAGGGCGAATTCTTCGATGAGGCACCCAATGCGCCCAACCACGGAGACACGCATTACGGTTACGCGATGGTGGAACTGAGTTTCTGAACTGCGAGTCGCGATAAACCAGCCCGAGACGAAGCGGCGCTGGGCGACGATAGGCCGCAGCCGGTTCGTGCCGGTAGCGCGTCGGTTCGTCGTGCGTGCGGCACAATTTCCTCTATCCGGCGATTTCCCGAAGCATTTCATCCCTTTGCCGATTGCCTGTGATGCGCCCATCGGCACAGGCGAACGGCGGGGGCGTGAAAACGCTGAAGGAATAACCATCATGAAGACCTATTCGCTGTTCGCCGCGGGCGCGCTAGCCTTTGCCGCCACCCAGGCCGGGGCGCAGGACGTACCTGAGACGCATGGTCCGGCACATACGGAAGAACAGGCCGACACCGCGGCAGAAGAAACCACGGATCTCTCGCAACCGGCAAACCCGATGCGCGAAATTACCGATGCGGAGATCGAATCCTTCGCCGCGGCCATGACCGAAATGCGCGATCTCGATCCCGACGGGGCGATGGACCAGGCCGAGAAGCAGGCCGAAGCCGGAGCCATCGTTGAACGCCACGGACTGACGCCCGAGAGCTACAACATGATTGCGAGCGCAGCCCAGAGCGATCCCGAAGTCGCCCAGCGCGTGCGCGCAGCCATGGCACCGGCCGAACCCACGCAAAGCTGACGATACGGGCTACCTAGCCAAACCAGTAAGCTGTGCCGCGCATTTCAAGCGAGATGCGCGGCACTGCGTCTTTCGGGGCCAGCGGATTGTCGAACGCGCCGTGCGGCATCATCTGTGCACGCTCCGGATCGCTCTCACTTGTCTTGAACACCAGCGCTTCTGCGGGATGCATGTTGGCATAATAGAACCAGCGATGGGCCGGGTTGTATGCCAGCAGGTAGTTGGGAAAGCCCCATTCGGGTGAGCCATCGAGCGGATCGAATATGGCGTCACAATCGATCAGATCGCCCGTGTCCAGCGAGGTGTAGTCGCACAGACCCAGCGGAACGTCCTGCGGCGGCGATGAGAGCACGCGCCAGACGTTATACTGCGCGCTGCGCACAATCGTACAGCCCTCGGGCGCAGTCTGCATGCGCGCGCCTGCGGCGGCTTCCTTTGCCATGTCGACGTGGACAAACCGGGCAGGGTGGGAATTGTCATGCACGGCATTCGCGCCCGCTCTTTCGGAAAAGCGCAGAATGCCCATCGGAGCCATTGCCACGTGGTCGCAGCCAAGAAGGCCGGTAAGCATTTCGGCGATCTCGCCGGAATGAACGCGCTTCACCTCGGCGAGGTCGGTCAGGTCGGCCAGCGCGCTTTCATGTTCGATGAGCGTGAAACCCTCGACATCGAGCGAACAGTCACGCCCGCGTGCGTCGGCAATATCCACTTCGACCGGCGCGAGCGGGACGAAGTCCTTCTCGTGCGCATTGGCATAGAAATACGGGCGCTTCTCGGTGCGTTCGCAATATCCGATCCGCGCCCGTAGATCCGTCACATCAGGCGTCCTCGAATTCCTCGGTGTCGATCGTCGGGCGGATCGCGTCGTGGTAGCGGTGTCCGTGGACCGTGGCGTGGTTCACGATCTCGCCCGCCTTGGCGATGGCGTCTGCCGGGATGTCCACCGTGGCGGCGTGGAAGTTCTCTTCCATGTGCGCGATGCTGGTGGTGCCGGGGATGACGTGGCAATTCTCGCCCTGCTCCAGCACCCAGCGATTGGCGAGCTGCGCGGGCGCAACGCCCACCTCCTTTGCCAGCGCCTCGAGCTGTTCGATCACCTTAAGGTTCTTCGGCCAGTTCTCGGCGTTGAAGCGCGGCATCTTGGTGCGCAGGTCCTTGTCCTCCAGCGTGGAGGTGTCCTTAAGCACGCCGCCGAACGCGCCGCGCCCGGTGGGGCTGAAAGCGACCAGCGCGATGCCCAGCTCCTTGCAGGTGTCGAGCACGCCGAGTTCAACATTGCGCGTCCACAGTGAGTATTCGGGCTGTACGGCGGCAACCGGGTGGACGGCATGCGCCTCCCGAATGTGCGCGGCATTCCATTCGCTAACGCCATAGGCGCCGATCTTGCCGGCCTCCATTGCCCGCACCATGGCGCCCACGCTATCGGCGATGGGCACCTTGGGATCGAAACGGTGCATGTAGAACAGGTCGATATGGTCGGTCTTGAGGCGGGCAAGGCTCTTGTCGAGATGCTCGGCAATGCTGTCCGGCGCGCAGGAGACGCCGCGCTTGTCGCCGTCCACCACGATGCCGCACTTGCTCGCCAGCAGGAAGTCCTTGCGTCGGTGCATCACCGCGTCGGCCAGCAACTCCTCATTGTCGCCGCCGCCATAGATGTTGGCGGTGTCGAGATGATCGTAGCCGATATCCAGCGCGCGGTTGAGGAGCTTCACCTTCTCCTCATGCGGGGGCGGGGAGCCGTAGGCCCACGACAGGTTCATGCAGCCAAGGCCAACGGGATGGACCTTGCGGCCGGCGAGTTCGCGTTTGGAGAGCCCTGCCATCAAGACCAGCCGTCCTGCTGTTCGAGACTCTCGGCCAGTTCGCCAATCACGCGATAGCAATCGAGTACGCCGTGCACCGAGCTGTTGGGCTCGCGCCCTTCGCGAATGGCGGCGATGAACTCGCGGTCCTGCAACTCGATGCCGTTGTCGGAGGGCACGTCAACTACCGAAAGATCGATAGGCTCTTCGCGGCCGTCCACCAGATCGTCATAGCGAGCGATGTAGGTCGCGGTATCGCCGATATAGCGGAAGAAAGTGCCGAGCGGACCATCGTTGTTGAACGAGAGCGCCAGCGTCAGGATCTGGCCCTTGTCGGTCTTTATCTGGATCGACTGGTCCATCGCGATGCCGAGATCGGGGTGCTTGGGCCCCTGCAGGATGTTGGCCTTCACCACCTTCGCGCCGGTCATGTACTGGAAGATGTCGATCGTATGGGCGGAGTGGTGCCACAGCAGGTGATCGGTCCAGCTGCGCGGTTCGCCCTTGGCGTTCTTGTTCTCGCGGCGGAAGAAGAAGGTCTCGACATCCATGCTCAGGATGTTGAACTCGCCCGCGTCGATGCGCTGCTTCACGAACTGGTGGCTGGGATTGAAACGGCGGGTGTGGCCGACCATGCAGACCTTGCCCGTTTCCTTCTGCTTGTCCGCCACGGCCTGCGCGTCGGCCCAGCTATCGGCGAGGGGGATTTCCACCTCCACATGCTTGCCCGCATCCATCGCCTTGATCGCCTGGTCGGCGTGCATCTGCGTGGGCGTGCACAGGATCACCGCGTCGATGTCGTCCTTGGTAAGCATCTCCTCGTAATCGGTGGTCGCATGGCCGATGCCGTACTTGTCGGCGAGGGCCTGCGTCTTGTCCTGCGTGCGACCGACGAGGCTGACGACTTCGACGCCGTCGATGTTCTTGAGGCCGTCGAGGTGTTTTTCACCGAATGCGCCGCCACCGGCGAGTGCGATTTTCATGGGGGGTTCTCCCTATCGAGAGTTGAGGTCGAGTGGTTCACATAATCAAAGGGCGCCCGCGGGGAATGTTCCGCGAGCGCCCTTGTATTCGTCAGGCCTGGGCGAAGGTGCCGCCGCTCAGGACTCTGCGCGGCTCCAGCGGTTCGCCCGCTGTCTCCTCCGGCTGGAGGATCAGCGCGCCCAGCGCCGTGTTCGAGGCCGGGATGTGGTAGAAGTTGTAGAGGTCGCGCACCTTCTCCGGCAGCGCGCCGCGCATGATCAGCCACATCACGAGCTCGATGCCCTCGCTGCCCGCTTCGCGCAGGTAGTCGATATGCGGCTTCTTGCTGAGCGCCTCGGGATCGTTGATCAGCTGGTCGATGAAATCGAGATCGAACTCCTTGTTGATGAGACCGGCTCGCGGCCCCTGCAACTGGTGGCTCATCCCGCCCGTGCCCCAGACATGCACGTTCAGGTCTTCGGGGAAGCTTTCCACCGCGGCGCGGATGCTGTCGCCCAGCGCATAGCAGCGCGCGCCCGAGGGCGGCGGGTAGGTGACGACGTTCACGGGCAGGGGAATGACCTTGCACGGCCACTGCTCCGGCTCGCCGAACATCATGGTGAGCGGGATGGTGCAGCCATGGTCAACGTCCATTTCGTTCATGATGCACATGTCGAAATCGTCGAGGATCAGGCTTTGCGCAATATGCCATGCGAGATCGGGATGGCCGATCACGTCGGGCACCGGGCGCGGGCCCCAGCCTTCATCGGCGGGCTTGAACTTTTCCGCGCAGCCGATGGCGAAGGTGGGGATGATGTTCTGGTCGAACGCGGAGGCGTGGTCGTTGTAAACGAGCACAACCACGTCGGGCATGTTTTCCGGCTTCTTGATCCAGTCGCGGATCGCCTGGTAGCCCTTGAACACCGGGCCCCAGTAATCGTCTTCGGACTTGCCGGTCTCCACAGCCGCGCCCAGCGCGGGGATGTGGCTGGAGGTTATTCCTGTCGTTACGCGGGCCATATCAGTACTTTCCCTTGATCGAGCGCTGGCCTTCGGGCGAGCGGCCGCCTTCCAGCATCATCTTTGCATAGTCTTCCTGGCTCATCCCGGTCATGGAGCCGGCGGCGAACTGGAAACTTTTCTTGTCTGTGCTGAAAAGCTTGGCGAGGTAGTAGATGTTCCCGCCATGATCGATCATCGCGTTGTAATCGCGGTCCATCACCGCCTGCTTCGCCTCTTCGGAAATGTTCCATTCGTCGAGATAGGCCTTCTCGTCGGCCAGAAAGCGCTCGCGGTTCTCGGCCTTCATCAGGCTCATGGCGAACTGGTTGAGGTGATAGCCCTTGCGTGCCCGCTGCGCGGTGAACACGCGCGTGCCGGGAATATCGTCCATCTCGGCCAGATATTCGTGGATGTTGATCCGTTCTTTCTTCTTCTCGGTCATGTCAGGCTTCCTCAGCATCTTTCCATTCGTATTCGAGCGGCGCTTCGCGAAAGGCGAAGCGGTCGATGTGTTCTTCGATCACGCCGCGCATGTGCTCGTTGCGATCCTGTTCGGCGGTGGTCAACGTGATGGCGATGCCCCCGGGACGCGCACACATAACCGCGCTTTCCACGTCGGAGAAAGGGAAGGCGCCCATGCCGTCGCCCTCGTCATAGGTGGCCGCCATCTTGTGGCTCCAGTGCTTCACGAGCTGCTGGATGTACCGTTCGGGCTTCTCGCATTTCGCGAAGCCGTGGGCGATGACGGGCGTATCGCTCACCGTCCCTGTTCCCTCAGCAGCTTGTCGAGGCGCGGATAGACGCGGCGGGCATTGCCCTCGAAAATCATGTGCCTTTCCTCGTCGGTGATATCGAGAGCGTCGACATAACGCTTGGTATCGTCGAAATAGTGGCCGGTCTCGGGATCGATGCCGCGCACCGCGCCCACCATTTCGCTGCCGAAGAGGATGTTCTTGTTCTCGATCACGTCAGCCAGCAGGTCGATGCCCGGCTGGTGATAGACGCAGGTGTCGAAGAACACGTTGTTCATGATGTATTCGCTGAGCGCCGGCTTTTTCAACATGTCCGCCAGCCCGCGGTAGCGGCCCCAGTGAAACGGCACCGCGCCGCCGCCATGCGGGATGATAAGGCGCAGCTTGGGGAAGCGGGCGAACAGGTCGCCTTCCATCAGCTGCATGAAGGCGACGGTATCGGCCGCAAGGTAGAAGCCACCGGTCGCATGCATGGCCGGATTGCAGCTGCCCGAGACGTGGATCATGCCGGGCACGTCGAGTTCGCACATCTCCTCGTAGAGCGGGAACCAGTATTCGTCGGTCAGCGGCGGATGCTCGAAATGGCCGCCACCCGGATCGGGATTGAGGTTGCAGCCGACGAAACCCATTTCCACGCAGCGGCGAAGCTCGGCAATGCTCGCCTTCAGGTCGGCCTTGGGGCTCTGCGGCAGTTGGCACACGCCGACGAAGGTCTCGGGAAACAGTTTCGTCACGCGGTAGATGAGGTTGTTGCAGTGGTGCGACCACTCGGCGCTCACGTCCTGGTCGCCCACATGGTGCGCCATGCGGCTGGCGCGTGGGGAGAAGATGGTGACGTCGGCCCCGCGCTCCTTGATGAGCTTCAGCTGATTGCTCTCGATCGTCTCGCGAATCTCGTCATCCGTGATGGTCGGGTAGGGGGGCGCCTTGCCGCCCTCCTTCCAGGCCTCAACCTGCTTCGCTCGCCAGTCGTCATGCTGCGCGGGCGCAGTCGTGTAATGGCCGTGGCAATCGACGATCAGCGTCATTCCTATTTCTCTCCCCTGAAGTCCGGAGTCGCCCGGATTGCTTCGATCTTAGCAGAAAGTGTCTCGGGCGGCGGCGTCAATTCGAGGTTGCCCAGCTGCTGGTGCCAGGCAACGGTCTGGTCGCTCATCGCGGCAGAGGTGTTCATGGCCCGCAGCATTTCGGCTGCCTCGTACATTTCGGCCGCGCGCCTTCCGCCATGCTTCAGCATGCGGTCGAGATTGTAGTCGGCCCGCTCGGCCCACTGCATCGGCTTTTCGCTGGCATCGAGCGAGGCAAGCACCTCGTCGAGCACGCCCGCCTGCGAGGAGGCGAGAACCATCTCGGCGGTCAGCGCTTCCAGACCCTTCACCATGATGGAGCGGCACAGCTTGATCGCGCTGGCGCGGCCCACGGTCTTGCCCACTTCGCGTACGTCCGTGAAACCGAGAGTCTCGAGCGTTTCAACCGCTTCGTCAGCCTTGTTACCCGCTACCAGCAGCGGCACGGAGAGACCGACATCGACAGGCGCCATGATGGCGACATCGACATAGCGCACGTTCACCGCTTCCACGGCTTCGGCAGCCATCGCCTTGGTCTGCGGGGCGACCGAGTTCATGTCGAACCACATGGCCTGCTGCGGGAGGTATGGCGCGTATTCGCGCGCTGCATCCAGCGCCTGGTCGGCGGTGACGAGCGAGAGGATGACATCGGCGGTGGCGAGCACCTCGCCGCAATCCTCTCCAAGACCAACACCGGCGCGCGGCATCGCGGCACGACGCTCGGCCAGGATGTCCCAGCCTTTCACGCCGCTCCAGCCTCCTTCGCGCACGAAGGTTTCGCCGGCTTCACCGAAGCCGATAAGTGCCACTTTGGGCTGTTTCATATTCGATTCTTGCGCAGACATCGCTCTCGACGTGGCCTCCTATCAATTGTAAGTGTTGCTTACAAGTTTGTCCGGGCAGAGCGGATCTCCTCCTCCGCGAAACTGTCTGTAAGCCGTGTGACACGCGCAATTGCACATTGCAGCGCGAATCGCGAGTGTAGCAATGTGCCCTGGGCTCTATCCGCTCAAATGACCGGGACACGCTTCGTTTCGTCGCTGCCGGACGCCATCGCACCACGCTCAAAATGGCGAAACATGGCCGGGACATTTTTGCAACGAGAGCGGAGAAAATCACGAGTCGCCGCAAGTGCAAGCGCGATGAGCGACGCAAATAGCTGGAAAAGCGCAGCAAAATAGCCCCGCAAGGCCTGACTTCGATGGGGATTGACGGCCTGACTTTTAAAATGGTAGCGATAACATCGGACTGCAATTAGCAGCTACTGAGTGCGCCCGAAAATCGTGAATTCGGGGCATGAGGGGAGGAAAATTACAATGAACTTCAGGAAAAGTGCGTGTTTCGCCCGCGGCTCGGCCTCGATCCTCGCTATTGCGATCGGAATTGGGAGCGCTACCACCGCATTCGCCCAGCAGGAGGAAGAGGGTGCAAATCCCCTCGACCCAGAGGACACCGCTATCATCGTCACAGGCGTGCGCGCCTCGCTGGAGCGCGGCATCGACCTCAAGCGCAACAGCTCGGGCGTGGTCGACGGCATTTCGGCGGAGGATATCGGCCGCTTTCCCGATACCAACCTCGCCGAGTCCCTGCAGCGCATCACCGGCGTCTCCATCGACCGTGTGAACGGCGAAGGCTCGCGCGTGACGGTGCGCGGTTTCGGGCCCGGCTTCAACCTCGTCACGCTCAACGGGCGTACGCTTCCAACCGCCAGCATCGCGTCGGTCGGACAGGACCAGAACGGCGACTTCGTGGCCGGCACCACCCGCAGCTTCGATTTCGCCAACCTCGCATCCGAGGGCGTCTCCCGCCTCGAGGTCTACAAGACGGCCCGCGCAGCCATCCCCGGCGGCGGTATCGGCGCAGCGATCAATATCGTCACCCGCCGCCCGCTCGACGCACCCGAAGGCTTCTCGGGCTCTATCGGTGCGAAGGCCGTCTACGACGAGGCCGATACCTACGACCTAGACCGCGTGACCCCGGAAGTGTCCGGCATTATCAACTGGGGCAATGCGGACGGCACCTTTGGCGTCGGCCTGTTCGGCAGCTTCCAGCGTCGCAACAACTCCGCCGTGTCGGAATCGGCCAACGACTGGAATATCCTTCCCTATAGCGAGTTTGCCTCGTCCACCACCTTCCGCCGGGCTGACGGCAGCACCGTGATCCAGGGCGCGCCATCCGATCCCGATACGCTGATCGGCATTCCCAACGATACGCGCTATCACTACTCGGAATTCTCGCGCGAGCGGATCAACGGCCAGCTGACCGTGCAGTTCGCCCCGAGCGACGCGCTCGAGATTTCTGCCGATGCGACCTATTATCGCAACCAGGCCGAAGAGCAGCGCACCGACCAGACGACCTGGTACAACCGCCCGTTCGATGCGATCACTTTCGACGGCAATCCGGACGTAGCCACGGCGATCTTCATCGACGACGTGATCACCGCGCCCAAGGATGGCGGTTTCGAGCAGCAGTACCGCGCGACCGAAGACGAACTGTACTCACTAGGCCTCAACATCGCCTACGATCTCACCGAGGACTTCCGGCTGACCCTCGATGGCCACCACTCGGAAGCCAACGCCCGCCCGAACAATCCCAACGGCAATACCTCAACGCTGTTCGCCTTCGCGCAGAAGTCGATCGTGGACCAGGGCCTCGAGATCGTCGACGGCTTCCCTCGCCAGTTCATCACGTTCGACGACCAGAACGGCAACAATAACGGCGTGCTCGACATTCCCGACCTCGGCACGCAGGTGGCGCGCAGCCAGACGGCCTACCAGTCGCAGACGGTGGACGAGGTTCGCCTCATGGCCGACTGGTTCGTGGGCGACGATGACCGCGTTTCCTTCGGTGCCAGCTATCGCGGTGCCGACATGTCGAGCCAGACGACCAGCACCTACAACGCGCTGGGTGACTGGGGCGTGGGCAATATCGGCGATATCGCCGCCACCGCTCCCGACCTTGTTACCCCGTTCTGCCTGGTCTGCCAGTGGCAGGACTTCGATACCGGCATCGATCCCGGCGATCCGCTGGCAACCGCCTTCCGCGGCGATGCGACGCAGCTGTTCAACGCTTTCGTCACCACGCCGGTCGTCGATGGCACGACGGACAACCGGGTGCAGGAAGACATCTTCGCGGCCTATGCCGAAGTGGAGCTCAATACCGAATTGATGGGACGCCCGGTCAATGTGCTGGCCGGCCTGCGCTACGAGCATACCAATTCGGAATCGACGACCTTGCAGGGTATCCCGCAACAAATCGTGTGGACGCAGAACAACGACTTCGTCTCCAACCTCTCGCCGGACCAGCAGGCGGTGAGCGGGGACAACAGCTACGACCACTTCCTGCCCGCTTTCGACCTTTCGGTGGACGTGACCGACGACTTCATCGCCCGCGTCTCGTTCGGTCGTACCATCGCGCGCCCGGACTTCGGGTCGCTGTTCGCCTCGACCAACCCCGGAAACCCCAACCGCCCGACGGCGCTGGGCGGTATTCCGGGCGGCAACCGTGGCAACCCGCAGCTGGTGCCGCTGGTCTCGGACAATGTCGATGTCAGCCTCGAATGGTATTTTGCACCTTCGAGCTACATTTCGGCCGGCTTTTTCGACAAGCGCGTGCAGAACTTCGTCGGCACCGGGCAATCGACCCAGCCGCTGTTCGGCCTGCGAGATCCAAGCTCCGGCGCACCGGGCACCGTTTCGGGACAGGCGATCGAGTATCTCGAGGCGAACAATCTCGACGTGTCCGATGACAACCTGTTCGTCCTCAGCGCCCTGATCGACAATTTCGGTTTCGATGAAGGCGTGGCCCAGTTCACCGCAAACCTTGGCCCGAACGGTCTCAGCCAGACATATATCGACAATATCAACATCGCCTACGACCTGGTGGGTGGGCCCGAAGATCCGCTCTACGAGTTCCAGACGCAGCAGCCGGTGAACTCCGAAGATGCCCATATCTATGGCTTCGAGCTCGCTGGTCAGTACTTCTTCGGCGATACCGGTTTCGGCGTCGCTGCGGCGTACACGCTGGTCCGCGGCGATGTCGGCTACGACATCACCCGTCCGACAAGCGCCGACCAGTTCGCCCTGCTAGGCCTGTCTGACACGGCGAACGCCTCGCTGATCTTCGAGAAATACGGACTGTCGACGCGCCTTACCTACAACTGGCGTGATACCTTCCTGTCCAACAACAGCCGCGGTTCCTCGCGCAACCCGGTGTTCGTGGACACTTACGACCAGTTCGACCTGAACGTCTCCTACGACATCACCGACAACGTGGTCGTGTCTTTCGAGGCGATCAACCTCACCGGCTCGAACGTGAAGACCTACGCCCGCACGGAGAACCAGCCCTGGTTCATCGTGGAAGGTCGCCCGCGCTATTATCTCGGCGCGCGGCTGCGGTTCTAGTCGGTCAGCGAAACCACCTCTCTCCCTGGAAGCCGCCGCCAATTCTCGGGCGGCGGCTTCCTCCTTTTCCAGGAGGATTGACGGGTCGAGGTGCCAGGTCGCATGCTATAGCGGATAGCCCGATGCCAAATGTCGTCCCCCTCGATAACGTCGCACATGCAGACCTGAAGGTGCATATCGGTCATGGCGCGGCCTTCGGCAGTGCGGTGAACCAGATCGCCGTGCTTCCCGGCGAGTTCGCAGGCGTCCAGCGGGACTGCCCGATCCTGTTCCGCAAGGGCGAGCAGCGTTACGAGGCGGTGGCGATCCTCGGTTTCGAGCGGGATTCCAACCTGTTCCTTTCTGGCGCGCAGTGGCAGGCGCGCTATATTCCGGCGCTGGCGCGGACCGGACCATTCCGGCTGGGCGAGGGTGCCCAAGGCGATCCGGTGGTGCTGGTGGATCTCGATCATTCCCGTATAGCCGGGGCTGACGACGAAGATGCCGCTTCGGTCTTCCTGCCGCACGGCGGCCACGCCCCTGCACTCGACATGGCGCTGGCGGCCCTGCGCATCGTCCACGGCGCGCGAGACGACCTGCAGCGAATGTCGCGCCTGTTCGACGAGCTTTCCCTGCCCGAGCCGGTCAATCTCACGGTAACGCGGGCCAGTGGCCAGGAAGTGCGCTTCGACGGCTATTACACCATTGGAGAGGATCGGCTGGCTGCGTTGTCGCCGGAACAATTGGGCGCTTTGAACGCCGCGGATATGCTCGCCCCGGTAATCCACGCTGCCGCGTCGCTGGCGAACTTCAACACGCTTCTCGCGCTGGACGGGCAGGGAAGCTGATGGGCGCGCGGCCGGCCGATCTCACGAGCAGCCCTGCCAGCGTCGAGGAAACGACAGGCGCACTGCCTAGGGGTACGGCGTGGCAAACCATTGTCGAAGCTGGCCAACCGCACCTCTTTCGCGGCGCGGCAAGCGACTGGGCGCTGGTGGGCCAATCACCCGCCGAGACGGCGCGCCTGCTCCGCGAGTACAGTTCCGGGAAGGACGTGACCGTCTATCGCGGCCCCCCCGAAATGCGCGGCCGCTTCCATTACAATGCGGATTTGACCGGCTTCAACTTTACCGGGGCGCGGGAGCCGCTGGAGAGGGTTCTAGACGATCTGCTGGCGGGTGGCGACCCGCTCTACGTCGGCTCCACCGACCTTGACCTCTATTTCCCCGGTTTTGCAAAGGACAACGGTTTCGATCTTGCCGCCATCCATCCCATGCTCGCCGAGCATGGAGGGCTCGCCAGCGTCTGGATCGGCAACGAGACGACCGCCAGTGCGCATTACGATTTCTCGCACAACATCGCCGTGTGCGTTGCCGGGCGCCGGCGTTTCACGCTGTTCCCGCCCGAGCAGACGGCCAACCTTTACCCCGGCCCGCTCGATCCGACACCGGCGGGGCAGGTCGTCTCGATGGTCGATCTCGCAAACCCCGACTTCGACCGTTTCCCGCGCTTCGCCGATGCGCTGGGCGCCGCTCAGGTGGCGGAGATGGAGCCGGGCGACGTGCTCGTCTATCCTGCGATGTGGTGGCACTGCGTAGAGGCGCTGGAGCCGTTCAACGTGCTGGTGAACTACTGGTGGAACGCGGTCCCCGGCTATATCGACAGTCCGCAGGTCACGCTGCTGCACGGCCTGCTCTCCCTGCGCGACCGGCCGCAGCAGGAGCGCGAGGCATGGCGCGGGCTGTTCGACTATTACCTGTTCGGCGATAGCGAGATCCCGCGCGCGCATCTGCCGGACCATGCGCAAGGCCCGCTCGCGCCGATCGACGAAGCCACCGCCCGCCGGCTGCGAGCCATGATTGCGCGGAAGTTGCATCGATGACGCAGCCTGCGCCCACACGGGTAGTGATTGCCGGGGGCGGCACCGCGGGCTGGATCGCCGCCGCGGCCATCCAGCGTCAGCTCGGCCGTCTGGTGCAGGTCACCCTTGTCGAGAGCGAGGCCATCGGCACCGTCGGCGTGGGCGAAGCGACCATTCCCACGGCGCGCAGTTTTCACGAATTGCTGCGCATCGACGAGGCGGAGTTCATGCGCGCCACCGGTGCGACCTTCAAGCTTGGTATCCAGTTCGAGGACTGGGGCGCGGTGGGCGATAGTTACCTCCACTCCTTCGGCACGGTGCCTTTGAAGACCTGGGTCGCCGAGTTCCAGCACTTCTGGCTGGAGGCACAGGCGCGCGGGCTGGCAGGGCCGGTGGGCGCCTATTGCCTCGAGCACGAAGCGGCGCTCGCCGGCAAGTTCGCGCGCGAAGGGCAAGCGGCCACGAACTACGCCTACCATCTCGATGCCGGGCGTTACGCCGCTTTCCTTCGCCGCATTGCCGAGGCCGAGGGCGCGGTACGCACCGAGGGGCGTATCGCCTCTGTAGAACGCGACGGTCAGAGCGGCGATGTCGCGGCGCTGCTGCTCGAAAGCGGGGAGCGTGTCGCAGGCGATCTCTTCATCGATTGCACCGGCTTTCGCGCGCTGCTGATCGAGGGCGAATTGCAGGCAGGTTTCGAGGACTGGAGCCACTGGCTGCCGATGGACGGCGCCTTCGCCATGCAGACGCGCCTCACCGCTGATCCCGTCCCCTACACGCGCGCCATTGCGCACGAGGCGGGCTGGCAATGGCGTATTCCCCTGCAGCACCGGATGGGCAATGGCTGCGTATTCTCCAGCCGCTTCATGGAAGCCGACGCCGCGCGTGACCTGCTGCAATCGTCAGTGGAAGGCGAACCGCTGACCGAGCCGCGGCTGGTGCGCTTCGCCACTGGAAAGCGCCGGCGCGTCTGGCAGAACAACGTCGTGGCGCTGGGCCTCTCTTCGGGTTTTGTCGAGCCTTTGGAATCCACCAGCATCCACCTGTTCATGGCCGGGGTGACGCGGCTGATCCAGCAGTTCCCCTTCGGCCCCATCGGCGAGGCGCAGCGCGCGCGTTACAACCGCATGGCGGACAACGAGATCGACCGCGTGCGCGACTTCGTGATCCTGCATTACAAGCTCAATCAGCGCGAGGATTCGCCGCTGTGGCGCCATGTGGCGGCGATGGACGTTCCCGACACGCTGGCCGAACGCATCACCCTGTTCGCCGAGCAGGCCGAGGCCTGGCAGGCCGCGGACGACCTTTTCCGCGTGGAAAGCTGGGCACAGGTGTTGCTGGGCCAGAACTGCCGCCCGTCCAGCTGGCACCGCCTCGCCGGACTGGTGAGTGACGAGAAGCTACGCGCGACCCTTACCGGCCTGCGCGACAATGTCGCGGCCAGGGTTGCTGCCATGCCGCGCCACAGCGAGGTGATCGCGGCCTATTGCGCTGCCCCGAAAGACTGACAGGCGCACCTTCCTTCCATCGATCTCGACGAAGCGGAACAAGCTTTGTAAGTAGTGCTTACAAGTCTGCCGAGCGCGCCTATAGCGACGCTTGACGAACCGCGCGGCGAACCTTCACGGGAGCCGCAAGAGGAGAGAAGGGAGAATTGCCAGCCATGGGTGTTGTCGTCCAGAATATCGAGCGCGCCGATCCCGAGATCGTGACTGCGCTGGGCAAGTGCGGTGTCGCCACCGTGCACGAATCGCAAGGCCGCACCGGCCTGCTCGCCAGCTGCATGCGGCCGATCTATCCCGGCGCGCGCATTGGGGCGTCCGCCGTCACCATCTCCGTCCCGCCGGGCGACAACTACATGGTCCACGCCGCGATCGAGCAGTGCCGAGAGGGCGACGTGCTGGTGATCGCTCCGACCTCCCCGTGCGAGGACGGCTATTTCGGTGACCTGCTGGCCACCAGCGCGCAGGCGCGCGGCGTGAAGGGCCTCATCATTGATGCCGGTATTCGCGATGTGCGCGACCTCAAGGAAATGGACTTCCCCGTGTGGTCCAAGCGCATTTTCGCGCAGGGCACGATCAAGGCTTCGCTCGGCAGCGTCAACGTCGACGTGGTGTGCGCAGGTGCCTTTATCCGCCCGGGCGACATCATCGTGGCCGACGATGACGGCGTGTGCGTCACGCGGCGCGAAGATGCCGAGGAAGTGCTTAAGAAGGCGCAGGCGCGCGAGGCGAACGAGGAAGAGAAGCGCCAGAAGCTGGCGGACGGCGTGCTGGGTCTCGACATGTACGGCTTCCGCGACAAGCTGAAGGACATGGGGTTGAAGTGGGTTTGAGGAGATCGGGGCGATGAACTCTGCACCGGTCATGTGGATGCGCGGGGGTACGTCGAAGGGCGGATATTTCCTCGCCTCCGACCTTCCCGGCGATACCGACGAACGCGCCAAGTTCCTGCTGGGGGTGATGGGCAGTCCCGATCCGCGCCAGATCGACGGTATGGGCGGGGCGGACCCGCTCACCAGCAAGGTGGCGGTGGTCAGAAAGTCGGAGCGTGAGGGCGTGGACGTCGATTACCTGTTCCTGCAGGTGTTCGTCGACCAGGCCATTGTCAGCGATGCGCAGAATTGCGGCAATATCCTGGCAGGCGTCGGCCCTTTCGCCATCGAGCGCGGGTTGGTTGCGGCGCCCGGCGATGTGACCGATGTCACTATCTATATGGAAAACACCGGACAGATCGCCGTTGCAAGCGTCCAGACGCCCGGCGGGGTCGTGAATTATGCAGGGAATGCGAAGATCGACGGGGTGCCGGGTAGCCATGCTCCAATCCCGGTGGAATTCCGCGATACGGCAGGCTCCAGCTGCGGCGCGCTGCTCCCCACCGGCAATCCGGTGGACGAGATCGAGGGCGTTCGCTGCACGCTGATCGACAACGGCATGCCCTGCATCGTCTTCAAGGCCGAGGACGTCGGCGCGACCGGCTACGAGACCCGCGACGAGCTCGAAGCCGATGCCTTCAAGCCGATCCGCGACAGGATCGAGGCCATCCGCCTGGCGGCAGGCGAGATGATGAATCTCGGCGATGTGTCCGAGAAATCCGTGCCCAAGATGACACTGGTCGCCCCCCCGAAGAACGGGGGCGCCGTAACAACGCGAGTGTTCATCCCGCACCGCGCCCATGCCAGCATCGGCGTGCTGGGCGCCGTGACGGCAGCGACTGCATGTCTTGTCGAAGGCTCTCCTGCTGCCGAAGTGGCCGATATTCCCGATGGACCCGAAAAGACGCTCAGCATCGAGCACCCGAGCGGCGAGACCACTTGCGTGATGAAGGTTGACGATGACGGCAATGTCACCAGCGCCGCCCTCCTCCGAACCGCGCGCAAGCTGATGGACGGCACCGTTTATGTCTGATCGTATCGTAAGCTGGCACCCCAGCCCCTCGAAGCCCGCCTATACTCCTCCACCGGGGGCGGTGGATGCGCATTGCCACGTCTTCGGCCCAATGGCGAAGTTCCCCTTCAGCCCGAAGGCGAAGTACCTTCCCGAGGATGCGGGGCCGGACAAGCTCTTCGCCCTGCGCGATCACCTCGGCTTTGCGAAGAACGTCATCGTGCAGGCGAGCTGCCACGGTACGGACAATTCCGCGACGCTCGATGCCATCGCCAAGTCTGACGGCAAGGCGCGCGGCGTCGCAGTGGTCGATCCCGCCATCTCCGAGGACGAGCTGGCCGCGCTGCACGATGGCGGCATTCGCGCGGTGCGGTTTAACTTTCTCAAGCGCCTTGTCGACAATGCACCCAAGGACAAGTTCCTTGAGGTAGCGCAGCGCCTGCCGAAGGGCTGGCACGTGGTGATCTATTTCGAGGCCGATATCCTCGAGGAAATGAAGCCTTTCATGGCCGCAATTCCCGTGCCCATCGTAGTTGATCACATGGGGCGCCCTGATGTGACGCAAGGGCCCGATGGGGCCGACATGCGGGCCTTTCGCGCCCTGCTGGGGAGCCGTGAGGACATCTGGTTCAAACCCACCTGTCCCGACCGGCTCGATGCCATCAAGGAAGGCGGCGAGGGCGACCCGTGGGACAATTTCGCCGCTGCTGTCGCGCCGCTGGTGGCGGACTATCCTGATCGCTGCATCTGGGGCACCGACTGGCCGCATCCCAACATGCAGGATGAGGTTCCGGACGATGGTCATCTCGTCGACATGATCCCGCGGATCGCTCCGACGCAGGAATTGCAACACAAGCTGTTGGTGGAAAACCCGAACCGGCTATACTGGTCCGACTAGAAGGGTCGGCGAGCAAGACCGGCCATGCAGGAGAGAGCAATGGCTGGAAATATTGCGGCCGGGACGCGTCGTCTCGACAAGGCACTGTGCGACTGGTTTGCGGGCAGCGAAGTCCTCGATACGACGATAGGCGGCCTGCTGCGCGAGCAGGCTGCAACGAACGGCCGGGGCGAGGCGCTGGTGGAAGGCCTGCAGGATGGCACGACCGGCCGTCGCTGGACCTACGCGGAGCTGCTGCACGATGCCGAACGGCTGGCGAAGGGACTTGCGACGCGTTTCCAGCCGGGTGAGCGGATTGCCGTGTGGGGGCCGAACATTCCCGAATGGGTGCTGGTTGAATATGCCGCGGCACTTGCCGGGCTCACCCTCGTCACCGTCAATCCCGCCTACCAGAAGCGCGAACTCGATTACGTGCTGCGGCAGAGCACGTCGGTGGCGCTGTTCCTGATCGAGGAGTTTCGCGGCAACCCGATGGCCAGGATCGCCGCCGAGGTGGCGGAAGACCTGCCGGCCCTGCGCGAAGTGATCGACATGAGGGACGAGGCCGCGCTGTTCACCGATCCCTCCGGCACGCTGCCCGATGTCGATACGAACGATCCCGCGCAGATCCAGTACACCAGCGGCACGACCGGCTTTCCCAAGGGCGTGGTGCTCTCTCACCGCAACCTTACCAACAATGCGCGCCTGTTCGTGGAAGTGGGCGAACTGCCGCCGGGCCTGCCCACGCTGGGGCTGACGCCGCTGTTCCACACGATGGGCTGTTCGATGGGCGTGCTGGGATCGCTGCAATCGGGCGGGGCCTATTGCCCGCTACCGGCTTTCGAGCCGAAAGCGGCGCTCGACCTGATCGCGGCGGAGAAGATCGGCTGGACGATCTGCGTGCCTACAATGGCGGTGGCGATGGTGGCGGCGCAGAAGGCCGAGCCGCGCGATCTGTCCTTCATGAAACGCCTCGGGATGGGCGGGGCGATGGTCGCGCCCGAACTGGCGCGCGCGGTGCGGGATGTGCTGGGGGCCGATACGCTGGTCGCCTACGGACAGACGGAAAGCAGCCCGCTCATCACCACCGGTCGGCCCGACGACGATTTCGAGACCATCAGCACCACGATCGGCCAGCCTGCCCTGGGCTGCGAGGTGGGCATCTTCGATCCCGAGACAGGCGACGTGGTGCAATGCGGTGAGGTGGGCGAGATCCGCTGCCGCTCGGCCTCCACCATGCTCGGCTACAATGACGATCCCGAGGCTACCGCCGCCGCGGTCGATCCGCAGGGCTGGCTGCATACAGGCGACCTCGGCACGATGGACGACCAGGGCTATGTGCGCATTACCGGCCGGGTGAAGGAAATGATCATTCGCGGCGGCGAAAACCTCTTCCCGGCAGAAATCGAGAACGTGCTGCTGGAGCACCCCGCCGTTGCGGAATGTGCGGTGGTCGGCGTGCCCGACGAGGTGCTGGGCGAGGCGGTCGCCGCCTTCGTGCGGCTGGAGGATGGCGCGGATTTCGACACCGAGGCCTTGCGCGCGCATTGCCGCGAACAGATCAGCCCGCAGAAATGCCCGGCGCACTGGCAGGAGGTGAGCGAATGGCCGCTCACCGGGTCGGGCAAGATCCGCAAGTTCAAGCTGCGCGAGCAGTGGGAAGCGGCGCGGGCTGGCTAGTCGCGTTTCGATTGCGTCTGCGCGCGGCGGCGCTTGCGGCGGCCCATGAGGAACCAGCCGCACCCGGCAATGCCGCCGGCGCAAAGAAGGCCAATCGCGCCGACCCAGGCGATGGCCACGCCGATCGCGCCGGTCAGCGCCAGCAGGAAAAGGACAAGAAACTCAAGCACGCCTTGCATTGCCTGAAGGGCTGTGGCCGATCTCCCCGGTTCCCCGCAAGCGCAATTTCCCTAAAGTGGCAAGATGAGCATCCTGTGCATCGGCCGCGCCACCTTCGACCTGGGCTATGCCTGTCCCTCCTTCCCGGCGGAGGATGGCAAGCTTTCGGCGACGCATTTCTGGGCAGGAGCGGGCGGTTCGGCCCTCAATGGCGCGGTGACGGCGCGGGCTCTCGGTAGCGAGGTGCGGCTCTTCACCCTGCTGGGTGCAGGCAGCTTCGCCGACAGCGTGCGCGCGGAACTGGCGCGCTACCATGTGCCGGTCGAGGACTTTGCGGCCCCGGATGCGGAGGTGCTGCCAGTCTCCAGCATCATCGTGGTGCCCGAACGCGGAACGCGCACGATCATCGATCAGCAACCGGCGCAGTCGGTGGCGCCGGAGGCTCCCCCCGCATCATGTCTCGATGGAGTGGACGTAGTCTATTGCGACGGCTTCCTGCCCGAGATCGCCGTGCCGCTGGCGAAGGCGGCAAGGGAACGAGGCACCCCGGTGGTGCTCGATGGGGGTTCGTGGAAGCCTTTTACCGGCGAGCTTATCGCGCATGTCGACCATGCCATCGTATCCGAACGCTTCCATCCGCCGGGACAGGGCGAGGCCGACATTCTGGATGCGGTCCACGCACTTGGCCCGTCGGTCGCGGCGATCACCCGCGGGCCGGGCCTTGTCGAGTGGAGCGATGGCGCGCACCGCGGCACCCTCTCACCGCCGCGAGTGCAGGCCATCGACACGCTTGGCGCGGGCGACATCTTTCACGGGGCCTACTGCCACTATCTCGCGGGCGGTGAACAGGTGGAAGCCAGCCTGTCTGCCGCCGCGAGAATAGCTGCCGAGAGTTGCCGCTTCTATGGCACACGCGCCTGGATCGACGCGCGCCGCTGATCAGCCTTCCATCACCTTGCGCACGAAGTCGACCGTGGCGCGGGTGGCGGTGGCGAATTCGGTCGCAGTGGCCTGGAAGCTGCCATATTGCGCGAATTCATTCGGCTTCATGCCCTCGAACTCGTAGGCCTGGCGGAAAGCGGGCAGCTTCATCAGCTTGTCGATGCTGGCCTTGTTCGGCTCCCGCTCGATCGCCTTGGGATCGAAAGGTGCCAGATCGTCCTCCACGTCCATCAGCTGCTTGATGTAGCTGGGCGGGCAGGTGTAGACCATGTCCGAGCCGGCAAAATCCTGGATATGGCGCGAGACCGTGTTGCCGTCCTTGTCCTTCTCCACCCGCATCGAGCATTGCAGCATCTTGGAGGGGTGACCGATTTCCTTGCCGTGCCAGTAGGCGCGCTTGAGGACCGCTTCCTCGCCATCGCGGATCTCGTCGAGCGACAGGTCGATCCCGCGCTGCGCGGCCTGCGCCTTCCAGTCGCCCTTTTCGCCCAGGCGGCTGGACATGTGGGTAATGACGCTGCGCCACTTGGAAAGATCGACACCGGCAGCCTTCGCGCGCTGGAGTCCCGCCGTCACGGCAGCACGGCACCGGGCGTACTGAGCCACGGCGAAGCTGGTGGTGTTGTTGGTGGAGATGCCGCGCGCGGTCAGCTCCTCCAGCACCTCGTAGCCTTCCTTGGAGCCGGGCAGCTTCACCATCACGTTGTCACCCTGCGCAGCGATAGAGAGACCCTGCTCCAGCATCGCCTCGCCATCGGTTACGAAGCGCGGATCGACTTGGCCCGAGAGCATGCCGTAGTTGTAGCCGGACGCCTCGAACTTCGGGCGGATCACGTCGGCCCCCAGTTTCACCAGGTGCAGGTACATCTTCCAGTAGACACCCTCCACGTCGAGGCCGGGATTGTCCTTCGCGATATCCTTCACCAGCTTCGTCCAGCCTTCCGGATCGAGCTGCACGGCCTGCAAGGAGAGCGGCGGATTGGTTGTCACACCGCGGAAGCCCATTTCCGCCGGGGCATCGGGATCATAGAGGCGCGTCAGCTGCGCTTCCCATTCGCCGCGCTTGGCATCGGGAGCGGCGGCCAGCGTCTCGTCCTTCCAGCTGGGATAGACCAGCGGCGAGCTGTCCCACCAGATCTCCGCATCGGAATTGGTGTCGGCTAGCTGTTCCAGGACATGCTTGGTCATCGGGAATATCTCCAATCTGTTTCTCAAGGCCCTTCGCACTGGCACGTGGGGATAGTCAAATGCCGGATGGGCTATTGCGCGCCTTTGTGACCTTTTGCCGTCTTGCTGCGCAAGCCACGGCTTCTATCCTGCCTGCAAGATGACTTTGTCCGACACAGGCGATGGCCGCTCCTCCTTCTCGGAGTTGTCATTGCCCGGGGTGCGAGCCGCAAAATGCGCTGCAGCGGCGAAAATATGCTATGACCGTTTCACCAGGGAGTCAGACGGATATTGGGACCGATACGCAAGCTTGTAGCCGTAGCTTCAGTCGCCGCGCTGATGTTCGCCAGCCCGGCCCATGCGGATGGTATCATGGGAGAGCCGCTACCGCGTTTCCAGGATCGCCTGTGCCCGGGTGTGATCGGGCTGGAACAGGAATTTGCCGAGCTCGTCGTCACCCGCCTGCGCATGAATGCCGAGCGGTTCGGCCTTCGCCTGGCCGAGGATGGCGGATGCGAGCCCAACCTGGTCGTGGCCGTGGTCGATGACAGCAAGGCCTACCTAGCCGACCTCGTAGAGCGACGCGGCTACCTGTTTCGCGACATGGACCCGGCGGATCGCGAGCGGATGCTTACCGCCGCCGGCCCCGTGGGCGTATGGCACCAGACCGCCGCGCGCACTCGCGACGGTATTCGCGTGGGTCGGCGGGAGAACCTTACACAGCCGCCCGAAGCAGGCATGTGGCAGGCCCATTCACGCATCTACCGCCCGGTCCGGCACGACATCACCTATGCCCTCGTCCTCCTCGATATCGATAGCGTGCGCGGCCTTACCCTGCGCCAGCTGGCCGATTTCGCCACGCTGCGCGCTTTGGCGACCGAGTATCCTGACGAGGCCGGGCAGGGCGAGGCCAGCATGCTGACGCTGTTCGATGAAACGGCTGCGCGGCCCGAAGAACTCACCGCGTTCGACACGGCATGGCTGACGAGCCTTTATTCGGGAATGGCCAACATACCCGCATCCATCCGCCTGCGCAGTGTGCAGGTGGCGGAGAACGAGTAAGGCCGTCGCTCAGGCGCGCTTTTCGCTGAAGCGCCCGTGCTTGCGGTAGCGCACCATCCACCGGTCGAGGAACAGCGATAGCGGCTTGGGATCGACGCCCAGCTTTTCCAGCCCCGGCGTGCCCTTCGAAGCAACGCTGCCCTCCTCCAGCATGGCAAGCTGGTCGGAATTGATAGGGGTCAGCGGCATGGACGCGAAGACCTTTGCCAGCGGGGTGGGCATGGGGAAGAATGTACGGCTGCGGTCCTGCCCGTCCGCGATCATCTGGTGGATCTGCATCATGGAGAGCTTTTCGGGGCCCGCCGCCTCGAAAACCTTGCCGCCATGCGTATCGGGATCCTCCAGCGCATGGACAACGCCTGCCGCCACGTCGTCCACCCACACCACCTGAAACTCGCTATCTGCGCCGAATACCGGCATCACCGGCATCATCTGCACGAGATCGGCGAACATCGGCACGAGGCCATCCTCTTCGCCGAAGACGACGGAGGGACGGATGACGGTGGCCCGGGGGAATTCCTCGAACACCTGACGTTCGCCATCACCCTTGGTGCGGTAATAGCCGGTCTGGGCCTCGGGATCGGCTCCGATGGCGGAGATGTAGACGAAGGCACTCGCCCCGGTGGCGGCGGTAGCCTTGGCGGCAATGCCCGCACCATCGGCCTGCAGGGCCTGCTGGTTCCCCTCGAACGTGCCGATGAGGTACACGACCGCGTCGGAGCCCGCTACGCACGCCTCGATGCTGCGCTTGTCCATCGCGTTGCAGCGAGCGAATTGCAACTGACCGAGATTGGCCAGTGGCTTCAGCTTGAAGGCCTTCTCCGGCTCGCGAGCAGCAATGCGAACGCGCGCGCCGCGCTCCAGCAGGTCCTGCGCCACGTGGCTGCCGATGAAGCCGTTGCCGCCGATCAGGGTAACCAGCTTGCCGTCGAGCGGGGATTTGCGTGCCATGGGGCCAGTTCAGTCCTTAGCGAGAGGAATCGAGTGTCGCGCCGCCCTTAGCCCGAAAGTCAGCCGCGCTTCAATGCCTCCCAAAGCCTTGCGCATCGGACCATGTTCCGGCCCGCGACAACTATTTGCACGATTGGACAGCGCGATACGTTGACAGCCCGCCCGCACTGTCCTATCGGCCCGCCCCTACCCGGCGACGGAGACACCTGCTCCGCCAGCCCAAGGGTGCCCAGATGGCGGAATTGGTAGACGCGCCGTCTTCAGGTGGCGGTGGGGGCAACCCCGTGGAGGTTCGAGTCCTCTTCTGGGCACCATTTGTTCTTCTCACGTTCTCCCAAATAATCTATAAAACCCGCAGAAATCCTAGGGATTTGGCCCTTGGATCGTTCCGGATCGTCCCGCCTGTTCTCGGGGGTTCCAGACACTTTTGTGGGCCTTTTGAGGCCGTTTCGCAAAGGCCCAGATGAAAAGGCCCCCACATGCCGCTGACAGATACTCGCCTCCGCGCACTCAAGCCCAAAGATAGGACGTACAAGGTAACCGATGAGCGCGGCCTATATGTTGAGGTCACGCCGACCGGCAGCAAGCTTTGGCGATTCCGATACCGGATCGGCGGTGCGCAAAAGAAGCTCTGCATCGGCAGCTATCCCGAAATCAGCCTCAAGCAAGCGCGAGACGTGGCCTACGAGGCACGACGAACTGTTGCTTCTGGCGGCGACCCGGCCTTTGAGAAGCGGAAGCGGAAAATCCGCGCCGAGTTCCTTTCTGCACAGACGTTCGAGGCAGTCGCACGTGAGTATATCGAACAGATGATGGTCCAGAATGGCCGTGCCGATGGCACGATCGTCAAGGCCAATTATTTCCTCGACAAGCTTGCGCCTGCCATCGGGAACAGACCCATCAACGAGATCGAGCCGTTCGAAGTCCTGGCTCCTCTGAAACGACTGGAAGCCACTGGCAAGCACGAGACTGCGAAGAAATGCCGCTCGTTCGCAGGCCGCGTGTTTCGCTACGGTGTCGCTACTACCCGCTGCAAATCCGATCCGACCAGTATGCTGAAGGGTGCTCTCGTAACGCCGAGAGCCACGCATTATGCAGCCATCCTTGAGCCCACCGAGTTAGGCGGGCTGCTGCGCGCAATCGACGACTTCACTGGCTACATGGTGACGAAGTTAGCTTTGCAGATCGCGCCGCATGTGTTCGTGCGCCCCGGCGAACTCCGGCACGCCGAATGGCATGAGATCGACCTTGTCGATGGAGTCTGGAAAATTCCTGCCGGTAAAATGAAAGCGCGTCGAGCGCATGCTGTCCCGCTTTCCAAGCAGGTTAGAGGCTATCTTACTGATCTGGCCGAGATGCTCGGCCGCGAAGGTTATGTCTTCCCGTCTGCGCGCAGCTCCAAGCGTCCTATGAGTGAAAACACGCTCAATGCCGCATTCCGTCGCATGGGATATTCGAAGGAAGAAGTCACCGCGCACGGACTCCGGGCAACAGCATCGACATTCCTGAACGAGTCGGGACTCTGGAATCCGGATGCGATCGAGCGCGCCCTGGCACATGGCGACAGCAATGTTGTGCGTGGCATCTACCATCGCGGCAAACATTGGGACGAGCGGGTGCGCATGGCTCAATGGTGGAGCGACTACCTCGACGAGCTGCGGACAGGAGGAAAGGTCATCATGGGGAAGTTTGCGAAGGGTTGATCGGGAGATCGAATTTCTTCTCAGCCAATGCAGGATTGAAGGCTCAGGATCAGCCCTATCAGGGACACTGACGCGAGCAAGGCAAACTCAATTCTGATGCCCCAGATTCGAAGCCAATTCCGCATCGTGCCGAGCCTCAGTTCGTAGAGCTTTGCCAGCTAAGTTGATCGAAGCGCTCAGCAACAGTCTTCCACGTTGCTATGCCTGCCTCGTCCCCTTCGTTGGATAGCCGCTGGATTTGCTGCGCGATATACGCGGTTCCCTCTTCGCCATGGTTCTTTTCGACCCAGAGCGCGACGGCCCACAATTCCTGATCGCGGTTCAGCACCATGGTTCACGTCTCCCGATCCAGGTTCGCGCCAGGCCTTCGCTGACCAGCTGATCGCCAAGCGAGCGGCCGCCGCGCGTTACAACCCGCAACTTGCGACCGTACTGATCCTCGTCTCTGCTACCGATGGTCCTCAGTTCAAAGGGCCCGCCATTCAGCAATTCGACAAGGCGGCGCGTCGCGCGCATGCCGAGCTGGTATTCATAGTCGCAACGAGGCTCGCTGATCTCGGGAGTGTCAATGTCGGCAATCCGGATCTTCACGCCATCAAGCCAGAAAGTATCTCCATCCACGACGCATGTGCGCCGGATGGATCCGCAGATGTCGAATTGTGGGGAGCTTGCTTGCTGGAAAAATGCCTGAGGCTGCTGATCGTCGTTAGGAAGGCTGGCATCATGGACTGGCCAGGTGAGTGCCAGCATACCTCCAGCAAATACGATCGCGAATGCTCCCAAACCCAACGCGATCTCCTTTCTGAGCTTCCGGCGCCTCTGTTCCTTCAACGCCTTGCGAAAGTCGAACGGCTTACCGGGGGTCTCACTCACTGGCGTTGTCCGTCTTCATTCCGGCACATGATTTCAGACAATAGCCGAAAATCAGGTAGTTTCGTCAATTGTACGTACCAATTGCTTGCCAACGTCCCAACACAGACCGGACATATTGAGGCGTTTCACCATTGTTGGGAATGCCGCGTGATCGGGAGACGGCACCCGGGCCAGCATTGTAAGCGGCCAAGGCCAGGTGGACCGCGTCGAACCGGTCTAACATATCGCGAAGGTACCTGGCGCCACCGTCGATCGATGCAAGAGGGTCATGACGGTTCCGGACGCCCAGTTCTCTCGCCGTGGCCGGCATAAGCTGAGCCAGCCCGGCAGCACCGGCTGGACTAACAGCCATCGGATTGAAGCGGGACTCAGCCCAGATAAGAGCACGAAGCAGGTTGGTCGGAAGCCCGTACCGGCGCTCAGCCTGGGCTATTGCCGCCATATACAGGCTTTCCCGGTAGGATACGTCTGCTGGCCCGGCCTGGTAGATTGCAGGAAGATATTCCCTTGCTGGCTGTTGGTCCGTCTTCAGCGGAACGATCGCGTGCTCGAACAAGGTGAAATCCTGCGCGCGGACTTGCTGTGAGGAGGTCGCGATCATCCCCAGACAGGCGACCGCTATCGTGGTCAGACGATTGAGGCTGGTCATCTCGATTTGTGCTCCATTGAGTCGAATCGAAAGAGAACATAAAAAGAACATGCGCCTGTAGGAAATCTGGAACTGGATTTTCGGGCTGCCGACCAAGAAAAAAGCGACATTGGGGAACGCTCGGGCCGGGATTCGCGCAGGATGATCGTGCGGGAGCGCCGACTGTGCCGACTTATGCGCGAAGTGTGCCGTGATACGCGTGAACGCGGCCGAAATTCGCGCGAATCGTCGAAGGAAGCTGATTCATTCCTTCCTCTATGTTCTCTAAATGTTCTTTTTGTTTTCCTACAGGCTTCCTTCGCGGTTAGCCGGAGAGTCGATCACATATGGAGATAAGGATTCGTCGATGACCAACATGGCGCTCTTTGCCGAACAACAGGTTCGCGCCGACCTCGCCCGGCTGCTCTTGGCCGCTGTCGAAGGCAGCGGTCGTGCTCGATGCGACATCGCGCGCGATACGCAGATCCATAAAGACTCATTGCGCCGCATCCTTGCCGGAGAGCGCTCGGCCAGCCTTGGAGAAGCCTTGCGCATTCTCGCTGCCAGCGGCGTCGCGCCGCACGCGCACTTGCTCCTGTTCCTCGTCAGCAGCGGAGATCACGCGATTGCGTGGCTGCAGTCTGACCTCGCGCAGTTCTTCGAAGACTTTTCGGGCGAGCTGCCTTCAGCCCTCGAACGTGTCTTGGGCAACCAGGTTCACGATGTGAAGCCGCGTTGGGCAAAGGGTACGGCACATCGTGTTGCCCGGCTGCTCTCCGACCACATCGATGAGCTCGAACGCAAGGACGCCCTGCTTGGTGATGTCTTCGTCGGTGCCGAAGGAGGCCATCGTGGGTGAAGAGATCGACACAGGAGCGACGGAGTCCCGCCGAGTGACGCGGCTTATTCGCTTGCCCGAGGTTCAGCACCGGGTCGGGCTTGGCCGTTCGACGATCTATCGCTGGATGGCTGAGGGCAAGTTTCCGAAGCCGGTACAGTTGGGTGGATATTCGGTGGCATGGGCGGAAAACGAAATCGACAGGTGGGTGGCCGATCGTATTACTCAATCGACATAGCCACCTTGGTGTATCCCCTGTGACCAATGGAAAGAGCTTAGCTACCGTGCAGCAGACTGATCAGCTGAGGGGGGCTCGTAAAGCCGGCGGGCGCGTTCGACAAAATGCTCCATCTGGGTGGCAGCGTGCAGGGTAAGCGGATGCGGCTTCGCATCGGCGCGCGGGGATATGAGATCCGCCATGTCTTCGATTGCTGCCAGCTGATCCGCGCTAGCTCTCGACAGCAGGCCAAGCACCATGTTCTCGAGGGCGATTACCCTGATGCGCAACTGGATGATCTCGGCATCGGAAAGCGGCGGAATATCCCATTTCTCGCAATCGGCAGCGAGCGCTTCCTGCGGCCCGCAGGGCAATGCCCCGCCTTCGTCTTCCCAGCGCGACAGCGCTCCGGCTCTTCCCGTTTCCGACATATACGGTTCCTTTCATAACCATCGAGGCGATCGTCTGCGCGCTGCTCACATAGCACAAAGCCATGCCGGGAAGCGCCTGGCACGGCGACAGCGAAGCCGGGCAAACGGAACCCGGCGCGTCGGGTTGGTCTTCACGCGGGGTTCCTGAACGGCCCCTTGGGGGCACCTGCGACCCGCAGGGCTTCGGGGGGAGGCGGGGCCGTCCTTTCCAGATCTTGCGATGTTCGTTGCGATTTCTTGCCGAGGGTATCTCCTGAATAGCGGTCTCACCGGGAAACGCGCCCGATCACATGCCCTCCATGTCGTGATCGGCCATCGATGACATGTCATGGCCTGCATGTGGATCGGCGGGCGGGGTCGCCTCGCTCTCGGGTTGCGCGCGCGGTGCCGGCGCGGCGGATGTGGCAGTTGCACGTGGTACCGGAGAGGCGGCTCGCCGAGACGCGGGCGCGGCAGCATCGCCTGTCGAAAGAGCGTCCTGCCGCGCAGCCACTGACTCACTTTCGGAGGTAGAGGTTGTCGGGTCTGCAAGACCACCCTCGGGTGCCTTGCCGGGCATCACCGCTGCTTCGCCCATCGGCGACACCTCTGAGGTCGGTGTGCTCTCCTGCGCTTCGTCGCAAGCGGCGAGAGCGGACATCATCGGCGCAATCGCGAAAAATGCGATCGCTGTTTTTGACCTGGAAGTACGCATGCTGTTCAACTCCTTCAGAGCCAGGAAATACCGAGGTGGTTCGGCCCATGCGCGAGCTCGCCGCCAAGGAAGCCCTGGATGAGAACGAGTGCCGCCATGGAGAAGATCGACGCGCGCAACCATGCGCGGCTTCGGCTCGGTCTGCTCGCGAGATAGGCCATTGCAATACCGAGAACCGCGATCAGCATACCGGTCCATCGATGCACTTGCATGACAGTATCGCCGCCGAACCACAGTCCGGTATGGATCCATCCGAACAGAACTGCGACGACCGCGCCGATGGCTCCGCCGTAGACAAGCACGCGCACCGCATTTTCTAGGCCCGCTCCTTTCCGGCGCATCACGAACACTTCGGTGGCCGCAGCCATGAGAAACAAGGCGATCGGGAAATGGATCGTTGCCGGATGCAGCTTCTTCAATACGGCCATGACGCCGGTTTCGCCCTCATCCAAATGGCCACCGGCCTCGTCATGGCCTGCGCCCGCTTCATCGTGCGCGCCGGAGGACTCGCCAGCGTCTAAAGTCTCGCCCATCCGCGCCACGGTCGCCTGGTCATGCGCATCGCCATTAATGGCAGCAGGCGCGGCGTTTGTCTCTTCGCCGTGTTTCTCGTCGCCATGAGCCTGAACGGGTCCGACGAAGAGCAGGCTCGCGGCGAGCAGCGCCAAAAATGAGGGGGCTTTCATGTCTCGTATGTCTCCCGGCCCGGCTTTTGCAGTGCGACCTATGTGCCTGATACGCACGGCAGCCGCCTGCCCCTCACATTTATTTGATGGTAGTAGCGCAACAGAAGTGCGCCCGCGGGATCACATCCGAGTTCCGGCACGATCGCGATCATCGGAAGCATTCGGCTCCTGGCCCCGCTCGACTTGGCGAACGGGGTTATGACGTCCGCCCGCGCGAGCAAGCCTTCGGGCTCACGCGAGCGTCCTTTTTCTTTGCGCGGCGACGCAGTCTTGGCATCCGGTTCGCCAGCAGCACGAAACCCGACAGGGCGATGATCGTGCCGCCAATGCCGAACAGGAGCAGCCACCAGCTGTTGATGCGATCGCGCTCGGTCCAATCCATGATGTGAAGGCCCCAAACGAAATCGAACAGGCGCCAGGTATCGCTGCGCGCCGCGCCGATCGTACCGCTGGTGGCGTCGATATAGATGCGCGTCGAAGCCTCGTCAGCATAAGTGACCTGCCAGGCCGGAAAAGGTCCGCGAAACTCGGTTCCGACCGGCTCATCGACGATCCGCGCGGCCTCGATCGTCGTTCGCGGTCCGGTCCATGCGCGCAAGGCGATGGATTTTGCCATTGCAGCCGAGATGGGGGAGAGTTTACGCCCCGTCGCCGGATCGTGCAGGCGCACGCTACCGTCGACCTTTCGGATCTCGGTGACGGCATCGCCATCGAGCGAACGTGTCGTTACCGTTGCAAGGGTGCCGTCATTTGCGACCCAGGCTGGGAGCGGAGCGTCGGCCGGCAGCGCTTCTGGCGTTCGCGAAATAACGTGTTCGGAGCGAACCTCTTCCAGGTCGAGAAACGACATGAGCGCGCCAGTGCCCATCCATAAAAGGACCTGGACGCCGACCAAAATCGCCAACCACTTGTGGATTTTGCTGCCGAGCACATGCAGGCGCAGCTTCAAGGACGGCATTGCCAACCGGTACTACCTCTTCGAAACCTGAGTCAGTTGCGCGGTGCGCGGGACGAGGAATGGTACTGGACGATTTTCCACCCGTCAGCGTCGTGGGCGAGGACCGATGTCGCCACGCCGTCTCGCTCGATCACCCGGCCATCGGCAAGTTCGATGCGGTAGCCATAGGTCTCGAAGCCGTAAGCCATGTGGCCCATTCGGGAGATGGTAAGGGTGGGGTCGGAAAATGTGAAGCTCACGATCGCGTCGAGCTCGGGACCGAGATGGTGCTCCATGTAGTTGGTGAAGCTGCCTTCGGCCTTGCCGTTCTCGAAAATCGCCGAGTTCTCGGCGAAGAGCGCGCGCATTGCCTGCGCGTCGCGCGCCTCGAGAGCGGTGCGATAGGCCTTGAGAGTTTCTTCCGCGCCCGAGACATCGTCCGCCGAAGCGTCCATCGCGTGCATCTGGTGGTTCGCATGGGAAGAATGGTCCATCTGCTGCGCGAATGCCGGTGTGGGTATCAGAGCGGCAACAAGCGCGGTCGCCGCGATGCGCGTCAAAGTCTTGGTCATAGAATTTCTGTCCTTTTTTTGAGATTTCAGAACCAGAACCGCACGCCAACGACATAATTGGTGACGCTCGGATCCTCTCCGGCGGCACGTGCAAAATCGGCGCTGTCGCCGATGCGCCATTCCTGCGAAACGCCGACATAGGGTGCGAACTCACGTGCGAACTCGTAGCGCAGACGCAGGCCCGCCTCGATCCGATCGAGACCGGCTCCGATGCCAAGCTCCGGAATGTCCTGCGCCGAAAGCGCGAGTTCGGCTCTTGGTTGGAGGATCAACCGCTGCGTGATGCGCTGGTCGAGTTCGCCCTCGATCCGCGCGGTCACATCGCCCTTTGTAGAGACGAAGGCCGCGGCATCGACTTCGAACTGGTAAGGCGCGATTCCCTGAATACCGATCACCGCGTGCGTGCGTTCCGGACCGGTCAGGTCCTGGCGAACACCGGCCTGGAAATCGAAGAAGGGCGCGATGGCGCGGCTCCAGAGCGCCTGGACCTCGGCGCCTTCTATGGGTTCGCCGAAGCTGCCCTCACCCTCGGACTTGAACCAGAACTTGTCGATATCGCCGCCATAATAGCCCTGGATGTCCCACAGATAACCGTCCTTGCCCTCGCGGGCGCGGTATTCGAGCCGGTCGCCCTGGAACCAGAAGCGCATCCCTCCGTCGGTCTCGCGGACGAGTTCGCGCCGCGCTTCGTTCATGGCTTCCTCGCCCCAGATGGCGACCGCAGCGCGCGCCGGGCCGCTCCCCGCCTCGGGAGGGGGCGGCAGCAGCGGGATATCGTCGTCCGAGCCCATTTGCATCGCCGAATGGTCCATGCCCTGCATGTCCTGCGAAGGCGTCTGGCCCTGGTTCATCTGGCCGTGATCCATCTGCCCATGATCCATCGACGAACTGCCGGCTTCCGCCTGCCGCATCTCGCCATGGTTCATCTTCGAATGATCCATCGCGCCTTCGGCAGGATTGCCCTGCGGCATCGAGCCGTGATTCATTCCTTCATGACTTCCGGACAATGCCTCCGGACGGGCAGCGTCCATCGGCATCGTCATGCCAGAATGACCATCCTGAGCGGTCATCGAACCATGATCCATGGTCATGTGATCCATTCTGGAGTGGTCCATGGCAGCTTCAGGCTGAGCAGCCGGTTCGCACGCCCCTTCTGCTACCGGATGCCCCATCGCGCGATGGCGCCCGGCTTCTTGCTCACACTTTGATTTGGCGTCAGTCTGCGCCTCGGCACTTTGCTGCGGTTCCGCCGGCGAATGACCGGCATGCTGCGCCGCCGCGGGGGAGGCGAGAACTGAGCCGACTGCGAGGGATGCGAGCAGGCTGGCAATACGAATTTTCATGCTTCGCTCCCGTCGGGATTGGCGACCGTGACAATCTGAAACATCCCGGCATGCATGTGGTAGAGAAGGTGACAGTGGAAGGCCCAGTCGCCGGGCTCGTCCGCCGTCAGGTCGAACTGCGCGCTGCCACCCGGCTGCAGGATTACCGTGTGCTTGAGCGGTTGACGATCGGCCGGCGCGCCATTGACCAGCTCGAAGAAATGACCGTGCAAGTGAATGGGGTGCGCCATCATCGTGTCGTTGACGAGCTTCACGCGCACGCGCTCGTTATAGGCGAAACGGATCGGCTCGTCTGAGACGGCGGAGAACTTCTTGCCGTCGAACGACCACATGTAGCGCTCCATATTGCCGGTCAGATGAATTTCCATTCGCCGGGACGGCGTGCGGCCCTCGCGGTGCGGCGTAAAAGCGCGCAGCTTGCGATAGTCGAGCGTACGATGCGGCACATCGGCGAGACCGATGCCGGGATCGCCCATGCGATCGACCGGGTTCATCGAGACCATGTCGAGACCGGGCCCGACCTTCACATCGGGCGGCAGAAGCGAGGTGTCGCGCATCTGCATGCCCGACATGCCGGCCATGCCTGCCATCTCGGCTTGGCCGGACGAACCATGATCCATCCCCGCCATGTCGCCGCCACTTCCGTGGTCCATGCCCGACATGCCGGCATCGCCAGACGAGCCGTGGTCCATGTCGCTCATGCCCATGTCCGCCATGGTCAGAAGCGGCGGATCGCGCAGCGGCGGAATGGCGGCGCGAGCGCCGGGTGCGCTCGCGAGTGTGGCAATACCCATGCCCGAGCGGTCCATCGACTCCGCAACCAGCGTGTAGGCTTGTTGCGCGCCCGGCGTCACGACGACGTCATAGGTCTCGGCCACACCGATCTGGAACTCGTCGACCTCAACCGGCTCGACGTTCTGCCCGTCCGCCTGAACGATGGTCATCGGCAGGCCGGGAATGCGAATATTGAAGAAGGTCATGGCGCCGGCATTGATGAAGCGCAGCCGCACGCGTTCGCCTGGACGGAAGAGGTATTCCAGATTGTCGAGCGGGCCATGGCCGTTCAGAAGGTAGGTATAAGCCGCGCTCGAAACGTCGAGGATGTCGGTCGGCATCATGCGCATTCTGGCCCACATCCGGCGATCCTCACCCGAAAGCGGGTAGTCGTCGGTCCAGGTATTCTGGTTGTAGTTGAAGTAGCCCTCGCCCTTCTTGAGCTTGTCGAAAATCGTGTGGGGCGACATTTCGCTGAATTCGCTCAGCACCACGATATATTCGCGGTCGGCCTGAACCGGATCGGGTCCGGCGGGATCGACCACGATCGCGCCGTAATGCCCGGCCTGTTCCTGCAGCCCGCTATGCGAGTGCCACCAATAGGTGCCTGACTGGCGAACCGGGAATTCGGCGGTGAAGGTCTCTCCCGGCTTGACGCCGGGGAAGCTTACTCCCGGCACTCCATCGAGTTGAAACGGCACGAGCAGACCGTGCCAGTGGATCGAGGTATCTTCCTCGAGCTGGTTATGGACATTGAGCCGGACGGTCGTGCCTTCCTGCAAACGCAGCAGCGGACCGGGGATCGTGCCATTGACGGCGATCGCTCCCCCGCGCCTGTTACCGGTCGCGAAGGCCGATCGGGCAACGGTGAGGTCGATATTGGGGCCGGATACCTCGTCCAGCCCCTTGCGGGCGTTACCTGCGAGGATGTCCGCGCCGCGTGCCCAGGCAGGCATCGCCCCGGCAAAGCTGAGCAGACCCATTCCTCCTGCTCCGGCTCCGAGAAACTTGCGTCGATTGACGGCGATCATAAAGGGCTCCTGACGTGGCGTTTACCGTTACTTACGCGCGCGCCCACCCAACCCCTCAAAGTTTTTCGAAGCGCTCCTTCAGCCTGTTGCGCGCGCGGTATACGCGGGTTTCGATCGCCTTTTCGGTCGTTCCGAGAAGATCGGCCGCCTCGGCCTGGCTACGCCCCTCGATGGTGACGAGCACAAGCGCTTCGCGCAGCCTTACTGGCATTCGCGCGATCTCGGCCTGAACACGATTGAGCTCTTCCCTGGAAACGGCCGACGTTTCAGGACCCGGCAAATCGTCGGCGATGGAATGGAGTTCGTCATCGCCCGACAGTCCGAAAAAGCCCGCGACCTTGCGCCTGCGCAAACGGTCCCGGCAGCGGTTGAGGACGACGGTTGTCAGATAGGGTCCGATCGGCTTGTCCGGATCGAGCCGATGGCGCGTCAGCCACACCGAAGCGAGGCTGTCCTGAACAACGTCCTCGGCCTGCGAAGGAGAGGAAAGCATGCGTGTCGCGAGCGCGAGAAGCCGGCCGGTTTCATGTTCGACGAGCATGCTGAAAGCCCGTTTGCTTCCAGCCCTTGCCTGCGAAACAAGGGCCTCATCCGGATTATCGCCCGCCCACGTCATGGCGCTTCAGTCGCGCGGGTCGCGGGTCAGGGCGTCGGAGACCTTGCGGTCGAACTGGCGTTGCTGATCGGGTTCGAGAATTTCGCGCATGTCGAAGACATGGCGCACCGTTGCTTTCTGCAGATCGCCCATGCGTGCATGCACCTCGTCGATCGCGGCCGAGACCTCGGGACCGTACTCATGCTCGGTTTCCATCGCCTGGGCGAGCCGGGCATTGGCTGCACGCGCCGATCCTTCGAGCCGTGCCCTTTCGACCGCGAAACGGGCCTCGAGCGCGTCGAGACGCTGCTCCTGGTCGGCCGTCAGGGTGAGCTCGTCGTGCACGAAATCGTGTAGGCCGGAGCCGGCCTCGTGATTGGCCCAGCGATCCGCGACAATCGCGCCGAGGCATCCTGCAAGTGCTGCGAGAAGCACCGCGAGAACGATATGCGTCGTTTTCAAACCTTATTGCTCCACATGGAGGAGCGCCGATGGGGACAGCCGTTCGCCGAGGATCGCACTGTCGCCAAATGGCGCGGACGACGTGCCATACCCCCCGGGCCAACCGCTCGTTCCGGCGCCAGCCCCGAGCCCGACGACAAACAGACCGACGAACAGAGCCGTGCGGCGGCGTCGGTCGGCGATTTCGCCAAGCTGTCCGGCGCGCTGCCAAACGCCATCCATAAAGTCGGCGGGGACCTCGCTAGCGGCGGTGGCGGAGAGGGTTCCGAGCACCGCATCAAGAGAGTGTTTGTCACGCATCCGAAAAACTCCTGTGGGTTCCACGTGCCCTATACGCGCTCGCCTGCACAATCCCTTAAACTTCTTTTTTTGAGGGAATGTCCCCCGCCATACGTAATCGAGACGGGTCTGCCAGAATCGGGTCGAACCCGGGATGAATGGGAGCGAACGCGTGAACAATATCACCGCGCCTGAAGATCACGGCGAATTCACGCCTCTTCTTGGCAAGAGCTTTCTGACGCCGCTTTACGACCGGGCGCTCGGTCTGTTCACCCGCGAACATCTCTGGCGACAAAAGATTGTCGAAGAGCTGCACCTTGTCCCCGGCGACCGGGTGATCGATGTCGGCAGCGGAACCGGTACACTTCTCAAGGCCTTGATGACGGATTGCCCGGAAGCGGGTCTGATCGGTGTCGAACCCGACCAAGAGGCGCTCGCGCTTGCGCGGCGCAAGTTTGGGGCGGGAGCCGATCTCGTCAAATGGCACAATGGCTTTCTCGAAAGCCTCGAGCTGCCCGCAGGGTGGCAGCCGAACAAGATCGTCAGCAGCCTCGTCCTTCACCAGGTTCCCTTGCGCAAGAAGCAGGCAATCCTGGAAACCATCGAAAGCTTGCTCGTGCCAGGCGGAACCGTCTTGATCGCCGATTATATGAAGCAGGATAGCCCACTCATGCGGAGCCTCTTCCGGGCGACCGTCCAGTCGCTTGACGGCATTAGCGACACGCAGCCCAGCGCCGACGGCGAAGTCGAAAAACTGTTCGCCGAAATCTTCACCGAGCCATGCCTGCTCCACCGGTTCCCGACGGTGACCGGGACGATCTCGCTATGGCGCGGATACAAGAAAGGAATTGCACAATGATCTGGAAAAAGCCTGCCCTGTTCCGGCGATCGGTTAGCGGCGGGGCCTTGCTCGTGCTGGCAGCCTGTTCGAACGTGGCTCAGGCAGCGACCTATACGATGTTCAGGGACCCCGGATGTGGATGCTGTCTCAACTGGGCAGGCCATCTTGAAGATGGGATGAACGCGAAGGTGGCATCGGTCGACAGCAAGGACATGGCGGCGATCAAGACCGCGCGCGGCGTACCGGAAGAATTGTGGTCGTGCCACACGATGGAGGTCGATGGATACATCATCGAAGGTCACGTGCCCGCCGAGGCAGTAGACCAGCTTTTGCGCGAGCGGCCCGCCGGCGTTGCCGGCCTTGCGGTTCCGGGAATGCCTCTGGGATCGCCCGGCATGGAGGCCGGAAACCGGATCCAGCCCTATGAGGTCATCGCCTTTGGTCCGACCGGACAGAGCGTCTTCGCATCGTATCGGTGATTGTAAGGAACTGACGCCAGTGGCCGCGCGAGAAATAAGGGCGATGTCTCGTTGAAGAACAATCGCGCGGGAATAACACAGAAGCCCGGGACACCGGGACGGGCGCTAAGATGCCTGTCGATCATCCCGCTGGGTCTGGGGCCGGCTGCCCCGACGGTCCCGGACCCTTCCGTTTGCATAATTTTAGGACGCACGAAGTGGGAGAAATGCGATGGTAAAAGGATCAATCAAGAACTCGATATTCGCATGGGGCTGGACGCTCAGCGTGTTCCTGCTTGTCAGCTACCTCCTATGCATTGCCTTCGGAGTCCTCGCACCCGAGCGGTTTCACATGCACCAAGCCTGGGCTCCGTTGCTGCCATGGTTCGAATGGCTGACCCTGTCGGGATTTCTCGCAGGAGCGGTGGGCAGTTTTCTCTACGGCTGGTACATCGCACTCATCGCGGTCCCGCTGCACCGGTTTTTCCAGGCCCGGTTTTCCTGATTTGACGCGCTGAATATTAGGCGCACTCAGCGTGGACTGCCGTGCCTTGACGCGCCGCCATCGGCATCGCTGCAGGAAGAAAGAGCGCGCCGCCGGAAATCGATAGCTCAACGCGATTCCGGGGCCAGCCCAAGGATGGCTCATGCCCCGCCAGAAAATTTTTTGAGGGGTGAGCCGCTTCGCAACGTACTGCTTGTCGTGATGTTTCTCGGACGGGAGGACATCGACAGGGGAAAGACTTGCAGACAGATGGCAACGATCAACATGGGAAGAGTGCTGGGTCGATAACGCTGCTTGGCGGTGTCGCAATGGGAACCGGCGTCATGATCGGCGCTGGTATTTTCGCACTGACCGGCCAGATTGCCGAACTGGCTGGACCGCTATTTCCGCTTTCTTTCATAGTCGGCGCCCTGGTCACTTCCCTAGCCGCCTACAGCTACATCAAGATGTCGAACCGCTGGCCCTCCTCTGGCGGCATCGCGATGATTCTTCAGAAGGCCTACGGACCGGGTGTTGTTGCAGCATCGGCATCGCTCCTGATGGCGCTGTCGATGGTCATCAACGAAAGCCTGGTCGCTCGGACCTTCGCGACCTATGCCTTGCGGCCCTTTGGGCTCGAGAGCAGCGGCATTCTGGTTTCCGTCGCGGCACTGGCGCTCATCGTCTTCGCCTATTTCGTGAATGCGGCAGGCAACAAATCGGTCAGCGGTTTCTCTCTCGTCATGTCGGCGATCAAGATCGGCGGCATCGCCCTGTTCGCGATTGCGGCGATCTGGGCCAGCGGCTTTTCGGGCGGCGCCTTCTCAGAGCCAGTCGCGCCTTCGGGTCTCGACGCGTTGCTCGCGTCGGTCGCCTTCTCGATCCTCGCGTTCAAGGGTTTCACCACCATCACCAACAGCGGCGGCGAAATCATCGATCCGCACCGAAATGTTGGCAGAACCATTATCATTTCGATCACAGTATGCGTGGTCGTCTACCTTCTGGTCGCGGTGGCGGTCGGAGCCAGCCTCAGCACTTCGGAAATAGCGCAAGCGCGCGATTACTCGCTTGCGGCAGCTGCGCGCCCCGCGCTCGGAGAGCTTGGGTTCTATTTCACAGTCGCAATCGCGATCGCAGCCACGACCTCGGGTGTCATCGCCAGCGTTTTCGCCGTTTCGCGAATGCTGACGATGCTGACCGAAATGAAGATGATCCCGCATAGCCATTTTGGGATGAAGGGACCGATCCGCAGTCACATGCTGGTCTATACCGTCGTGGTCGCCGGCACGCTCGCGGTCCTGTTCGATCTTTCGCGGATCGCCTCGCTCGGAGCGTTCTTCTATCTCGTAATGGACATGCTCGTGCATTGGGGCGTGCTGCGCGGTTTGCGGGAAGAAATAGGCGCGCGTGCCTGGATCCTCTGGTCGGCGCTCATGGCGGACGGCGTAGTCCTGACAGCTTTTGCCCTCGCCAAGCTCAAAACCGACCCTGCGGTCGTCGCCTATGCGGTCGCAGGTATTGCCGCAGTGTTCGGAGCCGAATGGTTCTATCTCCGTCGGAATCCTGCGCTGCGTGAAATGCCCGCCACACACGATGGAGATCATCGATGATCGCCGCACTAATTCTCGCCATTGCACTTTTCCTGGCCTCGGTCGGCGTGCATCTGTCGATCCTCGGCGCAGGGCATCGCATGCTCGACGCACCCGGAAATTTCTCCGCCAAACTTGGGGTCGCGCTTCTCGTCCTGGCATCGCACCTGCTTGTCGCGACGCTCTTCGCTGGCGGTTTCTGGCTGGGCGCGGAGCTGGGCCTCGGCGGGTTCGACAAGACGCCGGCGATGAGTGCGATGGACTATTTCTATTTCTCGCTGATCAACGTGACCACGCTGGGGCTCGGCGACATCTACCCGACCGAGCACCTGCGCGTCATTGCCGGCGTCGAAGCCTTGACCGGCTTCGCGCTCATCAGCTGCTCGGCACAATTGTTCTGGACCATGATGAAGGAAGGAGAAAACGCATGACTGAAAGCACATCCCACTCGGATAAGGGAGGGGGCGGCAACTACTGGCGATTCATGGCCATGGTATCGACCTCGACCGTGATCATGTTCTTCCTGATGTACGCCAACAGCTTCGACATGGACGACGTGTTCTGGAGCGAGACGCGCTTCTGGATGATGTTCGTCATGGGCGCGATGATGATGGTGGTCATGCTTCTCTTCATGTGGGGCATGTACAAGGACCGGACCAAGAACTTCATCATCCTGGGTGTCGGAGCCCTCGTATTCGCACTCGCGCTATGGCTCGTACGCAGCCAGACCACGGTCGACGACACCGAATACATGGCCGCGATGATCCCGCACCACTCGATCGCGATCATGACCAGCGAGAGGGCGAGCCTGAAGGATCCGCGGGTTCGCGAACTTGCGCAGGCCATCATCGTCGCGCAGCGGCGTGAGATCGCCGAGATGAAATATCTCATCGAGGACATTGAGGAGCACGGTCCACGCACCGAAGAACGCCTGCCCGAGGAGATGCAGCAATGAACAAGATCGCAATTCTGACGCTTGCAGCCCTCCCACTGGCGGCCTGCAATACCAACAGCGCGATCGGTAATGATCGCGAAGCACAGCTCGATCCTCCGGCAACGGCAGCTCCGATAAAGAGTGCTGCGAGCGCTCTTGCCAATCTCAGCCCCGGCCTCATGCTGCCCGAGACCATGAGCGAGGCGGACCTCGCCGCGCTGGGAGCCGAAAACACGTGCCAGTTCCGCCTGACCGAGGTCGCTTTTCCGTCATTCGTCTACGACAACAGCGGTCGCGGGGCCATCAAGATCAACGGCAAGCTGATCCCTGTTACGGCAAGCGCCTCGGGTGAGTATGCAAATGGTGAGCTTCGTATCCGTACGCGCATTCTCGATGACGAAGGAGACGCGGGCTTGCAGATGCAGGAGCTCATAGTCGCCGGCCCCCGGATGAAGGACGAGTTCGGGTTCTGGGGTTACACGACCTGCGGCAACATCGAGGCGTGAAGGCGAGCGAGCGGGTGCCAGCGTCCGGCGGTACCCGCTCCACGATCACGATCAGCCCGGCACGCGCCGCCGAATTCATAATGAGGTACGACAGTGGAAGCTGAACCTGTGACCGATGCAGCCCCCCTTGCGGTCTTCGGTGCCGGAGGAAAGACCGGCACGGAAATATTGCGCCATGCGGTCCGCAAGGGCATCGCGGTACGAGCGTTCGAACACACCCTGCCCGAACCATCGGACAGGGTCGACAATGTCGAGTATTTCCAGTGCGACGTTCTCAATGACGACTTCAGCAGCGAGCTTGAAGGTTGTCGTGCGGTCATTTCCGCACTCGGTATAGGGTTCAGTCCATCCACGACGATCGATCCGCCTCCGCTTTACACGGAGGGAACCCGCAATCTGGGGGAAGCGATGTCGACGACCGGCATTTCCCGGATCGTCGTGATATCGGCGGCTTTTGTAGAACCGCAGCCCAGCGTTCCGGCGTGGTTCGAACTCACAGCAAGACCAGCCTTGCACAATATTCTCGAACAGATGCGCGCCATGGAAGATCTCCTGGAGCGCGCGACAGGCGTGGAATGGACGGCTGCGCGACCGGGCTGGCTCCTGGACGAACCCTATACGGGTGAAGCCGTCATTACTGACGAGCGTCTTGCCGAGGGTTGCTTTCGTTGCAGGCACGCCGACCTCGCGGCAGCCATGCTCGAATTCGTCTGCGAGAACACCTGGATCAATGCCAAGCCCGCTATCGCCCGGCCAGAAGAAGACCGCTTCGAGAACGTCTCGGCGCTCAAGGCCGAACTCGGTATCGGCTAAACTAATCTCATCGGTCGGAAACACCCCCACAACGAGGTAAACCATGCTGCTTGAAAAGATAAAGACCCCCGGTCTTTCGCACCTTTCCTATCTGATCGGTTCGCAAGGCAAGGCAGCGGTCATCGATCCGCGCCGCGACTGCGAGATTTATGTCGAGCGTGCCCGCGCCGAAGGGCTGGAGATCACGCATATTTTCGAAACGCACAGGAATGAGGATCTCATCACGGGATCGCCGGTATTGGGGAAAATGACCGGTGCCCGTGTTCTGCACGGTCCAAACTCTGCGGACGAGATTGTTTTCGCCGACACCGCGCAAGAGGGCGACGTTTTCGAGATCGGGAAGTTGCGGATTTCGGTGCTCGAAACTCCCGGTCACACCGACGATCATCTCGCCTTCGTCCTCCATGACGACGATTTTCCCGAAGGACCGATCGGCGTGTTCACCGGCGATGCGCTCTTCGTTGGCGACGTCGGACGCACAGATTTCTATCCCGAGCGCGCCCGGGAGGTCGCGGGCCTCCTGTACGATTCACTGCAGAAGATTTGCGGTCTGGGTGACCAGACGATCATCTACCCCGCGCATGGAGCAGGCTCGGTCTGCGGCTCGGGAATGGCGGACCGGGAATTCTCGACCATAGGCCACGAACGTTGCAATAATCCGCGGCTCCAGATCGCCGATCGCGAGGAATTCATCGAGGCGAAGCTCGCCGAGCATCATTACCAGCCACCCTATTTCAGACTGATGGAGCGTCTGAATGTCGAGGGAACATCTCCTGCGCCACGGATCCTGCGACCAAAACGTCTCATGCTCTCGGACATTCGCGAAATCGACGCCGACCATGTCGTCGACGTGCGGGATCCGCTTGCATACGCAAGCGGGCATCTGCCTGGTTCGATATGCCTTCCGGTCGGCATGATCTCGGCGTTTGCGGGCTGGTTCATCAGGGAGGGTGAAACAATCGCCCTCGTCGGATCGGCGGAAGACCAGCTGGCTTCGGCCATGACGCACCTTGTGAGGATCGGGCTCGATTCGATCGTCGGCGGCTATGTCGGTATCGTGCCGGCTGCAGCGCAAGGAATGAAGATGGCGAGCCTTCCGATGATCGGGACGAACGAGGTTCAGGATCGTCTCGAGCGCAAGCGCGACGACTGGACCTTGCTCGATGTGCGTGACCTCGATGAGCGGCGCAGCGGCGCGATCGAGGCATCGGACCACATCTACGTGGGCGAGCTCAATTCCCGCTTCGCCGAGCTTGATCGCGAACGCGCCTATACCGTCATGTGTGCCAGTGGCATGCGTGCGAGTGTGGCGGCGGGCTGGCTGCAAAGCAAAGGATTTGACAAGCTCGACGTATATCTGGGCTCGATGGGTGCCTGGCAGTACACGGAGTGATGAACCATCGCACCCGATGCGAGGTCCTTGTCTTGCGCTCTTCAAAGCTTTACGCCTTTTTCATGCGAGTCTTGCGCACCCTTGGACTGCTACTGATCGCCTGCGGGCTGTTCGTTCAATCGGCAGCGCATGCATCTGCCCTGCCTCAGGCGCTCGATGCAGGCAAACCGGCCTGCGCCGAGATGGAGATGATGGCGGGCGCAGCTTCCATGGACGATCATGACGGCGTGCCTTGCAAGAACCTTCGGCTGGATTGTCTTGTGGCATTCGGCTGCATCCCGCCCCTCGTTCCAGGGGGTGATGCGACCCTGGTCGGAGACATAGCGGCGCAGGCTTCTCAGTTCAGCAGAGTGGTCCCAAATTCGCTCGCAGCCACAGGACTGGGGCCAGAGCCGCCACCTCCGCAACTCCCGGCATGACCCGCGTGCAGGCTTAAGCCTGCACGCTCCTGCCTCTGGATGAACGGCCAGCGCTCGACGCGGGCTGCCAATCCGGAATGCGTCTCTGACGCGCTCCTTTTGCGGATGAACGATCATGAAACGAATAAGCTGGACCGCGCTTCCGGTCCTGCTGGCCCTTGCGCCGGCGAGTTATGCCCAGTCGGTGGGCTATGAGGAAGCTGTACGAGCAGCAACGAGCGACCAGCCCCAGGTTCGAACAAGCGAGCTGCGACTGGACGCCCGGCGCGAGATCGCCGACGCTGCCGATGAATTGCCCGATCCGCGCCTTCGCGCGGGCATCCAGAACCTGCCGGTAAGCGGGCCGGCTGCGTTCGAGCTGGATCGCCAGCTCCCAACGCAGATCCAAGTCGGCATCGAACAGGAGATCCCCAATCTCGCGAAACGTCGGGCCCGGTTCGGAATGGCGGAGGCCGACATCGGACTTGCCGCAGCACAGTTGCGTCAAACCCGTTACAGGGTGCGCGTCGGAGCAGGAATGGCATGGATTTCGTTGGCTTATGCCCAACGGGCTCTGACCGTCGCCGACGATGCACTTGCTCAAATCGAGGGGCTCGTACCACTCGCCCGCAGTTCTGTCGCCGCCGGTTCGGCCAGACCCGCCGAAAGTCTGGAAGTACGCCGTGCCGTGCTCGAAGTCGAAGACATGCGGACCAGGATCGAAGCCGACCGAGAGGCCGCTCAGGCCATGCTGTCGCGCTATACGGCTCTGCCGAACGCTACCGCGACCGGAACCATCCCTTCGGCCGATCTCGATCCCGAAAGTTTGCGGGCCATGCTTCAAAGCAATCCTGAGCTTGTCGTGGCGCTTGCGCAGGTTCGTCAAGCGGAAGCGAGAAGCGATCTTGCGCGATCGGAAAGGCGTCCGGATTTCGGCGTCAACGTGAGCTATGGGCGGCGCGATCCCGATTTTGGCGATGCGATCTCGGTGATGGGTTCGATCACACTCCCGATTTTCGCGGACCGGCGCCAAAACCCGCGTATAGCCGCCGCCGAAGCCGAGGCGGCTGCGGCGCAATCGGCCAGAGCCGACCGGCTGCGTGAACTCGAAGCCCAGTTCGAGACCGATCTCGCCGCCTGGCGCAGCGCTTATCGACAATGGCAGCGCGCGACGGACGAATTGCTCCCGCTCGCGGAAAGCCGCGTGGACCTCGAGCGCGCGAGCTTTGCCGCAGGCCGCGCGGAACTGCTCGACGTCATCGACACCATCAAAACGCTCGCCGTGCTGCGGGTGGACATTCTGCAACGCGAGGAAGCGACCGTCGAAGCCGCCGCGAACCTGCGACTGACCTATGGGGAGTATGGCCGATGAGAGCCGCAATGGGAGCCGCGTGGGACAGGCTGTCGCCGCGCCAGAAATCCTGGACGATGGCAGGCACAATCGCGCTCATTAGTCTTGCCGCCGGCTATGGTCTCTCGCAGCTCGGTGAAGGCCAGGGTGGTGCAGGCGACGCGGGCGGCGGTGCGACCGAATGCGAGGATGTCCTTTACTGGTACGACCCGATGGTGCCGGGGCAGCATTTCGATGAGCCCGGCAAGTCGCCTTTCATGGATATGCAGTTGGTGCCCAAGTGCGCGGGAGAGGAGGCCACCGCCGGCGTCCGGATCGACCCCGGGCTGGTCCAGAATTTCGGCATTCGCACCGCCGAAGCCGAGTACGGCATCCTCGAGCCGGAAGTAACCGTCACGGGTGTGCTGGCCTACAATGAACGCGATGTCGCGATCGTCCAGCCACGTACCGGAGGCCATGTCCAGAAAACCTATGGTCGCGCACCCGACGATGTCGTGGGACGGGGCGCTCCGCTTGCGGATATCCTGGTCCCCGAATGGGGCGGAGCGCAGCAGGAGTATCTGGCCGTCCTCAGCAGCGGCGACCAGGAGCTCGCCGACGCCATGCGGGAGCGCATGCGGCTGCTCGGCATGTCCCCAAGCCTGATCACGGCGGTGGGACGCAGCGGACGACCGCATTCCACGATCACAATAACCGCGCCGATCGGAGGTGCCATCACAGCGCTCGGCGTTCGCCCGGGAATGACGGTCATGGCCGGACAGACGCTCGCCGAGATAACCGGCTTCTCACCGATCTGGCTCGAAGCCGCGGTGCCCGAGACACAGGCGGCGAATGTGCGGGTCGGCCAGCCCGTAAGCGCGGAGCTCACTGCCTTTCCCGAGGAGCGGTTTGCAGGGCGGATCATTGCTATCCTTCCCAGCGCGCAGGATGCGAGCCGTACGATCACCGTTCGCGCGCAGCTGCCCAATCCCTCCGGACGCCTCAAGCCGGGCATGTTCGCAAGGGTATCCCTGACCCCGGACACTCGCCGCGCCCTGCTCGTGCCCTCCGAAGCGATAATCAGGACCGGCCGTCGTACGATCGTCATGATCAGGCAGGGCGAGGGCGGCTTCATGCCCGCCGAAGTCCGGATCGGTCGGGAGGCAGGCGGCAGGACCGAGGTTCTGGCCGGTCTGTTACCGGGCGAACAGGTCGTGACATCGGGTCAGTTTTTGCTCGATTCCGAAGCAAGCCTCACCGGACTGGACGTCCGTCCGATAGATCAGGCAGATGACGCTTCCACCGGCGGCGAGGACGCACCAGCGACCTTCGGTGCCACCGGCACGATCCAGTCGATCGCCAATGGTTCGGTGACGCTGCGGCATGGTCCTGTGCCCCGGCTCGATTGGCCCGCGATGACCATGACCTTCCGCACGAAGAGCGCGGCGCAAATGCGCGGGCTCGAGACGGGAGACAGGGTGCGCTTCACCTTCACCCAGCAGGATGCCGGCCCCCGGATCGAGTCTATCACGAGGGCCGGACAATGATTGCTCGGATAATCGATGCCTCGATCGCCAACCGCCTGTTTATCGTTCTCGCCGCCGTCGCGGTAACGCTGGCCGGTTTCTGGGCGGTGCGCACGACGCCGGTCGACGCGTTGCCCGATCTGTCCGATGTGCAGGTTGTGGTCCGGTCAAACTATCCGGCTCAGGCCCCCCGGATCGTCGAGGAACAGGTCACCTATCCCCTGGCAACGACCATGCTCTCGGTGCCGGGGGCGAAAACCGTCCGTGGCTATTCGATGTTCGGTGACAGCTATGTCTATATCATCTTCGAGGACGGTACCGACCTCTACTGGGCACGCTCGCGCGTGCTCGAATATCTCAACCAGGTGCAGAACCGCCTGCCCGATGGCGTCACGAGCGCGCTTGGGCCCGATGCAACCGGTGTGGGGTGGATCTACGAATATGCGCTCGTCGACCGGACCGGCGGGCACGACCTTGCCGGACTGCGCAGCCTGCAGGACTGGTTCCTGCGCTACGAGCTCAAGACGATTCCCGGCATTGCCGAGGTCGCCAGCGTCGGCGGAATGGTCAAGCAATACCAGGTCGTGCTGGAACCTTACCGGATGGCATCGCTCGGCGTGACTCACGCCGAGATCGTGAGCGCAATCCAGGCCGCCAACCAGGAAGCGGGCGGCTCGATCGTCGAGATGGGCGAAGCCGAATATATGGTCCGCGCCTCGGGCTATCTCGGCGACCTCGAGGATTTTCGGCAGATTCCACTACGCACTGCGAGCGGCGGCATTCCGGTCACGCTTGGCGACGTAGCGACAATCCAGGTAGGCCCCGAGCTGCGCCGTGGCATCGCCGAGCTCAATGGCGAAGGCGAGGTTGCCGGCGGCATCATCGTTCTGCGTCAGGGTGCGGATGCAAGAAGCGCCATACAGGCCGTCGAACAGAAACTCGACGACTTGCAGGCAAGCCTTCCCGAAGGCGTCGAGATCGTCACGACCTACGATCGCTCTCAGCTCATTGATGCGTCTATAGAAAACCTCACCACGAAGCTCATCGAAGAGTTTATCGTCGTGGCGCTCGTATGCGCGCTGTTCCTCTGGCACGCGCGTTCGGCACTTGTCGCCATCATCACCCTGCCTTTGGGCGTGCTCGCGGCCTTCATCGTGATGCGCTTTCAGGGCGTCAATGCCAACATCATGTCGCTGGGTGGAATAGCCATTGCGGTCGGTGCGATGGTCGATGCCGCCGTCGTCATGATTGAGAACGCGCACAAGCATCTCGAGCGATGGGAACACGAGAATCCCGATACCGTGCTCGCGGTGAAGGAACGCTGGCAGATCATCGCCGATGCATCGAAGGAAGTGGGACCGGCGCTGTTCTTCAGCCTGCTGATCATTACGCTGTCGTTCCTACCGGTCTTTACCCTGCAGGCGCAGGAAGGGCGGTTATTTGCACCGCTTGCTTTCACCAAGACCTATGCGATGGCTGCCGCGGCCATTCTTTCGGTAACGCTGGTGCCGGTGATGATGGGTTGGCTGATCCGTGGGAAGATCCCTTCGGAAGATTCCAATTTTCTAAACCGCTGGCTGACGAAAATCTATCGTCCGGGGCTCGACTGGGTCATGCGGCGCCCCAAGGCAACGCTGGCGATCGCGGCGCTGATCTTTCTGACCACCGCGATCCCCTTCACCCGGCTTGGCGGCGAGTTCCTCCCGCCGCTCGATGAAGGCGATTTGCTTTATATGCCGAGCGCGCTGCCCGGCCTTTCCCCCGGCGAGGCTTCGGCGCTGCTGCAGCGCACCGATCGCCTGATCAAGTCGGTCCCCGAGGTGGAAACGGTGTTCGGCAAGGCGGGGCGCGCCGATACAGCGACGGATCCGGCTCCCCTGACGATGTTCGAAACGACGATCCGCTTCAAGCCGCGCGAGGAGTGGCGCGAGGGAATGACGCCCGATCTGCTGGTCGAGGAACTTGACCGGGTCGTTCAGGTGCCGGGCCTCGCCAATGTCTGGGTGCCGCCGATCCGCAACCGGATCGACATGCTCGCGACCGGGATCAAGAGCCCGATCGGGGTCAAGGTTTCAGGCGACGATCTCGATCAGCTGGAACGCGTTGCACTCGATGTGGAGCGTATCGCCAAGACCGTGCCTGGCGTGAGTTCCGCCCTGGCGGAGCGCCTGTCGGGCGGTCGCTATGTCGATGTCGATATCGACCGGATGGCGGCCGCGCGATACGGGCTCAACATTGCCGACATCCAGCAGATCGTCTCTGGTGCAGTTGGCGGTGCCAATGTCGCACGGACCGTCGAGGGGCTGGCGCGCTATCCGATCAATGTGCGCTATCCCCGCGAAATCAGGGACAGCGTCGAGGAACTCAGGGCCTTGCCGGTTCTGACGCCGTCCGGCCAACAGATCACGCTTGGCACTGTCGCCCGTATCGCCGTCAGCGACGGTCCGCCCATGCTCAAGAGCGAACAGGGCCGACTGACCAGCTACATCTACGTCGACGTCCGGGGCCGCGATCTTACTTCGGTGGTCGCCGATCTGCAGGAGGTCGTCGCCGCGGGTGTCGATCTTCCTGCCGGCGTCAGCCTGTCCTATGCGGGCCAGTTCGAATATCTGACGCGCGCCTATGAGCGACTGAAGGTCGTGGTTCCCGCGACGCTTGCGATCATTTTCCTGCTGCTCTATCTCATTTTCCGGCGCTGGGACGAAGCCTTGCTGATCATGGGCACGCTGCCCTTCGCGCTGACGGGCGGATACTGGTTGCTCTATCTGATGGGCTACAACCAGTCGGTGGCGACTGCGGTCGGTTTCATCGCGCTTGCCGGCGTCTCCGCCGAATTCGGCGTAGTGATGCTGATTTACCTGAAAGCCGCACTGGAGCGGCGACGCGGTGATCTGAGCGCCGAAGAAGTAGACGAGGCCATCCGGGAAGGCGCGCTCCTGCGCGTGCGGCCCAAGGCGATGACCGTCGCAGTCATCCTTGCGGGTCTCTTTCCGATCCTGATCGGCACCGGCGCGGGCTCGGAAGTCATGAGCCGCATCGCCGCGCCGATGGTTGGCGGCATGATCACCGCCCCGCTCCTGTCCATGTTCCTGCTTCCCGCCGCCTATCTGTTGTTGCGGCGCCCCCGTCCGGAAAAACCGGCCAACCCTCAAGGAGAAGAAGAGTGCGTACCCCAACCTACATGATCCTGCTCGCGGCACCGCTGGCGCTTGCAGCCTGCGACGCTGCAGACGACAGCTCAGAGACCATGATGTCAGACGACATGGCGAACTCGGACAGCATGCCCATGTCAGGCGAAATGCCGATGGCGGAGGAGACCGGCGGCGAGCAGAGCGCCAGCGCGGAGGGAACGGTTACAGCCATCGATTCCGAGGCGGGCACGGTGACCATCGAGCATGGTCCGGTCGAAAGTATCGGATGGCCCGCGATGACCATGACCTTCGAAGCCGACGCGCAAATCCTCGAACAGGTCAGTGTCGGTGAGGGAATAGCCTTTGAATTTCGTACTGGAACCGAAGGCAGCGTCGTTACCTCGGTAACGCCGCGATAGGACGGTGGGTGGGAGGCGCTCGGTTGCGCCGGTGCCTCCCACGCAAAAACAGGTGAATATGCCAGGTATCGACAGGCCCGACTTTAAGGATCGCCGCGACTTCATCAAGAGCGCCGGCCTCGCGGCGACGGGTTTCGCCGCGCTGCCGCTGCTGGGTTGCGGTACGCAAAGCAGGATGTCGCTCGATCAGGGAGGCGAAAGCAATCCTCTTGCCATACCTCGGCTACAGGCAGGAACGATCGAACGGGGCGAGCGTGTCTTTCGCCTGTCCCTGACACCGGGCGAGAAAGAATTCGTGCCCGGCACGGCGTCACCGACGATCGGTATCGACGCATCCTATCTCGGCCCGACCCTCGAAATGCGCCGCGGCGAACAGGTTCGCTTTCACATCGACAACAAGCTTGCCGAAGATGCGACCGTTCACTGGCATGGTTTCGAACTTCCCGCCACCGCGGATGGCGGACCGCACCAACTCGTGCGGCCCGGCGAACGCTGGAGCCCGTCCTTCGAAATACGCCAGCGCGCTTCGCTATACTGGTATCATTCTCATACGCATCGCCGGGCCGGACCACAGGTCTATGCCGGACTTGCTGCCCCGATCTACGTGCGCGACGAGGAAGAGGATCGCCTCGATCTGCCGAGCCGGTACGGTGTAGATGATATCCCGCTCGTCGTGCAGGATCGCGTGATCGACAGCTCAGGCCGCCTCGTTTACCCGCTCAACATGCACTCGCGGATGATGGGGGTGATAGGTGAGCGCATCTATGTGAACGGAACGGCCAATGCCGTTTTCGACGCCACCGCCGGTCCGCTGCGCCTGCGGCTTCTCAATGGATCGAATGCGCGGTTCTACACCTTCTCGCTCGAAGGTGATCGTCCGATGCAACTCATCGCAAGCGATGGCGGCCTGCTTGCCGCACCCCGCGAGATTCGCAGTCTTACCCTTGCCCCAGGCGAACGCGCACAAGTGATCGTCGACCTTTCCGAAGGGCGCCCGCTGCGCCTGAATGCCAGCAGTCCTGATAACGCCATGGGCATGATGGCCGGAGAAGGCGGGGGTATGATGGACGGCGGAATGATGGGAAACCGGACCGGTCGCGAGAGGCAGGGCCGCACCTTTTCGATCCTCGATATGCGTCCCTCCGGATCATCGACTCCAGTGATGCTCCCGCCCACCCTGGCCGCGCTAGCCGCGCCAGACCCCTCGCTCGCCGTTCGCAGCCGCCGTTTCGTACTCGATATGGGCATGATGGGTCGGGGCATGGCGATCAACGGCGAGACCATGGACATGGATGTCATCAATCAGCGCGTACCGGTGGGTCAGTGGGAAATATGGGAAATCGCCAACGCATCGATGATGGCCCATCCCTTTCATATTCATAATGTGCAGTTCCGCTTGCTAGACCGGGACGGTCGGCCTCCGCAGGCGGAAGAGGCGGGCTTCAAGGACACCGTTATCGTCAAGCCACGTGAACAGGTCAGGCTGCTGTTGCGGTTCGAAGAGAATACCGATCCCGACAATCCCTACATGTATCACTGTCATATCCTCGAGCACGAGGACGCAGGCATGATGGGGCAGTTCGTGGTCACGGCCAATTAGGGGAGAACGACAGATGAGCGATGGGCACAATGCAATCGAGGGTACGGCGACCGACCCCGTTTGCGGAATGAGCGTGAAGATGGACGGCGCCCGCTTCATCGATCGACACGAGGGTGGCGACCATTACTTCTGCTCCTCGCGCTGCCTCGACAAGTTCCGCGCGGATCCGGAGATGTATCTTTCGAAGGCGCACCTCGATGCTGTCGAGGATGTCCCGGAAGGTACGATATACACCTGTCCGATGCATCCGGAGATCCGGCAGCCGGGGCCGGGCTCCTGCCCGATATGCGGGATGGCCCTCGAACCCGAAACGGTCACCTTGAACGAGGGCCCCGATCCCGAACTCGTCGACATGCGGCGAAGGTTCTGGTGGAGCGCGCTCTTCACCCTGCCGCTCTTCGCCTATGCGATGGGCGACATGATCCCGTCGCGACCGTTCGATCAGGTCATCGAACCCGCTTTCGCGCAGTGGCTGCAGCTTCTGCTGGCCACTCCGGTGGTGCTTTGGGGCGGCTGGCCCTTCTTCACCCGCGCGCTGCAATCAGTCCGAACCATGAACCTCAACATGTTCACCCTGATCGGCTTCGGCGTTGCCATCGCTTATCTGTTCAGCCTTGTGGCAACCCTCGCCCCGGACATCTTCCCCGAGGCTTTCCGCGATCATGCGGGCCGGGTCGGCGTCTATTACGAGGCCGCAGCGGTTATCACGACCCTCGTGCTGCTCGGGCAGGTGCTCGAGCTTAAGGCGCGCGGATCGACATCGAGCGCCTTGCGAGCGCTTCTCGAACTCGCGCCCCCGACCGCGATGAAGATCTTCGGTCGCGGCGATGAGCGCGAAGTACCGCTCGATGAATTGACGTCGGGGGACCTGCTGCGCGTGCGTCCGGGCGACAAGGTCCCCGTCGATGGCACGCTCGAGGATGGAAGCAGCGCCATCGACGAGTCCATGATCAGCGGCGAGCCCATTCCCGTCAAGAAAAGCGCTGGCGATCCCGTGATCGGAGGCACTGTCAACCAGACCGGCAGCTTCACCATGCGCGCGACGCAGGTCGGCGCGGACACCATGCTCTCGAAGATCGTGCAGATGGTGGCGGAGGCGCAGCGCAGCCGGGCACCGATCCAGCGGCTCGCCGACCAAGTCACCGGATGGTTCGTCCCCATCGTCGTCCTTGTCGCTATCGTGAGTTTTGTCGTCTGGGCCATCTGGGGACCGGCACCGGCCCTTGCCTACGCGCTCGTCAACGCGGTCGCCGTTCTGATCATCGCCTGTCCCTGCGCGCTCGGACTGGCGACGCCAATGTCGATCATGACCGGCACCGGCAAGGGAGCCCAGCACGGCATCCTGATCAAGAACGCCGAAGCGCTCGAAACGCTGGAAAAGATCGATACGCTGGTCGTCGACAAGACCGGAACGCTGACCCGGGGCAAGCCTGATCTTGTCGACGTAAAACCGCAGCCAAATTTCGACGAGCAGGAATTGCTGAGCCTTGTCGCTGCCGTTGAGAGAGGAAGCGAGCATCCGCTCGCCCACGCGATCGTGGAAGGGGCTCAAAACAGGGGCGCTGCCATTCTCGACGCTTCCGATATCGAATCCGTGACCGGCGAAGGTATCCAGGCAAATGTCGACAAGCGCCTGGTCGCGATCGGGAATGAAAAGATGATGGAGCGTATAGGGGCGCTCGAAGAAGGCTGGCGGTCAACGGCGGACGAAGGCCGAAGCCTCGGACAGACGGTGATGTTCGTGGCCGTGGACGGGGCACCGGCAGGCCTTATCGCTGTCGCCGATCCGATCAAGGAAACCAGCCGCACCGCTATTGCCGCGCTGCATGAGCGCGGCATCAAGATCGTAATGCTTACCGGCGACAGCGAAGCCACCGCGCGTGCGGTAGCAAGCCAGGTCGGTATCGACGAAGTCGAAGCGAACGTCTCGCCCGAGGACAAACATCGCAAGATCGAGCAGTTGAAGAGCGAGGGTCGCCGGGTCGCTATGGCCGGCGACGGCATAAACGACGCACCCGCGCTTGCCGCTTCGCATGTCGGCATCGCGATGGGAACGGGTACCGATGTCGCGATCGAAAGCGCGGGCGTGACATTGGTGCGCGGCGACCTCGTCGGCGTTGTTCAGGCGCTCGTCCTGTCTCGGGCCACTATGCGCAACATCAGGCAGAACCTGTTCTTTGCCTTTGCGTATAATGCGCTCGGCATACCGGTCGCAGCAGGTGTCCTCTATCCATGGACCGGGTTGCTTTTGAACCCGATGATCGCGGCCGCAGCGATGAGCCTGTCTTCGGTATCGGTGATCGGCAACGCCCTGCGCCTGCGCGGCCTCGCTCTTCCCAAATTCGATACCTGAGCGATGGGGACGGGACGGAGATCGCAGGAGTGACGAATCAGACGATGCAGGATCAGGACCAAATCTCTGAGGAATCGCGCGAATGGCGCGGTGCTCATCCAGCCCTCTGGATCGCGATATTCGGAATTCTTATCGCATTCGCCTGGGAGATGCTTCAGCTTCCTTTCTACCAGTCGGGAGGTCTGTCGCCTGCCGAGGCAGCACGTCGCTGCGGCCTGGCCTCGTTCGGCGATGCCGGGATCATGGTGGCCGCTTATCTCGGCGCCTCTGTCGGCAGTGGTAAAACGCCGTGGCTCGTAGACTGGCCGATCTCGCGTTTGGTCGTGTTCCTGGGAATCGGCCTGGCCATTACTGCCATGGTCGAAGTGCTGGCTGTCGGTGCCGACTGGGGGTGGTCCTATAGTGCAATCATGCCGCTTGTGCCCGGGACCAAAATCGGCCTGGTACCGATCGTGATGTGGGTCGCGGTTCCCACCGCCACCTTGTGGCTCGCGCGCCGTCTCGGCACCGGACCCCGCTGATCGCAAACCGGGATCTCCTATCCCTCGACAGCTGCCGGCTGCGGTCCCGATGGTGATCGACTTACCCGAAATCCGGCAATCAGGGCCAGCAGCGTGAGCAATTGCGCGCCGATCGTCTCGACAGTCGGGAAGAAGCCGAGTTCGGCGAGGCGCGGCAAGCCGGCGATGAAAGTGGCGGAAAGAACTCCGGCCTCCTGGAAAGCGCCCACGCCCTTGCCCGCGAGAATGAGCGCAAGGATCGCAATCAGGATAGCACTGTAGCGGAAGAACTGGGTGATCGGCAGTTTGCGGCTGTAGCGCAGCATGGCCCAAGCAATGAGCGCCAGCAGCGCTACTGCCGACAAGGCACCTGCCAGTATGATGCCGCTGCTCTGCGGGTTCCACAGGGCAGCGTAGAACAGGATAGTCTCGAAAGCTTCGCGGTAGACCACGACAAAGGCGAGCCCGAAGAGAAACCATGCCGATCCGCGCGAAAGCGCCTTGCCCATTTTTTCCTGGATATAGCGCCGCCACTCCTCGGCCTGGGATTTGCCGTGCATCCAGATCCCGACCGATACGAGAATGACAGCCGCAAGCAGCGCGCCGATCCCTTCGGTCATCTCGCGGCTCGCCCCGCTGATGCTTACGAAGTAGGTTGCTACGACCCAGGTGGCGACACCTGCGAAAAGAGCAGCGATCCAGCCACCATGGATATAGGGCAATACCTCGGAGCGCTGCGACTTTTTCACAAAGGCGATCATGGCGATCACAACCAGAAGTGCTTCGATCCCCTCGCGCAGCAGGATGGTGAACGCCCCGAGAAAGGTCGAGATTTCGCTGGCGGCCTCAGGAGCCAACGCTCCCTCGGCTCTGGCCAGCAGACTATCGATGCGAGCCCTTAGTTGCTGTAGTTCGGATGGATCCGCACCGGACTCTATTCCGGCCCGAAATTGCCCGAGCGCCTGTTCTACCTCGCGCATCAAACCGCCATCGCGCGTTGCAAGGAGGGCCTCCAGGGGTTCGAACCCGTCGAGATAGGCAGACAGGGCAAGCTGCCGCGCTTCTTCACGGTCGCCAGCCCGATAGGCTGACAGGCTGCGATCGAGCGTATCGCGAACGAAGGCGAGCGAACCTGTGTCATTTGCCTTTCCCACCGCATTGGGATTGGCGCGAAGATAGGCCATGACGGCGAGCGCACGGTCCTCGCCGATCTCCTCGGCCAGACTTTCCGGTGTGAGCGCGGCGAGCGTCTCGAGATCGGGGACAAGCTGGCGTATGCCATCATCTTCCCGCCAGATACGCTCGCCTTTGGCCACATCTTCAAAAGCAATGCTGCCGGCATAGAATGCAAGCGCCCAGCGATCCTCGTCGGACAGCGATGCGAAGCTGGCCATGGACGTTCCTTCAAGCCCCTGCGTGATGACCTGGTAAAGCCCGAACGCACTGCGCTGCCGTGCCCGGTCGATATCGGTAAAGTCTATCGGCGGGGGATCGAGCGCCTGCATTGCGGCCGGTGGCGCACTTCCGGCGGCGCCGTGACACGAGGCGCAGTTCTGCGCGAAGAGAGTGCGGGCGCGGACAAGGTCGGGCGCCTGCGAAGGGGCGAGCGGAACCGGGTAGGCTGTCAGCAACGAGGCTGCCAGCGCGCGCGCGAAGCGCCCAACTCGCTCGGCAGGTTCCTTGTTGGCGATCAGAGCTCGCAGCTGGTCCGATCGGCGGATGAGTGCTTGATTGTCTTTAGTGTCCGGAAATGCAGCGACCTGCCGCGCCACGACATCGGAAAACTCCACCATTTCGCGATATTCGAATTCGTCGGCAACACGTCCCTCGGAAACCGCGGAGGCGTAGTCGACCGCGATATAATCGAGCAGACGCCAGGTGGTTCGCACGTCGGGTTCTTCCGCGTTCGCGGTGACGGACAGACACAGCGCAAGCGCCAGCAGAATGAGCCGCAGTGCCGGATGGACGGTGGCGGAGACGATGCGATGCATGCGGGGTCTTTAAATCTTTTGCAAGTAACTCGCAATAGCAGCATGTGAGCGGAACCTTATTTCCTCCAACCCGCAATCGCGGGCAGATTTTGGAGCTTAGCTAGAGCGCAGTTCGCCGCGTGCCTGATTGAAGACTTCGGCACTTCCCCACACCGCCAGTCCTGCCATGATGCTCGCCACAACCAGATCGGGCCACGCACGGCCGGTGCCGAAAACGCCAATCGCTGCCGCCAGCACGGTGATATTACCGATCGCGTCGTTGCGCGAACAGATCCACACCGAGCGCATGTTCGCATCGCCCGAGCGATACCGGAACAGCATCGCGGCGACGGCGAGATTTACCGCCAGAGCAAGAGAACCGATGGCGCCCATCGTTCCCGGGTCGGGCGACGCCCCGACAAAGAAACCCCAGATGGCCGAGCCGAGCACCCACAGGCCGAAAGCCAGCATGGTCGCCGCCTTTACGAGAGCCGCACGCGCGCGCCAGACGAGCGCCATCCCCGCTACACCGAGACTGATAGCATAGTTTGCCGCATCACCGAGAAAGTCGAGCGCGTCGGCCTGCAAGGCGCGCGAATCCGCAGCAATGCCTGCCACGATCTCCACGCCGAACATGATTGCATTAAGGCCCAGTGCGATCCACAGAATGCGCAGCCATGTCGGATCGTTGTTGTTTGCACCGGCCTCATCGGGGCCGCAGCAGGTCTTTCCCATTTACTCGACTCCTTACGTCGATCCGCCCTATGCACCTTGTAGTAACTACAAGGTCAAGCGGCAGGAGCCTTTGTCATGAGAATTGGTCAACTTGCCCGGATAACCGGCGTCAAATCCGAAACAATCCGCTTCTACGAGCGTGAGGGTATCCTCGCTGCCCCTCCACGCACGCGGGCCAATTATCGCGATTATGGACCAGCAGAGGAAGCGCGCCTTAACTTCATACGGCGCGCGCGTGATCTCGGCTTCTCCATGGCACGCATCAGGGAATTGCTCGATCTCTCCGATGATGCCGACCGGTCCTGCGCGGGCATCGACGCTCTGGCCAGAAGCCATCTCGGCGAGGTCGAGCGCAAGATCGCGAGCCTGGAGGCGTTGCGGACGGAACTTGGGCGTATGATCGCTGCCTGCGAGCAAGACACTGTAGGCGATTGCCGCATCATCGATGCACTTGCGGGTACCGCCGAGCCTTGATGTCCGCGCCTCGTGCGCCAGTTCGGTCAGGCTCGCCAATGCACGGCTTTTGTCGGCCGCCCATAAGAGACTTGACTTCGGGAAAGGCCGACGAGTGCGAAGCTGCCCGTGTCGCCATCCCGGGTCTGTCGAACGGGCTATGATGCCGCCGCAGGCCAGTTCCAGACGGCCATTTTTTCAAGGCTCATATCCGCCATAGTATAGGCGATCCCGCCGACGCCAAGCCCGGAGCGGCGCAGACCTGCAAAAGGCATCCAGTCGACGCGGAATGCCGTATGGTCGTTCACCATCACAGCCGATCCCGCGAGAGACTGTATGCAATGATTGGCGATTGACAGCCGATCGGTGAATATAGCGGCCTGAAAGGCGTAAGGCAGGGCATTGGCCTGCTCGATAGCCAGGTCGATATCGTCATAGCCATACACGCAGATCACGGGGCCGAAGATTTCTTCCTGGGATACCTTGGCACTTTCGGGAGGATCGACAATGACGGTCGGGGAGAAAAGAGTGTCACTCAGACGGCTTCCCCCGCAGACCAGGGTGCCGCCTGCTGCAATGGCTTCATCGACCCAGCGTTCGACGCGGTCGACTTCCTCCGTTCGGATCAGGGGTCCGCATTGGGTTTCGGCATCGGCGGGATCGCCCACGACCAGCTTTTCGGCAGCTCGCCCTAGGTCATTGGCGAAGTCTTTCAATTCTGCAGCAGGGACGAATACGCGCTGCACGGAAACGCAGACCTGACCCGAATGATAGAACCCGCCTTTGAGCAACGAGGCGATCACTGCTGCGCGCTCCACGCCGCTGTCCACGATTACCGGCGCCGCGCCGCCGTGCTCGAGAGCAATGCGGGTTCCGGGCGCCAGCTTCGAGCGAAGCATCCAGCCGATTTTCGCAGAACCGATGAATGAGAAGAACGCCGTGCGCGGATCGGTTACCATCCTTTCGGCGACATCGTCGCTGCACGGAGCGAACCGGCACCAGGCCTCGGGCAGGCCGACTTCATGGAGAATGTTCACGAAGCTCTGGCATGACAGAGGCGTTTCCAGCGCAGGCTTGATGAGAACGGGGCACCCGGCTGCTACCGCCGGTCCAACCTGATGGACGATCAGGTTGAGGGGGTGATTGAATGCCGAGATCGCCACGACAGGACCGATCGGCTCGCGGAAGGTATATGCCGTCCTTCCCGCACCCGCTTCTGTCAGGTCCATGGGGATCTCGTGACCGCCGCCATCGCTGAGCGCCTGAACGCACAAGTCGACGCTGTTGATCGCGCGACCGGCTTCCACGCGCGCATCGACCAGGGGTTTGCCGCCCTCCCTGACGATCTGGAGAGCCAGATCCTCGGCTCGTTCGCGCATGATATCCGCTGCCCGCCGGAGGATAGCAATACGCTCGTGCACGGCAAGCCAGCCACAGCGGTCGCGGTGGAGCAACTGCGCTTCACTCAGCCATTCATCGATTTGAGCCCAGTCGACAAGCGCCACTTCTGCAACCGGCTCGCGGTCGAACGGATTGTGAACGATCGTCTTCATAGCTCGCACACCTTTGCGCCGAGTTCGTCGATCAGCACCTTCTTGTTTTCGGAGTAGTCGACGGGCAGATCGACAAGGTGCACGCCGCCCGCCTCGAATGCGGCGTTCAGGACCGCCACAAGATCTGCGCTCCGCTCCACCCGGTGACCGGTCGCTCCATAGCTTTTTGCGTAGGTGACGAAGTCGGGATTGGAAAAGGTCAGGCCGTAGTCCGGAAAGCCAAGCTGGTCCTGCTTCCAGCGGATCATCCCGTATGCTGCATCATTCAGAACGAGAACGACAAGGTTCAGTCCAAGCCTGACGGCCGTTTCCAGTTCCTGCGAGTTCATCATGAACCCGCCATCGCCGCATACCGCGAGCACTCTGCGCCCCGGCGCCAGCATCGCAGCCATCATGGCGGATGGAAGGCCAGCACCCATCGTCGCCAATGCATTGTCGAGCAGGATGGTGCCAGGCTCGTGGGCGATGTAGTTTCTGGCGAACCAGATCTTGTAGATGCCGTTGTCGAGCGCAACGATATCATCGCGCGCCATTACGCTGCGTACGTCGGCAACTACGCGCTGGGGGACCATTGGAAAACGTTCGTCGTCGCTGGTCTCGGAGATGTGCGATGCAATCTCGTGATGCAGGGCGGTATAATAGCTGCGGTCGCACTGCAGCTTGCCATCCAGGCGGTTTCCCAGCCGCTCGACCGATCCGGCGATGTCGCCGATGACCTCGAGCTGCGGGAAGTAGACCTGATCGACTTCGGCTGCCTTGTAATTGATATGGATGACGGTCTGCCCGCCCGGCTCCATGAAGAAGGGCGGCTTCTCCACCACGTCGTGACCGATATTGACGATCAGATCGGCCTTTTCGATTGCGCAGTGAACATAATCGCCCGACGATAGCGCCGCGGTGCCCAGATAGAGCTCGCTATCTTCATCGACCACGCCCTTGCCCATCTGGGTGTCGAAGAATGGAAAGCCGGTATCAGACACGAATTTGCGCAACGCTTTCGAAGCGCGGCGGCGGTTCGCTCCGGCACCGATCAGGAGCAATGGCCGCTCAGCCGCGATGATGCGCTCGGCCGCTTCGTCGAGCGCAGCATCTCCGGCGACCGCATAACGCCTGTAATGCGGCGGTATGACCGGTTCGATCGTTTCCTCTTCAGCGATATCTTCCGGCAGCTCGAGCAGTACAGCGCCCGGCCTTTCTTCCTGCGCCAGACGGAAACCTTCGCGAACGAGCGAGGGAATGCGATTGCCGTTCACGATCTGGGTCGAAGCCTTGCAGAGCGGCGTAAACAGGGAAACGACGTCGACAATCTGGAACTGGGCCTGTTTCGATGTCTTGATCGGTTTCTGCCCAGTAATAATGACGAGCGGAAAGGCCCCGAGCGCGGCATAGGCCGCCGGTGTGGTCAGGTTCGTGGCACCAGGCCCGAGCGTTGCCAGGCACACACCTGCCTTGCCGGTCAGGCGGCCATAGGTCGCCGCCATGAAGCCAGCGCCCTGTTCGTGACGGGCCAGAACCAGCGTGATGGCGGAAGTTCGCAGCGATTCCAGGAGATCCAGGTTCTCTTCGCCTGGAACGGCGAAAACATATTCGACGCCCTCGGCCTCGAGCGCGGCGACCATAAGATCGGAAGCTTTCATTCGTTGGTCCTCATTTTACGGGTTGCAGGGCGGTTCATGTCGTGCGCTGCCAAGCAGCTTACCCACAGCGACCGACCCGATCGCCGCGCTTGTCAATGGTCGCGGTCATGGTCGTGATGATGGTTCTTCTCGACCTGATGGTCCGGGATCATGTCGGGATCACAGTCCGCAGCGAGACAGGCTTCGAACGTTGCATGGGCGATGGCGTGCTGCGTCTCGAGCATACCGCGAGCCCGCGCCTTCACATCCTCGAAAGCCTGCAACGAAGATTCGGCAGGAACGACATGCGCCTCAAGCGCGCGATAATGCTCGCTGATGCTCCAGACTTGGACGTGATGGACGTCGGCCACGCCTTCTGCGTCACGCAGGTCGCTCACAATGCGATCGAACTCGCTTTCGTCCGGCACCGCGCCCATCAAGAGACGCACCGTGCGAGGCAACAAAGTAACGCCCTGCCAGATCACAAAGTCACCAATGACCACCGTGATGGTCAGATCGGCGATATAAAGTTCGTATCGCAGAATGAGCACGCCAGCCACGATCACACCGGCCGAAGCCAGCGCATCGGACACATTGTGCAGGAAGATCGAATAGGGTCAATTCCTCTTCTCGCCGTGTTTGGTTCCCGCATCGTCGTGGCTATCCATGTGAGCGTCGCGCAGAATCTCGATGCCGCCATAGAGAGCGATGCAAGCTACCGCGATGCCCACAACGAGGTCGGGCCAGTTGGTTCCGGTCAGCATCACAATGATGCCGGCGATAATGATCCCGCCATTAGAGATAAAGTCGTTGAAGCTGAAGGTGGTCGCCGCCCGACTATTGACGTCCTTGTTCTCCATCTTCTGCAGCAGGCGCAGGCAATAGAGATTGACCATCCCCGCGATGAACGCCATCGCCATCATCAATATCCCGCCCGGATCGGACCCTTCCACAAACCGTCGGTAAGCATCGAAGATAACCCCAGCAGAGAAGATCAGCAGCATGATGCCGGAGAAACGTGCGGCCCCGCGTTTCCAGGTCCGTGAGCGGGTCAGCGCGAGCAGGCTGAGCGCATAAACGATGGCATCGGATGAATTATCGAGGCCGTTCGCCGACAGCGCATTAGAATCGGCAAAATACCCGACCGCGAAAAAGCCGATCGCGATGGCCACGTTAAGCCACAGGACAACCCACAGGGTCTTGCGCTTTTCAGGCGACCCGACATCGACCTCATGTCCGCCACTCATGCTGCGTCCTCCTCGGTTTGTACCCAGCTTTCCGCATGACTACGCTGTGATGGCCGGAAAAACTTCATTTCGGCGCGGAAGAGTGAGGATGACAATTTCGTGCCCCACTCTTCCCATTCGCTGTCGCCGATTATGGCGATCCGGCCGAAACAATCCTTATGCCGGATGTCGAACTTGAGATCGCGCCAGAGACCTCCGAAGTTCCAACCCGAAAAGTCAGGCGCGAGCTCGATCACCATCGGGACGGTACCGGCCTCGCGCTCTGCGATATGTTCGAATTGGGGAACAAAGCGGTCATAAGCTTCATCCCCCTGCCTGCCTCCGGCACGTATCCAGAGCAGTCCGTTCTTTTCCTTCAGTGCCAGCACCGTATTCTCCTTTCCCGATCGGTCATGTGATGTCCTTCAGCTCGCGCTGCTCATCGCTTGTCACATTGCGCCGCAGCCTGTCCCACCAACGCTGTCGCCAGGTCCGGTCATCTTCTCTGGTCCCGAAAACCAGCTTCAAGATTGCGGGCAAGACGAAAAGGGTCAGCGCGGTGGCGGTGATCAACCCTCCAATGACGACTGTCGCCAAGGGACGTTGCACTTCCGCGCCGGTCCCGGTCGCAATGGCCATCGGCACGAAGCCGAGCGATGCAACGAGCGCGGTCATGAGAACCGGCCTTAGGCGCGCCAATCCACCATCGACGATGGCGTCATCGAGCGCCATGCCCCTGTCGAGCCGCTGACGGATCGCAGTCACCATCACGAGGCCATTCAAGGTCGCCACACCCGACAGGGCGATAAAGCCTACCGCCGCAGATACCGAGAATGGCATCCCGCGTAGAGCCAAGGAGAAAATCCCGCCTGCCAGGGCCAACGGGATCGCGCTGAATACGGCGAGCGCCGGCACCCAGCCCCCAACCGCCATGTAAAGCAGCAAGAGAATGACCGCGAAAGCGATAGGAATGACTATCTGAAGTCTTTCCTGAGCAGCCTGGAGGTTCTGGTATTGACCGCCCCACTCGATAAACGCGGCAGCGGGCAGTTCGACCTGCGCCGCAACCCTTTCCTGGGCCTCTTCTACAAAAGACCCGAGGTCGCGTTCTCGCACGTTGGACGAGACGATCACCAGTCTGCGTCCCTGTTCCCGGCGAACCTCCGCGAGACCATCCACCACACGGAACTCGGCAACCGAGCGTAGCGGTATGGTTGCCCCGTTCGGGAGCAGCACCGGCAAAGCACCGAGCTGGTCGAAATCGTCGCGGGTCGCGTCCGACAACCGCACAACCACATCGAAGCGGCGATCGCCTTCGAAAACGAGGCCCGCAGGCCGACCGCCCAGTGCGATCGCCACCGATTGCGCAACGTCTTCGACCTTCAGCCCGTAACGGGCAATCGCTGGCCGATCGAAGGCAATATCGAGGGTGGGGAACCCGGTCACTTGCTGGACCTTGACGTCCGCGGCGCCGTCGACATTGCGCAGCACGCCCGCAACCTCGTTCGCCGCCGAGGTCATGGCGCTGAGATCGTCTCCGTAGATCTTGACGGCAACATCTCCGCGAACGCCTGCGATCAATTCGTTGAACCGCAATTCGATCGGTTGGCTGAACTCGTAAAGGTTGCCGACGAGACTGCTGAGGGCGCTCTCCATTTGCGCGACCAACTCGTCCTTGGCGAGGTCGGGATCGGGCCATTCCTCACGGGGTTTGAGGATCACGTACGCATCGGAAGCGTTCGGCGGCATCGGGTCACTGGCCACTTCCGCCGTGCCCGTCCGCGAAAAGACAAGCTCGACTTGCGGAAATTGCTCGAGCCGGTCCTCTACCCGCCTTTGCATCGCGAGCGAACGTTCGAGCGATGTCGAAGGAATACGCAGCGATTGCACGGCGATGTCGCGCTCGTCCAATTGCGGTGTGAACTCGCTCCCGAGGAAGCTGAACACGAAGGCCGCAAAGGCGAAGATGCCGACGCCGACGCCGATGACCGGCCAGGGGCGGGTGATCGCCCTGCGGACCAGCGGTCCGTATCGCTCCTTGGCGATCCGGATCGGCTTGACCTCCTTTTCGGTCAGCTTTTTGTTGAGCAGGATGGCGATCATTGCCGGGACGAAGGTCAGCGACAACACGAACGCCGAGGCGAGCGCGAGCATGACCGTGATCGCCATGGGTGAAAAGGTTTTGCCTTCGACGCCGGTAAAGGTGAGAAGCGGTGCGAAGACGAGAAGAATGATCGCCTGGCCGTACACGGTTGGCTTGATCATTTCCTGCGCGGCAAGCCGCGTTTCCGTCAACCTCTCACCAAGTGTAAGAAGTCGGCCCTCGTGTTCCTGTCGAGCCGCGAGCCTCGCGACGCTGTTCTCGACGATGATGACGGCACCATCGACGATCAGGCCGAAGTCCAGCGCACCCAGGCTCATGAGATTGCCCGAAACGCCGAGCCGGTTCATTCCGATCGATGCCATCAGCATGGAAAAGGGGATGACCAGCGCCGCGATGATCGCTGCCCGGATGTTGCCCAGCAGCAAGAACAGGATCGCAATGACCAGAAGCGCGCCCTCGACAAGGTTCTTCTCGACGGTCGCGATCGTCGCATCGACCAGGGAAGACCGGTTGTAGACGATCTCCGCGACAATTCCTTCCGGCAGGGAGCTGCGAACTTCCTCGAGCCGTTCGGCCGCCTCGGCCGACACGGTGCGGCTGTTCTCGCCCGCGCGCATGAGCACGGTGCCCACTACCGCTTCATCGCCGTTCAGCGACGCCGCGCCCGTTCGCAGGTCGCCACCGATGCTGACTGTGGCGACGTCACCTACGCGAATGGGGACCCCCTCGCGGGTGGAAACGACCGCCTGCTCGATATCCTCAACACTGCCGAGGCGCGCATCGACCCGGGCGAGAAGGGCTTCACCGGCCCGCTCGACGAAATTGGCGCCTTCGGCGAGGTTGGCCGCTTCCAGCGCGTCGATCACCTCGTCGAACGATAAACCGTAACCGGTCAATCGCGCGGGATCGGGTTGGACAAGGTATTGCTTTTCGAAGCCACCGATCGAGTCGACACCTGCCACACCGTCGACCGACCGCATGAGGGGTGCAACCACCCAGTCCTGGATGGTTCGCAAATACGCAGCCTTGGCGACATCGCTGTCGAGCCTGTCACCACGTTCGGTCACGAAGCTCCCGTCGGACTGCCAACCGACCGCTCCGCCCCGCGGTGCTTCCTTGCCGTCAGGAAACTCGTACTCGATGGTATACATGAGCACTTCGCCCAAGCCGGTCGAGATGGGTCCCATCACCGGTTCGGCACCCTCGGGTAGGGAGGCGCTTATAGGCGTCAGCCGTTCGTTGACCTGCTGACGTGCGAAATAGATGTCGGTCCCTTCCTCGAAAATTGCGGTCACCTGGCTGAACCCGTTGCGCGATATCGAGCGAGTCATTTCCAGACCCTCGATACCGGCAAGCCCGGTCTCGACAGGATAGGTGACCTGCGTCTCGACTTGCGAGGGCGACAAGGCTGGTGCCTCGGTGTTGATCTGCACCTGTACGTTGGTGATATCGGGCACGGCATCGATGGGCAGGCGCAGCAAATTCACCACGCCATAGATTGCCACACCGAGCGTCAGCACGACCATTGCCCAGCGAAAGCGCACGGCGACGTCGAGGATCATGCCGATCAGGCCATGGCGGTGGGAGCGATCGGCATCCTGCATGTGATCAGTGTCCATGCTCGGCCTCCTCCTTCTCGAGTTCAGCCTTCAGCAAAAAGGCATTGGCGGTGGCGATCTGCCACTGCGCTTCGAGGCCAGACTGGATGACCACCCGTCCTCCCGAACGCGCACCGGTGACCACCGGACGGGCTTGAAACCCGCGGCGCGTGCGAACGAAGACCACCTCTGCGCCATCGATTGTCTGGACGGCACTTTCCGGCACCGACATGCGGCCGGTATCGACCTCACCCGAGGGGCGGATACGTGCCTGCAAGAACGCACCGGGTTGCAGGCCGGGGATCGGCCTTGCCAGCGACAGGACCGCCGTAGCGCTGCGGCTTTCAGGATCGAGCGAGGGAGTGACGGATCGCACGCGCGCACCCACTTCCCGGCTGTCCGCGATTTCCAGCGTCGCCTCGTCGCCAGGCTGGATGCGGCTTGCTTCAGCCGACGGGAGAGCAACCTCGACCTGCATGCCGCTCGGATTCACGACCTGATAGAGTTCTTCCCCGGCCTCGACGAAGGATCCGAGAACGATAGACGCCGAGGTCACTCGGCCTGCGAGCGGGCTCGTAACCGCGAGGGAGCGACCGTCGCCGCTGACACCCGCCGCCGAGACTGCCGCTTGGGCACGCGCAAGTTCCGATTGAGCAACCTGCAGATTGGCTCGTGCGGCCTCGAGATCCTGCCGCGCGGTTACATTGGCTTCGAAAAGGCGGCGCTCCCGATCGTAGGCAGCAGACAGTTCGTTGACCCGCGCGCGCGCTGCGCTGAGTTGCGCCGCAAGAGCTGCCGCGTCGGCGCTCTCGATGCGGGCAATCGTCTCGCCCTGCCTCACGTAATCACCCAGCGTTTTGCCGACACTGCGGACTACGCCCGCCGCGCGGGCATCGATGCGGGCACTTGCCGTCGGGCTTGCCGCGACGGTGGCCGGAAAGACCAGCTCGACCGCCGATCCCTGACCGACGGTTTCGACCTCTATCTGGGACGCTTCGATTTGTTCGGCGCCAAGCAGGACAAGCCCTTCGGGAAGCTCGGCCTCCTCGCTCGTTTCCTCAATGTGCTGGTCGGCACTGCCACTTGGCCACAGCATAAACACTGCAGCGGCGATTGAAACGATCACGCCGATAAAAACGGCCAGACGTCTACGGTTCATTTGGAAATACCTCATTGTGCGCCGAGCCAGATCAGCGTCGCCGCCAGGCGGCCACGATCTTCCTGGGCTTGAATCAAAGCTTCACGGATGGTGTCGCGTGCTTCCGCCGCAGCCAGAACTTCGATCAGCGGAAACCTGCCGTTGCGGTAGCCAATCCGAACGAGGCGCAAGGCTTCTTCGGCTTGGGGCAAGGACGTCTCCGCGAGGGTCTCAACCCGCGCTTCGGCTGCCAGAAATTGTCCGCGGGCCTGCGTGACCTCGAGTTCGAAATCGGTGCGGGCAATTGCTTCCCGCGCCGTCGCGGCGCGAAGCCGCGCTTCGGCAGCGGAGATGTTTCCCTGGTTGCGATTACGCAATGGAAGCGGGATCGAAACCCCCACGAGAAACGCCTGGTCTCGACTTTCCTCGAACCGTCGGACTCCGGCGGATATTGCCGGATCCGGAATGCCGAGAGAGCGTTCCCGGGCGATCGCGGCATCCGCGGCCTCGCGTTCGGCACGGGCGACCTGAAGTCGTAAGGCCGAAGGTGACGCGAGCAGCGTTGCCGGAGGTTCGATCTCGGGGAACACCGAAGGCACGTCCGTAGCAGGTGTTGCCTCGCCCCAAAGCGCGGCGAGCGCGTTCCTCGCCGTACTGTCGGCAGCCAGGGCCGCTTCAAGCTCCGCGAGCGCCTCCGCAAGTGCCGCTTCGGCACGAAGCGATCGCAGAGGAGGCTCCCGCCCAACATCGACCAGTACGCCTGCGATCCTGGCAAGCTCGCGATTGCGCTCGACTATGTCGCGCGCGAGTTCCAATCGGGCTGCCGCAGCGACGGCTTCGACATAGCGTTCGCGCACCGATCGCCCGAGCTGAGCAACCGAGAGCGCTCCTGAAAGGGTCGCGACGCGCGCTTCCGCCTGGGCGGCGCGGACACGCGCTCCTCGTTTGCCGCCCAATTCGAGCCGCTGGCTCAGGGACAAGGTGTACTCGGTGGCCTGCAATCCCGAAAATGCGCCGCTTCCGGCAATGTTTTCGGCTTCGAAAACAATTTCGGGGTTGGGCCGCAGCCGCGCCTGGTCGACCAGGGCCCGCGCCGCGTCGGCTTCGGCCCGCGGTCCGATCAGGCGCGGATTATCTGGGGGCTCATCTGCGCTGTCGACGATGCCCGCACGAGCGAGCGCAGCATCGAGCGTCAGAAGCTCACGCTCCTGCGCCGCCACGGTCGTGGCTTGAGCGGCGAGGAACAGCCCTCCAAAGAGGACCCCTCGCCAATGAATGGCTGACATTTTTCGAAAATTCCTCTGCTGACAATCCGAATTGCGCTGCGGCATGCAGCGCGGTGACGGTCGTCAGGCGCGAGGGGGGCGCTTCAGTCGGTCGGCAATGTCGGAAGCGAGCGCTTCGGCGGGAGGCGCATCGGGAACCACGACCAAGTGAGGGACCGAATCCTTCTGCACGGTGCCGGCAAAGCTCGCCCCGTGATGGCAATGGCCGTGTCCACACACGCCGTGTTGCTCGGCCGGCGCATCCGGATCGCCCGGCACTTCGTCGGCGGCTGCGGATGACGCAGATGCGCTATCGAGCGAAGCCAGAACGGGCGTGCTTCCGGGCGCCACTTCGGCACCGCAAGCAGCAGCATCCGCCGCCGTCACGAACACCATCGCGACCAGCATGAGCAGGACGACGAAAGGGTGCAGGACAATGCGACGATAGCTTGTAGTCATGGATGCCAACGGCTCCTAGCAAACCGCATCAAGATTGCAAGTTCCGTAACACAATGCAGTATAAATCTTTTGTTACAGTATAACAGTCCTCGAATACTGTTTCGGTCTTTAAAAACAGCGCGATCAGGCCGCGCGGAGCTCGGGATGGGGATGCTCGCAGCGATGAACTTCGATCGTGACGTGCACATATTCTGCATGCACTGAAAGTCGCCTGGCATAATGATCGGGCGCGAGCGGATCACCGGCGATGAGCGAGGCGATGACTGCATACTTGCCGGGACCGATCCGCCAGATGTGCAGATCGCCGATTGCGGCGTCCCGGTCCTCGAGCGCCTCGCGCACCTCTGTGTACCGTTGAGGGGCCGCTTCGGCGTCGACAAGCACGGCAGCGGTATCGCGCAGCAGTGACCATGACCAGCGCCCGATCACGAAAGCACCCACCAGCCCCATTGCCGCGTCCATCCATGCCCAGCCGAGGTACATGCCGGCGAGAAGGGCCACGATAGCCAGGACGGAGGTCAGGGCATCGGCAAGCACGTGGAAATAGGCGGAGCGCAGATTGTTATCGGCATGCGCATGGTCGTGGTGATGATGATGGTCGTGATCATGCCCATGGTGATGATCGGCACCAAGCAGCCAGGCACTCGCGAGGTTCACCACGAGGCCGAGCACGGCGATCCAGATAGCCTCGGTATAGGCAATCGTGAGCGGACTGACGAACCTTTGAGCCGATTCAACCGCGATCCCGATTGCGAAGATGGCGAGGACAAGCGCGCTCGCGAAGCCGGCGAGGTCGCCCACCTTGCCGGTACCGAATGTGAAACGCGGGTTGTTCGCATGGCGCTTGGCAAACCAGTAGGCGAAGGCCGCGACGCCCAAGGCACCTGCATGGGTCGCCATGTGGATACCATCGGCGAGAAGCGCCATCGATCCAGTCCACAGCCCCGCAACAATTTCGATCACCATCATCGCGGCGGTCAACGCGACAACATAGCGCGTGCGCTGCTCATGCGCGTCGTGCGAAGCGCTCAGAAAGTTGTGATCATGGGCGAGCGGTTTAGAGTCGGCGTGGTGCATGCGAGGCTGATAATCGGTATTACGGAAGGGCGAAACCTGAATGGAGCTTTCGACTCCGAGACCGAGGTGAATTTCGGACCTAGTAATTCCTTCCCGTCAGTCAGACCGAGAATCTGGTATTGCGAAAAGTAGGACCTCACTTCTCGCGATATCCGCTGCATTTACTCTCAATCCTACCTGTGCGATGAGCGTCAGCGTTTGAAAATCAACAAGATACGACAGGTATCCTATCGGTCCGATTCTGTTCATCCCGGGAAGGTCACAAGCTGGCCATGAATGCAAAAGTCATCACGAATTTCCAGCTTGGCAGCCGCGAATCCTCCTCGGCGCCGGATGTCTTGCCCTTGGCTACAGAGCATGCGCTGCAATCCGCCGGAGCTGCTTTCCATGCGCTCGCCGACACCATGCCGCAGATGGTTTGGTCGACTCTTCCCGACGGCTCCCACGATTATTACAATGCGCGCTGGTATGAATTCTCGGGTGTCCCTGTCGGATCAACCGACGGCGAAGGATGGGCCGGGATGTTTCATGAGGATGACCAGGCCGATGCATGGAATAAATGGAACCACAGCCTCGCTACCGGCGAACCGTACGAAGTTGAATATCGCCTGAGGCATCACAGCGGTGATTATCGCTGGATGATCGGTCGTGCGCTGCCGATCCTCAACGAGCAGGGTGAGATACAGCGCTGGATCGGCACTTGTACGGATATCGACGAGCAGAAGCGCACCGCCCTCCAAAACTGTTTGAAAGCGTCCAGGTCCTCAACGGCGCCAGCGCCTTCCTGAACGGTGCAGCACCGGGCGGATCGGGACTTGGCGGAAGCGTCAATCTGCAGCTCAAGAGGGCCGGAGACACCGACCTCAATCGCGTAACCGTTTCAGCCAGCGAGAATGCCCACTTCGGCGGCAGCTTCGATGTCGCTCGCCGCTTTGGCCAGAACGGCGAATGGGGCGTTCGCCTGAATGCAGCCTATCGTGACGGCGAAACGTCGATCGACCGTGAAGATCGCCGCACTCAGGTCGTGGGCGGTGCGATCGATTATGACAGTGGCCCGCTACGGGCAGCTCTCGACCTGGCGTTCCAGAATGTCCGGATCGACGCCTTGCGGCCGAAGGTCACCGTCGGAAGCGCAACGATCCCCGCCGTTCCCGATGGCGATGCGAACTATGCGCAGGATTTCACCTACACCGAACTGCGCGATGTTTTCGGCGCGCTGGCCGTGGAATACGATCTTGCCGACAATGCATTGGCATACTTCAGGGCCGGTGCGCGCGACGGGCGCGAGGAAGGCATTTACGGCGGCATTACCGTTCTCGATGCCGGTAGCGGTGCTGCCAGCGGCACGGCGCTGTTCGTCCCGCGGACCGACAATAACGAAGCGGTCGAAGCTGGCATCCGCGTGAAGTTGGGCGAAGCGATCACCCACGAGTTCAATTTCGGCGGCAATGCCAGCTGGCAGGTGAACCGCAACGCCTATGATTTCCGTTACGGGCCTGGTTTTGCCGGCTACGCCACCAATATCTACGACGCCCCGCAGGTCGAACTGCCGTCTTCGGCCCTCGTCGGCGGCGACCTTGAGGATCCCTTCCCGATTTCGCGGACGCGGCTCTGGAGTGCTTTCGCATCGGACACGATCGGGATGATCGAAGACCGTTTGCAGGTCACGGCGGGCCTGCGCCTGCAATCCATCAATGTGAAGAGCTACAGCTATTTCGGCGGCGACCTGGCGACCGAATACGATGAAAGCGCAGTCACGCCCGTAATCGGCGTGGTCCTCAAGCCCTTCGATGGCCTGTCGCTATATGGCAACCGGATCGAGGCGCTCCAGCAAGGTCCGACAGCGCCCCTCGATCCGGCGCTCGTCAGCAATCCGGGAGAGGTGCTCGCGCCCCGCAAGTCGCTGCAGTACGAGGTTGGAGGCAAGCTGGCACTGGGCGATGTCTTCGTCGGTCTCGGCGCCTACCGCCTTGAGCGACCGGGAGAGGGTGTGCTTGCCGACGGCAGCTTCGGATACCTCGGGGATCAGACGCACCAAGGCATCGAGTTCACGGTCAACGGCGATCTGACACCCAGCCTGAGGCTGATCGGCGGCGCAGCTCTGACCGATGCGAAGCTCGTCAGCGGCAACGAGGTACCTGGCGTTTCCGAATACACCGCCAATGCAGACTTGGAGTGGGACTTGGGCTTTGTGCCTGGCGCGACGATCACAGCGCGTGCAGTGCACACGGGTCCGCAGTGGGTCGATGCCGCCAACACGCTCGAACTCGATAGCTGGACGCGTATCGATCTCGGTGCGCGCTACGTCTTCGCGGCGGACGACACGCCGGTCACGCTCCGCCTTTCGGCCGATAATATCACGAACGAAAAGTACTGGGCCAGCGCGTTCGACGTCTTTTCTGCCGCACTGCTGCAAGGAACCCCGCGCACAATCAAAGCCAGCATCTCTGCCGACTTCTAAGTTGGGCTGCGATGGGGCCGCTAGTGGTCAGTCCGGTCCTGGTCGACAAGGCGCAGATAGCGGACATTCGGCTTGCGACCCGTGAGCGGACATTGGTCGCATTACACCGCTGTGTGAAAGCAGTCGTTGGGTTGGAATGGAGAGAACTCCGGCGATCGGGTGCTGCTCAACCCAACATAGATCCGGCGTCGGAGGCAGCTGTAGGGTAAGCAAACATAGTCGATTTAATATCGTCCGCATTAAGCCCATGTCGGATGGCTAAGCCGAAGATATTGATCAGTTCGTCAGCGTCAGGGCCGACCAGGTGAGCCCCAAGGATGCGTCCTGTTCCAGTTTCGACCAGCACCTTGTGGCCGTAGATCTCTTCGTTCAGCCGCCTTGCCGAAAACCAACCTGGGTGCGATCCAGCATTCACCGTGAAATCCAAACCTGCCTCGTGCGCCTCGCTTTCCAGCATTCCGACCCGCGCCGCCGGCGGCTCCGTGAAAAGTGCACTAGGAACCCCACAATAGTTCGGAGCTCGGCCGCTATCTTCGAGTATGTTATCTACCACGACCTTGGCATCGTGACTGGAGACTGGAGTCAGTGGCGGGCCATTTGCAGCAGCGTCACCCGCCGCGAAGACCTTGGGGTTGCTCTGGCTTCGTAGCTGAGCGGTTAGCGCCAGGCGACCATCGTCAATGGCGACGCCTCCAGCCTCGAGATCGAGCGAGCCGATCGCGGGGACCCTTCCGGCAGCGTGCACCACCAGCTCCCCTTCGATCATGCGGTCGCCAGCATGCACGGTCAGACCGCCGGCTGTCTTCGTTACGCCGTTCACCTCGGCATCCACGATTTCAATGCCGAGATCGTCGAAACTCGGCATGAGCCAATCGACCGTATCCGGGTCGAAGGCTTTCAGAATGCGGCCTCGTTGGACGATGGTGACCTTTGCTCCGGCGCGTGCGGCGAGGTGGGCAAATTCCGCGGCAATGTATCCGCCGCCGACGAATACGATCCTATCTGGAAGGGTTTCAAGTTCCAGGAATGCATCGCTGTGGGTCAGCAATGGCTCGCCTTCGATGCCAAGTGGCCGAGGCTCCGCTCCCGTTGCGATAAGAGCGTGCGAGAAACTCAGTTCCCTGTCGCCTACCGCGATCCTGTCGGGGCCAGCAAAGCGCGCCGCTCCGTAGAAGGTCGCCACGCCCTTTCGCTCGTAGCGAGCTTCCTGTTTTTCGGGGACGGGGTCGGTAAAGCTCCGCTTGAATGCCTGGAGGTCGCCCCAGTCAATCGAAACCGAACCTTCGATGCCCTTCCCCTTCATTCGCCTGTATGCAGCGAGCGCTTCCTCTGCACTCACCATCATCTTTTTCGGGTCGCATCCCCGCAGCGCACATGTGCCACCGTAAGGCCGATAATCGATGACCGCGCAACGCTTCCCTGCGTCAGCCATTCGGTGGACCGCGACCTGCGCAGCAGTTCCCGATCCGACGGCGACGAAATCGAAATTCTCAGCCATTGCAGCAGTCCCCTTCCTGAATCGGAGGGCAGGGAACGGTGCCGTATGAGCAGAACACGCAGCAATCGCCTTGGAGCGGCTGAAGGCGAACGCCGCAACCCGCGCAGTTATGGAAGAACAGGCAAGCGTTGGTCGGCATTTCCATGTCTTCTTCATGACCGCATTCGGGGCAGCGCAAGCGCGAGATCAGGATCGGATCAGCCATAAAGGAAGGCACCTGTCAGCAGGGCCGCACCGATGGCAATTCCTATGGCGGTCAGCCCCCGATAGGTCGATGATCCGCATGCACTGTCCGCGGGGCATGTTCGTGCCCGCCGAAACTGCCAGAGCAAACGGAGGGTCGCAGCGAGAAGAAGAGCCGACGCGAGGGTCAACAGCGGGACGCGATAGGGGGCTACAACCGGCGAGATGCTGCCAAGCCACGCCGAGCCCACACCCACCGACGCGAGCATCAAGGGAAGTGCACAGCATGCAGCTGCCCCGAAGGCTGCAAAGACACCCCCGCCCGTCGCCAATCCGTTCCACCATGTGCTGATGCCGCGCATCGATCGTCCTTTTGCAAATCTTGATTCGCACACCTATTTACAGTCTGTAGCAACTACAGACTCAAGAGGTTGGCTTTGAAAATTGGCGAAGTGGCTAAGCGGACCGGATGTAACATCGAGACAATCCGGTATTACGAACGGATAGGCGTTATCGATCCTCCGCCGAGAAGAGGCGCCTACCGCGACTATGGTCCTTGCGACACCGAGCGCCTCCGCTTCATTCGGCGCGCGCGCGAACTCGGATTTTCCCTCGAGGAGGTGCGGGCACTGCTTGACTTAACGCCAGGCCACGAAGTGCGTTGCGATGAGGTGCAATCGATCGCCGAACAGCACCTCGCGAGCGTCCGTGCGAAGCGGGCCGACCTTGAGCGTATGGAGAACGCTCTCGCTAAACTGATCGAGCAATGTGGCACCACGAGTGTTGATCGGTGCCCGGTATTGGAAAGCCTAGCCGGCGAAGGCTAGCCCAACGGATCAAAGCGACAGGCCAACGGGTTTCCACCCATCTAAAGCGCCTTTCGCCGAGGAAGCAGAGCACCAGAGGGGGCGCAGCCGCCGAGGGGGCGTCAACCGACAGTCGGATTAGGGATTCAGAGCGGTGCATCCGCACATTCTCCCTTCTGGCGTCAATGAACAGTTGCGCGGAACGCCTCCGCAATTCATCGAAAAATATCGATAAGAATTGACGGCCTTGCAATCCATCGATAATTGCCGATGGATGAAGTCGACCACAGGACTAGAGGCACTCTCTGCGCTCGCGCACCCGACGCGGCTTGATGCGTTCCGTCGTCTGGTGCGCAGCGAGCCCCACGGGCTCTCTACCGGCCAGCTCGTGGAAGCCTCGGGCCTCACGCAGAGCACTTTTTCGAGTCACCTCGCGATCCTCGTCGGCGCTGATCTCGTCATACCTGAGAAGCGGGGGCGACAGATGATCCAACGGGCAAACATCAAAGTCCTGCGCGACCTGATGCTGTTTCTCGCCAAGGATTGCTGTGAAGGTCGCGCAGAGCTTTGCGAGCCGCTTGTCGCCGAACTTTCCCATTGTTGCTGAAGGAGCAGGCAATGGCTGACCAACCCTACAATGTCCTGTTCCTGTGCACGGGCAACTCGGCTCGCTCGATTTTGGGCGAAGCGCTGATGAACAAGATGGGCGGAGGTCGCTTCCGTGCCTACAGCGCAGGCAGCCAGCCCAAGGGCGACGTGCATCCGATGTCGCTCGAGGTGCTCGATAGCTTCGGCTATCCGACCGATGGCTTGCGCTCGAAGAACTGGAGCGAGTTCACCAAGCCGGGCGCACAGGAGTTCGATTTCATCTTTACTGTCTGCGACAACGCTGCGGGCGAGAGCTGTCCGGTATGGCCAGGCAAGCCGCTCACCGCGCATTGGGGCGTAGAGGATCCCGCCGCAGTCGAAGGGGATGGCCAGCGGCAGGCTTTCGTCGATTCGCTCAGCTATCTTAAACGCCGGATCGAGCTGTTCCTGATGCTCCCGCTCCAGAGCATCGACGAAATGTCTGTGCGCAGCAAGCTGGCCGCCATCGGCCGCGAAGAAGGCGCCAGCGCCAAGGCCAAGGAATCCTGAATGACCACCGACATCGTGATCTACCACAACCCCGAATGCGGCACCTCGCGCAACACGCTGGCGATGATCCGCAACGCCGGGTTCGAGCCGCATGTTATTGAGTATCTGAAGACGCCGCCTTCGCGCGCCATGCTCGAAAGCCTGATCGAGCGCGCTGGGCCCACCCCCCGTGCGCTGTTGCGTGAAAAGGGCACGCCATATGCCGAACTGGGCCTCGGCGATGAGAGCCTGAGCGATACAGCGCTGGTGGACGCGATGATGGAGCACCCGGTCCTGATCAACCGTCCAGTTGTCGTCTCCCCGCTCGGCGTCCGCCTGTGCCGTCCGTCAGAGGCGGTGCTCGACATTCTGCCAAGCCCCCAGCTGGGCGCCTTCACCAAGGAAGACGGCGAGCAGGTCGTGGACGCGCCGGGCGAACGTATCGCCTGATGCTGCTTGCGGTTGCAATTTTCGTGGTCACCATCACGATGGTGATCTGGCAGCCGCGCGGGCTCGGCATCGGGTGGAGCGCGATCGGCGGAGCGCTGCTCGCCCTTGCCACCGGCGTCATCTCGCTCGCCGACATCCCGGTGGTGTGGAACATCATCTGGAACGCCACCGGCGCCTTCGTCGCGGTGATCCTGATCAGCTTGATCCTCGATCGTGCCGGGTTCTTCGAATGGGCTGCGCTCCATGTGGCGCGGTGGGGGCGCGGCGACGGTCGCTGGCTATTCGTGCTCGTGGTATTGCTGGGTGCAGGTGTTGCCGCGATCTTCGCCAATGATGGCGCGGCGCTGATCCTGACCCCGATCGTGATCGCGATGCTCCGGGCGCTGGGATACAACGCCAAAGCGACGCTGGCTTTCGTCATGGCGGCAGGGTTCATTGCCGATACGTCGAGCCTGCCGCTGGTCGTGTCGAACCTCGTCAATATCGTCTCGGCGGACTTCTTCGATATCGGGTTCGGCGAGTATGCGCTGGTCATGGTGCCAGTCGACCTGGCGGCTATCGTGGCTACGCTGGCAGCGCTGCTGCTGTTCTTCCGCAAGGACATTCCGACCAGCTACGACGTCGCACAGCTCCGCGCTCCGGCAGAAGCGATCCATGACCGAGCGACCTTCCGCGCCGGCTGGGTGGTGCTGGCCCTGCTGCTGATCGGTTTTTTCGTTCTCGATCCTCTTGGCGTGCCGATCAGCGCGGTCGCTGCCGTCGGCGCGCTGGCGCTCATCGCGATAGCTGCGCGCGGCCACGTCATCCCTACGGGCCAGGTGATCCGCGAAGCGCCCTGGCAGGTCGTGATCTTCTCGCTCGGCATGTATCTGGTCGTCTACGGCATGAGCAATGCGGGGCTTGCCACTGCGATCGCCGGGGTGCTGGAGCGCTCGGCCGAGGGCGGCATATGGGGTGCGGCCTTCGGAACGGGCATTCTGTCCGCGGTGCTATCCTCGGGCATGAACAACATGCCGACCGTCCTCGTCGGCGCGCTGTCGATCGATGCCACGAGTGCCACCGGCCCGGTTCGTGACGCCATGATCTACGCCAACGTCATCGGCTGCGACCTCGGGCCAAAGATCACGCCGATCGGTTCGCTCGCGACCCTGCTGTGGCTGCATGTGCTGGGACAGAAGGACGTGAAGATCGGCTGGGGCTATTACTTCCGCGTCGGCATCACACTGACCACGCCGATCCTGCTGGTAACCCTGGCCGCCCTCGCACTGCGATTGAGCCTCGCATGAAGCTGTTCCTCGTCTATCCGCTCGCGGCGCTGTTCGAAATCGCCGGTTGCTTCGCATTCTGGGCATGGTGGCGGCTGGAGAAGAGCCCCTTGTGGCTGCTGCCCGGAATGGTGTCGCTGGCCCTGTTCGCCTGGCTGCTGACTCTCGTGCCGACCGACGCTGCCGGTCGCGCCTTCGCAGCCTATGGCGGGGTCTATGTTGCCGCGTCGCTCCTGTGGCTGTGGACTGTCGAAGGCACCACCCCCGACCGGTGGGACTTCGTCGGCGGCGCGGTCGTGCTCGCCGGCGCTGCCATCATCCTGTTCGGCCCCCGCGGCTGACGACCCAAATTTGGAGAATTTCCTTGTCCCGTCTGCGACCCTTGCCCGATCCCGACAGCTTTCCGGCGCTCGACCCCGCCTTCATCCATGCCCGCCCTGCCGAAGGTCTCGGTGCCGACCAGCCACCGCCGCGCATCCTGTTGCTCTACGGTTCTCTGCGGGAGCGCTCGTATTCGCGCCTCGCGGTCGAGGAAGCTGCTCGCTTGCTCCAGCTGTTCGGCGCGGAGACGCGCATCTTCGATCCCTCCGACCTGCCGCTACCCGATCAGGTGGGTGGCGATGACCATCCCGCCGTCCACGAACTGCGCGAGCATGCCTTCTGGTCCGAGGGCATGGTGTGGTGCAGCCCCGAAAGGCACGGCCAGATCACGGGCATAATGAAGACACAGATCGATCATCTGCCGCTTAGTATCGGAGGCATGCGACCGACCCAGGGGCGGACCCTTGCGGTCATGCAGGTATCTGCCGGCTCGCAGTCGTTCAACACCGTCAATACACTGCGGCTGCTTGGGCGCTGGATGCGGATGTTTACCATCCCGAACCAGTCCAGCGTGCCAAAGGCATACGAGGAGTTCGACGAGGCTGGCCGCATGAAACCCTCCTCGCTCTACGATCGGATCGTGGACGTCATGGAGGAACTGGTCCGCTTCACAGTCCTGCTGCGCCCGCATGCCAAGCAGCTCGTGGACCGATATTCGGAGCGCAAGGAGTCCGGGCGCGTCATCGATTCTAAGACGGATATATCCTCGATCGCCTTATCTTGATCGTAATGACCGCCTATGGGCGTGCGACGCGATGGCCCCAGAGACTGAAACGGGGCGCATTGCCGAACTGCTGAAATTGGGCCGGTAACGGACGGTCCGCTATCCGAACCACGACGCGAAAAGCTGTCAATCGGCTAACGACCCCTGTGTGGACGGCTCTCCGTTGGCAAGGGTTAGTTTGAACTTAGCGTAGCGTGTTGAGGCGCCCATGTGTCCGGCCTTTGTGTGCGGTTCACATGGACCGCTGGCCTTGATGCCTTTCGCGCGGTTCAGGTCCCTGTCCAATTGCACGCACTTCAAAGTGCTCGGGTCGTTCGGGTTGTCCTGCTCCGGCGGTTTCAACCGGCTTGTTGCGTCAGTTCATTCATGCCCTTTCCAACTCTGGTAGCGCCACCGGGCGCGTGTCTTCAGGCGGCCTGCATCTCGCGATAGCTCTCGCCTCTTGTCATCATTGCCCAGATGATCCGGGCGTTCTTGTTCGCCAGTGCCACCGCGGCCACCTTGGGCTTCTTGCGTTCGAGCAGCTGTCCCAGCCAGGGCCGCTTGGCGCTGCTGCGCTGCGCATGGCGCACGACCGCCATCGCGCCCACCACCAGCAGCTCGCGCAGGTAGGTGTTGCCCGCCTTGGTGATCGAGCCAAGCCGCTCCTTGCCGCCGCTCGAGTTCTGACGCGGGGTGAGCCCGATCCACGCCGACAGGCTCCTGCCATTGGAGAACATCGCCGGGTCAGCGACCGAGGCAAGGATCGCGCTGGCGAGCAGAGGTCCGATCCCCGGGATCTTCATCAAGCGGCGACCTGCCTCGCTCTTGCGGGCATCGGCCATGATCCGCCGGTCGTTGTCGAGGATCTGCTCCTTGACCATCTCCAGCTGGCTGGCGAGCACGGCAAGGCTCTCGCGTGCCTGTGCGGGCAGACGGTCATCGTTGGGGCCGGCCACTACAGCGAGAAGGCGATCGAGGCCGATCCGACCGACCGGTGCCGTAATCCCGAACTCGGCGAGGTGCGCGCGCAGGGCATTGGTCAACTGCGTGCGCTGGCGGGTCAGGATCTTCCTCACCCGGTGCAGCATCATCACCGCCTGCTGCTCGGGCGTCTTCACGCCGACAAAGCGCATGGTGGGCCGGGTTACCGCCTCGCAGATCGCCTCGGCATCGGCGGCATCGTTCTTGCCGCGCTTGAGATAGGGCTTCACATACTGGGCCGGCATCAGCTTCACCTCGTGGCCCAGCGCCATCAGCTGTCTGGCCCAGTGATGCGAGGAGGAACACGCCTCCATCCCCACCAGACACGGCGGCAGCTTTGCAAACAGCTTCACGAACTGACCCCGCGAGACGCGCCTGCACAGTACCACCGCGCCGCTCTCGTCTACCCCGTGCATCTGGAAAACCGACTTCGCCAGGTCCACGCCTACTACCGCAACTGTCTCCATCTTCGCTCTCCTTTTCCGACTCACTCGAGGGAATTATCCCCCAAGGGATGGAGAGCCGTCCACGGCAACAATTGCGGACGAAATTCGATCTCGATAATCTGCCAAAAGCCGGACATAGATAAACGCTTGGTAAGTGGGCGGAGGCCTCGCAAGGAAAGTCATCAACTCAATGAATTGGCGACAGGGCTTTTCGGCTTTAGCAATCCGCGCAACAACTCTTTTCGGCGTCGGGCTGCTGCTTTATGCTGCCGGCCGGCTCGCTCTCGATTACGTTCCTCGGTTCGGGATGGCGCCTTGCGAGACGTCCGACAGCCTATATCACATCTCGAACGGTGTTGAGGCCATCCTTCTTGTTGCCGGTCTGCTTTCGCAGATTCGGGTGTGGCGATGCTCAAGTCTGCAAATGCTTATTGCGGCGATTTCAGCTCCTGTCTTAGCCCTACTGGTTCAGTACGCCGCTGTTGATCATGAGACATCGCGTCAGCAGAAATGCCAAGAACGTTCGCTATCGGAGGCGATGGCATCATGCAAAGCGAGTGCTGCATATTACCGCCGCGAAACGGATCAATACGGATACGATGTGCTTACTCTAGTCGCACCCGGCACAACGGATGCAGCTTGGTCTTGTTTGACGCGATGGTCAGATCACAACGGCTCGGTTTCTATGAAAATCGACGAAAGCGTCTATCATCAAGCTAGGTCCGCTGCGGAACGCTGAGGGCAGCCGCGAACAAGTGACCGCTTAATCGCATACCGAGTCAATAAGCAGACTGTCGCGAAACCACCCATCTTGAGCCGCTCACGCGTGTCTTGACGCAGCCTAAGAGCGGACCAGCCGCAAACGACCCCAAAGCTGCCATGTGAAACAGCCTCCTGCTTCCCGATACCTGCCGTCGACTCAGCCAAAGTGCATCAGCCATTTTGGGTCCGTAAGCGGCCTGTCCGGTCTTGGGTCTGAAAACGCGGAAAGCCGCCGTTCGGCTAGGGTTCGTGGACAAACCTTGCATACCAGCAATCTGTCGGTAAGTGCGGAGAGTGATCAATTAACTTTCGTGGAGATAATCGAGTGCGTGCAACCTATTTCCTCATAGCTTCCTCTATATTGTTGGCAGCCTGTGGGCAATCAACGGATTCAACGGCATCGCGAAATGGCACGGAGCAAGTTCCGAGCCAATCGGTGCCCACTGCGAGCGAGAACGATGGGAATTGGTCCTTACTTAGCGAGTATGTCGGTCAGCATCCCGTGGATAGCAGGCTCTATGACGAAAGCCCGATAGCGCCCGAGCTCAGGAACCTTCTCGACGACAAGCTGAACGTGCTGATGCAGAACAGCGAGACAGCCGCTCCCTTGCAACGCGATGGCGAAGTTTTCTTCACGTCGGGCAACAAGGATAATGAGGGGGGTAGCGACGCATTCTATCTGCTTGTCGATCCGTCAGCCAAGGCAGTCGAGGTCGGCCTTTGGGAAAACGGAGAGTTGACCGTTTATAAGACCCCAGGTTCCGACATTCTGAAACCAACGGATATCCAGACGACAATATCGAACGCGGAGATGTAAACGTCGCTGTGGCCCGGCAGGGACGGCCAGCAATCCTTGACGCGTTACCGATCCACTGATTCAAGGCTGGCTTTTGGAGGCGGCCTTGGGCGAACGGATTGGCGTTACGGACGAAGAATGGGAAGTGATCGGGCCGCTGCTGCCGTCTGAGCGTGGTCGCGGATGCCGCCCGGCGCAGGATAATCGTCCCTATTTCGAAGGCATGATGTGGACCGCGCGGACCGGCGCGCAGTGGCGACACTTGCCGGACGAATATGGCAAGTGGAACAGCGTGTTCCGACGTTATCGACGATGGGTCACGACCGGTGTGTTCGATGCCATGCTCGAGACACTGGCCGAACTGGCGGGGCGGCATACAGCCGCCGACATGATCGACAGCACGGTGGTCCGGGCACATCATTGTGCTGTCGGTATAAAAAGGGGACTCAGCAAACCGAGGCGCTTGGCCGATCGCGAGGCGGCTTCACGACAAAGCTCCATGCCAGATGCGATGCCCGAGGTCTCCCGCTAGGGTTCGTTCTGACACCTGGACAGGCGCACGATGTGCAGGGCTTCGCTCCACTGTTCCGCATGATAACCGACCGGATCGAGGCCTTCCTGGCTGATCGGGGCTACGATGCCGATGCGATCCGCAAGGAGATCGAGGCAGCCGGTGCGGAAGCGGTGATCCCGGCTAAGGTCAACCGGCGCAATCCCGCCCCGCACGACCGCACCAAATACAAATGGCGCAACCTCATCGAGCGTTTGTTCAACAAACTCAAGAACTGGCGCAGAGTGGCAACCCGCTACGACAAAACCAAGGAGTCCTACCTCGGCTTCGTCGCGCTCGCTTCAGTCAAACTGTGGATACCCTTTGTCCACGAAGCCTAGCGACCCCAATTGCGGGCGTTCAATAGGCCGAGCAATTTCTCTCACAAGCAGACATTTCGGTCGTGGCACAAATTGCGGCTATCGATCTTGCTTTGCCGTGCTCTATTGGATCGCACAGAGCCACACCTCAATTGGCTGCGCTCGCATCGCCAATTTCTTCGCATCGTCAAAATGCAACACCCAGACCGGACTTATCAGGCGGGCAACTCGATGATTGTACTATGACATCTGTCGTTGATTGTTTATCGCTTATCGTCAGCAACAGCGCTCTCGCTAATCGAGCTACAATACTGGAAAACACGAGAACCAATCATGCGCAATCAATCCATCTTCGTGTCTTTGATCGCCTTGGCGGTCGGCATTGCAGTTTCACCCGGCTTGGCCAAGTCCCAAGAGACAGTCGCCGAACAGCCGTCATCGCCGGGCGGTATCCCGGAATGGAATGTGGCTTCCCCCGATTTTGAGGCAGACCCGGCCGTGGTGTTCGGCACGTTGCCGAACGGTATGCGTTATGCGATCCGCCGCAACACGACACCGCCCGGCGAGGCGGTCATCCGCTTCAACGTCCGGGTCGGCGGCCGGGACGAAACCGATGCCGAGCGCGGAGCCGCGCATTTCGTCGAACATATGGCGTTCAACGGATCGACGAACATTCCCGAAGGCGAACTTCTGGCCATGCTCGAACGGTTGGGCTTGGCATTCGGTGCGGATACAAATGCTGAGACGTCGCTCGACTACACCACCTATAAACTCGGTCTGCCCAATACCGATGAGGAAACGGTCGATACCGCGTTCATGGTCATGCGCGAGATGGCGGGCAACCTGACGTTCGATCCGGCGGCGGTCGAGCGGGAGCGCGGCGTCATGCTTCGCGAGGCACAGGACCGCAACGATGTCAACCGGCGCCGGGCGGCGGATTATCTGCGAACAGCGCTTCCCGGAACGCCGCTTGGCGAGCGAGTCACCGCCGATGCCGAACGAATCCGCGGGATTTCGGCGCAGGACCTAAGGGCGTTCTATCAAGCCTATTACCGCCCAGATCGCGCGACGTTCGTTGTGGTGGGCGATGTTGATCCGGTAGCGATCGAGGCGAAGATCGAAGAGCTCTTCGCCGATTGGCAGGGTGAAGGCGAGCCACGAGCGCTCTACGCCGCTCCTGACATCAATCCGAGCGCGCCGGCATTCTCCAATTTCGTCGATCCGGCTACACCGGAAATCATCGAGATCCAGACGATCGAGGAATGGAGTCCAAGCGATAACACGGTTGCTAGCGCGCGGGATGAAGTGCTCCGCGCCATCGCCGGGGCGGTAATCGCCAACCGAATCAACGAACTCTCCCGCAGTGCGGACTCACCGACCCTTGGCGGGCAAGTGACCGAGCAGCCCCTGTTTCGCACCGCCACCGCATATGGCCTCCTGATCGTGGCGAAGGACGGGCAGTGGCAACCGACGCTGGAGCTGGCGGAACGTGAATTACGCCGTGCCGCTCAATACGGCTTCACCCAAAGCGAGGTCGACGAGATCAAGACCAACATTGAGACCGCGCTGCGCAACGCCGTCGCGCAAGCCGATGGACGCGACAGCGTCAGCCTCGCAGACGCCTTGATCACCGCCAGCCTTACCAACGCGGTCGTCACAACGCCCGAGGTCGATCTCGCCTTCTATCAGCAGATTGCACCCTCCATCACGGCGGAAACGACAAGCGCGGCTTTTGCCAGGGCTTTCGAGGATGGGCCGGACATCGTCCATCTTTCGACCAAGACACCGGTCGAAGGGGGAGTGCAGGCCATCGCGACCGTTCTTGCGACGAGCGCGCAAGTCGCGGTCGCGCCGCCCGCCGAGGCGGAGACGGTCGCGTTCGCTTATACCGATTGGGGCGAGCCGGGCACGATCGTCGCAGACGAGAGGATCGAGGATCTCGGCATACGCACGATCCGGTTCGCGAACGGGCTGCAATTGAACCTCAAACGGACCGGGTTCGAACCGGGCAAGATCAACTTCGCCATGCGTGTCGGGTCCGGATCCTCCACCTTCCCATCGGACGTGCCGGGCCTTGTGCTGATGCTGCCCATTTTCGCGAGCATCGATGGCTTCGAGGCGCATGGACCGGACGAGTTGCGCCGTGCGCTCGCGGGCCGGCAAATCGAGCTCACATTGTCCGCGAATAATGCGGGGCTCGTATCGGAAGGCGCGACGACGCCGGACGACCTGCTACTGCAAATGCAGCTTCTGGCGGCGCGTTTGACAGCGACGGGCTATCGCGAGGAGACGCGAGGGCAGCTGACCGGGGTGGTGCCGCTTCTGATCGAGAACCTGCGCGGTGCGCCGATCCAGGTCTGGAGCAATGCGTTCAACGCCGTGCTGAGCGGCGGAGACGCGCGCCTCGGCGTTGCCGATCCGGTCTCGCTCGGCAACCTGTCGCTCGACGATCTGCGGCAAGCGATCGAACCGCAACTGGCACAAGGAAGTGTGGCGCTCGGGCTCGTCGGCGATTTCGACGAGGACGCGGCCATCGGGGCGGTAGCGGCGACCCTTGGGACCCTGCCGGCGCGGCCCTCACGGGTCGAGGTCGGCGAACCGCCCCGTGCTGTGGCTTTCACAGGCGAGGCCGGTCCGATCGTCCTCACACATGCCGGGCAGGAGGACCAAGGGGTTCTTTCGCTCAGCTGGCCTAGCGATGACGGGCAGGATCTGCCTGACGATCTGGCGCGCGACGTTCTTGCCAGTGTCTTCAATCTGCGCATGACCGAGATTCTGCGCGAGGAACTGGGCGCTGCCTACTCGCCTCAGGCGTTCAGCTTCTCGACCACGACCTATGACGGGTTCGGCCATATCACGGCGTTGGTCACCACGCCGGCTCAGGACATGGACAGGACGGCCGAGATCATCGAGGAGATCGCCGGAGGCCTTACGAGCGAGCCGGTGTCGGCCGACCTTCTGGAACGGGCGCGCAGCCCGATCCGCGAAGGGTTCGAACGGGCGGAGAACATTAACAGTGCCTGGACCGGTTTGGTTGCCATGGCGCAAAGTGACCCAGAAGAGCTTGATCGGCGGAGGCAGCGCTTGGACGCGCTGAACGCTCTTACTCCCCAGACACTCCAGCGCGTAGCCGCGCAATATCTCAGGGCTGGGCAGGCACGGCAGATACGGGTCGTTCCCGAATAGACGGGCATGGCGCATGGAAATCAAATCAGAGCGCAGCCGCCGTCCGATCGACTACACATCTTAAACTTCATCGCGAGAAAGTAATGGACTCGAGGCCATTGGTGTGGTGACAAGCTGCGCGCGTTTCCATGCGACGTCCATACCGACTGCCGCGAGCAGCCGACCGACGCGATCGCACTGCGGTCGGTCGGGCGGTTGACAGCGCTGGAGCGGCAGAATGCGGGCTTGTGAGCGATGGCCTAAGGCTGTGCCAAGACCCGTAGCGGCCATGGTTCTAGGTTTCTGACGGCTCCAACTGGACCTCGTGTAACTGTCCACTCGCCATCACCAGTATGCGCTCCGCCGCTTCGATGGTTTCCTTGCGGTGGGCGATGATGATGCGGGTAATTCCCATCGCCGATATGCCTTCATTAACCGCGCGCTCGTGCTTGGTATCGAGATGCGCCGTGCCTTCATCCATCACAAGTATTTTTGGCTGGCGATAGAGCGCTCGGGCAAGTAGCACACGCTGCTTTTGTCCGCCTGACAGGGTCGATCCCATATCACCGACGAGCGTTTCATACTGCATCGACATTTGCTCGATATCGCTGTGGATCGACGCGGCAATCGCGGCCCCGATCACACGCTCCATATCGACGCTTTCATCGAACAGGGCGATATTGTCGGCAAGTGTCCCTGCGAGCAGGCTGTCTTCTTGTAGTACCGCTGCGATCTGGCTGTGGAAGCTCTTATAGCCGAACCGATTGAGTGGGAGGCCATCGACCAATACCTCGCCGCTCTCAGGCTCGACAAGACCGAGGAGCAACTTCACGAGCGTGGATTTGCCACCTCCCGATGGACCCGTGATGGCGACGAATTCGCCTTGCTCGACAGTCAGATTCACGCCTTCCAGCACGAAGGGGTCGCTTGGGGCGTAGCGATAGAACACATTGCGCAGTTCGATACGGCCCTTGAGTTCGGTTTCCCGATCCAGACTGTCGCCATAACTTCGGTCTTCATCAGAAAGAGCGATATCTGACAGCCGTTCGAGATGCAGGCCGAGCATCTTGAACGCTATTGCGGTGTCGACAAGGGCTGCCGATTTCCCGATGAATTGGCCTTTGTAGGCCATATAGGCGAATACCATACCCACGCTGAACCCGCTTCCTTCGATTACGAAGCTGATTGCGAGGTAGATCGCGAGAATATTCTCCAAGCCGAAAATCAGGCCGTTCGCGGTTCCCTGCCAAATCCCGATACGCGCAAGGCGGACATCAGAATTGACAGCATCAGTGAGTTTGGTTTGCCATAATGCATGGCGCAGCGTTTCGCGACCGAACAGCCGCAACGTCGTCATGCCGCGCAGCGTCTCGATGAGCGTGGATTGCTCTTTGCCTCCCATGATGATCGAGGCTTCCTGCGCTTCGCGCTCGAAAGAGAACGATAAGGCGCGGACGATGCCGTAGAGAGCGAAGGCCACAATGGCGATGGCCGCGAGCAGCGGGCTATACCAAAACATCAGAACCAGCGTCAGGACGGCCATCAGTCCATCGACGATTGCGCCCACCGCACCTTGGGTCAGCATTTCCTGTATGGGACCGATGGATTGAAAACGCGAAAGAATGTCGCCGGTATGGCGTTTCTCAAACCAATCGACAGGGAGACGGAAAAGGCGGCGCGCGACGTTGGAAGCAAGGGTAAAGCCGAGCGTGGTCCCGGCCACCAGTAGTACGAATGAGCGCAGCAACGCCGCTCCCGCATTGATTAGTGTGAACAACCCGAAACCGATTGCCAGGACGGCCAGCAGATCTAGATCCAAGGCTGGCAGGGCGTTATCGATGGCGACTTGCATGTAATAGGGCGAGGCCAGTACATAAGCTTGCAGCACGAGAGTAAGCACGAGGATCTGCGCGATCGCACGCTTAAGGCCGGTCATGCGCCGCCAGAGCTGCGAAAGTTTCAACCGGCAATTGGCGTGTATTTTCAAGCGATTTTAGCATCGCGAAGCGATGTTGCTGGAACAAACCATCAACAAGGGATTTTCCGGTTTGAAGGAGTATCCGAAATGCTCAAGACAATCACTGCCGCTTCACTCGTTTTAATGTCAACGCCGCTCATGGCCCAGGATGGGGAAAATCCTGTCGCGCAAGCCTACGCGGAAACATACAATGTTAGCGTTCAAGAAGCAGCGAGGAGACTGGCGGCGATCGAAAACATCGCGAAGGTAGAGAAAGACCTGGAAGCGAAGTTTCCGAATCAGTTCGGGGGCTTGTTCATCGAAGATGCCCCTTAATTCCAAGTCGTCGTGCTGATGACCGGCGGGGGCCAAGGTTTGCTACGGCAAATTACCGACGACCCGCTTTACGTCGTTCGCAAGGCCGATCGGCCGATCAATCAGTTGCGGCAACTCGCCAAGAGAATGGAGCCTCGCGTGGCCTCGCTCGAAGGCTCTTACGCGATTGAGGTCAATGTGTTTGACGGCGTGGTGGAGATCAAGACCGAGAACGAAGCAGGCGCGCGCGAATTGCTGAGCACGGAGCTTGGTCAGTACGATTACTTGCGGATCGTTCAATTGGAAGAGCCGATCACAGCGCGGGCCACAGTGCGCGGCGGCAGCCTTCAAGGGGACTGCACCGCTGGCTACACCGCGAAGAAGGGTACAATCGAAGGCATCATCACCGCTGGCCATTGCGACAACACATCGACCAACCAATCCGGTGTTGCATTTCGCAATTCAGTGGAAGCCTACGCTTCGAACGATGCCTTCGCTAAGGAATGGCAATTTATGGTTCCTTCGAGCGGGACGCACACTTTCGAGAATGTCATTTATCGTGGCTCGTCGACGACCATGAGCATCACACAGATTTATGATGCTGATAACCTGCCGATCGGAACGACGGTATGCACTTACGGGTCTGAAACGAAGGTACAGCTTTGCGGCAAGACGACGACAAAGCGTGTGAAAGTTCGGGACAATTTCGGCGTCGAATACCCTGCCTTTGGCTATGCGGTATCCACGTTGAGCGGCGATAGCGGCGCCCCCGTATACGGAAATCTCACAGCCTATGGAATGCATACGGCTTCGACCGGGAGCACCGGCTATTTCGTGGACATCGGGGATCTTCCGCTGGCAATGCCGGGGGTCTCGATCAAGACAGCTCCATAAGGTATCGGCGCGATGGCTCAGACAATCATTGGCAGCTTTGCAGCAATCGGTTTTGGTGCGCTTTTAATGTCATGCGCGACAGTGCCAGATGACGAACCCCCTTTCCTCGCGATCTATTCTGTGCCCGAGCCGCGTGAGGGCGTGGTACAGGTTGACCGACAAGCTCGGATCGAAGGAACGGTGGAGGTCTATGATAGCTGCTTCGTGATAAAGAACTCCGCCGGACGTAGAGACCTTCTCGCAGTTCCGGATGGCTCTCAAGTCTCATGGGAAAATGGTCGCTGGACCATCGTAGGTGGTCAAGGACAACAGATGTTCGATGGCCAGAAAGTTGTTTTTGGAGGGGGATTTTCCTCCTTGGACGCGGCTCCGATTATTGGTGCAATTCCTTCGCAATGCAGGACGAGCCAAGTGGCCGGTTTGGATGTCTGGCCGGACTGATTATGACTTGGCCCGCCCCTGCCGGGACCGCGCTCTGTCTCCGCTTCGCTGTGATCGAGCCGCCGTGCGCGGTCTCGCCCCTGCCGGGTGACGATCGCTCGCGCGTCGCTGCGCTCCAGATGAGCGGGAAGAGTTGAAGGACGCGCTCTGTCCCGAGCCTTACGGCGCTCCTGAGGGTTCTGGCGTTCTTGAGCTGGGCGAGGCTGGTGAAGATGGTCTCGTTCAAGAACTCGTCCCTGAGCCGCGCGTTGAAGCTCTCGATGAACCCGTTCTGGTAGGGCTTGCCTGGTGCGATGTAGTGCCACTCGACATTGCGCTCCTTCGACCACCGCAGGATCGCCATGCTGGTCAGTTCGGTGCCGTTGTCGCTGACGATAGTATGGGGCCGCGCCATCCGCTCGAAGACTGCAGCATCAAGCTCACGCCCGACCCGCGCGCCCGAGATCGACGTGTCGGCGATCAGGCGCACGCATTCCCGGCTGTAATCATCGACCACGGCGAAGATCCGGAACCGCCGGCCACAGGCGAAGGCATCGGATAGGAAGTCGAGGCTCCAGCGCTGGTTGGGCCCCTGTGGGACCGTCATCGGTGCCCTCGTGCCCAAAGCCCGCTTGCGACCACCACGACGGCGCACCTGCAGCCGCTCCTCTCGATAGAGCCGTCGGAACTTCTTGTGGTTCATTGCGCAGCCTTCCCGGCATAGCAGCCAGTGCAGCCGCCGGTAGCCGAACCGGCGACGCTGGCTGGCCAGCTTCCTGATGCGCTCGCGCGCCTTGGCATCGTCAGGCCGACGACTGACGTAACGCACCATGGTCCGGTCCGCGCCCAGCACCGCGCAGGCACGACGCTGGCCCACCTCGAAGACCTCCTGGAGATGAGCCACCGCCTGCCGCATGGCACGGGGCGCTAGAATTTTCTTGCGCTGATCTCCTTGAGCATGGCGTTGTCGAGCATCGAGTCCGCCAGAAGCTTCTTCAGCCGCTCGTTCTCCTGCTCCAGCTGGCGCAGCCGCCGGGCCTCGGACACCTCCAGCCCGCCATATCTGGACTTCCACTTATAGAAGGTTGCCGAACTGATCCCATGGCGGCGGCACACATCCGCCGTCGCAATCCCCGCTTCGTGCTCCTTCAAAACAGCGATGATCTGCTCCTCGCTGAACCTGCTCCGCTTCATTCGTCCGTCTCCTCGTCAGGGCCGGACTCTACTCATCGCTGAAGGAAATCTAAGGGCTCAGACCAAATGCTGGACGCCATCGCGGAGCGATGCTGAAACCCTAAACTGGCATATGTAAACGGAAGCGACTGAAACTGGGCCGTTTGCGGAACGTCCGCTTCTGGTGATCGACCGGGGCGAAGCGGACCTTCGGCTCCCGACCCCATTGTGGACATAGCTGGCGACATTTGAAAACCCCGAAACTTGACATTCATTCGAGACCGATCGCGACTTACGTTTATCCCGCAACGTCAGCCGGCGCGACTTTCCATTGCAGCGTCTATCCAAAAATTCACTTGGGCTGCATTGAGCGGTCCTTCGGCAACCAGCCAGCTTGGCCCCATCAGACGCCCTTTTCCCATTTCGGCTTGCCGGGTATGGGGCTGACAAAGCAAATCCTTGCTCTTCGTAGGGTCGATGCGAACAAGCAGATCGCCATTCTTTTGCGCCGCAACAATCATTTTCTCATCAAACAGGAACGACAAACCGCCGAACATATGAACTTCGCGAACCGCACCTCGGTCCCTCAGAGCGGCGCGGATATGACCGCACAGGAGCGATTGGGAAAGTGGGAGCGCATTTCCATTCGTGGGAGATTGCCGTGCCACGTCTCACCATTCCGAATAGGACAGGAAAATCGTATACAATGCCAAGCCGAGCAGCGTCAGCATAGTTGTCGCTGTCCCGACCATTCTCCCGCGGACATCACCCGTCATTCCGATGCCATGTGCGATCCGGCCAATCAGGTAAGCTCCGATGATAAGTGCCAGCGCCAATGAGGAGCCTTTGGCAATCTCAACGAGTGCCGTCAAAATAAGCACGAAGGGCGTATATTCGATGAAGTTGGCCTGCGCGCGCATGGCCGCGATCATCTCCGGCTTGCCGCCATCGCCGATCATTACATCATGTTTACCGCGTAGCCGCGCGATGCGCATCGCGAGCCAAAAGTTGATAAGCGCTGCTGCGCCCGCGGCAGCCAGCGAAATCGGTAAAACCATCGCAATCGCCCTCCGCCATTCTCCGGCGCAGCGATCTCCGGGATCCGAGCGCGCCTTGACTTGCAACACACAAGTGACCCATATCGTGGTGACTTGCAAATCAAAAGTGACTATAAGCGCGATATGAATATGCGCTCGGACTGCCCCATTGCATGCACGCTCGATATGATTGGAGACCGTTGGAGCCTGCTGGTCTTGCGTGCGCTATTCATCGGCGAACGAAGGTATGGAGAATTTCTCGATATGCCGGAAAGGATTTCGACCAACATTCTCGCCAATCGTCTTTCGCTGTTGGCGGACAACGGCTTGATAGAACGGTGCGCCTATAATGAGCACCCGCCGAGATACGAATATCGACTTACCGAAAAAGGAGCCGACTTGCTCGGTGTGCTGCAACAGATGTCGCGCTGGGCGGAAAAGCACCTACCAAACACGGCCACGCCCCCACAATCGTTTGCGGCGGCCTCCGCGGCCGAATTCTATCCGAACTGATGCAATCCAGACAGTCGGCTTACCACCCTAATTTCAGACGTTCGTCACCTTCAACTCGACGCCTGCAAGCCGACCGCCTGCTTTCAGCCAAACTGACAAAAAAGCCGCCTGTCAGCAAACGACCCCGAAGCGGTCATTTGCAGCCACTGTAACCGCCCCTCAAATCAGTCGTTGAAGTTGACCTTGTGTCAACTGCTACAAATAGAACATGAGCGATTCGCTTCCCATAGACGAAGTTGTCCGCCGCACCGGCCTCACTTCGCGCGCGTTGCGCTTTTATGAGGGCCGTGGGCTCATCACGCCGCTACGCACTGGTTCGGGGCGGCGCTGGTTCGGACCTGAAGAGCTCGAACGAATTCAGAGGATCGTCGCACTTAAAAAAGCCGGGCTCAGCCTCGCCGACATAAAGCGATTGTTTGATCACATACCGATCAACCTTCTCGCCTTGCTTAGCGCGCAGCGTAGGCGCCTGGCCGAACAGGCCGAGGAGATCGCTGACGCTATAGGCCTCATCGATACCGCATTGTCCCGCATCGACCGAGGCGAGCCGCTCGATGCCGCGACGTTTTGCTCGCTCATTCGTGACGGAGAAAAACTCATGACCGACCAGACCCAAGCCTGGCAGGATGTGGTGGACCAGTATTACACCCCCGAGGAACAGGCTGAATGGCAAGAACACATGGCCGATGCGCCCGAGTTTAGCCAAGAGGCCTATCAGGCGCAGTGGCACGCGCTCAGCGCCCGGATCGAAGCGGCGCTGCCGCTCGAACCGGACAGCGATGCAGCTCTCGCCTTCGTGCGAGAATGGTTCGCGTTGCTCGAACCTTTCAGCCGCAACGCCACGCCCGCGATGTGGAAGGGGACGACCCGGATGTATGACGACATGGCGCGCTGGGAAGGCAAGGTCGATCCCGGTTTCAGCAAGCCGGTGTGGGACTTCAATATGACGGCGACACCCGCGGCGCTGAATCGGGGCGAGGATATCGGCCCAATGCCGGCATGGTTCGCGCGGCCCGCTGGACAGGAGAAGCGGTGATGACGATCAATGCGTGGGTGCTGTTGCTTGGCGCGATCGCGCTTGAGGTGGCCTCGACCAGCCTGCTCAACGCCTCTCAGGGGATGACCCGATGGGGCTATGGTATCGCAGCCATGGCAGGCTACGGCGTATGCTTCTGGCTGCTCGCTTTCGCGATGACGCGCATTCCGATGGGGGTCGCCTATGCCGTCTGGTCGGGGGTGGGGATTGTTGCCATAGCGGCGATTGGCTGGATCGTGTTCCGTCAGAACCTATCCTGGGCGCAGGCGGGCTTTATGGCGCTAATCCTTATCGGCGCCATTGGGCTTAATCTGACGACCATTCGCACGGCGCCCTGACGAATGGTGTTGAAATGAGGAACGAGCGTTATTCTGTTCAACAACGGGGGCAGGCCGAAAAACCTGCCAGTCCGCTTCCCACCCCAAAGTCAGTCGATCAGCGCACCTCAGCACTTTCCCTGAAGCAGCCGGCCGAGATGACCGGCCGGCCGCGTGAAAGTCAGATCTCGGTCCGCTCTGCCAGCAACAAGGCATCTTCGACGTCGACGCCGAGGTACCGGACCGTGTTCTCGATCTTGGAATGACCGAGCAGGATCTGAATAGCTCGAATGTTGCCTGTGGCCCGGTAGATCATCGCAGCCTTCGTCCGCCGCAGCGAGAAGCCGAAAAGGCAGTCGAGCGTCCTATTGGCCCGGAGGTCCGCGACGAGGTTACGTTGGGCGAATAGAGGCTCTGAACGGATTTATCCCGCAATTCGCGAAATCGGAAATTTGCGGGATAAAAACGCGATCGGATGGCTGTGCAGAGATGGCTCGTTGAGTGACCCTATTGGTAGCAACCGGTTTCGATGCCGCGGGGGATTTGAGGCTCTCGATTCGTCTCGGCCGCGTGTCTCACCGCCTTGCGTGAGCGAGCAGCGTCGACGTTTGAAAATGAACAAGATACGACAGGTATCCAATCGGTCCGATTCTGTTCATCCCGGGAAGGTCACAAGCTGGCTATGAATGCAAAAGTCATCACGAATTTCCAGCTTGGCAGCCGCGAATCCTCTTCGGCGCCGGATGTCTTGCCCCTGGCTAAAGAGCATGCGCTGCAATCCGCCGGAGCCGCTTTCCATGCGCTCGCCGACACCATGCCGCAGATGGTATGGTCGACTCTTCCCGACGGCTCCCACGATTATTACAATGCGCGCTGGTATGAATTCACGGGTGTTCCTGTCGGATCAACCGACGGCGAAGGATGGGCCGGGATGTTCCATGAGGATGACCAGGCCGACTCATGGAAGAAATGGAATCACAGCCTCGCTACCGGCGAACCGTACGAGGTTGAATATCGCCTGAGGCATCACAGCGGTGATTATCGCTGGATGATCGGTCGTGCGCTGCCGATCCTCAACGAGCAGGGTGATATCCAGCGCTGGATCGGCACTTGCACGGATATCGACGAGCAGAAGCGCACCGCCCTCCAAAACGAAATCCTGAGCCAGGAGCTCAGCCATCGCATCAAGAACATCTTCGCGATTGTTTCCGGTTTGATCAGCCTGACTGCGCGCGCAAATGAAGCGTTCGGCGAAGCGTCGCGCGACTTGCTAGGCCGGATTTCCGCGCTGGGGCGCGCGCACGAATTCGTCCGGCCGCACAGTGAAAAGTCCCAGCCCGAGGGCAAAGAAGTGACCCTCGCCACGCTGCTTGCGACGATCTTCGAGACCTATCCTGCCTTTTCCGAAGGAAGGATTGCGATTTCCGGCTCCGATATGGCGGTCGAAAGCCGCGCTGCCACGCCGGTCGCATTGGTGTTCCACGAGCTGGCCACCAACGCTATGAAGTACGGAGCTCTGTCCAATCCCAACGGGAGGATTTCGCTGGATCTGTCAACCGAGGACGAGATGGTCCGCTTCCGCTGGAGGGAACACGGAGCGCACATCGACAAGGCGCGTGAGCCTCAAACTGGTTTCGGAAGTCGCCTCATCGAGTTGGCCGCGAAGCAGCAGCTAGGAGGCGATTACAAAAGAATCTGGCATGACGATGGCGTTGAGCTCGTCATGGATGTCCGAAAGAGCAGGTTACAGGAGCCTAGTTGAAAAACAGCTTCAAGCGGGCAGGCGGATCGATATTTTCGCCCTTCCGGATCGCAATGACATAGTCGAGAACCTGCTTGAGAATGCCGAGATCGACCGGTTTTTCAAGCGCACCCAGCGTTCCGCTTACCCCTTCGCCGAGCTGCGCGGGATTGGCCGTCACGAAGATGACCTCGATCCCGAAATCCGAGGCAAGTCTTTCGCCCACTCTGGGGCCCGTGGCTCCGTCAGCCAAGTTGACGTCGACGAGAGCCACATCGATGGCGTCCGAAGCCTTCGCCAATGCTGATTGCATGTCATCGGCAATCCCTGCGGATTCATGACCGAGATCGTGAATCACCGCCTCCATTTCGACAGCTATAAGGACTTCATCTTCAACAATCAGAATGGTGGTCGGCATGGATCGCAATTAGGGTTCGAAGGTCTGTTGATGCGCTGAGCTCAAGAGACGGGCTAGCTACATTTTTGTTCCCTCGTTCAACGCGTGGGCATTACGCTCAGGACGCTGCAGCGTGTTGAACGTCGCACGGATATGGATCGTGGTAATAGTCGATTATAACACCGGCTCGAAAGGCTGAAATTAGGGCGCTCAGCGGACGTAGGTTTGGCTGGTCTCCCGGAGGCAGAGAAGCAATCTTGAGTCCCTAAAAAGCTATCGTTATGTTTGCCCAACCAATTGACACATAACAAAAATTCTGAAGCGCTTGGTGCCGAGGCTCGCATCCCGGCCCGCATTAGCTCCCAATAGACCTTTTTCGAGGGCTGGGACTGGGCCGGAAACGGATTGTCCGGATCTGGTGGCTGCAGCGTCGAAAGCCGACATTCCACGCGCGACCAAAGGCGGTCCCTATGGTGCTGCTGGCCCCCTTTCGCAAGCAGTCCTTCCATCAGACTATCTATGGCTCGTGTCGATCTCTGAACATGGGGCCTTTCTTTGGTACAAATTTCCCGAAGGCAAGATGCGCGGACTTTGGACGCGGCAATTCGATTGACCTTGGGCAAGTTGTGGAACAATCTCAGCGCGATACCGCTCTAGTGTTATCTTTTTAGGAGATTAACCATGGTGGACACCCCACGAAACCGAACAAGTAGCTCTCAGCACGGCGACGTAGCCGATGATCTCAAGGGCGACGCCCGCGACCTCAAGGAAACGGCGACCAGAGAGGGCGAAGCGAAGGCCGCCGAAGAAAAGGATCGGGTCGGACGCGCGGCACATTCCGCTTCTTCGGCCATGCAAACCGCCGCCGACGAACTGCAGGGCGACGACCGGGCACCCGATTGGCTTGCTTCTGCATTCAGCAGCGTGGCACGCGAAGTGGACGGGCTAGCATCGCGATTGGAGAACAAGTCTCCGCGTGAACTGGCTAACGAAACGCGCCGGTTCGCCCGCGACAATCCGTCGGCCTTCCTCGCCGCATCGGCTGCCGCCGGGTTCGCTGCCGCCCGCTTCCTTCGTGCTGGCGCCGAATATCACGATGACTACGATGTCGGCCAGATCGATAGCGACCGCGGCAACGCTTACCATACACGCGGAACCTATGGTGCTTCGACCGGCATGGCCGAAACGATCCCGGCCACTACCGCCGCCTCGACCACTCCTACCGCGAGGACGGGTTTGGGTGATCGCGAAAAGACTGTGGCACAGGCGCGCACCAGCGTTGCGTCTTCCCGTTCAACGGGAGAAACCCGATGAGCCAGATCGACAACAGAACCGACCGCGCGACGAAGACCAGCAGAACCGACGATAACGTCGTCGACCTGCTCGGCCGTCTTACCAGTCAGAGTGCACATCTGGCGCAGCAGCAGGTCAATCTCGTCCAGGCGGAAATGCGCGAATCCGTGGCAGACATACAGAAATCGGTTGCGAGCCTTCTGGGCGCAGCGGTGTTCGGCATAGCCGGTCTCAGTGTCACACTGATGGGCATTGCCTATCTGATCGGCGACGCCATCGACGACCGCGATCTGGCAACCCTGCTGGTCGGCCTTGCAACCCTCATTCTGGCCGCCATCCTCTACCGCGTCGCCCGAAGCAAGATGAAGGCAAACAATCTCAAGCCGGAGCGCACGATCGATACGGTCGAACGCACGCCTGATGCGGCCACCGGCGACCTTACCCATTCCGGAGCAAAACGATGACCCAGAACCAAACTCGCGACCCCGACGCCATCGAAGCCGACATCCGCCGCACACAGGAAAACATGAGCGAAACTGTCGATCGGATCGGCGACCAGATGTCGCCGCGCAAACTGTTTGACGCTTTGCTAGACAAGGCGGACGAGAACGGCATCGACGCGCGCTACATTCTCGACGGTGCCCGCCGCAATCCGCTCGCCATGGCGCTGATCTCTGCCGGTGGCATTTGGTTGGTCAGCGATTACGATGCCAAGCCATCGGCGTTCACATTCAATTCCGGAAGCGACGGCGTTTCGAGCAACGCGTACGATTACGATCCCGATCATCGCGGCTATGTCGAACATATGTCGCGTATCGAGCGGCAGCCCGACGAAGACGACACGATCTATCGCCGCCGTCGCGACGAACATCGCGGAACCTATCTGATGATCGAACGCGATCACGACGAGGACGACAAGTCCTATCGCAAGCGGCTCGACGACGCGACCAACCGCATGCGCCAAAAACGCGACAGCTTTGCCGATAGCGCGCGCCAAACGCAAAGTGACCTGGCTAAACGTGGTCGGCGCACGATGGACAAGGGACGCGATGCCTATAACAGCAATCCGCTCGTCGGCGGGCTGGCAGCGGCCATCGTCGGCGCCATTGCCGGATCGGTGATACCGTCGTCGCAAACGGAGCGCGAAAAGCTGGGCCCCCAAGGTGCCAAGACACTGGACCAAGCCAAGGCGAAAGCCCGCGAGGTTGGCCGCGAAGCACGCGCGAAGAAGGACGAAGCGGTTGCCAAGGCCGACCGCAAGATGGAAGAAAAAGGGCCGGCTTAACGCATTGCCTGCTCGCCAGTTGCGCCAGTCCGATCGAGGTTTCATCTCTGTCGGGACTGGCGCACGGGTATTGAACCCGGATGCATCGGGCAATTGTCTGAAATCATGCCGGCGGCATCAAACGGTGTTCGCCGGTCTGACGCGTTAGATCACCTTAGGATAATTCGACTGGCAATCTATGACTTCGACTGACGAACCACGTGGGCGCACGGCAAAGAAACCTTCGCACATTCCTGCGAAAGGCTGGAAGGACATCCTTCTGAGAACGAAGGACGAGCTCGATGCCGACCATGTTTCGGTCGTGTCCGCAGGCGTCGCCTTCTTCGGCCTGCTCGCGCTCTTTCCCGCGATCGCCGCGATCATCCTGATCGCGGGATTAGTCGTTGATCCGATGGTGGTCGAACAGCAGATCGAAAGTTTCGCCGCCGGGCTACCGCAAAACGCAGCCGAAATACTGGAGAACCAAGCCCGCAAGGTTGCCGCCGGCGCGAACACCACGTTGGGCTGGGCTGCGCTCGGCAGCATTCTCTTCGCGATCTACGGCGCGTCGAAAGGCGTCAAAACGCTGATGGTCGGCATGAACGTCGCCTATGACGAAGACGAAACGCGTGGCTTTCTTCGGATCAATGCGACAGCCCTTGTGCTGACGGTTCTCATGGTGCTCGTCCTCGTTATCGCGATTGGCCTGATGATCGTCCTGCCCCTGCTTGCCGACGGACTTGGACTGCCGTCCTTCATTCAAACCGTTGTATTCTATGGCCGGTGGGTGTTGTTGGCTCTTATCGCTTTTGGCGGGTTGTCCGTGCTCTACCGATATGGTCCCTCGCGCGATGCGCCCGAATGGCGCTGGGTCACGCCGGGTTCGGTCGCGGCGGTGACGGTTTGGTTACTCGCATCGATCGCCTTTGCCTTCTACGTGCGGAATTTCGGTAGCTATAACGAAACCTACGGGGCGCTCGGCGGCGTTATCGTATTGCTGATGTGGTTATGGGTGTCGTCATACATCGTGCTGCTTGGTGCAGAACTCGATTCCGAAATCGAGCACCAGACCCGCCTCGATACGACGGTCGGACCGAACGAGCGGATGGGCAATCGCGATGCCATCAAAGCCGATACGCTCGGGGAAGAAAAAACCTGAACTGCCGAACGCCTAATGTTGTGTTTGGCAACACCGCATACCATTGCACCGGACAGGATTTCGGGGTCTGGCCCGGATTTCGAGAACCATGCGAGAACGGTAGCGTAACGCCGTCATTCTGCTTGTGTCGCCGATTGCACTCTGCTTAGCCATTCATTCGAGGACCAACCGCCGAACCCTTGCGAGCGTATAAATGACTTCACCGAGCAGCGATATTGATACCTGGTTCAACAGCTTCGATCGGCTTACCAGCGTAGCTATCGGCGCGGTCGTGTTCTATATCCTGATCGTTGCGATGACCCGCGTTACGGGCAAGCGCACGACCAGTCAGATGAACAATTTCGACTGGATGGTGACCGTCGCGGTGGGGAGTCTCGCGGCCTCGGGTATCTTGCTTAAAGATGTCAGTATAGCCGACGCTGCCTTGGGTATTGCAATCATGTTCGCGCTTCAGTGGGCGACGTCCTGGCTGGTGCTGCGCAGCGATGTTTTCTCCAAGCTTATCAAGGCAGAACCGCGCATGCTGTTGCACAAAGGCGAACTACAGAAGGACGCGATGCGCGCCGAACGCATCTCCGAAGCCGAAATCTACAACGCTTTGAGGCAGAAGGGGCACCTGAGCCTCGACGATGCCAACTGGGTAATCCTTGAAAATGACGGAAAGTTTTCGATCATCCCTCGAGACGATACATCTTTGGACAATGCGCAGTTGATGAAGGACGTTGGACCGGGCAGCTCGTAACGTTGTTTGCATGCATTTCGCAAACGGTCGTTACATCGAGCCAGATGAAAACCATGTTCCTTGCGAACCATTTCAGTTCATAAGTGACCGCAGCTTCGGAATATCGTGCGGGAACCCCAACAGCAGCTACCACAACTCAATCTAATTGCTTGCGTGGCCGGAACTAAAGCGCGCTTTGTTGTCTTCAACATCATGAACGAATGACCGCTTTTGGACAGTCCGAGCAACCGCTGGAAAGACCAAGTTGAGGGCGCATTGCCGACCGGCGGAAATTGGGCCGTAAGCCGCCTGTCCGGTTTTGGGATTGAAACCGCGGGAAGCGGCCGTTCAGCAAACGACCCCATTGCGGACGATGATCATATATTGCCTTGATCGTCAAAACCGACAGGAGCACCATCTCTCACCAAGGAGAGGTGATATGCATGTTCCGAAAGGCTTCGCGGTCGTAACGCCGTATATCTTCGTCGATGGCGCCGAAAAGTATATCGAGTTTCTGGAAGCTGCGTTCAACGCGATCGAGATCGGCAGAAGCAAGGCTCCCAACGGGCGCATCGCCAACTGCCAATTGAGGTTCGACACCGCGACGATCATGGTAAGCGAGGCGTCGGAACAGTTTCCCGCAAGTTCGGGTGCTTTCTATTTCTACGTTGAAGACGCCGACACGGCGATGGAAAGAGCACTCGACGCGGGCGCCGAAAAAATAATGGATGTTGAAAATATGCCCTATGGCGACAGGCAGGGGGGCGTCCGCGATACGTCCGGAAATATCTGGTGGGTTTCTGAGCGCTTGAGCGCAGCGCCGTATTTTTAACGTCAGCCCTGCCCGTCCAATAATTCAAACCTGTCTGTCCGCTTACCACCCTAATTCGGTCGATCACGCCATTCTAACGCCGCCTCAAAGCGGCCGACCGAATAGGTCGGTCGACCGCCTCTGATCAAATCTCAGTCCGCTCTGCCAGCAGCAGGGCGTCTTCTACATCGACGCCCAGATATCGAACCGTGTTCTCGATCTTGGTGTGGCCGAGCAAGATCTGAATTGCCCGGATGTTGCCAGTGGCCCGGTAGATCATCGCAGCCTTAGTCCGCCGCAGCGAGTGCGTGCCGTACTCAGCCTTGCGCAAGCCGATGGCTGTCACCCACTCGTCGACCAGGCGGGCGTACTGGCGCGTGCTCATATGACCTTGGTGATCAACGCGGCTAGGGAAAAGATAATCATGAGCCGAACCGCCACGTCGCTCCAGCCAGGCAATCAGAGTTCCACGAACATCCGCTGTCAGTTCGAACTGGACGGGACGGTTGGTCTTTTGTTGTATGACAATGGCGCGACTGCGAATGTCCGCCCCAGCGACGACATCGCCGATCTTGATTTTGACGAGATCACAGCCACGCAGCTTGCTGTCGATCGCGAGGTCGAAGAGAGCTTTGTCTCGCAAACGCCCTTCGCGATCTAGGTGAAAGCGGATCGCCCAAATTTGCTTCTGTGTCAGAGGTCGCTTGGTGCCGACGTTCTTGCCAGCGTTCCAGGCGGCGCGAGCTTGTATGGCGGGGTCAAATCGAGAGTATCCCATTGTTCATCTCCTCGGCCGTCATTGGCCAAGCAGGGAACGCTGAAAGAGGAGGCTTCTGGGCCGCTTGCGGACTATCCGCTGTGGGGTCTGCGGCGCATGAAGCTGCCGTTGCCTTCGTGGTGCGCCACCAGTGCAGCAGCAATTGCACCTGCCCAGACCAACGGTTCGGCACCAGGGACGGCCAGGGCTGCTACCCCCAGTAAAGCACCTATGCCGCCGCCTAGTGCACCTTTGCCAAAAATATCTTTCGCAGATTCGGTACCGGCGCCATCGGTGGTAGTGGTCTGGCTGTCTTTACGCGCGACCACTGAAATATTGTCATAGCCTGCCCAGCTGTTCTCAAATCGCGAATAGCGCGATCTGCCGCGTCGAGTGTATCGAAAACCGCAGAACTGAGATTGCAGTTATGCTTGGTCATGCCTTAAGGGACTCTAGTCGAATGAATGGCAAATCATCGCCGTTGCGCTTCTTCCTTTCCGTCCAGTACATCTCGCCCACTGGAGTGGTGCGAAGATAAGGCGACCCTGATGCTGATCGGTACACAGCGCGGGTTGCGAGAGGATCTTTCGCTCTTAAAGGCCTGTGAACGCCGGCCGACACAACTAGTGCTGATTATCGATGAATTTTCACTAATAGTTTTTTACCGCTCCACTCGCGGGGCTCCGGCAAAATCTCCATTGACCGGTTTAGCATCGGACTTCGAACTTGAATTCGACAGTTGTCTTTTATCCTGCCGGACTGCTAGCGACGCGGCATGGTCCCCGGCACTTTTGAACCGTTCCATATCACGTGGATTGAAGCACTACTGCGGATGGGAACCGCGTTCGTCCTTCCTCTTGCGATCGGAATCGAGCGTTTTTATCATAAGAAACCAATCGATTTCAGGCCATTCGTCATTGTCTCACTAGCTGCGTGTTCACTATCGTTGGCCGCGCTTGAAATCGCGCATAGGACTTTCGAAGACCAAATTTCCATCGACCCAACTCGCGTATTTGCGGGCGTCATCACCGGCATTGGCTTTCTTGGTGCTGGAGCAATGTTCCGGGATGGCGGATTCGTCAAAGGCGGTGGGTCCGCAGCTTCAATCCTTGCAGCGGGAGCTATCGGCATCGTGTCCGGTGTCGGACTTATCTGGCTAGCAGTCATGACCTGCGTCCCGATAATATTGATGCTAATTCTTACGAGAAATATGACTGATAGATATGACGCCGGGGACAGGCAAGAGTAGCTAAATCTACCCTGCAAACCCAAACATAGCTTACCCACATGGCTAGATCGCTAGTGCGTGGACCTACTACAAACGCTTTGTCCGTGAGAGTGGTATTCTTAAATTCCGCATGGAAGCGGTTAACGCTAGAAATACTGAAACCGCCGGCATCTAACCGCACCGACCAGCAGCGCGAAGCTCGATTTTACCACTTGGCGACTGAGGTCCGTCCACACAGGAAACGGAGGGGCAAAAAAGAGGATAAACTCATGCGGCAACTTACGATTACAATCCCGCCTAAGGAGCTGCCCAAGGTCGAGCGTGCCGCCAATGACAATGACGGCACCATAATCGCGCAGATCGATGTCCGGCGTGACGGACAAGACCGGGCGATGCTCTTGTGCGTTATACCCAACGCGCGCATCGAAGGGTTTTTCGCAGACGTCGAGAATGTCGACGAACTCTATGCGACTTTCGCGCCGCAAGGCGTATTATCTCTGGAGCCGCCGGCGGATGAACCTGAAAATCAGGTTACCGATGTTCAGCCTCGCAGTCCGCTCGAAATCTATCTCTCTGGCCTGCAGAGCATCGGCGCGTGGAAGGGCTTCCTAGCATATTCGGCCCTAGGCGGTGTCGTCGTCTGGATCGCGCTGTTTACGGAAAGCGTCTTTCTCCTCGTCGCTGCCATGCTGATCGCGCCGTTTGCCGGCCCAGCTATGACCACGGCCATGGCTACCGCCCGGGGCGATGCCTATCTGCTTCGCCGTTCGCTCCTCCGTTATGTTGCTGCGGTAGCCACCACAATCGCGACCGCTTTCGTATTGAGCCTGATATTTCAGCAGGAAATAGCCACGACCATGATGGGCGAAGTCAGTATGCGCTCGGCAGTTTCAGTCCTATTGCCGCTGGCAGCGGGGGCGGCGGGCGCAGTGAACCTTGCGCAGTCGAACCGCAGCAGTCTTGTGAGCAGTGCAGCCACCGGCATGCTCGTCGCTGCTGCCCTCGCACCGCCGGCCGGGCTCGTAGGCATGGGATTAGCAATAGGTCAAATGGACATCGTTGTTTCGAGCCTGTGGGCGCTGGCGATACAGATCGTGGGAATAAACATAGCGGGCTTTGTGGTGTTCAGGCTTTACGGAGTAACTACCAAGGGAGTGCGCTACCCCCGCGGCAAATCCGTTATCACCTATGTTGCCCTATCGCTGTCGCTCTTGGCCGGAACGGCGTTGCTGTACCTGCAATTTTCCACGCCTCAGCAATTCCAACAGTCCTCACTTGCCCAGCGGATTACGGCTGCAGCACAGGAGCGCATAGAAGAGCGCGAGGACCTAGATCTCATATTCGCCAAAGCCGAGTTCAGCAGGGCCATGAGCGCGGGCGACAATCCGGTTCTCGTTACTTTGCACGTCGAAGGGAGCCTGAGTGATGCGGAGAATAAGTTGCTTGCAGATCGAATTGGCGATCGCCTCGAAGAAGAATTTGGCGTCGTCGCTTTGGTGCAATTGGTAATCGTCTAGAACTCGATAGGAGAAAGAACTCAAGGCATTCTGAACTCAGCTTTGTCCGGCTATCCGCTCTTTGAAGTTGGTATTTTTTGAGTATTCGAAAATAGGACCGATAGGCCTCGCTTGATGCATTAAATACAACAGCAACTACGGAGATAGTGATGCTATGCGGGAAACGTTCTTCAATGAAGTTTTTCCACAATCGCCATGCCATCCCAGCATATCGGCATTTTCAATCATACGGTTGATTTCCTTGGGATCAAATTTCTCGAAACCAAACAGTCCGCTTAGCGATTATCTAACCACAAGCTACCGTGAGCTGTCATTGGCCAGCAAAAAGGAGACGTACTGTGTCTGCCCCGAAAAACCTCGAAGATTGCTACAAGGAAGAATTAGCCGACAACTGGTCTGCAAATGATCAAATGTCGAAAATGGTCAGCCAACTGGCTGACAAGGCTAGTGATGCCAAGCTCAAGGAACGCCTCAGCAAGGCCGCCGAAGGTATTAAGGACCATACCGCAACCTTGAAGGATTTGCTGAAGGATTGCGGCGAGAGCGAGAAAGAGCATTGCAAGGGCATGGAAGGCCTCGTCAAGGAGGCGAAGAAGCATGTCATCGAAGCGGATATCGACGATGATGACGTGCGCGACGTCGTCATCGTGGCGCAGTATCAGCGCATGTGCCATTACGGTATTTGCGGCTTCGGAACTGCCAAGGCGTTTGCCAAAGCACTCGGCAAGGATGACCACGTTGCCAAGCTCGACGCGATTACGGCCGATATCTACGGCGCGGACGAGAACATGACCGATCTGGCGGAACGATCGGTCAATCTCCAAGCCAAGGGCTGACATGACGATGGGTGCCGGCCCCTTGACCAAGCGGGTCGGCAGCCAACGCATTCGCACCTCGTCGATCATCGATGAAGCGGTTGCCGGGTTGCCGTTCAAGAACCAGATTTCTGTCGGGACGGTTGCCTCGTCACTCCCCGCAGAAGCGGATTTCGCTATCTGCGTTCCCGCCCGGAACGAGGAGCATATCCTGCCCGCCTCTCTGGCCTCACTCATCGATACGGTTGAGCGCAGCGGCACGGCTGGGACAATTGTCCTGCTGATCAACAACAGCGCAGACCGTTCTTGGCAGGTCGCCTCCAGCATGCTCGAGGCTTCGGGATGCAACTATCTGCTCGTCAAGGTTTCGCTGCGGCCAGCCGTCGCCGATGCACCGCACGCACGCCGTATCGCGCTTGATATCGGGGCGCTACTCGTTCCGGATGGCGCGCTACTCACAACCGATGCCGACACCCTTGTTGCTCCGAATTGGGCGGCGGCGAACCTTCGGCATATTCGCGATGGTACCGATCTGGTGTGCGGCACCGTTTCGATCGACCCGCAAGAATATACTGGCCTGCCCCACTCCGTTCGGCGTTGCGGGGAGGTTGAAGCAGCTTACTCGGCAGAGCTTGAACAGCTGTGGCAGCGTTGGACCGGCGGGGATGCGCCGAGTTTCCAGATCGCCGCGATGGGTGCCAGCTTAGCGCTGCCGACTGCGCGCTATCGTGGTATCGGCGGTATGCCGATACCACCTGTTGCCGAGGACAAGGCGCTGGCCAGTCTGGCCCGGCGCCGTGACTGGTCCATCAAGGTAGCGAGCGACGTGACGGCCAATACATCGGGACGACTTTTTGCGCGCGCTGCTGGCGGGATGGGCGATGCATTGCGCGACCGGGCCACGCACAACGATCCTTACTGCGATGAGCAGCTGGTGCCGCTCGCCCTGCTGCAACGCCTTGCGGATGTCTGGAATGGTTTGCAGTTCGGCACGGGGAGATACGCGCAGTTCCAGGACGCAATAGCGCGCGATCCTGCGTTGCAGCATCGCCGGATGCGCATGTCTCAGGTCATGGTCAACCTGTCCAATGCTGGAAAGGAGACACTGGATGACACAACGAGTGCGCTTCGCGCAGGGGGTGTCAGAGCGTGACTGACCGTTTGGCAAGACCCGGTATCAATCGAGCAATATTCTCTTCGCGGACTGGGCAACTCCAGTCCGCTGCCGAAGAGCAGGCACCCCGACGCCAAAGCACGTCTGCATGGATGCGTCCATACCGGGCCACTGCATGATAGCGCCCCGGCCTGATCCTCGTAAGGAAATGCTCGCTGCCATTGCCGCCCGCGCGGCGGCCAGTGACCGGATGGGTGGTGACCTCTCCCACGATGTCGCGGCGCTCCACGATGCTGGGTGGCTTGCCTCCTGCCTCCCGCTTGAGCACGGCGGACAGGGCTGGGGTTGCGCGCCGGAAGGGGTGGCGGGGGCATTCGAAGCCTTGCGTGATCTTGGACGGGCCAATCTCTCGGTCGCGCGGTTGTTCGAAGGCCATATGAACGCGGTAAAGCTGGTGGCGCTTTATGGCCGGGAGGACACGCAGCAGCGTCTCGCGCACAGTGTTCATGCAGGCGAGCTGCTCGGCGTATGGGGTGCGGACGATCCAGCAAGCCCGCTGACACTCTCGAACCAACCCGCAGGCATTGTACTGGGGGGCGCCAAACGCTTCGCATCGGGCCTCGGCCTCGTTCGCCACGCGGTGGTGGCGATCAATGGAGAGCAGGGCGTCTTGCTCGCACTCGCCCCGGCCAACGATCCTTCGCGCTGCGATCCTTCCGGCTGGAACGTCTCGGGGATGCGCGCCACGCGATCTGGGTGTTACGATTTTACCGGGGGCGAACTTGCAGACGATGCCGTGCTCGGCGAACTGGGGGATTATGCCCGCGAGCCGCATTTCGAGGGCGGGATCTGGCGCTATTGCGCTGCACATTGTGGCGGTGCCGAGGCGCTGTTCGCGCATTTCCGCGAAGCCTTGCAGGAGCGCGGCAGGATCGAGGATCCTCACCAGTTCGACCGTATCGCGACTGGCGCTATCGCGCTCGAAACCATGCGGCTGTGGCTGTGGCGAGCAGCAAGAGCGGTAGAGACGCGCGATGCGAAGCCCGACACCGCCACCCTCTCGCTACTGGCGCGGCAGGTGACCGAGGACAATTGCCGCACTGTGCTGGCGCTGGTCGAGCGCGGGCTGGGGATGGCAGCGCACGAGGAAGGCACCGCGATCGAACGGATCCGCCGCGATCTGGGGCTGTTCCTGTGCCAGGCGCAGCCTGATGCCAAGCGTCAGCGCGCCGCGCGGGCTCTGGCCGGGCGCGGGTTGCGGGCAGAAGATCTGTGAGCGTTCCTGTCATCGCGCAAGGCAGCGTGCTTCGCGCTGCGGAAGGCGCGGCCGCGATCCAACTGGACGAGCTGTCGCCGCCCGGCGGGCTGCTGCTGGTGATGCCGCATCCCGACGACGAGACGCTTGGTTGCGGTCAGGCTCTGGCCGCAGCGGCCGATGCGGGGCGAACGATCGGGGTGGTGCTGGTGACCAATGGCGAGGGTTCGCACCCCGGCTGCGATCGCGCCAAGCTGGTTGCAATGCGCCGCGCCGAGCTGGAGGAAGCGCTATCGAGCCTCGCCCTGCGGCGTCCGGCCGCAGTTCATGCGCTTGGACTGCTCGACAGGCAAAGTCGCCAAGGCGATCTCACCGACGCGGGCCAAGAGGCGCTGTTCGCCTTTGCAAACATCATCGATCCGCAGGCGATCTGGACCACCTCCTATCTCGATCCGCATTGTGATCACATCACCGCGCATGCGATCGCGCGCGATCTGGCACAGCATTACCGGGCACCGCTGTGGAGCGCGCCGATCTGGGGGCGCTTTGGCGAACGACGGCTGCCCGAGACCGAGCTTCGCCTGTTTGAAGCGCCTTCGCTGGCAGAGCGCAAGCGGCTTGCGCTTTCGGCCTACCGGTCGCAATTCACCGACCTCATCGACGACCCGGAGGCCTTTATGATGCCCGCACCGCTGCTGGCGCATTTCGCCGCGCATCCGGAGATATTCCACCGTGACTGAGGCACCCAGCGAGCGGCAGGCACGCTTCGACCAGTTGTTCGCCGAAAACCCCGACCCCTGGGACATCGACACCAGCGACTATGAACGCGGCAAGCGGGAGGCTGTGCTCGCCGCACTGGCCAAGCGGCGCTTTGCACGCATGTTGGAAGTGGGATGCGCGGGAGGGGCGCTGACCGAACGCCTGGCGGAACTTGCCAGTTCGATAGTGGCACTGGATGTCTCGACAAAGGCGATCGATTTGGCGGCCAGGAGGCTACCTCGGTGCGACAGTGTCGAGTTCGTTGTCGCCGAAGTGCCCGATTATTGGCCAGCGGGGCAGTTCGACGCGGTGATCCTGTCAGAAGTTCTCTATTTTCTCAGCGTCGGGGAAATTCGCCAGGTCTCGCAGCTTGCCCATGAAAGCTTGACCGGGAACGGGCTGTGTCTGCTGGTCAACTGGATCGGCCAAAACGATTTACCGGTCGATGGTGACACAGCGGTCAAACTGTTTCTCGACACCGCGCCCTGGCAGGTGGCCAAAGCGCGGCGCGAGGAGTTCTACCGGCTCGATCTGCTCGAGCGGACGCCCGGCGACTAGTTCGCCGCAGGCATGTCCATACCCGGCTTGAGCACCACCTTGGTCCAGCTGTCTTGCTCGGTGCGGAAACATTCGTAGCCGCGGGCTGCATCCTCGAGCGGGAGGCGATGCGAGATCAGGAAGGTGGTGTCGAGCGTGCCGTCTTCGATCTTCTCGAGCAGATCATTGGTGTAGCGCTGAACATGGGTCTGGCCGCTGCGGATCTGGAGACCTTTCTCCATCAGCGCACCCAGCGGGAATTTATCGGTCATCCCGCCATAGACGCCGGGTATGGAAACGCGCCCACCGGGCCGGACCGCAAGGATCGCCTGCTTCAGCGCACTGGCGCGATCGGCACCCATGCCGACCTTCTGCTTCACAACATCAACCAAGTTGTCGACCGCGAAGCCGTGGGTTTCCATCCCGACAGCATCGATCACCGCGTCGACACCAATCCCGCCCGACATTTCGATCAGCGCTTCGCGGACGTTCGTCTTGCGGAAATCGATCACCTCAGCACCAAGCTGTTTGGCCAGCGCGAGGCGGTTGGGATAATGGTCGATGGCGATCACCTTGCTTGCGCCCATCACGATCGCGGACTGGATCGCGAACAGGCCGACGGGCCCACAGCCCCAGACCGCGACGGTATCGTCGGGCTGGATTTCGGCGTTTTCCGCCGCCATCCACCCGGTGGGTAGGATGTCGGAAAGGAACAGCACCTTGTCATCGTCAAGATGGTCGGGGACCACGATCGGGCCGACATCGGAATAGGGCACGCGGACATATTCCGCCTGACCGCCCCAGTAGCCGCCGGTCATGTGCGAATATCCGAACAGCGCCGCCATGGAGTGACCGTAGAGCTTGGCCGACATATCCTGCTTTTCTGCCGGATTGGAATTTTCGCAGGCCGAGAACTGCTGGATCTGGCAATGGAAGCAGCCGCCGCAGCTGATGGTGAAGGGCACCACGACGCGCTGGCCTTTCTTGAGCGTGCTGTCGCTGCCGGTTTCGACCACGCGGCCCATGAATTCATGGCCCAGCACGTCGCCGGGAAGTACGGAGGGAATAACCCCGTCGTAAAGGTGGAGGTCGCTGCCGCAGATCGCGGTGGAGGTAACCTCGATGATCGCATCACGCGAATTGATGATTTCGGGATCGTCGACGGTGTCGACCCGGACGTCGTGCGTCCCGTGCCAAGTGAGGGCTCTCATGTTTCCTTCTCCCGCTGCCTGGCAGCGCGGGTGTTTTCCTTGCGGTGGGCGGAGGTGGCGATCTCGCCGGTCTCCATCAGCCCCTTAAAGCGCTTGAGATCGTGGCGCGCCTGCACCTCCGGCTCGCGCTGGAACAGCTTTGCAATGGTACGGCCGAGGTTTCCGGCGGGCGGATTGTAGGACATCACCAGCGAAACGCGGGTTCCGCGATCGCCCGGTGCGTCAGCGAATTCAACGCTGCCGCGCGTCTCGATGTCCGAGCCTTCGACCGAGCGCCAGGCGATGCGTTTGCCTTCGACATCCTCGCAGACCTCAGTCTTGATCTCGACCGTCTGTCCGGCGGGAGCCTTGATCACCCAAATGCGGTGGTCGCCCTCTTTCCGGATCGTCTCGACATTCTCCATGAACCTTGGAAGATTGCCGAAATCGCGCCAGAAGGCATAGAGTTCGGCGCGCGGCTTGCGGATCGTAACCGTGCGCCCTAGCACCGCATTGTCGCTATCGGGGCTTTTGCGGGTGTAGAAGGGGGCATCGTCATCGCCCCCCTTGCGCCGCTGCGACAGGAAGGCGCCGAAGGCCAGCCCCCCGATCGCAAGGCCGAGGCCGGCAACGGTGCCAGCCAGGCCGAGTTGCTTGTCATTGGTCATGGTCTGTCCTCAATCCTTCTTTACCTCTTCGCGATCCCAGAAGCGCAGCTTTGCGCAGCGACTGATGAAATCCTTGGCGGCATCGGGCTTGGCCAGTTCGACGAAGCCGTCGTCCATCCGCTTTGCCACACCGGCGCCTTCGAGCAGCGCCATCGTCTCGGGGACGTAAGCAATGAACTTGGCGTGGGCGAAGGCGTCGTTGACGAAGTCGATGCTGGGCTTGTCCTTGCCGAAATTCTCGGCGGCCTTCTCACCCATCACTAGCGCCACGGCGTCGTAAACCACCGAGGGGCCGCCATCAATCTTCTGGTCGGCTTCCATCATCTCGCCGTCGGAGAGTTTCGCACCTGCCACATGCGGGGCGATGATCTCGACCATTGCACCCGCGCCCTTGGCCGCGTCCTTCAACGCTTTCACCACTGCGGCATCACCGCCTTCGGCGATATAAATGCCCAGCTTGCGGCCCTTGAAACTGTCCGGTCCGTTCTTGAGGATGGACAGCGCCGGGCTTTCGGGCAGATCGTCGATCGGCTTGCGCGCGGCGGTGATCTTTTCAGGCATTTCGGTCAGACCGATGCCGTCGGCAACCACCTTGGCAAGGCCATCGTCGATGTGGCGCAGATGGCTTACCATCCGCTTGCGAATGTCCATCCGCTCGACCTTGGAAAGCTCGAACACCAGCGCATTGCCCATATGGGTCTGCTCGATCGCGGTCTGCGAGATGTAGAACTGGCGCGCCTGGCTGTAGTGATCGGCAAAGGTCTCGCTGCGCACCCGAACCTTGGGCCCGGTAACCGGCGCTTCGTAGCTGGTGAAGCCATGCTCGGCACTGGCGCGGGGGCCACGCGGTTCGCGGTTGTCGTCCATATCGCCCGACCAGCTGTTAGGTTCGTAATTCGCCCGCCCCTTGGGGTTGGTCATAGCCATGTGGCCATCCTGCTGGAAATTGTGGACCGGACACTTGGGCGCGTTGATGGGGATATGCGTGAAGTTCGGGCCACCCAGCCGCTTCAGCTGCGTGTCGAGATAGGAGAAATTGCGGCCCTGGAGCAGCGGATCCTCACTGAAGTCCATCCCGGGCACGATGTTCTGTGTGCAGAAGGCGACCTGCTCGGTTTCCGCAAAGAAATTGTCGACATTGGCATCGAGCGTGAGCGTGCCGATGATTTCAACCGGAACCTGTTCCTCGGGAATGATCTTGGTCGCGTCGAGCACGTCGAATTCGAAACTCTCGGCGAATTCCTCATCGAACACCTGAATGCCCAGATCCCACTGCGGGAAGTCGCCCGCCTCGATCGAATCCCACATATCGCGGCGATGGAAATCTGGGTCCATACCGTTGATCTTCAGCGCCTCGTTCCAGATTACTGATTGCAGACCCTGCTTAGGCTTCCAGTGGAACTTGACGAATTTCGCCTCGCCCTTCGCATTGATCAGGCGGAAGGTATGTACCCCAAAACCTTCCATGAAACGGAAGCTGCGCGGAATGGTGCGATCGGACATGATCCACATTACCATGTGCATGCTTTCCGGGCTCAGGCTGATGAAATCCCAGAAGTTGTCATGTGCGGTCTGTGCCTGGGGGAAACCGCGATCCGGCGCGGGCTTGGCGGCGTGGATCAGGTCCGGGAACTTGATCGCATCCTGGATGAAGAACACCGGGATGTTGTTGCCGACCAGATCCCAATTGCCTTCCTTCGTATAGAACTTCGTCGCGAAGCCGCGGACGTCGCGCGCCAGATCGGGTGAGCCCTTGTTCCCGGCCACGGTAGAGAAACGCGTGAAAGTAGGGGTCTTCTCACCGACATTATTGAAGATCGCGGCGTGTGAATATTCGGGAATTGCCTTCTTCAGCTCGAAAGTGCCGTGAATGCCATAGCCGCGAGCGTGGACGACGCGCTCGGGAATGCGTTCGTGATCGAAGTGGAAGATCTTTTCGCGGCCGATATGATCTTCCAGAAGTTGCGGACCGCGCGGACCGGCGCTGAGCCAGTTCTGGTTATCGGCAACCGGCGCGCCCTGCGCGGTGGTCAGGATATCGTCCTCACCCTTGGGTTTTTGATGGGGGGCACCGCCCTTGGACAGGTTGAGGTCGTCCGACATGCGCATTCTCCGATTGGCTTCCAGTTCGTAAGACAAACGATGAGAGCCAAATTCAGTTGCTGATGAGAAAGAATAATTAAGGATATTAACCATTGTTAATGGAGCGATTGTTCCCTCTGACGCAGTTACGGTGTTCTCGAACCTCTGATCCTGCGTAACTTCGTGCGCCACCGGTTGCATGATCAGAGGTCAGGCGCAGCAAACCCTTTGCGTAATCCCTCATGCCAGAGTCACTGGTGTGCCTACGCGGCCGCGCAGAATTCGATCGCGATGATTGGTAAAGTGGCAGCGATGCGCCGGGGGAGCGGAGCGAGTGGGTGCCTCTTGCTGGGTGACACCCCCTAATACGAGGATCGAGGGCTTTCTCGCCGCGCAGGAGGATATCGAGAGTTTCGACGTTATCTACGCGCCGCAGGGTGTGCTGGCGCTACGGCCTCCGCCCACGAACCCGAAAACCAGACTTCCGATATCCTGGCAGGTGGCCCGCACGGGATAGTTCTTTCTGAGCTGAAATGCGTCGGCTCCATGACCGGCATTTGGAGCTATGTGGCGCTTGGCGGGGATGGTGGTGTGGATCACGCCGTTCACCGAATTCGTCTCGCTTCGGGTCGCCGCCATCCTCATTACGCGCTTCGCAGGACCGGCAATCACCTAAGTTAGCATGCGCTTGAGCGTATCGGTGCTGCTTTCGCTGGCCGCAGGCGCGGTGGGAGCGCTTAACCGGCTCGATCCTGATAACTGGTAAATTACCGGCTCGGCGACCGGGATGCTGGTCGCCGCTGCGCTTGCCCTTCCGGCGGGCACGATCGGTAGAAAGTTCGGGATCGGGCAAATGGGTATCGTGTTTTCCAGCCTGTTGGCGTTGGCAATTCAGATCGTAAGAATCAACATTTCACGGATCGTTATCTCTCGGCTCTACGGTGTGACCAACAGGCGAGGGCATTCGCGTCCTGACGGGCCCACGATTCCGGACTCACACGAATCGGCGGCAAGCGTCAGGACCGCAGCAGAAACATCGGAATGACCAAAATGAAAGTATAACCTTCTGTCGACATTTTTCGTAACGAACGGCAGCTTTCGAGAAGAGGTGGAGACCATCCTCATGACCGGAATTGGGGCGCAAAGGAGACATTGAACTACCTTGCCATTCGAAGCTGCTGAGACAATTCCGAGTCCTGAAAAAGGCATCGAACCAATGCATTAGATGGTTTTTGAGGGCCTTTTGAGGGCTTTTTGCCGAGGACCAAATTCCTAACTGTCAGATAACTCGCGGAAAAACTGCTCGAATGTGATGCCTCTTCTGGCACCATTTCGGTAAATTGATGATCTCTCGTCCCTTCGTTCCCATGACCGAAGCCGTGTCGAGCATGCGGTTATCTCTTGTCTTCGAACGATCTACAGCCAATCGCCCAAGCTCTTTGCCTTAGCGGCAGGACGCGGTGATCGTGCGGGTGGGCGAAAATGGTCTTGCGTGAAACTATCCCGGCTGACAGGCGCTAGGGATACAAGACTATCTCAGAGGAGCCAATCATGCGCCAGGTCCATCATTTCATAGCCGGCGAGCATTACGAGGTATCGGGTGCTCGCAAGCACGACATCTGGAATCCGTCGACCGGGGAGGTACAGGCGCAAGTGACACTTGGCGATGCCGCTTTGCTGGAGAAAGCGGTCGCCGCGGCGAAGAAGGTCCAGCCGGAATGGGCTGTGACAAATCCGCAGCGCCGCGCGCGCGTGATGTTCGCCTTCAAGCAGCTGCTCGAGGAGAACATGCAGGAGCTCGCCGAACTGCTCGCCTCCGAGCACGGCAAGGTGGTGGACGATGCCAAAGGCGATGTGCAGCGCGGCCTGGAGGTCATCGAGTTCGCCTGCGGCATTCCGCATGTGCAGAAGGGCGAGCACACGTTGGGCGCGGGCACGGGGATTGACGTTTATTCGATGCGCCAGCCGCTGGGTATCGGCGCGGGTATCACCCCGTTCAACTTTCCCGCCATGATCCCGATGTGGATGTTCGGCATGGCGATCGCGGCGGGCAATGCCTTCATCCTCAAGCCCAGCGAACGTGACCCGAGCGTACCGCTACGGCTTGCGGAACTGTTCATGGAGGCTGGCGCGCCTGCCGGCCTGTTGCAGGTGGTTCACGGCGACAAGGAGATGGTGGACGCCATTCTCGACCACAAGGACATCGCCGGGGTAAGCTTCGTGGGCTCGTCCGACATCGCGCATTACGTATACCAGCGCGGCGCGAAGGCGGGCAAGCGCGTGCAGGCGATGGGCGGGGCGAAGAACCACGGCATCGTGATGCCTGACGCCGATCTCGACATGGCGGTGAACGACCTGATGGGCGCGGCATACGGCTCCGCGGGTGAGCGCTGCATGGCGTTGCCGGTGGTGGTACCGGTGGGCGAGGATACCGCCGAGCGCCTCAAGGAAAAGCTGATCCCCGCGATCGAGGGGTTGCGGGTGGGCGTATCCAACGATCCCGATGCGCATTACGGCCCGGTCGTCACGCCCGAGCACAAGGCGCGGATCGAGCAGTGGATCGACACTGCCGAGAAAGAAGGTAGCGAGGTCGTGATCGACGGGCGCGGCTTCAGCCTGCAAGGCCACGAGGACGGCTTCTTCGTCGGTCCGACCCTGCTCGACCACGTAACGCCCGGCATGGAAAGCTACAGGGAAGAGATCTTCGGCCCGGTGCTCCAGATCGTGCGGGCGAACGACTTCGACGAGGCAGTGCGCCTGCCGAGCGAACACCAGTATGGCAATGGCGTCTGCATCTTCACCCGCAACGGCCATGCTGCGCGCGAATTCGCCGCGAAGGTAGAAGTGGGCATGGTGGGTATCAACGTGCCGATTCCGGTGCCGGTCAGTTATCACAGCTTCGGCGGCTGGAAGCGGAGTGGCTTTGGCGATGCCGACCAATACGGCATGGAGGGCCTGAGGTTCTGGACCAAGATCAAGAAGGTCACCCAGCGCTGGCCGGATGGCGGCGGCGACGGCTCCAACGCCTTCCTGATCCCGACGCTGTGAGCGTGCTGCGGAACGGGGAGCGAGCCGAAAGGGATCGAGAGAGGTTTGTATGAGAATAGCATTTATCGGCCTTGGCAATATGGGCGGCGGCATGGCCGCCAACCTTGCAAAGGCAGGTCATGAGGTCCGTGCCTTCGACCTTTCGGAAGAGGCTTTGGCGGCAGCGCGCAAGAAGAACTGCCAGACATTCGCAACCGCGGCAGAGGCATGCGAGGGCGTGGAAGCGGTAGTGTCCATGTTACCCAACGGCCAGATCGTGAAATCGGTCTATGAAGGCGAAGTTATCGGCCATGCGCCTGTCGGCGCGGTTCTCATCGATTGCTCCACCATCGATGTCGCTACCGCGCGCGACGTGATCGCGGCGGCGGAAGCGGCCGGGCACGACATGGTAGATGCTCCCGTATCAGGTGGGATTGCGGCGGCGGAGGGTGGCACGCTTACCTTCATGGTGGGCGGCAGCGAGAAAGCCTTCAAGCGCGCCGAGCCTGTGCTCTCGGACATGGGCAAGGCCGTGATCCATGCAGGCGATGCAGGCAATGGACAGGCGGCCAAGATCTGCAACAACATGCTGCTGGCGGTGCAAATGATCGGCACGGCGGAGGGGTTCAGCATGGCCCGGAAGCTTGGCCTCGACCCGCAGACCTTCTACGATATTTCGAGCGTCAGTTCGGGCCAGTGCTGGAGTATGACCAGCTATTGCCCCGTGCCGGGCGTCGGCCCGAAGTCCCCGGCAGACAATGACTACCAGGGCGGTTTTGCCACGGCGCTGATGCTGAAGGACCTGAAGCTGGCCATGGACGCTGCGGCCACCGCGCATGTGAATCCGCGCATCGGTGCGCTTGCCAAGGAGCTTTACGAAGCATTCGATGGTGCAGGCAATGGCAGCCGGGATTTCTCTGCCATCATCACCGAATACGACTGAAACACATTCGCGCCGGCCTTCATCGAGGCCCGCGGTTACCTATCTGGAGTGTCATGGCAGACTATCAGAATCTTCTCGTCGAGCGGCACGGCGCCGTTACCCTCGTCACCATCAACCGGCCCGAGGCGCTTAACGCGCTGAATTCCGGAGTGTTGGCAGAACTGATCGATGCCTATGCGGCGTATGATGGAGATGACAGCCAGCGATGCCTCGTCCTCACCGGATCGGGCGACAAGGCCTTTGCGGCAGGGGCCGACATCAAGGAGATGGCCGACAAGCCTTCTGCCGAAATGTATTCGGAAGACTTCTTCGCCGGCTGGACCGAAGATTTTGCTCGCCGCACTCGCAAGCCGTGGATCGCCGCCGTCAACGGCTTCGCCCTGGGTGGCGGCTGTGAAGTTGCGATGATGGCGGATTTCATCATCGCCTCCGACAAGGCGAAGTTCGGCCAGCCTGAGATCAAGCTGGGCGTGCTGCCGGGCATGGGCGGATCGCAGCGCCTTACGCGCGCGGTTGGAAAGGCCAAGGCCATGGACCTTTGCCTGACCGGGCGAATGATGGATGCCGAGGAAGCCGAGCGTAGCAGTCTCGTCGCTCGCGTTGTGCCTCACGAGGAATTGCAGGTCGAGGCGATGAAGGCGGCCGAGGCGATAGCAGGCATGGCCCCGCTCGCCGCGATTGCCAACAAGGAAGCTGTCGATGCCGCTTTCGAGACGACGCTGGATCAGGGCATCAAGTACGAACGCCGCCTGTTCCAGGTTCTGGCTGCGACCGACGACAAGGCAGAGGGCATGAAGGCCTTCGTCGAGAAGCGCGATCCTGCGTGGAAAGGGCGATAGCCGTCAGCCGACCGGCGCGGTCACCAATGCCTTGCCTTGCGGAGCGAAGATGACGCTGGCGAGGTCGGGCGCGAGCGCGCATTCGCCCGGCTTCACCACTTCTTCGGCCCCAATCACGATCTCCCCGGCCAGCGGCAGGACCAGCAGCGGCGCAGCATAGCTGTAGTGCAAGCCCTCGTCCGGGATACCGTCCACCCAGTCGAGACGGAAATGCGGGCCGTCGACAAGCGTGGCGCTACCTGATGGGGGCACCGAGCGGTGGTTCGCCTCCAGGTCGTAGGGCGAGCCATCGGCGATTGCCATTCCCTCGTCGAGGTGCAGTTCCCGGTCACGGCCATAGTCATAAAGGCGGTAGGTGATGTCGGAGTTCTGCTGAATCTCGATGATCGAACATCCTGCCCCGATGGCGTGCACGGTGTTTGCCGGGATGTAGAACAGGTCTCCCACGGTCACCTCGTGCCAGGTCAGCAATTGCTCGATCGATCCGTCGCGAGCCGCAGCGCGCATCGTTTCCGCATCGAGCGCCCTATCGAAGCCGATACCGAGCACTGCGCCCGGTTCCGCGCTCACCACCAGCCAGCATTCCTCCTTGCCGCGACGCCCCTTTCCGGAAGCTTCAGCCTGGTCCGAATTCGGGTGGCATTGCACCGACAGCTTCTCGCTGGTGAAGAGATATTTTACGAGGAGCTGGGACATCTGCGGAGGCGGATCGAACCAGATCTCGCCGATGCGCTTGCCTTCGGGCGCGACGAAAGGCGCGGGCAAGGCGTCCCGGCCCCAGACCTTCTCGACATGGTGGATAGGTAGCAGCATCAGGGCCATCTACGCCGCAATTGTGTCGATTGACAGTACCTTGCAAAATTCCTCTCGCCCAATGCTGCGCTGCAGCGTAGGGTGCCAATCCGTGAACGGGGACACTGCCTTGATCCTGCCATTTATCGCCTTGCTGGCAGCGGGCGCGGGGGCAGGATTTGCCGGTGGGCTGTTCGGGATAGGCGGGGGCTTCGTGGTAGTCCCCGCGTTGATGCTGATCCTGCCGCTGATGGGCACGGCGCCCGAACAGTTGACCCATGTGGCGGTCGGCACTTCGCTGGCGACGATCATCTTTACCTCGCTCCGCTCGGTCTTCAGCCATGCAAGGCGGGATGCGGTGGATGTCTCGGTGCTGAAAAGCTGGGCTCCATGGGTTGTGGGCGGCACCGTGCTGGGAGCCTGGATCGCCGACATCGTAAGTTCCGCTACCCTCGCGCTGATCTTTGGTGTCGGCGTGCTGGCCTTCGCCGTCCATTTCCTGAGCCCGCGGATCCATGACCGGCAACTGGCGCAGAGCATGCCGGGCGGTGCCACGCGCGCCGGACTGGCCGGGGGGCTGGGCCTGCTGTCCTCGCTACTGGGGATCGGCGGCGGCACGATCACCACCATGACCATGACGCTGTGCGGCACCTCGATCCACCGGGCCATCGGTACGGCAAGCGGCATGGGCGCAATCATCGCCGTGCCTGCCAGCATTGGTTTCGTGCTGATCGGGCTGGACGAGACAGGTCTACCGTGGGGCTCTGCAGGCTACGTCAACCTCCCCGCCGCGCTGGCGGTGATTGTCACCAGCGTGCTGTTCGCGCCGCTGGGCGTGGCGCTGGCGCACAGGCTTTCGCCTGCGCTGCTGCGACGGGTATTCGGAATTTATCTCATCTTTGTCGGAGTGACGATGATCATCAATTCGTGAAGCGAAAGGGGTTTGACCATGGATATTGCACGACGCGGATTTCTCGGCGGCACGGTCGCCACGGCGGGGCTTGCAGCAGCGTTTCCGGCGCTGGGACAGGCGGACCCCATGGGCAGCGCGGCAGACAATTTCGGTCCACGGGACGGCATCGCGATGCTGGCCCGCAATGAAAACCCCTACGGCCCCGCGCCGAGCGCTTTGCGGGCAGCATCCGAAGCGGCGACGAAGGGCTGCTACTACTCCGACCGCGGCCTGCGCATGCTGCACGAGATGATTGCCGAGCGACATGGCGTCGATCCCGCGAATGTCGTGGTGGGTGCAGGCTCTACCGAACTCCTATCCGCAATCGCGATCAGCTGGGGCCGTGAGGGGACAATCCTGTGCCCCGGTCTGTTCTGGGATACCACCGTCCAGTATGGCGAGCGGCAGGGTGTGAAATCGATCCGCGTGCCACTGGCAGGTGACATGAATGTCGACCTTGCCGCAATGCAGGCCGCCTTCACCGACGATGTCGCGCTGGTCCAGATCTGCAATCCCAACAACCCGACTGGCATGCTGGTAGACGCGGGCGGCCTGCGCCAGCTCGCCGCGCAAGTTACGCCTACCGCCACGCTGCTGGTGGACGAGGCCTATAACGAGCTGGCGGACGACCCGGCGGGCAATTCGGTCGTGGATCTCGTTCGCGAAGGGCAGGACGTGATCGTATGCCGCACCTTCTCTAAGATCTACGGCATGGCCGGAATGCGCGTGGGCTATGCACTTACCACCGAACCCAATGCTCAGCGCATTCGCAGCCACATGATGAGCTTTGGCGGCAACACCTGCGGGCTGGCCGCTGCCATTGCCAGCTATGACGACACGCGTTTCCTGGCCCAGAGCCTGGCGGCTATCCAGGAGGGCCGCGAGATGATCCTCGATGCAGCCGCACGCAGCGGTTTGTCCGCGCTGCCCAGCCAGACGAACTTCGTCTATGTCGAAGTGCCGGATGCCGATGCGGTGCAAGCGGCTATGGCCGAGCGGGGTATCCTGATCCGCCCCGCATATGGCAATTGGACACGGTATTCGCGAGTGAGTACGGGCAGGCTGGAGGACGTGGAACGCTACGCCGCCGCCTTGCCGGAAGTGATAGACGGCCTCTCGGCCTGACCAGTGGGAGACAGACAGACATGCGACCTATCCTTGCCAGAGCCGCCTTTGCCGCGATGAGCGTGGGGGCCGCGCCCGCCATGGCCGATACGCTGGTAGAAATCGACCAGGAACATGTGGACGAGAGTGTGCCGATGCCGCTCTTCCAGGTTGATGCTGCATGGCCTCGTCTCGACGAGAATATCATGCTGGGCCAGGCGCCAGGCCTGGCGGTGGACCGGGACGACAATATCTGGGTGCTCAATCGCCCCAATTCCCTCGACTTCAGCGACACCGGTGCCGATAGCGGCATGAGCGTGGGCTGCTGCAACGCGCCGCCGCACGTCCTGCAGTTCGACCAGGAGGGCAACCTCATCAGGAGCTGGGGCGGTCCCGACCTCGCACCCGGGGAGAGCACGTATGAGGGCGAGGGACAGGAGCGCACTGAAAGCGGCGATGAGCAATGGCCCGCCAATGTCCACGGCCTGTATGTCGATGACGATCTCAACGTCTGGATCGGCGGCAATGGCGGCGGCGACCACGTGGTGCTCAACTTCACCGCAGATGGCGAGTATATCGGCCAGATCGGCCAGCGGCAGATGACCGAAGGCAACATGTCCGAGCAATATCTCGGAAACCCCGCCGATATTCACGACAATGGCGAGAGCGTGCTGGTGGCCGATGGCTACATCAACAAGCGCGTCATCGAATTCGGCGCGGGAGATCTCGAATTCCAGCACCTGTGGGGCGCCTATGGCGAGGCTCCCGACGGCGGCACGCGGGAGGGCGAGTTCGACCAGTCGCAGGCCAGCAGCACCGGCGACGGCGGCGCGAACCCTGAAAGCGGGAGCTTTGGCGATATCGTGCACTGCGTGGTGCGTGGGCCGGAAGACACGATCTATGTCTGCGACCGCCGCAACAACCGCGTGCAGGTGTTTCGCGAAACAGCCGACGGCGTGGAGTTCCTGGAAGACATCGTCATCGCCGAGGAAACAGGCGGCACCCGCACGGCCTCCGACGTCGCCTTCAGCCCCGATGGCAGGTACGTGTACATCGCCGACATGATGAACGGACGCGTATGGATCCTGACCCGGGATGATCACGAGATCATCGGCCATTTCGGACGCAACGGCCGCTATCCTGGCCAATTCATCTGGCTGCACAGCGTGGACGTGGACTCGATGGGCAATGTCTACACCACTGAAGTGAGCACTGGTCGCCGCGTGCAGCGCTTCGTCATGACGGGCATGAGCGACTGACATCGACGTGACGGAGAGGAGCGAGATCGAGCGCGATCCGCGCTGGCTGCCGCATGCCCTGGATCTTCCCGGCCGGCGCATGCAATTCGTGCGGGTCGAGCGTGAAGTTCTGGCTCAGCCACCCTTCCTCGCAGATTTCAGACCGGCATCCCCGGCTGGCGAGGCGTGGCTTTCCTTCGAGGAGGTGCAGGCGCTGCAGCCCGACACGGGGCCGCTGCATTTCGTCTTCCACACTGCCTTCTGCCGCTCCACCCTGCTGGTACGCGCGCTGGAGCTGGAAGGCGTATCGGCTGGGCTAGCGGAGCCGGGCATCATTGCGGCACTGGCCAGCGCGGGCGAGGCTGTGGCACCGCTCGTGAAGCCCGTTCTCGACCTGCTCTCTCGTCCCTGGGGCGAGGGCGAAGCGGTGTTCGTGAAACCGACGAACCATGCCAACATGCTCATCCCGCAGCTACTGGCCGCGCGGCCCGACGCGAAGGCCGTGCTGATGACCAACGCGCTGGCACCGTTTCTTGGCAGCGTGTCGAAGCGAGGCCTGATGGGACGTCGCTGGGGGCGGCAGCTCTATCTGGAGTTGATGGGATATGCCGGGATGGACCTCGGCATGGATGGGCGCGAGCAGTTCAGCATAAGCGATCTGCAGGCGGCCAGCCTCGGCTGGTTCCTCTCGCAGCGCATGTTCGCCACGCTACAGTCGGGGCCTCATGGCGAAAGGATGCGTGTGCTGGACGGCGACCGTTTCAACGCCGACCGCGCCGACGCGCTGGCAGCGGTATTCGACTTCGCGGGGATTTCCATCGATGCAGGGCGTGTGAAGGCCATCGTCGATGGTCCGCGCTTCCGCAGTCACGCCAAGCTGGGCGGCGAAGTCGGTGGAAACGCGACCCCGGCCATAGTGAGCGAGGAGATTGCCCAGATGGAGCAATGGATCGCCATGATCGCCCAGCAGGCAGGCATTATTGTGCCGCGCCCGCAAACGTTGTTCTAGCCCGCATCGCGCAGGAAGATCTCCTCGATCGCCAGATCGAACACGTCGGCGATGCGGAAGGCGAGCGGCAGGCTGGGATCGTACTTACCCGTCTCGATGGCGTTTACGCTCTGCCGGGAGACCTCCAGCCGCTCGGCGAGATCCTGCTGGCTCCATTCGCGCTCGGCGCGAAGCACGCGCAGGCGATTTTTCACAGGCATTCCCCCGCACTGCCCATCGTCACCTTGTTGACGATGGCTCCCACGCCAAGGCCCAGACACCAGATGGTGGGCCACCAGAAGGCGGGGACATGCGGCAGGTCCATATATGTCTCGAGAAAACCCCAGATCGCCGCGGCCGTGAGCGTGAGGCCCGTCGCCACCATCACCTGTCGCACGTAGAGGAAGCGAAGGTATTCATCCTGCTCCTCCACGATCAGCCGGGTGAAGATCCACGGCACTGCAGCAAAGGCAATGCCGGGCAGGGCGGCCAGCGCAAATGCCGGCGCGCCGGATAGGCCTCGTCCCTCGATCAGCCATTCGCAGCCAGCCAGCGAAACGAGGTAGATCATCATCGCGGTTGCTATGCGAACGAGATAGCGCTTCGCTTCCGGTTTCTTGCGAAGGCTGCCGATCATCGCGCCTTTCCGCCGAAGACCTGCATGCAGCCACCCTTCAGGCTGACCACTGCGAGAATGGGCAGCACGATCAACAGCGTGGTGGCACTGGCCTTGTCGATCTGGCCGAGCGAGGAAAGCCCGGCGACAGCAAGGATGACGGTGGCCCAGCAAACGGTTTTGGCAATCGTGTTCATATCAAGCTCCCTTTGATTTATGTAAAGGAAGCTATACATGAGCGCCAATTCTGTCAAGCGTCATTTACAGAAGGATTGGCGTCCTTGACTGTGAGGCGGCATGGGACTGTTTCGAAAGAAAAAGCCCCGCCTGCAACCATGCGAGCAGGCGGGGCTTCGTGGAGAGGCGGCGCCCGCAATGCGCTGCCTCTCGAGGGAATTCGTCGTCAGAATTGTCTGGTTAACCCGACCCGCAATTGCCGCGGCTCGACGATGCGGCTGTTCACTCCTTCGACCCCGCCAAGCGGCTCGCCCGGAAGGCGCGTAGCGTAGAAATAGTCGATATCGTCGTCCTTGCTGTCGAAGACGTTGAGCAGTTCGGCATGCACCGCCCAGCCATCAAGTAATGCGATGTCCTGCGGCGTCCAAGCGATGCGCGCATTGACGAGCGTGGTGGAATCGCCGCGAACCGAGTTGTCCTCCACCAGCGGATGGGGTCCCAGATAGCGCAGGCGAGCCGCTGCATTCCACTCGGGGAAGGCTGCTGAAGCGCCCACTTCGCCGGCGGTGTCGAGCGCGCCTGGGATGCGATCCTGCCCTGGCGCCACATCGACATAACGCGAGGTCGTGTCCGTCCACACGGCATCGAGGGCGAGCCAGTTATTGGGTTTGTAGAAGGCAGTCAGCTCGTAGCCGTGACGCTCGCTTCCGTCATTTGGCTCCACCGTGCCCGCGTCGCCTACATAGATGAGTTCGCTATCGATGCTGCTCCACCAGTAGACGCCCGTCAGGATCAGTCCGCCCCTTTCGAAGCGGACGCCCAGTTCCTCGAAATGCCCGGCAACCAAGCCCGGTACCGGGTCGACCGGATTGGTCACCCCGCGCGCATCATTCGAGTGGAAGCCTTCGCCATAGTTGGCGTAGATCGCAATTCCATCCGCGACTTCGTAATTCACCCCGACCTTGGAAGCGAAGGTGCCGTCCGATTTCTCGCCGGACCAGCTCAGATCACCGCGCAGCGCTTCGGTTTCGAAGCGGTACCAGTCACCGCGCAGGCCCCCTATCACCATCAGTCGGTCGATCGGTCGCCAGATGGCTTCCGCATAAAGGCCGAGGGAAGCCTCGTCGACCGAGAAGGCGCCCACGGTGAATTCGGTCGCGCCCGCGATGGTCTCGTCGAAGCCTACCTCGCCGATATCGTCATACCGCCCCTCCGCCCCGACGCGCAGGCTGAGCCGGTCGGTCACTTGCGCCGTATGCTCAATACGTCCGCCGAAGGTCCAGAGGTCGGCATACTGGCGCAACTGGTCGCCATTGACCGGATCCTCGAGGAAGTAGGTAAAGTTGGAGAGGAGGTCCCAGTCGTAATTCTGTGCATAGGCGGTGACGCGCCATCCATCGGAGAGGTAGCCTGCGGTAAGGACGTGCCGCTGCGTGTCGCCCCGCAGCGTCGGATCGATTGAGCAGAAGCGATCCTCGCAGATGTCGCTGCCGACGGCGCGTTCCGGTATCTGTTCGGTGGGGGCCCAGTTCGCATCGAACAGCGAATAGCTGAGCGATAGGTCTCCGCCTCCCAGCGGCTGGGTGAACTTGAGGAAGGCGGAGTAGCCTTCGAAGTCTTCCGGCAACTCCCACGGCCCGTCATTGAACTTCGCCTGTCCCGCTACCAGCACTTCGCCCGAGCCCAGCGCAGCCGAGCCGCCTGCAGCAAGGCGGCGATAACCGAAGCTGCCGATCTCGGCGCTGGCGAAGGGCCGCAACCGGTCATGCGTGGTGATCTGGGAGGAGCCGACCAGCGAGAAGTCGCCCGCGTCCACGCGGTACGGTCCCTTGCGGTAATCCACCCTTGCCACCGTCTCCGGGATCAGGCCGTTCACATCGAGATAGCCCTGACCGTGGCCGTGGGTTCGAAAGTTGACCGGGAAATCGTCGATATAAACCGAGTAATCGGTGCCGTGATCCAGATTGAAGCCGCGCAGGAAGAACTGGTTGGCCTTGCCTCCGCCCGAATGTTGTGTGGCGATGAGGCCAGGGGTCGCTTCCAGCAATTCGCCGGGACGCAACAGCGGGCGAATCTCGATGTCCGCGCCAGCCACGCCGCCCTCGCTCGCCGCGCCGGCCACGCCGATGCGCCGCTCACCCCGGCCGTAGACGTAGATGATGTTGCCGGTTTCGGTATCGCGCACGACGTTGGTATCGTCGGGATTGGCTTCGGCAGCAGCAATGTCGACCGCCGTCACCTGACGCGTGGAAAGCGCGGTATCGCCATCCTGCGCATAGGCTGGGAGACCTGCCAGCAAGGCTGCGGATGAGGTAAACAAGGCAAGGTGGGTGCGGGCGGTCATTGGGTCTCGCTATCGATCGGTCAAAGTCAACCAGAGAGATGTCGCAAGCCCACTCGCCACGCACCGTTAATTACGGTAATCGCGGGCGTTACATGGACGTTACACAGCAATTCGAGGCCGAGATACGGCAGTTGCGCACGCGCGAGGTGCCGGGCACCAGCAGGCGTCTGCGCGAGTTGTTCGACTACTTCGCCGCCCGGGGGGCGGAGGCCGAAAGCGCCTCGCAGGCCGAGATTGCGCGAGAAGTTTTTGGCCAGGACGATACCGATGCCGACGATGCCAGCGTGCGCGTCTATGTTCACCGGCTGCGCAAACGGCTGGAAGACCACTATGCGGCCGGTGGCGGGGAGGGGCAGGCGCGGATCGTGCTTCCCAGCGGGGTCTATGCCTTCCGGCTGGAAGGCGTGGAAGCTCCTGCGTCCGAACCCGCCCCCCGCCCCGGTAGCTATCGCGCCAACCGCCCGAGCACGCTGATCGCTGCCGGTGTCGCGCTGGCAGCCCTCGCGCTCGTCGCGGCTTTCGCCTGGACCCAGCGCCCGGCTGCACCCAATAGCCTGTGGGCACCGCTTGCTGCATCCGAACGCCCGGTCCTCCTCGTGCTGGGTGACTACTATATCTACGGCGAGATCGATCCCGTGCGGCCCGAGCAAAGCCGCCTCATCCGCGATTTCCGCGTCGATGACGAAAGTGACCTTGCCGCGTTGCAGGAAGCCGAGCCGGAGCGTTATGGCACTGCAGAGGATGTCGGCCTAACCTACCTCCCGTTCTCCGCCGCCTATGGCCTCGAGCATGTCATGCCGGTGCTGGCCGAGGCCGGGAAGGAAGTGGAAGTCATTGCCGCCAGCGCGCTGGAACCCGACATGTTGAACCGTTTCGACGTGGTCTATGTCGGTCTGCTTTCGGGAATGGGCCTGCTGGAAGATCAGGCCTTCGCCACCAGTTCCCTGCGTATCGGCGAAAGCTATGACGAACTCGTGGATCGCGACACCGGACAGGTCTGGACCAGTGACGAGGCGCGCAGCCTCGCCTCGCCCGCCTTCTACCGGGACTATGCCTACCTTGCCCGCTTCACTGCTTCCACGGGAGCGGAGGTGGTGGTGATTGCCAGCGAGCGCGAGACGGGCCTTCGCGGAATCAGCCCGATTGCGGTTGGCGATCTGCCAGAGGAAATCGAAGCGGTGTCGGGAGGCGCGGGATTCGAGGCGCTGGTGCAGGTAACCGGACAACAGGGCGCGGATCTGGACGACCGCCTGATCCTCGCGCGCGAGCGACGCTGACCTGTTCTCGCGGCCTCGCCAGGGCACCGCAAACGCCCTGGCTCTGACCCAAAGCCCGTGGTCTCTGTTATCTTGCCATTCACCCCTCGTATCCTACATTGGCAGGCTGAAAGGACACGGATCTTCCATGAGCGACAACAACGAACCGGAAAATGGCGGCAACGGGGGCGGAAACCCCTGGATGAAAAGCCTGATGGTGTGGGGCGGTATCTTCCTGGCCCTGCTGCTGGCCGTTTCCATGTTCGGCGGCCCGCGAGAGGCGCCGGGCACCGCGATCCCCTATTCCGACTTCAAGGACAAAGTGGCCGAGGGATCGGTGGCGGAAGTTACCATTGCCTCCGACCGGATCACTGGTACGCTCAAGAATGATGAACGCTTCACCACCACGCCCGTCCCCGGTGACGTGGCGCTGACGGAGCAGCTTGAAAGCGCGGGCGTTGAATATTCGGGTACCACGCCCGAGCAGACGCCGCTGTTGCTGGTGGTGCTTATCAATGCGTTGCCGTTCCTGCTGATCCTCGGCATCGCCTTCTTCGCACTAAGGCAGGTACAGAAAGGCGGGGGCTCGGGCGCGATGGGCTTCGGCAAGTCCAAGGCCAAGCTGCTGACCGAGAAGCAGGGCCGCGTCACCTTCGACGATGTGGCCGGCATCGACGAGGCGCGCGAGGAATTGCAGGAGATCGTCGAATTCCTGAAGGACCCGCAGCGCTTCTCCAAGCTGGGCGGCCAGATCCCCAAGGGTGCGCTGCTGGTCGGCTCGCCCGGTACAGGTAAGACCTTGCTGGCTCGTGCAATTGCGGGCGAGGCGCGTGTGCCCTTTTTCACCATTTCGGGTTCCGACTTCGTCGAGATGTTCGTGGGTGTGGGTGCAAGCCGTGTGCGCGACATGTTCGAACAGGCCAAGAAGAACGCGCCTTGCATCGTCTTCATCGACGAGATCGACGCCGTGGGTCGCCACCGCGGCAACGGCATCGGCAATTCGAACGACGAGCGCGAGCAGACGCTGAACCAGCTGCTCGTCGAGATGGACGGCTTCGAGGCGAACGAAGGCATCATCATCATCGCCGCCACCAACCGTCCCGACGTGCTTGACCCCGCGCTGCTGCGTCCGGGCCGTTTCGACCGCCAGGTGGTCGTGCCGATCCCCGATATCGACGGGCGCGAGAAGATCCTCGCCGTCCACATGAAGAAGGTGCCGCTGGCGCCCGACGTGAACCCGCGGACCATTGCTCGCGGTACGCCCGGCTTCTCCGGTGCGGACCTTGCCAACCTCGTCAATGAAGCCGCGCTGCTCGCCGCACGCCGCAACAAGCGCCTCGTCGCCATGCAGGAGTTCGAGGACGCCAAGGACAAGGTGATGATGGGTTCGGAACGCAAGTCCATGGTGATGACCGAGGACGAGAAGAAGATGACCGCCTATCACGAGGCGGGCCATGCAATCGTCGCGGTCCACGAAGAGGCCTCCGATCCGATCCACAAGGCCACCATCATTCCGCGCGGCCGCGCGCTGGGCATGGTGATGCGCCTGCCCGAACGCGACAACTATTCCTACCACCGTGACAAGATGCACGCGAACCTGTCCGTCTCGATGGGTGGCCGCGTGGCGGAGGAGATCATCTTCGGGCACGACAAGGTGTCGTCCGGCGCCTCGTCCGACATCCAGTACGCCACCGACCTCGCCAAGAACATGGTGACGAAGTGGGGCATGTCCGAAAAGCTGGGCCCGCTGATGTACGAGCAGAGCCAGGAAGGCTATCTTGGCATGGGCCAGACGCAGCGCACGATGGCAGGGGCGGAAACCAACCGGCTGATCGACGAGGAGATCAAGAACCTCGTGGAAGGCGCGCACAAGCGTGCCACCGAGCTGCTCACCCAGCACGAGGATCAGCTACATTTGCTTGCCCAGTCGTTGCTCGAATACGAGACGCTGACCGGCGAGGAGATCAGGATCCTGCTCGACAGCGGCAAGATCGACCGGCCTGACGCGCCAAGCGGCTCGGTGACGGTAAAGCCCGCGCAGGGTTCGTCCATTCCCAAGGCCGGCAAGCGTTTCGGCGGCAGTGGCGAGGCTCCGCAAGGGGCCTGACGCAGCGCCGGGAGCGTAAAGAGACATAGCGCGTTGTCTTGGGTGAACAAGGAATAGTCATCCATGAAACGCGCGATTGTCCTTCTTTCCACACCGCTGTTTTTATTTGCCGTCGCCTGCTCCGACCAGACCGGCGAAAACGCCGAGGCGATGGCCGAACGCGCCGCCGCCGATGCGGAGGAAAACGCCGAGGTGATTGGCGACCAGTTGCGCGAAGGCGCTATTATCGCTTCCGACGAAATCAGCGAGGGTGCCGCCGAACTGAGCGACGAACTCGCGAAGGCCGACGCCCGCGATACCGACGAGGGCGACGGCCAACTCGACGGCACCGACTAGGTCCAGTCAGGCTTCCCGCCACAACACCGATTATGCGCAACCTGCATGTGGTTTCATGCGGGGTTCACCGAAGCAGAATGAAACGGTGCTCGAACTTCGGGAGAACACACATGCGGGTAAATCTGGCCATTTTCGTCCTCGGCCTACTCGTCGTTCCGGCAGCCGCGCAGGCGCAGGACATGCGCCTCGATACGTTTCTCCAGAAAGCCGAGCGGTTGGAACGGCGCGGGGCACTTGCACTCTTTTCAAGTGATCTCGGTTTGCTGAAGGAGGAGGTCCAGGCCAGCGCCCGCATCTACCGCCAGCGCATTGGTGCCGATCATGACGCGGGCCGCGCTCCGCATAGCTGTCCGCCCGAGGAGGGCAGCGCATCTCTAAATTCGAATGACATCCTGGAGCATTTCCGCAGCTATCCGGCATCGCGGCGCCAGTCGGTCACCGTGCGAACCGCTTTCTTCGACATGATGGCGCGGCGATATCCCTGCGACTAGAAGGCTCCCAGCACCAGCAGTAGCTGGAGGAATAGTCCGATGATAACCCAGATGAACACGCTGAGTACCATCAGCCGCCAGAACGCCGAGAAGCGCGAAAGCGCGTAGGTACCGCGAAGCTGCTTGTAGATGTGGATCGGCACGATCACCGATAATGCAAGAACGATATAGGCGAGGTGCAACCCTAGCGTTCCCAGGATCGACGCGGTGATGAACAGCAGCGTCACGAAGCTCAGCGAGTAGGTGACGAACACCGCGTGGTCATAGCCCTTGAAGCGAGGCCGCCAGGCGAAGGTAAGCCAGACGAAGGGGATCGAGATCGGGATCAGCAGCCAGCTGAACTTGTAGGCATTGGCCTGAAGCTTGTAGAGCATGAGGTCCGGATCCTCGCGCCACTTCGTCATCAGCTTGTTGTCGATCCAGTCGATCCCGGTGGTTATGGTATTTCCACCTCCGCCGGTATCCAGGTCCATCGCCTGGATCTGGTCGAGACCCGCCAGCACCTCTTCGGCTTCGGATAGTTGCTGCTCGGCGGCCTCGCGTTCCGCGGGCTCGGCATCTGGCGCAAGCGATTCCAGTTCGCGCTGTGCGGCATCGCGGTCAACGATGGCGCGCTGCTCAACGTCGGAGATCGTCGCCTCGACATCGGGTGAGCCAATTCCGGTCGGCGTGGTCAGGCCCACGACCTGAAAAATTGCGAACATCAGGAAGACGGTGAACAGGAACAGTGCCATTGGCGAGACGAAGCGCGCCCGCTCACCCTCGATATAGCGGCGGGTCAGGCTGCCCGGCCGGAAGGCCAGCATGGGCAAGGTGCGCCACAGCTTGCCCTCGAAATGCAGCGCACCGTGCAGCAGATCGTGCATGAAGGCGCCAATGGTGCGGTGGACATGGCCTTGCTGTCCGCAGGCATGGCAATAGGCACCCGTCAGGTTCGTGCCGCAGTTGAGACAGGCGTCGGGCTGGTGGGGATGCGGCTTCTTTGCGCCTGAGTCGGGCTCGATGGCGCGGGCGAACAGCCCGCCTTCGCTGGCCGTACCCAGTCCTGAGAATATGTCGTTCATTGCCGCGCGCTCCCCCGAGGCTGTTCGCAGGTGCAACCTAACTTGCCCGGCTCGCAAGGTCGAGACGGAACAAAAGAGGATCATGCGCCGTTGAGCCGGCAAAGGAGAAACCATCCATGTCCGCTGAAAAACCCGATATGCACCCCAAGTCCGAACCCGTTTCAAACGCCGAGAAGGAGCCGGAGAACTGGACAACGGGCGATGAACGCATGACCGGCGCACAGGCCAGTTACCTCAAGACCCTGTGCGAGGAGGCAGGCCAGCCCGAGGCCTACGACACCGAACTTACCAAGGCCGAGGCTTCGCAGCGGATCGATGAAATGCAGGCCGCAACGGGCCGGGGGCGCTAGAGCGAAGCCAGCTTGCGCTCGATTGCGGTCCAGAGCTGCCCGTAGCCGCGGGCGGCCGGACTGCCGGGCGCGAAAACCCCCACCGGTTCGCGGCGCACCGCGCACTGCTCCACCACGCTGGAGAGCGGGATCACCGGCCACTCCGGATTGGCCTCGCGCGCTTGGCGATGCAGGTTGCGCCGCATGTCGATCATGGACAGGACTGGCAGGATCGGCGGATGCTGCTTTGCATGCGCCTTAATCTCCTTCACCACCAGGTCGAAAGATCGAGCAGATAGCGGGGAAGGCGGCATAGGCACGATGATCACGTCCGCAGCACGCATTACCTGGGCACTGATCTGGCCGAGCGCAGGAGGGCAGTCGAGGATGATGCGCTCGAACGTTCTTCCGAGCTTGCCGGCGATCCTTGCGAGCCGCTTGCGCTTGCCGATGCGGCCGAGAACCGTGTCGAGTTCGCGCAAGGTATCGTCTGCGGGAAGCAAGGAGAGGCGGTCATAAGCCGTCGCGATCACCGCATCCGTCGCTTTTACGTCCCTCTTTAAGACCAAACTGGCACGCGGATGATCGGGCGCCACGTCGAACAGGAAGCCCGCTCCGCCTGCTACATCGAGATCCCATAGCAGGGTCTTGCGACAGGATATGGTGGCGGAACACCAGGCAAGATTGGCAGCCGTCGTGGTCTTCCCGACGCCGCCCTTGACGCTGTAGATCGCGATGACTGCCATGCTCGATCAGCCTTTCGAAGCGGCAATATTTCGCCCGACCTCGCGGTTTCAAGAGGGCGAAGGCAATCGTTCCGAAATGCGGCAGATCCGCCGAAAAAGAAAAGGGCCGCGCTTCGCAGCGCAGCCCTCCTGAAAACAATTAGCTATTATTCGGTCAGCCGTCGTAATCGGCGCCGATCGACGTGGAGCGCGTAGGTGCCGCGGCAGACAGGCGCATGGCCTCTGCCGACTGGCTGAGCGAACCGATTTCGTCCGCTTCGTCCTCTTCGTCGGGCAGGACGCGCTGCAGCGACTGCACCAGCGATTCGTGGAGGTTCTTGGGCTTCACGGTCTGCTCCGCTATCTCGCGCAGGGCGACAACCGGGTTCTTGTCGCGGTCGCGATCGACGGTCATTTCGGCACCGCCCGAGATTTCGCGAGCCCGCTGGGCCGCCAGCAGGACGAGATCGAAACGGTTGGGAACTTTGTCGACGCAATCTTCGACTGTAACGCGCGCCATGGGCACTCCGAATAAGCTGGTGTTGTCGGAAAGCGGCAGACTTAGGCGGGGAGAGGCGCCGCGTCAAGGTTTCCCGGAACGCGCACCGTGGTAACAGGGTGGAATGGAGAAGCCTGCGCACTACCAGGATCCGCCCCCTTTCTCTCTGGAAGCGCAGGGCCACGCGTTCACCTTCTACCCCGATGGCGCGGACCGGCGTGCGGCCATGCTCGACATGATCGGCGAGGCGCGGGTTTCGCTCAAGCTCGCTTTCTATATCTTCGATCGAGACACCGTGGGCGGCGAAGTGCGCGATGCGCTGGTGGCGGCGGCCCGGCGCGGCGTGGCGGTCACGCTGATCGTCGACGGGTTCGGCGCGAAGGCGGACGAGGAATTCTTTGCCGACCTTGTCGAAGCCGGAGGCGCGTTCCACGTCTTCCTGGCGAAGTGGACACGCCGCGCCCTAATTCGCAATCACCAGAAGATCCTGCTGGTCGATGACGAGGTCGCGATGCTCGGCGGCTTCAATATTGCCGACAGCTATTTTGCCGCTCCGCAGGAAAACGGCTGGAACGACCTTGGCTTTCGCGTGGAAGGGGCGGTGGTGCAGCAAGTGGCGGAGTGGTTCTCCGAATTGCTCGCATGGGTAGGGAACAAGAGCGCCCAGTTCCGCGATATTCGCCGCCGCGTACGCAACTGGGACGGCGGCGACGGCCCGGTGCGGCTACTGATCGGCGGGCCCTCGCGGCGGCTGTCCAGCTGGGCCCGGTGCGTCGGCGAGGATCTGGAGCGCGGGCAACGGCTCGACATGCTGATGGCCTATTTCTCTCCGAACAAGTCCCTGCGCCGCCGGATCCGCTCGATCGCGCGACGGGGGCAGGCGAACCTCGTGCTGGCGGGAAAATCGGACAACGCCGCGACCCTGGGCGCGCACAGGGCCCTCCATCGCCGCCTGCTGGAGGCAGGTGCGCGGATCTGGGAATTCGATGCCTGCAAGCTGCACACCAAGTTGATCGTGGTGGACGATGTAACCTATCTGGGCAGCGCCAATTTCGACATGCGCAGCCTGTATGTGAACCTCGAGATCGTGCTGCGCATAGAGGACACCGCGCTGGCGGACAGGATGCGCGAGCTTGTCGCGCACCATCTGCCGGGTAGCCGCGAAGTGACGCATGCAGTGCTCGCCCAGCGCTCTACGCCCTGGACGAGGGCCAAGTGGTGGGCGAGCTGGTTCCTCGTCTCCGTAGTGGACTATACGGTCAGCCGAAAGCTCAATCTCGGGTTGTAGCAGCGGGAGGTTGCGCCGCCGGCTCGCCCCGTTCCCATCCATCGGCATAGCGCTCGAACCACGCGAGGATCGCGGAGGCCTTGGCCGCGCTTTGCGAGGGACGGGCAGCGATACCGCCATGGCTCGCGCCCGGTACGCGAACGAGCGCGGTGGGCACGCCGGCCAGTTGCAGCGCCGAGTAATACTGCACCGATTCGCTCACGGGCGTGCGGTAATCCTCCGCACCCACCACCACCAGCGTGGGCGTCTCGACATTGCCGACAAGGGATAGCGGCGACTGGTCCCAGAACCGCTGGGGGTTTTCCCACGGGCGCGAGCCGATCCAGTAGAGGCCGAAATAGCCGGTTCCATCGGCAGTGAGGGCCTGTGTCGTCCAGTTGATCACGGGTTTCTGGGTGGCGGCGGCCTGGAAACGGTCGGTCTTGCCCACGATCCACGAAGTCAGCACACCGCCGCCCGATCCGCCAGTGACGAAAAGCCTGTCCGGGTCCGCGATGCCCAGCTCTATGGCCCGGTCTACGATACTGATGAGATCGTCATAGTCGTTGCCGGGATAGGCCTTGTCGATCTCCTGCGCGAAAGCCTCACCATAGCTGGTGGAGCCGCGCGGGTTGGCCGAGAGGACGGCGTAACCCGCGGCAGCATAGAGCTGGTTGTCGGTGGCGAAATGTGGGCCATAGGCGGCGAAGGGTCCACCGTGGATCTCCAGGATCAAGGGCACGCGCGTGCCCTCGACATAGCCGGGCGGTAGGGTCAGCCACCCCTGGATCTCCTGCCCGTCGTGGCTGGAGGCGACAGTGATTTCGCGCACCTCGCCAAGGGACTTCGTCGCGAGCAGGCCTGCATTGAGGTTGGTAAGGTAGCGCGCATCTTCACCCGCGCTCGTCACCTGCACTTCTGCCGGACGCGTGGCGGTGCCGCCGGTGAAGGCGATGGTGCCATCGTCGGCGACCGAGAAACTGCCCCCGGTATAGGGTCGGTCGAAACCGCCGCCCGAAAGGCCGGTGGCGACGATCCGGTCGCTGCCGTTCAGGGCGATGCGCGCGACCTTCGTTTCCCCGCGCTCGTCATACTGGACGTAGAGCCCGCGCGAATCGTCGTCCCAGATGTAACTGCCGATGTCGTGATCCCAGTCCTCCGTCAGGATGCGGCGGTCGCTGCCGTCGGCATCCATTACGTAGAGCTCGGCCTGTTCATAGGCGCGGCCTTCGTCGTCGAAACCGACATAGGCGATGAGGTTGCCATCGGGCGAGACACGCGCGCCCCCATCGGGTCCGTCACGGTCGGTCAGGCGTGTCAGGCCGAGCGTCGCGGTATCGAGCGCCCAGACATCGCCTTCCACCGGGTCGGTCTGCCAGTTGGCGTTGCGGTTGGCGCTGAAATAGATGGTGTCGCCATCGGGCGACCAGCTGAGCGGGCCACCATCGTGATACTGCCCGAAGGTCATCTGCCGCGGTGCGCCGCCGGTGGCGGGAATGACGAATATCTTCTCATAGCCGGGCGTGAGTTCCCCGGCGCCATCGGCGCGGAAATTGACAAGGTCGGTAATCTGCAGACCCTCGGCCCATTCGGCGCCTTCGGGCCGGTTCGAGGGGGCGGAGCCGAGCGAGGGCGCGTTGTCGTCCACCATCATGGTATAGGCGATGGAACGGCCATCGGGCGACCAGGCCATGCTGGAAGGACTGTTCGGCAGGCCGGTAAGGCGCACGGCCTCGCCATTGGCAAGCCATTTCACCCATAGCTGCGATCCGCCTCCTTCGGTCGAGACATAGGCGACACGCGAACCGTCCGGCGACCATAGCGGAGAGAAGGCATCGCCGTTCTGTCCGGCAAAGGGCATCTGCTCGCCCGTGTCGACGTCGATCATCCATAGCGAATTGACCGCACGATCCGACATGATGTCATTCTGGCGGCGGACATATATGATCGTCTCGCCATCGGGGCTGATCTGCGGATCGGCCGCAATGGCAAGATCGAACAGGTCCTCGCCCGTGAAGATCCGGTTCGGGCCGGTCCGCTCGGAGCCTTGCGCCGCTGCCGACATGGGAACGGGCTGCTGGTCTGCGGGGGTGGAGGACCTGTCCTGCCCGAAAGCCGGAGCTGCAGTCAGGAAAGCGATTGCGCTGGCACCGGCCAGCAGGCCCTTGAACATGGTGTTCCCCTTGAAAGACGTGTTCCAAGGCGTGTGAACCGTCAGCCCTGCCGGGTCAATCCGGCCTCACTCGAAACCGTAATCGGAATAGTCCTTCATGTTGGGCGAGGTGAACTTGGTGAACTCGCTCTGGAACAGCAGCGGGACGTTGCCGGTGGAACCGTGGCGCTGCTTGGCCACGATCAACGTCGCCTTGTTGCGCAGTTCCAGATAGCGGTCTTCCCAGGTCCGGTACTTTTCCTTGTCGGCTTCGGACGAGGTTTCCGACGGGTTCTCGGGGCGCAGCGCCTCGTGATAATATTCGGCGCGATAGATGAACCACACCATGTCGGCGTCCTGCTCGATCGAGCCCGATTCGCGCAGGTCGGACAGCATGGGTCGCTTGTCCTCGCGCTGCTCCACCGCGCGGCTCAATTGCGAGAGCGCGATCACCGGCACCTGCAATTCCTTGGCCAGCGTTTTCAATCCGCGACTGATCTCGGAAATTTCGTTCACGCGGTTGTCCTGCGCCCGGCCGGAGCCCTGAAGGAGCTGCAGATAGTCGACCACGATGAGGCCGATATCATGCCGCCTTTTCAGACGGCGCGCACGCGTTCGCAGCGCGGAGATCGAAAGCGCGGGCGTGTCGTCGATATAGAGCGGAAGTTCGGCCAGCTTCTGCGCCGCGTAGGAGAGTTGCTGGAACTCGTCGCGTTTCAGGTTGCCCGAGCGCAGCGCCTCGGACGAAATCTCCGCTTGTTCCGCAAGGATACGCGTTGCCAGCTGGTCGGCGCTCATTTCCAGGCTGAAGAAGGCTGCAGGAGCGCCGTAATTGTGCTGTCCGCCCTCGCGCTGGAACCGGAGATGTTCCTCCGCGCAATTGAAAGCGATGTTCATGGCAAGCGAGGACTTGCCCATGCCGGGACGCCCGGCGAGGATCACAAGGTCCGAATTGTGCAGGCCGGCGGTCTTGTTGTCGATCGAATCGAGGCCGGTGGTCTTGCCCGACAGCTTGCCGCCGGAATTCATCGCGGCCTCGACCAGCTTGATGGCATCCATCGAGGCCGTGCGGAAGGCGACGCCGCCTTTTTCCGAAGTCGCGCCTTCAGAAACGTCGAAGAGGCGCTTTTCGGCTTGTTCGATCTGACGCTGCGGTTCTACCTCTTCCGAGGTGTCGAGGGCGTTTTCCACCAGCTCGCGCCCCACGCCGACAAGCTCGCGCAGGAGGGCGAGGTCGTAGATCTGCTTCGCCAGTTCGCGCGGGGCGAGCAGGCCCTGCCCGTCGGCGGTAAGCTGCGCGAGATAGGCGGTGCCACCCAGTTCGGAGAGCGCCTCGTCGTTCTCGAAATAGGGTTTGAGGGTTACCGGGGTGACGACCATCTGCCGGTCTACCAGCGTCAGCACCCGCTCGAGGATGCGGCCATGGATGGGGGCGAAGAAATGCGCGGGCTTGAGTTCCACGGGCAGCTCTTCCAGCACCCGGTTGTCGATCAGCACGGCGCCGAGGAACGCGGCCTCGGCCTCGAGATTTGCGGGCAGGCTGCGGCCTTGGGGGGCGGTATCGGAATCGGTGGAGCGGGTGCGGGTGAGCAGATCTTCGGACATTCGGCCCTGATGCTCCGGACAATCGGCAACGGCAAGATTGACAAGCGAAAGCTTTCAAACTGTGTCCTTTCGGCCTGTGGATAGCGGGGAGAAACTCTCAGCCGGCCTTTTGACGATTGAACGCGCGGGCGTGCTGGGGCAGGAGTGCGGCGGCCATGGACAATGATACCGCAAATTCGATTTCCGAGATCACGCTGGACGAGGCGACCGTCCTTGCACGCAACGAGGAGATCGAGAAAGAGCGCGAAGTGGCCCTGCGCGACCTTGTGGAAGAGAACTTCTTTCGCCCGATCCGCGCGACCGACAAGGGGCATACCGGCCCTTGGCGCGTCCATCTCGAAGTGGTGGAGGGCATGCTCGCCTGGCACCTCACCGATGCGGGCGGAGAGGCGGCGGGCACGATCGGCCTCGGCATGGCCCGGATGCGCCGCGCGATCCGCGATTACTTCGCGATCTGCGACAGCTACTACAAGGCCTTGCGGCGGGCCAGCGCGCAGGAGATCGAGACCATCGACATGGCGCGTCGCGGCATCCATGACCGGGGCACCCGGCACCTGCTCGACGCGCTGGAGGGCAAGGTGGAAACCGACTTCGAAACCGCGCGGCGGCTTTTCACCCTCATCTGCGTGCTGCATATCAAGGCCTGATTCGAAAATCGGACAAACGAATGGGTCGTAAGCGCAAATCCACATGGCGCTGGCGTATCGCCGCGCTGTTGCTGCTCGTTGCCATGGTGGCGGGCGGCTATGGCTGGTGGCGTGCCATCGCATGGCAGCCCGAGCGCGCCGAATACCCGATGCAGGGCGCTTTCCTTGGAGAGCGGGACGGCGCGGCGGATTTCCACGCGCTGCGCTCGACCGGAGCGGACTTCGTCTATCTCGAGGCGAGCCATGGCTCTGCCGGGCGAGATGCGTCCTTCGCGCGCAACCTGGCTGCAGCCAGCGACGCGGAGCTGCCGCACGGCGCGGTCCATGCCTACGATCCGTGCGTCCCCGCGGAGAAACAGGCCGCCAATTTCGTCACCATTGTGCCGCGCGACGAGCAGATGCTGCCTCCAGCCATCGCGCTGGACAAGCTGGCCAGCGAGTGCGGCGATCCCATCATCGAGGCAGGGCTGGAAAGCGAGTTGACGACTTTCATCAACCAGGTGGAGAGCCATGCCGGGCAGCCCGTGGTTCTGAAAGTCAGTCGCGCCTTCGAGGCGGAGCACGGCATTGGCACCCGGATGGAGCGCAATCTCTGGCTGGAGCGCGATTTCCTCGAGCCCGACTATGCCGGCCGGCCGTGGACCTTGTGGACTGCCACCGGTCACCTGCGCGGTGAAGGCAGCGACGGCGCGCTGCGCTGGGTCGTGGTTCAACCCTGAGCCCTATCTCCCTGGCAAAGCGTCGCGCGGATGGCTCGGTGGTCGGATCCATTGTCGGGCATCACGCGGAAATCGCGCAGGTCGAGCGCGCCGCGCAACATGATCTGGTCCAGCGGCCATCCCAGCACCGTCAGATTGGCAGGGAACGTCGGATACGTGCCGCGTCCGATACGCGGGTCGCGCCAGCCGCCTTCCTCGCGGAAGCGCGTGGTCGTGCGCGACCAGGGCACGTCGTTGAAATCGCCCATCACCAGCGCATCGCCGTCCGAAGCTGGCGTTTCGGTGCCGGCACGAACGATATTGGCATCGCGCTCCTCGGTATTCCAGCCGGGAAGCGGCGGCTTGGGGTGCAGGCCGATGAATTCGAAGTCCTCGCCATTGGGTAGGTTGACCGTCGCGTACAGCGTGGGCGTGTCGCGGCTGGTGTTCTCCACCATCCGCGCATCGACCGCGGGCAGGCGACTGGCGAAGACCATGCCGAACGCGTGTGGTTGCGGCTCCTCCAGCGTATAGGAATAGTCCGAGAGTACGCCGCGCAATTCGGAAATCCAGTTGGCATCGGTTTCCATCAGCAGGAGGATGTCTGGCGAGACCTCCTCGATCTGAGCGGCGACCTGATCGAAATCGGTATTCTTCACCTTCACGTTCACAGAGAGCGCGGTGAAGCATTGGGCAGCCTCTGCATCGGCGGCGGTGATCTGCGGAATCTCTTCCCCTGCAAGCGCCGAATAGGGCCAGATCCGCCATGTATTGATGAGCGCGGTAACGCCGAACAGTGCAACCGCCACCCATCGGCCCATGCCGTTTACCAGCAGAGCTAGGATGCCAAGCACAAGCACCGCATAGGTCAGCGGCTCGCGGACGAGATCCACCGTCCGGATCAGCCAGTAATCGGCCGGGTAAATAGACACCAGCGTCGCCAGGAAGGTGGCAATCGCGAGAATCAATAAAAGAATGGCAAGTAGTCGGCGCATGGATTCCCCCCAGTGACGCGATATCGCGTCAAACTCATTATTTAGGAAAACAAGGGGATTGAGCCGCCTTTGTTCCGAAAAAGCGCCAGCGGGCGCCTAGTCCTCCAGCCACTCGACCAATGCGGCGAGGCACTCCCGGGCCAGCAGCTTGCTGCGCTCGGGGCTCCAGCCCTGTTCGGGATCCGGCCAGTCGGCATTGTCCTTGAACGGCATCTCCAGCGTCATGGCAGTCGCCCCGAAGCGCTCGGCCACCTGGTTGGTACTGATGGCGAGATTGGCCTTGCCCGCCGGCGACTTGGGATAACCCTGCGCGGTCTGGAAGTCGGGCGTCCGCCGCGCAAGAATACGCTGGTAGCGATACATCCGCTCACCCTGGTCGTCTGTCCAGGATGGGATACCCTCGAAACCGGCGAGGAAAACGGCGGCAATGGCCTCATCCCCATGCACGTCCATCGCGAAATCGACACCGCTCTCGTCCATGGCATTACGGAGGGCCAGCACCTCGGGCGACTTCTCCGCGCTGGGCTCGGCCCATTCGCGGTTGAGGTTCACACCATCCGCATTGGTGCGCAGATGGCCGCGGAAGGAGCCGTCCGGATTGCAGTTGGGCACGACATGGAGGCGGCATTTCTCGCGCAATACGCGGCCCACGACATCGGCGGGGTCGGTGAGCACTTCGAGCGCCCCTTCCATCCACCACTCGGCCATGCTCTCGCCCGGGTGCTGCCGGGCATAGAGCCATACCTGCATGCTGCCTTCGCCCATTTCCAGGCAATCGAGTGAGCGACCGTCCAGCGTTTCGCCCAGGCGGCGATAGGCAACACCTTCGCTGGCCGCGGCAGCGGCGACGAGATCATTGTGCCGGTCCTGCGAATAGGGTGCGAAATAGGCGAAATAGACAATGTCGGACGCAGGCGTGTAGCGGATCGTCAGCGTGCCATTGCCCACGCTCTTGTCATAGCTGCTCTCCGCGCGGCCCCAGTAGAGCCGATCTTCCGAAACGCAGGCATTGTATCCGGGCCAGCCCTCGGGATAGGCGCTGGTGGCAAGCTGATCGATGGTCAGAACGAGCTCGCGGCCTGCAGCGCCGGAAACGCGGAAGTGAAACCATTGCGCGAATTCGCTGTTCCGATCGTTCGGGATGCGAAGGTGGGCTGCCGCGCCGTCCACGCTTACAACCTCGATGTTGCCGCTGTCGAAGGCGGCGTCGATCACGATATCGGTCTTGGTCATTCTACCTCGATGGTTTCGCCGGATTGTCCGGGAAAGTTCTGGAACAGGGCGTCGGCAAGGCGCAGCGCGGCGTCGCTGTCCTGCGCATATTCGCTATTGGCCGTCGCCGTCATTGCCGCACGGCCTTCCCACAGGTTCTGGGTGCCGCCGGCTGCCCGGATGCTGACGGACATTTCGCGCGCGATCCGCTCGGCAGGCGTACCGCCGAGGTTGAAGCCGATGCCAACGCCCAGGCCGGAGCCGTAAGTGCCGGTTGAACCGCCGACGCCCACGTCGACCGGGCCGCGGCGATCATTCTCGCCGGTAACGAACTGACCGATCGAGAGCTGTGCGATCTGCGAGCCGTTGACCATCACGACCCGGTAGCCCAGTTCCTGCAACTCGCGCGCGACGGCATCGCGATAGACGCCATATTCCAGGCTCTCGCCCGCCAGGCCCGGTTCGGGTACGATCTGGATCGTCCCCTGCGCCAGATAAGCGGGCTGCGCCCCCACGAAGCGAGTGACTTCCACGGGCGAGACATAGGCCGGCGTCGCGCAGCCAGAGAGCAGGGCGGCGGACAGGAGTGCGGGAAGGGCGAAGTTCTTCATGGCAACCAAACGCGCAGGTAGCGCGAAAAGTGCCCGGACCCAAGCCTTGCGGGATTGCCGATCCTTCGCATCGAGGGCAGGGAACCGGTGTCCGCAGGTGAACGACGGCGAGGCACCGGCGCTTGACTCGGCGTAGCTGGGCGACTATCCGCGCGCCTTGAAATTCCGGCATCGGGGACCATCTCCGGTGCCGATTATTTTTCGGGAAATAGAGACATGAAGATCCGCAACAGCCTCAAGTCGCTGAAGAACCGCCATCGCGATTGCCGCGTGATTCGTCGTCGCGGGCGTACCTACGTGATCAACAAGACCAACCGTCGCTTCAAGGCCCGCCAGGGCTGATCCAGCGCCGTGTCGCAGTCTGGCGGCACCGGTCTTCCAGAGAGCCCCCGCCACAACGGGGGCTTTTTGCATGCCTGAATCCCACGCGCCCAGCGCAGTCGTGTTCGATATCGGGCGCGTCATCATCCGCTGGGATCTGCGACATCTGTTCGCAAAGCTGATCGAAGATCCGCAGGAACTCGACTGGTTCCTCGCCAATGTCGTGACCGAGCAATGGCATCACCAGCAGGACGAGGGGCGTCCGCTGGCCGAGATTGTGCCCGAACGCATCGCTGCCTACCCCGACCACGCTCACCTCATCCGGGCCTATGCAGAGCGTTTCGCGGAGACCATACCCGGCCCCGTCCCCGGCACGGCAGGGTTGATAGAGCGGCTCAGGTCGCGCGGCGTGCCGCTGTTCGGCCTGTCCAATTTCGGAGCCGACTTCTGGGACGATTTTCATTCCGGAGAGCCGGTGTTCGAAGGCTTTCGCGACATCGTCGTCTCAGGACATGAGAAGGTCGCGAAGCCCGATCCAGCTATTTATGCCATCGCCGAAACGCGCTTCGGCCTGCCGCCGGAGCAGCTCCTCTTCATCGACGACAAAACCGAGAACATCGCGGCCGCTCGTGCGCGCGGCTGGCATGGCCACGTCTTTACCGACGCCGCTTCGCTCGAGGCGGACCTGCTCGCGCACGGATTGCTCTGAACGAAAAGAGGCCCCGGCACTGGCTGGTGCCGAGGCCTTGCAGAATACCGCCCGGATGGAGAGAGGGGCGGGAAGTCCTTAACCGTTGCAACGGGCCAGCTGCTCCTCTGGCAAGGGCGAGCCATTGGCTGTGAAGCTGGTTACGGGTCCGGCTTTGCGCCGCAGCTCGCTGCACACGCGCAGGGCACGGTGGTTGCTGCGCGGCCCGGTACAGGTCGTTCCTTCGCAGCTGAACATGACTCCGCCGGCGATAACGCGCGTTTCGCTGGCTTCCGCGGCAAGCTGGACGCTGAACCACGGAGCGGCCCCTTGCGCCTGCGCGCCGAGAGGAGAGACGGAAGCGGCAAAGGCTGCGCCAGTCAGGCGAGCAAGGGAAGTAAAGCGATTCATCTCATGGTCCTCCGGACGCAAAGTAGGTTGCAATGAACAACCAGTTGCGAATCAGGACCTATAATAACAAGTTTCAAAATGCAACCCTGTTAGTGGAACTTTGGTTTTTCCGCTCTTACCTGTAGGAAGGTACGGGAATGCAGGAATCCGAATGGGCATAAGAGAACCGTTGCGCGAGCTTGGCTGCGGACTTCCGCATGCGCTGGAGGTGATTGGCGAGCGCTGGTCGTTCCTGATCCTGCGCGCTGCTTTCAACGATCTGAAACATTTCGAGGAATTCTCGAGCGAGCTCGGCATCGCCCGAAATATCCTCTCGAACCGCCTCGCCAAGCTGGTCGATCACGGCGTGCTGGAACGCCAGCCTTGCGAGACGGACCGGCGCAAGGTGGAATACCGGCTGACGGAAAAGGGGCTCGACCTGCTGCCTGCCATGCTGGCCCTGCGGCAATGGGGAGAGCGTTATGGCGACAATATCTCTCCCGATCTCGTGCTGGTCGACAAGCATGATTTCAAACCAATCGCGCCGATCACGCTCAAGGCACATGACGGACGCGAGATCGGCTGGCACGACCTGGCCTGGGCCAAGGCCGGGGAACTCTCGCCCAACCGCAAGGACTGCTGCTGAGCGAGCCGCCCAGGACCCCGGACGGCCGCTATATAGTGGTGCGCGGCAGGCTCTGGCGGGCAAGTGATCCTTCGCTTGGCGAAGCCGAGCGACAGCGCCTCGTCGACGACCTTATGGATGCAAGACGTGCCGTCCGCGATGCGAAGGGCGACGAGAATGCGGTGCGAGAGGCTCGCCAGCGGGTGGATGCAACAAAGCGCGCGCTCGGAGAGCGCGGTCCGGTGTGGTGGGAAGACGGCGCGCCCGATTACAACCGCCATCTCGCGAAGAACACGCCTTACGCGCAATGGTGGGCTAGCGTCTCCGCCGACAATCCTGACTGATCAAGCGCGAGGCGCCTGCCGCCGGTAGCTCAACGCCTCCGCAACATGGATGCGGCCGACTTCCCGCGAGCCGGCAAGGTCGGCAATCGTACGCGCCACGCGCAGCATGCGGGTGTAACCCCGCGCCGACAGTCGCAGTTTCTCTGCTGCCTGCATCAGCAGGGCGCGGCCCGCTTCGTCCGGTGTCGCGTGTTCGTCCAGCGCCTCGCCTTCCAGCTCGGCATTGGAGCGGATGCCGCGTGCCACCTGTACCTTGCGCGCCGCCGCAACGCGCGCGGCAACCTCGGCGCTGCCTTCGGTTGGTGGCGGCAATGCAAGATCGGCGGCGCTGACCGGATCGACCTCCACGTGGAGGTCGATCCGGTCGAGCATCGGCCCCGACACCTTGGACTGGTAATCGACTGCGCATTTGGGTGCGCGGCTGCATGCCAGCGATGGATCGCCAAGATGCCCGCACCGGCACGGATTCATCGCCGCCACCAGTTGCACCCGCGCCGGATAGGCGACATGCGCATTGGCCCGCGCGACATCGACCTTGCCTGTCTCCAGTGGCTGCCTGAGAGAATCGAGCACAGCGCGCTGGAATTCCGGCAGTTCGTCGAGGAACAGCACACCCAAGTGCGCGAGGCTCACCTCGCCCGGACGCACGCGCAGACCGCCCCCGGTCAGCGCCGCCATGCTGGCCGAATGGTGCGGCGCGCGGAATGGGCGGACGCGGGAGATGCGTCCGCCTTCCAGCAATCCGGCGACCGATTGCACCATGCTCACCTCCAGCGCTTCCGAAGGGGAGAGCGGTGGCAAGATGCCGGGCAGACAACTCGCCAGCAGGCTCTTGCCCGCGCCCGGCGGTCCATTCATCAGCAAATTGTGACCGCCAGCAGCGGCAATCTCCAGCGCGCGCTTGGCGGTCTCTTGGCCCTTCACCCGCTTTAGGTCCGGGCCGGGCGGCTGGGTCTCCACCTCGCCCGCCTCGGGTTCGGGCAGCTCGGCCTTGCCGCCCAGATGCGCGAGCAGGTCCACAAGGTTGGGCGCGGCGCATACCTTTACGCCGCTCGCCCAGCGCGCCTCGGCACCCTGCTTTGCCGGGCAGATCAGCCCTTTCTCGGCCTCGCTGGCGTGGAGCGCTGCCAGCAGCACGCCGGGCGAGGCAACCACTCGCCCGTCCAGCGAGAGCTCGCCGACGGCCAGCCATTCGCTCAGCTCCTCCGCATCGACGACACCCATTGCTCCCAGCAGGGCAAGCGCGATCGGCAGATCGTAATGCGAGCCTTCCTTGGGCAGGTCTGCCGGGGAGAGGTTGATGGTGATGCGCTTGGGCGGCAGCGACAGGCCCATTGCCGCGAGCGCGGATTGCACTCGCTCCCGGCTTTCGCCCACGGCCTTGTCCGGCAGGCCCACGACCGAGAAGCGCGGCATTCCCGCGGCGAGCTGGCACTGCACCTCGACGCTGCGCGCCTCCAGCCCGAGATAGGCAACAGTCTGTACTAGAGCGACCACGTAAAAACCCTCTGTTTTAGAGCGTGATAGCGGCCTTCTCCCGCGTGTCGAGGGGCGTTTTGGCGTTAACCCCGCAGCAACCTCCTTTCTTGGGAAAGGAGCAGGGCGGGCCCTTCAATCTGGCGGAGATGAAACGCGTGTTCGCCATCCTCGCCGCCTCCTGCGCCGTTCCTGCTGCCGCGCAGAGTCAGACGGTAATCGAGGAATGGGTCGTGATCGAGAGTTCGGCCACGCGCGCAACCTCGTCCACCGCGCTGGAGGAGAGTTCCACAATCGCGGCCTACGGACCGTTCCGCGTCGTGGACGAGCGGACCGCGGCCCTCGTGGGCGTGACGGATGCCCGCTCGCCCGCCCACTTCGTTGCCATGCTCGAGGCCTTCCCGGCAATCGACACGCTGGATTTCGTGGAGGCGCCCGGGACGCATGACGACAGGGCTAATCTCGAACTCGGGCGTGCGATACGCGAACGCGGCCTTGCGACGCGGGCAGGGGAAGGTGGCTCGGTGCGGTCGGGGGCGGTGGAACTGTTCCTTGCCGGCACGACACGAGAGATCGCGCCAGGCAGCGAGTTCGCCGTGCACGGCTGGCTGGACGACTGGGGTCGCGGGGCGGAGGATTATCCCGCCGATGCGCCCGAACATCGCCGCTATCTGGAATACTACATGGAAATGGGTATGGACGAAGCGCACGCCTCGCGCTTCTACGCTATGACCAACTCGGTGCCGTTCGAGGATGCGCGATGGCTGACGGGCGCGCAAATGCTCGACTGGCTTGACGAGAAGCCCGCGAAGCGCATCGCCAAACTTGACTCCGTGCCGGTCCTCCAGTAATCGCGCGCAGCATGTGAGGCCGCCCCTCGTTTGGCGGCCCTTTTCTTTTGTTATTCGAGGTATTGAACCATGAAGCGCACTTTCCAGCCGAGCAATCTCGTGCGTGCCCGTCGCCACGGCTTCTTCGCCCGCAAGGCGACCGTGGGTGGCCGCAAGGTCCTGCGCAACCGCCGTCGTCGCGGTCGCAAGAAGCTGTCGGCCTGATTCGATAGACCCCCGGGCGCCGGGCGCGAGCCGTCCGGCTCGCTTGGCTCGGCCTGACCGGCCGACGCGTTTTCGCGCTTGCGGGCTCCTTTCGGAGCCCGTTTTCGTGCCCGCTATCTTCCGCCGATCGCGTGTGGTACCCATCTAACACACCATGAGCCCCACGGTCCTCACCCGGCGCGCCGATTTCCTGGCGGCGAATCGCGGCCTTCGCAACGCGCGACCCGGCTTCGTGCTGCTGACGCGACCGAACGACGGGCACGGCGTGCGCTACGGAATCACCGTTACCAAGAAGATCGGCAATGCAGTGGTCCGCAATCGTATGAAACGACGGTTTCGAGAGTTGCTGCGCGCGACCTTGCCGGAACACGGACTGGCCGACCACGATCACGTGCTGATCGGACGGGAAGGCGGTATCGAGCGGGATTTCGCGCAAATGAGCAAGGAACTGGCCATTTGCCTGGACCAGGCTGCACAGGGGAAAGGCGATCCCGCCAGGCGCCCGCGGCGCGGCAGCCGGAGCCGGCCTTCATGAAGCGGGTTCTCATCCTTCTCGCCCGTTTCTGGCAGCTTGGTCCAAGCCGGATCCTGCCGCCTACCTGCCGCTTTCAGCCGACATGCAGCCAGTACGCTATCGAAGCGCTGGAGAAACATGGCGCAATCAGGGGTGGATGGCTGGCGACCAAGCGTATATTGCGCTGCCACCCCTGGGGGGGACATGGCCATGACCCCGTTCCTGCAAGGGATCGGCCCCATGCGCCGCAAACCGATTAATCGCGACGGAACTTTCGATCTTGGACAACCAGCGTAACCTTATCATTGCCGTCGTGCTGAGCGCGGTCCTGCTGTTCGGCTTCGACTTCGCGATGCGGACTTTCTATCCGGAATCCGAAGAAGTGCCTGCCAACATGGCGAGCCGCGAGGATGCGCCGACGGTACGCGCGCCGGGCACGGTGAATGTCGAAGGCGAGATTGCTCCCGATGCGCAGGTTGTCCGCGATCTCGATGGCGAGCTTGCTGCCACCGGACGTGTCGAGATCGATGCGCCGGAGATCGCCGGCTCCATCAACCCCGTGGGTGCGCGGATCGACGATATCCAGTTGAAGACCCATCGCCAGACGGTGGATCCTGATAGTGGCCCGATTCGCCTTTTTGCCCCTGCTGGCACCGACGTGCAGCAATTCGCCCAGTTCGGCTGGGTGGGCGAGGGCGTTGCCGTGCCCGATGCGCAGACGCGCTGGCAGGTTATCGAGGGCGACGAGCTGACGCAGGGCTCTCCCGTCACGCTGGGCTGGGACAATGGCGAGGGACAGCAATTCCGTCTCACCTTCTCGGTGGACGAGCATTACATGTTCGACGTCCGCCAGTCGGTGACCAACACGGGCGATGGCTCTGTCGCCCTGCGGCCTTACGCTTTCGTCAACCGCACCAGCGCCAATGCCAGCCCGTCGACCTGGAACGTCCATTCGGGCCCGATCGCGGAAGGCTCGGGCGAAGTGAATTTCGACTGGGATTATGACGAGGTAAGCGAGGAAGGCCCCGTCAATCTTGCCGGCAGTACCAGCTGGCTGGGCTTCACCGACATCTACTGGATGAGCGCGCTTGTCGCCGACGAGGCAGGCAGTGCCGACGGCACCTTCCGCTCCGCCGGCAACGGCATCTACCGCGCCGACTTGATCTACGACGCCATTACCGTTCCCGCGGGAGAGACGATCTCTCGCACGACCCGTCTGTTTGCCGGCGCCAAGGAAAGCGCGGTGCTCGACCTTTACGAGGACCAGGGCATCGAACGCTTCGGCCTCGCCATCGACTGGGGTTGGTTCCGCTTCATTGCCTGGCCGATGTGGCAGGTGCTGATCTTCCTGTTCGGCGTCTTCGGTAATTTCGGTGTGGCCATCATCGCACTTACGCTCATCATCAGGCTCATCCTGTTCCCCATCGCGCAAAAGCAGTTCCACTCGATGGCACAGATGCGCGCGGTGCAGCCGAAGATGAAGGCGCTGCAGGAGCGGCACAAGGACGACAAGCAGAAGCTGCAGCAGGAGATGGCCAAGCTCTACAAGGAAGAGAAGGTCAATCCGCTGGCAGGCTGCCTGCCGATCTTCATCCAGATCCCGATCTTCTTCGCCCTGTACAAGACGCTGTTGCTGGCGATCGAGATGCGGCACGAGCCGTTCTTCGGCTGGCTGCGCGACCTTTCCGCGCCCGATCCCGCCACGATTCTCAACCTGTTCGGCCTGCTGCCCTTCGACCCGCCGGGCTTCCTGGCCATCGGTGTGCTGGCGGTGCTGCTGGGCTTCACCATGTGGCTGCAGTTCAAGCTGAACCCGGCCGCGATGGATCCGATGCAGCAGCAGATCTTCATGATCATGCCCTGGGTGCTGATGTTCGTCATGGCACCGTTTGCCGCCGGCTTGCTGCTCTACTGGATCAGCAACAATATCCTGACCCTGGCGCAGCAATGGTACCTCTATTCGCGCAATCCCGAGCTGAAGGCGCAAATGGCAAAGGACCGTGAGGACAAGGCGCGCGAGGCCGAGCGCAAGAAGGCAGAAGAAGGATGACCCCGGAAGAGGAACAGCTGGCGAGGGAAGCAAGCAAGCTGTTCTCGGGCCGGGTGGAATTTCTGCTCTCGGCCCCGCAGCTCAAGCACCTGCCCGATCCCGATTACCCCGAGATCGCCTTTGCCGGGCGTTCGAATGTCGGAAAAAGCTCGCTGATCAACGCACTGGTCCAGCGCAAGGCCATCGCCCGCACCTCGGTTACGCCGGGACGGACGCAGGAACTGAATTTCTTCGAGATTGGCGATCCGACCCTGTTCCGGCTGGTCGACATGCCCGGCTACGGGTTCGCCAAGGCTCCGGTGAAGGTCGTGGAGAACTGGCGCAAGCTCGTACGCACCTTTCTGCGGGGCCGTGTTCCGCTTCGCCGCACGCTGGTTCTGATCGACAGTCGCCACGGCCTGAAGGATGTCGACCGCGACATGATGACCATGCTGGACGAGGCGGCCGTCGGATATCGCCTGGTGCTGACGAAGGCGGACAAGGTGAAGGCAAGCGCGCTCGAAGCCGTGCGTGAAAAGGTGGCAAGCGAAGCGCGCAAGCATCCCGCTGCGTATCCGCAGATGCATGTTACCAGCGCAGAAAAGGGCATGGGCCTCGAGGAATTGCGCGCAGCCATCCTCAGCGACATTCGCGCCTGACCGAAGCGCGGATCCCGGCCACAAAAAAGGCGCCGTAGAGGCGCCTTTCCCGTAAATCTATGCTGTTGCAGCTTAGCGCTGACGGCCGCCGAACAGCCAATCCCAGAATGTGCCACCCATGGTTTGTCTCCTGTTGTTAACAGGGACAGTGATGCATTAACCAATTGTATTTGTAAAGTTTAAACCATATTTCTTAAGAGATGTCTGTTCTCATCCTTTTGATATTCAAGGATTCTTTCCATCCTTACAGGGCGAGAAATTGCGAAACCCTGGGCAATTTCGCAACCGGAATTGCGCAAAAGGGTTAATGTCCCGGCGTCCTCGACGCCCTCTGCCACGACGATGATTCGCAGCTCCCTGCCAAGTTGCAGAATGGTCTTCACGATCCCCAGGGCCTTGGCATCGTTGGCCATGGGAGTGATGAAGGCGCGGTCGATCTTGAGTTCGGAAAAGGGAAGGCGCAGCAGAGCCTCGAGACTGGCTGCGCCCACGCCGAAATCGTCCATCGATATCTTGGGGCCTAGGGCTCTCAGTTCGTTCAGGATCTCGGCAGCGAGATCGAGATTGGAAATGCGATAGGTCTCGGTAATCTCCAATGTCAGACGGCCGGGGTCGTAACCGGTTTCCTCGAGCACTTTCGAGACCATCGAAACGATCGAGCGCTCGTGCAGCAGCGTGGCAGAGATGTTTACCGCGATTGACAGGTCGAAACCGTTTTCCCTGAAGGTGTTGCCCGTCTCGCAAGCGCGAGTAAGTACAAACTGGGTCAACTGGCTCATCCGGCCGGCTGTCTCGCACTGACGGATGAAGGCATCGGGCGGTATGTGGCCTTTGACCGGATCCTTCCAGCGGACCAGCGCTTCGGCCCCTACGATCTCGCCCGTCTGGAGCATGGCCTTGGGTTGGAAGGCCAGGTAAATTTCCCCGTTCGCAAGGGCCGCGTCGATCCGTGACTGGAGCGAGATGTTCCAGATGAGATCTTCCTGCGAAGCGCTGTCGGCAATTGCGATCGGCTCGAATGTTTCGGTGGTTTTTTCGGCCACGGCCACTGCCGAGGCAATGCGGCGCGCAACATTGGGGCTGGGCGTTATGTCGATCCCGAAGGTGATGCCGACATCCACCTGTTGCTCGCCCACGATCAGGGGGGAAGCGAAAAGTGCGCGCAGCCCTTCGAGGTGCTCGCGAAGAAGGGCCGGCTCCTTCTCTGCCATCGTCCACGCGATCATATGGCCTTGGCCAAGATAGATCGTCGCGTCCTGCGTGGCGGCCTTGAGGCGCCCCACAATGGCGCGGACATAGTCGGCATGCATTTCCACCGGCAGGGTGCGCCGCACTTCTTCGAATCGATGAATGCGTGCAACGATTATCGCCGGAATGGATTGCGCGGCATCCTCGTTTGCCTCCAATGCGCTGAAGGTGGGAAGTCCGGTATTCGGGTCGACCAGCAGGAGGTTGCGCTTCCAGAGGGCCCTTACTCGGAACAACGCATAGATCAGCGGTAGAGCAAGAGCGTAAGCCATGCTGATACGCACCAGCGTCTGCGCGGTTATCGCCAGGACAAGAAGGATCGCGACAATGATCGCGGCATATCCCGCCTGACGCCAAACGCGCCTGCGGATCGTGCTTATCACCAGCAGCGATGCCAGCGATGCCAGGAAGGTAATAAGACCGCCCACATAGCGCGGGTCGCCGGCCAGCAGTGTTTCCGCGCCGTAAATCGAGATCATCGATGGCGGTATTCCGCGATGACCGGGAATATCGTGACCCTCGGCTAGGTTGCGTGCGCTGATACCGATGACGACCGTCTTGCCCTCGAGGCTGCGAAGCCGCTCCGGATCGGACAAAAGCTCCGTCATGCGGAAGCTCGGTATCGATGCCAGTTCGAAGTTGTAGCTTACAGGGAATACATCGCCGGGGTCGCCCTTCTTGCCTGCAAGCTCAGCAGCGAGGTTTGGCAAGGTTTGGGACCCGTCCTGTGCCGCGTAGGGCAGGTACCAGGTGTAGCCCAGGTAGCTGACCCAGGAATCGACCGTCACCTCCGCGATGCCGCTTTTGATCAGCGGACTGTTATCCCGCATCACCTGATCGCCGTCGAAACCGGTCACCAGGTCGCGAACGAGAACGGCCTCTCCGGAAAACTCCGCGAGGGCTCGATTGAGACTTCGATCCGCCTCCTCCTCGGAACCGGCATCGAAGAGGAGATCGACATAGACGGCTTCGACCCCGGCTTCGTCCAGGCGATCGATAAGGTTCGCCAGACGTCGACGTCCTTCGGGGATGGCCGGGTCGGTGATCGTGTCGTCGGTTCCGATAAAGGCAATCTGGCCCGATGCTTCCTCGTGCGAAATACGGGACTGGATCGCCCAGGTGAACTGGTCGATAGGATCGAGCGCCGTCATCAAATACAGGACAAGCGCAATCAGCCCCGCGAATGCCACGTGGCGCACGCGTTCGACCATGCTGGCCCTATTCCCGGTTTTCGAGGTCTCTTCGACCACCCGTCACCTTTCGTGGCGCCCAATTCCTGTCAGGCCGTGAAGCTCTTCGCATACGATGGTTAACAAAGCGGCAAGATCGCAATCCGACCCGTTCCGCAGTCTTGGCGCTCGACAGGCCGGGGCCGAGTCTTTACTCCGCCATCCGAACGGGTTGGATCATGAAGGGCCAGCATGAAGCTCATCATCGGCAACAAGAATTATTCCAGCTGGTCGCTGCGCGGCTGGCTGGCGTGCAAGCAGAGTGGCCTCTCTTTCGAGGAGTTGACCGTCAATATCGATGGCGACGACTGGCAGGCCATGAAGCGGCAGGACGGGGCTTTCCAGCCTTCAGCCGGCAAGGTGCCGGTGCTGTGGGACGGCGAAGTGGTGGTGTGGGACAGCCTCGCCATCCTCGAGTTCCTGGCCGACAAGGTTGGCCGCGACCGCTTCTGGCCCAAGCCCGATGATGCCCGCGCCATGGCACGCTCGATGGTGGCGGAAATGCATTCCTCCTACCTCGCGCTCAGGCGCAATTGCCCGATGAACATCCGCGCCCGCGTGGCGGTCGATCTGACCGACGAGACGAAGGGCGACATCGTTCGCATTCTGGGTCTCTGGGCCGAAGCGCGCGCTCGGTTCGGGAAGGGCGGCCCGTTCCTGTTCGGCACATTCAGCGCGGCAGACATCTTCTACGCCCCGATCGTCAGCCGCTTCCTGACCTACGGCATCGGCGTTCCCGGCTTCGCGCAGGCCTACATGCAGGCGCTGTGGGAGCATGACTGGGTGCAGCAATGGGTCGAGGCGGCGACCGCCGAGCAGTGGACGATCTCGCAATTCGAGGTCGGCGGCGCGAAGGGCGCAGGCGCATGAGCGCAGACGCGCTTGCCAATGCCCGCCACCTGATAGCCTGCGAAAGCGTGACGCCAGCACGCGGGCCGGTCTTCGACATGCTCGAGGAAATGCTGGCCGGCCTCGGTTTCGAAGTCGACCGGTTCTCGCGCGGCGAGGGTGCCGAGGGAACCGAGGAGGAGCCGGTCGAGAACCTGTTCGCCATCAGGCGCGGTCCTGCAGGCAAGCCGCATTTCGCCTTTGCCGGCCATGTCGACGTGGTCCCGCCGGGCGAGGGTTGGGCGAGCGAGCCCTTCGGTCCGGAAATCCGCGGTGACCTGCTCTACGGCCGCGGTGCGGTGGACATGAAGGGGGCGATCGCATGCATGGTTGCAGCGGTCGCGGAGATACCGGCGGACGCTGGCACGCTCAGCTTCATCATCACCGGCGACGAGGAGGGCCCGGCGCTCCACGGTACGCGCGCTTTGATCGACCGGATGCGTGAACGCGGCGACATTCCCGACATGTGCCTGGTGGGAGAGCCCACCAGCGTGAACCGGCTGGGCGACATGATGAAGATCGGGCGGCGCGGCTCGGTGAATATCTGGCTGGAGGTCGAGGGGACGCAGGGTCACGTCGCCTATCCGCACCTCGCCGACAATCCGATGCCACGCATGGTCGCGATCCTGGCCGAGCTCGATGCTCTCGAACTGGACGAGGGCACCGAGTGGTTCCAGCCCAGCAACCTGGAAATCACCGAGTTCGATGTGCGCAACCGGGCGCACAATGTCATTCCCGGCAAGGCGAAGGCGCGCATCTCGATCCGCTTCAACGACCTGCACTCGGGCGCTTCGCTGTCCGAGAAGGTGATTGCCATCGCCGAAAGGCACGGCGGCAAGGCGTCCCCCGTCATCAGCGGAGAGCCGTTCCTGACGCCGCCCGGTGCGTTTTCCGAAATGATCGCAAATGCGGTGAAGGCCGAGACCGGCATCGATCCCGAATGCTCCACCACAGGCGGAACCTCCGATGCGCGCTTCCTCAAGGATCTGTGTCCGGTGATCGAGTTCGGCCTCGTCAATGCCACGATGCACAAGACCGACGAGGCGGTGGCGGTTGACGACCTTGCCACTCTCACGGCAATCTACCGCAGGATCGCAATGGCCGCGCTGTCGTCCTGACAGCCGCGCCGCCTTCAAGGGGACTTCGATGAAAGCCTGGTTCGCCATTCCTCTGTGGCAGCGCGTGATCGGCGCCCTGATCCTTGGCGCGGTGACCGGCTATCTGTGGGGGCCCGGCGCCGAAAGCATCAAGATCGTCGGCGACGTCTTCATCGATTTCATCAAGATGCTGATCGTGCCGCTGATCTTCTTCAGCGTGGTTTCGGGTGTCGCCTCCATCGGCAACCTGGGGCGGCTTGGCAGCGTGGGCTGGCGAGCGATCCTGATGTTCGTACTGACCGGGCAGGTTGCAGTGATCCTGGGCCTCGCGCTGGGAAGCTGGCTGGAGCCTGGCGTCGGTGTCGATACCTCGATACTGGTGATGGGCGAGACGCCGCAGCCCTCGCCGTTCGACTGGCGCGAAATGGTCCGTTCGATGATTCCCGTCAGCCCGGTCGGAGTGATGGCGAACGTGCAGGTGCTGCCGCTGATCGTCTTCTCCCTGCTGGTGGGCATCGGCATCCTGCTCGCCCGGCGGGAGGAGGAGGCCGGCGAGAAGGGCGCTCCCGGCGGTGCTGCGGCCATCGCCCGCGCATTCGACAGCGGCGCGCTGATCTTCCAGAAAATCACCATCATCGTCATGGAGCTCACGCCCTTCGGCGTATTCGCGCTGATGGCCTGGGTGGTGGGCACGCTGGGGCTCGATGCGGTGGCGGCGCTGGCGCAGCTGGTGGCGCTCAATTACGTGGGCTGCCTGCTGCTTATCGGGCTGATGTATACGGCAATCCTCGCCTTCGTCGCGCGGGTCTCCATCTCCGGTTTCTTTCGCGGCATGATCGACGCAATCGCGGTCGCCTATTCGACGGCCAGTTCCTCGGCCACACTGCCGGTGACCTTGCGGTGCACGCAGCGTAACCTCGGCGTAAGCAAGCCGACTTCCAGTTTCGTCGTGTCGCTGGGTTCGACCATCAATATGGACGGAACCGCGATGTATCTGGGCCTGGTGACCCTGTTCGGGGCACAGCTGTTCGGGGTAGACCTGTCGTGGAGCGACTATTTCGTGATCGCCTTGCTGGCGACCGTTGGCTCGATTGGGGCGGCCGGTATTCCGGGGGGCGGGCTGGTGATGATGGGCGCGGTTTTCAGCGCCGTCGGCGTACCGCTTGAAACCATCGCTTTCGTCGCCGGGGTCGATCGTATCATGGACATGATGCGCACCGCCACAAACGTGACGGGCGATGCCACCGTCACCGTAACGACGGCTTCCATGCTTGGCGAAATCGACAAGGAAGAACTCGCCAGCGCGGATGATGTGTGACGGCTACAGCTTCGGGCGGCCTTCTTCGCGTCTTTCCTCCTCGGCTTCCTTCCGGCGCATGTCTTCGGCTGCCTTGCCCCTCGGCGTATCCATCGGATGGCGGTTGGAGCGCTTGCGCATGAAGTAGAGGAACAGGATAGCCGCAATGATCAGGACGGCCACCAGCGTGACGATATTGAGAGACGAGGCTAGTCCGGTGTCGGACATGATGATTTCCTTCGGTTTCCTCCCGACAAGACAACGGCCCTTCGTTGCCTGATGTTCCGGCAAGCGCTACGGAGTGCTCTGCAATCGGGTCAGGCCGAGCCGATGACGGTGCGCCGGTAGAGATGCCAGGTGGCGTGACCCAGGACGGGTAGAGCCACCAGCAGACCGAGGAAGATCGGCAGCATTGCTGCGAACAATGTGACTGCGACGAGGCTGGCCCAGGCCAGCATGATGACCGGGTTCTGCTGCACGGCCTTCACACTCGCGATGATGGCCGTGATGAAATCCACGTCGCGGTCCAGCAACATGGGCAGGCTCATCACGGTGACGCAATAGAAGGCCCAGGCGAGCCCTGCGCCGAACGCGGTGCCAACTGCCAGCATGGTCAATCCCTCGGGGGTCAGCAGGGCTGCCAGCGGTTCGCGGCCTACCCCGCTCTGTGTCATGAAGATCGAAAAGATGACGTGGGCGATGATGACCCAGAAGCTGAACGCGACGAAGACGAAACCGCCCATGAGCAGAAATTGCTCGTCGCCACGACCTCGCAAGGCGCCAAGCACGCCGCGCCAGCCGAGAGGCATGCCGCGCTCGCGCCGCCGACTGACTTCGTAGAGGCCTACGGCGGCAAATGGCGCGATCAGGGGAAAACCGGCGGTAAGGGGGATCAGCCAGACCAGTTCCCCCCGCACTATCATGGCATAGGCTGCCAAGGCGCCGGCGAGCGCATAGATCGCGCCGAAGAACAGGCCATAGACCGGCGCGGCGAGGAAATCCCGCCAGCCCGCAAGCAGGGCATTGCGCAGGTCTGCTACGCTGAGGTCGCCTGCGACTTTCGGCGATGTGCTGTCGGCGCTCGTACTTGCCATCACGGTTCTCCCCGAGCCTCGCGATAGCCGGGTGAGGGACAAGAACCTTGCGCGGCATCAAATTCACCGCATGTCGCGCCCGCGCTACCGACCTTTGGGTTTTTCCAGCACCTTCTTGCGGTAGCTGCACAGGTCGACGACACGGCAGCGCCAGCATTCGGGCGTGCGAGCCTTGCAGACATAGCGGCCATGCAGGATCAGCCAGTGATGGGCGTGCAGGCGGAAAGGCTGGGGCACGCGCTTTTCCAGCTTGGCCTCCACCTGTTCGGGTGTCTTGCCCTTGGCAAGGCCGGTGCGGTTGCCCACGCGCAGGATATGCGTGTCGACCGCGAAGGTCTCCTGCCGGAACCAGCAGTTGAGCACGACATTGGCGGTCTTGCGCCCCACGCCGGGCAGCCGCACCAGCTCTTCCCGCGTGTCCGGTACTTCGCCGCCATATTCCTGCACCAGCAGGCGCGAGAGGGCGATGACGTTCTTGGCCTTGGAATTGAACAGGCCGATGGTCTTGATGTGCTCGATCAGGCCTTCTTCGCCCAGCTCCAGCATCTGCTGCGGCGTTTCCACCCTGGCAAACAACGCGCGCGTAGCCTTGTTCACGCCGACATCCGTGGCTTGTGCGGAGAGCGCAACGGCCACCACGAGCTGGTAGGCATTGCCGTATTCCAGCTCCGTCTCGGGTTCGGGATTGTCTTCGGCAAGGCGGCGGAAGAATTCGAAGATCTGGTCCCTGGTCATCGCCCGGATTGTCCTGCCGATACGGTTCGCTCCCTGTGCCTCTGCATGGCGTCGGAGAAGGCGGCGGCGATGATGCCTGTCGGCATGGCGACGAGGCCGATCCCGCTCAGCGCGACCATCGCCGCCAGGATCTTGCCGAGCGGCGTGATGGGCGAGACATCGCCATAGCCCACGGTGGTGAGCGTGATGATCGACCACCACATGGCGCGCGGAATGGAGCCGAAAGCCTCTGGCTGCACGCGCCCTTCCGCCCAGTGCAGCGCCGCTGCCCCGAACAGCAGCAGCGAAGCGGCGAGCGCCAACGTGACGAAGAGGTCGTAGCGCCGCTCCGAAATGGCATGACCAAGCTCGCGCAAGGCCATGGAGAAACGGCCGAACTTCATCAGCGCGGCAAGGCGCAGGAGCCTGAGCAGGCGGAACAGCGGCGCGCCCGTCACCAGCAGCGGGAAGAGCGAGGCGACCACCACGGCAAGGTCGAGCAGCCCGAACGGCGAGATGATGAAATCGAGCCGCTTGCGCCAAGCTGTTTCGCTGCCCTCCTTCTCCGCCACGGACCAGACCCGGCAGACATATTCCACCAGGAACACCCCGCCGAAAGTCATCTCTGCGGCGATGAAGATGTCGCGATATTCGCTGGCGAGCGCGGCTTCGGTCCCCAGCACGGCAAAGATTACGGAGATGAGGACCACCGCGATAAGCAGGCGATTGGTGAGCGTCAGCCGCCCATCGGTGCGCGACGAGGCGAAAAGCTGGCGGTAGGTCTTGCGGCGAAGGCTGGCAGTCATGGTGCGGGCTCTGCCGTCATGTTGGCGACCTTCCAGGCCATCGCACTACGCACACGGTTCTCGACGGTGGGATGGGTGTAGAAGATCGCCTCCTCCAGCGGACCCGCATAGGGATAGCGATACTCCGACGTCTTCACCAGCGCCGCGGCCAGCGCATCGGGCAGGCGCGCATGCTCGAGCGAGTAGGCATCCGCCTCGCGCTCGCCGATGCGGGTCATGGTGTTGATGATCGGCTGGGCCAGCGTGAGCAGCAGGCTGGCGGTGAACAGGAAAACCGGCAGGCCGCGTGGGTCGGCAAGCGGCGCATCGGTTCCGAACAGCCTTGCGAACGCCGGGTAGAGCCGGTCGGTCAGGAAGAATATCAGCACGGCCAGTACGCTCAGGACCGCGATCGAGCGCCAGACATGGCCAAGGACATAGTGCCCGACTTCGTGCCCGGTGACGGCGATCACCTCGTCCAGCGACGCTTCGTCCATGGCGACATCGGATATGGCGATGCGGGCATTTCCGCCCACGCCCGAGACATTGGCGGTGAAATTGTTCGACTGACGCGAGCCGTCATACATGAAGACGCGATCCTCCGGAACGCCTGCATCGACCGCCAGCGTCACCACCGCGTCGCGTACCTCGCCTTCGGGGATGGGTTCGTACTGGTTGAACAGCGGTTCGATCAGCACCGGCGATAGCAGGAGGAAAAAGGCCATGCCGCCCGCCACGAGCGCGCCGCTCCACGCCCACCACCAGCGCCCGGTGCGGCGCATGAGAGAGTAGATGCCGGCCAGCAGCAATCCGCCCAGCAGCATCGCCAGCACAAGCGAGATCCCGCCCTGCATGAGGTAGTCAGCAAGCGGCTGGCTTGTGCGGCCGTAGGCGCTCTCCCGCCACCAGCCGGAATAGATGGCGTAGGGAAGGGTCAGCAGCGTATCGACCAGCATGAACACTGCAGCGATGAGAAAAGCGCGGACGGAGGGCCTGCGCTTCTGCAGGCGAGCCGAGAGCCGGTCGAGGACGCCGCTGCGCACGATGATCCATGTAACCAGCGCAGAGACGAGCAGACCCGCCAGGATCAGCCAGTGATTGCCGGTGGTGTAGTCCCGCGCAAGCGCCAGCTCCTCGGGGCTTAGCGCGCTCATCAGCGCCTGCGTCTCCGCTTCGATCCGGGCCGTTGCCATGTATCCGTTTCCTCGCTCGCGGCGCTGTCACTCCAGCCCCAGCACGTCCTTCATCGCGTAGCGCCCCGGCGGCTTGCCGATCAGCCAGGCCGCGCCCTGCACCGCTCCGCGCGCGAAGATCGAACGATCCTCTGCGGTGTGCGACAGTGTCAGGCGTTCCTGCTGCCCGGCAAAGATCACGCTGTGCTCGCCGGCCACGGTGCCGCCACGCAAGGCGGCGAAACCGATCGCGCCCCGCGCCCGCTCTCCGGTATGGCCGTCGCGGCCGCTTTCCGTGTGTTCGCTCAGCACGATCCCGCGGGCATCGGCGGCCGCCTCTCCCAGCAGCCTGGCGGTGCCGGAGGGGGCATCGACCTTCATGCGGTGGTGCATTTCCAGCACCTCGATATCCCACTCCGCGCCCAGCCGCGCGGCGGCCTCGTGCACCAGTGCGGATAGGAGCGTGACGCCGAGCGAGGTATTGCCCGTCTGCAGCACGGGCACGGCCTGCGCGGCGCTGTCCAGCGCGGCGTGATGGCTGTCGTCGAGACCGGTGGTGCCCACCAGGATGGGAACGCCTGCGCCGATGGCGGCATGCAGGTTGTCCTTCAGCGCGGGCGGAGAGGAGAAGTCGACCAGCGCATCGCTGGCATCGGCAAGATCGCCCGGGTTCTCTCCCCGCCCCACGCCGCCGCTGCAACTGTGTTCGCCTGTCGCCAGCACGGCGGCAATGGCTTGTCCCATGCGCCCTTCGCTGCCGATGATACCTATTCGCGCCATTTGGCCCCCTTCGATCGTGATACCGACCTTGTCTCGCCATCCATTCCCGACCACATTTCGCGGTGCATCGGGGCAATTCGACCCTGTATCAAGTTCAGGGTCACGACAAGGGACAGCAATGCCTGACATCAACAGTATCGTGGTGCTGACCGGCGCCGGTATCTCCGCCGAAAGCGGGCTGCGCACTTTCCGCGCCGAGGACGGCTTGTGGGAAGACCACCCGGTGGAGGAGGTCGCCACGCCCGAAGGCTTCGCCCGCGACCCGGCGCTGGTGCAGCGCTTCTACGACGAGAGGCGCGCGCAGGTCCGGGCGGCACAGCCCAATGCGGCGCACGAGGCGCTGGGCCGGCTGGACCGGGAATTCACCGGTGAGCTGCTGATCGTTACGCAGAATATCGATGACCTTCACGAACGCGGCGGGGCGAAGCGCGTGCTGCACATGCATGGCGAATCGCTCTCCGCATGGTGCCAGTCCTGCAACGCCCGCCATCGGTGGGAGGATACGCTGGGCGATGGCCCGCCATGCCCCTCCTGCGGCGAGGCTGCGATGCGGCCCGACATCGTGTGGTTCGGCGAAATGCCCTACGAAATGGAGCCGATCTTCGACGCGCTCTCCGCCTGCGACCTGTTCGTGAGCATCGGTACGTCCGGCGCGGTCTATCCCGCGGCAGGCTTCGTGCAGCAGGCCGCCGCCAACGGAGCGCGCACGCTGGAGCTGAACCTCGAGGAAAGCCTCGGCAGCCGCAATTTCGACGAGAGCCGGCTGGGCCCTGCCAGTACGCTGGTGCCGCAATGGGTGGACGAGGTGCTTGCCCGCTAGCCCCTGCGGAATGGAACAAAGCTTGCCCGGTGTCCTTCCTCAAGGGAAGGAAAGGACAAACGACAATGGGCTTTTTGAAGAACGGCGAGTGGCACGACGAGTGGGACCACAATGACGAGGACAGCGGCGAATTCGAGCGCGATGAAAGCGCGTTCCGCAACTGGATCACGCCCGATGGCTCTACCGGACCGACCGGCGAAGGCGGCTTCAAGGCGGAGCCGGGGCGCTATCGTCTCTATATCAGCCTGGCCTGCCCCTGGGCTCACCGTGCCAATGCTGCCCGGCACCTGAAGGGCCTTACCGACGCCATCGACCTCGTCGTGGTGCACTGGCTGATGAAGGAGGGCGGCTGGTCGTTCCGCGAGGGCGAATGCGTAACCCCCGATCCGTTGATGAATGCCGATCACCTCCACCAGGTCTATACCGCGGCCAAGCCCGATTACTCGGGCCATGTCACGGTGCCGGTTCTGTGGGACAAGGAGCAGGGGACCATCGTCAACAACGAGAGCGCCGACATCCTGCGCATGCTGGGCAGCGCCTTCGACGATTGCGGGGCGAACGACCTCGACCTCTATCCCGAGCAGCATCGCGAGGAGATCGATGCCCTGAACGAACGCGTCTACGAAGACGTGAACAACGGCGTCTACAAGGCCGGCTTCGCCCAGTCGCAGGACGCCTATGACGCAGCGGTGAAGCCGCTCTTCGCGATGCTGGACGAGCTAGAGGAGCGGATGCAGGGCCGCGAGTGGCTGGTGGGCGACACGCTGACCGAGGCCGATGTCCGGCTATGGACCACGCTCATCCGGTTCGACCCTGTCTACAACACGCATTTCAAGTGCAATGTCCGCCGCATCCGCGACTACCCCGCGCTCGCCAGCCTGACGCGCCGGATCCACGATCTGCCCGGCATCGCCGAGACGGTGAACTTCGATCACATCCGGCACCATTATTACGAGAGCCACGAGCACATCAATCCCAACGGCATCGTGCCGCGCGGGCCCGATCCGCTCCTCCCCGCCTAGCGGAGTGCCCGGAAGGGGCCGCCGCCATCGTGGTGCGGCAGGCCCGGGTCCGGCGCCGATTCCTTCTAGTCGGTCATCGTGATCTCGCGCGCCATGTAGACGCCGGTGATCTCGCGAATCTCGTTATAGACGTTCACGACGGTCTCGTTCGAACTGTCCATGTTGGCTTCGCCCCATGCAGCCATGAACTCGTCATAGCGTTCGCGCGAGGGTTGCATGTTCTCACCCGGAAACTCGACCAGCAGCAACAGGTGGAATGCCTCTCCGCCCGGAGCCATGTTGGCGTAGATCTTGTAGTCGGTGATGTGGCCGAGCTGCATCGCGACATCGTTCGCGGCCACCCAGGTCTGTTCCAGTCCGGCGAGGTAGGTGTCCAGCTGACCCGGTTCGACTCGCACGGTCGTCATCTCCGTGACGGTGTCGGAATATTCGTAATCTTCCCATTCGCTCAGCTGGGCCGACGCCGGGGCGGAGACGGTGGCAAGAGAGATAGCGGCGGCCAATCCGCCAAACATCAGTTTTCTCATGATATTCCCCTCAGTCTGGAAGGCACGGCCGAAATTGGCCCTGCCACGCCATGGGGACGGGCGACCCACGCGACCCACTCAAACGCAAGACGCCCCCTGGTAATCCGGATTGTCTGCCTGCGCAGGGCAAGAGTCAAATCGAGGAATCAATCCCCGCAGGCGGAGCAGGCCGGATCCTTGGCGATGTTGAGCATGCGCATGCCGGGCCTGAGGCCATCCATCAGGTGCAGCTTGCCATATTGCGGATCGCCCATTCCCCCGGTCGCGCTCACCAGCAGGCGGATGGCCTGCATGGCGGCGAAGGTGCCGACCCAGCCCACCATGGCGCCCAGCACCCCGTCTTCGGCGCAGGTGTCGCAGTCCTCGGCATCGAAGGCGTCCCCCACGAAGCAACGGTAGCACGACTGGTCCTCACGGTGTCCCGCAAAGGCCCCGACCTGTCCCTGGAAGCGCCCTACCGCCGCGGAAAGCAGCGGCACGCCCGCCGCGACGCAGGCATCGGATACGGCGAGGCGGGTGGCAAAGTTGTCGGTGCCGTCGAGCACGAGGTCCGCCCCCTCGATCAGGGGCGAGACATTGGCAGGGCCAATGCGGCGATCGTGGATATTGACCGCCAGCTTCTCATCGAAATTGGCCAGCCAGCGGCGCGCCGAAACCGCTTTTCCGTGGCCGATATCGCGGGTGGTGTAGATGGTCTGGCGTTGCAGGTTGCTGGCCGACACCTTGTCGTCGTCGACCAGCGTCAACTGACCGATCCCCGCGCCCGCCAGATATTGCAAAGCCGGTGCGCCGATCCCGCCGAGCCCCAGCAGCACGACATGGGCGCGCGACAGAGCCGCCTGGCCGGCACCACCCACCTCGGGAAGCACGATATGGCGGGCGAAGCGGTCGAGCCGGTCTTCGGACAGGGGGTGGGGGGCATCGCTCATGCCGCCGCCATAGGTCAGCGGGCGATGCGTCGCAAAGGCAATGTCGACAATGCGCGAACGGGCTTAGCCGGGCCTGCCGGGAACGACCGGCACCAGCCTGCTATCCGCGAGTGCAGCCTGCCGATGATGGATCGTCTCGCGCGTGTCGGCGCTTCCCGTATGCTTGAAGAAGGCCTCGATGGAGGGGTACTCGACCAGCAGCATCAAATCCCATTTCTCGTCCTGCGGGCCGATCAAAGCCTCGGTCGGCTGGCCGATGAAGGTCAGGCGCGCACCGGCCCGCTCGATCATCGGCCGTGTGGCCGCCATGTATGCCTTGTAAGCCTCCGCCCCGCTGACCGGCTGTTCGGGCGCGTGCTGCGGTGCGTGGGAGTAGTCCGCCAGCTCCCGGAAACGCAGGAGGTTGAGGAGGACCACCGGCCCCTCGATCCCGCGCTCCAGGATGGCGGCGGCTGCGTCCTTGTTGGCTTCGATATATACGGTCATCGCTGGCCTTCACTCGCTGCCTGTCGGGAGATCAACTCTCCAGCTGACGCAGCAGGCTGCGCACGTCGCCGTCCATGTCGGCATCGCGCTGGCGCAGGTCCTCGATCAGGCGCACCGCGTGGATCACTGTGGAGTGGTCGCGTCCGCCGAACTTGCGCCCGATTTCCGGGTAGGAGCGCGGCGTCAGCACCTTGGCGAGATACATCGCCACCTGGCGCGGACGCACCACGGCGCGGGCGCGGCGCTTGGACGACATCTCCGAGCGGTCGATGCGGTAGAACTGGCAGACCGTGCGCTGGATCTCGTCGATCGTGATGCGGCGGCGATTGGCGCTGAGGATGTCGGTGAGCTGTTCCTCGGCCAGCTGGAGCGATACTTCCTGCCCGGTGAGCTGGGCATAGGCGATCAGCTTGTTGAGGCCGCCCACCAGTTCGCGCACATTACGCGACACGGTGCGGGCGAGGAAGTCGATCACGTCCTCGGGCACTTCGAGCGGCGCGAACTTGGCGAGCTTGGATTCAAGGATCGCGCGGCGCAGCTCGATATCGGCGGGCTGGATGTCGGCGACAAGGCCCATGCTGAGGCGCGAAAGGAGGCGCGGCTCCACCCCGTCCAGCGCCTGCGGGGCGCGATCGGCGGCGAAAACCAGCCGCTTGCCCTCGGCCAGCAGCGCGTCGATCGTGTAAAGCAGCTCTTCCTGCGCCGACGCCTTGCCGATGATGAACTGGATGTCGTCCACCAGCAGTAGGTCGAACCCGCGCAGGCGGGCCTTGAACTCGATCATCTCGTTCGATTTCAGCGCCTGTACGAATTCCACCATGAACCGCTCTGCCGAGCAGTAGAAGATGCGGGCACGCGGGTGCGTCTGCAGATAGGCGTGGCCGATGGCGTGCAGCAGGTGCGTCTTGCCCTGGCCGGTGGCGGCTTTCAGGTAGAGCGGGCTGAACTGCGGCTTCTCCGCCTTGGCCATGCGCTCCGCCGCATTCTTGGCGAGCACGTTGGTGCTGCCGGTCACGAAGGCGGCAAAGGTCTGCGTGGGGTCGAGGCCGACGCTGGCGGTGAAGCCGTCATCGCCGATCGATTCCATCGCGAGGCTGGCATCGTTGGCGGCACGGTGGCCGAAGCCGTCATGCCCGCGCAGGTCGATATTCTCGATCTTGCGGCGGCCGGGATGCACCTTGATGGAGACGTGGCGCACGTCGCTGCTGGCGATCTTCCACGCGAGCGAGAGGCGGTCGTGATAGCGGTCTTCCACCCAGCTGGCCGAGAACTCGGTCGGCAGGAACAGGTCGAGCGTGCCGGTGTCGTGGTTCAGCTTGCCCAGCTGGATCGGCTTGATCCACTGGGTGAACAGCTGGTGGCCCAGGTCCTTGCGCAGCCCGTGGCAGATATCGGCCCAGTCTGCTGCGAGGTCCATCGCTTCCTGCTCTTCCATGCTGTTCTCGTATTCCTCGCGCTTTACCGTGTTCTTGCGCCCGCCCTGCGGTCCCTTGCGTATCATCTTAACGGATACCCCATCTTCTTGATCGTCGGCCTGCCCATGTTTCCCCCTGACCAGCGCCAAACGGTGACAAAACTTCCCCGTCCGGAGACTGCGCATTGCACCCACCGGGTCACCCGTTGATAACTCGTCTTGTGATGGCCGCGACGGCGTGTGTCGCGACCGGAAGGCTGTTATGAAGCACTGCGAGCGAAGCTCAAGTAGCGCCTGTCAAAAATATTTAAAAAATGCAGATTGACAGGCCGGAGTGCCGCAGACTTCCATTCAAATGACTGAATCCAAAGGAATTCCGTGTGACAGTACGGCGAATCGCGGGATTTCCTAGGCTTATGCGAGAGGGCTGTGAAAGCCCTTCGCAGATGCAAAAAGGGCCGGTGGATAAACCCCCGGCCCCGACTGTCATGTGTTCCGATTTCGTTCCGGAAAACGGTCTTCCCGGTCAGCGAATCACGCTGCCGGAAAGCGAATCCTCAGAGCGCGTGGACGCGCTTGCTCAGACGGCTCATCTTGCGGGCCGCGGTGTTCTTGTGAAGCACGCCCTTGGCCACGCCCTTCGCGATTTCCGGCTGCGCATCCTTCAGCGCGGCCTGCGCCTCGTCCTTCTTGCCTTCGGTGCAGGCCGTCTCGACGCGCTTGATGTAGCTGCGGATGCGGCTCATGCGGGCGCCGTTGATCTCGGCGCGGCGGTTGTTGCGACGGATGCGCTTCTTGGCTTGCAGCGTATTGGCCATGTCTCGGTTCTGTCTCGCGTTCTGCTATGGCCACCTGAAGGCGACCTGTTGTCTGTTGTTCGTGCTTGAAGAAACACAGGCGCATGGGATTTGCCCAGCACCGGAAAGCGCGCCACATAGTGCGCGCACGGCGATCGGTCAAGGATTCGCTTAGGTCTGGCAGTTCCCGCAGAACCACGTGCTGCGCCCGCCCTGCACGATGCGCCTTATCTCGCCCTCTCCGCAAGTCAGGCATTTCTCGCCTTCGCGCCCGTAGACGAGGAAACGCGTGGCGAAATAACCAAGTTCGCCCGAAGGCGCGGCATAGTCGCGCAGGGTCGATCCGCCATCGCGGATGGACTGCTCCAGCACTTCTCGAATGGCGGGAATCAGCCGTTCCAGAGCCGGTCTGTAGACCCGGCCACCGGCCTGGCGTGGATGAATGCCGGCGCGGTGCAGCGCCTCGCACACATATATATTGCCAAGGCCGGCCACCACGTGCTGGTCGAGCAGCAGCAGCTTGATGGCCTGCTTGCGGCCCTTGATCGCGGCACGCAGATGCTCTGTCGTGAGCGCGTCGCCCAGAGGCTCCGGCCCCATCGCGGCGAAAGCCGGCCAGCTATCGAGCGCTGCAGTCTCGACCAGGTCGACATAACCGAATCGCCGCGGGTCGTTGAGGGCGAAGCGGTGGTCCGCGGTTTCCAGGAGGAGGTGATCGTGGCGGTCGGGCGTGTCGGGGTCGATCCGCCAGCGCCCGCTCATGCCGAGATGGAAGATCATCGTCTGCGCGCGGTCGGTATCGATGAGCCCGTATTTGGCGCGCCGGGTAAGGCCGGTCACCCGTGCGCCGGTCAGCGCTTGTCTCAAGCCGTCGGGGAAGGGAAAGCGCATGTCGGGGCGGCCGAGCGTCACCCGCTCGATCCGCTTGCCTTCGAGTACGCGCGCGAGCCCTCGCACGGTGGTTTCGACTTCGGGAAGTTCCGGCATGGGCTGGTTCTTTAACACCCTTTGCGCTGCGGGCAATTGCCCCTAATGGGGCTCGCATGACCGACACCGTCTCCTTCGGCTACGAAGACGTCGCCCCCGAAGAGAAGACCGCGCGCGTAGGCGCCGTCTTCTCAAACGTCGCCCGCAAGTACGACATCATGAACGACGCCATGTCGGGCGGGATGCACCGCTTGTGGAAAGACCAGTTCGTGCGCCGCGTGAAGCCGCAGCCGGGCGAGGCGATCCTCGACATGGCGGGCGGCACCGGCGACATCGCTTTTCGCATGGCCGCCAAGGGCGCAGAGGTGGTGGTGGCCGACATCAACCAGGAAATGCTCGACGTCGGCATAGAGCGGGCGATGGAGCGCGGTCTGGATGGCCTCAGCTGGTCGAAGCAGAATGCCGAGGAGCTGACCTATCCCGCGCGCCAGTTCGATGCCTACACCATCGTCTTCGGCATCCGCAACGTGACCCATATCGACAAGGCGCTGGCCGAGGCGCATCGCGTGCTGAAATATGGCGGACGCTTCTACTGCATGGAATTCTCCACCACTGACTGGCCCGGCTTCAAGGAAATCTACGACGCCTATTCGCACCGGCTGATGCCCAAGATCGGCAAGGCCATCGCCGGCGACGAGGACAGCTATCGCTACCTCGCCGAATCGATCCGCCGCTTCCCGAAGCCGCCCGAGTTCGAGGCGATGATCCGCCGCGCGGGCTTTGCGCGCACGCGGGTAGAGCAGATCCTCGGCGGGGCGGTGAATATCCACTCGGGCTGGAAAGTCTGACCGGGTGGCACGACCTGCCACGCATATCTGGCGCCTCGGCAAGTGGGCGCGCATCCTCGCACGGCACGGCGCCCTGCGCGGAATCCAGAACGATCCCAACACGCCCGTTCCCGTCAAGCGGCTGATCGGCTTCTTCAGCATCGGCACGGTGAAGTCGCGCGAGCCCGATTATGCCGGGGCCTTCCGCGAAATCGGCCCTGCCGCGATCAAGCTGGGGCAGACGCTGGCGACCCGTCCCGACCTCGTGGGTGACGAAGCGGCCAGGAACCTCCTCAGCCTGCAGGACAGCTTGCCGCCGGTGCCGTTCGAGGCGATCCGCAAGCAGATCGAGGACAGTTTCGAGCGCCCGCTGGAGGACATCTTCAGCGAGGTGGATCCCGACCCGGTGGGCGCGGCTTCGATCGCGCAGGTGCACAAGGGCGTGACGACCGATGGCCGGGTGGTCGCGATCAAGGTGCTGCGTCCCGGCATCCGCGAGAAGTTCGAGCACGACATCGCCACCTATGAATGGGCCGCCGCGCACCTCGAAGCCATGGGCGGGGAGGCGCGCCGCTTGCGCCCGCGCCTCACCATCGCCAATTTCAAGCGCTGGACCAATTCCGAGCTCGATTTCCGCCGCGAGGCCGCCAGCGCGTCGGAACTCGCCGACGAGATGCGCGGCGTGCATGGCTACGAGATTCCGGACATCGACTGGGATCGCACCAATGGCCGCGTGCTGACGATCGAGTGGATCGACGGCGTTAAGATCAGCAACATGACCGCGCTGATGGAAGCGGGCCACGACCTGCCCGACCTCGCGCGCAGGCTGGTGCTGGCCTTCCTCACACAGGCGATCAGCGGCGGCTTCTTCCATGCCGACATGCACCAGGGGAACCTGTTCGTGAAAGGCGACGGCAGCATCGTCGCCATCGATTTCGGCATCATGGGCCGGATCGATCGCCGCGCGCGGCAGTGGCTGGCGGAAATCCTCTACGGCCTCATCACCGGCAACTACAAACGCGTCGCCGAAATCCATTTCGAGGCGCAATATGTGCCGAGCTATCACTCGGTCGAGGAATTCGCCACGGCCCTGCGCGCGGTGGGAGAGCCGATGCGCGGCAAGCCGGTGAGCGAGCTTTCGGTCGGCCAGATGCTCGACGGCCTGTTCGCCATCACTCGCGATTTCGACATGCAGACTCAGCCGCATCTGCTGCTGCTGCAGAAGACCATGGTGATGGTTGAAGGGATCGCCACCCAGCTCGATCCGCAGATCAACATGTGGGATGTTTCTGCCCCCTACGTGCGCAGCTGGATCCGCGACGAGCTGGGCCCAGAGGCGGCCATCGCCGACCGCATCAAGACCGACGTGGAAACGCTGCTGCGCCTGCCGGACCTTGTCCGCCGGATCGAGGACCGCTTCCCGGCCAAGGGCGGCGCGCCCGAACCGCCGCCTCTCGCCGATGTCGAGATCTTCTGGGAGCGCCGCCACCGCGAGGTTCGCCGCTGGCCCGGCTACTTGCTGGCGGGGCTCGTGGGCGGGGCCGCAGTCTGGCTTGCAACCTTCGCGGGCCTGCTGGCCTGATACGCGGGGGAAATCACCTGTTTCCAGTTGAGGGCCAAGCCTCACCGGTTCACTACCTTCGAGCATGACCGATCCGATAGCCTGGTGGGAGCGTTTAGGCCGACCCTTTCCTCGACTCCCCCGCTGGCCGTCTGCCGCGCTGCTGGCGCTTCTAGGCTTGCTGATGGCGTGGAGCGCCTTTGCCGTAGCGCCCGTCGATGCCGAGGAAACGGCGCGGGTGGAAAGTTCCGCCAAGGGGTCGCCGGGCGACCTCGCGCTCTACACCCGTATTTCGGAAAGGGTTGCCGCAGGGGAGGACTACTACGCCGCCGCCCTGGCAGAGCAGCGCGCGAACAATTACCCGGTCAGCCCCTTCTTCACCGTACGCCTGCCGACGCTGGCGTGGCTGCACAAGTCCATCGGCATGAACGGTGTGCGCCTGCTGGAAGCGCTGCTGCTGCTCGGCTGCGTTAGCGGGCTGGTGGTTCGCTTGCCGCAATCGCTCGGACTGGCGGAGCGCGCGGGCGCGGCCACGATGATGGCGCTGGGCGGGGCGGCAGTGGCAGTACCCCAGGCAGGCGTCATTCACGAGGTGCTGGCGGGCCTGCTCCTCACGCTCGCTTTCGTGCTCTATCGCGAGGATCGCTGGTGGCCGAGCCTGCTTTCCGCGGGCCTTGCGCTGGCGGTGCGCGAACTCGCCCTGCCTTTCGTGCTGCTGTGGCTCGCCTTTGCTCTTGTCCAGCGGCGTTGGCGAGAGGTAGCGGCAGTGGCCGCGTTGCTCGCGATCTTCATCATCGGCCTTTATCTCCACTACCTCGCCGTGGAAGCGCAGCGCCTGCCCGGCGATCCCGTCTCGCAAGGTTGGGACGCAATGGCCGGCCTTGCCCTACCGCTGATGGCGATCTCGCGGCTGACGGCTCTGCTGGTGCTTCCCGTCATCGTGGCGGGACCGCTGGCGATCCTGCCCCTTGTCGGCTGGATGGGCCTTGGCGGGCGCATGGGCCTTTTCGCCAGCCTGTGGTTCGCCGGCATGTTCACCGCTATCGCACTGTTCGCCCGGCCCGAGAATTTCTACTGGGTGCAACTGGTGCTGCCTACCTACTTTGCCGGCATCGCCCTTGCGCCCCGCGCGCTGGGCGAGATCTCGGGTAATCTCCTGCGCGGCAGGGAAATGCATCCTTAACCAAGATTTGCGAAGTCGCCAGCTTGGACTATTAGCGGGCGAAACGAACGCATGCTGGAGCAGCGCATCGACACTATGGATGAAGAGGGACAGATTACCGGTCCGCGGATCCTGCTCGTGGTGGGCGGAGGTATCGCCGCCTACAAGTCCTGTGAGCTCGTGCGCCTCATCGCCAAGGGCGGGGGTGAGAGCACTTGCGTGCTGACCGAGGGCGGCGCGCAGTTCGTCACGCCCATGGCGCTGGCCGCGCTGTCGGGCAACCAGGTGCATACTTCGCTGTGGGACCTCAAGAACGAGGCCGAGATCGGCCACATCCAGCTTTCGCGCGAGGCCGATCTTGTCGTGGTGTGCCCTGCCACCGCCAACATGCTGGCGAAGATGTCTGCCGGGATCGCCGACGACCTCGCTACCACCATGATCCTCGCTACCGACAAGCCGGTGCTCACCGTGCCTGCCATGAACGTGAAGATGTGGCAGCACGAGGCAACGCAGCGCAATATCGAGTGGCTGCGGCAATCGGGCGTGCGGGTGATGACGCCCGACGAGGGCGCGATGGCCTGCGGCGAATGGGGCCCAGGTCGCCTGCCCGACCCGGAAATGGTGTGGCTGGAAATTGCCGACATGCTGGGCCTCGATCCCGGCGCGGTGGGCAGCGAGATCGAGGATTACCTGCGCGCCGTGGAAGCAGGCGCCGAAGACGATTACCAGGACGACAGCGATCCGCACAAGGATACGCCGGGCGGGCTTGCCGGAATGCTCGCCAGCATCATTCCGCGCTCCACCCCGCGCCGGATCGAGGATGACGAGGTCACCTTCGACGGTGAGGAATTGGAAGAGGGCGAATACGAAGGCGAGGGCGCGCTCGAAGGTCCGGAGCTTCCGGAGCCGGATTATACCGGCGCCGAGCACCTGATGGCGACCAAGGGCAAGGCCAAGGCCGCGCCGCCCACCGACCGCGAGGCGATCAATCACGAGGTGAATGCCCGGCAGGAAGCCCCGCAACCGTTCGAGGGCGAGGAAGCCGCAGCTCCCGTCAATCCGCTGGAGTTAGGGCACGTGCAGCCTGCCGCGCTCGATCCGATCGACACCTTCGACCCGCTGGAAGGCCAGCCCGCTTTCGAGCAGGATATCGAGCACCGCCCGCTTTACGGCAAGCACGTGCTCGTAACCGCCGGGCCGACGCACGAGGCTATCGACCCGGTGCGCTATCTCGCCAACCGATCCAGCGGGAAGCAGGGCTTCGCCATCGCCGCCGCCGCAGCAGCAGCCGGCGCGAAGGTGACGCTGGTGGCGGGCCCCGTGCACCTGCGCACGCCGCTGGGCGTGGAGCGCATCGATGTCGAGAGCGCGGAGGAGATGGCCCAGGCCGTGCGCGAGGCTTTGCCGGTGGATGCCGCGGTGATGGTGGCCGCCGTCGCCGACTGGCGCACGCGCGATTATGCCGATGCGAAGATCAAGAAGCGCGGCTCCGCCCCGCCCGCGCTGGTGCTGACCGAAAACCCCGACATCCTCGCCAGCGTGGCTGCCAGTCCCAAGCGGCCCGAACTGCTGATCGGCTTCGCCGCCGAGACGAACGACGTCGTCGACAACGCCCGCAAGAAGCGCAAGAGCAAGGGCGTCGACTGGATCGTGGCCAACGATGTCTCGGGCGAAGTCATGGGCGGGGATGACAACCAGGTACACCTTGTGAAGGAAGGCAAGGTGGAGCACTGGGAAGCGATGACGAAGCAGGACGTGGCCAGCAAGCTGGTCTCGGAAATCGCCGCGAAGCTGAATGCCGATGACTGATCGCGTCCCCGTCAGGGTTAAGCGCCTGCCCCACGGTCACGGGCTCGATCTTCCCGCCTATGCCACCGATGGCGCGGCGGGGATGGACGTGGTCTCGGCGGAGAACGTCATCCTGCGGCCCGGCTCGCGCCACGCCGTGGCGACGGGTTTCGCGCTTGCCATTCCGATGGGTTACGAAATCCAGGTGCGCCCCCGCTCGGGCCTTGCACTGAAGCACGGCATCACCGTCCCCAATACGCCGGGCACGATCGACAGCGATTATCGGGGCGAGGTGAAGGTGATCCTCATCAACCACTCCGACGACAATTTCCCGATCCAGCGCGGCGACCGCATCGCGCAGCTGGTGCTGGCGCCCGTAACGCTGGCGCAATGGGACGAGGTCGATGAACTGGACAATACCGCGCGCGGCGAAGGCGGGTTCGGATCCACCGGGGGGCACGAGGCGCTGTAGGCAACGCTCAGTCGTAGATTATCATCATGTAGGAAACCCGCAGCAGGCTGGGCACCGGCATGCCGATGCGGTCGCGCGCTGGAGTGAACTCGGCCTGTCTCTCGAAGACCCGGCACATGTCCTCGGCAACGCTCTCGCCGAAATTGGGGGCCTGCAGTGCGCAGTCCACCAGCTCGCCTTCCGCGTCGATCGCGAGGCGGAACTGCATGATCTGGCTCAGGCGATTGATGACGATGCCCGGTGGAAGGCGGAGCTGGCGAATGACAAAAACGCCGTTCTCGATCTTGGCCTGTGCGGCGATGTCGCGCGGGTCGGCGACCGCCAGGTCCCAGCCTTCGAACAGCTGATCTTCGCACGTCGCAAGGTCGGAAAGTGCTGATTGCATTGAATCGATTGCCAGGGTCAGCGGTTCCATCCGCGGCGTGTCGACGGTGAACCGGATCGCGAGCGGATCGAACGGCACGGAACCCGGCGTGTCATAATCCGACGCTGCCCATGCGAAAGCGAGACTCATGCCGCTTCCCCTGTGCACCTGTAGCGCGATCTCGCCATCGTCGCCGCGCTTGCCCACGATCAGGTGTACGTCTTGAAGATCCGTTTCGCTGCCGAAAGCGGCGCTGCCCTGCTGTACCGCATCGTCGTTGCGAGGCAGGTCCGCGCCGGTCAGCACCACTCGGTAGTTGCCTTGCGGTCCGTAGCTGTAGAGCGTCATGCGCACCGGGCTGTCTGCATCGCCGAAATTGCGCACGAGGCCGCAGTATTCGTCCGTCTTGCCCCAATTCCAGTCGTCGAGCGGCTGCAGGACGCGCGTCTGCGCCATGGCGGGCGCGGAAATGGCGACTGCAAGGATGGCGCACAGGCCGACGACGATGCGTGTGATGTGAAGCATGCGGTGTTCCCCCCTTGCACCTTGATATTGCGGAATTTCGTTAAAGAAAAGGCGGCAATCCCGTTAGGGATGCCGCCTGTTTCCCGTATCCTGAAACTGCGCCCGTTACCGCTCGTCGCGGCGTACCGGCTGGTCTTCCGGGGCGACCGAAATGCGCACCGTCTCTCCCGAATTGCCGGGGAAGTCGGTGAACATCGCCTCGACCAGGTTGGGCACCAGGTACTGCAGGCGGTCAGAGGTGGAGACCGCCTCGGCCTTGCCTTCGAACAGCCGTTCACCCGAGGCGGCGTCGTCGATCTTGAGGTCGATGCCGCTGGTGTAGACGGTGTAGCTGGTAATGTCCGGCCCGCCGAAGAACGGATCATGCCAGCCATAACCCCAGCTGCGATCGCGCAGATAGGCAACCCGCGTATTGCCGCGCCGGTCGCGGAAAAGGACCGGGCGCGAATAGCTGTACCACGGGCGGTAGAACGGATCGCGGTAGCCATAGCCAAAGCCCGTGGAGCGGATCCGCTCACGACCGTCGCTTACGCCGTAATCGAAGCGGACGAGCAGGGTCGCATCCTCAGGCGATGCGGCCTGGACATAGCCAAGCTCGGCCATCTCCTCTTCCACGCGGTCGGCGTATAGCGAAAATTCGAGGCCACCGGCCAGCGCGGGATCATCGGCCACGACGAAGAAGCTCTGGCCCTGCGGTGCAGGAAGCTGGCTCTCGAAGCGCGACACGTCGGCGGAGAAAGGCGTTGCGCACGCGGCAAGGCCCAGCGCGATCGCGGGCACGGCGGCGAGCTTGGCGCCTTTCATGGAAAACAGGGATTTCAGCATGGCATACTCTCTCTCGATTGCGTGGATCAGCGCGCGAGGCTCCTCAGCTCCAGCACGCATGAATTTCGTGACGATCTGTGCAATAACAAGGGCAGAGTGAACCGGGCTTTAACCGGTGCACGCTGAAAATGCAGTGTTTTCAGTGAGATTGGCGAATTTTCGCCCGAACCCTCACCCCCGCACGAGCCCGAGCGCCGTGTAGGCCGCGTCCAGTGTCGGCCTGCCCATTTCGCGCGCCTGCGCCGCGCCGCGGGCCAGGATCGCGTCGAGTTCCTCGCGGTCGTCGTTGAGCTCCACGAAGCGGTTGCGGATGGGGGCGAGCACCTCGACCAGCTTCTCCGCCAGCGCAGGCTTGAACTGGCCGAAGCCCTGTCCGCCATGCTCTGCCAGCACGGCCTCGGGCGTCGTTTCCCCAAGTGCCGCGTAGATGGTGACGAGGTTCAGCGCCTCGGGCCGGCCTTCCAGTCCGGCAACCTCGCCCGGCAGCGGTTCGGGATCGGTCTTCGCCTTCTTCACCTTCTGCGCCATCGTGTCGGCATCGTCGGTGAGCGAGATGCGGCTCATGTCCGAAGGGTCGGACTTCGACATCTTCTTCGAGCCATCGCGCAGGGACATGATCCGCGCTGCGCTTTCGGGGATGAAGGGATCGGGCAGGGTAAAGACCGGCTTCTCGTCAGAAGCGAAGTCGTTGTTGAACTTCTGGGCGATGTCGCGCGCGAGTTCGAGGTGCTGCTTCTGGTCCTCTCCCACCGGCACATGCGTCGCCTGGTAGAGCAGCACGTCGGCGGCCTGCAGCACCGGATAGCCGAACAGCGCGACCGACTGGCCCTCGCGGTTCTTGCCCGCCTTGTCCTTCCACTGCGTCATCCGGTTGAGCCAGCCCATGCGCGCCGTGCCCATCAGCAGCCATTGCAGTTCGGCATGGGCGGGCACCTGCGCCTGGTTGAAAAGCACGGTCTTTGCCGGGTCCAGTCCGCAGGCGACCAGCGTGGCGACCATTTCCAGCGTGGCGGAATGGAGCTCCGCCGGATCGTGTGGCAGGCTGATGGCGTGGAGGTCGGCGAGGAAGATGCAGCACGTACCGCCCGCGGCCTGCGCCTCGTCCTGCAATTTCACGTAATTGCGGATCGCGCCGAGGTAATTGCCAAGGTGGGGCTTGCCCGTGGGCTGGATTCCGGAAACGACACGCATGGCTTGATCGGACATTATGGGGCCTTGGGCTCTCTTTTCTTCATGAACATGGCAACCCGCTCCCGGCTGACGGCGCCGAGCGCGAAAGCCGCGCCGAAATAGACGATGACGGCGCAGGCGACGAGCGCCGCCAGCGCAAGCAGCCGCTCGAACAGGCCGGCTGCATAGAAACCCGTTAGCAAGTCGCGCGCATAGAACAAGGCCGCGCCCATCGCGGCGGCGGCGAGGAGCTGGCGGACGAGGCGGCCCAGCAGCGGCCAGTCGAGCCGGTAATAGCCCCGTGCCCGCAGTACGATGTAGAGGATCGCGCAGTTGAGCCACGCGCCGATCACGCTGGCTGCCGCCACGCCCTGAACCCCGAAACGCTGGAGGAAGGCGAGATTGAAGCCGATGAACACGACAAGCGAGGCGAACGCGGCATAGACCGGCGTGCGCGTGTCGGACCGGGCATAGAAGCTGGGTACCAGCACCTTCACCAGCACATAGGCGGGAAGGCCCGCCACCAGCACGGCGAGGACGCCGCCCGTGGTCTCGGCATCGGCGGCATCGAAGCGGCCGCCCTGGAAGATCATCGTGATGAACGGCACGGCGCACACCGCCAGCGCCACGGCGGCGGGCAGGGTGAGCAGCATGCCGAGCTCGATCGCATTGGACTGCACCCGGGCCGCGCCCTCCTTGTCCTTCGCGCCCACGAACCTCGACAAGGTGGGCAGGATGGCGGTGGAAAGGGCGATGCCGATGATGCCCAGCGGCAGCTGGTTCAGCCTGTCGGCATAGTTCATCCAGCTCACCGCGCTGCCTTCCAGCTGGTTGAGGAAGTAGACCTGCAGCAGCGTGTTGATCTGGTAGGCCCCGCCGCCGATCGCCGCGGGAAGGGCGATCCATGCCAGCCGCTTTACCTCGGGCGTGACTTTCGGGCGGCTGATCCAGCGCGGGCGGAAGCCCTCGACATGCGCCCAGTAGATAAGCCACGCCAGTTGCAGCACGCCCGCCACCGGGATGGCCCAGGCGACCACGTAGCCCATAGCCTCCACGCTGGAGTCCACCCCGTGGGTCCACTCCACGCCCAGCAAGGTCGCGATGAGGACGACGTTGAGGATGATGGGAAAGCTCGCGCCCGGCCCGAAGCGTGAGACGGAGTTGAGCATGCCCGTCAGCAGCGTGACGATGCTGACGAGGAAGATGTAGGGAAACATGATCCGCGCGAAATCGACCGCGTAGTCGAACTCGCCGGGGTTGATCGGCTTGTCCGACAGCAGCCAGATCACGCCGGGCATGGCGATCTCGAAAATGGCTGTAAGCGCGATAAGGGCCGGTACGAAGACCGAGATCACATCCTGTGAGAAGCTGCGGGCCTGTTTCAGCCCGTCCTCGTCCGCCTCGCCATTGGCGTGCAGGCGCTTGGAGAACATCGGCACGAAGGCGGCGGAGAAGGCGCCCTCGGCGAACAGGCGGCGGAAGACATTGGGGATGATCAGCGCCTGGAACCAGGCATCTGTCACGTCATTCGCGCCCAGAACGCGCGCGAAGATCATCTCGCGCGCCATGCCCGCCACCCGGCTCACCATGGTGAGCGAGCCGATCGTGCCGACGTTCTTGAGAAGGCTCACCCTTGCAGGCTTTTCATGCAGCCGCCCGCCCTGTCAGGGACCGGTCAGCCTTCGCCGCCGGGCGCAGGAGCGGCGGCGCCCTGCTGGCCCTGGCCCTCATCCGCGCGCCTTTGCTGCATACGCTGGACGTAGAGCCCGTTGAAATCGATGGGATCGAGCATCAGCGGGGCAAAGCCGGCATCGCGGATCGCATCCGACACCACGCGGCGGGCGAAGGGGAAGAGCAGGCGCGGGGCCTCGGCATAGAGGAACGCGTGAGCCTGCTGCTCGGGCATGTTGCGGATGCCGATAAGCCCGGCATAGGCAAGATCGATGATGTAGGCGGTGCCCTGTTCCATCTTCGCCGAGACGGTGATCTTCAGCTCGACCTCGCTTACATCGTCGCTGACGCCCTGCGCGCCGATGTTGAACTGCACGTCCATCTTGGGCTGATCCTGCCAGCGGTAGGAGGCAGGCGCGTTCGGATTCTCGACCGAAAGGTCCTTCACATATTGCGAAATGAGGCCCGCCACAGGCGCGTTGTCGCCGCCTGCGGGCTGCGGCTGGTTGTCGAGATTCTTGAGAACGTCGCCTTCGTCGGCCATGATGAACGGGTCTTTCGCTTGCTGTGGGGCGCGCCGCGGTGCAGGCGCAGGGGAAACATGCGCGCGCCTATCACCAGTTGTCGCCACTCGCAACGATTCGCCCGAAAGGTTCCGCATGTCGTGGCATGAACCCGAAGAGGTCGGGCCGCAAAACATTGCCTGCGACCTTCATGCATACTTAAGCCGCGGTTGTTCATTTGATATTGGTGCCTATCTCGGCCACAATAGTTGTTTGAAGGCTCGCCGTGCAGACTCGGATAAGGCGGGCAGAATGGGATTATTCGCGTGATACCTGAAATCATCATCCTCGCCATGATCGCCGCGTTTCTCGGTATGCGCCTTTATTCGGTGCTCGGTCGGCGCGCGGAGCATGAGGAGGAGATCATCCCCACCAACCGGTTCGACCGGCAGGACGAGGATGCCCAGCCCAGGCCGCCGCAGCAGGCGACCAGCGAGCTGCCGCAGAACGAACGCGCGATTGCCGGTTTCCCGCCCGCGATCGAGCGTGGGCTGCGCGAGATTTCCTCGGCAGACAGGAATTTCGAACTGCTCGGCTTCCTCGAAGGCGCGCGCGGTGCTTACGAAGTGGTGCTCGAGGCATTCTGGCGCGGCGACAAGGAAGAACTGCGCGAGCTGTGCGACGACGATGTGTACGAAAGCTTCGCCGCCGTGATCGACGAGCGGGAAGAGGCAGGCATCCGCATGGATAACCGCCTGATCCGCGTGGAAGACGTGACGGTGCACTCGGCCGAACTCGATGGCCGCATCGCCCGTATCGCCGTGCGCTTCGTGTCCGACATCGCGTCCGTCTCCTACGACAAGGATGGCAATGTCATCGCCGGTTCGCTGGACGATGCGGTGGAAAGCCGCGACATCTGGACCTTCAGCCGCGACGTGCGCAACAGCGATCCGCAGTGGCTGCTCGACGAGACCGACCAGGGCTGATAGCGATCCGGCGCGTGAAATCCGCGCGCCTCCTTCTAACGATACTTGCCGTTGCCATGGCCGCGAACTGTTCGCGCGTCATTCCCGGCGAGGCGCCCGAGGAACCGACCCCGGTCGCGCCCAATGCTGCCCTCCTGGAAGTAACGGCAGGCCCGCCGCTTGCCAGCCTGCAGGTCCACCCCGAAGATGCGAGCCGCGCGATCGGGGCCTTCATCGCCAGCTGCCACGTTCCGCAATCGCGCGAGGACGTATCCGGCCTGACGCAGACGAGTGACTGGCGGGAGCCTTGCGATGCTGCCGCCAACTGGCCGCGCGACGATGCCATCGCGTTTTTCGAAGGCTATTTCACCCCCGTCACCGTCGGCAATGGCGAGGCATTCGCGACAGGTTATTTCGAACCGCAGATCGTCGGGGCAAGAACGCGTCAGCCCGGCCTGGAAGTGCCCGTTTATGGCGTGCCGCGCGACCTCGAACGCTGCTGGCGCGAGGACATTCCGCTTGCCGAACGAACCGGACAGCCGCCTTTTTCCCGGCGTCTCGCCGATGGCTCATGCGTTCGCCATTTCAGCCGCGCGGAGATCGAGGCGGGGGCGCTCGACGGACAAGGGCTCGAGATCGGCTGGGCGGCGGACCCGGTCGAACTTTTCTTCCTGCAAATCCAGGGCTCGGGCCAGCTGATCGCGCCCGATGGCACGGTAACGCGCATCGGCTATGCCTCGCAGAACGGCCACGGCTATACCGCCATCGGTGGCCTGCTGCGCCAGCGCGGCCTGCTGGGGGACGGGCCGGGCCAGTACGAACCCTCGATGCAGGGGATCATGCGGTATATCCGCGAGCATCCCGAAGAAGGCGCGGCGCTGATGCGCGAAAATGCGAGCTACGTGTTCTTCCGGGTGTTGGAGGGGGCGGGACCGCTGGGCTCCATCGGAGTGCCGGTGACGGCGGAAAACTCGGTCGCGGTCGATCCCGATTTCGTGCCCTACGGCGCGCCGGTGCTGCTCGACCTCGACCGGGCGGAAGCGGACGGGATGTGGGTGGCGCAGGATACCGGCGGCGCAATCACCGGGCCGAACCGCTTTGACACCTTCTGGGGCGCGGGCGAACGGGCGCGGGCAATCGCCGGGGACATGGCCTCGCGCGGGCGAGCGGTGGTGCTGTTGCCTCGCGCCTCCGCCACAAGGCTGGGCTTGGGGCCGGTCCTGGGGCCTCAGCCATGAGCCGCCCGCCGCGCGGCCTCTCGGCGGAAGAAAGCGCGCTCTGGAGCAAGGTGGCCTCGACCGTCAAGCCGCTGGAAACACGGCCAGCGACAACGCCCGAGACGGTGAAGCCTGCGCCCGAGGCGCCGGTGCCGCAACCCCGTCGGCTGAAAGGGCGCGTTCCGCCTCCACTTCAGCGCAAGGAGCCCGCGCCCTCTCCTGCGCCCCAACCCGGTCTCGATTCCCACTGGGAGCGCCGACTCTCGCGCGCCGGGATGGACCCCGATTTCACGCTCGACCTGCATGGCCATACGCTGGAACAGGCCTATCGCCGGCTCGATAGCGGGCTGGCGCAGGCCAGGGCCATGGGCGCACGGCTGGTTCTGGTGGTGACGGGCAAGCCAAGGCCCGTGCAGGCAGCCGACCGGGCCGAGAAGCGCGGGGCGATCCGCGCCAAGATCCTCGACTGGCTGGCCGCCGGGCAACACGCTTCGGACATTGCCGCGATAAGGAAAGCGCACCGCCGCCACGGGGGCGAAGGTGCGCTCTACCTCGTACTGCGGCGACGGCGCTAGCCGCTTACCCCAGAAGCATGGTGTTCATGAGGCGGCCTTCGCCAAGGAAGGCCCAGATGCCCGGCATCATCAGCGCGCCCAGGAACAGGATCACGATCTCGTTGCGGTGCCCACGAATGTCGCCGCGCCGGGCCTTGGCGACGGTCAGCCACGCAGCGCGGTAGGTGATCGGCACGAATATGTGCACCCAGGTCAGCGCCATGCCCTCGTGGATGAAGATGGTCGAGGTGGCCGTCACCCCCATCAACGCGATCCAGAGCTTGCCAAGCTGCTTGTGCAGGGGCGTGCCCTTGCGAGCGAGCAGCAGGTAAAGGCCGAGCGGGACACAAGGGATCACGGTGGTGACATGCACGGCCACCGCCATGTTGCGCAGGTGCGGCAGTTCGGGCGCGAAGCCCAGCACCGCGCGCCCGATGGCGAACAGGCACAGCGCGGTCATGGCGGTGCCCGCAACGATCACGATGGCGCGGACCAGCGGGCCGAGGTCGAGGGCTCCGGCAGGGCGGTGGAAAGGATTGGCGTAAGCGAGTGCGGACATGGGTCGGGTACTCCGTTTCGGGTTCGGTTTCCCCTGTCCTGCCCGATGCCCGTCCGCCTGCAAGCGCGCCTTCGTATCCTGCACCCAACCTTCGCGAATGGCGCGGAATTCGGCGGGTTTGCCACTTTACGAAGCGCGAATGGGCGCTAGTCTCGCCTCCAGATGAGCGATACTCACGCCAATGCCTCGCCCCTCATGCGACGACTGATCATCGATCTGGCGATCATGCTGGTGATCGGGGTGGTGCTCGCCCTGCTGGGACCGTTCGGCAGCTTCGGCGACCCGATAGAGGAGCGCCTGGTCTACTGGATTGGCCTCGCGCTGGCGGGCTATGCCTTGTACTCGCCGATCAGTGCGGTCGTGGTCCCCTGGGGCAAACGGATGGTCTTTCCCGAATGGGCGGTCTGGGTGGCTTCTGTGCTGGTCGCCACCGTGCCGATGACAGCTTTCATCTGGATCCTCGGCTTCATTGGCGACGAGCTGCGCTGGCCCCGGCTGGACGAGGCGCTTTACAGCTATCTGAGGGTTCTGGTGATCGGCGCCGGAATCACTGTCGTCTTCCATATGCTCGATCGCCCGCCCGCGCTGCATCCGGTTCAGAGAAGCGAGAGCGAAGGCGCTTCACAAGTCGCACCGGGGACACAGCCCCGATTCATCGACCGCCTGTCTGCCGAGATGGGGACGGACCTCATCGCGCTGGAAATGGAAGACCATTACGTGCGCGCACATACGGCGCTCGGCAGCGAGCTGGTGTTGATGCGCATGCGCGACGCCGTTGCCGAATTAGAGGGGGTTGAGGGCGAGCAGGTCCACCGCAGCTGGTGGGTCGCACGCGGCGGTGTTGCCGACGTGGTGCGCGACGGGCGCAATGTGCGCCTGCTCCTCGACAACGGGATCGAGGCCCCGGTCAGCCGCGCCAATGTCTCGCTGCTGAAACAGCGCGGCTGGCTCTAGGCTTCGTTATACGTCGTCCGCGCTGAAGAAGAAGTCGCGCTTCTCGTGCTGCACGCTGATCCAGCGGGTCGTGGTGAAGGCCTCGATCGCCCAGTGCCCGTTGAAACGCCCGATGCCGGAATTCTTCACCCCGCCGAAGGGCGAGAATGGGCTGTCGTTCACCGGCTGGTCGTTGATGTGACACACGCCAGACTGGATGCGCTTGGCCACTTTCAGCGCGCGCCCCTCGTCTTCGGAGAACACGGCGGCGGAAAGGCCATAGGTCGTGTCGTTCGCCATGCGCACGGCATCGTCCGCGTCCCTGGCCCGAGCGATGGGAGCGACGGGGCCGAAGATCTCGGTCTTGTTGAGGCAATTGTCGTCATCGAGGTCGGTGAAGATATGCGGCGGGATCACCAGCCCGTCGGACTCGCCTCCTAGTGCGCAGGTGCCTCCCTGGTCCTTAGCCCTGGCGATGAGGTCGGTGATCGAATCGAACTGGTCGCGGTTTACGATGGGGCCGATGAAGCACTCGGGATTGTCGCGCTCGCCCACGGGCAGTTTTTTCACCCGCTCCACGAAAGCTTCCACGAAGCGGTCGTAGAGGCCGTCCTCCACGATGATGCGGTTGGCGATCATGCAGATCTGGCCCTGGTGCATGAACTTGCCCCAAACGCTTGCCTCCACCGCATAGTCGAGATCGGCATCGTCGAGCACCACGATGGGCGAGTTGCCGCCCAGCTCCAGCTCGACAGGCTTGATGAGATTGGCATCCAGCGCCGCCTTGCCGACGCCCCGGCCAACCTTGGTGGAACCGGTGAAGGAAACGACCGAGGGGATGTCGTGTGAGATCAGCGCATCGCCGATGTCGGAGCCCGAGCCCGGCAGCACGCTGACGAGGCCTTCTGGCAGGCCCGCTTCCTCGCAGACGGCGGCAAAGATGGTGCCGCCCGTCACGATGGAATCGCTGGCAGGCTTGATTACTACGGCATTGCCCAGCGAGAGCGCGGGAAAGAGGCTGCGCGCGGTCAGTTGCAGCGGGAAGTTCCACGGACTGATCAGCGCCACCACGCCCGCGGGCTGGCGGTAAACGCGGCTTTCCTTGCCGGGAATATCCTCCGGCATGATCGCGCCTTCCACCATGAACGGCCAAACACCGCCCTTGCGCGCGAAATCGGTGCACAGCATCATCTCGAGCGCGGCCTTCACCTTCGTGCCGCCGACCTCGCGCACGATCCATTCGGCGATCTCGTCCTTGCGCGCGTCCATCACCTCGGCGATCTTGACCATGGTAGCGGCCCTGGCGGACGGCGGCATCGCACCCCATTCGACCTGCGCTTCGGCGGCTTTCTCGTAAGCTTCGTTCACGTCGTCCTGCGTGGCGGCAGGCATCTCGAAGATGGTGCTCTCGTCCCACGGACAGATATTGGTGAGGGTGTCTCCGCTGCCCTGGCGCCACTCGCCGCCAACGAAGATGCGATTGAGGTTTTCGTATTTTGCCATGCCTGTGAGAACGGGCGAGCCGGACAGGGGTTTCCGCCCTGCCCGAAAGGACAGGCTAGATCGGGATGGCGTAGTCCACCTTGTGCCGCTTCTTCACGATGTGGCTTTCGAACCGTTGCACCGCAGGCGATTTCTCCAGCACCGCATCGGCAAAGGCGTCGTAATCCGCCATGTCGCGCGAGACGACCAGCAGGACGATATCCAGCTCTCCGGCAATATCGAGGATGAGTTGCACGCGCGGCTCCGCGGTCAGGGTACGGCGCAGCTTGCCGCTTTCCTCGCTCTCGTGGCGCTGGAGATAGACCTTTACCAGGGTGGAGAGGGGATAACCGGACAGTTCGGGAGCGAGGATCGCCACTTCCCGCGCGATCGCGCCGCCGGCTCGCAAACGCCGGATGCGCCGGGCTACTACCGAGGGGGAGCGGCCCACCTTTTCCGCCAGCGTATCACCCGTCAGCGAGGCATCGCTTTGCAGCAAGGCGAGTATCCGGCGGTCGACCTTGTCGAGTTCCATCGCCCGAATTCATAAGCCTTTGCCAGATTCTGGCAAGGCTGCGCCCGTCTTTGCCAGTATGTTTCACTTCGGCGGCCGTAAATAGGCGCCATGACAACCGTTTACACCACCATCGTCCTCCGTATCGCCCTTGCCCTGCTCGTCGCGGCAGAGGCCGTGCTGTTTAGCGTCCTCAGCCCCATTTCGGTCCTGGCGCGGGAGGAGGCGCCATTGCAGCCAGAAGCGGTGGTGAAAGAGGTTCGCGCCATCATTGCAGAGCGCTATGTCCTGCCAGAGCGCCGCCCCATGCTGGACGAGGCGCTTGCCGAAGGACTGGCTTCCGGACGCTATGATGTCGACGATCCCGCGCTGCTTGCCACCCTGATCGACGCCGATCTGCGGCGTGCGGGGCAGGACAAGCACCTCTATATCTCCTACGATCCGGCAGGTAACGTCGCCATGCGTGCAGGCGCGGATGGCGGGTTCGACATGGCGGCCTATGAGGCGCAGGCCCGCGCTGCCAATCACGGCATAGCCGAGTTGCGCATCCTGCCGGGCAATGTCCGCTACCTCGATTATCGCGGCTTCGACTGGGTGGGCGAGGAAAGCGGCGCCGCAATCGATGCGGCGATGGCATTCCTGGCAGGCGGCGATGCGGTCATCATCGACCTGCGCCGCAATGGCGGCGGCAGCCCCGAAGCGGTGCAGCGCATGGTGAGCTACTTCCTCGCTCCCGAAACGCCACTCGTCACCTTCTACATGGAAGGGGAGGCCGAACCCGATGCTCCCGCCGCGCTGACCGAGCTTGCAGGGCCGCGCATGATCGGCAAACCGCTCTACGTGCTGACCTCCGGGGGCACGGGTTCGGCGGCGGAGGAATTTGCGGGGCACGTGGGCGGCTACGAAATCGGCGAGCTGGTGGGAGGCACCACCGCAGGAGCGGGCTTTCGCAACGACATCGTGCCGGTGGGAGACCGGTTCGCGCTGTCCGTTTCGGTTGGACGCGCCGTACTTGCGTCCACCGACCGCGACTGGGAGGGGGTCGGCATCGAACCCACCATTCCCGCGCCGGTGAGCGACGCACGCGACATCGCCCATCGCGAGGCGCTGCTCCGCCTTGCCGCGCAGGCAAGCGGCGAGGATCGCGAAGCGATGGAAGACCTTTCCGACAATATTGCGGCTCTGACAGAGGATCGCAGCCCTGCGCTGGCCCTGTCCGCTTATGCGGGCACCTATGGCGACCGCGCGATCGCCGAGGAGGACGGTGCGCTGGTCTATCGCCGCGAAGGCCGGCTTGCAGAACCGCTTGTTGCGCTGGGCGGTAATCGCTTCGCATGGCGCAGCGATCCTTCGCGGATTGTCGATTTCGACGTGGAAGAGGAAGCACCCGTTTCAATGGCGCTCGGCACGATCAGGGAGCCTGCCCGCTCACGCTATTCGCGCCGGTAGGCGGTACGAAAAAGGCCCCGGCATCGCTGCCGGGGCCTTTCCTTGCCGCCTTCAGGGGGGATGGCGGCGGGGGGTTTCGTCTTATTTGTGGTACTTGGCATAGCGCAGATCGAAGCGATCCGCATCCATGACCTTGGTCCATGCAGCAATAAAGGTGTCGATAAACCTCTGTTCTCCGCCGTCTTCCGCGAACACTTCGGCCACGGCGCGCAGCTGCGAGTTCGAACCGAAGACGAGGTCGGTGCGCGTAGCGTTCCACTTGTGCTCGCCGCTCTTGCGGTCGGTCCCGGTGAACTCCTCGTCGCCGCTCTCGTCCACCACTTCCCACTTCGTGTCCATGGTGAGGAGGTTGGTGAAGAAGTCGTTCGAGAGCACACCGGGGCGGTCGGTCAGAACGCCGATGGAATTGCCGTGCTTGGCATGCTTGCTGACAGCGCCCAGCGCCCGCATCCCGCCGACCAGCGCGGTCATCTCGGGGATCGAGAGGCCGAGCAGGTGCGCGCGGTCGACCAGCATGTCCTCGGTCTTCACGCTCGCCTTGGTCTTCAGGTAGTTGCGGAAGCCGTCGGCAAAGGGCTCGAGCGGCTCGAAGCTCTCGGCATCGGTATGCTCATCGCCCGCGTCGCCGCGACCCGTCGTAACATTAACGCTGACCGAATGGCCGCCGTCCTTCGCCGCCTTCTCGATCGCCGCGGCGCCTGCCAGCACGATGGCATCGGCCATGGAGAGGTTGCCGCGGATCTCGTCCAGCTTGGAGAGGACCTTGGACAGTTCCTCGGGATCGTTCACCGCCCAGTCCTTCTGCGGAGCCAGGCGCACGCGCGCGCCATTGGCACCGCCGCGATGGTCCGAATTGCGATAGGTCGAGGCCGAGGCCCAGGCCGCTTTCACCAGTTCGGAAACGGTGAGCCCGCTATCGAGCACCTTGCTCTTGAAGCTCGACACATCGCTGTCCGAAGGCTGCGTCCCGGCAGGCGTCGGGTCCTGCCAGATCAGGTCCTCCTCGGGAACCTCACCGCCGATATAGCGGGCCTTGGGCCCCATGTCGCGGTGGGTCAGCTTGAACCAGGCGCGGGCGAAGGCATCGTCCAGCGCCGACTGGTCGTTGAGGAAACGCTCGGAGATCTTGCGATATTCCGGGTCGCGCTTCAGCGCCATGTCCGCCGTCGTCATGATGGTGGGCACTTTCTTCGACGGATCGCGCGCATCGGGAGCCATGTCTTCCGGATCGGGATTGATCGGCGTCCACTGATAGGCGCCCGCCGGGCTCTTCACGAGCTCGTACTCGTACTTGAAAAGCAGGCGGAAATAGTCGTTGCCCCACTGCGTCGGGTTCGGGGTCCACGCGCCCTCGATGCCCGAGGTGGTGATATGGCCCTGCTCGATTTGCTCCGGATTGGTGGCCCAGCCGAAGCCCTGCAGTGCAAGGTGTTCGCTTTCGGGCGCTGCGGATAGCTGGTCCGCCGGGACTGCGCCGTGGCACTTGCCGAACGCATGGCCGCCCGCGGTCAGCGCGACGGTTTCCTCGTCGTTCATGGCCATGCGGGAGAAGGTCTCGCGCATGTCGCGGGCCATGCCTTCGGCGTCGTGCGGATTGCCGCCGGGCCCTTCGGGATTGACGTAGATGAGGCCCATCTGGATCGCTGCAAGCGGGTTTTCGAGAGCCTTGCCCTCATCGGGAATGATGCGCGTGGGAACGCCTTCATTCACCCACTCGTCTTCCGTGCCCCAGTAGACGGTCTCGGGCTCGAACACGTCGGCACGGCCGCCACCGAAGCCGAAGACCGGTCCGCCCATGCTCTCGATGGCGACATTGCCGGTGAGCACGAACAGGTCCGCCCAGCTGACATTCTTGCCGTATTTCTGCTTGATCGGCCAAAGCAGGCGGCGCGCCTTGTCGAGATTGCCGTTGTCGGGCCAGCTATTGAGCGGCGCAAAACGCTGCTGGCCGCTCGACGCACCGCCACGCCCGTCGCCCGTGCGATAGGTGCCGGCTGCGTGCCACGCCATGCGGATGAAGAAGGGGCCGTAATGGCCATAGTCGGCAGGCCACCACTCCTGGCTATCGGTCATCAGGGCCTTGATGTCAGCCTTCAGGCCCTCGTAGTCGACGGTGTTGAAGGCTTCGGCATAGTCGAAGTCGGCGTCATACGGGCTGGCGCGGCGGCCATCTTCCTTGAGAATGCCGAGTTCGAGCTGGTCGGGCCACCAGTCCTTGTTGGTGCGGCCGAACAGGCTGCGCGTGCCGCCATCGCCGTGGAAGGGGCAACCACCGGAAATCGAACCAGTCTTGGCGTCCATAATTCTCTCCTCTCGCTGAATATCGACTCAATAACGAGAGTAGGATGGGCTCGATCCTGTAATTCGTCCAATCGATAAGTTGGTATTTATTGATCGGATTACCCGCTCTATCGGCAGCCCGTTCGCGAGGGGGGACAGAACGAAAAGACCCGGCGCTGCGTGTTGCAGCGCCGGGCCTGGAATGGGGTCGCCTTGTGGCAGCCTATGCAGCGGCGGCGATGTCCTCGGCAGCTTCGTTGCGGATCAGGTAATCGAAGGCAGAGAGCGCGGCCTTGGAGCCTGCGCCCATCGCCACCACGATCTGCTTGTAGGGCACGGTGGTGCAATCGCCTGCCGCAAACACGCCGGGCAGGTTGGTCGCGCCGTGGCTGTCGATCTCCACCTCGCCATATTGGGAGAGGGCGATGCCGCTGTCCTTCAGCCACTCGGTATTGGGAACGAGGCCGATCTGCACGAACACGCCTTCCAACTCGACATCATGCTCCTCGTTCGAGGCGCGATCCTTGTAGCGGAGGCCGTTCACGCGGTTGCCGTCGCCGGTGATCTCGGTGGTCTGCGCGTTCACGAGGATGTCGACGTTCTTCATGGAGCGCAGCTTGTCCTGCAGCACCTGGTCGGCTCGCAGTTTCGTGTCGAACTCCACCAGCGTGACATGTCCGACGATGCCGGCAAGGTCGATCGCCGCCTCGACGCCCGAATTGCCGCCGCCGATTACGGCAACGCGCTTACCCTTGAACAGCGGTCCGTCGCAGTGCGGGCAATAGGCCACGCCCTTGTTGCGATAGTCCTGCTCGCCCGGCACGCCCAGCGCGCGCCAGCGGGCACCGGTGGAGAGGATAAGGCTGCGCGCCTTCAGCACCGCGCCGTTCTCGAGATGCAGTTCGTGCATGCCACCGGGCTTCTCGGCGGGCACCAGCTTCTTCGCGGTGGCGAGGTTCATGAGGTCGATGGCGTCCTGCGCCTTCACCTGCCGTTCCAGGTCGGCGGTGAGCTTCGGGCCTTCGGTATACTCGGTGCCGGGCAGGTTCTCGATACCCAGCGTATCGTTCAGCTGGCCGCCGAAGCGCTCTGCCGCGATACCGGTGCGAAAGCCCTTGCGCGCGGTGTAGATGGAGGCTGCCACGCCGCCGGGGCCACCGCCCACCACTAGCACCTCGAACGGGTCCTTGGCGGAAAGCTTCTCGGCGGCCTTGTCGCTGGCGCCGGTGTCGACCTTGGCGAGCACTTCCTCGAGGCTCATCTTGCCGTTGTAGAACGGTTCGCCGTTCAGGAAGGTGGCGGGCACGGCCATCACGTCGCGGCTGTCTACCTCGTCCTTGAACGTGCCGCCTTCGATCAGCGTGGCGGTGATGCGCGGGTTGACCAGCGCCATCAGGGTGAGGGCCTGCACCACGTCCGGGCAATTGTGGCAGGAGAGGGAGAAATACATCTCGAACTCGAGGTCTTCCTCCAGCGCGGCGATCTGGTCGAGCACGTCCTGCTCCACCTTGGGCGGATGGCCACCGGCCCACAGCAGGGCCAGCACCAGCGAGGTGAATTCGTGCCCCATCGGCAGGCCGGCGAAACGCACCCACTTGGTGGCGTCGCTGCCGCGGCGGATGATGAAGCTGGGGCGACGCGCATCGTCGCCGTCGAACGCGGCGGAAACCTTGTCGCTGAGCGCGGAAATCTCTTCCAGCAGCTCGCGCGTCTGGGCGGATTTCTCATCGTCGCCCAGCGAGGCCACGAGTTCGATTGGTTCGCGCAAATTCTCAAGATAGGCCTTGAGCTGCTGCGTCATGTTGGCATCGAGCATGGTTGTCTCCTCAAGAGGGCGGAAAAACAGAGTGAGGCCCGGGGCAGGGGGGGAGGGGGGAGAGTGCCCCGGGCCTCTTCGCGACCCGGCCCGGCATGGGAGCCGGGCCCGGGACGGATCGCGGCGGCCCTGTTGGCCGCTCGCGAAGTCGGATGAAGCTTAGATCTTGCCGACGAGGTCGAGCGAGGGCGCCAGCGTGTCGGAGCCTTCTTCCCATGCGGCAGGGCACACCTGGCCGGGGTTCTCGCGGACATACTGCGCGGCCTTGATCTTGCGCGTCAGTTCGTTGGCATTGCGGCCCACGCCTTCGCAGGTCTGCTCCATGATCTGGATCACGCCATCGGGATCGACGACGAAGGTGGCACGGTCGGCAAGGCCCATTTCCTCGCGCAGGACGTCGAAGTTCTTCGAGATCGTGTGCAGCTGGTCACCCAGGAACGGGAACTTCAGCTTGCCGATACGCTCGGACGTATCGTGCCAGGCCTTGTGGCTGAAATGCGTGTCGGTGGAGACGGCATAGACCTCGACGCCCATCTGCTGGAGCATCTCGTACTTCTCGCCCATGTCTTCCAGTTCCGTCGGGCAGACGAAAGTGAAGTCGGCGGGATAGAAGAAGAAGACGGCCCACTTGCCCTTCACGTCCTCGTCGGTGACCTCGAAGAAGTCTTCGCCGGCCTTGAATGCAGTGGCCTTGAACGGTTTGATCTGGCTTCCGATGATACCCATGGTTGTGGTCCTTCTGGTTGGTGTGCGTTTGAATTGGCAACGATGCATCTAGGTATTGGTGCAATGCAGAAAAGCGATTTTGTGCGATTGCTAACATCGGAATAATCGATCACAGGTGAGCAAGTTTCGATAACTGCAACAGGTGTTGCGTTTTCCGGCACAGCTGGCGAACGACGCACGTGGCCAGACTATTGTTGCAACTCGTTTGCAATAGGGTAAACCGCCACACCTCGATCCAGGGTTCACTTAGAAAGGTTCACATCATGCGTTTCACCTCTCTTGCCGCCGTTTCCGGCCTGGCTCTCGCCCTTGCAGCCTGCGGCGATGCTGCCGAGGATACCGATGTCGTAGAGGCCGACAGCACCATTACCGACACGATGGATTCCGACGTCGCAGGCTCCGCGATGGCCGATGCGGACATGGGTGGCGAAACCGTCACCGATGCCAGCACCGCCACCGCTGCGGAGTTGGAGACGGCAGGCGCCTCCCCCGAACTGGCCGCGGCGATCGTCGCCGCGCAGCCCTTCGCCGACGCGACCGAGCTGCAGGCCGTGATGCTGGAGTATGTCTCCGAGGACGAGGCCGAGGACATTCGCCGCGACATCTTCGTGCCGATCGACCTCAACAGCGCCAGCAACGATGCCATCGCGCTGATCCCCGGCATGTCCGACCGCATGATCGGCGAGTTCCTCGAATACCGTCCGTATGAGAACATGGACGAATTCAACCGTGAAATCGGCAAGTATGTCGACGAGGCCGAAGTGGCGCGCCTGCGCCGCTACGTAACGCTCTGAGCCCGTTTCGGACGGCGCTCCAGCCATAGTCGCACGATCTCGGCGGCGGCCAGTATCCCTCCAAGGATATAGGCCGTCGCCGGATCGAACGCGGCGAGCGCCCAGTGCACGAATACCAGTACCGCCGCCGGATAGACGAGCCGGTGCAGCCGCTTCCATGAACGCCGGAGCATTCGCATCGACGCATCGTTGGAGGTGATCGCCAGCGGCGCGAACAGCGCCAGCGCCAGCCATCCGGTCAGCATGTCCGGCCGCAGGGCTTCCTCCAGTATCAATGGCGGCGAGGCCTTGTTGGCGAGGTAAACACCCGTATGCGCCGCGGCATAGGCAAAGCTCGCCACGCCGAGGTCGCGCCGCCGCTTCAGCAGCCACCCGGTCCAGCGAGCCCTGCCCGTAACAAGCCTGATGGGCGTGACCAGCAGCGTCGCCATCAGCAGGTATGTCGCCCAGTCGCCGCTATCGCCGATGGCGTGGCCGAAACCGTAGCTCTCCGGCGTCATGGCCCAGCGCCAGGCGATCCACGCGCCGGGCAGGGCCAGCACCAGCCATAGCAGCTTCTGCGACTTGAGCACCTGGCTTAGCCGCATTGGGCGCGGTGCAACAGTTTCTGGTCCGCCAGCACCAGCGCCATCATCGCTTCCACCACCGGCACGCCGCGAATGCCGACGCAGGGGTCGTGGCGGCCCTTGGTGCGAATCTGCGTCGCCTCTCCCTCGCTGGTGATCGTATCGACGGGCGTCAGGATCGAACTAGTCGGCTTGAACGCAACGCGGCAGGTGACCGGTTGGCCGGTGGAGATGCCGCCCGCGATCCCGCCCGCATGGTTCGCGCCGAAGCTGACGCCGCCATCTTCGGCAGGACGCATCGGGTCGGCATTGCTCTCGCCGGTATTGGTGACGGCGGCGAAACCGTCGCCGATCTCCACGCCCTTGGTGGCATTGATGGTCATCATCGCGGCGGCGAGCTCGCTGTCGAGCTTGGCGTAGACCGGCGCGCCCCATCCGGCAGGAACGCCCTCCGCCCGCGCTGCCACCAGTGCGCCCAGGGAGGAGCCGTCCTTGCGGGCGCCATCGACCAGCTCTTCCCAGCGCGGGACCGTCTCGGGGTCGGGGCAGAAGAAGGGGTTGCGGGCGATGGCCTCCCGGTCGAAGCGCGCATGGTCGATGGCTACCTCGCCGATCTGCTCCACGAAGGCTGTGAGCGTGACCTCGGGGATCACCTTTCGCGCAATTGCCCCCGCCGCCACGCGCGCCGCGGTCTCGCGCGCCGAGGAGCGACCGCCGCCGCGATAATCGCGGAAGCCGTATTTCGCGTCATAGGTGTAGTCCGCATGGCCGGGGCGATAGGCCTTGGCGACTTCGGAGTAATCCTTGGAGCGCTGGTCGGTGTTCTCGATCATCAGGCTGATCGGCGTACCGGTGGTGCGCCCTTCGAACACGCCGGAGAGGATGCGCACCTCGTCCGCCTCGCGCCGCTGCGTGGTGTATTTCGACTGGCCGGGCCTGCGCGCATCCATGAAGGGCTGGATGTCCTCTTCGCCAAGCGCAATGCCGGGCGGGCACCCGTCGACGACCACGCCCAGGGCGGGGCCGTGGCTCTCCCCCCAGGTGGTGAAGCGAAAGAAGCGTCCGAATGTGTTCCAACTCATGGGCGCCAGCCTTTGCGCGAATCTTTCGCGCGTGTCGAGTATGCGGAAACTTTCCTACTCGGCCTGTGAGGGGCATCGTGCGGGCATGACTCGATGTCGCGCCCACGCCCGCACCGTGACACTTCTCCCGCTCGATGGTGACAGTTCGGCGGGGCATGGTGACACCTCGCGGAGCAAGGGTGACAGTTTTTCCGCACAGGGTGACGCTTCGACGGTGGAGGGTGACACTTTTAGGGCCAAGGGTGACACAAGGAGGGGTTTTTGCTCCAGGACAGTGTTCCATGTGTTCCAGGTTCGTCCCGCGCCTGCGGACAAAGCAGCCTTTGCGCTGGCCTTTCCGCGCGTGGAAGGGCAGGAACAAAACGCGCTCAAGTAGCGAAAGTGGTAGCGCAGAAAGAGAATTATGATTGCGAAGCTATCCGGGCGGCTGGACGAAACCGGCGATGACTGGGCCATCGTCGATGTGCAGGGCGTAGGCTATCTCGTCCACTGCTCCACCAAGACGCTGACGGCGCTGGGCGCGGTGGGCGAAGCCTGCACCGTCCATACAGACCTGCAGGTGAGCGAGAACGACATGCGCCTGCTGGGCTTCGCCGAGGCAAGCGAGCGCGACTGGTTTCGCCTGCTGACAGGCGTGCAGGGGGTGGGATCGAAGGTGGCGCTCGCCATCCTCTCCGCCCTCTCGACCGGCGAACTGCGCGACGCCTGCGCAGGCGGCGACGCGGCCAGCGTGGCGCGGGCGAACGGGGTTGGGCCGAAACTGGCGGGCCGCATCGTGAACGAGTTGAAGGACAAGGCTGGCGCGATGCCGGGTGCCGCCGCTGGCGGGGTGGCGGGTGCTTCCGTGATGCCTGCAGGGGGAGCGAGTGCGGACGCGGTGAGCGCCTTGCAGAACCTCGGCTTCAAGCCTGCCATAGCGGCGCAGGCCGTCGCCCGCGCTCAGGAGGAACTGGGTGAAGGCGCGGCGGAAGGCGACCTTATCCGCGTGGCCTTGAAGAAGGCGGCACGATGAGCAGGCTGGGCCGGATCATAGTGGTCATCGCCGCGCTGGCCGCGGTGTTCATCGGCGTGGTCCTGCTGTTCTGGGACGATGCACCAACCCCGCACGAGGAAGCCTGCATCGCAGGCGGCGGCACATGGACGGAGGAAACGGGATGCGTGCAATAGTCTTGAGTGCGCTGGCTCTGTTGGTGGCAACACCGGCTGCGGCGCAGCAGGCGGACATGTCGGCCTTCACCACAGGACCGGTGTTCGAGGATTTCGGCCCGCATGCAAGCGTCGAGCAGACCGACCCGCTCCCCGCCGATACGAGCCTGCGCCACAGCTTCGATGTCGCAGCTGCCGCAGAGGAGGGCCGCTTCAACCGCGGCTTCGAAAGCGCGGCCCGCTTCATCAACATGCACGCGGCAAACGGCATCGACCCCTCGCAGATCGAGGTGGCGGTGGTGGTCCACGGCGGCGCGGTGCGGGACTTGCTGGACGGCGAGGACAATGCCGGCGCCGCAAACGTGCGAGCCATGCTGGACCACGGCGTGCGCTTCATAGTCTGCGGCCAGAGCGCGGCAGGCCTCGGCATCTCCGCCGATGACCTGATCCCCGGCGTGGAAATGGCCCTCTCCGCCATGACCGCCCACGCGCTGCTGCAGCAGCAGGGTTATACGGTGAACCCGTTTTGATGTTAAGAATGAACGCCTTAAGGCCTCTAAGCCTAGCGGCTGCTTTTACTGTCAGTAGCCATTCTAGCCTCTTGCTTCTTCCAGCTTCCCTTATGCTTTGGCAGCTTGCTGCGGAGGAAGCGGCTACGTTGCGCTGGTTGCCGCCATTGTCGCTACTCATATTGACAATTCCTTTTACCATCATCTGGGGCATTGCGCTGATCCTCGCGACGGGATTGACCAGTTGGTTGAACCGACCATTAAACCGGCCATTCATTTTGGGGGCCGGTGCAATTGCGGGGTTGGCGTTCAACTACTTTCTGGCTGTCGCTTTCTTCGATCCTGACGATTTCTTGGGCAGAAACGAGGAGCAAAGCGCTTGGGCCTATTCTCTATGGGCGTGGGAAATGTACCCGCTGTTCGCTCTTGTTGGAGTGATATGCGGTGTCGTGCTCCTTTTCGCCTACAGCAAGTTTCAATTCGACGGACGAGAACTTGACCGACCAGCCCATCCACTCCCCTGACCGCCTGCCGGAAGACCCGGACGCGGCGCTGCGTCCCAAGTCGCTCGCCGAGTTCGTCGGGCAGGAAGCGGCGCGCGACAATCTGCGCGTCTTCATCGAGGCGGCGCGCGGGCGGGGCGAGGCGATGGACCATGTGCTGTTCTTCGGGCCGCCGGGCCTGGGCAAGACCACGCTGGCGCAGATCGTCGCCAAGGAAATGGGCGTCGGCTTTCGCGCCACCTCCGGCCCGGTGATCGCCAAGGCGGGCGACCTCGCCGCGCTGCTCACCAATCTCGAGCCCAACGACGTGCTCTTCATCGACGAGATCCACCGCCTCAATCCGGTGGTGGAGGAAGTGCTCTACCCGGCGATGGAGGACCGCGCGCTCGACATCATCATTGGCGAGGGGCCGTCGGCGCGCAGCGTGCGGATCGACCTGCCGCCCTTCACGCTGGTGGGCGCGACCACGCGGCAGGGCCTGCTTACCACGCCGCTGCGCGACCGCTTCGGCATCCCGGTCCGGCTGGTCTTCTATACCGAGAGCGAGCTGATGCAGGTCGTCACCCGCGGCGCGCGGCTGCTGGGCATGGCCATCGCCGAGGAAGGCGCTCGCGAGATCGCTCGCCGGAGCCGCGGGACGCCGCGTGTGGCAGGACGCCTGCTGCGCCGCGTTCGAGACTTCGCGCAGGTGCAAGGCGAGAGCACCGTGACGGCTCGAATCGCTGACGAGGCGCTCACCCGGCTGGAGATCGACAATCTCGGCCTCGATGCGATGGACCGCCGCTACCTCACCATGATCGCGGCCACCTACAAGGGCGGCCCGGTCGGGGTGGAAACGCTGGCGGCAGGCCTCGCCGAACCGCGCGATACGGTAGAGGAGGTGATCGAGCCCTATCTCATCCAGCTGGGCCTGATCGCCCGCACCGCGCGAGGGCGCTGCCTCAACGATGGCGGCTGGCAGCATCTCGGGCTGACGCCGCCCACCGGCACTTCTGGCGACTCCCGGCGCGGCATGCAGGGCGGGCTGTTCGAGGACGAGGGTTGAGCGGCTCGGCAAATAGCTCCTCGCGATAAGGACGCCGGATTCGGTTCCATAGTGGGACAGACCTTCGCGAGAGACGGAAATCCGGCGATTTTTTTGCCTCCCGAGGCCTCAAATCACGGTTAAGGCGATTGCAGCCGGGCGCATTGCACGTCTCACTGTCAGCAACCGGGAAAGGCCGGGGGTGTCGTTCGGACCCTCTGGCAACGATCCGGCCAAGCTGAGAGAGACACGTGCATGTCGGTACGGATGGCCATCGCGAAATTGACTGCTGCTGCCGCGGGCGGCGCGGTCGTGGCCGGCGGTGCCGTGCATGTCGCAGAGCCTCAATCGGCAGTGGTCGGCTACAAGAGTGACAAGGATGGCGAGGAGCGCACGACCGAACTCGTCCAGGTGAAGGGCGATCCCACGGCGAGCCGTGCGATCCCGCCGCGTCCGCGCGAACAGCAGCGTCTGCGCCGCGTGATCGAGACGGAGTGCTGCGAGGAGGAAGTGGCCCTCGCCGCGCCGCTACCCCTGCCACCGCTGCCGGCGGCTCCCGTTCGCGGTGGCGGTGGCGGCCAGCCGGTGATCGTCGGCGGTTCGAGCGGCTTTGGCGGCGGTTTCGGAGGCGGATTCTTCGGGGGCTTCTTCGGTGGTTCGGGTGGCGGCGGCAGCGCGGTGGTCGACATGAGCACCACCACTACGACGTCGGGCGGCGACGGCGGGACCGGCGGCGACATCATAATCGACATCGACAATGACATTTCCTCGACAGGTTCCTCGACTTCCACATCCGGCGGATCGACCTCGACCTCGGGCGGTTCGACGTCGACCAGCACCGGCGGCGTTACCAGCACCACGGGCGGCACCTCGACTTCGACCAGTTCGGGCAATGTGACCAGCACCAGTTCCACCGGCGGGTCTTCGTCCAGCACCAGCACGGGCGGCGTGACGAGCACGACCTCGACTTCGACCGGGGGCGTGACGAGCACGACCTCTACTTCGGGCAACGTGACCTCGTCCACATCCACCTCGACATCGGGTAATGTCACGAGTTCGACCTCGACCAGCACATCGTCCAGCAGCTCGACTTCCACCTCGTCGAGCACGTCGAGCTCCACTTCGACCTCTACCAGCAGTTCCACCTCGGGCGGGACTACCAGCGGTACAACGTCGGGCACGCAGGTACCCGCACCGGGCATGCTGGTGCTGTTCGGAGCGGCGGCCGGAGCGGTCTTCTGGCGCCGACGTCGCAAGACATTCGCAGGTGAGGCTGCCGGGGGCTGATTACTCAGTCGGCAGCCAACAGGGGGGAAGGCGGCTTCGGGGGGAAGCCGCCTTTTCCGATTCAGGAAACCGCAATCGGCCCAGACGAATTCAGTTCGTCGACCATTTTCTGCGCGCGACCGGCAACCTGAGCCAAGCCCGTGGCTCGCCCGGCCGCCGGGATCGCAGCAACCTACGCCTTGGCGAGCTTGCGCAGGACGTAGTGCAGAATGCCGCCGTTCTTGTAATATTCCATCTCGTTGGCGGTATCGATGCGGCACAGCGCGTGGAAGGTTTCGGTCGAGCCGTCCTTGCGAGTGACTTCCACCTCCACATCCTCACGCGGGGAGAGGCTGGCGAGGCCCTTGATCGTGAAGCTGTCCTCGCCCGTCAGGTTCAGTTCCTTGCGGCCCTGGCCTTCCTTGAACTGCAGGGGCAGCACGCCCATGCCGATGAGGTTGGAGCGGTGGATGCGCTCGTAGCTTTCCACGATCACGGCGCGCACGCCCAGAAGGATCGTGCCCTTGGCCGCCCAGTCGCGGCTTGAGCCGGTGCCGTATTCCTTGCCCGCGATCACCACCAGCGGCGTACCGTCAGCCTGGTGCTTCATCGCCGCGTCGTAGATCGCCATCTGCTCGCCATTATAGGTGGTGTAGCCACCCTCCACGCCCGGAACCATCTCGTTGCGGATGCGGATATTGGCGAAGGTGCCGCGCATCATGACTTCGTGGTTGCCGCGGCGCGAGCCGTAGGAGTTGAAGTCCTTCTTCGCCACCTGGTGGTTGATCAGGTATTCGCCGGCCGGGCTGTCTTCCTTGATCGAGCCTGCCGGGCTGATGTGGTCAGTGGTGACCGAGTCGCCCAGAACGGCCAGCGGCTTCGCACCAACGATATCCTCGACCGGCTTGGGTTCGAGACCCATGCCTTCGAAGAAGGGCGGATTGGCGACATAGGTACTGGACGGGTTCCAGTTGTACGTGTCCGACGCCTCGACCTTGATGGCCTGCCAGTCCGCATCGCCCTTGTAGACGTCGGCGTAGCGGGTCTCGAACATCTGCCGGTCGATATTGGCGACGCGGTGCTGGCGCACTTCCTCGTTGGTCGGCCAGATATCGGCGAGCATCACGTCATTGCCGGCCTGGTCCTTGCCGATCGGCGTCTCGGTAATGTCCTCGGTAACGGTGCCCTTCAGCGCATAGGCCACCACCAGCGGCGGGCTGGCGAGGAAGTTGGCACGCACGTCAGGCGAGATCCGGCCTTCGAAGTTGCGGTTGCCCGAAAGAACGGAGGCGGCGACAAGGTCATTCTCGTTCACAGCCTTGCTGATCGGCGGAGCCAACGGGCCCGAATTGCCGATGCAGGTGGTGCAGCCGTAGCCCACAAGATCGAAACCGATGGCGTCGAGATCGTCCTGCAGCCCGCTCTTTTCGAGGTAGTCGGTCACGACCTGCGAGCCGGGAGCAAGGCTGGTCTTCACCCAGGGCTTGGGCGCGAGGCCCTTTTCACGGGCCTTCTTGGCGACGAGGCCGGCGGCGATCATCACGTCCGGGTTGGAGGTATTGGTGCAGCTGGTGATGGCGGCGATCACCACGTCACCATCGCCGACATCGTGGCCTTCGCCATCGACGTCCACGCGAACCGGCGCATCCTTGCCGTAAACCTTCTTGAGATCACCGTTGAAGTTCTCGTCCACCAGCGGCAGCGCGATTTTGTCTTGCGGGCGCTTGGGGCCGGCAAGGCTGGGGACGACCTGCGCGATGTCGAGGTGCAGTGTACTGGAGAAGACCGGCTCCGCATCTGGCTCGAACCACATGCCCTGTTCCTTGGCATATGCTTCGACGAGGGCGATGTCTTCCTCGCTGCGACCGGTTAGGCGCAGATATTCCATCGTCTTGTCGTCGATGCCGAAGATGCCGCAGGTGGCGCCGTATTCGGGCGCCATGTTGGCGATGGTGGCGCGGTCGGCCAGCGTCAGGTTGGAGACGCCGGGGCCGTAGAATTCAACGAAACTGCCCACCACGCCATGCTCGCGCAGCATCTGCACGCAGGTGAGCACGAGGTCGGTGGCGGTCACGCCCTCGGCCAGCGCGCCGTCGAGCTTGAAGCCGACGACCTGCGGGATGAGCATGGAAATGGGCTGGCCCAGCATCGCTGCCTCGGCCTCGATGCCGCCGACGCCCCAGCCCAGCACGCCAAGGCCATTGATCATGGTGGTGTGGCTGTCGGTGCCCACGCAAGTGTCAGGATAGGCGACGAGTTCGCCGTTCTGGTCCTCGCTCGACCACACGCCCTTGGCAATGTGCTCCAGGTTCACCTGGTGGCAGATGCCGGTGCCCGGAGGCACGGCGTAAAAGTTCTTTAGGCTCTTGGCGCCCCATTTGAGGAAGTCGTAGCGCTCCGCATTGCGCTGGTATTCGAGGGCCTTGTTCTGCTCGAACGCCTTGGGATGGCCGAATTCGTCCACCATCACCGAATGGTCGATGACGAGGTTCACAGGCACCTGCGGATTGATCTTGGCGGTATCGCCGCCCAGCTTCCCGATGGCATCGCGCATCGCGGCAAGGTCCACCACGCAAGGCACGCCGGTGAAATCCTGCAGCAGCACGCGGGCGGGGCGATACTGGATCTCGTTGCCGGTGACCGGGTTCTTCTGCCAGTCGGCGATCGCGCGGACGTGCTCCTCCCCCACGGTGAAGCCCTCGTCCTCGAAGCGCAGCATGTTTTCCAGCAGCACCTTCATGCTGAAGGGCAGGCGGCTGACATCGCCCACTGTCTCCGCCGCGGCGGCCAGCGAGTAATAGGCATAGGATTTGCCGTTCACTTCCAGAGACTTGCGAGTGCCGAGCGAATTGGATCCGACCTGTGTCATGGGGGATTGGTCCTCTTAAGTGTTGCGGATCGGCCCTGCCTTTGCGAGTTTGCCTGCAAGGGACAGAGCCACATGGGTGGCGACCTGCGCGTTTCACCGCGTCAGGTCAAGTGGACGTTTAGGGAACGCGGCGCGGGAAGGACTGGTTCCTTTCGCGGCAAGGCAAGGCGGCTTTGGCAATGGCATTTGGAAATCCGAATAGACGGCGCGCATCGCTGAACGTGGGATGGATGCTGCTGGCACTGGTGGCGGCATCGTTCACGGGCGCGGTGCTGGGCCTCATCTGGCAGAGCTACGACTGGTTCGGCGGCGAAATCGAGGAAGAGCACGTCACGGTCGAGGAGCCGACGGGCTAGGGCAGTCCGGTGCCGTCCACGGAACTTGCCGTGCGCTTTCTCCGCCGGGCCCGAGGTGCCGCGATCCAGCAAGCGGCGACGATCAGCGCCACTCCCAGGATCGTGGGTAGCGTCACCGGCTCGCGGAAGAAGAGCCAGCCGAACAGGGCCGCCCAGACGAAACCTGTATACTCCATCGGCACCAGCACCTGCGCCTCCGCCCGGGCATAGGCCCAGGCGATGGCCATGGACCCGGCCACCGTCAGGATGGCGGCATAGCCGATGGAGAGCATGGCATTCGGGCCGGGCAGCACGAAAAGGAACGGCGCGGCCAGCAACTGGACCAGCCCGCCGACCCCGGCATGGAACGTCGCCACCTCTATGGGCCCTGCAACTTGCGACTGCTTGCGGATGACGATGAAATTGTAGGCATAAAGCATGGCCGATACGAGGAGCGAGGCTAGGCCGAGCCAGATATCTTCGTTGACTTCGGCGCGCCCGAGCCGTCCGCTCACGATTACCAGCGTTCCTGCCAACCCCAGCGCAGATGCGCCGATGGCGCTGCGGCGGATCTGCTCGCCCAGCAGAAGATGCGCGAAATACAGTGCCAGCAGCGGTGCCATGAAGCTGATGGCGATGGCTTCGGCGAGGGGCAGCTTGGTGAGCGCGTAGAAGAAGGTGAGGGCCATGAAGGCGGAAACCACGCCGCGCTCCACATGCAGCCGCAGCACGGCTGGCTTCGGCCAGCGTGCCCCGCGCGCCAGCCAGATCGGCGCGGCAATGCCTGCCGCCAAAAGCGAGCGCAGCAGCGAGGCGGTGTAGACGCCCGCCGCCAGCGAAGCGGCCTTCATCTGCGCGTCCATCAGCGACAGAAAGCCAACGCCTGCAAAAGCGGCGAGAAAGGGCCAGAGCAGGCGCTGCGACTGATCCATGCGAGGGCCATAGATGCCGTGCCTGCCCGCGTCACGCGGGTTTGCCCGGACTGGAAAGAGCGGGTTGTTCACGCTTCGTCAAGCGGCCGTCCTTGATCGGCGAAGGGCAAAGCGGCAAAATCTCAGGACTTCGATGACAGGCAAGGTAATGATTCGTATGGCACGGGCGCGCTTCGGCGGCATGGGACTGGCAATAGGATCGGCGCTGGGGCTGATCGCCTCGCCGGTTGCTGCGCAGGTGCTTGTCGCCCAGGATCCGCTCGACGAGTACGAGCCACGCGTATCCGTGCCACCTGTCTTCGAGCAGAACGAGGTCGTGCAGGACGATCCGCGCGAACCGGCCATCCAGTCGTGGAGCGTGGACAACGCCGCCACGCTGGCCACCGTAATCGAGGGGATCGGCAGCGAGGGCCTCGACCCCGCCGACTACCAGCTGCGCGACCTGCGCGAGGCCATTGCGCTTGGTGCAGGCCCCGCACTCGACGAGCAGGCGAGCCGCGCATTCACCTGGCTGGTGGAGGACCTGCGCGACGGACGCACGCCGATGAGTTCGCGACGGCAGTGGTTCGTCGTCGATCCCGATGTCGACCTGATGCCCACCGCGCAATTGATGACCGAAGTGCTGGCGACCGGCGATATCGCCAGCATCGTGGAACAGCTCACCCCGGTGCATGAGGATTACGCCACCCTGCGCCAGGCCCTGGCCGAAACACCTGCGGCGGATGTCGAGACCACCCGAATGATCCGCGCCAACATGGATCGCTGGCGCTGGCTGCCGCGCGATCTCGGAACGCAGTACCTTCTTACCAACGTGCCCGAATACCAGCTGCGCCTGATGGTGAACGGACAGATCATCCGCACCTATCGCACCGTTGTCGGAAAGCCCGGCCGCACGGCAACCCCGCAACTGGCGGAGACGGTGGAAGGTGTCATCTTCAACCCGACATGGACGGTGCCGCAAAGCATCGTTGTGGGCGAAGGGCTGGGCAACCGGGTGCTGAACAACCCTTCATGGGCGCGCGCCAATGGCTACCGCGCGACACGCGGCGCCGATGGCTTTACCACGGTGGTGCAGCAGCCGGGTCCGGGCAATTCGCTCGGCATGATGAAGCTCGACATGCCCAATCCGCACGCGATCTTCCTCCACGATACGCCTGCGAAAGCCCTGTTCGACAGCGACGACCGGGCCCGCAGCCACGGCTGTATCCGGGTGGAGCGGGCGCTGGAACTGGCGATGACGGTGGCGATCCTGGGCGGCGGCGCCACGCGCGACGAAGCCGTTCAGGTCTCCCGCAGTGGAGAATACACCCGCGTACCGGTGGAGCGGACCCTGCCAGTCTACATCACCTATTTCACCTATGGTGTGGACGTGGACGGAAACCTGCGGGAATTCGACGACATCTACGGCAGGGACGAGCCGGTGCTGGCCTCGCTCGACGCGCCGCGCGTGGGCAATCGTGCCCATTTCTCGACAGAGGAAGTGGTCCCCATCGAACGGCCGGGAGCCTGACGATAGCGATCAGCCGTTCGAAGCGGCTATCGCCTCGAAATCCGGAGTCTTCTGCGGCGGGGCCACCACGTCCTCCCCGTCGGGGCCGATGCCGAGGCTGTCGGCAAACAGCAGCCGTCCGCCCATGAGGCGTGTAAGCGCCTGTGGGAATATCTCCGGTCCGAAGGCGAAGCACCCGTTGGAGCGGCCCAGCCGCCCCCAGCGCGCGACATGGGCAGGCGTCGAGTAGCTTGCCGCATGCATCACGATGGCGCGGGGGAAGGCGTTGGAGTTGGTCGGATCGAGACCGCCCAGCCGCACCGATGTGCCGTAGCGGCCAGTGTACCACTCCCAGGTGATATAGGCGCCGCGGCTGGTCGCCCAGCTATTGGGAAGGTTGGAATAGCCGTTGAGCCAGCCATCGTGCTCCGGATCGGAGCCGCTTCCGTGGGTCACCAGAACGCTGTCCGCCCTGCCGGCTTCCAGATCGACGAAATGGAAACGCGGCATGGAGGAATGGAGGCCGAAATCGGCAATGCCCACGAGGTCTCGCCGCCAGAGTTGCGTGCCTGCACGCTCCACTTCGCGCCGGGCGATGTCGAGCAGTCTCCGCGTGCGCAGATCGGGCGCGGCCTGCGCGAAAAGCCGCGACGGGGAAGCGGTGAGAGCGGCCCCTGCCGCAAGCGCGCCAGTCAGGAATCGACGTCTTTCCATGTTCGCATGATAGCGCATCGAACCTGAACAGAACAGGAAAGAGAGGGTGGGTTCAGGCTTTCAGTGCGTCGATCGTGGCGCGGCTGGCTTCGATGTAGGCGCCATTCTCGTGGCGATGCGTGCCCACGAAATGCACGAAGCGAGCATCCTTGCCCCACGGCTCGTTCCAGTAGTTCAGGTAGCGATCATAGGGCAGCACGACCGGCTGCGTCTCATTGGCGAGATGGAAGTTCGAGGTAACCTGCTCGGTTCCCCAAGTGCTAACATCCTCCTTGCCGATCATGCGCGTCATCTCGGCGAGAAAGGCGCTCGCCAGCGGTCGGCCCGGGCCCATCGCGGCAAAGCCCGCAAAGCCGGAACAGCCGCGAACATACTTCCACTCGCGACGTGCATCCACGCTGCCGAGCCGCGATTCGATGCGGGTCTGCACGTGGCCCTCCTGCGGACCGTCGGGGTAGAAACGGGCGGCAAATTCCGCGAGGGGCAGCGGTCCGACTTCGGCGTCCTTTCCGCCCAGGAAAACGAAGCTGCGATTGCGCGAAATCGCTTCGGCCACTTCGGCCAACGGACCAAGCGTTACTGTGTCGCTGTCGAGCTGGATCCAGTATTCACCCGCGCGGTTGTCGAGAATGGTCAGCAATCGCTCCCATGTGCCGCCTGCGGGAAAGTCGCCGAGCTTCACATCCGCGATGCGCATGATCTGCGGGTCGCCGCAATGATGGGCGAGGATCGCCCGGTCCTGCGCCGTCAGCGTACCATCGTCGAGGATCGCCACGCGGCCCCTGCGCAATTCATGCCACAGCGACTTTACCGCGACGAGATAGGGCAGCAGCACCTCTGTCCCGATCATGGAGAAGATCACTACCCCGTCCTGCCGAGGCGCGATGGGCGGCGTGTCGAGGATGCCGGAAATCGCCTCCGCATGGCGTGTGGCTTCCATCTTCGAACGCCAGCGGCGTGGGAGGAGACTGCCCATGTTCACGGGGCTTCAGTTTTCCAGCACCATGCGATCATCGGCGATGCGCACATTGTCGATGGTGCCGAGGAAGGACTGGCCGAGCAGCGAGATGCCCAGTCCTTCCGGCACGATTACTGCTTCGACATCTGTCGCTTCGAAATCGCCGAGGCGCACGCGTGGCAGGCGGGTGTTGACGCCGTAGACGGCGCCGCTGGCTCCCTGCGCCACGGCGGTGACATCGCTCTCGTCCCAGTAGAGACCCATCGCCATCGCATCCGCGCCGGTAAGCGCGATCACGCTGGCGCCGGTATCCACCAGCATGCGCGAGGGTACGCCGTCCACGCTGACATCGGCGTAGAAATGCCCGTCATATTCGCGTTCGAGCGTGACTTCCCCGCCCCAGCCTGCGCCATCTATCTGCTGCGCGGCGTTTAGCGAGAGCGGTATCGCGTTATCCTGACCGGCACCGCCCGTGAAATGCTCCTCTGCCTCCATCACCGGCAGTAGCATACCGAACGCAGCGCCAGTGATCAGCACGCAGGTGAGGGGGAGCCGCATATCCATTGCGGCCCATGTTACGCGCCAAGCATTGCCACGGGGTAAAGGCGGTTCTCATCGGCCATAGCCAGCATCGAGGAAGCGTGACGGCGCGCCACTGCGCGCTGGTCCGCTCCGTAACCGCCGCCAAGGGCGCTGGCGACCGGCAGGCGGCGCTTGCGGGCCTGCGCGATGACGAAGCGGTCCCGGCGTTCGAGCCCTTCGTCGGTCAGGGCAAGGCGGCCGAGCTTGTCCTCCCCGTGCGGATCGACCCCCGCCTGGTAAAGCACGATATCGGGCGCGAAATCGTCGAGCAGGGGCGGCAGTTCGCGTTCCAGCACCTCCATATAGCCATTGTCGTCCAGCCCGTCAGGCAGTCCGACATCGCGATTCGAGCGGGCCTTGCGAGCTGGGAAATTCTTCTCGGCGTGGAGCGAGAGGGTAAATATCTCGTCGCGCATGGCAGTCAGGCTGGCCGTGCCGTCACCCTGGTGGACGTCGAGATCGACGATCAGGATGCGCTGCGCGTCGCCTTCCGCCAGCAGGCGGTTGGATGTTACCGCAAGGTCGTTGAACACGCAGTAGCCGGCGCCTGTGTCGTGCAGTGCGTGGTGGCTGCCCGCCGCACTGTTGGCGGCGTAGCCATGCTCCAAGGCAAGCTGCGCGGCGAGCCAGGTACCGCCATTGGTATGGCGCACCCGAGAAGCGATGCGCGGCGTCACCGGAAAGCCGATTCGCCGCTCCTTCTCACGCGGGACGGTGGCGGTGATAACCTGCTCTACGTAACGGGGACAATGCACCTGCTCCAGCCATTCGCGCGGCATGGGATCGAGCGCGTGCTCGGTGATGGGAGCGCCGCTGGCGCGCAATTCCTCCATCACGAGGTAGTACTTGTCGAACTTGAATGTGCCGCGTTCGGGGCGCGGCGCCATGTAATCGGCGTGATGGACGACGTGGAGCATGGCCGGCGGATCAGCCCTCCGCAGCTTCTTTCGCTGCAATCGCATCCTCGGCAAGCTTTTCGGCCTCCACCTCGTCGCCGGGGTCGAGCAACCTCACCTTGCGGTCGATCAGCTTGTTGTAAGTCTGAAAAAATACGCCGAGCTCCCACATCATCGTCTCGCGAAGGTCGGAAAGCTTGCTGATGTGGCCGAAGGTCTGGCTGAGCGGCGGGACGCCGACGAGGCGATCGTTGCGAACCATCTGGCCGCCCTCGTCCTGCTCCAGCTTGAGGACCGCGACCGGGCGCACAGCAACCAGCGTGCCGGATGGCAAAGCCCCGCCTGTCAGCACCATCACATCGAGCGCATCGCCGTCCTCGGCCAGGGTCGCCGGGATGAAGCCGAAATTGGCGGGGAAAGTCAGGCCCTCGGGTAGTTCGATGGCCCAGCGGAAGATACCCAGCTTCTTGTCGAGGTCGATCTTGTGGGTGTTGCCCTTGGGACATTCGATGAAAGCGTGGAGCAGCCCGTTCTCGTCGCGAGCGGGTAGGCGGGCGAGATGTTCGGCGTCGATCACTGGGCGCAGCGGCCTGGCATTGGGAGAACCGTCACTCCGCCGCCTCCGCATGCGGATCGAAGGCGGTGGCGGTGCCGGCCTCGATCTCGGCGGCCTTCTTCTCGACCAGCGCGACGATGTGGTCGAGCATGGCGTCGCTCTCCACATGGTGGTCGGTCACGCCCGACAGATAGACCATGTGCTTGCCCGCGCCGCCGCCGGTGATGCCGATATCGGTCTCGCGTGCTTCACCGGGCCCGTTCACCACGCAGCCGAGGACGGACAGGCTCATCGGTGTCTTGATATGCTCCAGCCGAGCCTCCAGCGCCTCCACCGTGCGGATAACGTCGAAACCCTGGCGCGAGCAGGAGGGGCAGGAGACGACGCGGACGCCGCGTGTGCGCAGGCCCAGCGCCTTCAGCATTTCGAAGCCCACTTTCACTTCTTGCTCGGGCTCGGCCGACAGCGATACGCGGATGGTGTCGCCGATGCCCGCCCACAAAAGCGAGCCGATGCCTATGGAGCTTTTCACCGTCCCACCGATCAGGCCGCCAGCCTCGGTGATGCCGAGATGCAGCGGGCAGTCCACGGTCTCGGCCAGCCCATGATAGGCGGCGACGGCAAGGAACACGTCGGAGGCTTTCACCGCCACCTTGTATTCGTGGAAATCATGGTCCTGCAGCAGCTTGATGTGGTCCAATGCGCTCTCGATCAGCGCTTCGGGGCAGGGCTCGCCATATTTCTCGAGCAGGTCCTTCTCGAGGCTACCGGCATTCACGCCGATGCGGATCGCGCAGCCATTGGCCTTCGCGGCGCGAACCACTTCGGCCACCCGGTCGGAAGAGCCGATATTGCCGGGATTTATGCGCAGGCACGCCGCGCCCTTGTCGGCGGCTTCCAGCGCGCGCTTGTAGTGGAAGTGGATGTCGGCAACGACGGGGATGTTCGCCGCCTTCGTTATCTCGTCGAACCGCGCGGTGGATTCGGCGGTAGGGCAGGACACGCGGATGATGTCCGCGCCCACATCCTCGCAGCGGCGTATCTGGTCGATCGTGGCGCCCACATCCTCTGTCGGCGTGTTCGTCATGGTCTGGACGGTGATCGGGGCATCGCCGCCGACCGGCACGTTGCCGACCATGATCTGGCGGGACTGGCGGCGCTCGATATCGCGCCAGGGGCGTACGGAAGACATGTGGCCCTTATAGGGACTTGTGGTGACAGGTTAAAGGCATGGTTTGCACCGCCCAATGACATGCAAGTTGCGAGATCGTGCGCGATAGTATTTGGTCCGCCTGCATGACCGCTCCACCAGCCCCTGAAGAGAGTCTCGATGGCCCGATGCTGTTCGGCCGTGTGCTGGACGGCAAGGGCGGCGGGCGCGTGATCGGCTGGGGGGCCGCCCGAAGCTGGAAGCCCGAAGCGCCGGGTGAAGTCCTTTGGCTGCACGTCTGCCGCAACAAGCCCGGCGTGCAGGAATGGCTCGACAGCCTGGGCATTCCGGAGCCGACCGCCGAATTGCTGGTAAGCGACGAGACTCGTCCTCGCGCACTGAGGGAAGGCAATGCCCTCGTCGCCACGCTGCGCGGCATCAATTTCAATCCCGGCGCGGAGCCCGAGGACATGATCGCCCTGCAGGTGTGGAGCGACGGGGACCGTGTGATCACCCTGCGCCGCCGTCGCCTGCAATCCCCGCGCGACGTGCTCGCCCGCGTCGACGCCGGGCGTGGGCCGCGCGACGCAGGGCGCATCATCACCGACCTGGTGGAAGCGCTGATCAACCGCATGAACGTCTCCATCGTCGACATGAACGACACCATCGACGCCATGGAGGAGCAGGGCAGCGAAGCCGACACCGACGAGATGCTGGCGCGCATCGCATCGATCCGCCGCAACTGCCTTGGCCTGCAGCGACACATGGCGCCCCAGCACGAGGCGCTGGAAACCATCTCGCGAACCGCGCCCGCGTGGTTCGAGGAAGACGACCGGCGCGAGATCGCCGAGAGCCTCGACCGGCTGCGGCGCTATCTGGAAGACATCAACATCTCCAAGGAAAGCGCGCTGGTATTGCAGGACGATATTCGCGCAAGGGCCGATGCCCGGTCGGAACGCACGAACTACCTGCTCACCATCGTTGCCGCCATCTTCCTGCCCCTAGGCTTCATCACGGGTCTGCTGGGTATCAACGTGGGGGGCATGCCCGGCGTGGAAGATGGCCATGCCTTCTGGATCGTCGTCGGCCTGTGCTGCGGGATCCTGCTGGTGCAGGTGATCCTGTTCTGGAGATGGAAATGGCTGTAGCGGCGGCGCGCCCGGGGGAACCTGTCTGATGGAAGGGCATGATGCCGCCGGCCTGTTGCTGCGCGACGGGCTGTGGATGCTGACCTTCGCGCTGTTCGCCGTGCTGGCCTTCCGCCGCGCGGGGCTGGGCGCGACGCTGGGCTATCTCGTCGCCGGCGCATTGCTCGGACCATCGGTGTTCGGCCTGGTCGACGGGGCCGAGGAAATGGCGGAAATCGCCGAGCTGGGCATCGTGATGCTACTGTTCGTCGTGGGGCTGGAGCTGAGCCCTGCGCGCCTGTGGCGCCTCAAGGGGGCGATCTTCGGGCTGGGCCTTGCGCAGGTGACGGCCTGCGGACTGGCGGTGGCGGCAACCGTGCTGGCGCTGGCGGGCTATCCACTGGCCGCGGCGCTTGCCATCGGCCTGCCGCTTGGCCTCTCCTCCACCGCGCAGGTGCTGCCGATGCTGCAATCGGGCGGCAAGCTGCGCACGCCCTTTGGCGAGCGGGCTTTCGCCATCCTGCTGTTCCAGGACCTCTCGATCATTCCCCTCATCACCATCGTCACGGCGCTGGGCACCGGCGCGGAGGATGCGCCGTCGGGCTGGTTGCTCGGGCTCTACACGCTGGGAGCGGTGCTGGGACTGATAGCGGCCGGACGGCTGCTGATCCGCCCGCTCTTCAGCCTGATCGGCACGCTTGGCGAGCGCGAGCTGTTCATCGTCGCCGCGCTTTTCACCGTGCTGGCAAGCGCCGTGACGATGGAGGCGCTGGGCCTTTCGCCTGCCCTGGGAGCCTTCATCGCCGGGGTCATGCTGGCCGATACCCGCTACCGGCACGAGCTGGAGGCCGATATCGAGCCCTTCCGCGCCATCCTGCTGGGCCTGTTCTTCGTGGCCGTCGGCATGATGCTGGACCTGGGCGTGATCGCCGACAATCCGTTCTTCGTCATCGGCTTCGCCATCGCGCTGATCGCCATCAAGACCGCGATCATCATGGGGCTCGGCCTGCTGATGAAGATGCGCTGGCGCGCTGCGCTGGCGCTGGGCCTGCTGCTGAGCCAGGGCGGCGAATTCGCATTCGTGCTCTACACGCAGGCGGTGCAGGGCGGGATCATGACGCGCGAGCAATCCAGTCTGTTCGGGGCCATCGTCACCCTATCCATGGCGACGACGCCCTTCCTGATGATGGCAACGCGCCGCATCCGCCACGAACCGCAGCAGAACGCCGAAACGCGCGAGGGTCCGGATCACGAGACCGCCAGCGCGCTGGTGGTGGGGTTCGGCCGTTTCGGCCAGACCGTGGCGCAGACCTTGCTGGCGGGCGGTCTGTCGGTGACGCTGATCGACCGGAACACCGCCCAGATCGACGTGGCGGAGGAATTTGGCAGCAAGGTGTTCTTCGGCGACGGCACGCGGCTCGATATGCTGCGTCAGGCAGGCGCGGCGGAGGCCGAGCTGATCATGTTCTGCATCGACGAGGTGCCCGATGCCGAGTTCCTCGAATCGGTGGCCGAGGCCTTTCCAAAGGCCACGTTGTATGTGCGCGGTTTCGATCGGAAGAGCGTGATTGCCCTTGCAAACAGCAAGGCGGAATACGTCATGCGCGAAGTCTATGAGAGCGCCATCGCCCTTGCTCGCATGGCACTGGAGAACGTGGGGCTGAGCGAGCGTGCGATAGACGATGCCGAGGCGACCTACCGCGAGAACGACAGCAAACGCATGACGGTGCAGATCGAGGGCGGCGACATCTACGCCGCCAGGGACATGACCCGCGAACAGCAGCGCGAATTGCGCCGCGAGAGTTGATCAGCCAAGGTCCCTGCCGACGCCGAGCAGATGCTGCTGGGCGGCAACCACCGGCAGCGGGCGGGCGAAGTGGTAGCCCTGCCCGTAATCCACGCCGAGATCCTGCATGACGTTTCGCTCCGCCTCTGTCTCGATGCCTTCTGCCACCAGCACCGCGTCGATATCGTGGGCGAACTGCACCATGGCTGCGCTGATCGCGCGGCGCGCGGGATCCCTGTCGATATGGCGGGTGAGAACCATGTCCATCTTGAGGATGTCGGGCTGCAATTCGATGAGGTGGCGCAGGCCGGCATAGCCGGTGCCTACATCGTCAATGGCGATGCGCGCGAAGGGCTTGAGCGCGGCAATCTCGCGGGCGAGTATCCTGAAGTCTGCCACCTGCTGGTGCTCGGTAATCTCGATCACGAGCTCAGATGTCTGGGCGTTTTCGAGTGCGGCCCGCAGCTGGCCCGAGAGAATGGTGGAAGGCGAGGCGTTGATGGCGGCGTAGACGCCCTCGGGCACCTGGCTTACCGTCTCCAGCGCGCAGCGTACCGCGGTCATTTCCAGATCGATGCCAAGCCCGGTACGCTCCGCATCCTCGAACCAGGCCTGTGGGCCCCGCTTCGTGAGATCGGGGAAGCGCGCCAGGCATTCGACGCCTACGGGATTGCCGGTTTTCAGATCATGGATCGGTTGCTGGAAGATGGTGACCGCGTGGCCATCGAGCATCGCCTTCACCCGCTCGCGCGCGTGCTGAAGTGATATGTCATTTTCGAGCGAGGTCTCGATCCGCTCGCAGGCGAGGCCGGCAAAGCTCTTCAGAATTTCGAGGTCGCGCGGATTCATGCTGCGATCGGGCTTGCGGCCCAGCGCGCAGAAACTGCCCCACACGGTTCCGTCGGCAAGGCGAAGCGGGGTGTTGATGTGACACCCCACCGGGAGGAAATCGGTGATGCCCAGCTTCTGCGTCAACGGGTGGTCGGCAGGGTCCTGGATAAGTTCGGGCAGGCGGCCATGCAGGATGTGCCAGCAATAGCTGTCCTCCCGGTCTTCCCGGAAGCCGGGGCCCATCGGTAAGTCGAGGTCGGTGCTGACATGGGTGAGCTCGCGCTGGTCGTTCTCGACATAGCGCGAGACGAAGGCGATCTCCACGCCGAGGTGCCCGCGAACGGCGCTGAGGATGCGCTCGATTCCAGGGTCGTTGACGAGTTCCTTGGACAGCGACCGCGCCGGTGCGGTGGCAAAGTCGGGCAGTTGGAGTGCGGCGTTTCCCATCACGCTGCGACTATATCGAAAGGCCTAAGGGCCTCTTAACCCAAACCCCGTGGGGCAGGGCCTCGGCAGGACTAAAGGCGCAATTCGTATAGAAATTCATGGTCGCGCTGCTCGCCCACCCAGAAATCGATATCGGCGATCTTGGCGAAGCCATAGCGCTGGTAGAATCGCTGCGCGCCGAAATTCTCGCTGTAGACCGAGAGCTGGATCGCATCGCAGCCGCGCTCCCTTGCTTCGCCAAGGCACCAGTCCATCAGCGCTGCCCCGATACCCTCTCCGGTGCGCGCGGGATCAGTGTAGAGCTGGCCGAGGCATAGCGGCGAGGTGGCGGAGGAGTGCTGCACATAAGGGCTGGGCTGCTTCACCTTGATGAAGCCCGTCAGCTCGCCCCCCTGCCTGTCCTGCGCCAGCTGGTGGGTGATGGCGGGATCGGCGATTTCGCCCGCGACGGCTTGGCACGAATAGACCTGCTCGAGGAAACCGGAGAGGTCTTCGGGGCGGTAGAGATGCTCGAAAGCAGCGCAGAAACTCTCACGGCCAAGGCGGGCGAGGGCTTCGGCGTCGTCCATATAAGCGGGGCGCAGGATCATGACCCCGCGCCCCTTAATGCGCTTCAGCCTTTCAGGCCAGTCTCAGGCGCCGGGGGGAAGCGGGTCTTCCCCGGTATCGGGTTCGGGCGAGGTGCTGGTTGGCGTTGTCGTGCTGGCCGACTTCGCCTTGTCGTCCCATTCCTCCAGTTTGCGCCCGGCCCATTCGCGGCCACCGAGCCCGAAGGCGAGCGCGCCAGCCACGGCCATACCGATCACCAGCGCGCTGAAGGCGGTCTCGGTGATGATGTCGCCGACGCCGGTATAGCTAAGGCCCATGAAGGTGAAGATGATGATTGTCGCCCATTTCACGATCGACGAAGCCATGCCGCTCTCGCCCGCACCGCCGATGAGGCGGGCAAGCAGGCGGGCGATGAAGAAGCCAGCCACGATCACGACCGCGCCGAACACCACGCGCCCGCCAAGCTCCAGCACTGCATCGAGGATCGCGGTAAGCTCGGGAAAGCCGAGCAGGCGAGTCGCGGCGATGGCGAAGAACAGGATGATCGCCACCTGCACCACGCGCGCGATGATCGAGGATGCGCTGGTGCCGGTCGGCAGCACCCCGCTGCTCGACAGCGCGCGGTCAACGCCGAGGCCGGGCAGCACTTCCTTAATCAGCTGAACGACGAAGCGGCTGACGAGATAGCCGATGCCGAGTAGCAGCGCGGCACCGATGATGCGCGGAATGGCCTCGAGGATCAGCGCCAGCATGTCGCTGGCGGGTTCGGACACGCTTTCCAGACTCAGCGCTTCCAGCGCCATGATCGAGACGAAGATGACGATGATCGCATAGAGGATGGTGCCGATCGTCTTGGACAGGCGCGAATTGCCCGTCAGCGTTTCCGCCCCGCCGCGGTTTACCCATTTATCGAAATCCACCGTGTCGAGCGCGGTGACCGTCAGATCACGCACGATCTTGGCCACCATCAGGCCGATGAAGAAGATCAGCGCCGCCCCGATCAGATTGGGAATGAAATCCATGATGTCGTCGAGCAGTGTGGTGACGGGCTGCATCACGCCGCCAAGGTTGAACACCTGCAGGATCGCCAACAGGCCCAGCAACCAGATCAGCAGCGAGACGATCCGCCCCAGCTGGTAGCCGAGGCTCTCACCCGAGGTTGTGTGGTGCTTGAGAAAACCGACATTGTCGACGAGCTTAGCAAAGGCCCACTTGGCGGCCTTGGCGAGCAGCCATGTGACCAGCAGGATCACCAGCGCAAGGCCGATCCTTTCGAGAATGTCCATCGCAAGATTGGGATCGAATTGGCGGTTTCCAAAGCTCATTTGCTTGCCCCCCTGTTGGTGCGAGTCGAGTCCGCGAGGAGGAAATTAACATAAAATTGCCGACCGGGCTAAAAGCACGCCATATCGGCGGCCGTGCGCCGCCTGCGAGGGCAATTTTCAGGAAAACTTGTCCAGCTTGCGTTCGCCAAAGCGCATCCGACTCTCCAGGTGGCCGCGCAGCGCGGCATAGAACGCCTCGAGGAATTCGCGCTCGTCGCCCGCACCTGGCTCCCACCCGATCTTCCTGGCGATGGCCGCTGCCACTTCCTGCAGCGCTTCGGGCCGGTCCTGCCGTAATACGCTCTCGAGAACCTGCAATTCATGCTCGCCGTAGACGGAGAGTTCCTGCTCCCCGAAATGGTAGACCCGGCTCCTGTCGGGGGCGAGAGACATGGCTTCCTCCAGCTTTGCCTTGGGGGTTTCCACCACCCAGGTGCCCGCGACGAGATCGCCTGCGCGAAGTGCGTCCTTGTTGAAGAAGGGGAACAGCAGGAACAGCATCAGCCAGGCGAACAGCGCCCAGCCCGATACGCCGATTTCCGAACCTCCGCCAAAGGCGATCACCAGCAGGTAGGCGATGGGCAGAATTACCTCGATATCGCGCACCAGGTTGCGGGCGATCACCATCTCGGCGGTAAGCCGCCCGCCATCGCGGGCCGCCACGCGCAGGCCAACCGTGCGCTTGCCCGGCGTCGCCCCGCGCGGGCCCAGTTCGAACCAGAGAAAGTAGCCGTAGCGCGCGAGGAACAGCACCAGGATCATCACGATCGACAGCAGGTTGAAGATCGGGCCCGCATCGCTTTCCGCACCAATATCGAACAGGCTCAATCCAACTGCCGAGAACAGCACAATAATGGCGATCAGACCGAAGACGATGATCATAAGATCGAGGATCAGCGCACCGGCACGCGCGCCGCGGCTGCCCACGGTGAGCGGCAGGGCCAACCCCTCGGGCGTTACCAGCGTGCGCGCCCGGCGTGCGAGATCGGCGCGAAGGGCGAGGCGGCTCACGTGTCGTGCTCCCGCGGGGCGGGCGCGAAGGCGAAGTAGATGACCCACAGGGCAAGCATGCCTCCGCCGATGGCGAAGCGTGACGGCGTGTCGCCCACCAGCTGCCGGGCATAGCCCTCCAGCAGGCCTGCGATGATCAGCATGATGGTGCAGCCCGCCATGACTTGCGCGGCGCGCACGCCAGCGCTCTGCATGGCCGCCAGGATCGAGCGATCGCCCGGAAAGGCCATGCTGCGCCCCACATGCAGCCCCGCCGCGCCTGACAGCAGGATCGCGCCAAGCTCTGTCGTGCCATGGACGGAGATCCAGGCGGCAAAGTCGATGCCTAGACTGGCTTCGGCGAATACCCAGTACATCGCTCCCAGCAAGGCGAGATTGTAGACCAGCAGCAGCAAGGTCGGGATCCCGAAGAAGAAACCCAGCGCGAAGGCCATGATGCACACGCCGGTATTGTTGGAAAACAGGTAAGTGGCGAATACGCCCAGCCCGTCCGCCTCTGCCGTACCCAGCGTCTGGCGCAAGGTTTCCGGATCGGCGCCGGGGCCGCGGCCGCCCGCCATCTCGCCGGGGACCAGCGAATAATACCAGTTCTCTTCCTGCTCCACGAGTAGCCAGCCTACCAGCGTGCCCGCCACCATCACCGCGAGCACGATGCAGATGTCGAGCCAGATTGCGCGCACTGACGCGCTCCACCCGCCACCGAGGAACCGGCGCAGCCAGCCGCCAAGCCCGATGCGCGGGCCGTAGACCTGGAACCACGCCCGGCGCACCAGCGCCTCGAGATAGTCAAGCGTCGCGGCATCGAGCGAAGTCTCGCGCGCCACTGCGAGACTGGAGGCAGTCTTGCGGTAAAGCACGGGCAGGTCGAGCAGGTCCTCGTCGCTGATCCGCCCCGGGCGGTTCTTCTCCAGCGCGGTGACGATGGCGTCGAGGCGCTTCCAGTCCATCTCGCGCTCCAGCCGGAAGCGGTCAGAGCGCAGGGACGCGGCCTCGATATCGGCGGGCGGCTCGATCTCCGCTTTCCTGAACAGGGCAAGCACCATCAGCCGATCGCCTCCGCCCGCTTGGTTTCGAGGTAGAGGTCGATCAGCCGGTAGCCGATGGCATCGTGCCGCGCCTCGATCACGTTGACGCCCAGACGTTTCAGGCGCGTGAGCACCAGTTGCCGCTGCCGCGCGAGCGAATCGGCGCCCACGGCCACGGCGATGTCGCCCATGGTCTCGGGCTCGGTGGCGGAGAGGTCTTCCAGTTCGGTGTCCACCATCGTAACGAAGATGACAAGGTGGTGGCGCAGCAGCCGCTCCACGCTCTCCACCATCAGCTGGGCGGAGGTCGGGTCGGCGAAATCGGAGAACAGGACGATAAGGGAGCGGCGCTTCAGTCGCGCTGTCAGCGTGGCGAGCGCCAGCGTGAAATTGGGCTCGCGCGCGGTGTAGTCGAGATTCGCGGCGGCGCTTTGCAGGCGGTGGAAGGCTCTTGTGTCGTTGATGAATGGCGTCATCACCTGCGGCTTGTCGGCGAACCCGAACAGGCTCACCCTGTCGCCGCCCTTCAGCGCGACATAGGCGGCCATCAGCGCGGCAGAGACGGCGCGGTCGATGCGCGGCAGGCCGTCCACCGGCTCGATCATCGATTGCCCGCAATCGAAGGCGAAGACGATCTGGTTGTCGCGCTCGGCCTCGTTCTCGCGGGCGTAGAGCGCGGTGTGGCGAGCGCTGGCCTTCCAGTCGATGCGGCGGCGGTCCATGCCGGGCTCGTATTCCGAGAGCGCCTCGAACTGCGTGCCTTCGCCGCGGATGCGCCGGGCGACGAGGCCGAACTGGCTGTCACGCAGAAAGGCCTGCAGGGTGGGAGAGCGTACCGGCGAAAGATCGGGCCAGACGCGGATGCGCGCATCGAGGGCCACGTGTTCCTGCCGCGCGGCGAGGCCCAGCGGGCCGGTCCAGCGCAGCCAGAGATCGTGCAATTCGCCGGGCCCGCGCCGCACCGGCACCGCCTTGCCGGCGCCTGCGAATTTGCCTGCCTCTCCTGCCGGTTCGAGTTCGAAGCGCGCTGTTCCTCGCTCACCCAGCCGTGCCTCGAAACCGATTGCGGCCTCGGGCAGGGCGGCGTCGCCGTCGCGATCCATCGCGGCCTCGACCCGGATCGCGCAGGGCTGGCCGACCTCGGCATCGGAGGGGACGAAGTAGTCGAGCGAGAGGAGCCTGCCTGCCATCCAGCCATCGAGAAGGGCGAGCAGCAGCAACGTCAGCGCCGCAGCGGGAGCGACGATCCATGCGGAAGGCGCGGTCGCGGCTATCACCACGGCCACGGGGGCGAGGAGGGTCAGCAGCACCAGCGTGCGCGCGGTTGGCACGATGGGGATTGTCGGCAGACGGGCCAGCAGGGCGCTGAGGGCGTTCACGCGCTAAATCCTCCCCGTCGCGCAGCGATGGGGAGGGGGACCGCTCGCGAAGCGAGTGGTGGAGGGGCACGGCGCTCCCGCCCCTCCGTCACGTCGCTTGCAGCGACGCGCCACCTCCCCATGCCTGCGGCACAGGGAGGATATTCGGTGCAGCGACACCCCTGCCACGCCGCCGCTGGCGACGCGCCACCTCCTCATGCCTGCGGCACAGGGATGATTAAGGCGGGCCTCGATCACCGCGGCGCCTCGGTCTGTTCGATGAGACCGGCGACGAGATCCTCGACCTGCTTACCCTCGATCTCGGCGGCGGGCGAGAGGAGCAGGCGGTGGCGCAGGCAGGCGGTCGCGAGCGCCTTCACATCGTCGGGAATGACATAGGCGCGCCCCTCCAGCGCAGCACGGGCGCGGGCGGCATTGGCGAGCAGCACGGCGGCGCGGGGGGATGCGCCGCTGGCGATATCGGCGTTGTTGCGCGTGGCGCGCACGAGATCGACCGTGTAGCCGATCACCTCGTCCGACAGCGTCACCTCCTTCACCGCGGCTTGCGCGGCAGAGATCGTGCCGGCGTTGGCGACCTGCTCGATCCCGAAATCGAGCGGTCCCTGCGGGCCAGAGCGCTCGCCGAAGCGGCGAACGATGCGGGCCTCTTCCTCGGCGCTGGGGTAGGGCACCAGCAGCTTGAAGGCGAACCGGTCGAGCTGGGCTTCGGGCAGCGGGTAGACACCCTGGTTCTCGATGGGGTTCTGGGTGGCGACCACCATGAAGTTCTCGGACAGCGAATGCGTTTCCCCGTCAAGCGTGACGCGGCGTTCCTGCATGGCTTCCAGCAGGGCGGCCTGCGTCTTGGGCGGGGTGCGGTTGATCTCGTCGGCCAGCAGCAGCTCGCGAAAGATCGGCCCGCGCGTCAGGGTGAACTGGCTGGTCTGGAAGTTGAACAGGTTGGAGCCGAGGATATCGCCCGGCAGCAGGTCCGGCGTGAATTGGATGCGGCCAAATTCCATGCCGGTGGCATGAGCAAAGCACTGCGCAAGGAATGTCTTGGCCGTGCCGGGTGGGCCTTCCAGCAGCACGTGGCCCTGCGCGATAAGGGCGATGAGCAGGTGATCGACCACCGCGTCCATGCCGACGATCGCCTTGCCCACCTCGGCGCGGATCGCCTCTGCCAGCCGGGCGGTCTCTTCGAGTGTCATGCTCATTCCTTCACAGTCCTTTCCAGGTCCCGCAGCCCTTGTGCGGCGCGGATGATGTCTCGAGGTTTGTCCGCCGCGCGCAGGTTGCTCGCAAGGCGGGAGAAGGGCGGTCCGTCATGGCCCCGGCGGGCGAGGGCGCGGTCGATCGCCTCTTCGCGCGAACCGGTCTCGGCATGGCGCAGGCCGAGCGCGGCGGCAATGCGGCGGCCGACCATGTCCTCATACGGCGCCTTGAGGAGGTGCCAGCGCTTTACCCGCTCCACCAGCGCGGCGCCGTTCCGCGCCAGCTGGCGCTTCCCCTGCGCCATGGCGGGCTCTTCCGCCACCGCCGGGCCGAAGCGGCGGAAGGCGCGCCAGCCGATCACCAGCGCGGCCAGCAGCAGGCACAGCGTCGCGGCGAGGAAAGGCGGGCGGAAGGCGAGCGTCAGCAGGTTCGCCGCGCTGCCGAGCCCGTTCAGCGTAAGGTCGAAACGGATGGGCAGGTCCTCACCCTCCATTGCGCGTTCGACGAGCGTTACCGCCATCGCAGCCCGTTCGCGATCGGCAAGGCCGTGATTGTTGAGAAGGTCGGGTTCGAACACCACGACCACGGGCCAGGGTTCGAAACCGTCCTCATCGATGGGGGGCAGCACTTCTGCGGCCAGTACGTCGCCCTCGCTGTCCACCAGCAGCGGGCGCATGGTGTTCAGGGAATCGCCGACCAGCGCCTGGACAGTGTCGCTCACCGGCAGCGCGCCGCTCGCCCCCAGGCCTTGCCATCCGCCCGTCCGCCCGATGGCAAGTCGCGTGCCTTCCGCAATCGCGAGATTGCCGAACCATTCGGGCGAGCTGGCATTTGCAAGGACGACCCAGCCCTTTTTGCTCTCGATGCCGGGCGCCGGGGGCACCGGCATGGCGAACCATTTGGGCAGGATCAGCAGGGTCGGGCCGTTGCCGTCCGCGATGCGCTGCTCGATGATCGCGTCGAGTTCCTCGCCATCGGTCCACAATGGCGGGGTGAGAACCTGAAGCCCGTAATCCTCCAGCGAACCCTGATTGCGCGAGAGCGATACGTCGTGCCCGGTCGCCTCCAGCAAGGTGACGAGGCCGGAATAGCCGTTCAGCCCGTTTCCGCTCGCATGGCCGCCGCCGTCGCGCTCGCTTCCCCCCGTCCAGCCCTGTCCCAGAGCGTAGAGGAACAGCAGGAAAGCCAGCGCGCCCACCAGCAGCAGGACCAGCACGATGCGCGGATCGAAAGGGTTGGCGCGCCGGCTCATGCAGCAGCCGCGCTTCGCGAGAGCGAGGATTCGACGCGGGCGAAATCGGCATAGGCAGCCCGGGCGGCCTGCCAGTCGCCTTCGTCCAGATGTCCCAGGGCGAACAGGCTGCGTTCAACCGGGGCGGCAATCAGCGCGAAGGCTGCGCGCGCCGCTTCGGGCAGGCGCGGTTCGGCGGCGAGTTCGCGCGCGGTGCTGGAGGGCTCGACAAGGCCGGGCCGCGCCTCCGCGATCTGGGCGACGGAGCGTTTCAGGAGGAGGTGCGTCGCCTCGTCGAAATTGCCTGCCGCCGCCAGCCTGTCGGCCTCTTCCAGCAGGGCCAGCGCCTCGTGCTGCTCGGGCGCCCAGCTTTCCTCCGTGCCGGTGCCGCTGGCCTTGCCTCTAGGTTTCGGGCCGAAGGTGCGGAACAGGAACCACGCGGCGAGCAGCACCGCCAGGCCGAGCAGCACCCAGCTGAGGACAGGCCAGCTCTCGACCAGGAGGCGCAACAGCGGCGCGAACAATTCGCCGAGCCATTCGAGGAAGCGGGTCAGCCAGTCGGGCGGCTGCTCCTCCTGCTCGGGCAGGTTGACGGGGGCGAACTGGATATCCTCGTCACGCCGCAGCTCGCGCCACGCCGATGCGAAGTCTTCCCCCCTGGCAGGTGGCGCTGCAGTACCCTGACCCGTCGTCACGCTGTCTAGGTTGCACGGGCGGGGGGCGGACGCAATGCGTTAAAAACCCTTGCATGCTTAACGCCAGGCAAACCCGCCGAAGGGTAGTGGGCGCCATGTCAGGCGTGCTTGAGGCGGAGCCCCATGCACTGGCTGAAATCGTCGATCACGTAATCGGCATAGGCCTCGCAAGGGGTGAAGCCGTGCTTTGCATAGAGGCGCAAGGCAGGCTCGAAAACCGCGTGGCGACCGGTTTCGAGGCCGAGCCATGTCAGGCCCTCCTCGCGGGCCGCGTCAATCAGGTGAAGCAGCATCGCCTCTCCCGCGCCGCGCCCGCGATAGGCCTCGCTCGCCCGCATCGACTTGATCTCGCCCCTGCCGTCTCCCAGCCGCTTCAGTGCGCCGACGGCGGCCAGCCGGCCCTCGTGCCGCGCTGCATGGAAGGTGACGCCGGGCTCCTTGAGGCGCGTCGCATCCAGCGCGTGGACCTTGCAGGCCGGAGAGCAGCGATGCATCTCCTCCAGGTGATGGTCGAGCAGCGCGAGCACTTCGGGATCCCGAAGGGGGTCGGGCGCGATGGTGAAGGCTTCGGGCGGCAGGCGCACTGCTAGCCTCTCTGGCGGGCCATGGGATAGGTGCCGAACATGCGCACGCCCTTGCAGTGGAACGCGAGCTCCTCCATCGCGCGGTCCACCGCCGGATCGCCCGGCGCGCCCACGATATCGGCGTAGAACATGGTGGCCGCGAAGCTGGCGCCCTTCTGGTAGCTCTCCAGCTTGGTCATGTTGACGCCGTTGGTGGCAAACCCGCCCAGCGCCTTGTAGAGCGCGGCGGGGATGTTCTTCACCTCGAAGACGAAGGTGGTCATCGTCTCCTGCCCGGCCAGCATCGCGGGATCGAGCGCCTCGCGCGCCAGCACCACGAAGCGGGTGGTGTTGTCGGCGGCATCCTCCACGTTCTCCTCGACGATTTCCAGGCCATAGAGGTCGGCGGCGAGCTTGGGCGCGATGGCGGCCAGCTGCGGTTCGCCCAGCTCGGCAACATGCGCGGCCGCGCCCGCCGTATCGGCATGGCTGAGGGGGACGATGCCCTTCTCGCGCAGGTAATGACGCGACTGGGTAAGGGCGTGGGGATGGCTGAACGCGCCGGTGAACGGGCCTTGCGTGCCAAGCGCCATCAGGGCGTGGTGAATGGGCAGGAAATGCTCGCCCACGATGGAAAGACCGCTTTCGGGCAGCAGGAAATGGATGTCCGCCACGCGGCCCGCTTGCGAATTCTCGATGGGAATCATCGCGCAGGACGCGCGTCCCTCCTTCACCGCCTCGATCGCGGCGGCGAAGCTGAAGCAGGGCAGCGGCAGGGCGTGCGGATCCCACTCGTTCACGGCGCGGTGCGAGTTCGCGCCGGGCGCTCCCTGGAAGGCGATCGCGCGCGCAGGTTCCTGCGAGGCGGCCTCGTGCATGGTCTCGACCAGGGCGAGGGCGGGGGCGGGGTACGAATCCATAGGACGAAAGTCGGTAGCGCCGGCTTGCCGGGCCGACAAGCGCGCATCCGCCCTTGCGAAGCGCGGCTTCGCCTATTAGAGCGCAGGCGCAAACCTACAAACCGGCAGAAATCTTCACTCATGAGTAATTCCAACACCATCTTCGGCTGGGTTCTTGCCAGCGGCATCGTCGCCCTCGGTCTCAGTTCCATCAGTTCCAAGTACTTCCAGGCCGACGGCCCCGAGGTCGACGAATATGGCTACGTGATCGACGCGCCCGAGGATGCCGGTGGGCTGGATGCAGGTCCCTCGCTCGCCACCTTGCTGGCGAACGGGACCGCTGCCGCCGGTGAAGGGGTGTTCGCCAAGTGCACGGCCTGCCACACGATCGAGCAGGGCGGCGCCAACGGTATCGGCCCGAACCTGTATGGCGTGCTGGGCACCGGTATCGGTGAACACGCGCCCGGTTTCGCCTACTCCTCCGCGCTCGCCAGCAAGGGCGGCCAGTGGGATTACGAGAACATGGATGCCTGGCTCGCCAGTCCGCGCGGCTTTGCCAACGGCACGAAGATGAGCTTCGCCGGTCTCTCCAGCCCGGAAGACCGTGCGAATGTCATCCTTTACCTGCGTGAATATGGTGGCGGCCCGGCTTTGCCCGAGCCCGAGGCCGAGCTTCCGGAAGGTGCTGGTGAGGGCGAGCTCGACGGTGCTGGCGAAGGCCCCGGCGCGACCGAAGGCGTTGCGGCCCAGCCCGCCGAGGCTGCTGGTGCGATGAGCGCCGACCAGCCGGTTCCCGATGCAGCGGGCGCTGTCGACACCGGCGGTCCCGGCGTCGAGTAATCGCGTTCCGGTAACGTGATTGGGGCGCGTTCAGGCGCGCCCCTTGAATCCTTGCGCCACGACATACCACTCGCTCGAGCCCTTGCGGCTCGCGGGCGGTTTGGCATGCTTCACGCTCGTGAAGTGCTTTTTCAGCAAATCCAGCAACTCGCGGTCCGTGCCGCCGGCAAAGCCCTTGGCGACGAACGCGCCGCCCTTGTCCAGCACGTCCACCGCGAACCACGCGGCAGCTTCTACCAGCGCCATGGTGCGCAAATGGTCGGTCTGCTTGTGCCCCACCGTGTTCGCCGCCATGTCCGACAGCACCAGATCAGGCGCGCCGTCCAGCGCGGCGGTGAGGCGTTCGGGCGCTTCGTCCTCCATGAAATCCATCAGCAGGATCTCCACCCCGTCTAGTGGTTCGGTCTCGAGGATGTCGATGCCGACGACCGCAGCCTTGGGCGCACGGCGGCGCACAACCTGTGCCCAGCCACCCGGCGCGATGCCGAGATCGACCACGCGCTGCGCGCCTTTCAGCAGGCCGAAGCGGTCGTCCAGCTCGATCAGCTTGAAGGCGGCGCGGCTGCGGTAATCCTCTTCCTTCGCGCGCTTCACGTAAGGATCGTTCAACTGCCGCTCCAGCCAGCGCTGCGAACTGGCCTTGCGCTTCTTCGCGGATTTGAGGCGCCGCTGCGAATCGCCACCCGAGCGTGCCATCAGCTATCGGCCCCGTTCTGCTTCAGGCGCCGGAGCGCGGCCTGCGCTTCCATGCCTTCTGCATCGGCCGCCATCAGGCTGCGCAGGATGCCTTCGCGGATGCCGCGGTCGGCGACGCCCAGACGCGACGCGGGCCAGATGTCGAGAATCGCCTCGAGGATGGCGCAGCCTGCCACCACCAGGTCCGCCCGGTCGGAGCCGATGCAATCGAGTTCGCTGCGTTCCCGCGGAGACATGCCCGACAAGCGCTGCGAGATTTCGCGCATCGACTTGGAGGGGACGATCAACCCGTCCACGGCCTTGCGATCATATTGCGGCAGGCCAAGGTGCACGCTGGCAAGTGTCGTCACCGTGCCGCTGGTGCCTAGCAGGCGCTGTTCGGGTGCATGATGGGAAGCGATCCTCTCCGAAAACTCCGAAAAACTGTCGAGCACGAGCTGCTTCATCTCATTGTAGCGCCGCAACCGGCCTTCGGGATCGCCGGGCTCCTCCCCCACGGTCTCCGATAGCGAGACGACCCCCCAGGGCACGCTCTGCCAATCGAGGATGCGCGGGACCGGCGCGCCCGGTTCGATCAGCACCAGTTCCGTCGAGCCGCCGCCGATGTCGAAGATGATGGCCGGGCCGATGCCGTCTTCCAGCAGGATGTGGCAGCCGAGCACCGCGAGGCGCGCCTCCTCCTGCGCGCTGATGATGTCGAGCACGATGCCGGTTTCCTGCCGCACCTTCTCGATGAAGGCCTCGCCATTGGTCGCGCGGCGGCAGGCCTCGGTCGCGACCGAGCGGGCGAGGTGGACGTTGCGCTTCCGCAGCTTGTCGGAGCACACCTTGAGCGCGCCCAGCGCCCGGTCCATCGCCTTGTCCGACAGTCTCCCGGTCTGCGCCAGCCCTTCGCCCAGCCGCACCACGCGGCTGAAGGCGTCGATCACCACGAAGTTCTCATCCTCGGGCCGCGCGATCAGCAGGCGGCAGTTGTTGGTACCCAGATCGATGGCCGCATAGGCCTGCTTGAACGATTTGTGCGGGGGACGGCGCCAATTGCGCGAAACGCGCTGCGGGCTGCCATTGGTGTCGCCGGAACTGCTCTTCTGACCGTTTCTGTCGTCGCGGCGCTTGCCCTTGTCTGCTGGTGCTCTGCGCCTGGTCTGTTCGCGTCGGTCCGGCGGATTGATATCCGCCATGTGCGTAATCTCTCGTAAAATTCTCAAACCCGCCATGATGGCGGAACCTGACGTCAGGCTAGACGAAGGTGCGATATTTCACAAGTCGCGCAGGTTTCGCGGCTCTGGCGAGGCTCAGGACGCGGTGAATTCGTCGCGGTTTCCGCTTGTCTGGAATGGCGCCTGGAGAGCTGGCAGCAAGGCGATGTCCCGCTCCGCCAAGGGATCGTCCACCCCGATGGCAATGGCTTGCTGCGCCACGTCGGCGCGGAAGGTGCCGTGCAGCCGGTCCCATAGGCTGATCCCGCTGCTCCAGTTGGCGTCCATCTCGTCCGGCCGCTGGCTGTGATGGATGCCGTGCATCCGGGGCGTGGTGAGAAGGGTGGATAGTCTTTCGTCCACGCCCTCGGGCAGGCGCAAATTGGAATGGTGGAACAGCACCGAACCGAGGAAGAAACTGCGCCAGGCGTCGTGCGTCGCCGGGTCCACGCCCGCAAGGCGCACCTGCACCATGCGCATCGGCACCGAGATCAGCATGTCGAGTGCATGGAAACGGATTGCAGTGGAGGCATCGAGATCGGGATCGACATGGTGCACACGGTGGAAGCGCCACAGGAACGGCACCTTGTGCGTGGCGACGTGCCAGAGATAGTAGATGTAATCCATCAACAGGAACGCCGCGATCCGCCCTGGCAGGCCACCAATGGCGTGTTGTAGACCGCGCCGGGAGCGGGCGTTTTCCCGCGCTATGGTCTGGGTGATGGGCCCATCGCTGACCATGATAACCGCCTGGCAAGCGGCGCCCATCGCGCCGTTGCGCGCCAACCTCGGTAATTCCGCGCGGGTGCGCTGCCGCAGGGGGCGCGCGCGTTCGGAGGCGAGCAGGATACCCACTGCTGCGCCTGCGAACAGCAGGCCGGCCACTTTTCCGAGTCGTACTCCCATCACGCGAAGCATGACCCGTCGCCAAGGCACCGTCCAGCGGTTAGAGCCCCATGTCATGAACCCGGCACCCACCATCGCGCTGTTCGCCAAGTATCCTCGCGCGGGCGAAGTGAAGACGCGGCTTGCCCCGGCGCTGGGCGAGGCAAAGGCCGCCGAGCTGCACCGCATGTTGGTGGAGCGCACGCTGGCGACGATCCGGGCGAGCGGCCTGCCCTTCGCGCTGCATTACACGGGCGCGGAGGCGAGCGCCTTTGCGCAGTGGCTGGGCGAGGATGTGCCACTGGTGGAACAGGGCGAGGGCGATCTCGGCGCGCGGCTTGCCCGGGTGGAGGCGCCCGCGATCCTCCTCGGCGCGGATATTCCGGGGCTTGCTCCTGCGCATCTGAATGCGGCGGCAAATGCATTGGAGGAGGTACCTGCCGTGATCGGCCCTGCCAGCGATGGCGGATATTATCTGCTCGGCTTCCGGGAGGAACTGCCGTTTCTCTGGAGCGAGATGCCGTGGGGCGGCGACCGCGTTCTGGAGGAAACCGTGGCGCGGCTGAAGAACCACGGCGTCACCTTCCGCCTGCTGGAAGAACTCGCCGATTGCGACCGTCCCGAAGACCTTTCCTACTGGCCCGACCTCGTCCGATGAGCCGCCTCTCGATCGTCATCCCCATGCTGAACGAGGAGGCCGCGCTGCCCGCCCTCGTCGCGCATCTGGCGAAGCTCGACCCTGCGCCGCTGGAAGTGGTGGCAGTCGACGGTGGCAGCGAGGATGCCTCCGTGGCTTTGGCCGAAGCGGCGGGATGGCGCGTCGTCACCGCCCCGCGCGGACGAGGGAGCCAGATGAATGCCGGGGTGAGGGCCGCGCAGGGAGAGGAGGTGGTGGTGCTCCATGCCGACACCGTCCCACCGAGCGACATGGTGGAGGTGATCGCGCAGACCCTCGCCAACCCCTCCATCGCCCTTGCCGGATTCACCCCGATCATACGCGGTCCCCACAAGACCCGTTGGGTCACTACCGCGCACAATTGGGTGAAAACCTGGTACGCACCGCTCCTTGGCCGTCCTCACCTGTTCCTTCGGGGCGTACGTCTGCTCTTCGGGGATCACGCCATGTTTTTCCGCCGGGCGCAGTTCCTGGAAAGCGGGGGCTGCACTCCGGATGCCAAGGTGATGGAGGAGGCCGACCTGTGCGTCCGGCTGGCACGCTACGGCAAGGTGAAGCTGCTCCGCCGCACTGTCGAGACCTCCGACCGCCGCATCGCCGAATGGGGCGAATGGAAGGCGAACTGGATCTATTTCAAGGTCGGGATATTATGGGCGTTCCATGCGCGAGACCGGCTGGAGCGGCACTACCCGGACGTGCGCTAGGCAGGTAGCCTCTGGCGATGCCGCAGGCGATCAGACGGTCGAGCCACTCGCTGTCCGTCTCCGGGCATTCGAGGCCAGTCAGAGAACGAAAGCGGCTGTCGTCGAAGCGCGGATTGCGGGTGAAATAGGCGCCGAAGGTGGCGATCATCCGTCCCAGCAGCATCTGCTCGGCAGGGCGCAGGCTGGCGGAATCGAACTGCTCGGGAGGCACCACCAGCGGGTCGGGGAAATGCTCCACTCGCGACACGCCGTTGGCGAGGTCGGCAGCGGGCAGAGGCGTGTTCGTTACGAGGTGATAGTAGCCGCCGCGAGCGTCTTCGAACCGCTCGGCAATGCGCGCGATACCCTCTGCCACATGGCAAATCGGCACGAGGTTCAGGGTAGAGCCCTCATGCGCCGGGAACACGCTCACCTTGCCGCGCGCCATCAGGCGGAAGACGTTGCATAGCGAGGGAAAGTCGCGGATTTCGCCGCTCGCATGATCGCCCAGCACGATGGAGGGACGCGCAATGGCGAAGGGCACGCCGCTATCCGCCACCAGCGCCTCTGCCAGCGCCTTGCTCTCCTCGTAATTGTTGGTGAATCGCGTGCCTTCCGGCACGGGGCCTTCTAGGATCGCGCCCTCCCGCGTGCCGCAGACATAGGCTGTGCTGACATGGATGAAGCCCGCACCTGCCTCCCGCGCGAACTCCACGGCGTTGCGCGTACCCTCGATATTCACCGCCGCCAGCTCCTCGCGCGGAGCATCGAATTCGAGGCTCGCGGCGCAGTGGATGACGAGGTCGATATCGTGCGCCGCCGGGTCGAGGCCCATCAGCGGCCCGGTGACGTCGCCCCCAACTACCTCGATGCCGGGCACCATCGCCCCGTCATTGCCGCGCACCTCGCGGGTCTTGCGCACCATCGCGGTGACCTGCACGCCACGCGCCGCCAGCCGCGCGCAGACTTCGCCGCCGATCAGGCCGGCGGCTCCGGTGACGAGGACTTTCAGCAACAGGGCGCGCCGGACGTCGCGGAACCGGCGCCCGACTGGCCGAAGGGCATTGCCGTGCCACAGCCGGGAAAGACGCCGAAATGGCGCGAGAAATCGCCGATGAAATCGAAATGCGGGGCGAACCGCGTCTCTGCCAGCATCAGCCAGCTATTGCCGCAGACGGGGAACACCCGGCCCGCCTCTATGGCATGGTGCGCGTCGAGCTCGAAAATCCGCTCCGATCCCGGCACCGTGCCCTTGTAGACCACCGCCTGGCCGTAATCCTCGCATTGCGGCTCCAGTCCGGCGAGCTCGAACAGTCGGTAGGTGGCAGAGACGAAGCTGATCCCGGCAAGCTTCGCCGCCGCCTCCGCATCGTTGATCGCCAGCGGGCGGTCGGTGACGAGGCGCGGGTCTGCGAAGCCTGCTGCCCTCGCGATCCGCTCGAAATCGCCCCAGTAGAGCGCGCCGGACAGGCACTCGCCATGCAGTACGGGATCGCGTTGCAGGTGTTCTGGAACGCGCCGGTCGGCATAGACATCGGAGAAATACAGCTCACCGCCGGGCTTCAGCAGCCGATGCGCGGCGCGGAACACCGCTTCCTTGTCGGCGACGAGATTGATCACGCAGTTGGAGACGATGATGTCGAAGCTGGCAGGCTCCAGCCCGACCTCGCCCAGCTTCTCGATATCGCCCTCGACGAAATCGACATTGGCATAGCCGAACCGCTCGGCGTGCCAATCCTTGTGTGCATTCGCCACCGCCAATTGCTCGGGCGTCGCATCCACGCCGGTTACGCTTCCGTTCGGCCCGACAAGCTGTGCTAGCAGATACGCATCCTGCCCGCTGCCCGAGCCGAGATCGAGCACCCGTGCGCCCTCGAGAGCCTGCGGCACCACCAGCCCGCAGCCGTAATAGCGCGCCTTCACCTCCTCATGCACGTTGCGCAGCGCCTCGCGCACGGCGGCGCTCGGCATCTCGGCGGTGCAGCAGGCATCGGTGCGCAGGTCGGCGGAACTTTCCAGCACCTTGCCGTAGTAATTCTGGCTGTTTTCGAGGTTCATGAAACTCTTTCTCCGGGTGGTCCGAAAGCATGCATGGACGGTAAGGCCTTCGTGAGCCATCCTGAATAGGTTACGCGCGGGAGAATTTCTTGGATTACACGCATGACGTGATCGTGATCGGCGGGGGTGCTGCCGGGCTTACCGCTGCCGGAGGCTGCGCGCTATTCGGTCTAAGGACTGCCCTCATCGAAGGGCACAAAATGGGCGGCGAGTGCCTGAATAATGGCTGCGTGCCTTCCAAGGCCCTGATTTCCGCGGCGAAACGGGCCGCCGAGGCTCGCGAGGAAGAGCGAGCCGGGGTCCATCTGGCTGCGCCCACGGTGGAGTGGAGCGGCGTGCACGCCCATATTCACGAGGCCATCGCCCATATCGCCCCGCATGATTCGCCCGAGCGGTTCGAGGAAATGGGCTGCGAGGTTATCCAGGACTGGGCGAAGCTGACCGGGCCGAAAACGGTGGAGGTGGCCGGGCGCACTCTCACCGCTCCGCGCATTGTCATCGCCACCGGCTCTGCCCCCTTCGTACCGCCGATCGAGGGGCTGGCGGACGTGCCCTACCTCACCAATGAGAACCTGTTCGACCTGACCGAGCAGCCCGAGCACCTCGTCATCATCGGCGGTGGGGTGATCGGCATGGAAATGGCCCAGAGCTTCCGCCGCCTCGGCAGCGAGGTGACGGTCATCGAACCGGGCGAGCCGATGGGACGCGACGACCGCGATTCGGTCGCGGTGGTGATGGGGGTGATGCAGGAGGAAGGCGTCCGTTTCGTGAAGGCGAAGGCGGAACGGGTCTCGGGTGCAGCGAGCGGCATCATCGTCACCACAGATGACGGGGACGAGGTTCGCGGCTCGCACCTGCTGGTTGCGGTCGGCCGCAAGGCACGGACCGAGGGCTACGGGCTGGAAGAGCTCGGTATAAAAAGCAACCGCAACGGCATCGTGGTGGACGAGCGCCGCCGTACGAACCTCAAGCACATCTACGCCATCGGCGATTGCCGCGACGGGCCGCGGCTCACCCATGTCTCGGGCTATGAAGGCTCCAACGTCGTGCTGGAAATCGCGCTCGGCCTGCCTGCTAGGGTCGACTGGCGCGCCTTGCCGTGGTGCACCTATACGGAGCCCGAAGTCGCGCAGATCGGCATGACCGAAAGCGAGGCGCGCAAGGAATATGGCGAGAGACTGCGCGTCGTCACCGAGGGTTTCTACCACAACGAACGCGCCATTGCAGAAGGGCGGGACCGGGGCCATCTGAAGGTGATGCTGACGGGAAAGAAGGTTGTCGGCGCCAGCATTTGCGGGGTGAATGCAGGCGAATTGCTGCTGCCGTTCACGCAATTGATCACCGGCAAGAGTTCCACCTTTGCCCTTGGCGGAGCGATCGTCTCCTACCCGACCCGCGCCGAGATCGTGAAAGCCGCCGCTTTCAGCGCGTGGGAGCCCACGGTATTCGGCAAATGGCCCAAACGCTGGGTCTCGCTCCTTGCAAAAATGCGGCGGGCCTTCTGATGGCGAGCCGTGCGAAAAGCCGCAATGCGCCTGTCGGCCATTCTCCCTTCGAGGTGGCGGGCGAGCGCCTGCCGCGCGAAAAGTTCTCCGATCCGCTGGTGACGGCCGATGGCAGCGAGCGCGCCGTGGTGGGGCTTCACAAGCTGGAAACCCTGTGGTTCGCCACCGGTACGCTGTGCAATCTCGCCTGCGCCAATTGCTATATCGAGAGCAGCCCGACCAATGACGCGCTGGTCTATATCAGCGCTGCGGATGTCGCTCGCTTCCTCGAAGAGATTGCCGGACAGGGCGTGCGCGAGATCGGCTTTACCGGCGGCGAGCCGTTCATGAACCCGGGCATCATCGCAATGATCGAGGACGCCCTGTCGCGCGGGCACGAGGTGCTGGTGCTCTCCAACGCCATGAAGCCTATGCGCCGCCACGAAGCGGAGCTGCTGCGACTGCGCGAGTCCTATCGCGGCAAGCTCACCATACGCGTCTCTATCGATCACCACACGCAAGCGGTGCACGAGGCGGAGCGCGGACCGGGTAGCTGGCAGCCCATGCTGGAAGGGATGCGCTGGCTGTCGACGAACGGCTTTTCGCTAGCCGCTGCCGGGCGCAGCCTCGCCGGTGAAACGCAGGAGCAGGCCCTTAATGCCTATCGCCTGCTGTTCGACGCGGAAGGCATCGCTCTCGACACCGCCGACCCGGCGCGGCTGGTGCTGTTTCCGGAGATGGACGATGAGGCCGATATTGCCGAGATCACCACCGAGTGCTGGGACATCCTAGGCAAGTCGCCGCGTGACGTGATGTGCTCCGCCAGCCGAATGGTCGTCCACCGCAAGGGCGAGCCAAGTCCCCGCGTGGTAGCCTGCACCCTTCTGCCTTACGATCCCGAGTTCGACCTGGGCGACACGGTGGAGGAAGCGAGGCGCGACGTGCCGCTCAACCACCCGCATTGCGCGCGCTTCTGCGTGCTGGGCGGAGCGAGTTGCTCGGCGTGAAAACCACACAATCAGGAGCCGTTCAGCCGCTTCGTGCGTAGGAGACGACATGAAAACACATGCACTTGCACTAGCCGCCGCACTGGCCCTGCCTGCTGCTCCGGCTGCCGCGCAAAGCAATATCGACGGCACCTATGTTGATTCGGGCGGCTATACCGAGATCACGGTCGGCCCCTGCGGCAACGCTCGCTGCGGCGAGATCACCCGCATCATCAAGCGCAAGCCGGGCGAACCGAATCGCGACGTCCATAATGACGATCCCGCGCTGCGCGACCGTCCGATCCTCGGCATCAGGATATTGAAGAACCTCACCTGGGACGATGGCGCCTGGCGCGGCGAGGTCTACAATCCCGAGGACGGCAACACCTACCGTACCGAGGTGCGCCCGGCACGCGGCGGTGCGCTGGAGGTGAAGGGCTGCGTCACCCTGTTCTGCCGCACGCGGATATGGCCCGCTGCCGATTGAGCGGATAGCTTACCGGGGTTGACCCGGACCGGAGGCCGCGTTAATGGCGCGCCCCTCTGGTGCCCCGTCCTCTAACGGTAAGAGAGCGGACTCTGACTCCGTCAATCAAGGTTCGAATCCTTGCGGGGCATCCAGCATTCCCACCCAATCAACGCCCGCAGGCTTTTACGCCCGACGCCATCGCCTCGGCGATCCGGTCGATGTCGTCCTGCGCCGTGCAGTAGGGCGGCATGCAGTAGACGGTGTTGCCGAGCGGGCGGATGAGCACGTCCCGCGCGAAGAAATGCGCGCGCAGTTTCGGACCGATTTCGGCGAGATAGCCTGCGTCGCTGCCGGTCTCGACATCGAAAGCGATCATCGTGCCGCACTGGCGTGGCTGGGTGATCGCAGGCATCTGTGCGAGGGCATCGAGCTTTTGTGCGAGCCGCTGCGCCAATGTGGCGATACGGTCAAGCACCGGCTCCTCGCGCCAGATTTCCAGGTTCGCCACGGCCGCCGCGCAGGCGATGGGGTTCGCGGTGAAGCTGGAGGAGTGGTAGAACAGCTTGTCGCGATCCAGCGAGTAGTGCGCATCGTAGATCGGCGCGGTTGCCAGCGTGACCGCGAGCGGTACGGAACCACCTGTCAGCCCCTTGGCGAGGCACAGGATATCGGGCGTCACGCATGCCTGCTCGCAGGCGAGCAGCGTGCCAGTGCGGCCCCAGCCGGTCATCACCTCGTCGGCGATGAAGAGTACGCCGTGCGCCGCGCAGATGGCGCGCATTTCGGCCAGCACCTGCGGCGGATAAACCAGCATCCCGCCTGCGCCCAGCAGCAGCGGCTCGACGATGAAGGCGGCGACATCGCCCTTGGCGCAGGCCTGCTCCAGCGCATCCAGCGTGGGCTGCGGGTTTTCGGCGGGAAAGGGTATCGTGCCAACGTCGAAGAGCAGCGGAGCATAGGGACGGTTGAACACGCCGCGTGCACCTACGCTCATCGCGCCGATCGTGTCGCCGTGATAGCTGTGCTCCAGCACCAGGATGCGGTGCCGCACTTCATCCCGATTGTGCCAATAGCCCAGCGCCATCTTCAGCGCGACCTCCACCGCGGTGGAACCGCTGTCGGAGTAGAACACGTAGTCGAGCCCGTCCGGCATGATCTCCACCAGCCCGCGCGCCAGTGTCTCGGCAGGCTCGTGCGTCCAGCCGGCAAAGATCAGCTGGTCGAGCTTCTGCGTCTGCCGGCGAATAGCTTCCATGATCCGCGGATGGTTGTGGCCGTGCGTCGTCACCCACCAGCTGGATATCGCGTCGAGAACGCGGCGCCCGTCGGCCGTTTGCAGCACCGCGCCCTCTGCATGGGTAACGAGCGGGATGTCCTCGCCAAGGCCGTGCTGGTGGAAGGGGTGCCAGACGGGCGAGCGGCTCATGCCAGCAGGTCCACCCGGATATTCGCGGCGACGGCGGCGGCGAGCGTATCGGCGTCCAGCGGTTCGAGGCGCGGCAGGCGGCCGAGATGGGGCACCCGCCTGATGCGGGTGATCGCCGCCTCGGCCACCGGTTCCTCTTCGCCCACGAACACGACGCCTTTCACCGCCACGCCCCGCCCGGCCAGTGCCTCCAGCGTCAGGAGCGTGTGGCTGATCGTGCCGAGCGCCGTGCGGGCCACCACCATTGCGGGAAGGGCCCAGCGTGCGAACAGGTCTGCCGCGAGCAGGTCCTCGCGATAGGGGACGAGCGCGCCGCCAGCGCCCTCGACGATTAGCGTGCGGTTCGTTTCAGGGAGAGTTAGCGCAGCGTCGGCCAGCTCCACGCCGTCGATCCGCGCGGCCTCGTGCGGAGAGCAGGGCGTGGCGAGGCGGAAGGCTTCGGGCAGCACCATCGCATCGGGCGCGAGGCGGGTCACGGCCTCGCTATCGGTCTCGCCATCGAGGCCAGCCTGGACCGGCTTCCAGTAAGCCGCCCGCAGCGCTTGCGCGAGCCCAGCCGCGACCACCGTCTTGCCGACATCGGTATCCGTTCCAGTAACGATGAAGCCGCTCATCGGCCTTTCCATTCGGTAATCGCCGACAGCACCTGCTCGACATCGGCCTCTCCCAACGTGGAGCGCAGCGCGAAACGGATGCGGCTGGTGCCCTTCGGCACGGTCGGCGGGCGAATGGGGAGGGCGGCGATGCCGCGGTCCAGCAGGTGTTCGCCCAGCGCCAGCGCGTCGGCCTCGCTCCCCACTACCAGCGGCACGATATGGGTGGAGCTGTCGCGCGTGTCGCAGTCCAGCGCCTGCAAGCCGCCGCGCAAGCTGTCCGCCAGGTTCGCGAGGTGCTCGCGCTCCGCATCCATTTGCGGGACGAGCTCGAGTCCTGCATCCATCGCGCCCAGCATGGCGGGCGGCGGGGCGGTGGTGAAGATCAGGCCCGCGCACATATTGACGAGGTAGTCGCGCACCACCTCCGGGCAGGCGACATAGGCGCCGAAGCTGCCCAGCGCCTTGCTGAACGTGCCGATGGCGAGCCCGCCGCTTTCAGCAAAGCCCGGCACGTCTGCCGCCAACCCCGCACCGCGCGGGCCGAGGACGCCGGTTGCGTGCGCCTCGTCAACGTAAAGCATGGCGTCATGCTCAGCCGCGAGCGCGACCATACTTGGCAGGTCCGCACGGTCGCCATCCATGCTGAACACGCTCTCGGTGATGACAAGGCGGCCGGGCGCATCGCGGTGGCGGGCGAGCAACTCTGCCAACTCGCCCAGATCGTTATGCGCGAAGAACTCCACCTCGGCTCGCGCGCCGCGAAGGCCTGCATGGATCGAATTGTGCACCAGCGAATCTGCAAGGATTACGGTGCCTTTCGTGGCCTTGGCGAGTGCGGGAATGATGGCCGCATTCGCCTGCCAGCCAGTGGCGAACAGCAGGGCCGCCTCGCTACCCTTGAAGGCGGCGACCTTTCGCTCGACTGCGAGATGCGCCTCGCTCGTACCGGTTATCAGGCGCGAGGCACCGGATCCCGCACCGTAGAGTTGCGCGTATTTGGCAGCCCGCTCCACCGGCAGGATGTGCCGCGCAAGGCCGAGATAATCGTTGCTGGAGAAGTCGAGCAATTCGCGCCCGCCGCGCAACAGCCGACCGTCGCCGCGCATCTCGACCGCGTGCAATGCGCGAAGGCGATCCTTCGCTGCGATGGTTTCGAGCGATTTGCGAATGTGGTCGAGCATGTGCGAGGGGTCAGGCGTTCTCGGCTTGCGCCTCCGCCTCCCTCGGCGTAGCGCAGCCGCCCGCGCAGCCGCCAACGGCCCGCATCGGTTCCTCGCCCTGCATGGCTTTGAGGCCCAGCCGGTCGAACAGGGCAGCATCGCTGTCGTCGCCTGCATTGGGCGCGGTCAGCAGCTTGTCGCCGGTGAAGATCGAGTTCGCGCCCGCCATGAAGGCGAGCGCCTGCGTGGCATCGGACATGCTCTCGCGCCCGGCGGAGAGACGCACCATGCTCATCGGCATGGCGATGCGGGCGACGGCGACCGTGCGCACGAACTCGATATCGTCGATCTTGGCCATCGGCGTATCGGCGAGCATGTCGCCCAGCGGCGTACCCTTCACAGGCACCAGCGCGTTGACCGGCACGCTTTCGGGATGCCGTTCCAGCGTGGCGAGCGTGTGGACGAAGCCGACGCGGTCATCGCGCGTCTCGCCCATGCCCACGATCCCGCCGCTGCATACGTTGATGCCAGCGGCGCGCACGTTTTCCAGCGTCGTCAGCCGGTCCTCGTACTTGCGCGTGGTGATCACGCGCTCGTAATATTCGGGGCCGGTGTCGATATTGTGGTTGTAGTAGTCGAGGCCCGCTTCCTTCAGCTGCTCCGCCTGATCGGGCGATAGCATGCCCAGCGTCATGCAGGTCTCCATGCCCATTGCGCGCACGCCTTTCACGATCTCCACGATCTTGGGCATGTCGCGCTCCTTGGGATTGCGCCAGGCGGCGCCCATGCAGAAGCGCTGCGAGCCTGCATCCTTGGCCTGCGCCGCGGATTGCAGCACCTGGCGCACGTCCATCAGCTTGGTTGCCTCCACGCCGCTGTCGGCATGCGCGCTTTGCGAGCAGTAGCCGCAATCCTCCGGGCAGCCGCCGGTCTTGATCGAGAGCAGCGTGCAGAGCTGCACCTCGTCCGCCCTATGGTGTTCGCGATGGACCGAGGCTGCGCGGAACAGCAGCTCGGTGAAGGGCAGGTCGAAGAGATCGGCAATCTCCTCGCGGGTCCAGTCGGTGCGGATCATTGGCATTCCATTGCGTCTCGCGCGCGGGCCGGGTTTCCCACCCGCGCAAGGTCTGGCGCCTCCTTGGCAAATTGCGCGCCGCTAGTGAAGCGAAGTTGTCGCGCTGCCTTCACGTTGCCACTGCTCCGATGCTTGACGGATAACATCACCATACATATAATGAAAACATGAAAATGAGTAAGGTATGGCGGTCATGAACGATATCGACGAGGCCCTCACCCGAGCGAGCGCGCAGATCGCGCGCGCCCGCGCCGACGAGACACGGCGGCCAACCATTGCCGGTTTCTTCGACGAAGCGACCCATACCATCACCTATGTCGTCTCCGATCCCGCGACGAAGGAAGCGGCGATCATCGATTCGGTGCTCGACTATGCGCCCAATTCCGGGCGCACGTCCCACGGTTCGGCCGATCTCGTCATCGAATATGTCGAAGCGAACGATCTCGCGGTGACCTGGCTGATCGAGACCCACGCCCATGCGGACCATATCTCCGCTGCGCCCTACCTGCAGGAGAAGCTGGGCGGGAAGCTGGCCATCGGCAAGGACATCGTGCGCGTGCAGGACGTGTTCGGCAAGCTGTTCAATGCCGGCACCGAATTCGAGCGGGACGGTTCGCAGTTCGATCACCTGTTTACCGATGGCGAGACTTTCGCGGTCGGCGAACTTGAGGGCATTGCGCTACATGTACCGGGGCACACCCCTGCCGACATGGCCTTCATCATCGGCGATGCGGCTTTCGTGGGCGACACGATTTTCATGCCCGACTTCGGCACCGCGCGCGCCGATTTTCCCGGCGGCGATGCACGGCAATTGTACCGGTCGATCCGCCGCCTTCTCTCCTTGCCCGCGGATACGCGGCTGTTCATGTGCCACGACTACAAGGCGCCCGGCCGCGACGAATATGCCTGGGAAACCACCGTTCGCCAGCAGCGCGAGGAAAACGTGCATGTGAAGGATTCGGTGAGCGAGGACGACTTCGTGAAAATGCGCACCGGGCGCGACAGGACGCTCGACATGCCCCAGCTCATCATGCCCTCGGTGCAGGTGAACATCAGGGGCGGGCGCCTGCCCGAGCCAGAGGACAATGGGGTGTCCTACATCAAGATCCCGGTAAACGCGGTCTGATCGGTATCATTCCATCCCTGTCAGGTTGCGCAGGGTGTAGCTCGCCACGAGCAGATCCCCCTCGGCCCGGATGCGCGCCGTTTCCGCCATGCTCGCCTCGCGCTCGGCATCCAGCAGGGCGATCTGCGGTTTCTCGCCCACCTCCACTTCCAGCCTCGTGGCGCGCAAGGCCTCCAGCGTGGCGGAGGCCTGCGCCTGCGTGGCCGCCAGCGCCAGCCGCGCCGCCTGCACGGCTTCGAAGGCCTGCACGGTGCGCACCCTGACAAGCTGCTCGGCAACCCGTACGTCGGCTTCTGCGGCGCGGGCCTCTGCCTGCGCGCGGTCTGTCGCGGCGCTCGCGCGGCCACCCGAATAGAAGCGCCAGCGCCCGCGCACGCCGAGGCTGGCGCTGTCCGCCTTGTAGCCGGGAAAGAACTGGTCGCGCACCGAGGACGCCTCGGCATAGGCGGCGATGGCGGGAAGCGTTTCGGCCCTTGCCGCGCGGATGGCAGCGTCGGCCATGCGGACGACGTGCCGGGCCTGACGCAGCGTGGGATTGGCCTCCATCGCCAACGCCAACGCCTCCTCCCTTGTTGCAGGAACAGCGGGCGGGGAAGGCAGGGCCCGTGACGCATCGACCGGATAGCCTGCGAGCATTGCAAGCTGCGCCTCGGCCGCGGCAAGGTCGCCATTCGCCTGCGCGAGGGCGGCCTCTGCCCCTGCGAGGCGCGCTTGGGCCTGGGCGATCTCGGTTCGCGTACCTTCGCCTGCCTCGAATTTCAGTTGCGCCTGGCGCAGCACCTCGTTGCGCGAAGTACTTAGCGCCGTGTTGCTGCTCACCAGTTCACGCGCCGCACGGGCCTTGCTGTAGCTCTCCACCACCTGCAGGCGCAGGTGCAGGGCGGTGGCCCCGATGTTGACGGCAGCCAGGTCCTGCCCGGCGCGCGCCTGTTCGATGGCCGATCCGACGCGGCCGAAGGTCAGCAGGGGCCACTCCGCTTCCACCTGCGCGACCCGCGGGGTCACATCGTCCGCGGCCAGGGTGAAAAACCCCTGCGGATCGATGCGGCCGATGCCGACTTGTCCCTGCAGCGAAGCGCTTGGCATTCCTTCGGCCCGGGCCTGCTCCAGCGTGGCATCCGCGGCATCGGCCCGCGCCTGCGCCGCTTCCAGCGCAGGAGAGTTCGCCAGCGCATCCTGCATTACCTGGTCGAGCGACTGCGCAGCGGCGGGCAGAGGCAGGGCGGCCAGCACGGCGGCTGCCAGCAGGGCAGGTCGGCGGTTCACAGGCACACGATCAATCGAAAGCCGTGCCCTGTGGCGCGCCCAGCTTGCGAAACACGATCGCCGCGGGGCAGAAGCCGGTGAAGCTGGCCTGCAGCAGGTTGAGGCCGGCAAAGATCGTCAGCGCGATCCACCAGGGATGCACGGTGAGCGAGAGGATGGCGCCTGCCAGCACGACAAGGCCGGCAAAGGCCATTACGGCGCGGTCGAGATTCATGGTCCGTGTCTCCGCAAAAGGTTGCCGCGTCATTCGAAACGCAGCTTCTCGATGCCCAGCACATGCAGGGCGAGTTTCTCGTAGAAGGGTTCGCTCTCGCCCCGGCGGATCTTGCGCAGGAAGTATTTCTCGAAGCCGATCTTGGCGAGGTGTACCCATTTACCCTCCGACGACCAGTTCGTGTTGCGCGGGGGAATTTGCGGCTTGGCGACGAAGGCGACACCGCCATCGCCGAAATCGGCGAGGCAGATAGCGTTCCAGGTCGCCTCGTGCGTCGGCTCCTTGCCGGCCATGATTTCCTTGAGGTTCTGCGCGATGGCGGTGACCATGCTCTCGATCATGAAGCCGGTCTTTGGAACGCCCACGGGGAGGGGCGTAGGGCCGGTCGGCGCAATGGCGATGCACACGCCAAGGGCGAATATCTCGGGATAGGCCGGGTTGCGCTGGTGCTCGTCCACCAGCACGAAGCCGCGCGGATTGACGAGGCCCTCGATGCCTCGCAACGCTTCGACGCCGCGAAAGGGCGGCATCAGCATGCCCCAGCCGAATTCCAGGTCGTGCTTCGCCTTTTCGCTGCCATCGCGGTTCACCTCGGTGATGTGGAACATGCCAGCCTCCACGCTGTCGACACGGGCATTGGTGATCCACTTGATGTGGCGGTTTCGCATCTCGCTTTCGAGCAGGCCCTTGGTATCTCCCACGCCATCGAGGCCGAGATGCCCGATATAGGGCTCGGGAGTGATGAACGTGATCGGCACCTTGTCGCGGATCTTGCGCTTCTTCAGCTCGGTATCGAGCGTCATCGCCATCTCGTAGGCCGGGCCATAGCAGGAGGCGCCCTGCGCCGCCCCGACCACGATCGGGCGGGGGTTGGCGCACAGTTCCTCGAACTTTGCATGCGCCTCGGCAGCATGACGGGTTTCACAGATGGAAACGGTGTGCCGTTCGGGGCCGAAGCCTTCGATCTCGTCGAAGGCAAGGTCGGGGCCGGTAGCAATTACGAGATAGTCGTAATCGACGAACGAGCCGTCAATGAGCTCGACCTGTTTTTGCTCGGGATGGACTTTCCTCGCCCCTTGCCCGTCGAAGGCGATGTCGTGCCTTGCCATCACCGGAGGCAGGTGGACGCGAATCGACTCGGCCTCGCGCCAGCCGACTGCGACCCACGGGTTGCTGGGCACGAACCAGTAGTCTTCGCCCTTGCTGATTACTGTGATGCGTGCGCGATTTCCCAGCGCCTGGCGAATTTCATAGGCAGCGATGGTGCCGCCCAGTCCGGCGCCCAGCACGACAATTCTCGACTCGGTCATTGCCCTTTCCTCTCATCGCATTCCGCCTTGACCGATAATACAAATACACGATATATGCAAATGATAAAAGGAAAGGGTATGCCGTGTTCAGTTTTCGCAAACGCCCGCCACTCCGCGAGATCAGTCCGGGTGAACTGCATGACCTGGTTGCGGACCGCGCTGCCCTGGTGATCGATGTGCGCGAACCGGGCGAGTTCGCTGTCGGACACATTCCGGGAGCGATCAATCTTCCGCTCTCGCGCTTCGATCCGCACGACCTGCCCGATGCCGATGGGAAGAGGATCGTGCTTAACTGCGCGGCCGGGCGCCGATCGGCACTGGCGCTGCGCCGATGCAGCGGCGTGCCTGTCGATACGCATCTGCGCGGCGGCATGGGCGCGTGGAACCGCGCCGGCCTCCCGGTCGAACGCTGAGCGGGGAGGAGGGGCTCCATGCGCATCGTTCATCTCGTCATGACTGCCGTTCTTGCGCTGGGGCTGTCCGCCTGCGCCGATGACGCCCCGCAAGAGGCTGCCGTGAAGGAAGCTGCTACCGGACGGGCATACGTGGTCCGACAGGTGGAGGCTGTGCGCTGGACACCGGTCGCGGCAGAGGTTTCCACGGTGGACGAAGCGCAGGTGACCGCGCGGATTCCCGGCATCCTCACCAGCCTCGCGGTGGGCGAGGGCGATTATGTCCGGCGCGGCGAGCTGATCGGGCGCATCGTGGACAGCCAGCTCGGCTACCAGAGCGGTGCATTGGGCGAGCAGGCCGCCGCGGCGCAAGCGCAGGCTTCCCGCGCCCAGGCAGAGCTGGAGCGTGTCCGCTTTCTCTACGATAACGATGTCTATCCCCTGGCCCGCCTCGAAGCGGCCCAGGCTGCCGCCCGGGCGGCGCAGGCGCAGGTCCGCGCTGCGCAGGCCCAGCAGGGCGCCCTGGAGGCCGTGGCAAGGCAAGGCGCGGTAACGGCGCCCTCGTCCGGTCGCGTGCTGCGCACCGATGTTCCGGCAGGTTCGCCAGTTGCTCCCGGTACGGTGATCGCCACCATCACTTCGGGCCCGCTCGTGCTGCGGCTGGACCTGCCCGAATCGCTGGTGGGCGACGTAACGACCGGCTCGGCAGTTGTGGTCGAAACGGGCACAGGAGAGGAGCTGCGCGGCCGTATCGCGCGCATCTATCCGGCAGTCTCTGGCGGACAGGTGCGCGCCGACGCGCAGGTGCCGGGGCTGGACGACGCACTGATGGGCCGCCGAGTCACCGCCAGGGTGCAGAGCGGCAGCAGGCAGGCATTGCTCGTACCGGAGGAGTTCGTCACGACCCGCTTCGGCATCGATTACGTGGTGCTACGGGCCGAGGATGGCGGCACCGTCCAGCAACCGGTGCAGGCCGCGCCTTCTGGCGAGAATGGGCGCGTCGAGATACTCTCGGGCCTCTCGCAAGGCGATACGATTCTCGCCGCCGCAAGCGCGCCTGGCGGAGCCGCCGAATGACCCTTGGCATTTCGGGCCGGATTACCCGGGCGACTATCAATTCGCCGTTGACGCCGCTGCTGCTGCTCGCATCGATCATGGTGGGTCTCATCGCCACGCTCACCATTGCGCGCGAGGAGGAACCGCAGATCAGCGTGCCGATGGTCGATATCGAGGTCGCAGCGCCCGGCCTTGCCGCCAGCGACGTGGTCGAACTGGTTGCCAAGCCGCTCGAGACGGTGGTCCGGAGCGTGGACGGGGTGGAGCATGTCTACACCCAGGCCGAGGACAATGGCGCGATGGTAACGGCGCGCTTCCTCGTCGGATCGGACCCGGAGGATGCGGCAATCCGCATCGAGGAGAAGATCGGCGCGAACATCAATCGCATCCCGGTGGGCATCCCGGAGCCGCTGGTGACGGTGCGCGGAATCAACGATGTTCCCATCGTGGTGCTCACCCTTTCCCCTCGCGCCGATGCCGGAGGCCAGTGGACGGGGCAGACGCTCCACGAGCTGGCAGGGCGCTTGCGGACAGAGATCGCCAAGGTCGATGATGTCGGCCTCACCTTCATAACGGGCGGGCAGCAGCAGGCCATTCGCGTCTCCCCGGATCCTGCAAAGCTGGAGCTCTACCAGGTTCCGCTGGGCGCGGTGATCGATGCGACGGCGCAGGCCAACCGCGCCTTCCCGGTGGGCCGTGTGCGAGAGAATGGGCGATCGGCAAACGTGATTGCCGGACAGACGCTCGCCAGCGCCGAGGAGGTGGGCGCCATCCAGGTCCGCTCCATCTCGGGTGCACCGGTATTCCTGCGCGATGTCGCAGCGGTGGAGGAAGCGCCAACGGACAGGCAATCGCGGGCCTGGCGCTGGGCACGAACGGAAACCGGCGGCGAGGGTGAAGGCGATTGGTTCATGGCGCCCGCCGTCAGCCTCGCTATTGCCAAGCGTGCCGGCGCCAACGCCGTCGACGTGTCCGACGCGGTGGTGGAACGGGTCCGGGCGCTGGAGGGAGAGCTGATACCTGAGGCGGTGGAAGTCAATGTCACCCGCAATTACGGGGAGACTGCAGACGAGAAGGCGAACGAGCTCCTTTTCCACCTCGCCCTCGCCACCATCTCCATCGTCGTGCTGATCGGCCTCGCCATCGGCTGGCGCGAGGCGGGGGTGACAGCCATCGTCATTCCCTCCACGATCATGCTCACCATGTTCGCCAGTAATGTCATGGGTTTCACCATCAACCGCGTGAGCCTGTTCGCGCTGATCTTCTCCATCGGTATCCTGGTGGACGATGCCATCGTGATGATCGAGAACATTGCTCGTCACTGGGCCATGCCGGACCATCGCACGCGTGTGGAAGGAGCCATCGAGGCGGTGGCCGAGGTGGGCAATCCCACTATTATCGCAACACTCACTGTGGTGGCCGCACTGCTCCCCATGTTGTTCGTTTCAGGCCTTATGGGGCCTTACATGGCCCCGATCCCGATCAACGCCTCTGCCGCGATGGTGTTCAGCTTCTTCGTCGCGGTGATCATCGCGCCGTGGCTGATGGTCCGCTTCGCGCGCCAAAGTGTGGAGAACGGCGGTTCTCACGAAGATGCGCATGGCGGGAGGCTGGGCGCGCTCTACGGGAAGGTCGCGGGGCGCGTGATCGCCGACAGGAAGTCTGCGTTGCGCTTCCTCGTCGCGGTAGGTGCGGCAACCTTGCTTGCCTGTTCGATGTTCTACTTCAAGGCCGTCACGGTGAAGTTGCTTCCCTTCGACAACAAGTCCGAGGTGCAACTGGTCGTCGACATGCCGGAAGGCACTAGCATGGAAGACACCTCGCGCGCACTGGAACGGGCCGCCGCCGTCGCCCGGCGAGTTCCGGAAGTGGAAGCGATGGAGGCCTATGTCGGCACCTCCGCGCCGTTCAATTTCAACGGCTTGGTGCGTCACTATTTCCTGCGCGATCGCCCCTGGATGGGAGACCTTATGATAACGCTGACCGCGAAGGGCGAACGTTCGCGGTCCAGCCACGAGATCGCGGTCGATCTGCGCGAGCGCCTCGGCACGCTGGAATTGCCTGGCGATGGCTCGATCAAGGTGGTGGAAACGCCGCCGGGTCCGCCGGTGCTATCGACCCTGCTGGCCGAGATCTACGGCCCGGACGAGGAGACCCGCCTGGTGGCGGCCGCCGAGATCCAGCGACTGTTCGAGCAGGTGCCCTTCATCGTCGATGTCGACAACTCCTATGGCGAGCCGGTTCCTACCCTTCGCCTCGTACCCGACCGGGCGAAGCTCGACTATTACGGCCTTTCCGAACGCGAGCTGTTCGACAGCATCGGGGCGCTGCTTGGCGAACAGGTGGTCGGCTACGCCCCGCAGGGCATGGGCCGCGATCCGCTGCCGATCGCCATCGCGCTCGACCAGTCGCAGCGCCGCTGGAGCGAGGCGCTGGCCGCGACACCGGTCGCTACGGCAAGCAGCGCAGGAGAGCCGCAGCTCATCCGGCTGGGCGAAGTGGTGGATGCCGAGATGACCCAAGGCGGGCAGTCGATCTTTCGCCGGGATGGACGCGGGGTGACCATGGTGCAAGCGGAACTCGCAGGTCGCTACGAGGCACCCATTTACGGGATGCTCGCCGTCCACGAGGCGATCGATGCACACGACTGGGCAGGTGCCGGTCTCGCCCGCCCCGAAATCTCGCTCTACGGCCAGCCGGAGAACGAGCAGGTGTCCACGCTGCTGTGGGACGGCGAATGGGAGATTACCTGGGTGACGTTCCGCGATATGGGCGGGGCCTTCATGGTCGCATTGCTGGGGATCTACGTGCTGGTTGTTGGGCAGTTCGGTAATTTCAGGATTCCGCTGGTGATCCTGACTCCGATCCCGCTCACGCTGGTGGGGATCGTGATCGGGCACATGCTGTTCGGTGCTCCCTTCACCGCCACCTCGATGATCGGGTTCATCGCGCTTGCCGGTATCATCGTGCGCAACTCCATCCTGCTGGTGGATTTCATCGGCCATGCGCGGAGCGACGACAAGAGCCTGCGCGATACCCTGCTGGAGGCAGGCATGATCCGCTTCAAGCCGATCGTGCTGACAGCAGCGGCAGCGATGATCGGCGCCGCAGTAATCCTGACGGATCCGATTTTCCAGGGCCTTGCGATCTCGCTCCTGTTCGGGCTTGCCAGTTCCACGATGCTGACGGTGCTCGTGATCCCGGCAATCTACATCGTGCTGCGCGACGATGGCCGTCCTGCCACGATCGTGGCAGAAAGGCGGGCATGAGCAAGAGCATGCATCTCGTCTGCCCCTCCTGCGGGGCTATCAATCGCGTTCCGACAGAGCGGCTCGGGGAAGGGCCGGTCTGCGGCAAGTGCCGGCAGCCGCTGATGCCGGGAGAGCCGGTGGAAATCGGCGCGGCGCAGCTTGCCCGGGCTATCGCCAGGAGCGACGTGCCAATGGTGGTGGATTTCTGGGCGCCGTGGTGCGGCCCATGTCGCACGATGGCTCCGGAGTTCGCCCGGGCTGCCGCGCAGATGAAGGGGCGCGCGCTGTTTCTCAAATGCAATACCGAGGAGCACCCCCAGGCTGGACGGGCCCACCAGGTGCAGTCGATCCCCCTGCTCTGTCTGTTCGCGGGCGGTCGCGAGGTCGATCGGCTGATGGGTGCGCGACCCGCAAGCGCGATTACCGGCTGGGTGACGTCGCACCTCTGACCTCTGGCCGGCCTATCGCGTAATCCTCGCAAAGCGTGCAGCGCCGCCCGCTTCGGGTCGCGCGGGGTCCGGCTTAGTAGGCGCGGCAGGGCCATCGTCAGTGGTCCCTGCAAGCGTATCGAGCATGTCGGCCACGTCGCTCATCCGCTCCTGATTGACGCTGTAAAGGACTTGCTTGCCGTCGCGCTGCGTGTTCACCAGGCTGGCCTTGCGCAGGATTGCGAGTTGCTGGGAGAGGCGGGGCTGGGTGATGCCGGTCATCTCCTCGATATCGCTGACGGCGCGCTGCGTCCCCTTGATCGCGCAAAGGATCTGGAGGCGCGTGGCATGGGCCAGCGCATAGAGGATCTCTGCATTGGTGTCGTAATCGCGGTCGGGCAGGCCATCCATGTCAGTTCTTGTCCTTCACCGGGGTGTAGAACCAATCGGTCGGGTTCTTGCCCGCAAACGTATCGGCCGCGGTTTCGGCGGGGATTTTCAGCATCTGGTCTCCCGGCTGCCAGTTCGCGGGCGTGTAGACCTTGCCGCCGCGCACCTTCTGCAGGGCCTTCAGCAGCCGCAGGAGTTCGGGAATGGATCGGCCGACCGTTACCGGATAGGTCTGCGAGGCGAGGAGAACGCCGTCGGGATCGATGAAGTAGGTGGTGCGGATCGTTGCCGCATCGGATGCCTCCGGACCGATCATGCCATAGGCGCGGGCGATCTCCATTGTGGGATCCTCGACAATGGGAAATTCGATCCTGGTGCCCGTCATGTCGTAGATCATGCGGATCCAGGCGAGGTGGGAATAGAGGCTGTCGATCGATACCGCCACCAGCGCGCAATCCAGCGCCTCGAACTCATCGCTCGCCTTCGCCAGCGCCACGAACTCGCTGGTGCACACCGGGGTGAAATCCGCCGGGTGCGAGAACAGCATGATCCAGCGACCGCGATAATCGGCAAGGTCGAACGGGCCGGTTGTACTGCGTGCCGTGAAAACGGGAACGGTCTGGCCGATCCGCAAGGGCGCATCTTCAGTTGTGTGGTTCACGTAAATCCATCCAGTCAAAGGAAACACTTGGCACACTAGCGACCTTGACTCAATACAGTTACAAACTTATTTGTTCCATTAAAGTGTTAAAGCGTTCGGATCCGTGGTCGTGTAACTGGGGCTGATCCGATGCAGGTGGAGAAAGTAGATGCAACCCAAGGCGTTGTGCGAGAAAATGGGCGTTGGCCCACAGCTCGAGCCTGAGCAGATGACGGAACTCGCGAAGGCGGGGTACAAGGCAGTGATCAACTGCCGCCCCGACAATGAGGAGCCGGGCCAGCCCACTTCTCAGCAACTGGAAGAGGCTGCGAGGGCGGCAGGCCTTGCTTATGCCCATGTACCGGTCGTGCCCGGCCAGATGGGCGACGAGCAGGTAACACGGTTCAACGCGGCGCTTTCCGAACTGCCGCAACCGGTCTTCGGCTTCTGCAAGAGCGGCATGCGCGCAAGTTCTCTATGGGCAGTCTGCCGCGCATCCGATCTGGGTGCTGACGAGGTGATCGAACGCGCGGGTGGTGCCGGATATGATCTCAGCGCGCTGAAATCGCGTCTCGGTTAGCAATAGGCTCGCCCGGGAAATCCGATGGCAGCATCTACTTCGATCCTGGCGCGCTATTTCCCGATCCTGGAGTGGAGAAGGGCCTATGATGGCGAGGCCCTGAGCAGCGACATGGTGGCGGCAGTGATCGTCACCATCATGCTGATCCCGCAAAGCCTCGCCTATGCGCTGCTGGCAGGCCTGCCGCCTGTGATGGGCCTTTATGCCTCGATCCTGCCGCTCGTCGCCTATGCCGTGTTCGGCACCAGCCGCACGCTAGCCGTGGGGCCTGTCGCGGTCGTCTCGCTGATGACGGCGAGCGCGGCGGGCGCGGTGGCGGCGCATGGGACGGCGGAATACCTCGAGGCGGCGATCACGCTGGCCGCGCTTTCGGGAGTAATGCTGTTCGCCCTCGGCGTGCTGCGCATGGGCTTTCTTGCAAACCTGCTCTCGCACCCCGTTATCAGCGGCTTCATCACCGCGAGCGGTATCCTGATCGCCACCAGCCAGCTGCGTCATATATTGGGTGTGCAAGCGGGGGGCGATACGTGGCCTGCCATGCTCGGCTCGCTATTCGCCGCGCTGGACCAGGTGAGCCCGGCGACACTGGCGGTGGGCGTTCCGGCGGTCATTTTCCTGTTCTGGGTGCGCAAGGGGCTGAAGCCGCTGCTCGTGCGGCTGGGTTTGAAACCTCGGGCAGCGGATATCGCGGCGAAGGCCGGGCCGGTCGCGGCGGTGGCGGTGAGCATCCTTGCCGTGATCGCTTTCGATCTTGCGGCAAGGGGCGTGAATATCACCGGCGAAATTCCCTCCGGCCTGCCGCCTTTCGCCATGCCCAGCACCGAGCCTTCGCTGATCCGGCAATTGCTCGTGCCTGCCCTGCTGATCTCGATCATCGGCTTCGTGGAGAGCGTCAGCGTCGCGCAGACGCTGGCCGCCAAGCGGCGACAGCGCATCTCGCCAGACCAGGAGCTGATCGGCCTTGGCGCGTCCAACATCGCCAGCGCCTTTTCAGGCGGCTACCCGGTGACGGGCGGCTTCGCCCGCTCGGTGGTGAATTTCGATGCCGGTGCGCAGACGCCGGCCGCCGGGGCCTTTACCGCCATTGGGATCGCGCTCGCCTCGCTGTTCCTCACGCCGCTGCTGTTTGCGCTCCCCATCGCGGTGCTGGCGGCGACCATCATCGTCGCCGTGCTGGCGCTGGTGGACCTGAAGACGCCGCGGCAATTGTGGACCTACTCGCGGGCCGATTTCGCCGCCCATGTCGCCACCATCGCCATCACCCTGCTGGCGGGCGTGGAGATGGGCGTGATCGCGGGCGTTTCTGTCGGCCTGCTGCTCTATCTCTGGCGCGCCAGCCGGCCGCATGCCGCGATTGTGGGCCGCGTGCCCGAGACCGAGCATTTCCGCAATGTCGAGCGGCACAAGGTCTTCACCGTGCCGTATGTCCTCTCCATTCGCATCGACGAGAGCCTCACTTTCCTCAACGCCCGCTGGCTGGAGGAATACGTGCTGGAGGAAGTCGCCGAGCGGCCCAGGCTGCGCCACGTTATCCTGATGGCGAGCGCGGTGAACGAGATCGACGCCTCGGGCCTCGAGAGCCTCGAGGCGATCAACCACCGCATGGTGGATGCAGGGATCAGGCTGCACCTCTCCGAAGTGAAAGGGCCGGTGATGGACCGGTTGCAGCGCACGCATTTCATCGAGGAGCTGAATGGCCGCGTCTACCTCTCGCAGGCCCGCGCCTTTGCCGATGCCCTGCGCGACAATGGCGAGGGCGATGGCGCGGCGGACGATCTCGCCCGTGGCATGATCTGAGTTGTTATTTTTGCACCTGTTGGTGCGCAATCGCGATTCGTTGCAACAGCTGCAACACGCTATGGACGCCGCAATGTGCTAGGGACAAATGATGTTCGACGGTCTAGACGCTCTCCTGCTCGCCCGTATCCAGTTCGCCTTCACGGTGAGCTTCCACTTCTTCTTCCCCGCTTTCACCATCGGGCTCGCCAGCTATCTCGCGGTGCTTGAGGGGCTGTGGCTGAAAACCGGCAAGCCGCTCTATCTCGACCTGTTCAAGTACTGGGTGAAGATCTTCGCCATCACCTTTGCCATGGGCGTCGTCTCAGGCATCGTGATGAGCTACCAGTTCGGCACCAACTGGTCGGTGTTTTCCGACATTGCCGGGCCGGTGATCGGGCCGCTGATGGCCTACGAGGTGCTGACCGCCTTCTTCCTCGAGGCAGGCTTCCTCGGCGTGATGCTGTTCGGGATGAACAAGGTAGGCAGGAAGCTCCATTTCGCCGCCACGCTGATGGTGGCATTGGGCACGTTCGTCTCGGCCTTCTGGATCCTCTCGGTGAACAGCTGGATGCAGACGCCGGTTGGCTACGAGATCGGCGCGAACGGGCAATACCTGCCGGGCGAGAGTTGGCTCGCCATCATCTTCAACCCCAGCTTTCCCTACCGCCTCGTCCACACCGTGCTGGCGGCCTATCTCACCACCGCGTTCGTGGTGGGCGGCGTGGGCGCGTATCATCTGCTGAAGACGCGCGAGAATCTGCATGCGCGCAAGATGTTCTCCATGGCGATGTGGATGGCCGCCATCGTCGCGCCTATCCAGATCTTTGCAGGCGACATGCATGGCCTCAACACTATGGAGCACCAGCCGCAGAAGGTGATGGCGATGGAGGGGCATTACGAGAGCCACCCCGATGGCGCGCCGCTCTACCTGTTCGGCATTCCCAATGACGAGGAGCAGCGGCTCGACTACGCGTTGGGCATTCCCAAGCTCTCGAGCCTGATCTTGAAGCACGACCTCGATGCGCCGGTAGACGGGCTGGACACCATTCCCGACGACGAGCAGCCTCCCGTATTCCTGGTGTTCTGGGCTTTCCGTATCATGATCGCCATCGGTCTTGGCATGATGGCCATCGGCATGTGGAGCCTGCTGGCGCGCTGGCGGGGCAAGCTCTACGAGTGGACATGGCTCCACCGCGCCGCGCTGGTGATGGGGCCATCGGGCTTTCTCGCCGTGCTGTGCGGCTGGATCACCACCGAGGTGGGCCGCCAGCCTTATGTCATCTACGGAATGCTGCGCACCGCAGATGCGGCCAGCCCGCTGGAGGCACCCGCCGTCGGCGCGTCGCTGCTGGCTTTCATCCTCGTGTATTTCTCGGTCTTCGGGGCGGGTGTGTGGTACATCCTGCACCTGATGCACAAGGCCCCGCATGTGGGCGAGCTTGGCGCCAAGCGCGGCGATACCGGGCCCATCCGCACCGCCGGTTTCACGCCGGGGCCGACGCAGAACCCGGGCCATGCCGAAACCCTGCCGGGCTCGAAAGAGGAGGTGGACTGATGGACCTCACAACCATCTGGGCCTTTATCATCGCCTTTGCCGTGTTCGCCTATGTGGTGATGGACGGCTTCGACCTCGGCATCGGCATCCTCTTCCCTACTTTCGATCCGGGGCGCGAGCGGGACCGGGCGATGAACTCCATCGCGCCCGTCTGGGATGGCAACGAGACCTGGCTGGTGCTGGGCGGGGGCGGGCTCTTCGCCGCATTCCCGCTCGCCTATGCGGTGATCCTGCCTGCAACCTATCCCCTCATCAGCGCCATGCTGCTGGGACTCGTCTTCCGCGGCGTGGCGTTCGAGTATCGCTGGCGTGATCCATCACACCGCCGTCTCTGGGACTTCGCCTTTACGGGCGGATCGCTGGTCGCCGCTATGGCTCAGGGGATGACCCTGGGCGCGCTGCTCCAGGGCATCGAGGTATCGGGCCGCTCCTACGCCGGCAGCTGGTGGGACTGGCTGACGCCCTATACGCTGCTGACGGGCCTCGGCACGGTGGCGGGCTACGCGCTGCTCGGCGCGACATGGCTGATCTGGAAGCTCGACGGGGAGGGGCAGGCGCATGCCCGTAAGCTGGCCCTGCGCGCGGCGGTCGCGACGCTGGCGCTGATGGGCGCGGTGAGTATCTACAACGTACTCCTCAATGCTGAATACGCCGCGCGCTGGCTGACCGCGCCGGAGATCTACTTTGCAGCGCCCGTGCCGATCATCACTGCCATCGTCGCCATCTCGCTGCTGCGCGCGGTGCGCAAGGAGCGCAATTCCAAGCCCTTCTGGCTGTCGCTGCTGCTGTTCTTCTTCGGCATGGCGGGCCTCGGAGTGACGATCTGGCCCTTCGTGATCCCGCCTGACGTCACCATTTGGGACGCCGCCGCGCCCGAGCGCAGCCAGGTCTTCATGCTGGTGGGAGTGGCCATCACCATGCCGCTGATTATCGCCTATACCGCCTGGGCCTACTGGGTCTTCCGAGGCAAGGTTGAGGATGAGGGGTATCACTAATCCCCTCAAGTAACGAAGTGATAGGGGAACAGGACATCATGCACGCGCCTCGCCGCAATCTCCCCAGGAAGCCTTCACAGGAACCCGGTCCGCTTTGGAAGCGCCTCGCGTGGATGGCGGGGATCTGGGCGACCAGTATCGCTGTGCTGGGCGCGGTGGCGATGGTGATCCGCTGGTGGCTCGCCCCCTGAACTCTCCGCTTCAAATCGCCGCGGGGACACTCTAGGCCCGCTCGCACCGAATGCGAGAGGAGAGCCGCGCGTGGCAGACCAGCCCGACAATACCGATCACGACCTCAAGGATCACAAGTTCTACCATGCCGACATGGAGGCAGGCTTCGCCGACTCCATCGACAATTCCACGCCGCAGACGCGGCACCCGGCCTACCGCCTAGCCTTCCGCGACGAGGATTTCCTGCTGCGCGAGGAACTGCGCCCGGTTCGCTTCCAGCTCGAGCTGCTGAAACCCACCATGGTGCTGGACGAGGCGCGCGTCGGCTCCACGCTCGTGATGTACGGCTCTGCCCGTATCCCTCCGCCCGAAGCGACCGATGAGGCGCTGAGACAGGCCGAGCAACTGCCTGAGGAGGAGGCGGTTGTGGTGCGCAACCTTGCCAAGAAGGCGAAGTACTATGCCGAGGCCTATCGTCTCGCGCGCATGGTGACGGAAAAATCCATCGTCGAGGAAGGGCAGCGGCAATTCGTGGTGTGCTCGGGCGGCGGCCCGTCGATCATGGAAGCCGCCAATCGCGGCGCGAGCGATGCGGGCGGGGAGAGCATCGGCCTCAACATCATCCTGCCGCACGAACAGGCGCCCAATCCTTACGTCACGCCATACCTGTCTTTGAACTTCCACTATTTCGCGCTGCGCAAGATGCACTTCCTGATCCGCGCGCGGGCGGTGGCCGTGTTCCCCGGCGGCTTCGGCACGATGGACGAGATGTTCGAGTTGCTCACCCTGATCCAGACCGGCAAGATGAAGCGCATCCCGGTGCTGCTCTTCGGCAAGGACTTCTGGACCCGCGTCTTGAATTTCGAGGCGATTGCCGAGGAAGGCACGATCTCGAAGAAGGACCTCGATCTCATTACCTGGTGCGAAACGGCCGAGGACGGCTGGGACGCCATCCGCGAATTCTACTGCCTCAAGGAGAACGGTGCAGTGGGGATGGATTGCGAGGTCTGAGGGCTCGCCGAGAACGAGAGCCTTACCGGGCGGACAGACCGCCCGGCAAGGCGTTCCGATTACTGGCTGCTCACCTCGGAGATATACAGCGTGGCCGACGTCAGCCCGCTGTCGGCGTAGGTTCCGACCCAGATGTCGTACTGGCCGCTTTGCGGATTGGCCATGCGCACCATGGGGTTGAGACCTTCGCCCCCGTCGTCGTCGCAGTACCATGATCCGTCGGGCGCGTTGACGACCAGGGTCGTGTCGCTGTCGGCATCGACGGAGATGATTAGGGGAAAGGATCCGCTGTCGTACTGCACACGGTAATCCGGTGCATTCGAGATGTAGCCCGAACATTCCCCGCTGGCGTTCTGCGCATCGCGGCTGCCCCCAGCTTGCACCCTCACGGTATGAGGATCGGGCGTGAAACCCGCCTTGAGCGACGTCGAACCGAAGTTCGGGTCGAGATCGTAATCCTGCGCGACGCCTGCCGAAGCGACACATCCGATAGCAAGCGCAACTGCGAAATGAGCGCGTTTGAGAATCATGTTGAACCCCTCCTGTTGCCTGACCCAGGCGGCGCGGGCGTTCCAAAGATTGCTTTGACTGTCAATATCGACGCATTAACCATGCGATAAAGAACAACTTTCCTGCGTCGTCGTAGGCTCTGGCGGGTCAGAATTCGTGAAGATCGAGATGGCCCTCATTCGACCAGATCAGCGCACGGCCTGGTGACCCAGGGGGCCATTGCCGAACCCGAAGCCGGGCGCGCTCTTTAGGGCCTCGCGCACGAACAGGCGCGCCTCGGCGATGCCCCGTTCGAGGTCGAGCCCGTGGCCGAGATGCGTGGCGATCGCGCTCGACAGCGTACAGCCAGTGCCGTGCGTATGTTTCGTGACGATGCGCGCATCGCTCCACACCACATCGACCTTGCCGGGGCGCACAAGGCGGTCCTCCACCATCGGTCCATCGGCGTCGCCGCCCTTGGCAAGGTAGGCCACGCCGCGCGAAGCCATGCCGGAAGCACCGCCCAGCGCCTCCAGTTCGGGGACGTTGGGAGTGGTGAGGGTAGCGAGCTCCATCAGCCATTCGAACACCTCCACCGTGGCCTCGTCCGCCAGCACGCTGCCGCTGGTGGCGACCATCACGGGGTCGAAGACGATAGGCTTGCCAAGATCCTCCAGCCGGTCCGCCACGACTTCGGCGATGTCGGCGCTGCCCAGCATGCCGATCTTTACCGCGTCCGCGCCGATGTCTTCCAGGCACGCGTCGATCTGCGCGGCGACGAAATTGGGCGAGAGCGCCTCCACTCCGGCAACGCCGCGGGTGTTCTGGGCTGTGACGGCGGTGATGGCCGTCATGGCATAGCCGCCCAGCATGGTGATCGTCTTGATGTCGGCCTGGATGCCGGCCCCGCCCGAGCTATCGGACCCGGCGATGACTAGGATGCGGGGCGGGCGCGCGCTCAATGGCTAAACGGCGGCCTTCACCGCGTCGCAGATGGAATCGACGACGCGCTCGACATGGCTCTCGTCATCGCCTTCGGCCATCACGCGGATGACAGGCTCGGTACCGGACTTGCGGATCACCAACCGCCCGTTGCCGCCAAGCTCGCCCTTGGCAGAGGCGATGGCGTCCTTCACGCTCTGCTCCTCCAGCGGATCGCCGCCTTCGTAGCGCACGTTCTTCAGCAGTTGCGGAACGGGATCGAACAGGTGCAGCACTTCGCTGGCGGGCTTGCCGGTGCGTACCAGCGCGGCGAGCACCTGCAGTGCGGCGACGGTGCCATCGCCGGTGGTGGCGTGGTCGAGCAGGATCATGTGGCCCGACTGCTCCCCGCCGACATTGTAGCCGCCCGACTTCATCGCGCCCAGCACGTAGCGGTCGCCCACCTTGGTGCGCACCAATTCCAGGCCCTTGCCGGTCAGGAACCGCTCCAGCCCGAGATTGGACATGACCGTGGCCACCACGCCGCCGCCGCGCAGCCTTCCGTCCTTGGCCCAGCGGCTGCCGATCAGCGCCATGATCTGGTCGCCATCGACCGCGCGGCCCTTCTCGTCGATCACGATCAGACGATCGGCATCGCCATCGAGCGCAATGCCGAGGTCCGCGCCTTCCTCGACCACCCGCTTCTGGATGGCTTCAAGATGCGTGGAGCCGACGCCTGCATTGATGTTGAGACCGTTGGGAGCGACGCCCATCGCGACAACTTCCGCGCCCAGTTCCCACACGGCGGTGGGGGTCACGTCGTAAGCGGCGCCATGCGCGCAATCGACCACGATTTTGAGCCCGTCCAAACGGCAGTCCTCGGGCAGCGACTGCTTGACCGCGTGGATATAGCGCCCGCGTGCATCGTCGATCCGGCGAGCGCGGCCGATGGCCTCGCCCTCGGCCAGCGTCTGCTCGCTTGCCATCGCCGCCTCGATCGCTTCCTCGTCCTCGTCCGACAGCTTGAAACCGTCCGGGCCGAACAGCTTGATGCCGTTATCGTCATAGGGGTTGTGGCTTGCCGAGATCATTACCCCGATATCGGCCCGCATCTCACGCGTGAGCAGGGCGACGGCAGGCGTGGGCAGGGGTCCTGTCATGATCACGTCCATGCCCACGCTGGTAAAGCCCGCCACCAGCGCGTTCTCCATCATGTAGCCCGACAGGCGTGTGTCCTTGCCGATCACCACTCGGTGCTTGTGCTTGCCGCGGAGGAAATGATGCCCGGCGGCCTGCCCTACCTTCATCGCGGTGGCGGCGTTAAGTTTGCGTCCGTTGGCGCGTCCGCGGATGCCGTCCGTACCGAAAAACTCGCGTCCCATGCGTGTCCCTTGCCAAATGCCTCAACTTGTTTTGCGCATGCCATGCCGTCATTCGGCCCTCTTGTCACGGGTGGAGCGGACGGGCAGGAAATTCTCGGGCAAAGTTGCAACGACAGGCAGCTTTGCGCGTTGAGCCAACGAAAACCGAATTAACAGGAGTATGCTCACATGGCCTTTTCCCTCACACCCCTTCCTTTCGACAAGGAAGCCATTGCCCCGGCGATCACCGCGGAGACGTTCAGCTACCATCATGGCAAGCACCATCAGGCGTATGTCGACAAGACCAACAAGGCCATCGAAGGCACCGACCATGACGGCAAGTCGCTGATCGAGGTCATCGCCGCGGCGCGTCGCAGCGACCAGGGCCTGTTCAACAATGCCGCCCAGACCTGGAACCACGGTTTCTACTGGAATTCGTTGACGCCCTCGACCAGTGGCCCCTCGGGCGATCTCGCCAGCAAGATCGACGAAGCCTTCGGCTCGCTCGACAAGCTGAAGGATGAATTGAAGTCCAAGGGCGCCGGCCACTTCGCCAGCGGCTGGGTATGGCTGGCCGAAAAGGGCGGAAAGCTCTCCGTCGAGGACAGCCACGATGCGGATACGCTTGCCGACGGCGACATGAACCCGCTCCTCGTTGTCGACCTGTGGGAGCATGCCTACTACCTGGACCACCAGAATGCCCGCCCGAGCTATCTCGATGCGGTTGTGGACGGACATCTCAACTGGGATTTTGCTGCCGACAATCTGGCGCGCGGCACCACCTGGGCATATCCCGGCTGATCTCGCTCGCGAGTTCGAAACATCAGGAGGGGCGCGATCCGAAAGGGTCGCGCCCCTTCTCATTGAAGAGGCAATTTGCAACGTCCGGTCTGCGCTGCGGTCACTCCTCGCCGGCGAGTTCGAGAAGGCTGCTCTCGAACAAGGGCTCGCCAAACAGGAAGCCGATGAAATTCGGTCGCCCGAGATGATCGACCAGCGCGGTGAGCGTCAGCAGGATCGGCACCGACAGCAATGCGCCGGTAACGCCCCAGATCCAGCCGAAATAGGACAGGGCGAGCAGGATCAGCACCGGGTTCATGGTGAAGCGGGCGCCCAGTACGGCAGGCGTGATGACATTCGCTTCCACGGTATGCAGACCGAGATAGGCGGCAGCGGGGATGAGGCCGACCAGCACGCTGTCGGCCGAGCCGATGCCGAACAGGCCCAGCAGCGTGAGCATGATCAGCGGACCGATGTAGGGGATGAAGTTGAGCAGCGCGGCGAGCCCGCCCCACATGATCGGCGCATCGAGGCCGATCGCCCACGCCCCGAATGCCACCACGACGCCCACGCAGGTGTTGATGAGGCCCACGGTGAGGATATAGGCCGCCACCCGGTCCTGGACCTCGCGAATGGCGCGTGCGGCTTTCAGGCTGGCGCCCACCTGCTGGCGTTCGAGCAGCAAACGCCTGCGCAGGCGCACACGCGCCTCGATCATGAAGAAGGCGAGGAGGAAGGTCAGCAACAGCTCGAGCAGCACGGTCGGTGTGGCGAAGGCCACCTGTTCGAGCACGCTTGGCCCTGCCAGCACGACCTCGCGGTCACTCTGTCCCCCGAACATCGTCACCAGCCTGTCGTTGAGATCGGCGACCCAGGCGAAGGTCGCTTGCAGCTCGGTGAAATGCTCGGCCACCTGGTCCGCCATCGCGGGAACTTCTGTGTAAAGCGAAATGGCAGGCGCGAGCACGGCGGAGACCGCGAGCGCAAGCACCGAGAGGAAGAACAGCAGCGAGAGGATCGAGGCGAGAAAGTTGGGCAGCCAGGTCGCCAGCTTGTCGGCCAGCGGCGAGAGGATGATCGTCAGGATCAGTGCCGCCACCAGCGGCAGGAACACGACGGACCCGATCGACAGGACGAAGGGCAGCGCGAGGAACAGCCCTATTGCCAGCAACACGACGAGCGAGGAGATCAGCCGCAGTTCCTGCGCCGCGAATGTCATGGCCCGGCGCTGCTTCCTGCGGCCTGCCGTGCTATCCCCCTCGGCGCTCATCGCTTTGTCGTGTCTTTCTGCAATTCGGCTGCGCGCAGCATGTCCCTTGGGAGCCGCGCAATCAAGCGCGCATCTATTTCCCTGCGGCAGCCTCGCCGCGTCCGGCGGCCACTTCGTCCAGCTCCTCCAGGATTGCCCGGTGGGCGGCGGGATCGGACAGGTCGCGATCGGGGATGTCGCCATCCTCCATCATGCTGGAAAGGGCTGCGCGGGCACGGCCAACGCGGCTCTTGATGGTGCCGACCGCGCAGCCGCAGATATTGGCCGCTTCCTCGTAGGAGAAGCCGCCGGCGCCCACCAGCAGAAGCGCCTCGCGCCGTTCGGGCGGGAGTGTGAGCAATGCGCGGTGGAGATCCGAGAGATGCAGCGGCTCCTCCTGACCCGCAGGCGCAGTCAGGATGCGCTCGGCGACCGTCTCGTCATACTCGCCGCGAAAGCGGTTGCGGCGCATATCAGTAAGATAGGCGTTGCGCAGGATTACGAAGGTCCAGGCGCGCATGGAGGTGCCGGGCTCGAACCTCTCCTGCGCGGCCCATGCCTTCAGCAGGGCTTCCTGCACGAGGTCGTCCGCCATGTCGGGACGGCCACACAGACCGCGCGCGAAGGCGCGCAGGTGAGGTACCACCTCGGTCAACTCGCGCTTGAAATCGCGCTTGTCCTGGGCGCTGCGCTCGGGCAGCTCCCGCTTTTCGGTGTTCTTGCTCATTTGCGATCGGTTTCGTCGAACTTGGAAAGCAGGTTCTTGAACGAGTCCGGCAAAGGCTCATCAACCACCGAATCATAAAGCTTTTTCAGGCTTGAGGTCCATTCAGGATCGCTGCCCTTTATCTTCTCATCCTTCGATAGGCCCTTTTGCGGGCTGCTTTCGTCTTTTGACGATGTCATGAGTTGCATATATCCCGTCGACATGCGCATTGCCGCTGTTGCGATCCTCGAGTTTCCCGCAAACAGCAATTCGCGTAATCAGTTGCTGCGTGTGAAGGCGGAACGAAACGCTTATCATTCGGTTCCCCGATTGTCGAAGTGTCCGGCGCAGTAGTTGCGTTCGCACGGCCATGTGGCCAAGAGGGGGCGAAAGAGCCCTTTTCGGGTCGAGGAGTAAACTTGGAGCAGCAGGGCGGCCGAAGGAGCAGGACGAAGCGGTGGCTGATGCGCTACCCGCGCGCCATGCCGCTCGGCATCTTCCTGCTGATTGCCGGGATCACCGTGCTGTCGATCTTCGCCATCGAGCGCGGCGAGAATGAACGGCAGGCTGCACAGCTGCACGCACGTGCGACGGCCATCGCTTCCGCGCTGGAGCGGCGGGCGAACGCCAGCAGTGCCTATTTGCGTGCCGGAGCCGCCTTGCTCTCGACCGTGGACGAGGTTCCGCCCGACGATTTCCGCCGCTTCGTTTCCGAACTGCGGCTCGATTCCGATTACCGCGGAGCCGAAGGTATTGGCTGGGCGCGGATCGTCACACCGACCGAAGTCGAGGAATTCAACCAGCTCCTCGTCGATGAAGGCGCGATGGCAGACGGTCTCTATCCCCCGCTGGATAGCGGAGAGCCCTATGCGGTGCCGGTAACGTTCCTGGAACCCGATACCCAGCGCAATCGCCGTGCGCTCGGCTTCGACATGTATTCCAGCCCCGAACGACGCGCCGCCATGGACGAGGCCGAGAGAACCTCCCGACCTACCGCCACCGATGCGATCGTCCTGCAGCAGGAGGGAGACGGAACCGCGCCGGGCTTCCTCATATACATGCCGGTGTTCGAGCCAGGACCGGGCGGGCGCGCGCTGAAAGGCTTCATCTATTCTCCCTTCAACGCCGAGGATTTCCTGCAGAGCGCGCTCGAGCTTGAAGATGCCGGCAATTATGGCGTGCGGCTTTACGATGCCGAGGCGGGCGATGGTACGCTGCTCGCGGCGACCTTCGATGGCGAGATGGAAAATCGCGACACCGCGGTGAAGACAGTCACGATCGCCAACAATCCGTGGAATCTTGCCGTCAGCATGGTCGAGAACCCCGGTTTGTCCGGCCTTTCCATGGCGACGCTGATCTTCGGCCTGCTCGTTGCCAGCCTGCTGATGCTGCTGGTGCGGATGCTGACGCAGCAGGCGCAGGAGGACGAGAGCGCGCTCGCCTGGTTCGAGGAGCAGGCCTCTATCCGCAATTCGCTGACCCGCGAGCTCAATCACCGGGTGAAGAACACGCTCGCCAATGTGCTGTCGATCATCGCGCTCACCCGGCGCCGCGCCGATAACGTGGATGATTTCGCCGATGGCCTCGATGGACGCATCCGTGCGCTTTCGGCCACGCACGACCTGCTGACCCAGTCCGACTGGGGCTCCACCCCGGTTAAAGCGGTGATCGACGCCGAATTGCTACCCTATGCCCAGGGCGACGATCACTCTGTCGAACTTGTCGGCCCCGAGGTCGAGCTGGCCCCCAACGATGCGCTGTCGTTGGGGCTGGCGGTGCATGAACTCGCGACCAATGCGGCGAAATACGGCGCGCTCAGCCAGCCCGGCGGCAAGCTGAGCGTACGCTGGCAGCTCATCACCGAAGATCTCGTACGGGTGGAATGGCTGGAACGGGGTGGCCCGCCAGTGGCCCAGGAACGCTCACGTGGATTCGGGACCGACCTTATCGAACGGATCGTGGCGCATGAACTTCGCCACCCGGTAGAGCTCGATTTCGACCCCGCAGGCGTACGCTGCGTGCTGCTGATCCCCGTCCGGCGACCGAGCGAGTTCATGATCCGTGCCGCGCGCAAGGCTCCGCAGAACGACGCGGACAGCTAGACCTCGCGCGGGGGGCGCACTAAGGGGTGAGACATGCGGTTGGCGGGTTTCCTGGGCTTTCTGGCGGTTCTGGCCAGCACTCTGCTGGCAGCGTGCGCTCCCGCCGAAGAGCGCGGACCGGTGGTCCTCGCCGCCTCCAGCATGCAGGGGGCGATCGAGGACGCCGCAAGCAGCTGGGCGGCCAAAGGCCGTTCCCGCCCGGTGCTCTCCTTCGCCTCCAGCGCTGCTGTTGCGCGGCAGGTGAGTGAGGGCGCTCCCGCAGATGTCGCTATCACGGCCGATGCGCAATGGATGGACTGGCTGGAAGGGCGCAACCAGCTGCGGGCGGGCACAAGGCAGCTTCTCGCGGGCAACAGGCTGGTGCTTGTGACCGGGGCGAACGCCCGCGCCGGCCAAGCGTCTTACAGCTCTTTGCAGGAAGCGCTCGACAGTGCGGACGGCCCCGTGGCCATTGCGGAGCCTGCCTCCGTTCCGGCGGGCCGCTATGCCAGGGCTGCGATGCGTTCGCTCGGCCTGTGGGACGAGGTGCAGGATCGGCTCGTCCCGGCCGAGAATGTACGCGCCGCCCTTGCCCTGGTCGAGCGGGGGGAGGCAGACTTCGGCTTCGTCTATGCAAGCGACGCAGCCGCATCCGAAGCAGTGCGCGTCATCGCCAGCGTGGATGCTTCGCTACACCCTCCTATCCGCTATCCCGTCGCAGTCCTTGCCGGTTCGGCGCATCCGGATAGCGCCGATTTTGCCGCCTATCTGCTTTCGGACGAGGGACAGGCGATCCTGCGCCGTCATGGCTTTGCGGACGCATCCTGACCGCCATGCTCACACCCACCGAATGGACCATCGTCGCCCTGTCCCTCAGGGTGAGTATCGTCGCCGTGCTGGTGACGCTGCCGATCGCCTACGGTCTCGCCTGGGTGATCGCCCGCCGCCGTTTTCCCGGTCGCATGCTGCTCGACGCGCTGGTGCACCTGCCGCTCGTCCTGCCGCCGGTGGTGACGGGGTGGCTGCTGCTGATCCTGCTAGGACGCAACGGCGTGCTGGGTAGTTGGCTGTACGAGACATTCGGCATCACGCTGGTCTTCAACTGGACCGGGGCGGCGGTGGCGGCAGGCGTGATGGCCCTGCCGCTGATGGTACGCGCCATGCGCCTTTCGATAGAGGCGGTGGACCGCCGTTTGGTCGGTGCCGCGCGCACATTGGGCGCATCTCCGCTGCATGCCTTCCTCACCGTCACCCTGCCGCTCAGTCTCCCGGGTATCGCCGCCGGGGCGATGCTCGGCTTTGCCCGCTCGCTGGGTGAATTCGGGGCGACGATCACCTTCGCCGCCAATATCGCTGGCGAGACGCGTACCTTGCCGCTGGCTATCTATACCGGGCTCCAGCTTCCCGGTTCGGAAGGCGCGGTAGCGCGGCTGGCGCTGATTGCCATCGTGCTGTCGCTGGGCGCTCTGATGGTCTCGGAATGGTTGGTCCGCCGCTCGCAGGGGACGCGCGCGCATGTTCTTTGATGTCGACATCACCATGCTTGTGGACGACCACGCTTTCACCCTGCAATTCGTATCCGACGCCAGGCTGACAGCGCTGGTCGGTCCATCGGGCGTGGGCAAGACGAGCACGCTCAACGCCATTGCCGGCCTCCTGCGGCCGCGTTCCGGACGCATCGTCGTAGCTGGGGATGTGTTGTTCGATTCCGCTGCGGATGTGGATCTGCCACCCGAAAAGCGGAGTGCGGGATATGTCTTCCAGGATGCCCGGCTGTTCCCGCACAAGACGGTGGCGGCCAACCTTGCCTATGGCGAACGGCTGTCCGCGCACAGCGGATCCCTTATATCCAGGGACGAGGTGGTGCGATTGCTGGAGATCGAGCACCTGCTGCACCGCCTGCCCGCCACGCTATCGGGCGGCGAGGCCCGCCGCGTCGCCATCGGGCGGGCGCTGCTTTCCTCTCCGCGCTTCCTGCTGCTGGACGAGCCGCTTTCCTCGCTTGACGAGAGCCGGGCGGAAACGTTGCTGGTTCTGATCGAGCGGCTGCGCGACGAGATCGACCTGCCGATGCTGCTGGTCAGCCATTCCAGCGCCGAGGTGGAGCGGCTGGCGGGCCGGGTGGTCACCATGACCGCGCACGGCCCGCCGGGAAAGCCCTAGGCGAAGATCGCCTTGTCGATCGGCAGCGAGCGCACGCGCTTGCCGGTCAGCGCGAAGAGCGCATTGGTCAGCGCCGGGATGACCGGGGGCAGGGCAGGCTCGCCAAGCCCGGTGGGCGCATTGTCGGACAATACCCATTCGACATGGATTTGCGGCGTCATCGGCATGCGCGGCAGAGGGTAGTTGTGGAAGTTGGACTGCTTGGCAGCGCCCCCTTCGATCTCCACCGCCAGCTGGATGGCCTGGCCGATTCCGTCGATGATCGAGCCTTCGACCTGGTTCATCGCGCCGAACGGGTTGATGATCTGGCTGCCGACATCGCCTGCCGCCCAGACATTGTGCACGACCGGATTGTTGCGCTCGTCGAGGCTGGCCTCCACGACTTCCGCGAAATAGCCCATGTGACTGTAGTAGAAGCCAAAGCCCTTGGCATGGCCTTCCGGCGCAGGCTGGCCCCAGTTCGACATCTCCATCACCTTGCGGGTAACGTCCTGCAGGCGCGGGGCGGAGAAGCCTGGCTGCGGTCCGACGAAGCCCTGGGTCATCGGCTCTGCCTCGACGCCGTCCGTCAGTTCCAGCATCAGGGTGGGTAGATCCTTGCCCGTGGCGTGGGCCACTTCGTCGAGGAAGCTCTGCATCACGAAGGCCAGCGCGTTCGAGGTAGGTGCCCGCAGCGCGCCCATCGGCACGGCGGACTTGAGCTTGGTCTGCTCGAACTTCAGATTGTCGACATATTTCGCCGGGAATTCCTCCGCCGGCATGGCTGCCGGATTGTATGCCCCGTCACCGAGATCGAAGGTCACGAAATGGTCGGCCCAGCCGGTCAGCTTGCCTTCCGCATTCACCGCGGCGCGCAGCTTGTGCCAGCCGGCGGGGCGGTAGAAGTCGCTGCGAACATCATCCTCGCGGCTCCAGATCAATTGCACCGGCGTGCCGGGCATTTCTTTCGCAATGGCCGCGACCTGCACCATGTAATCGTTGTTGAGGCGCCGTCCGAAGCCGCCGCCCATGCGGGTGATGTGCACGGTTACCTGCGAAGGTTCGAGCCCGAGATAGCTTGCCACCGCCTGCTGCCCGCCCTGCGGCGTCTGCGAGGGCGCCCACATTTCCATGGTACCGTCCCCGTGCATCAGCGCGGTGCAGTTCATCGGCTCCATCGCGACATGGGCAAGGAATGGATAGCTGTATTCGGCTTCCAGCACCTGATCGGCCTCGGCAAAGGCAGCGTCGACATCGCCCTTGGCTGCGAACACCTCGTCGCTCCTCCCGGCGGCCCAGGCATCCTTGGCGGCCTGGGCGTAACCGGCGGTAGAATGCGAGGCCCACTCGCCGTTGTCCCATTGCGGCGAAAGCGCGCGTCGCGCCTTGTTGGCGAGCCACCAGTTGTCGGCGATCACCGCGATGCCGTCGACAAGCTCGACCTCGGGATTGCCCGCGATGGTGAAGGCATCGATCACGCCGGTCTGTGCCTTCGCGGCATCGAGATCAGCGGAAACCAGCTTGGCTCCGAACACGGGGGAGCGTTCGAACGCGGCATAGACCATGCCATCGAGCTGGGTATCGACGCCGAAGATCGGCTCACCCCGCACGATGCGCGGGCTGTCCACGCCGCCGATGGCGCGGCCGATGATACGGAAATCGGCCTGGTCCTTCAGCGTGAGGCTGTCAGCTTCGGGCACTTCCATCATCGCCGCATCGGCTGCGAGTTCACCGAAGGTGGCCGAGCGGCTGCCCGTCTTTTCCACAACGCGGCCCGGCTCGGTCGCGAGCGAGCTGGCCGGAACGCCCCAGCGCTGCGCCGCGGCTGCGATCAGCATGGCGCGGGCGGCGGCGCCTGCCTGGCGCATCGGAATCCAGTTCATCGGCGTCGCGAAAGAGCCGCCCGCCAGCTGCGGACCGTATTTCGCTGCATCGGTATCGGCCTGTTCGATCGTCACGTTGTCCCAGTCGGCATCAAGCTCTTCGGCGATCAGCATGGGCAGCATCGTCTTGATGCCCTGGCCGATTTCCGGGTTCTTGCCGACGATGGTGATCGAATTGTCGGGATGGACGGTAATGAAGGCATTGAGATCCGCCGGACCGGAAACTGCCGTGGCGCGAGCGGCCATCGGAAAGGTCGCGGCCAGCGCGAAGCCGCCCCCGGCAACGGCGGAGGACTTCAGGAACAGGCGGCGCGAAAGGGTGATCGGCTCAGACATTGGCCGTCTCCTCGTCCCGCGCGACCCGGGCGATGGCAGAATGGATCCGCTTGTAGCAGGCGCAGCGGCAGATATTGCCCTGCATCGCCGCGTCGATTTCCTCGTCGCTGGGATTGGGGTTGGTGTTGAGGAGCGCCGTCGCATTCATCAGCTGGCCTGCCTGGCAGTAGCCGCATTGCATCACGTCGTCTTCCAGCCACGCCTGTTGCAAGGCCTGGCCTACCGGTGTCTCGCCCAGCGCCTCCACCGTGGAAACCTGCTTTCCGTCCACGGCTGCCAGCGTCATCGAACAGGAGCGGGTGGCCTGCCCTTCGACGTGCACGGTACAAGCGCCGCACATGCCGATGCCGCAGCCGAACTTGGTGCCGACCATGCCCAGTTCGTTGCGCAGCGCCCAGAGTAGGGGCATTTCGCCCGGCGCGTCGATCTCGCGCGTTTCGCCGTTGATGGTGACAGAATAGGCCATTGGGGTTGCCTCCGGTATGCAAGCGGGTGGACTGCGGTAGATCGCATTGCCGTGTCAGGTTGACAATGTCTACAGCATCTGCGCGTCCGCGCCAACAGGGCCAAAGGACGTGGAGGCTACCCCCGGGTAATCACTCTACCCGGTAACCGATGGGCTTGAACGTCCCGCCGTTCGAGGCATAGGCGGAACAGGCTGTCAGACCGATCACGAGGTCCATCCTTGCCCTCAGGCGCAGAGTGTCGCCTGCCTGAGATACCGGTGGCTCGACGGACAGCTTTCCCGAATTGCCATCGACCGGCACGTTCATGAAAACGTTGAAGGCACAGGGAATGTCGTCTTCTTCGATGCCCCATGGCTCGAGCGCCGCCGCAAGATTGCCGAAGCAGCCGCGGTGAACGGGCTTGTCGGGATAAAAGTGGCGGAACGTTGCCTTGCTGCACGGAGTGAGCAGGAAATCGTGCATACCCGTGTCGTCGTGGACAATGTCCAGCATCGGATTCGAGCGATTGGACCACAGCGTATTGCCGGCAGTAAGCTTGATCGTCTCCTCGTAATCGAAGGTTCGCCCGTTGGAGATCATCTCCCGGCAGTCCTTCGCGTTGTAGGCAAGAAGGTCGGATACCTGCCCGCCTTCGAGGTCGACGACTTCCAGCACGGCGCCTTCGGCCAGTTCGAATGCGGCACCCGAGCGCGGTTCGATCCTGCTGATGTCTCCGCTCACGAGCGACGGTCCTTGAAGGGTGGTTCCCAGTCCTCGCCTACCTGCCTGCCGCTGTACTGGCGGGCCTCGCTGTCCTCGCCATGGCGGGAGAGCATCGGGTTTATGTTACCTGCCAGCTTGCGGTCCCGGTCGAGGATGGTTTCGCGCATGGTCTCGTAGCGGCCATCCTCGCGCAGACGCTCGAACTGGTCGTGCAGGTTGAACACGAGGGTCGGCAAGGCGAAGCGGCGGGCCGGGCGGGAAGCATTAGGATGCATGCCCACTACGAAGAAACCCTCGCCGCCGAAACTCAGGCTGAAATGCGGGCTTTCGGGATCGGCGCTGACGCGGCTGTCATAGGGCTGGCCCCGCCACTCGTCCTTGTCGGCAAGCGACTGGATGCGATCCCACATGTGCTTCTCGAAGGCTTCCTCGGAAAGGTCCGTGGGCCCTTCGAACACGACCGCCAGGCTGCGCATGCCGCCGGGATCGTCCTTGTAGGCATAGGCCCATTTCAGCAGCGCATCATGGATCGCCACGTCGTTCCACCCGCTGGTAAGGTCGCGTGCGGGCACGATGTTGAGCTTGCCGGTCGCAAGCGCCGACTTGGCGCCCACACAGGGGAAACCCTTCTCCTTGATATAGGCGCTGAACAGCTCTTTCGCATCGCTTGCACCGGCACCGGTTTGTGTATTGCATGTCGCCAATGGACATTCCTTCGTTAAACTTAGCCCCCAAAAGCGATCGAGCGCAGGCGACGTTCCGGTTTTAGCTTTTGTCAAACCGGGCCCTTGCGGCCTCGCGCACGGCCCGCAAGGGGTGGGAGACGCGGTAGAACGGCGCCGACACGGCGAGGCGCGGGCCATAACCCAGCGCGCTCACACGTTCGGCCTGACCTTCGTTCATAACGCTGGCGCCTTCGTACCGGGCGTTGCCATCATGGACCTCGTCGGCGCAGGTGATACCCTCGAGGCCGCAGAATGTCGTGAGCGCGTCGAGGTGGCGTTGCGGCCCGGCGACGAGATCCTCGTATCTGAGTATCGTGACCGCGTGGAGATATGCCGCGTCCTCCAGGGCAAGTTCGTAGGCGTCGAGAGCGTAGTCGATCAGCTCACCGGGGGTCTGGTCGGTCCATTTCGCCAGTGCCGCTGCCATCGCCTCCGGGTGGCGCAGGATCACAACGAACTGGCTGAGCGGGAATAGCTGCTGGCAAAGCCGCATGCGGGTAAGGTTGACCGGCGACTTCTCCACCCGCCAGCTGCCGACGCCGGTGAACCAAGGGTCCCAGTCCCGCTCCATCCGTTCCCGCGTGGCCAGGGTATCCAGCCTGTCGCCTTCGACATAGTGCTGCGCGGGATCGGTTGCATAGTGGCCGGCAATGCCGTGACGCGCGGTGTGCGGGATCGCACCCTGGAGATAGGCACCCTCGTTCTCGGGCACCGGTGCGTCACTTATGGCGTCAATCTCGGGATGGGCCGCGAGCATACGGGCGAGCAGGCTCGTGCCGGTACGATGCAGTCCGCAGATGAATACGTAGCGGCGAAAGCCGGGCGGATGAGTCACCCCTTGTCCAGGTCCTCGCGTATACCGAGGGTGTCGTCGGCGTAGAGATAGGCAGGGTCGAAACGCCCGAAATCCTCCAGCGCCTGCCGGTTTTCGCAGAACAGCCTGCCACGGCGAAACTCGCATATCCCCGCCTCGCGCAAGGATCGCAGCGCGCGGTTCATGTGAACGGGCGTAGTGCCGCAGATATCGGCAAGATGACCCTGCGTCAGCGGACTGACAAAGCCATTCGGACGAGCAAGATCGACGAGTTCCAGCCTTGCCCACAGCTCTGCCAACACATGGGCGGTACAGGCGTCGGCGCGCAATTGCTTGGTCTTGACGATCCATTCGCGGTGGATCGCGGCGTCTAGCAATGTGGCGAACCAGAGTATGCGCGCGAGGTGCGGGTTCGCACTTACCGCCCGGTTGATGTCTTCGTGCCTGGCATAGGCAATGCGGCACGGACCGACCGCGACGATGTCGTGATCCAGGCGTTTGAGCGCGAAGGAATGCAGGTCGACGAAATCGCCCGGCACCTGAAGCCCGACGATATGGTCCTTGCCGTTGTCCCTCACGGTCCGCAGCATGAAGCCGTCGACCAGCACCATGCTTCGATCGTATACTCCGCCTGCCCGAAGCACGACTGTTCCGGGAGTTACATCCGCCTCTTCGGCGCAAAGCTCCTCGATGACGGCCTTCTCCTCGCTCGTCATCACGTGCCGCAAGCGGCCTTTGAGAAAATCTCCTGTCCGCTGATAGGTCAACGTATCTCGGGCCATAGGTCTCTCTGTTGAACTTGGTATTGCAACAAAGCGGGTTGCCTGCGGTTCCGAGCGCGGAACGCGGACTGCGCTACCTCGTTATCGCACAATGAAAATTGCCATCATCGCGCATATCCGTCATGCGGTAGCCGAGCCCTTCATGGGCGGAATGGAAGCACATGCGCAGATGCTGTGTCGTGGCCTGCGCGAGGCTGGCCATGAAGTGACCCTGCTGGCTGCCGGGGGAAGCGACGATCGCGATTGCATCCCCTTGTGCGACCGGCCTTACGAAGAGGTCTATCCCTGGGCGCAGTGGCGCGGCTCGCAGGAACTCGACCGGTTCCAGGCCGATGCCTATGCGAAGGCGCGCAGCATCATCGCTGGCGGGCAATTTGACGTTGCGCACAACAATTCTCTTTTCCCGCAACTGATCGACTGGGCCCGCGAGGACGGAACGCCGATGGTGACTTCGCAGCACGTTCCCCCGTTCGCCAGGATGGCTGAAGCGGTGGGCCGCGCGCGAGACTGCCAGCACATGCAGGTGACTTTCACCTCGCACAGCCAGCTACCCCTGTGGTTCGACGAGATGCCATCCAATGCACGCGTGGTTTACAACGGGATCGACTGCGATCGTTGGCACCCGGGCAGGCGCGGCAATCGCCTCGTATGGGCCGGACGCATCACTCCCAACAAGGGGCTGCTCCAGGCAGTCGAAGCCGTGCGTCTCGCAGACGCCAGCCTCGATATCGCGGGCCCGATCGAGGACGAGGAATATTTCGCCGATTGCATGAAGGCGGCTGGAATGGCGGACGTCCGCTATCATGGCCAGTTGCAGGGCGAGGGCTTGCGCGAACTCGTTCGCAGCGCGCGCGCGGCGCTCGTCACCCCCATGTGGGACGAACCCTTCGGGTTGGTAGCGGCCGAGGCGCTGGCATCCGGTGTTCCCGTCATAGCCTTCGACCGCGGAGCGATGCGCGAAGTCGTGGGGCCATGCGGCATCCTGGTCGAGCCCGGCAGCGTTTCTGCCCTCGCACGTGCGCTGGGGGAGGATGTGATAGGTGAGGAAACGCAGTGCCGCGACCGGGCGCTGGCAAGGTTCTCCCTGCCATCGATGATCGAAGGCTACGAAAAAGCCTATGCCGCAGCGATAGCTGCAACCTTCGATGCCTCGCGCTCTGCTTCGGCCTCCAACTGTTCAAGTACGACCGCGCTGCTCGCGTAGGGCTGGTCTTCCTGCTGCCGAGTCAGTTCGAAATCGGCCGGGCCTGGCTCGCGCAGGATACGCCAGCGGTCGCCGTCCCGCTCGATCAGGCCCATCAGGCGGAAGGCACGCAGCCAGTGCTGCATGGTAGGCTGTCCCCACTTGCGGCGAAACCGCTCGGCATTGTCGAGCACGCTTTCGAGGTGGTGGACAGGCGGCATGAAATGCGGATGGTACTGGTGATAGGCTTTTGCACCCTTCAGCCACCAAAGCGGCAAGCCCGTTTCTGCGACGGTTCGCCCGAAATCCGTATCCTCGCCGCCATAGCCCACGAAGCTCTCGTCGAAGCCGCTGGTACGATCGAAATCGCGCTTGGCGATGGCGAAGTTGAGCGACCAGAAACAGCGGTAATCCCTGCAAGCGGAAAGTCCGCTTGCAGGCGGACCGGGGCGCTCCGAATGCTTGACCGCAAGGCTTTCGAAGTGATCGAAATCGATCCCGGCACGCGTCGCCCCAGCAGGAAGGTAGCCGACCTCGCCCATCAGCACCCCCTCATGGGTCTCCGCGGCGCGGGCGTAATCGGCGATCAGGTCGGGATGGGCTATGCAATCGACATCGAGGAACACGAGCAAGTCGGAGCGAGCCGCGCGGGCTGCAGTGTTGCGGCCTTTGGCAAGCGGAATACCGTTACTGCCAAGGACGATCTGCCGGATCGGAAAGCTTGTTTCGGGCAGCCGATAGGACTCGCCCTGCATCACCGCGATCACGAGTTCGCAGGGCGGCCTGCGCGAGTGACTGAGGCCTCTAACAAGGGTGGCAAGGTGGGTTTCCCGGCCATGAGCGAGCGTGCAGACGGAGACTTTCACGTAACCACCCTTTCTTTTTCGGAGGAATGTTTGGCCCCGGACCAGACGCGCGTTGCCAGCCCGTCCAGCCAGCGTGCCGCTGCCTTCGAGGCATCGCGTTCGATGAGGGTCTTCTGCGCTTCGAGATCGAGGCGCGAGGCCGCGTCCCACAGCTTGCGCCATGATCCGGCGTGGGATGGCCAGGTGCGCGCGACGGCGGCAATGCCTGCGTTCTCAAGGGCATCGGCCTTGCAGGTCTGCTCGTCGAAATAGCGCCATTCGGGTACCACGACCCACGGCCTGCCTGCGGCACAGACCATGTGAACCGTGGTATTCCCGCAACTCGAGACCACCGCATCGGCCGCTGCGATCCATTCGGCGGGATTATCCACCCAGCCCTTGTGCATGAGGTTGCCCGGCGGGGTTTCGTGCCACTCGCTGGCGATCTTCCCGATCGTGATCCACAGCGCTTCGTGATCGTCACGGGCGCCCAGCGTGATGGGAGCGGTGGGGGTACCCGTACCGCCGCCACCTGCCACCACAAGGACAATGCGCCGGTCCTGCGGCAGGCCGAGGGCGCGGCGCGCTTCTTCTCGGGAAGGCATATCGGAGATGTCGATACCGAGGCCGGGCGCATAATGCGTCTTCTCGGTCATCCAGCCCGGCCTCTCGGACTGTTCCAGCCTAGCGGAGAATGGCGCGAGGATACCGACCGCGCTTTCATAGGAAGCGCGGTGGCCGGGATCGTCCCGCTCGCCATGCTGCAGCACCGCGACATGCGGCACCGAAGCGATGCGTGCGAGCTGGCCGAGCTCTGCCGAGACATCGGTGACAAACAGGGCCGCATCTGCGCTCTCGAACCATCCGGTGATTGTCGCAATCGCCTTGCGGATGCTGCGCCAGCCAAGCGGAGCACAATGGAGCACGTCCGGTGTGCGCCAGTCGGCAAGGGCAGGTGGTTCCCCGCCGCGCGGCTCGAACAGCGATGGGATGGGCATCACGTCTACCCGCTCGTCGAGCTCAGGGAATATCTCCGGGCGGGCGCAGAATAGCGTGATCGGCCTGTGCCCGACGATCGAGTTGGCGAGCGCGGCGGCGCGCTCGGCATGTCCGCGACCCTGGTGATGGACGAAATATCCGATTGGCCCGGCACTCATGCCGCGCGCTTTCGCGCCAGCGTTTCCCGCCGGCGATGGGCGTGGTGAAGGTAGCCCTCCAGAGCCCCGCCGGCATGACGCCGCTTCGCGACGTAGACATTGCCGAGGCCGACGAGTTCGCGCAGGTCCTCGTCATGATTGCCGACCAGCACGGCATTGCTGCACGAGCGCAGCATGTCGAGATCGTTGCCGCTATCGCCCACCGCGCACACCTTGTCCGCCATAATCCCGAGGCGATTTGCAACATGACGCACCGCCGCGCCCTTTCCGGCATGAAGCGGGAGGACATCGAGCAGGCGGGAGTGGCTATGCACCACGCGGGCGCGTAGGCCAGCGCTGGCAAGCTCGTGCGATACGGTCGCAACTACGCGCCGATCTTCGGCGAAATAGGACAGTTTCCAGCGGCGCTGCTCCGTCGGAGCTTGCGGCACGATGTTTGGCATGCCCGCCAGGATCTGCGCGATCTCGTCGCGCTGCCAGTCCTCTCCAATCCGCTGGGCATAATCGATGTCGAGGTGCAGTCCGTCCTGCTGCGCCCAGTAGATCTCGCTGCCCACGCTGGTGATGAGCACCTCGGGCCGGGGCAGTTCCCATTCGGCCAGGATGCGACGCGCTTCGACAAGGCTTCGCCCGGTGGCGATGCAGAAGGAAAGACCCCTGGCCCGCTCCACGTGATGGCCGAAGTGGCGAGCGCCCTGCACGCAGCCGGTCAGCGTGTTGTCTATGTCGCACACCAGCATCTCTTCCGTCTGACCCGTTCGTGCCACCGGTCGAGGTGCGGAGATCTCCTGAACGAGCTGGACGAAGCCCTTCGCATAGGCAGCCCATGTCATCTCGCGCGACTGAGTGCGTCCGCGCGCGGCCTTGCGCTGCCACAGGGCGGTGTCGTCAAGGAGCTCTCCCACTGCACCGGCGATGGCGAAGGTGTCTCGCGGATCGACCAGGGTTCCATGCTCCAGTTCGGCCAGAATGTCGTTGGGGCCCCCGTTCCGCGTGGCGACCACGGGAAGGCCATGCGTCGCCGCTTCGATCAGGGTGAGGCCATAGGGCTCGGTAAGCGCCGGATTGACGAACACGCCCCTGCCGTGTGCTGCCAGCGCATACAGCGACTGCACCTCTTCCTGCGTGTGGCGCGGAGGATAGGCCACCTTGCCGTAAAGGTTATGACGGTCGACCGCGTTCAGCAGTCCGCCGATCACGCGGCGCTGTTCGTCCTCGCCATGATCGAGGCCGCTTCGCAGCCCTGCAAGGATGACGAGGTTCGCCCGCTCGCGCAGGGTTTCGTCCGCCGCATAGGCCTCGACGAGAGCAACGAGATTCTTTTTTTCGACCGGCCGCGCGATCGCCAGGATGATCGGTTTCCCAGGCTCGCGCAGGAAAGGTGCGATGAGCTTCCGAGCAGGATCGAGATCGGGCCCTGACGTCTGCTGCGTAATACCCGGGCGCAGGCGATAGATCCGTGTCGCATCGGCCCCATCGTAGCGAAGGAGCTGGCGTTCGCATTCATCGCGGGAAGACGCGACGATGGCGTCGGCTGACTGGATGGCGCGCGTTTCCTCATCAATGCGTCCCGAAAGGCTCTCCGCTCTGTTCCCGTCCAGGGTGTCGAGCTTGTCGATAGCAAGCGAATGGGCAGTGTAGACGAAAGGAATGCCAAGGGCCTTGCGCACCTTGCGCGCCACGTCGGCGGCATCGGCGAAGTGCGCATGAATGCAATCCGGCAAACGAGGCCTTGCGCGCAGGTTATCGATCAGCGCCTGCGTGAACGCTTCCCGGTCTGCCGCCAGTGCATCCTTTGCAAGGTAACGGCGGTTGCCGCTGTCTATGCGAGTAATGCGCGCACCGCCCGGCGTCGTTTCGGCAGGCCAGGCATGGCATTCACCAAGGCCCGGTTCGTCGAAAAGGCGCGTTACGATTTCTGCTTGTGTAACAAGCGGATGACGCGCCAGCGCATTCATCTCGCCAAGTATGTAAGTGATGTGTCCGCCGGTATCTTCGGTAATGCCATACTGCACCGGCTCGGACTTTATGCATCCGCCAAGAGCCAGCGAAATGATGTGCATGAACCTGCCTCGCGTTCGATCAACTGATTGAGACACAAAGAAGTCGGTGGTGCGCTTGTTCCACTCTTATGAATTATCATTTTGGGAACGACCCGCTCTTGCGTTGACTGGAAAGGGGTGACTGCCGAACAATTTTCGCAGCCGCCCACTCGCGGCGAAAGGAGCATCCCATGCGCGACGACGACTATACTCCATCGGGGGCAACGCTGACGGGCCTCGGCCTGGCACTAGGCGGGCTGGCCTTCGGCGCCTTCCTTGCGCGCCGCCACAAGGGCGGTTCGGACGACGCACCGATCTATACCCGCAAGTCGCCTCCCGGCGATCATGCCGTGGTTGGTCGTACCGTCACGATCCGCAAACCCCGCGCCGAGCTTTACGAGTACTGGCGCGACTTCAGCAACCTGCCCGCGTTCATGGAGAACGTCGAAGCGATCAAGGAGCAGGGCGATACGCGGACCTGGGTAATCAAGGCACCGGGCGGCAACACCGTGGACGTGGTTACCGAGGTGACGCAGGATCGTACCAACGAGCTCATCGCCTGGGCCTCGACCGACGAATCCGACATCACCACCAGCGGCCGCGTGGAGTTCACCGATGCGCCTGGCGAGCGGGGAACCCGCGTATCGCTGATCATGGCCTACGATCCGCCCGGCGGCGCTGCGGGACGAGCGATCGCCAAGATGTTCATGCGCGAGCCCGAAGTTCAGGCGCGTCATGATCTCAAGCGCTTCAAGGCGCTCATGGAGACAGGCGAAATCACCACCTCGGCGCGTCGCAAGGACCAGACACGCGAAGCCAAGCAGCAGGAGAACGGATAATGCGAGCTCTCACATGGCACGGCACGCATGACGTGCGCGTGGAAACCGTCGACGATCCCGAGATCATCAATCCGCGCGACGCCATCATCAAGATTACTTCCACTGCCATCTGCGGCAGCGACCTGCACCTTTACGACGGGGTGATCCCGGGCGTGGTGCCGGGCGATGTCCTTGGCCATGAATTCATGGGCGAGGTGGTCGAGACCGGCAAGGATTCCACGCTCAAGAAAGGCCAGCGCGTGGTAATCCCCTTCACCATTTCCTGCGGTGGCTGCTTTCACTGCAAGATCCAGCAGTATTCCGCCTGCGAGAATTCGAACCCGGCGGAAAAGCAGGACATGTCGGCCACCCTGTACGGTCACCCAATGGCCGGGTTGTTCGGCTATTCCCACCTTACCGGCGGCTATTCGGGCGGGCAGGCGGAATATGTCCGCGTGCCTTATTCCGACGTCGGCCCGATCGTGATCCCCGATCACCTGGAGGACGACAAGGTGCTGTTCCTCTCGGACATCCTGCCCACAGGCTGGATGGGTGCCGAGAATGCCGAGATCCAGCCCGACGATACCGTCGCCGTTTGGGGCTGCGGTCCGGTCGGACTGTTCGCCGTGCAGTCCGCCATCGTGATGGGCGCGAGCAAGGTGATCGCCATCGATCATTACCCCAATCGCCTCGCTTTGGCGAAGCAGATGGGCGCGGAGACCATCGACTTCCGCAAGACGAACGTCCGCGAGGCGCTCATGGAAATGTCGGGTGGGATCGGCGTGGACGCCGTGATCGATGCGGTCGGCATGGAAGCGCACGGGTTTGCCGTCGACAACATGCTCGACATCGCCAAGCAGAAGATCGGCATCGGTGCCGACCGCGCGAAGGCGCTGAAGCAAGCAATCCTTGCGGTGCGACCCGGTGGGCGCGTGTCCGTTCCCGGCGTCTATGGCGGGGCGACAGACAAGTTTCCGCTCGGCGCGCTGATGGAGAAGGGGTTGCAGGTTCGCAGCGGCCAGACTCACGTGCAGCGCTACACCAAGGACCTGCTCGAGAAGATCGATGACGGCACGCTCGATACGACCTTCATGATCTCGCACCGCCTTCCGCTGGAGGACGCGGCGCGCGGGTACAAGTGCTTCCACGATGAACAGAACGAGTGGACCAAGGTTGTCCTGAAGCCCGACATGGAGACAACGTGATGAGCAAGAACGAAGTGGACAAGCTGTCGGGTTTCACTGTCGTGACCGGCGCCAGCAGCGGCATTGGCCGCGAACTGGCGAAACTGGCGGCGAAGGATGGCTGCGACATGCTGCTCGTCGCCGACCGCGACCTGGCGGCTGCCGAGATGGAGGTGCGCGATTGCGGCGCGGCTTCGGTCGAGATCCTCGAATGCGATCTTGCCACCGAAAGCGGCGTGCAGGAATTGATGGACAAGATCGGCACGAGGCAGGTCGACAATCTGATGGCGAATGCCGGTACGTCTGAAGGGGGCGCGTTCCTCGATCACGAATGGGGGCAGATCGTCCATACCATCCACACCAACATCACCGGCACCGTCTCGCTGATCTACCGGGTGGGCCGCACCATGCGCGATTCCAACCGGGGCCGCATCCTCGTGACCGGGTCCATCGTGGGCGACATGCCTGGGCCGTACAATCTCATCTACAATTCGACGAAGGCGTTCATCGACGATTTCTGCGTCGGACTCGCCACCGAGTTGAAGGACACCGATGTCGTTATCACCTGCCTGCTGCCCGGCGTGACCGATACCGAATTCTTCAGGAACGCCGACATGGAGGACGATACCATGGTCGGCCAGACCGACATGAAGGCGGATCCTGCCAAGGTGGCAAAGGATGGCTACGAAGCGCTTCTGGAAGGCGAGACCAAGGAAGTGAGTGGCTTGATGAACAAGGTCCAGTATTTCTTTGCCGACATCCTGCCTGCGCCCCTGGTCTCCAAGATGCATGAACGCATGGCAAAGCCGGACGGGAAATAAAGGCTCGGCGAACGCGAGGTCCGAACCGCCTCCGCTTCGTCAGATCCGCGTTCGCACCAGCAGGCCCTTGAAGAAGGTGGGGCTCGGGCGTACGGCGATGACCGATACGCCGCCCACCGCCAGCGCCGCTCCCGCCAGCATCAGCGGTCCGACTTCGTCACCGGTGATGCCGGCGCCCATCATGATCGTGAAGATCGGCGTGAGGAGCGTGATCGGCGCGACTATGCCCGCCTCGTTTCTCTGCAGGATGCCAAAATAGGCGGTATGCGCGAAGACCGAGACGACCAGGCCTGAAAACAGCAGAGCGGCCACCAGTTCCCAGGGGACGGCCAGCGAACTGGCGATCTGGCGATCCTCGATAAGGAGGCTGAGGGGGAGCAGCAGCAGGGTGGAGAAGAAGCCCGCCCAGGCCATCAATCGCGGTGCCGAAAGGTCGATGGTCTTGAGATAGACCGATCCCAGCGCGCCGACGAAGGCACCGGCGAAGACGAAAAGCAGCCCCGTGCTGTTCTCCCATCCCGTGGGCGAGGCTACGGCAATCAGCACTCCGGCGAGAGCAAGGCCGATGCCGATCCCGCGTCGCCAGCGAACGCGTTCCCTGAGTATCAGCATCGCCAGCAGCACCGTCATCGGGGCGCCCGACAACTGTACGATGGCCGAGGAGGAGGGCGTTGCATCCTGCAGGCCGACGAACAGCAGCGCAAAGCCGCCCCCGCTTACCGAAGTGGTCACCCAGGCAACGCGCCACCAGTCCTTCCCCGGCCATTTCAGCCAAGGCAGCAAGGCCGCGAGCACGACCAGCGAGCGCATGGCCGCGTAGAAGAGCGGCGGGATCGCCATATCGGTCACGACGATTCGGCTGACGATGACATTGCCTGCCCAGATGACGCAGAGGAGAACGAGCAGGGCGATGTCGCGGAAGGGCATTGCGAGCGCCTAGCACCGTGATCGTATGCGGTCAGGTGGGAAAGCAGAGCGGTCCGCCGAAAGATGCAGAAAGCCCCGGGCTGGCGCCGCCCCGGTGTGGGATCAATTCCTTACCCTTCGCGCAGATCCAGCCCGAGGCTTTCGAAATCCGCCAGCACCCGTTCCGCAGCCGGTCCGTAGCGTTTCCAGCGACCCACCGAACCGGCGTGAACCGGCGAGCGCACCTGCACCGCGCTGGCAGTCGCAACCGCCTGACGATTGCTTTGCGGGGAGAGGCACGCAGCGTCCCATTCCAGCCCGCAGAACTCGATGAGGCGGCGGGTCTGGTGCTCCTGGTCGGTGACCATGTCCTCGTAGCGCTGCACCATGAAACGATCAGGCGGCAGCTCCCTTTCCAGGCGATCGCAGAGCGTCTCGAACCTCGCCACGAAGTGGGCCGTGTCGCCAAGCCCATAGGCATAGGAATAATAGCTGAAGCCGGTGGCAAACAGCTGGCGGAAATTGGCGAAAACCACGTCGAGCGGAAATCGCCGCAAGCAGACGATGCGAGCCTGCGGCAGAGCCTTCAGGATGGCCGGCGCGTAGAACACGTTGAAGGGCATCTTATCGGTGAAGAACGGCTTGTCGCCCGTCACACCCGCGATCCTGCGCAAATAGTCTCTCCCGACCGGTGCGAGGTCCTCTGCCCCGGCAGCAGCTTCCAGCAGCGGGACGTCGAGCACGTGCTGCCCCGGCGTTTGCAGGTGCCGCTTCAGCGCGATGCCGAACTCGGGCAATTCGCCCGCCGAATGCACGAGGGGATGCGCGGCGACGATCCGCTCGATGAGGGTGGTGCCGCTCCTTGGCAGGCCGACGATGAAGATCGGCCCTTGTTCGCTCTCCTGCCAAGAGGGGTCGGTAAACCGCTCAGCCCCCGCTGCCGCCGCTGCGAAGAGCCGGTCGGTCTGCTCGCGATCGTGGCCGACTTCCCGCGCCTTGCCTTCCTTGGCGCGCTCCAGCCAGTCGAAGCTCTCGTCCCACTGGCCATGCGCTTCGTGCCATTTCGCAAGGGCGTGTCCGAATATGAGGCGCGCTTGCACATCGCTCGCTTCGCCGAACAGCGCTTCCAGCGTGTCGCGCCATTCGGTTGGGGGATTGTCCTCCAGGCCTAGCAAGGCCAGCCATGATTGGGCGTGGCCGGGCGCCAGCTTCAGGACAGCCTCGAACTGCGTCCGCGCTCCTGCGAGGTCGCCCACGAACTGCAGCTCGATCGCGTGGTTGTAGCGGTAGCCGGGCTCGTCCGGTGTGCCCTCCACGGCCTGTGCCGAGAATTTCGCCGCCTCCTCGTGCAGGCCTGTTCGCGCCAGCACGACCGCGATCTGCGCGGCGAGGTGAGGATTGTCGGTTCCGGCCTGAGCCGCCCGCGCAATGGCCTGCCGGGCAGCGGCCGCCTCCTGCCGGGCGAGGGCCAGGCGGGCATCGATGAGGTCGAGCCACGCTTCGCTATGGCCGCTTCTGCGGATGAGGTCCGCGAGCTTCGTCGCGCCCGGCCAATTGTCGTGTTCCAGAGCGATATGCGCCAGCACGATCACCGCTGCCGGGTCGCCGGGATACGCCTTCAGGTGTTGCTGCGCTGCAACATGAGCCGCGCGGAAGTGCCCGTTCAGAACTGCCTGACGCGCTTCTAAAACCGAGGCTTTATCTACGGAAATACTACGGTCTCCGACCAACTACACACAATACAATTGACAAGTTGCACTGCACCATGAACCATCGTGTTGCAGTGCGTCATAATATTTGATGCATTGAAGACAATCAGGGAGGTTTAGGCAATGACCACTTTTCCCACCGGCCGCACGATCCGCACGGTCCTGCTTTCCAGCACGGTCCTGCTATCGATTACAGGCGTTCCCGCCTTCGCGCAGGATACCGACACCGACGATATCCCTCCCCGCCTGCAAGGTGCTCAGCCTGACGAGGCAGGCACGTCTCCGCCGGACGTTCCCTACAACCAGATCATCGTCACCGCGACGAGGCGCGCCGAAAGCGTGCAGGACATTCCCCTGAACATCGCCGCCGTGGGGGGCGAGCAGATCGAGGAGCAGGGGCTTACCGAACTGTCCGAACTGCTGCCCTTCGTTCCGGGCATCAACATCGTCGATCGCGGCGGGCGGCAGGGCAATCCGATCATCGTGCGCGGCCTCAACCTCGATGCCATCGGCTCTGGCGATGGCAACAACAATGGCGGCGGTACCGTGGCCACCTATATCGGCGAAATCCCGCTTTTCGTCGACCTCAAGCTGAATGATCTCGAACGCGTCGAGGTTCTGCTCGGGCCGCAAGGCACGCTGTATGGTGCAGGCACGCTGGGCGGCGCGATCCGCTACATTCCGCGCAAGCCTCAATTCGGCGAGTTCACTGCCGAGGCCCGATCCGAAGTGTCGAAATACTCCGAGGCCGAGAGCTGGAGCTACCAGATCGGCAGCACGGTCAATTTCGGCCTGACCGACAACTTCGCGATCCGCGCCTCGGTCGATTACGACGATGATTCCGGCTTCATCGATTACGTGAACGTCGTCGACGAGGTCGGCGTCACCAATCCCGATACGCCCGAAGGCCTGAACCGCATCGAGGATGCCGATGGCGAGGAGACGATCTCGGGCCGGATCGCGGCGCGCTGGGAGCCTGTTCCCTGGCTCGACGCGACGGCGACCTATTACTACCAGAAGGCCGAGATCGAGGGGCGCCGGGTCTCGCACTATCGCAGCGACGTGCCCGGCCTGCTGGACGGCACGCCAAGCGTGGGTCGCTACGAAAACGCCTTCCGCGTGCAGGAGCCCAACACCATCGAAAACGACCTCATCGCCCTGGAGGCGACAGCGGATCTCGGATTTGCCGAACTGACATCGGCAACAGGGTGGAGCACCTTTTCCGACGACGGGCAGCGCGACCAGACGACGCTGCTGATCACGCTGGAATACAGCTACGAACTGTTCCCGAGCTTCACCGCCTTCACCCGCGAAGTGGGCGAGGCCGACAGGTTCAACCAGGAAGTGCGGCTGGTCTCCACGCATGGCGGCCCGTTCAACTGGATCATTGGCGGCTTCTACAACAAGCTGAACTCGGTCGGCTCGTCTTCCGAATTCGTCCCGAACTACGTGCCCTACGTCAATGCCGACCCGTTGAACTTCGGCCTGACCGACCGGCCCGACGCGCTGGAATATTTCTCCACCGGCCGCGACCGGCTGGAGGAGATCGCGGCCTTCGGCGAACTGGGCTACGAACTGTTCGACGGCTTCACCGTGACGGTGGGCGGGCGATATTACAATTACGATCTGCAATCGGTGTCGACCGTGGATTTCCCGCTGTTCGAACCGCTGAGCTACATGCCCCTGACTCTGGACGAGATCGCCGAGCTCGATTTCGATCCCGAACTCGCGCAGTCGGACGACGGCTTCTTGTTCAAGGTCAACGCATCGTGGGAAGTCACGGACGACCTGCTGGTCTATGGCACGATCAGCGAGGGCTATCGCATCGGCGGTGTCAACGGGGTGGGGCAGTGCGAACCCTACGATCCCACCGGACAGAACACGCAGGGCGCCTGCGCGCTGGCGCCGGGACAGGAATTCGATGCCGGCAACGGGCAGGTAGGCGTTTCCAACCGCGACGAGCGGCAGTTCACACCCGACCAGACCCGCAATTACGAAATCGGCCTGAAGTCGACGCTGCTCGACGGGACGCTCATTTTCAATGCAGCGGCCTATTACATCGACTGGATCGATCCGCAGCTTGGCTCTGCCACGGTGAACGCGAATATCCCCATCACCGTGAATGGCGAGGGCGCGGAGTCCAAAGGTGTCGAACTCAGCGCCGACTGGCGACCGACGGAGCGCTTCAACCTGCGCGGCAATTTCAGCTATATCGACAGCCAGCTGACCGCCGGCGTGCCCGACCTGATCCGCACCATCTCGCCGCCCGGCTTCGGCAGCGCGTTCGAGGACGGCGTTGCCGGAGACCGCCTGCCCGGCTCGCCAGAAACGCAGTTCTCGGTGTTCGGCGCCTATTCGCTGCCGATGGTGAATGGCGACAACATCCGCTTCAACGCAAGCTACTCCTGGCAGGACGACGTTCTCAGCCGCACAGGTGGCCGGGGATCGGGTCTCACGCTGGACAGCTACGGCGTGGCCAATGCCGCAGTCAGCTACGAAGCGGATCGCTTCATCGCCACGGTATTCGTCGACAACGTCTTCGACGAGTTCGCGGAGACTGGCGTGATCGGTACGCGGCTTTCAAACCAGGACGTCTTCGATTTCGACGGCAACCCGGTCTATGTTCGCGGCTTCTCGACGCATATCCTGCCGCCCCGGCAGATCGGCCTGCGCCTCAAACTGCTATTCGGGGACTGAGCACCTTCTGGGGAGGGCGCCCCTGCCGAAATGCCACGTGAAGACCGGGCCCAGCGGTCCTCACGTGGTTCTTAACGAGCCCCGTATGGCTCACTCGTGTCCTCAAGAACGCCTCCGGGAGGCAGGACACGCCCTCATCCCTGGCGCTGCGGCTCGGAGAGCGCTGCCTCGAACAGCGCTTGCAGCTTCGCCTCGATCTGCGGCGAGTGATCGCATACCGGCTTGACTGCCATGACGGTCCGCATGATCGTCATGCCCATCCAGACCGCCATGCAGGTGCTGGCTCGCTGCTCGGGGTTCGTGCCGCCAATCCTTTCGGCAAACGGCAGAAGCACGTCCTTGCGCAACGCCTCTGACACCACCCCGGAAGCTGCTGGCGACGATGCCGAGCGAAGGATGATCAGAAGCCGTTCGACATTCTCGTTCGCGTCGTCCGCCTCCGAGAAAAACAGCCTGGCGAGATAGCCGGCCATCTCCTCCGCCGGGAGGTCGGGCGGGAATATGTCCTTCTTCCGGGTGCCGCGCACAACTTCGCGAAACAGGCCTTCCTTGCTGCCGCAATATCGGCTGACAAGGGCAACATCCACGCCCACGTCCCGGGCGATCTCGCGAAGGCTGACGCTTTCGTAGCTCTCCTCGAGAAAGCGCCGGCGGGCAGCCGCCAACATGGCCTGTTTCGTCGCTTCGGCCGATTTCGGGCGAGGCGGAGGAGGACTGGGGGGCGACATTCTCAATTCCTTTGTCAGCACCGGGTTTACGTTCGACGGCACGCTATGTCTACAGGTGTTGACTCTATGTGAACGCAGGCGTAGGCGGCGAGTCATCACCTGTTGACGCTGCAATGCAGCATAGAAGGCGGGCAGTGCCCGATAATCCGCCATATGAGATCACGGCTCCTTTCGCCAATCGCGGCTCTCATCCTTGCTGCATGTTCCGGCGGCGCAGATGATGCGCCGGCCCCGCAGGCGCCTTCGGTAACCGTCGCGCAGCCGCTGGTGCAGCAAGTGCGCGACTGGGACGATTACGTTGGCCGGTTCGAGGCCGTGGAGAGCGTGGAAGTGCGCCCCCGCGTCACCGGCTATCTCCAGCAGGTCCATCTGAACGACGGGCAGTATGTAAGGGCCGGAGAGCCCCTCTTCACCATCGACCCGCGCCCTGCCCGGGCTGCCTTCCAGCAAGCCCGGGCGCAGCTCGCACGCGCCGAGGCCTTGCTGGCCAATGCAAGGACGGAACTTGCCCGGTCGGAAACGCTGGCCGCGTCGCAAGCTGCAAGTCAGGAAGAGGTTGAGCAGCGTCGGGCTGCCGTTCGCGCCGGCGTGGCCGAGGTCGCTGCCGCGCGGGCCAATGTCGAAGCACAGCAATTGCAGGTGAACTTCACCACCGTGCGCGCGCCGATATCCGGCCGTGTGTCGGAGCGGCTGGTCGATGCGGGCAACAGCGTCATCGCCGACCAGACCGTGCTTGCCCGTATCGTCTCGGTGAGTCCCATCCATTTCAGCTTCGAGGGCTCCGAAGCGCTGCTGCTGAAATACCAGCGCCAAGATATTGCCGGTACCGGTGCGCCGGTGCGGGTGAAGTTGCAGGACGAAGCGTCCTACGTGCACCCCGGACGGATCGACTACATCGACCCGGCCATCGATCCCGGCTCGGGAACGGTAAGCGGGCGGGCGGTGCTGCCCAATCCCGATGGGTTCCTCAAACCAGGCATGGTAGGGCGGATGCAGCTCGCCGGATCGGACGCGTATGAGGCGGTGCTCGTACCGGATACGGCGATTGTCACCGATGCCGCTCGCCGTCTCGTATTCGTACTCGACGACGAGAACACCGTATTGGCTCGGGCCGTGGAGCTTGGTCCGCTGGTAGGCGAGTTGCGCGTCATCCGGTCGGGCCTCGCTGCGGACGAGCGCGTCATTATCGGCGGCGTGCAGCGCGCCCAGCCGGGCCAAAAGGTGCAGCCTCAGGAAGGCTCGATCGAACAGTCCTCCGCCGACGCAGAGCCGGAAGCAACCGCGCGAACGCCGCGCGCCTCCTCCGCCGAGATCGTCGGATCGGCACGGGACTAGACGATGAACATCTCGCGCTTCTTCATTGACCGGCCTATCTTCGCCGCGGTCATCGCCATCGTCATCACCCTGATCGGAGCGTTTTCCTTTCCGCTCCTGCCGCTGTCGCAATATCCCGAGATCGCCCCGCCCACGATCGTCATCCAGGCTCCCTATCCCGGGGCGTCTTCGGAGACGATTGCCGAGACCGTTGCCGCACCGCTCGAGCAGGAGATCAACGGTGTCGAGAACATGCTCTATATCCAGAGCTCCTCGACCCAGGGACAGGCCCAGATCACCGTCACCTTCGAACCCGGCACCGATCTCGATGCCGCGCAGGTGCTGGTCCAGAACCGCGTACGCCTTGCCGAACCGCGCCTGCCCGAACAGGTGCGTCAGGTCGGGGTGGTGGTGAACAAGCAGGCGACCGGCTTCCTGTTGATCGCCACGCTCACGGCGCAGGAGGGCTCCGGCCTCGATATCGATTATGTCGGCAATTACGCCCAGACGGTCATTCGCGATCGCCTGCTGCGCCTTGAGGGTGTCGGCGGCGTCAATGTGTTCGGCGGCGGCAATTACTCCATGCGCGTCTGGATCGATCCGGACCGGGCCGCAGGTCGTAATCTCACATCCAGCGAAATCGTGGCGGCGCTCCGCGGTCAGAACGTTCAGGTGGCAGGCGGTGCGCTGGGGCAGGCGCCCAACTCGGCCAATCCTGCCTTCGAGATGCCGATCGAGGTCCAGGGACGTCTGGGCACGCCGGAAGAATTCGAGGACGTCGTCCTGAAGTCCGATCCCCAGAGCGGTTCCATCACGAGGCTGCGTGATGTCGCCCGGGTGGAACTGGGCAATCAGGATTACGGCATTCGCGCATTCTACAACGGCGACCGCAGCGTCGCGCTCGCGGTGATCGAACAGCCCGGCGCCAATGCGCTCGATGCAGCCGAACGGGTCGAACGGGAACTGGAAGCCATTGCGGCGGAGTTTCCTGCCGGCCTCACCTATGCAACGCCGTACAATCCGACCGAGTTCGTGGAGGCTTCGGTCGAGGCGGTCCAGGATACCTTGCTGGAAGCAATCGTGCTGGTCGTGCTCGTCATCATGGTGTTCCTCCAGACATGGCGCGCGGCGATAATCCCGATCATCGCCATCCCCATCGCACTGATCGGCACATTTGCCGTGCAACTGGCGCTTGGCTATTCGATCAATTCGCTTTCCCTGTTCGCGCTGGTGCTGGCAGTCGGCATCGTGGTGGACGATGCGATCGTCGTGGTCGAAGCGGTGGAGAAGCACGTTCGCGAAGGGCTTTCCCCGCGCGAGGCTGCCCATCGGACCATGCGGGAAGTGTCCGGCGCGCTCATAGCGATCGGCCTCGTGCTGGTTTCGGTTTTCGTGCCGACCGCACTTACGCCGGGTATTCCGGGCATATTCTATCGCCAGTTCGCGGTCGCCATCGCAGCGGCGGCGACGATCTCCCTGATCGTCTCCCTGACCCTGTCTCCGGCGCTTGCCGCCCTGTTGCTGAAGCCGCACGAACCCGGCCACGCCGAAGGCGGCCCGCGTTGGCTTCGCCCGCTTCGTGCAGGCGCCGACAGGTTCAACCAGGGTTTCGAATGGCTTTCCGGCAGATACGGGCGCTTCACCGCGCGTACGGTGCGAATGGGGACGATCATGCTGGTGGTCTATGCCGGTCTCCTTGCGCTGACCGGGTGGCGCCTGGCCGATACCCCGACCGGGTTCATCCCCGAACAGGACCAGGGTATCCTGATCGGTGTCGTGCAAATGCCGCCGGGCGCATCGCTCGATCGTACCAACGCCGTGCTGGATCAGGCGTTCGAGACCGCCATCCGGCAGGAAGGCGTCGATTCCGCGATCTATCTTGCGGGCCTCGATGGCACCACGCAGGCAACCTCGTCCAATGCGGGCACGATATTCATGCGCCTGAAGGACTGGTCCGAACGCGGTGAAGATCTCAGCGCAGATGCCATTGCCGGTACGCTAACAGGCAAGTTTGCCGCGCTGACCGACCAGGGCAACATCTTCATGGTGTCTCCGCCGACCGTACGCGGTCTCGGCAATGGAAGCGGCTTCGTCATGATGGTGCAGGACCGCGGCGGCAACGGATACCGCGCACTCGAGCAGACGGCCGGCCCGCTCATGGGCGCGGCAGCGCAGCAGGCGGGAACACTGAACCAGGTCTATACGACCTACAACACCGGTACGCCTCGCATACGCGCCGATGTCGATCGCGACCGGGCGCAGCTGCTGGGCGTGCAACCCGGACAGGTGTTCGACGCGCTGGGGACCTATATCGGTTCTACCTACGTGAACGATTTCAACTTCATGGGCCGGACCTATCGCGTGACGGCGCAGGCCGAACCCTATGCCCGCGACGATGCGACGGATATTGGTCGGCTGCAGGTGCGCTCGTCGAGTGGCGAGATGGTGCCGCTGTCGTCGGTGGCGACGCTACAGGACGATTCAGGGCCCTCGCGGGTAATCCGCTACAACCTCTTCCCGGCCTACGAGCTCCAGGGCCAGGCGGCACAGGGAGTATCCTCAGGCGAGGCTATCGAGAGCATGCAGCAGATTGCGACCGAAACCCTGCCCGACGGCTATGGCTACGAATGGACAGGTCTCGCCTATCAGGAACAGGCCGCTGGAAGCAGTTCGGCCCTGGTGTTCGCGATGGCGGTCGTGTTCGTGTTCCTGGTGCTCGCAGCACAATACGAATCCCTTACCCTGCCGCTCGCGGTGATCCTGATTGTGCCGATGTGTATCCTCGCCGCGCTGATCGGGGTGAACATTCGCGGTATGGACAACAATATCCTCACGCAGGTCGGGCTGGTGGTGCTGATTGCCCTGGCAGCCAAGAACGCGATCCTGATCGTGGAGGTCGCCAAGCAGGAAGAGGACGTGGGAATGCGGCGGATGGAGGCTGCGGTCGCGGCGGCAAAGTCTCGCCTGCGACCAATCCTGATGACCAGTTTCGCTTTCATCTTCGGCGTGATGCCGCTGGCCATCGCCACCGGCCCCGGGGCCGAAATGCGCCAGTCGCTGGGTACGGCGGTGGTGTTCGGCATGTTTGGCGTCACCATTTTCGGTCTCATCTTCACGCCGGTATTCTATGTCGTCACCCGCTCCTTCGGGCGAACGCTCCGCTATCGACGACTGAAGCGAGGGCGGCGCAGGCGAAGCGCCACCGCGTCCCCCCTGGACGCACCGGTAGGAGCCCTGTCATGAAGCGCTTCTCATCCCTGATCGCGATTGCTGCGCTGGCCGGCTGCACTACGGTGGGCCCCGACTACGAGCCGGAACTACCGCAGGCGACCGCCCGGGCGTCTTTGCATGCGGCAAACGAGGGTCCGTTCGTGCCCGCAGAGCCACCAGTCGACTGGTGGCACCTTTACGATGACCCTCGTCTCGATGCTCTCGTAACCGAGGCCTTGGCCGCGAATACCGATCTGCGCGTCGCTTCAGCCAATCTGGCGCTTGCGCGCGCGGTGCTGCGCGAGGTCCGGGCAGGCCGCTCGATCGATACTGCCGTCGGGGCCGGTGCAAGCTATGGGCGGCAATCGGGCGCCGCGCTCGGTTCGGACGTCGCGACGTCGGACAGCGCGCTTTACGATGCGGGCCTTGATGTCGGCTATCAGCTTGACCTGTTCGGCCGCGTCAGCCGCGCGATCGAGGCGAGCCGCGCCGATGTCGAAGCCGTCCAGGCGGCTTACGACGTTGCCCGTATCACCGTCGTGGCCGAAACCGTTCGCGCCTATGGCGATGCGTGCAATGCGGGCCGCCGCCTCGCGGTGGCGCGCCGCAGCGTGGAGATTCAGGAACAGACGTTCGACCTGACGCGCCGCTTGTTCGAAGGCGGCAGGGTGACCGCTCTCGAAACCGGTCAGGCCGGTGCCCTCCTCGAACAGACGCGCGCCGAGATACCCACGCTTGAAGCTCTGCAGCAAACGGCGCTCTATCGGCTCGCGGTTCTCACGGGCCGGCCGCCGGCCGATTTTCCGCGCGAGGTGGCGTCCTGCGCCGCGCCCTTGCGCCTGGATAGCCCGATCCCGGTCGGCGACGGTGCCGCCCTGCTCATGCGGCGACCCGATGTGCGCGCTGCCGAGCGGCGGCTGGCGGCCGAGACGGCCCGGATCGGTGTGGCGACGGCGGAACTCTATCCCAGCGTTTCGGTCGGAGGCTCGATCGGTACCACGGCGGGCGCACTAGGCGACATCGCCTCTGGTTCGGCCTTTCGCTACAGCCTGGGTCCGCTGATTTCGTGGAGTTTTCCCAACATGTCCGTGGCAAGAGCCCGGATCGGACAGGCAGAAGCCTCGACCGACGCTGCTCTCGCCGAATTCGATCGCACCTGGCTGACCGCGCTGCAGGAGACGGAAAGTTCTCTCACCAATTACGCGCGCGGTCTCGATCGATCCGCCGCTCTGCAGCGAGCGGTCGAGCAGGCTCGCGAAGCAGCACGTATCGCTCGCTTGCGCTACGAAGCGGGGCGAGAGAATTTCCAGATCGTACTCGATGCGGAGCGCCAGCTTGCCTCCGCCGAGGCCGCACTGGCGCAGTCGGAGGCGCAGCTATCGACCGATCTGGTGGAATTGTTTCTCTCCCTTGGCGGAGGGTGGCAGTAATGCGCTGCACTGGACCTAGCGGAGAGTAGATCATGGATCGTGAGACCGAGCAGGCGCGCGAACTGCACCGAACGCTGGAATTCATCGGCCTGCGGGCGCAGGCGACAGCGGTTGGACTGCTCCAGCTGTGCGCCGAACTCGTGAAGGCGGGTGTGCTGGACACCGAGGCGGTCGAGCGCATCAAGCAGTCGATATTCCGCGAAATCGCGGCAAACCAGCCGCGGGGCTATAACCGGGCCGAGTTCGAGCGAACGTTACGACAGCGTCTGGACGCGGTCTTTCCTTGTGGCGACACAGTCGCCAGGCAAGGCGTGGGAAATGTGCAGGACATGGAAGCATCGCTCGACCCTTCGGCGCATCCCGAACGCGACTGAGAATGTGCCGGAGGTTCGCTTTCCGAGGGCTGCCTCTACGCGAATGTCTGGCGTCCTGCCGAGGGTGGCGACGATCTTCCCCTAATGGTTTGGATCTATGGCTGTTTCTTGAACGGCGAGGCTTCACCGCCGACCTATTGGGCGCGAGGCTGGCGCGCGAGGGGTCATCTTCCCTAGTTCCAACTATCGCCTTGGCCGGCTCGGGACCTTCGCCTTTCCACAACTGACCGGGGAAGATCCTGACAACGATCGGCAAGTTTAGATCCTGATATCCGGCGCAGTTTCTTACCTTAGTACAACTGCGTAGCTGCATCGCCTTGGCAATCGAGGTCCATTGCAATGTGATGAAATTATAGACAAAGAAACGCGTGACGAGTGCCCGCAATACCGTGAGGCAAATGTCTAGGATGGTGTCGGTGCGCAAGTTGGACGAGGAATGGGGTCTCAAGGTCGGGGAAGAGGCGCGGAAGAACTTCAGCAGGTGGCTGGAAGACGGGTTTATCGAACGATACCTGTCCGGCGAAAAGATTCTCGACATCGGCTTTCAGGGCTATCTCGACGAGGTTCATCCGATAACGCCGAACGCGATCGGCATCGATCTCGAATACCCCGGCTATGACGGGCGGACCCTGCCGTTCGACGAGAGGTCGCAGGATGCAGTGTTCGTCTCCCACTGTCTCGAGCACATCGAGGATTACCGGACTGTCATCGCGGACTGGTTTCGCGTCCTGCGCGTCGGGGGATACCTGATTATCGCCGTGCCGCACCAGTATCTCTACGAGCGCAAGCTGATGCTGCCCTCGCGGTTCAATCTCGACCACCGCCGATTCTACACACCGGGTTCGCTGATGCGCGAGATCGAGGAAGCGCTCGATCCCATGTCGTACCGGGTTCGCATGCTGACCGACAATGATCGCGGCTTCGATTATTCCATCCCTCCCGAAGAACATGCGGGTGGATGCTACGAGATACTTTTCGTCGCCGAGAAGATCGAACGTCCCGAATATGCACCCGAGGTGCTGCGTTCGCCCAAGATCCGCAACGAGACGGCTGGCACGTTCGTGTCGCTGCCGCGGCCGTCCGCTTCCAGCCCTGTGCGAGCCATTTCAGGAAGCAAGGCACCCGAGACGATCGTGGTGTTCAAGCTCGATCACCTCGGCGATTTCATCCTCGCCCGGCCGGCGCTCGAACGACTGCGCGCGGCTTTTCCGGAAGCGCAGCTGACTCTCGTTTGCGGGGCTTGGAATGCGGGTGCCGCGCGCGAGCTCGGCATTTTCGACGAGGTCGTGGAATTCGCCATTTTCGAGCGCAACGCAGCGCTTAACGAGGTGACGTCCATGGCCGACCGCCTGCTTTCCCTTCGCAAGCTGTTCGCGGGCCGCACCTTCGATCTTGCGATAGACCTTCGCATCGACGAGGACACGCGTGACGTTCTCGAAAACGTCACCGCCAGGACGCGGGCGGGATTTGGCTGGCCGAAGGATTTCGATTTCCTCGACATATCGATGCCGGTGCAGTCGCCTACCGTCACCGGACGCGCGGGAGTATGGATCTACGATGCCCGTCGGTTCTATGCCCTCGCGGGAACGAACGATGGGCTGAGTATCACGATCGAGCCAGGCTGTTACGCCGAAAACCAGACGCTCATCTACGGACCGTATTGCAAGCTGGAACCGGCGGATTACGAAGTGACGTTGCACCTTGCCGACGAGACGGGCGCGATGCCCCCGTTCCGTTACGATATCGTGTGCGACAGCGGCAATCTGACGCTCGCCTATGGCGATCTGGCAGATCCCGGTGATGGCATTTCCTTCAGGCTCGACAACCCGGTGGACGACCTGGAAATCAGGATCTTTGCAACGGGGGTCGAGACGGGAAGGCTCGTATTCCGGGGCTGCACGATCAACAAGGAAGGGGTTACCCTTGGCCCGCACCAGACCGAAATGATGGCCATGCTGGTCGCACTCGTCGAACAGCGCATGGCCTATGGTCCGAGGATTGATACGGTCGCATGATCGCCATCGCCCCCTTCTCGAACGATGCGCTGCGCGACTGGCCGATCCGCAACTATGCCGCGCTCGTCGACCTGTGTCTTGCCAATCTCGAACAGGATGTGGTCCTGATCGGCGCGGGCGAGCAGCGGCAGGCTATCGACTGCCTGGTGCGCGGCCGTCCGGTGAACCGCGTGCGCAACATGGCCGGAATCTGGAGCTGGCCGAAGACGGTGGAGAACCTGCGGCAGGCGGACCTGATCATCGCCAATAACTCGGGTCTCGCTCACCTCGGCGGGCAGCTTGGCGTACCCACCCTGTGCATCTTCGCGGCCTCCCACGATCCCATGGAGTGGGGTCCCAGGGGGCCGAAGGTGCGTCTCCTGTATACGGATATCGAATGTTCGCCTTGTGCGATGGCCAGGGCATCGGGCTGTCCTTTCGGCCATGCTTGCATGATCCGCATCGAGCCTGAAATGGTCTTCCGCGAAGCGCAAAGCATGCTTGAAGCGGCGCCTATCGCTGCGGAATGACAGGCCGGTCCGGCGATACGACCGAGTGGGTGACGCACTATCGCTCCGCCGCGCCCGGCGAGTGCCGACCTGCCTTGCTGTGCGATCGCGACGGAACGCTTATCGAGAACGTGCCCTATCTCGCGGATCCCCGGGGCGTAAGGCTGATCGATGGCGTGCAGGACAGGCTTCGGGCGTTTCGAGAGCGCGGGTACCTGATCGTGCAGGTGAGCAACCAGTCCGGCGTTGCCCGTGGAAAGCTCACACCCAAGCAATATGCCCTGGTGCAACGGCGTGTGGTGGATTGCCTCGGCGATGGCCTGATCGACGCAGCCTATGCCTGCCCCTGGCTCGCGGGTGGCATTGCGCCTTTTGACATCGACCACGAGTGGCGCAAGCCTGCGCCCGGAATGCTCCTTGCAGCCGCGCGCGACCTAGACCTCGACCTGGCGCGATCGATCATGGTGGGAGATAGTCTTTCAGACCTTCAGGCGGGCTCCGCGGCCGGCGTGGGTCGCCTTGTCCACGTTTCGACCGGGCACGGAGACCGCGAACGTGCAGCCGTGCAGGACTGGGCGCGGAAGGGTGGGCACGTGGTCGACTGCCTGGAGAGTATCGCCGATCTGCAGCCGCCGCCGGAAGATCGCTGATCCGATGCCTTCGACGCCGACACGCGAGGACATCGACGATCTCCTGCGCAAGCAGATCCTGCCCCGTTTCGTCGAAACCGGAGGGGATCGCGGTGGCGGGTTCGTCGAACGGTTCGACTGGCAAGGCACACCCCTGGAGCCCGGATTCCGCCGGGTGCGGGTGGCGGGCCGCCAGACCTACGTTGCCGCACATGCTGCCATCGGCGAGTTCGAGGGTGCATTCCCGGTCGCAAAAGCCGGTGCGGACTATTTGCTGACAGCATGCCGGGCAGACAACGGTTTGTTCGTCAGCCGCCTTGCGCCGGACAATCGCATCGTCGATCCGGCTCCTGACCTTTACGACAATGCATTTGCGCTTTTTGGGCTTTCCTGGTGGTACCGGGCCAGCGGTGACGAGGCGGCACTCAAGGCTGCCTTGCAATGCGTGGACGGACTTCACACTCTTCGAAGCCCAACGGGGCAGGGATTTCAGTCAAGGCCGGGAAAACCCGACCGGCATGAACAAAATCCCCACATGCACCTGTTCGAGGCGGCCCTTGCCTGGGCAGCCTTCACCGGTCATGACCGATTCCATGACCTCGCGAAGCAGCTTTTCGATCTGTGTTGCCGGACCTTGTTCGATAGACAAAGTGGCACACTGGCGGAATGGTATGACCGCGAATGGCAGCGTCACCCTTCGCAAGCTGAGGCGAGTATCGAACCGGGCCATCATTACGAATGGGTCTGGCTGCTCCATCGCTTCGCCGACCTAACCGAAAACCGCGAAGCTCGAGCGATCGCGGTCGAGCTATATAGCTTCGCACGAAGATGGGGGCATGATCCAACCTCCGGCCTCGTTTACAGCGCGGTCGATCGGTCGGGGCAAGTTCTTGCCAATGACCTGCGGATTTGGCCGAACCTCGAATACCTCAAGGCACGTATCGCCAGGCGTGAGGCGTCCGCCGACGTGCAAAGGCAGGAAGACCGGGACGAGATCGACGCCATCGCCTCGGCCATTGTCAGCCATTTCCTGACCCCCGCTTCCTCAGGACCGGCAGCCGATTTGCCCGCTGGCTTGTGGATCGACTGGCTTCGGAACGACGCCGCCACAATCAATTGCGATCACATTCCCGCCTCCACGCTCTACCACATCATGTTAGCTTTTACGGAACTGCTGCGCCATGATGGCGGGCACGACGCGTTCTCGGGCCGGCCCTGGTAAGGTCGCCCGACAAGATTCGGAGAAGCAAAGATTTCGAGCCAGGAATATCGTGAAATCAATTTCACGGCTGCACGCCTGCTGATCATCGGCGACCTTATGCTGGACCTGTTCCGTTACGGTTCGGTCTCGCGCATTTCGCCCGAAGCGCCCGTACCCGTCCTGACGATAGATCGAGACGTGCAGATGCTGGGCGGCGCGGGCAACGTGCTGGCGAACGCGTTCGCGATCGGGTGCCACGCGAACCTCATCGGGCTGGTGGGCGAGGACGCGGCAGGCGACAGTTGCATGCGCCTGACAGAAGAACTGGGGGCAGACCCGGACCTGCTTGTCCGCCGGTCGCGCCGCACTTCCACCAAGACACGCTTCATCAGCGCCAGCCAGCAATTGCTCCGCTGTGACGAGGAGGATGCCAGCTCCTGCGATGCGGACGTCGAGAGCGAAGTGATCGCAAAGTTCGACGCCGCTGTCGAACAGCACAATGCCGTGGCCATATCGGATTATGCCAAGGGTTTGCTCACGGACCGCGTGCTGAGCCACATCATGGAGCGCTGCAGGGCGCTGTCCATCCCTGTAATCGTCGATCCGAAGAGGCTGGATTTCACGGCCTATGCCGGGGCAACCGTCATCAAGCCAAACCGCAGCGAGCTCGCGGCGTTTTCCCGCGGTGACTGTCGCACCCTGGAAAACTGTCACGCGGCCGCAAGGCAGGCGATAGCCGAAACCGGCGCTTCGTTACTGGTGACGTTGTCCGACGAGGGCATGGTGCTCTATCCGCGCGATGCTGAGCCACAGCACTTCCAGGCCGCCGCAACCGAAGTGTTCGATGTGTCCGGGGCGGGCGACACGGTACTCGCGATCTTCACGGCGGGAATTGCGTCAGGCATGGCGATGGAGGAGGCCGCAATGCTCGCCAATGCCGGCGCCGGCATCGTCGTCCGCAAGCTCGGCACCGCTACGCTGACCAAGGAGGAACTGGCGCGCGCGCTGTTCGATGAGCACGAGCCCGGCGTCGACAAGGTCTCGCCCTTGCCGGGCGCCATCGAAACCGTTCGCCGCTGGAAGGCCGAAGGTTTGCGCGTCGGCTTTACCAACGGATGCTTCGATATCGTCCATTCGGGTCACATCGCATCGCTACGGCAGGCTCGTGCGCGTTGCGACCGCCTTGTGGTGGGGTTGAACAGCGACGAATCGGTAACGCGACTGAAAGGGGCGGGGCGGCCTATCCAGGAGGAAAGCTCGCGCCTGGCTGTCCTGTCGGCGATCGATGCCGTGGACCTCGTAATCCTGTTTGGAGAGGATACGCCGCGCGATCTGATCGAAGAGCTGAGGCCGACCGACCTGTTCAAGGGCGCCGACTATACCGAGGACGCCGTCGTGGGCGCAGACATCGTGCGCGCAGAAGGCGGACGCGTGCACCTGCTACCCCTCGTCCCGGGTGTGTCCACGACAGGCGCGGTAGAGCGGATCCTGCAATCGCGGAACGCGGGCTAGGTAGCGTTGCCTGACGTGATGGTGGCTTTGTACCCCATCACGCTCATCAGACCAGATAGAACGGGCCTGCAAAATTTGTACACGGTTCGATGAGCGCGTGGCCGGCTCTGGGCAATCGCACGAGACCTTTTGCGCAAAAGTGGGCAACGAATTGCAACTGTCCTCAAGATCCGACGGCTTATTGGCTCGCGCTACTTTTTCGAGCGCTCGAAGAGAACCTTGAGACGTCTTCAAACGGGGCGATCGCGGATAGTCTGGTTAGCGCGCCGCCGTCCCAAAAACTCGATGATCCGCTATCCATCCATACCTTGCCATGACATTCTCGTGAGATATGGTTGTACGCCATGACAAGGATTCATGCGCATTGATCGATATCCAGCCTCTTGCCATCCTGCGCGAAATTGATCGGGCAGGCAGCTTGAGCCGAGCGGCCGAGCAATTGAACCTGACCCAATCGGCGGTCAGTCACGCGATCCGCAGATTTGAAGATCGCCACGGTGTCAAACTGTGGGAGCGCGAGGGGCACAAGCTGCGCCTGACGTTGGCAGGACGGTATCTTCTCGAACTGGCAATGCGGGTATTGCCGCAGCTAGAGCACGGCGCGAATGTGCTGGAGGACTATGCGCGCGGACGCCGCGGCGCGATCCGGGTGGGAATGGAATGCCACCCCTGCCAGGATTGGCTAATGCGGGTCGTGGACCCGTTCCTGGCCGAATGGCCCGATGTCGAACTGGATGTGACGACGGCCTTCCAGTTTGGCGGGCTAGCCGCGCTTCAGGGTCATGAGATTGATATTCTCGTAACGCCGGATCCGGTAGAGCAGGCGGGCATCGAATATACGCCGGTTTTCGATTACGAGCTTGTCCTGGCGGTCTCCGAAACTCATCCGCTGGCGAAGAAGTCTCAGGTCCAGCCTGAGAACCTGGCCGATGAGGTACTGGTTACCTATCCTGTCGCTCGCGAGAGGCTCGATATATACACCGGCTTCCTCGTCCCGGCCCATGTATTGCCGCACCGTCACCGCACTGTGGAAACGACAGACCTCATGCTGAAGCTGGTAGCCTCCGGCCGGGCCGTCAGTGCCACGCCCGACTGGCTCCTGCGCGGGGCGAAGGGGGTAAAGGGTGTGAAGCTGGGAAGAGGCATCGCGAAATCGATCTACCTCGGCCATCGCTCAGGCGAGACCGCGAGCTATCTCGATGGCTTCATCGTTCTGGCGAAAAGCGTCGAACTGTAGGGCCACAACCTCAGATTTCCCTGCGACCATTGCCATGCGCCGTACGCAAGCGGGGGATGCCGGCGTGGCGACCAAGTGGCGAAAGGTTTACGCGGAGATTGCATGACAGAAAGTCATGCTTTCCTGATAAATGATCATTTTCTCTCATACTGAGCCTTCGGCATAAGGCGAGCCTCACCGGCCCTGTCGTTGCACAGGTTCGAGGTCCGGTCCTGTAAAGCTGGAGATCAAACTGCGATGACCCGCGCCTTAACATTCAAGATAAGGAGCACTCGCTTCGACGAGGACTACACGCCAGCCGACAATTCTCGGCTCACAACCAATTTCGCGAACCTCGCGAGAGGACCAAACCGAAAGCAGAACCTGCGCAGCGCGCTGCAGATGATCGACAACCGGTTCAACGCTCTCGTTCCATGGGACAATCCGGGGTTCGACCGTTACGGGATCGAACTGGATATCATCTCGGTCGACCTGGATATGGATGGCACTGGCCAAGCGTTCCCGGCCATCGAAATGCTGCAGGTGACGATTCTTGACCGGCCCACCGGGACCCGGCTTGAAGGCATCGTAGGCAACAACTTCTCTTCATACGTGCGTGACTACGACTTCAGCGTGGTGCTGCCGGCGTACAACGAGGATCGTGCCGGGTTCAGCATACCGGATGACTTCGGGGAACTGCACGGCAAGGTCTTCAAGACCTTCGTATCCTCCAGCGCCTACAGCGCACATTTCCGCACGCAGCCGGTCATCTGCCTCAGCGTCTCGCATAACACCATCTATCGGCGGATCGCGAACCGTCATCCGGTCCTGGGTTACGAGTATCGCCCGGACAAGACCTCTCTTACCGAGCAGTATTTCGCCAAGATGGGGCTGCAGGTCCGTTACTTCATGCCTTCAGACAGTGTCGCGCCGCTGGCGTTCTATTTCCGCGGCGACATTCTCAATGATTACACCAATCTCGAACTGATCGGCACGATCGCGACCATGGAAACGTTCCAGAAGATCTATCGGCCCGAAATCTACAACGCCAACTCCGCTGCGGGCGAAGCCTACCAACCCAGTCTCGAGAACCCGGACCATTCGCTTACTCGGATCGTCTACGATCGTGAGGAACGCAACCGACTGGCTGTTGAGCAAGGCAGGTTTGCCGAAAAGCATTTCATCAAGCACCACCATGCAAGGCTGCTTGAATGGTCGGCGAAAGACGCTGCCTGACACCCTTCATCGCTCGAGGATGATAGCCATGACAAGACTGCTGCCGACTTCGACAGCCGGAAGCCTGCCCAAGCCGTCCTGGCTGGCCGCGCCGGAACAACTCTGGTCACCCTGGAAGCTGCAGGGAGAGGAACTGGTCGCCGGTCGGCAGGACGCGCTTCGCGTGACGCTGGCCGAACAGGACCGGGCGGGCATCGATATTGTCAGCGATGGCGAGCAGACCCGCCAACACTTCGTCACCACCTTTATCGAACATCTCGACGGTGTCGATTTCGCACAGCGTGAGACGGTGAAGATCCGCAATCGCTATGACGCAAGCGTGCCTACAGTCGTGGGCCCGGTGTCGCGCGAAACACCGGTGTTCGTCGAGGATGCAAGGTTTCTGCGGGCGCAGACCGAAAAGCCGATCAAATGGGCACTGCCCGGTCCGATGACGATGGTCGATACGCTATACGATGCCCATTACAAAAGCCGGGAGAAACTCGCTTGGGAGTTCGCCGCCATCCTCAATCGGGAAGCCCGCGAGCTTGAAGCTGCCGGAGTCGATATCGTTCAGTTCGACGAACCGGCATTCAACGTGTTCTTCGACGAAGTGAACGACTGGGGCATCGCTGCGCTCGAAAGGGCAATCGAAGGACTGAAGTGTGAAACCGCGGTCCACATCTGCTACGGTTATGGCATCAAGGCCAATACCGACTGGAAGAAGACGCTCGGCTCACAGTGGCGCGAGTACGAGCATACTTTCCCCAGGCTCATGGCCTCCGGGATCGATATGGTATCGCTTGAATGCCACAACTCGCACGTACCGCTCGAACTGATCGAACTCCTGCGCGGTAAGAAGGTGATGATCGGTGCGATCGATGTGGCAAGTTCTGCCATTGAAACGCCTGAAGAGGTAGCCTCCACCCTGAGGAAAGCTCTGCAATTCGTGGAAGCGGAAAAGCTCTATCCGTGCACCAATTGCGGCATGGCACCGCTTCCGCGGGATTTGGCCCGCCGCAAGCTCGCCGCGCTCAGCGCTGGTGCCGCCATTGTTCGCGGGGAACTGTCATTAGCTCTTGCCGCGGAGTAGGGGATCCAGCTTGAACGAGGTCCGCCTCGCATCGCGGCATCCCCTTTAGGTGATTGTTCGCAGACAGCTGAAGGTCACAGGGACGATTTACGCCAGCAGAACGCTCGTGCCGTTATCGAAAAAGTTTGGCATCGGCTCGAAGGTCGGAGATCGCTGGGCTGGCTGACGCACTGGCGCACGGCGCTGCGTCGGTCGCCAAATGGAAGGGTAGGGCGCCCATCGTTGACCGGAAATGGTGCCGCTTACAGGACTCGAACCTGTGACCCCATCATTACGAATGATGTGCTCTACCAACTGAGCTAAAGCGGCATTCCGACACCGCCCTTAATATTCCCCATGCCGCTCGGCAACGGGCAAGTTCAAGGGTAGTGGAGGCCCGAGCCGGAATCGAACCGGCGTGCAAGGATTTGCAGTCCTCTGCGTAACCACTCCGCCATCGGGCCGGAAGGGCGGGCAACTAGCTGCTGTTGGCCGCTTGTGCAATGGTTTCTTCAGCCGCATTGCATCCTTTGCCGGAGCCTTCTGCCTCGTCCCTGCGTTGGGAGCGTTGTGACCGGGCGGCACGCGCCTGTGGCAAGAGGGAGTTCATGGCAGGCAAGGCACTCGTTCCCCGGTTCGGCTGGCTCACCTCAATCGGCGGGAAAGACCTGTTGAAGGACGGCATAGCGGGCGTCATTCTCTCCATTCTGCTGGTGCCGCAGGCCATGGCCTATGCCCAGCTTGCCGGCCTGCCGCCGCAGATGGGCCTCTACGCCGCGATGACGCCGCCGTTGCTCTACGCGGTGTTTGGGACCAGTCCCTACGTCTCCGTCGGCCCTGTGGCGCTCGTCTCGCTGATCGTTGCCGAGGCCAGCGGCGCTGCGGGTGGCGATCCCATGTCCACCGTTGCCATCATCGCGATCGAGGCGGGATTGATCCTGCTGGTGGTCGGCGCAATCGGGCTGGGGCGGCTGGTGAATTTCGTGAGCGAGCCCGCCATGCTTGGCTTCACTGCCGCTGCCGCCTTCCTGATCGCGGCGAGCCAGCTACCACCTCTGCTCGGCCTCGATACCGAGCGGGCCGGCGACCTTCCCACCGCCCTTGGCCTGCTGTGGAGCGCGTTGCCCGATACGAGTATGCCCACCGCCGTGATTGGTGGAAGCGCGCTGGTTGCCCTGCTGGTTGTTCACCGCTTTGCAGCACCACTCCTGTGGAAGGCCGGGCTGCATCCCCCCTGGCGTCAGGCGGTGGCGAAGTCGTTCCCACTGCTCATCATCGTGGGGGCCGCGCTTGCTGCAGCGAGCTACAACGGCACGGTGCCCACGGTAGAAGCGGTGCAGCCGCAATTGCCCAAACTGCCGCAATTCGGGTCCATCGACCTGTGGATCGCCGTTCTGCCGAGCGCGGCGGCGGTGGCAATCATCGTTTTCGTAACCGCTACCGCGGTTGCCAAGTCGCTGGCAGGCACCGATCGCAGCGGCCTCGATACCAGCCGCGAGGCGGTGGCACTGGGCGCGGGCAATATCGTTGCTGCCCTCAGCGGTGGCTATGCGGTGGGCGCAAGTCTGAGTCGCTCGGCGCTGGTGGAAGAGAGCGGAGCACGCTCCCCGCTCGCTTCGGTGGTAGGCGCGCTGGTGGTGCTCGCGACGCTGCTGTTCCTCGCGCCCCTGCTCGCCTACCTGCCGCGCACTGCCCTTGCGGCGCTTGTGATCAGCGCGGTCTTTGGCCTGATCAAGCCCAAGGAAATCAAGTCGATCTGGGGGCATGATCGGTTGGAAGGCTATATCGTAGTAGCGGCCTTCCTGGCCACGCTGGTGCTGGGCGTGCGGCTGGGATTGGCGATCGGCGCGGGGCTTAGCGTCGCGCATTTCATGTGGTTCTCTTCGGTGCCCCGCGTCACGCGTATTGGCAGCGACGACGGCGGTGCGTCGTTCCGTTCGGTCGACCGGGATGACGTCGAGATCATCACCCTGCCGGTGCTCGGCATCCGTATCGACCGTTCAATCTATTTCGGCAATGCGGAGTTCGTGGAGGAGCAGATATTCAAGCTGATTAACCGCCACGACAATGTCGAATGCGTGGTGCTCGACATGCGCGCGGTGAACGGCGTGGATGCCAGCGGCTGCGCGATGCTCCGGCGGCTGGCCGAGCGATTCGAGCTCGCCGAAATGCAACTGCATTTCGCCGCCGCTCACCAGCCTGTGGTGGAGAAGCTGAAGTCGCTCGACCGCAGCGTGTGCCAGTTCCACCGCACGGTGCAGGAGGCGGTCGGCTCCTGCGGTGTCAGTCTGGACGAAGTCAACGATGATGATGTAGGCATCTGGCCACGATAACGTGTTTCGCGGGAGAACAGCGCGTGGCGAACGACAAGCCGACAATGCAGCGGATCGAGGGTCACAAGGAAGAGCGCTTCCTTGGCTCCGACGTGTTTTCCAGCGACAGCCGCAACCTGCCCCCGCCCAATGGCACGGGCACGGTGCGCGAGGATGCGCGCGATATCGACATCTACCACAAGTGCGACGTCGCCGTGATCGGTGGCGGTCCTGCTGGATGTGCGGCGGCCTGGGCGGCGGCGCAAGCAGGCGCGGATGTGTGCCTGCTGGAGCGCTACAATTGCCTTGGCGGGCTTTCCACCGGCGGCCTTGTCATGTGGATCGACCGCATGACCGACTGGCAAGGCAACCACGTAATCCAGGGCTATGCCCGCCATTTCATCGACCGCATGCCGCCCGAGGGGGTTGCCGGGCCGCCGCGCGCGGATTGGGGCAGCGACGATCCGGTGAAGGCCGGCTACTGGGGCCAGCGCACCACGGCCTTTCATGGCATCGTGCAATGGGCTCCCACGCTCGATCCGGAGCGGATGAAACTCAACAATCAGGAAATGCTGCTGGAGGCGGGCGTGCGCATCGTTTTCCACGCCTGGGCTGCGCGCCCGCTAGTGGAGGACGGCGCCGCGAAAGGCGCGGTGTTCGAGAGCAAGATGGGCCGCAATGCGCTGATGGCGAAGGTGGTGATCGACACCACCGGCGATGGCGACATGTTCGCCCGTGCAGGCGCCGAATATGAAGACGATATCGAGGAAGGCGACGTCCACCACTCTATGAATACCGGCTGGGTGCTGGGCGGGGTGGACATGGATCGCTGGATCGACTGGAAAGTCCACCATCCGGACGAGCTTCGTGCATTCATGGAACGCGGGCGCGAGGAGCTGGGCTATTTCCAGACGCCATACGTCAGTTGGCGGCCCGATATCGCGCTGTTCCTCGGTCCCCGGCAGAGTGGACTCTCCGCGCTGGATGTCGACGACCAGACCGAGGTGGAAATCCGCAGCCACCGCTTGATGGAAGGGCACTCCCAGTTTTTCCGCCGCCATGCTCCCGGATTTGAGAATGTCTACAGCCTGCAGAGCGCCAGCCAACTTGGCGTGCGCCACACGCGGCGGCTGGCAGGTGTCGGCAAGGTATTGCGCAGCCACTGGGCGGAGTCCGACCCGCTATCCGACGAGATCGGTGTTTCGCCTTCGCTTAGCCCCAAATTCCCGGTTGTCTCGGTCGGCTACGGATCTCTGGTGCCACGCGCGCTGGATGGCCTGCTGGTGGGAGGTCGGCACATCAGCTGCGATGCCAATTCCCACGGTTTCATGCGCGAGATCCCGCAATGCTGGCTCACCGGACAAGCAGCGGGCGTGGGCGCCGCGTTGGCGGCGGACCAGGGCGTGCAGCCGCGCGAGGTTGATGTCGATGCCATCCGCAAGGTGCTGCGCGAGCAGGGCGCGCATCTGCATGATGACGAGGCCGTTGCAGCGGTTCGCCGGGCCGAGACGGTTCCGGCGCAATAGCGAGGCCAACCTATGCAAGCGATTGGTAAATCGCTTCTTAGGCAGCGCCTTGAAGGGCTGTTAAACATCTTGCGGCTAGGGTTCGGCTTTCAACCGGATGAAGGCTTTTCACCCATGGTCACTGACATGAAGGATCGCCGCGAGTGGGTGCGGATGAAGTGCCGTGCGCGTTCCGGACGCACGGCCGAGATGAAGGTGCTCGACATCTCCGCCGGCGGGACGATGGTGGAATATCACGGCTGGTCAGCCCAGCCGGGAGAGCGCATCCTCGCCACACTGCCAGGGCTGGAGCCGCAACCCGCAACGCTGGTGTGGGCCGAGGACGAGCGCGCAGGCATCGCCTTCGAAGTGCCGCTGCATGAAACCGTGCTCGACCGCTATGTGGCGCTGGTGAAGGGCTAAGCGGCTACTTCTTTTCCGGCACCAGCACGCCGCCGGTGCGCATGGGGCGAACGGCATCGCGGAAGTTTGCAAGATAGCCCGTCGCCTCGACGCGCAGGCCCGGTCCGCTGCGTCCTGCCAGTTCCTCGGCGGGCACGTCCAGATCGAGGCTGCGGTTCTTCACCGAGACGCGCACGGTGTCGCCATCCCGGACCAAGCCGATCGGTGCGCCGTCCTCGGCTGCTTCGGGTGAGACTTCCGCGACGGTCAGGCCTTTCAGGCAAAGGCCCGATAACTGGCCGTCGGTGACGAAGGCGGTCGTCTTCGCAAGGCCCGCTGCATCGAGCGCGAAGAGAATTAGCGATGCTCCGCCGCCCATGGCTGGCCCGCCGCGCAGGCCCTGGTTGCGGGCTATGACGACGTCGCCTTCCTTGATCTCTCCCGCCTCGATGGCGGCCATGCAGCTTTGCGTATCCTCGAACACGCGGGCGGTGCCGGTGAATTCCTCCGGACGCGAGCCGTCGCGGATGCCGAGGCGTACCACCGCGGTATCGGCGAGGGTGCCCGAGAGGATGGCGATGGTGGGGCCATCGCTGAAAGCCGCATCGAGCGGCTGGATCACATCCGGACCGGGTATCTCGTATCCCGCGAGATTCTCGGCCAGCGTCTTGCCAGTACAGGTGAGCGCGTCGGGGCTGATCCTTCCCTCCAGCCGCTTGAGCACGGCCTGCGCGCCGCCCGCATCCTCGAACTGCTCGATCCGCACCGCGCCGGTAGGGCGCACGGGGGAGAGCAGGGGAACGTCGCTGAATTCCTCCATCAGGGCGAAGATGTCGACGCCGTTCTCAGCCTCGATGGAGGTGGCCTGCATGTGCTTGATGGCGTTGATCGAGCCGCCCACGGCCAGCAGCGTGGCGACGGCGTTGCGGAAGGCCTCTGGCGTCAGGATCTGGCGCGGCAGGAGCTGTTCGTGCACCATTTCCACGATGCGCCGCCCGGCGGCGCGGGCATTTTCCTGCATCTTCGGACTGTTGGCGCGCACCGGCGCATGGCCCGGCAGGCACATGCCGAGCGCCTCCACTACCGAATGCATGGTGTTGGCCGTTGCCATGCCCGCGCATACGCCCGGACCCATGATGGCGTTCTCGGCCATGTCGGGGATGGGGAACTTGGGCTCCTTGCCGAAGATCGCGCCGACCTGCCCGGACCAGACATCCTCCACGTCCACCGGTTCGCCGTCGATCTCGCCAGCCTGCTGGTAGCCGCCGATCACGAGGATGGTGGGAATGTTGAGCCGCGCCGCCGCCATCAGGTGCCCCGGCGGCGTCTTGTCGCAGCTGGTGAGGCAGATCATGCCGTCGAGCAGCGCGGCTTCCACCTGCACCTCGATATCGTTGGCAATGATGTCGCGCCCTGCCAGGATATAGCTGCCCGACCTGTTCGCACCGGTGATGAAATCCGACGGAGCGGCCGTGCGCACCTCGAAGGGCACACCGCCTGCCGCGCGGATCTCCTCCTTCACCATCTTCGCGATGCCATCGAGATGGGCGTAGCAGATCGCCAGTTCGCTGGAGGAATTCACCACTGCGATCTTGGGCTTTTCCATGTCCTCCTGCGAGAGGCCAAGCGCCTTCCAGTTGGCACGGCGACCGGGATTGTTCGCGGCGAGCGAGCGCAGCTTGGCCATTCGAGGCTCCTATTCAGCGGGTTGGGCGGATGGTTTTGCTTCGGCGGACCTGTCGTCTGCCGGTGGAGCGTTTTCCTGGCTCTGCGGCAGGCGCTTGGCGAAATGGGCGAGGGCGGTGATGCACACGACGATCCCGGCAAGGCACATGGCGGTGAAGACATAGCCTTCGCGCGCACCACTTGCCCCCTGCAGGAAGCCTGCCATGGAGCCGATCATGGGCGCGGCCACCGCGCCGAACTTGGCCATGAAGCTGGCCCAGCCCCCACCGAAGCTGCGCACCGCGCTGGGGTAGTAGATACTGGTGATGGAGATTACCGCCGCATGGCCTGCTCCCACGAAGATCGCGCCGATCAGCAGCGTGGCAGCCAGCTCCGTCCCGCCCGCGACATAGCCGAAGCCCACCAGCAGCACGATGGGAATGCCGATCAGTGGGGCGAGCGCGATCCAGCCCGGCCCGCGCCGCTCGGTCAAAGCGAGCAGCGCCACCCCGGCAATCGCCCCCGCCATGCCGCTGGCTGCCGAGAGCCACGCCGCATCGGTTCGCGCCAGGCCAAGGTTTTCCATGAAGATCACCCCATAGGCATTCTTCAGGTAGATCGCGATGCTGGAGAAGAAGTAGGCTCCCCAGATCAGCGGGGTGACGAAGGCAAGGGCTCCGACGAACAGCTCGCGGAACTTGGCGAAGGGGTTCTCGCTGGTGGTCGCCTTGCGCTCGTCGCTGAGGGTGAAGTGGGTATAGCCTGAAAGGTCCGCCTTCCGGTCGAAGCGGGAAAGTGTTTCCGCGATGCGGCGCGGCGACTTTTCCTTCGCGGCCAGCCAGCGCGCGCTTTCGGGCAAAGTGAAAAGCAGGACGAGCGCGAAAACCCCGGTCATCGCGCCGCAGACCCAGAAGATGCCCTGCCAGCCCAGCACCGGCGCCGTCCAGTTGGCAATGGGTGCGGCGGACGATGCTCCGAAACTGAAGCCCAGCATGATGATGGTAACCGAGGTAGAGCGCATGGCCTTGGGCATGCTCTCGATACTGAGCGCCCAGACCGGGGCGAGAAGCCCGCCGATGGCGAAGCCCGAAATGAAGCGCAGGGCGATCAGCATTTCCGGAGTGCTGGCAAAACCCACGAGACTTGTCAGAACCGCGCTGCCGATGGTGCAGGTGATGATGACGGGCCGCCGACCGAACACGTCGCCCAGATAGGCGCCGAACAGCGAGCCTATCATCTGGCCAAGGAAAGCGGCGGAGGTGATGAGCCCGGTCGTGGTATCGTCGATCCCCCATTCGTCGCGGATGTAGGGGAGGGCATAGGGCAGGGCCGTGAAGTCTTGCCCGTCGAAGAAGGTGACGAAGCTGCACAGCATCAGCAGGTAGGCGTGATAGCGGTTGAAGCCGCGCTCGTGCAGGAATTGCGCTACGTCCAGCGTTCTGCCGCCGGCTGTTCCTGGCGATGACGCCATAGTCGCTGATCCTCTACCCGGTTGATTTTGTCCGGGAGAGCCTAAACCGCAAAACCCCTGCGCGCCAGCCCCTGTATTCGCCTGCCTGAATCAGCGAGACCGGGAGCCCCGGCAAGCCGTCACTTGCCGGGAACTTCCACGCCCATGTCCTGCAGGTAGCGCTTGATGTTGCGCCCGGCCTGGCGGAGCCGCTGCTCGTTCTCCACCATGGCGATGCGGACATAGCCCTCGCCATCCTCGCCGTAGCCCACGCCCGGAGCCACTGCGACTTCGGCCTTGGTGAGGAGCTGCTTGGAAAACTCCAGGCTGCCCATGTCCTTCAGCGGTTCTGGCAGCGGAGCCCAGGCGAACATGCTGGCGGGCGGCGGCGGGATTTCCCACCCGGCACGGCCGAAGGCCTCCACCATCACGTCACGCCGCTTGTGATAGAGCTCGCGGTTCTTGGCGACGATGTCCTGCGGACCGTTCAGCGCTGCGACGGCGGCGGCCTGGATGGGCGTGAAGGCGCCATAGTCGATATAGCTTTTCACACGCGTGAGGGCAGAGATCAGCGTGGGATTGCCCACGGCAAAGCCCATGCGCCAGCCCGCCATGGAATAGGTCTTGGAAAGGCTGGTGAACTCCACTGCCACATCCTTCGCGCCCTTGGCTTGCAGGATGCTAGGAGTGGGTTTGCCGTCGTAGTAAAGCTCGGAATAGGCAAGGTCGGACAGCACCCACACCTTGTGAAAGCGGGCCCAGTCGACGAGCTGCTCGTAAAAGGCGAGGTCGACCACCTCGGCAGTCGGGTTGCTGGGATAGTTCACCACCAGGATTGTGGGACGCGGCACGGTGAAGTTCATCGCCGCTTCCAGCTCTTCCCAATAGCGCGCGTCGGGCGTGGTCGGCACCGAGCGGATGGAGGCGCCCGCGATGATGAAGCCGAAAGTATGGATCGGGTAGGAGGGGTTGGGCGCAAGGATCGTATCACCCGGCGCGGTGATCGCCATGGCGAGGCTGGCAAGCCCTTCCTTCGATCCCAGCGTGACCACGACCTCGGTTTCCGGGTTGATGTCGACGCCGAAGCGGTTCTGGTAATAATTGGCCTGGGCCTTGCGCAGTCCGGGAATGCCGCGCGACTGCGAGTAGCCGTGTGCATCGGGCTTCCTGGCCACTTCGCACAATTTCTCCACCACGTGATCGGGCGGGGGCAGGTCGGGATTGCCCATGCCAAGGTCGATAATGTCGCGCCCCTCCGCCCGCGCGGCGGCCCGCATCGCGTTGACTTCGGCGATGACATAGGGCGGCAGGCGCTTCATGCGGTAGAATTGCTGGTCCATTATTTCCTTCTCTCAGGGCTTCGCGTGTGTGTGGCGCCTCTCTGACGCAAAGGCGTGGCCAGTGCAACGCAGCAGGTCGGTTCAGGTTGCAGCAGGCTCCCAATTGTCACATTCCCAAGTATAAGGGCCGCCATGACAAACAGGAAAACGGGGGGAGAGGACCCCGCCGACATCTTTACCGAAATGCTGCGCATGCAGGGCGAGGCCGCCCGCCAGATGATGCAGACTTTCGCTCCAAAAGCGGTCGATTCGCTGCCGGACAACGAGACGATCGACGCGCTGGGCAAGGCGATGATGGAGTTTCAGGAGACCTGGCTGCAATTCTATTTGCCCAAGGAAGAACGCCCGGCGCCGCTGCTCTCCGATCCGGCAAGCTGGATGGAGGCGATGCGCAACTGGTCCGCCGCCAATCCGGTGCTCGATTACAATGGACAGAAGCAGCTATGGGAAGACGGCATCAAGCTGTGGCAGGACGTGCTGGCGCAATATACCGCGGAAGAAGGCGAGGATGCGCCGGACCTGCCATTCCACGATCGCCGCTTCGCCGATCCCGCTTGGCGCGAGCAACCGGTCTTCGCGCTGATCCACCAGACCTACCTGCTGTTCGCCAAACGCATCGCGGAAAGCATAGACACGGCGGAAGGCCTGTCCGGGAGCGACCGCGAGAACCTGCGCTTCGCGACGCGCGGCGTGCTCGATGCGATGAGCCCGGCCAATTTTCCGATGATGAACCCGGTGGTGCTGGAGCGCACGATGGAAACCCAGGGCGAGAACCTGGTGCGCGGGCTGGACCGGCTGACCCACGACCTTGAACGCGGGCAGCTCACCCATACCGACACCAGCAAGTTCACGCTGGGAGAGAACATCGCGACGACACCGGGCAAGGTGATCTACGAGACAGAGCTGTTCCAGCTCATCCACTACACCCCCACCACCGAGACGGTGATGGAAACCCCGCTGCTGATCTTTCCTCCCTGGATCAACCGCTTCTACATCCTCGATCTCCAGCCCAAAAAGAGTTTCGTGCGCTGGGCAGTAGAGCAGGGGATCTCGGTGCTGCTCGTCAGCTGGCGCTCCGCCGACGAAAGCCTCGCCCATATCGAGTGGGACCACTACATCCGTGCCCAGACCGAGGCGATCGACGTGGTTCGCGACAGGCTGAAAGTACCCTCGGTCCACACGATCGGCTATTGCGTGGCGGGAACGACACTCGCCGCGACGCTGGCGGTGCTGGCGCGGCGCGGCGAAGCCGACAAGGTGAAGAGCGCCACCTTCTTTACAGCCCAGGTCGATTTCGAACATGCCGGCGATCTCAAGCTGTTCGTCGACGAGGGGAAGCTGGAATTCATCCGCAAGGCGAGCGAGGGCGGCTATCTCGACGGGCGATACCTGGCCGCCACGTTCAACATGCTGCGCGGCAGCGATCTCATCTGGAACTACGTGGTCAACCACTACCTTCTTGGGGAAGACTATCCGGCCTTCGATCTCCTTTTCTGGAACGGGGACGTCACCAATCTCCCCGCCAAATGGCACGCGGCCTACCTGCGCGATCTCTACCGCGACAATCTGCTGGTCGTCCCCGATGCGTTGTCGGCGGACGGCACCAGTATCGATTTGCGCCTGATCAAGACCCCTACCTACATTCAGGCCGGGCGAGAGGATCATATCGCGCCGGCCGAAAGCGTGTTCGAGGCGCTGAAGCATTTCTCCGGCAAGAACCGCTTCGTGCTCGCCGGATCGGGCCATATCGCCGGGGTGGTGAATCCGCCCGAAGCCCAAAAGTACCAGTACTGGACCAATGAAGGCGAGTTCGAGACCCTCGAGGAATTCATTGACGGCGCGAAAGAACACAAGGGCAGCTGGTGGCCCGACTGGCGCGAATGGCTCGGCTCCCTTGGCGACAGCGAGGTGAAGGCCACGGGCCGGCGGAAACCGGGCGGTCGCGGCAACCCTGCCATCGAGGATGCCCCCGGCCGCTACGTGAAAATGCGCTAGCGACGAACCGCCATAGCAGTGCTGCAAGCTGTCTATTGTGCACTGCAACAAAAGCTTGACTTCGCACCTGCAGAATACTAGATTGTGCACTGCAACAAGAGGCTGCGGATCACTCGCGGCCCCGCATCAGGCAATCAGCAAGCGAGGTATCATGGCCGAGCCCGAGAAAAACGACGCCGAAACGGCGAAAGAAACCAGTTCCACGAAGGCGAATGCGGCCGAGAAGCCGGCAGCGCCTGCGAAGGAAGCGACCGCCAGGGAAGCGACGCCGAAGAAGGCCACGGCCTCCAAGACCGCGCCTGCGAAGAAAGCTGCCGCGACAGCGCAGAAGAAGGCCGCACCGGCCCGCAAGAAGACTGCTGCCCGGAAGCCGACTCCGAAGCCTGCCGCCAAGGCGCCGGTCGCCGCGATCGTCGAGGCGGACGATAACCAACCCTCAGTTACCCAGCTCAAGGAAAAGATCATGGCAACCAGCAACTTCGATTACACGTCCCAGATGACCGACTCCATGAACCAGGCAGTCGGCGACATGCAGGCCCGCACCCAGGCCGCTTTCGACAAGAGCACCGAAGCGATGACCGAGATGACCGACTTCGCCAAGGGCAATGTCGAAGCCTTCGTCGAGACCGGCAAGGTGTTCGCCGAAAGCATGCAGGGCATGGGCCAGACGATGGCCGACGAGGTGAAGACGGTTTACGAGACCGCCACCGCCGACATGAAGGACATGGCCAGCATCAAGAGCCCGACCGAGCTGTTCCAGCTGCAGGGCAAGATCATGCGCCGCAATTTCGACGCGATGGTCGCGATGTCCTCGAAGACCACCGACGCCACCATGAAGATGGCGAATGACGTGATGGCTCCGCTGTCCGCTCGCGTGAACGTGGCGGTCGAGAAGATGTCGAAGGTCGAAGTCGCCTGAACGACTGTAAAAGCTCCTCCGGTCGCCCATCTCTCCTCTCCCAAGGGCGACCGACACTCGGGCCGGGCAGCAGCGCTGTCCGGCCCGATTTGTGTCTGTGGTCCGTCCCGCCGCAGCCGCGCGCCATCGCATCGCGCGATAATATTGACCAAAGCCGGTCTTGCAGCGAACGTGTTCGATACGATATCTGCGCTTCGAAATGACCATTGCCGATACTCTCGACCAAGCCCCCGACTGGGCGCTTCACCGTGCCTTTACGGCTACCGCCGCCGGTAACGACGATGCGGGCGATGGCGATGGCGACACCGGCAGCGACGGCCAGATCGGCGTCGCCACCAAGACCCGCGCCAAGCCCAAGAAGCCCAGCCAGTACAAGGTCCTGATGCTGAACGACGACTACACGCCGATGGAATTCGTCGTGATGGTGCTGAAGCGCTTCTTCCGCATGGATCTGGAGCAGGCGACCCGCGTCATGCTGCATGTCCATCAGCGCGGCGTGGGCGTTTGCGGCATCTTTCCTTACGAGGTGGCGGAAACGAAGGTGAACCAGGTGATGGATTTCGCCCGGGAGAACCAGCATCCGCTGCAATGCACCCTGGAAAAAGCCTGAGACAATTGAAAGCATGACCGCGCCGTGATTTGCCGCTAAGGCGCGCGGGAACCCTCCAAACCCCCAGCGCCAACGGTTACGTGTCCCGCTTCATCACCGCCACAGACCGCTACATCTTCCGGCTCGTGATCGTGCCGATGATCGGCGTGTTCCTGCTCGCGGCCAGCCTGCTGCTGCTGGAAAAGATGCTGCGGCTGTTCGATTTCGTCAGCGTCGAGGGCGGGCCGATCGGCATCGTCTTCGAGATGCTGGTGAACCTCGTGCCCGAATATGCAGGCCTCGCCATTCCGCTTGGCGTGATGCTCGGCATTCTTTTCGCTTTCCGCAAGCTGGCGATCTCCAGCGAGCTTGACGTGATGCGCGCCGTGGGCTGGAGCTATACACGCCTGTTGCGCGTCCCCTATCTCATCACGCTGGCCATGGCGGCGCTGAACTTCGCCATCGTCGGCTTCATTCAGCCGCAGGCGCGCTTTGCCTACGAGGAAATGGAGTTCGAGCTGCGTTCGGGCGCTCTTGGCGCCTCGATCAAGGTCGGCGAGTTCAACACGATCGAGGACCGCATGGCCCTGCGCATCGAGGAGAGCGAGGATGACGGGCGCCAGCTTATGGGCATCTTCGCCCGCGTCGCTGACTCCGGAGGACAGGTCCTCTCCATCTCCGCGCGGGAAGGGCGCTTCCTCGCCAACCGGGAAGACCGCAACACCATCATCCTGCGGCTGGTCGACGGAGTGATCGTGCATGATGTCGCCGACGGCACGCCGCGCGTCCTCAGCTTCAGCCAGCACGATTTGCCGATAGACCTGCCCGCCATCGAACAGTTCCGCGACCGCGGCGAGGACGAGCGCGAATATATCCTGCCCGAATTGCTCGAAATCGGCTGGGATCCTGAAAGCACGTCGGAAGAGCGCGTCGCCAGCCAGGCCAATTTCAACTACCGCATGGTGGAAGTGGTGATGATGCTGCTCCTGCCGCTGCTGGCCGTGGCGCTGGCAATCCCGCCCAAGCGCAGCACCTCGGCGCTGGGCGTGTTCCTCTCGATCATCATCGTCGTCGCCTATCACAAGGTGAACCAGTACGGCTCCGAAGTGGCCGAGATCGGGCGGATCGATCCTTTCCTCGCACTATGGGGCCCTTTCGCTGTCCTTGGTGGCCTCATCATATGGATGTACTATCAGGTCGCCTTCGTGCCCGGCGGGCAGGCCATCGGCTTCCTCGAGACGTTCTACGCCAAGGTCACCCGCTCGCTGAAAAAGCTGATCGGACGCGACAAGCTGCGCGGCCTCGTGCCGGAGGAGGACCTTCACGAACAGCAGGAGCAGGAATTGCGCGAGCAGGGGGTAGTGCCCGGTGCTGTTTGATTTCTTCCCCTCGCACACGCTGACAACCTATCTCGCGAAGAAATTCACCATCGCCATCGTGTCCTGGCTCGGCGTGCTGGTGCTTGTCCTGATGGCGCTGGACCTGCTCGGCAAGACCGGCGACATCCTCTCGGTCGAGGGGAACGGAAATGCCGAGTTGTGGCTCTATGTCTCGCTGCGCACGCCGCAGCTGATAGCCCGCTTCCTGCCTTATTCGGTGCTGCTGGCGACGATCATCACACTCATGACGCTGAACCAGAATTCGGAAGTTACGGCGATGAAAGCGGCGGGCCTCTCCGCGCACCAGATCCTGGCGCCATTGTTGCTGATCGGGATGATCGTTGCCGCTATCTCCTTCGTCTTCAACGAGCGTATCGTCACTCGCGCAACCGGCACGCTGAAGGCATGGGAGGCGGTGGAATATGCGGCCATCCCGGAGGATCGGGCAACGCGCACGAACGTCTATTTCAACGACGGTAACGACGTGCTGATGGGTGCTACCCTGTCCGGTCGGGGAGAGGGGACGGTACTCGGCAAGGTCAGCTATTACGAGCGCGACGATGCCGGCATGATCATCCGCCAGGCGACGGCCGACCGGGCAACCTTCGCCGGACCTGGCTGGCGGCTGGAGGATGCAACCGTCTTCAATGTCGCTACAGCCGATACGCAGCAGGTCGACACCCTCGTAGTGGCGGAAGGCGTGGAGATAGCGCAGATCGAGCTTCGCCGCGTCGACCCCGATGGTATGCCCCTTGGCGAACTCTCTGACAGCATCGAGGCCTTGCAGGATGCCGGGCGCCGTACGGACGAGCTCGAGGCGAAGTGGTGGCACAAGATCTCGGGTCCGCTCTCCGCAGTGCTGATGCCACTGCTGGGCGCGGTGGCGGGTTTCGGCCTTGCGCGCTCGGGCCAGCTGTTCACTCGCGCAGTAATCGGAATGGCGCTGGGTTTCGCCTATTTCGTGGTCGACAATGCCGCGCTGGCCATGGGCAGCTTTGGCGGCTACCCGCCGCTGCTGGCGGCCTGGGCGCCGTTCTTCCTGTTTCTGTTCGTGGGCGAGACCGTGCTGGTGCGGACCGAGGAGTGATCGCGCCCGACTGGTCGCTGCGGCTTGCCCGCCCCGAGGATGCCGAAGGTTTCGCCGAGGTGGAGGAAGATGCGTCCCAGCTGCTGCGCGAGGAGCCTTCGCTTGCGGGTATCCCCCTGCTGCCAAATCGCTCTGCGGAGGAGTATCGCGCGATCATCGCCCGGCGGCGAAGCCTGTCCGCGCTTGGCGATGGTGATATCATCGGATTCGCTGCAGCCCGGCCAGTCGGCTCTGAACTGCACCTCCACGAATTGAGCGTTGCACGCGCTTTCCAGCGGCGGGGTATCGGCTCCACCTTGTTGCGAGCCCTGAAGGTCGATGCGGCCAATGCCGGTTTCAAGGCACTGACCTTGCTTACCTACCGCGACATTGCGTGGAATGCGCCCTTTTACGAGGCCCACGGCTTCGCCGTTCTCGAGGACCTGTCCGAGCATCCGCGCCTTGCCGCTGGCCTGGACGCCGGTGTCGGGGCAGGCCTCCCGCGAGAGCGGCGATGCGCGATGATTTGCGTGCTGGAATAGATTCAGCGCCGTCCCATCGTGCTGCGCGCGATACGGCCCACCAGCGGCCACATGCCTGCATGCGACGCCTCGCCGAAGGTCGATCCGGTGCCCAAATGCGCGTGAATGCGGCGATGTGCCTCATGCAGGGAGTGGTAGGGCATGGAAGGGATAAGGTGGTGCAACGCATGGTAACGCAGGCCCACCGGCGCCCAGATGCCGGCAACGAAACTCGGCACGTTTACGCTGTCGAGATATTGAGCGGTGACCGTCATCGCCTCGCCCTCGTTCTCCCAAAGATGCGCCACCAGCGTGCGCAGCTGGTTGAATACGGCAACGGCAGCGGTGATCGCGGCGGCGATCAGCAGCGGGCGCCAGCCGAGCCAGAACGGCGTGGAGATTAGGAACATCGCCCATACGCTCGCGCCGATCTGCTGGAACAGGAACCACCCGCGCTCCTTGTCGGACGGCGGGCGGCGGCGGAAGGAAGGATTGATGGAGAGCGAGGAGAACCGCTCCCACGCCGCCTTGCGCAGCGGCGGGATCACCAGGCCCAGTGGCGCGAGGATGCCCCAACGCACAATCAGGGCGACCGGAGCTAGGGCAGCGACCAGCACGAAGAGCGGCAGGCTCCACGGCTTCATCAGTGCAAGCGGCATGTATTCGGGATCTTCCACCGTGCCGTACTTCGTACGCGCGTGATGGAGGGTGTGTACCTGCTCGTACATCAGGCTGGGTGTAAGCATGGGTATGCCCACCAGCAGGTTCCATGCCGTGCGAAAGCCGGGAAGCGCATCGCGGTGCAGATGAGTGATCTCGTGAATGAAGAGCAGTGCGCGGTACAGCGCCAGCACTGAAACCACGCCCAGCGCGACGGCCAGCCAGGTGCTTTCCACGAGGATCGCGCCTGCCAGCGCGCCATACCCGACCAGCGCCGAGATTATCATGTCCGGCCAGTAGATTTCGGGCCGGGCGGTGTTGATGTCGCGTGTCAGTTCCGCGGCGGCACGCAGCATCGCCTTGTCGTCGGGAATCTGCGCATGAATTCGCCGGCGCTGCGTCTGCGTGGGTGCAAGCTGATGCTCGGAAGTGTTCGTCGTCGCGTCCATAAGGCGGGCTCTATACGGCAAATTGTCCAAAAGTGCGATGCGCGCGTCGTTTGCTACAGCGCGCTTGACAGGGCCTTGATGCATATCAACAGCGAACGCGATATGAACGAAAGGCCGAACTTCGTGAGTGACCAGATAGATATCGTCCCCGTTTCGGGCAAGAGCGACCTCGATGCATTCATCGATCTCGCTTACCGGCTGAACAAGGACGATCCAAACTGGGTGCCACCCCTGCGCGCCGACGTGAAGGAACTTCTGACGCCGGGAAAGAACCCGTTCTTCGAACACGCGCGCATGCAGCTTTTCCTGGCTCGACGCGGTGGCAGGGTGGTGGGCCGCATTTCTGCCCATATCGACGAGCTTGCGCTGAAGCAGCCGCCCGAGCAGGGCATGGGTCCTGGCACAGGCAACTGGGGCATGCTGGAAGCCGAGGACGAGGCGATTGCCGCGGCCCTGCTCGCCCGCGCCGAGGAATGGCTGCGTGGCGAGGGAATGACCCGCAGCCTTGGCCCGCTAAGCCTGTCGATCTGGGACGAGCCCGGCCTGCTGGTGCGCGGGCATGACCATCCCCCGATGGTGATGATGGGCCACCACAAGGCCGACTATGAAGGCTGGGTGGAAGCGCAGGGCTACACGGTCGCCAAGAAGCTGTTCACCTACGATCTCGAAGTCCGCGACGGCTTCCCCGCGATCGTGGACCGGATCGTCAAATCGGGCGAGCGAAACTCCGCCATCACGGTGCGCAACGTCGACAAGTCGCAATTCGCGCGCGAGGCAGAAATCATTCTTTCCATCCTCAACGAGGCATGGTCGAAGAACTGGGGCTTCGTGCCGTTCACGGATAGCGAGAAGGCCTATGGCGCCAAGAAGCTCAAGCCCATCATCCTCGAAGGCGCGAACATGATCGCGGAGATCGATGGAGAGCCCGTCGCCTTCATGATCAGCCTGCCGGATATCAATGCGAAGCTGAAGGGCATGAATGGCAAGCTCTTCCCCTTCAACTGGGCGCGGCTGCTGCTGTGGCTGCGCAACCCGCGCCCTGCCAATTTTCGCGTGCCGCTGATGGGGGTGGTGCGCAAGTACCAGAACACCCGGCTTGCCAGCCAGCTCGCCTTCATGATGATCGAGTACATCCGCCGCTATGCCGTAGGCGTGCAGGGGGCAAGGCGTGCCGAGGTCGGCTGGGTGCTGGAGGACAACCAGGGGATGATCGCGATCGCCGACGCCATCGAATCGAAAGTGAATCGCGAATACAGGATTTACGAAAAGCCCTTATGATCATTCCGGCAGGCGTTGGGGAACTGCGCGGGATACCTTGCCGTTGCATACCCGATAACATGACGAGCACCCTCCCGGAGGAAAATGAGCAAGCCTGATTCCGCCAAGACTACGGCGAAGAAATCCGCAAAACTGGGCCGGGTGCTGCTGGTCGAGGACGATCCCGTTCTCGCCATGTCGCTGGAAGACGCGCTGCGCGACGGCGGCGCGAAGGACGTCGTCATCTGCCATACGATGCAGGCGACTGTCACCGCTCTAGACAAGGGTGGACAATTCGACGCGATCATTCTCGACGTGCACCTGGCCGATCGGAGCGATGGGTGGGCCGTGGCGGAGCTGGTGGCGATGATCGGTCCCAAGCGGCCGAAGATCGCTTTCTCGACAGGGTCGCCTGAGGATATTCCGCCGGAGATAGCAGAGATGGGGCCGGTCTTCGAAAAGCCCTACGATCCGCAGCAGCTGGTCGAGGTTCTGGCTGCCGGTCGCAAGCGGGGCCTGATCGCTCGCCTGCTGAGCTGACTCCCACGTCTATTCTTCTGTTTGCTTGGCAATGTGGCACCGGTGCGACATTTCGCGCCGGTGTCTTTCACAATCCGCGAATCCCATAAAAAAAGGCCTCCGATCTTGGATCGGAGGCCTTACGGGATCGTATCACCAACCGCTTGGACGGGAGGGGGGGTCTCGGCGGTGACATAAGCTAAATGACCCATACGAAATGGGGTTCCCACCGGTTCGCGGAATCCGAAATTTTTTTCGTGGGGCATTTGCAAAGCGCGTCCGGGATCGCCATTCGGGCTTGTAGAACGAATGGGTGGACACAGGATGGAACCCATGCCTGTCGCGCGCGTTCACGTGAAACGAATTACCGGGAAGGGTTTCTATGAGTATTGGTGCCGAAGTCGCCGCACATCTTCCGTTTCTCCGCCGTTATGCCCGTGCACTCACGGGATCGCAGTCCACTGGCGATGCTTTCGTCCAGGCAACGCTCGAAGCAGCGCTTGCCGACGACGACCTGGCCGACAGTCTGCGAGGTGGCCGCGTGCCGCTCTACAAGGCATTCAACAAGGTCTGGTCCAGCGCCTACATGGAAGTGGAGGACGCGCAGCCGGCTGGCGGCGTCGGCCACGAAGCTGCCGCGCAGGATCAGCTGAAGCGCATTACCCCGGTCAATCGGCAGGCCCTTTTGCTGACCACGGTGGAGGATTTCACCCCCGCCGAAGCGGCCCAGATCATGGATATCGACGAGGACGATGTCGAATCCCTGGTGCGGGAGGCCGTGGCCGAGATCGAGCGTGAGAGCGCGACCAGCGTTCTCATTATCGAGGACGAGCCGCTTATCTCCATGCAGCTGGAAGACCTGGTGAAGTCACTGGGTCACGAGATCTGCGGCACTGCTGCTACGCGTACGCAGGCGCAGGAAGTGGTTGCCGACAAGACGCCGGGCCTCGTGCTCGCCGATATCCAGCTGGCCGATGGCTCCTCGGGCCTCGATGCGGTGGACGATATCCTCGCCATCGAGTCCGTGCCGGTGATCTTCATCACCGCCTATCCGGAGCGGCTGCTGACGGGCGACCGGCCCGAGCCGACCTATCTCATCACCAAGCCCTTCCAGGAGGACACGGTGCGCGCGGCGATCAGCCAGGCGCTGTTCTTCGGTTCCAGCCGTCCGCTGGACTAGGCTTGCCGATTGTCCCCGGCGCGCTCGTCGTCGGGGACTTTCCACAATACCCACCACGCAATTGCCGCCGCGGCCAGGCCGCCCAGCAGGTTCGCCGCCAGTTCGGCGAAGTACACCGCCTGTGTGCCCCATGTCGCGCGGGCAAGCCATGCGATGGGAACCATCACCAGCAGGACGCGCGCCAGCGATAGGGCCAGAGCATGGCTCGCCCGGTCGATGGCATTCAATGCGCCATTGACCACGATCAGCACTCCATATCCGGCATATCCCCATACCGAGATCGCCAGGTAGGCCGAGGTGGCCTCAAGCGTCTGCGCTTCGTCGGAGAAGAGTTCCGCGAACCAGCCGCGCAGGCTGTACAGCAGCACCGCGGCGGCGAACCCGTAGGCGAGACAGAACAGCCCCGCCTGCACCAGCGCCCGCCGCGAGCGGTCATATTGGCGCGCACCCCAGTTCTGGCCCACTATCGCCCCGATGGAGCCCGACAGTGCGAGCAACGGCACCACCGCAAAGCTCTGCAACCGTCCGCCCGCGCCGAAGCCGGCAACAGCCGCCGTACCCTCCGTCGCCAGGAGGGAGGTCAGGATGGCGAGGCCTGCTGGATTGATCGAGTTCGTGAATGCCGCGGGCCCGGCCACGCGAGTGAGCGCCTTCAGCTGCACGCCGATGCGACAATTCCGCACGGCAGAAGGGCGCAGGGGCAGGTCGTGTCGCTGGATGAGCCAGAAGGCCATGACGATACCGACCAGCCAGCCGCCGATCGTCGCATAGGCCGCGCCCGCGACGCCGAAGCCCTCGATGCCGAAAGCGCCGGTAATCAGCAGCGGATCGAGGATCCAGTTGACGATGGAGTAGGTCACCAGCACTGCCGTGTTGCTCTTCGCAGCGCCCTGTCCGCGCAGCACGCCGTTGGCGCCCATCATCGTCATCATCAGCACGAAACCTAGCGCGTAGGGGCGCATGTACTGGTCGATCAGCGGCAGGACGTCGGCATCGGCCTGCATCAGCTGGAACAGCGGCTGACGCAGCGCGAACAGCAGCAGGCCCAGCGCTATTCCCGCCGCGAGCCCCAGCATCAGGCCAAGATTTGCCCGGGCGAGGGCGCGTTCCTCGTCCCCTTCACCCAAGGCGCGGCTGACAACCGAGTTGATGCCTACCATCACGCCGACGCCAAGGCTTTGCAGGGCAGTGGTCACGGGAAAGATGAAGCTGATCGCTGCCAGTTCGCTGGCGCCAAGCTGGCCGATGAAATAGGCGTCGATAACGCCTACCGACATGATCGCCGCCACGCCGACTACGGCAGGGGTCGTCTGCTTGACCAGGTGTCCGGCTATCGACCCGCCGACGAGCTTCGCCCGCTTGTCCTTCTGCTCCGCGATATCCTTGACCATGGGGCTCCTTGGCGGTCGACCGACATGGCCCGCAAGCTGGCCCTAGGGGTGTGTCAGGGCGCGATCAACACCTTGCACTGCTCGGTCCGGCGCTTGAGACTTTCGAATACGTCGGGCGTATCGGCGAGGCTGATCGTCTCCGTCACCAGCAGGCGAGGCGCAATGGCTCCTGCATCGAGCGCGGCCAGCGCCGCCTCGTATTCGGGTACGGTGAAAAAGGCGCTGGTGACGAGCTTCACCTGCTTGGACAGCATGGCAAAGGTGTTGAGCGTATCGGGTTTCGTGCACAGGCCGAGCAGAACGATGGTGCCATCGGGGCGAACCTGGTGCACCGCCTGGTCGATCAGGCCGGGTATGCCGACGCATTCGAAAACGATGTCGGCTTCTCCGCCAAGGCGCTGCGTCGCGCTTTCGACGGGGTGCTCGGGATCGACGACGAAGACGTCCGCGCCCATGTCGAGCGCGCGGTTTTCCTGGAATGTCGCGATGTCCTGCACCGCCACCTTGCCTGCGCCAAAACGCTTGGCCCAGAACGCGACCGCGAGGCCGATGGGGCCCGCACCCAGCACCAGCACCCTGTCGCCCGTCCTCATGCCGGAGAGGTTGATGCCGTGGAGCGCCACCGCGAGCGGCTCGATGATGGCGCCATCGGCAAGCGTGAGGTCGGAGGGAAGGGGCACGCACTGGTGCGGACGGGTTACCGCATATTGCGCATAGCCGCCGCCCTGCAGGCCGAACTGCTCGCACCATTGCACCGCGCCCTTGCGACACATCTCGCACGCACCGCAGCTCATCAGCGGGATGACGGATACGAGATCGCCGACCTTGTGCCCCTGCGTATCCTTTCCTAGCGCGACGACTTCGCCGGCGAATTCATGGCCCAGTATATCGCCATGCTGGCAGCCATAGGCGGCGTCCTCGGTCATGTGCAGGTCGCTGCCGCATATGCCGCAGCGGCCCACCTCGATCACCAGCTCGCCTTCACCCGGTACCGGGTCGGGTACCTCTTCATAAGCGAGCGGCTGGTGCAGCGCCTGAAAGGTGACGGCCTTCATCTACTCTGCCGAGATGCGCAGCACGGGCTTCACCACCTCGCCGCTTTCGCTGGCCTCGATCCCTGCATTGATGTCGTCGAAGTCGAAATACTTGATCAGCCGTTCGAAGGGGAACTTGCCCTCCTGGTGATAGGCGACGAGCTCGCAGATGAAGCTGCCGACATCGCTATCGCCGCCCAGAATGCCGATCACTCGCTTGCCGCCGCCCATCAGGGCACTTTCATTCAGGTTGAGCATGTCTTCGGGCGGGCTTGCGCCGACCAGCCCGAGGATTCCCTTGGGCGCAATCAGCGGGAAGACACCTTCGATGACTTTCTTCACCCCGGTCGTATCGAAGGCATAGGCAAGACCTTGCGGCACCAGCTCCTCGAGCCGGTCCATCGCATCCTCGCCAGCCTTGATGGTATGCGTCGCGCCAAGTTCTTTCGCCAGCTCCAGCCGACTCTCATGCATGTCGATGGCGATGATGGGATCCGCACCCGCGATCCTGGCGGCCATGATCGCGGCGAGGCCGACCGTGCCTACGCCGAACACGGCGATGGGCAGGCCCTCGCGCACCTCCATGCTGCGCAGTACCGCACCCGCACCGGTCATCAGCCCGCAACCAAGGGGAGCAAGGCGTTCGAGCGGGAGGTCGTCGGCACTGTCGGGCACTTTCACGACGTTGCGCTCATGTGCGATGGCGTGGGTCGCGAAGGAGGACTGGCCGAAGAAATTGCCGCCGATCTCTTCGTCGTCGCGGGTGATGGTGGCGGAGCCATCGGGGCGGCGCCCGGAGAAGTTGTTCGGCCCGAAATTGTAGCAATAGGTCGGCGCGTCGACGTTGCAGCTGGGGCAATGGCCGCAGGAATTGAAGCTGATGATCACCCGGTCGCCCGTCTTCGCAGCCTTTACCGCGCTGCCTACCTTCTCCACGATGCCGGCGCCTTCGTGTCCGAGGACGGCGGGCAGGGGCGTGGGCAATTGCTGGTCGCGCACCGCCATGTCGGTATGGCAGATGCCGGTGGCGACAATGCGGATCAGCAGTTCGTCATCGCGCAGGTCGTCCAGTTGGACATCGGCGATATGGAAGTCCTTGCCCTCTCCCGGGCAGATGGCGGCGCGTGTCTGTGTGGTCATTGTGGCTCCAGCTGGATCAGGATTCTCTGGCTTGAACGCGCATCGTGCTCAATCGTTCAGTGGCTTGACGGAGCCAAGCTGCATGCCGCCGTCGATCATCACGTGGCTGCCGGTCATGTAGCTGCCCGCATCGGAGGCCAGCAGCAGGGCGAGCGGCTTGATCTGGTAGGTCTCCGCCATGCGGCCCACCGGCACCAGCCTGTCCCAAGCTTCCTTGGCCCTGGGGTTCTTCTTCACCCAGCCATCGCCGATATTGGTGACGAAGGGGCCGGGCGCGATGGCGTTTACGCGGATGCCATAGGCGGCAAGCTCGTAGGCGGCGTGGCGCATGAAGTGCTTCACGCCCGCCTTGGCCGCCATGTAGGGCACGCCTACGATGGCCTCGTTCACCTCCGCCGCATTCGAGGAGGTAATGACGATGGAGCCGCCGCGTCGTCCGCCGTTCGCCTCGTTCGCCTTCATCACCCGTGCCGCCTCGCGCACGGTGTGGAACACGCCGGTGAGGTTGATGCCGATCGACTTGTCCCACTTGTCCGTGGAATAGACGTCGATCTGGCCGGAGGGGTTGCGCTTGTCTTCCGGACTCCAGAAGCTGTCGCCTACGTCCAGCCCGGCATTGGCGAACACGATGTCGCAGCCGCCATAGGCCGCCACGTGATGATCGAAGGCGCGTGCGACCTGTTCGATGTCCGACACATCGCACGTGTCCCAACGTACCTCGAACCCTTCATGGACCAGCCGATCCGCCTCGCGCGCGGCGCCCTCGGCGTCGATATCGGTGATCGTTACCTTCGCGCCCGCTTCGGCCATCACCTCGGCATAGGCGAGGCCGATGCCGCTCGCGGCACCCGTGACGAGCGCACTGCGGCCGGACACGTCGAACTGGTCCAGCGTTCTGGGGTCGTCGCTCATGATCTTATATCTCCTCGTCCCGGATCGGGTCCGGGTTTACTTTTCGGGCAACGAATACCGTCAACGATCAGAGATAGAGCTGGCGATTGATCGGGATGCCGTGTTCCTTGCAGTGGCTCTCGTAGTGGTTGATGAACCACCATACGTCGAGCGTTTCGACATGCTCGCCATTCTCGTCGTAGAACTCGTTGGCGCCCTGCATCCAGAAAAAGGCCTTCATGCCATCGGGCTCGTCGGTGACGAGCGTGTGCGCATGGCCGGGAAACTCCGTGATAAAGTCGCCCGGGCGGCATACCCAGTCATATTCGAGATAGCGGAACGAGCCTTCCAGCCCGATCGCCCACACCATCCCGCGATGCTTGTGCGTGCCGATCACGCCCGCGCTCTTGATCCACAGCACGTTGGCATAGACGTTGTTGCGCACGTCGAAGGCGAGGTGCCGGATGGCGGCATTATCGCCGAAGGGCACCCACGGGCTCTCCGTCTCGTCGGTGGAGACGTAGGAGCCGGGGCGCACGTATTCGTCGATCACGTGCTTGTACGTCTCGGGCACGTTGACAATGCGGAAGGCGCCCGCCTCGGCAGCGGTCTTCGCACCCAGCTTGGGTTTCTCCTGCGTCGCCATCAGAGGTACAGGTCCTTGTTGATGGGGATGTTGTTCTCGCGGCAGTATTCCTCGTAGTGGTTCATGAACCAGAAGACGTCTGCTGTTTCCACGAGGTTGGCGTCGCCATCGTAGAAGTCGATCGGGCCCTGCATCCAGCCGAACAGCTTGCAGCCTTCGGGATGCTCGGTAACAAGCGTGTGGCTTTCGCCCGGTGTTTCCAGGATCACGCCGAAGGGGCGAGCTACCCAGTCATATTCGAGATAGCGCACGCTGCCCTCCAGGCAGACCATCATGATCGTGCCACGATGGAAATGCGTGCCGATGACGCCGGGCCCCTTGACCCACAGGATGTTGGAGAACAGGTTCTGCCGCACGTCGAATGCGATGTGCTTGATCGCGGTATTCTCGCCAAAGGGCACCCACGGGCTTACCTCGTCCGATGGCACGTCGATATAGCGGCCGCCGGGCGAGGTGCGCTCCACGAGATCCTTGTAGGCATATCCGATGTCGACGATTTCCTTCTTGTCGCTCGGCGGGGCTTTCATCTGGGTGGCCATGTCATCTCTCCTTCGGGGGGTGCGGTCTCGTCTGCCGGAGACTCGCGTTGTCGTTACTATATCCTAACGCGCGTTATCATGCGACCTCCGGTTCGAGGCCCTTTGCGCGCAAGGCTGCTGGTGCGGTTTCTTTCAGGCCCATCGCCACGAAACCCGCGATCACGGCCAGCACCATCAGCACATAGAGGAAGGTCTCCGGTCCGAAAGCGTCGTTCAACACCCCTGCGACAGGCGGACCGAGCACACCGCCCAGCACCTCGCAACTGCCCATGGCAAGGCCAAGCACGGTCGCATGGTGGATGGGGCGGAAGCTTTCGGAAGGGATCGTGGCCATGAAGATCGGGAAGACGCCGTTCACCATCCAGCCGATGAAGAAGATGGGGATCAGCACCGTGGCATAGCCCGACAGGCCAAGCAGCCCGTCACCCGCGAAGTTCGCGGGGTCGAGATAGATCACGCCCAGCGGACCGATCAGCGAGAGAAATGGCAGGAACACCATCACCGGCTTGCGTCCGATCCGGTCCGAAATGCCCGCAACCAGGAAGCTGTAGAGCGCCGCCGCGATGCCAAGCGAGCCGACCAGCCAGCTCATCGAGAACGCGTCCATCCCGCGCGTCTGCACCAGGAAGTTGGGCATGAAGGCCCAGGTGATCACGAAATGCGCGACCAGCAATACACCGACTACCACGCAGATCCACATGTTGCGCACTTTCAGCGCCTCGAGGAAGCCGATGCTCGAATGATGGTCTCCCGCTTCGCCGACCTGTGCCGGGGTCTCGGCGGCAGGCTCGGGTTCGCGCAGCATGAACCAGATCATCGCTGCGGAGACGAGGCCGGGCAGGGCAGCAAGGTAGAACGCCTCGCGCCAGCTGAAGGCGGTAGCGAACGCGACCAGCACAACCGGCGCGGCGAAGCTCCCCAGGAGGTTCGAACCAAGGTTCTGCGCCACGCCCTGCGCCAAGCCTCGCCGTTCCGGGTTCACCTCGCTGGCAACCATGGCATGGCTGATCGGCATCACGCCCCCCTCTGCCGCGCCCATCAGCAGCCGCGCGGCGAAGAGGAACAGGAAGCTCGTCGCCAGCCCCGAGAGGAAGCTGCACAGCGAGAAGGCGATTGTGGCAATCACCAGCAGGACCTTGCGCTTGCCGAGGCTGTCCGACAGTCGGCCTACGAAGAACGCCGCGATGGCCCAACTGAAGGATAGTCCGCCTGCCAGAAGGCCGATCTCGGTCTGCGAGAGTTCCAGTTCCGGTTGCACGAAGGGCATCAGCGCGTTGAGCGCCTGGCGGTCGAAGAACACGATGCCGAAATTCAGGCTGAGCAGCAGGACGAGTAGCGTTTGATAGGCGGGAGAGTTGGTGACCCAGTTGCCCTGAGCCGCCTCGCCTGCATGGGTATGGGCGGGATGCGTTGCCATTATCGGGTATTCCTATGCAAACGGTCTGAGCGTGTCGGAGCCGTCCCAGTCGCGGCTCGCTTTCCAGAAGCGGGTGAAGGTCTCGTCCATTTCCGGGGTCACGGGCAGCAATTCGAGGAAGCCCGTGTGCGGACCATTGCCATCGTCGAGGTAGACCACTTCCCCGCCGGTCGGCACGGCAGCGCGGTACGCCTCTCGATAGCCGCGCGCCTGGTACTGCGCGCTGCTGGTGTCCACGTCCTCGCAAGCGATGCCGAGATGGTGGAAGCCGTAACCCCGCAGGTCGATCGCTTCCTTGTATACGCTCGGATGCTCGTCCAGAGGCTGGATCAACTCGATCAGCATATGCCCGGCGAAGCCCATCGCCAGCGTCACATCAGCGCGGCTTTCCTCGCCGCGATAGACCTGTCCCGGGGCGAGCAAATGAGGGAGATGGAAGAAGGGACCGGCCTTGCAATCGCTGACCCAGTGATCGACCGCTTCGGCAAGGTCGGGCACGACGAAAGCCGTTTGCGCCACCCCTCCCACAGGCTGGCCATAGCCCAGCGTGTCTGACATCTCTATACTCCCAAGTGCCCGGTCTGCTTGCCGGTCATCGGGACGCAGGCTTGCCAGCCAGCGCGACAAAGTCAATGTTGCACTATGGAAAGGCGTGAAATCGCTACGGAGAGAGTCAATGGCGACGCAGGTAAATGACAATGCGGATTGCAGCGCCGAAGAATGGCAGGCCCGGCTGGACCTTGCAGCCGCCTATCGCATCTTCGCGCATTTGGGCTGGTGCGAGAGCATCTATAACCACATCACATTGCGCGTACCGGGGGAGGAGGACCAATTTCTCATCAACCCGTACGGTCTGCTCTGGGAGGAAGTCACCGCGTCCAATCTCGTGAAGATCGACGGCGAGGGCAACAAGCTCGGAGACAATCCGTATCCAGTGAACCTGGCGGGCTTCACGCAGCATTCGGTGTTCCACAAGAACCTGCCGCATGCGCATGCCATCGTGCACACACACACGCCCGACACCATGGCGGTTTGCGCCACCGAAGGCGGTCTCGAGGCCAGCAATTTCTACTCCTGCTTTTTCGAGGGGGCCATCGGATATCACGACTTCGAGGGCATCACCGTGCGCAGCGAGGAAGGCGAGCGACTGGTGAAGAATGCGGGCAACCACCAGATCCTGATGCTGAAGAATCACGGCCCGGTGGTGATGGGACGAACGATCTACGAAATGTTCCTCATATACTACATGCTCCAGCGCGCCTGCGAGGTGCAGGTTAAGACCGCTGCGATGGGCAGACCGATCATCGTGCCGCCCGAAGTGATCGAAACCCACCAGCGCGACCGTGACAAACAGTTGACGGACGACTTCGGAAAGCTGGACTTCCAGGCCTGGACGCGCAAGATCGACACAATCGATCCCAGCTGGCGCAACTGACGAGTACCCCTGTTCCATGACAGCCATGACGGTGAACGAGCGTCCTGTCGATTTCGACATGGACCCCGAGACGCCGCTCCTTCACGCGCTGCGCGATGCGGCGAACCTGACGGGCACCAAGTATGGCTGCGGGGTGGGCGACTGCGGTGCGTGCATGGTGCTGGTGGATGGCGAGGCGCTGCGCTCTTGCCTCATAACGCTGGCGGAAGCCGAAGGGCGATTCATCACCACGATAGAGGGCCTCTCGCCCGATCGCGGGCATCCGGTGCAGCAAGCCATGGTGGCGGAACAGGCGATCCAGTGCGGGTTCTGCACGCCAGGCATCGTGATCGCTGCGGCAGCGCTGCTGCGCGGCAATCCCGAGCCGACCGAGGCGCAGATCCGCGAGGCGGTGCCGAACCTGTGCCGCTGCGGCGTTTATCCGCGGCTGGTCCGCGCCATCCAGCGGGCGAGCCGCGTCGGGCGACGACGCGAAACGATCAGCGCCGCGCCTGCACCTGGCATCGACCCGGCCGATGCGGCGCGCGCCGTTCCCGGAATGCGGGTGGAGGGGGAGTAAGAATTTCTCCCTGTCGCGTGGCGATGGCGAGGGGAACCGCTCGCGAAGCGAGAGGTGGAGGGGCGTTCCGTCACCGCCCCTCCATCACCTCCCCATTTGCTTCGCAAACAGGGAGGAATGTTCCTAGAAATTCAACCTTGCGCCGAAGCTCGCATTCAGAGGTGCACCGGGCTGGATGTTGTTGTCGCCGTGGGCCGAGGGGTAGTAGTCCTCGTCGAACAGGTTCTCCACATTCGCCTGCAGGGTCAGCCTGTCGGTCGCCTCGAAGAAAATTGCCGCATCCACGCGGGTGTAGGACGGCAACACCACGTTGTTGCTGTTGCTGGCGAACTGGTCCGACTGGTGGATGAGGCCAGCGCCGAAGCCCAGCCGATCGGTCAGGTCGTAGCGGGCCCATGCGGTGATCTGGTGCTCGGGTACCTGCTGCAGCACGGTGCCGATGTCGTCCCGGTCGGCGCTGTCGGTGATCTCGCCATCGAGATAGGCGTAGCCCAGGCTCAGCGAAAGCCCCTCGACCGGCTTGCCGACCAGCCCCAGCTCGAAGCCTTCCACCTCGCTCTCGCCCACCAGTGTCGTCAGGTTGGTGACGGGATCGACCGAAGGCGTGTTGGATCGGGTGAGGCGGAAGATCGCGCCCGTCAGAAGCAGGTCGCGATGTGGTGCGTATTTCACGCCCAGCTCGAGGTTCTCGTATTCCTCCGGCTCCAGCGCCTCGTCCTGCTGGCTGAGCACCGTGAACTGGTCGCCCACCGAGGGAAGGAAGCTGGTGGCATAGCTCGCGTAGACGGAAAGGTTCGCCCGCGGCTTCAGGATCGCTCCGAAGCGCGGGCTGACATTCTCGTCTACTCGCTCGCCGTCGAAATTCGCGACGAAATCGGTGCTGGTGATGTCGAACCGGTCAAAGCGCAGTCCTGCCACGAGTTGCAGGATGCCGATATCGAGCTGCTCCTGCGCATAGAGCGAGAAGGTGGAGAGTTCGCTGGTGCTGGCGCGCTGCGGCGAAAGGGTGAAGGCGGGAACGACAATCGTCTCGTCGAGGTCCACCACGACGCTGGTGTCCGCGCCATTGTTGAACCGGGCCTGGTTGCGCACCGAATCGGTGTCGGAGGAGGTGACCTCGGCGCCCAGCAGCAGCGTGTGGCCAAGGCCACCGGTATCGAACTGGCCGACCAGGTTGACCTGGCCGATCACGTTCTTGCGGTCCGTGCCGCTCTCATAGCCAGCAAGGCGTACGTCGGTGCCGCCATTCACGATGCCGGCGGGTACGATGTTGGAATAGAACTTGTCGTAGTCGGCCACCAGCAGGCTGGCATTCGCGCTAAATGCCTCGCTGAAATCGTGCTCCAGCCGGGTGCGTGCGATATGCACTTCCACGTCGCTGAAATTGTAGTCGGAGTCGCCGAAGAACGTTTCGTCGTAACCCGTAAGCGGGCCGTCGCCCAGTGCGGGCAGGCCGCGATCGACCACGCGCTCGTCGTCGTCATAGGTATAGAAGGCATAAAGCCGGGTATCGGGGCCGAGCTGCGCTGTAAGCGTGGGCGAGATGCCTACGAAGCGGCCATCGTACACATCGCGGTGATTGTCGAATTCCTCGTACGTGCCGCTGATGCGCAGGGCCAGCGTCTCGCTGGCAGGCAGGTTGGCATCGCCCGTCAGCGCAAAGGCGCCGAAGGTATCGACCTGCGCGCCAAGGGCGTATTCCGGCATGTCGAATTCGGCGACCCGGGCAACGCGGTTGATCGCGCCGCCGCCCGCGCCGCGACCGAAGATGAGGGCATTGGCGCCCTTCAGCACCTCCACCCGCTCCACATTGTAGAGCGGACGGTAATATTGCGCATCGTCGCGCAGGCCGTCGAGATAGAAGTCGGCAGTCGTTTCCTGACCGCGGATGAATACTTCGTCGCGGTGGCCTTCGCCTGTCTCCAGGCTCACGCCCGGCACGAAGCGGAGCGCATCGTTCAGGCTGGTGACGCCCTGGTCTTCCAGCTGGTCTGCCGTGATCACCGTGACGGATTGCGGCACATCGATGATCGGTGTGGGCGTCTTGGTGGCGGTGCTGCCATCTTCGTTGACATAGCCATCGAGTTCGCCCGTGACGATGATGTTGCCAGGCAGGTAATCGCGCTGCGCATCGGCATTGGCCTCGGTTTCGGCGAGCGCGGCGGCGGGAATGACTAGGGCGACGCCTGCCATGAGGGCAAGGCGGAGATCTGCGGTACGAATGGTAAATTCCCTCACGAATCGGTATTGAAAATCATTTGCAGGGAAGGCCACTATTGAGAATGATTATCATTGACAATCCCAAATCAACGTTGGCCTAAAGATTGTCTCACGCTAGTGCGGCCGCGATCGAAAATGGCAGGAGTAAGAGCGATGAAGGCAACTATCTGGCACAACCCCAAATGCGGCACGTCGCGCAAGACGCTGGCCATTCTGGAGAACCTCTCAAGCGTGGAGCTGACCGTCATCGAGTATCTGAAGCACCCACCCTCGCGCGAGAAACTCGCCCAGCTTTATGCTGATGCGCAAATCGCCCCACAGGATGCTCTGCGCCTGCGCGGGACCGACGCCGAGGAACGCGGCTTACCGCAGGCGAGCGCCGACGAAGTGCTCGATGCGATGGTCGAGGATCCCATTCTCATCAACCGCCCGCTGGTCGAGACGGAGAAGGGCGTGCGTCTGTGCCGCCCGCAGGACGTAGTGCTGGAAATTCTCTAGCCCGGCGGCCCCCGGCTACTCGAAAGTCTCGCCCAGCGCAGGGCCGGACTGGCAGGCAAGCTGCTCGTGAATGGCGACGAGAATGCCGCTGAGTACCACGGAGACGAGCATTCCGATAAGGCTGCTCACGAGAGCAAGGACGAACATGCCTCCTACCATTGCCGCAATCAGCCCAAGAGCGCCGAACACCAGCAGCGATATCACCATATAGGCCACGATCAGCAGGGCAAAGAACCCGAAGATCCGCCATGCCGCCGGCTTGGTCAGTTTCCAGGAACGCGTATAGGCCGTGATCGGATTGGAGACGCCCTCATTCACGATCACCGGCATCATTATGCACAATCGGGCGAAGATGTAACCGATCAGCACGAGGATCAGCACCAGCATCAGCGCCGCCGCTCCTTCCGGTCCTACCGCCATCGCCAGCGCAGTGACCAGCAGGCCGAACACCAGGCTGAAAAGGAGATAGCCGACTAGGAAGAGGAGGATGCAGCCGATGAGTGTCGGCAACGCGCGGATCGCGGCCGACAGGGCTTCGCCCACGGTGGGGCGACCCGGTCCCATCAACCGCACCATCGCCGCATAGCCTACCATCGAACACAGCATCAGCAGGATCGCGGCCCCCACGATCGGGCCAGCCTGGTCGGCGAACAGCTCGGCCATTGCTTTGGGATCGTCGGCCGGGGTCATCATCATTCCCATCGTATCGGGCATGACGACGTAGAACAGCAGGCTTGGCAGGAAGAGGAAAAGCCCGGCTATCACGGCAAGGAACTGGAAGTTCCCCCGCGCAAGCGTCATCGCACGCGACCACGCCTGTCCGAGATTGAATTGTTTCACGCAGCTACCCTCCTTGCTTGCCCTTGATAAGCGCCTTCGATACCGCCACGCAATCGCCAAGCCATGATCGACACCAGCTCTATCCCCGATCCTGCCATCGAATGGCGCCGTTCGCTGGGCCAGGTGCCCTATCGCGAGGCGCTGGCCGCGCAGGAGGCGCGCAATGCCGCCCTGGCGCAGGGCGAGGGGCAAGAGCTTGTCTGGATGCTGGAGCATCCGCCCGTCTACACCGCGGGCACGAGCGCCGATCCCGTGGAACTGGTGGACCGGCGTTTCGAAGTGGTCGAGACCGGCCGCGGCGGGCGCTATACCTATCACGGCCCCGGCCAGCGGGTGACCTACGTCCTGCTCGACCTGCGCAAGCGGACGAAGGACGTGCGCCAGTTCGTCCACGCACTGGAGCGCTGGGTGATTGCAACGCTCGCCGATTTCGATGTCGAAGCCTTCGCCGTTCCCGAGCGCATCGGTATCTGGACGCGTGATCTCGACGGCAGCGAGGCCAAGATCGGGGCCATTGGCGTGCGCGTGCGGCGGTGGGTGACGATGCATGGCTTTGCCGTGAACCTTGCGCCGGATCTCTCGCATTTCGGCGGCATCGTGCCTTGCGGCATCGCCGAATACGGCGTCACCAGCATGGAAAGGCTGGGGAAGATGGTTGCGCCGGAGGAATGGGATGAGGCATTGCTGGCGCGCGCAGGGGAGTTCCTGTCCACCATTTCGACACCGGAGAACGTCTGACATGTCCACACGCCTGCTTGCCGGCCTTGCCGCACCTGCGCTTCTCCTGCTGACCGCCTGCGGCGACGATGCCGAGGTTGCGGTGGAGGATGACGGGCGCGAGGCTTCGGGCGAAGTGCTCGAAGGCTCGATCAGCGACGAGATGCTCCCGCTCGACCAGGTGCGCTCGCAGCCACCGCTTGCTGTCGAGGCAGACGAGGATGGGGACACCGAGGACGAGAGCGGGCCCGCTCAGGACACCGAATAGGCACATGGGGACGGCGCCGGGGCCCTGGCGGACACGTTTCCTGGGCCTCGGCGCGTTGCTCGCGGGCAATGTCGCGCTTGCTTGCGGACCGTGGCTGGTGCGCCTCGCCGATACGGGCCCGGTCAGCGCCGGCTTCTGGCGCGTGGCACTGGCGCTGCCCTTTCTCATCCTGATTGCCGCCATGCGCGGGGAGCGACTGCAGGGGCTGTCGCGAAAGGGACTGCTGGCGGTGCTGGCTGGCGGCGTCTTCTTCGGGCTCGACATCGCGGCCTGGCACATCGGCATCGGCGACACGCGGCTGGCGAATGCGGTGCTGTTCGGGAACTCCGGCAGCGTGATCCTGATGGTGTGGGGTTTTGTAATCTTGCGCCGCCTGCCGCGCGGGCGTGAATGGCCGGCCATTCTTGCAGCTCTGGGCGGCGCAGGCATCCTGCTCGGCCGCTCGCTGGAGATTGCGCCCGCGAATTTCACCGGAGACCTGTTCTGCCTGCTGGCTGGCCTGCTCTACGCCGGATACCTGATCCTGCTGCAGGATGCGCGCAAGACGCTGGGGAGCTGGAGCCTGCTGGCGCTTTCGACCAGCGCCAGCGTGGCCGTGCTGCTGGTTGCCGCGCAGGTATTGGGCGAGCCCTTCTGGCCTACGGACTGGGGGCCGGTCGTCATGCTGGCGATCTCCAGCCAGCTGGTGGGACAGGGGCTGCTGGTCTACGCCCTCAAGCTGTTCGAGCCGCTGGCGATCGGGATCGCCCTGCTGACCCAGCCGGCGGTTGCCGCGCTGATAGGCTGGGTGATCTTCGGCGAATGGCTGGTGCCGCTCGACATCCTGGGCATCGTGCTGGTGGGGAGTGCGCTGGTGCTGGCGCGGGTGACGGCTCCCCGGGCGCCGCCGCGACCGCGGGTCAATCCCGTTTGAAATCCTTCATCACGTCGTCGAAACGGGCTTCGACTTCCCGCCGGTCCGGTCCTTCCAGCGCCAGGCGCGCCTGTTCGCGCAGCTGCGCAGCCTCGCCCAGCAGCAATTCGCGCCGCTCCACCCCATCGATGCTGAGCGCGGCATTGCGCAGCGTGTCGAGCATGATCTTCGAGGCGATCGGGCTGGTGGCGACAGCGCTGCGAATGGCGCCAAAGCCGCGCTGGACGAAGTGCTTGAAATCGTCCGCCACAGGGTGGACCGGGCAGGTGTCCTCGCCATCCTTGCACACGTCCTTCACCAGATAGCGCTTGCCCAGATCCGCTGTGGCCGCACCCAGCCAGTGCAGCGAGGTAACGGCGGTGAAGGGATCGTTGATCCCCGGCGAGAGGGCGCGCAGGCCGATCTCCACCAACTCATCTATCAGGAATTCGGGATCCTGCTCCGGCGTTCGGGAGAACCCTTGCGTGATGCATTCGGCAAGCTCGTCCATGCATGCATCGTCGCAGTCGCCATTCGCGATTTCCAGGATCGGCAGGCCCTTGTGAACGAAGTCCCCCGTTCGCACGAGCAGGGTGATCTCGCATTCGCACTTGCGCGCTAGGGCCTCCATCTCGCCGAAATCCATGAGCTGGATGTAGCCCGCCCGCTTGGCGTACATCGGGCAGCCGCGCGGCCTGTTCTGCGGGCCGTCTTCATCGCCATTTTCCGGATAGGTATCCTCGATCGCCCGCAGCAGGCGCTTCCCGATGTCCTGGATCACCTTGTTGATGCGGATGCTGGAAGGCACATGGTTCAGGAAGAACACCAGCACCGCGACCGAAAGCACCATCAGGACGAACGCCAGCAATAGCGAGAGCTGCGGCACGAAGCCCGGCAGCGCCGTGGCGGCGGCATCGACGGCGGTGGCGGGCTGCTCGTCCTCCGCCCGCACCGTGCGCAGCACAGTCAGCGCGAAGACGAAGGTGCCGATAAAGGTTGCAAGGGAAAGCTGGTTGCCCTTGTCCTCCATGAAATTGGTCAGCAAACGCGGGCCATAGGTGCCGCTCGCATAGCTGACAGCCACGATGGTGATGGAGAACACCGTGGAGGCGACCGCGATCATCGAGCCCGCGATCACCTGCAGCATGGTGGAGGCACCCTCTGGCCGCGCCGGCGCGAGCCAGGCGACATCGTTCAGCCACTCGGCATAGCCGGACCTGTCGGCGGCGATGCTAACGAGCGCCAGCACCAGCGCGAAGAGGGCGAAGAGCGCAGGGTAGAACCAGTAATTGGCGTTGAGCCTGCGCCACGCCCACAGGATTTCGGCTTTCATGACCTATGTAATGCGCGAAGGGGAAAGGGGTTGCTCGCGCCCTACATCAATCGCCGGTCGGATCACCAAGATCGCCCTTGCCGATGGTGCCGCTTGCCATTTCCAGCATCTTGTCGAGGCTGGCCTTGGCCTTGATGCGAAGCCCTTCCTCGATCTCGATACGCGGTTCGAGGTCGCGCAAGCAGAGATAGAGCTTCTCCATCGTGTTGAGCGCCATGTAGGGGCAGATATTGCAGTTGCAGTTGCCGTCCGCACCCGGCGCGCCGAGAAAGGTCTTTTCCGGCAGCGCCTTTTCCATCTGGTGGATGATGTGCGGCTCGGTCGCGACGATCAGCGTGTCGCCCTGGAAAGTCTTGGCGAATTGCAGGATCGAGCTCGTGGAGCCCACGTGGTCGGCATGGTCGATGATGTGGGGCGGGCATTCCGGATGCGCGGCGATGGGCGCGTCGGGATGCTCGGCCTTCAGCTTCATCAGTTCGCGCTCGCTGAACGCCTCGTGCACGATGCATACGCCCGGCCACAGCAGCATGTCGCGGTTGAACTTGCGGTTCAGGTAGCCGCCCAGATGCCGGTCCGGCCCGAAGATAATCGGCTGGTCGTCGGGGATCTGTTCGAGGATGGTCTCGGCGGAGGACGAGGTAACGATCACGTCCGAGAGGGCTTTCACCTCGGTCGAGCAATTGATGTAGGTGAGCGCGATGTGATCGGGATGCTTCTCGCGAAAGGCGCGGAACTTGTCCGGCGGGCAGCTGTCTTCCAGCGAGCAGCCAGCCTCCATGTCAGGCAGGACCACGATCTTCTCGGGCGAAAGGATCTTGGCGGTATCGGCCATGAACTTCACGCCGCAAAAGGCGATGACGTCGGCATCGGTTTCCGCCGCCTTGCGCGAAAGCTCGAGGGAATCGCCCACGAAATCGGCGAGGTCCTGCAATTCGGGCTTCTGATAGTAATGCGCGAGGATCACGGCGTTACGCTCCTTGCGGAGGCGGTCGATCTCTTCGCGCAGGTCGATGCCGGAAAGCGGGCGGTCTGGCTGGGTTGTCATTCAGGCGAGATAGACATTCCGTTTCCGTTCAACAAGCTTACATCGGCGGGGCAAAGGCCTGCATCTGCCGATCGGCCCCCGGGGTGCCGGCAAGGAACCACTCGGTGAACTGGTAGCCGACGGGACTGTAGGCGATGAGGTCGGCCAGGATCTGCAATCCGACGAAGATACCGATGGCCCATAGCCAGGCCGGGTGCACGCGGCCGTGGCGGCGCTTGTCCGCAAGCATGCCGATCAAGGGGAAGATCAGCGGCAGGAGGATTGCCGATATGTACCAGCCGTAAGGAATGAGCAGGGGCATGGGAAGCAGGCGTCCCCATCCCGGCCCTGTCAGCATGGCGAAGGAGACGAACATCAGCCGCCGATGCCACCCGGTGTCTCTCCGCATCGTCACCGCCCAGGCAACGAGGCCGGCGAAGGTGAACAGCGCGACCGGGTTGCTGACGAGGAACTGGTTCTGGTCGAAGAAGGGCGGGCCGCCGCGCTGCTGCAGGGTGAAGCGCATGATGGCCAGTCCCGCCGCCACCATGAGGGGCACCCAAATCAGCGAAACCCAGCCCAGCTTGCGATGCAGCTTGCGATTGCCGCCGAAGACGAGCGCGTTCTGCGCAAGGTAGAGGCCGACCCAGCCCATGAAGATCACGGCGTGCAGGTGGACGATGATCGGCACCGCGAAGGTCGAGCGACCGGTCGCGAGATCGAGCGAGAAGCCGCCCACGATCGTGGCCGCCATCGCGCAGGCCATGACGAGGAAAAAGCGGAGTTCCCCCCGCTCCATCGGAGCAGAAAAAGAAACGGAAGCCATGTCTTGATCCCCTCGAACCAGTCAATGCGTCCCGAAACGAAGAAATACACCCCTGCCGTGAGTCGCGGAAGTGTGAAAAACTCGAAGCGGGATGGAGTGCGGCACTGGGAAAAAGGGCCAGGTTTGCAATGATCCGCCAAATCCCTATTGTCGCGCCATCCCCATTACAGGCAGCGCCCTTTTCGCCGACACTTGCGAAGGCGCGCCGTTCGTGAACCAGACAGGAGACACAGGATAGTGACCCAGAAGGTCCCCGTTGCGGCGACCCGCGAGGATGCGCCCATCGATCCGCCCCTTGTGGAGCTGCCCATCCGCACCCACGATCGCGGATTCTACGATGGCTTCAGTCGCTCCGTCACGATCCCTTCCAAGATCATCATCTCGCTCATCATCATGTGGGCGATCTTCTTCCCGGTCTCGGCGAACGAGACGCTTTCGGCGGCCAACAGCACCATCATCGCGACGTTTTCGGGCTGGTACGTATACCTGGTGGCGGCGGTGATGACGGTCACGCTGATCCTCGCGATCGTGCCGCAATCGGGAACCTTGCGCATCGGCAATCCGGGCGAGAAGCCGGAGTTCGACCGGTTCAGCTGGTTTGCCATGCTGTTCGGTGCCGGGATCGGCATCGGGCTGCTAACCTACTCCACCGGAGAGCCGCTGGCGCATTTCCAGAACAATCCCGACATCATTCGCGGTACGATCGATCCGCTCTCGGCAGAGGCGGTGCGCCCTGCCTACACCTACACCTTCCTGCACTGGGGGCTGGCGGCATGGGGCACCTACGGCCTCGTCGGCCTTTCCATCGGCTATGTCTCCTATCGCCGCAACCTGCCGCTCACCATCCGTTCGGCGCTGGCGCCGCTGTTCGGCTCGGCCATGTCGGGCAAGGCCGGGCACGTGGTCGACATCGTGGCGGTGGTGGCGACCATTCTCGGCGTGGCCACGACGATGGGCTTCGGGGTGGAGCAGTTCGTTGCCGGGCTCTCGCGTCTTGGTGCGGGCGACTGGCTGCTCGATACGGATGGCAGTTCGACACCCGCCGCCGTCGTCATCTCGCTGGTAGTGCTGGTGGGCGCGTCCACGCTGAGCGCGCTGTCGGGCGTTGGCAAGGGCATCAAGTGGCTATCCAACCTCAATCTGGGGCTCTCCTTCGCGCTGCTCGTGCTGTTCGCCGTGGCGGGGGCCGGGCTCTACGGCCTGGAACTGCTTGGGGTGGGGCTTTACGACTACATCCGCACGCTTCCCGCCCATATGCTGACGCTGTTCAGCGAAGACGGCCCTGCGGGCGAGGCGCTGGTGCGCTGGCAGCTCGACTGGACCGTGTTCTACTGGGCCTGGTGGATCGCCTTCGCGCCCTTCGTGGGCATGTTCATCGCCCGCATTTCTCGCGGCAGGACCGTGCGCGAATATGTGCTGGGCGTGCTGCTGGTGCCCTCGCTGATGTGCTTTGTCTGGATGACGCTGGTAGGCGGCACGGCCATAGGGCTGGAACTCGATGGCACGGCGCAAGGCTCCATCGTGGGCGCACCCATGTCCGACCAGCTCTTCGCCACGCTGGCCGCGATGCTGGACCCGGGCTTTGCAGCGGTGGTCTCGGGGCTCGTCGTGCTCCTGCTGATGACCTATCTCATCACCAGCGCCGACAGCGCGATCCTGATCGTCAACACGATCAATGGCGCAGGCGAGACCGAGGGCCGCCGTCGCCGCCACATCCTGTTCTGGGGCGGCGCGCTTGCCTTCATGGTCGGCTCGATGCTGATCATCGGCGGGATCGACGCAATCCGCGTCACGATGATCATCGGAGCACTGCCTTTCTCGGCGGTGGTGGCGCTGATGACGATCGCGATCGTCAAGGCGATCGTCTTCGACATCATTCGCAAGCGGCACGGCGTGCCAACTACTGCGGAAGCCTGCGAGGCGTGGGAAGCCCCTGAGTAATCGCTAAAATAGATTGCAAATAGATGTGATACTGTTCGGACGGCTATATAAGCAAAATTTCCGCAGTAAATAGGTTCACATCGGATATGGCTCAGCTGGGAAAACGAACAGAATCCCTGTGATTTGAGAATCGAAATAGACCGCGATTTATAGTTGTCTAATTCGATGCGTCGCGGTGCAGTGTGGATTCTCTGCAACAACAATTTGCATAAGCGCGGGAATTTGGCCTCAGGAGGTGGCAAGCTAGTGCGATGGTCTGTATTGGGCCTCACCGTTCGCGCTGTATTCAAGCGCGCAGCATCCTGAATTTTGACGGCGCTGCTCCATCGCGAAGCTGCGCCGTCGCGCAACCAGTGATCTCCAGAGGGAATCAAACATGTCGAAATATATCAGCGGCGCGTCTATCGGCGCGCTTGCCATCGCACTTGCCGCACCTGCCGCCGCGCAGGACGCAGTGTCCCAGAACGCGCCAGCCCAGAACACACCGGCCGCGCAGCAGCGCCAGGGCGGCGTTGGCACCATCGTCGTGACCGCGACGCGCCGCACCGAAGACCTGCAGGACGTGCCCGTCTCCGTGCAGGCGCTGGGCGAGGAAGGCCTGGAAGAACTTAACATCGACACGTTCGAGGATTATCTCGAGCAGCTGCCCACCGTCACCGCAGGCGGCAGCGGTCCGGGGCAGTCGACCATCTACATCCGCGGCCTCGCTTCCACCACGCCGAATCTCACCACGGCAGGCGTCGCCGGCCTCGCGCCCAACGTGGCGCTCTATCTCGACGAGCAGCCGCTGACGCAGCCGGGCCGCAATCTCGACGTCTACGCCGCCGACCTCGCGCGGATCGAGGTGCTCTCGGGTCCGCAGGGCACGCTGTTCGGCGCGAGCTCGCAGGCGGGCGTGGTGCGTCTTATCACCAACAAGCCCAGCCTTGCCGGTTTCGATGCCGGTGCCAGCGCGGGCGTCTCCTTCACCGATGGCGGCGAGACCTCCTACAAGGCCGAGTTCATGCTGAACGTGCCGGTGACGGAGACGCTGGCACTGCGCGGCGTCGCCTACCTCGACGATCAGGGCGGCTACATCGACAATGTGCAGGGCACGCGCGACCTTAGCGAAAGCGCCCGTTTTCGCCCCGCCGGAACGGTGCGTGCGAACGGTGTGCCGGTCAGCGACCTGCGCGCCGGTTTCCAGTCCGAGGCCGACCTTTCCGATGTCACATTCCTCGACACCGACAATTCGGGCCTCGTGGAGGAGAACTTCAACGACACCACCTATTCCGGTTTCCGTGCCACGGCGCTGTGGGAAGTCACCCCCGACTGGACGCTGACGGTTGCCCACACCCGCCAGAGCCTGGAAAGCGACGGCGTGTTCTTCGCCGATCCCGAGCTTGACGGTCTCGAGGACCTGGAGATCCAGCGCTTCGAGGACGACCGCCTGGAAGACGATTTCAGCAACACTAGCTGGACGGTCGAGGGCCGCCTTGCCATGCTCGATGTGGTCTATACCGGTGCCTACACCGATCGCGAGACGGACCAGCGCGTGGACTACACCGACTATCTCTTCGTCGGTCAGTACCTGCCCTATTACATCTGCGACGGTTCGGTGAGCTATCCCGGCTCCGCCGATCCCTCGGGCACTTGTCAGCCCCCCAACCTCTACGTCACCTCGGACAGCAACACGAGCGTGTTCACGCAGGAGCTGCGCTTCAGCACGCCCGACGACTGGCGCATCCGCGCGACCGCGGGCGGCTTCTACTCCGACCTCGAGTTGGAAGAGCGCAACGACTTCAACTACCCGGGCAATGTCGCTGCCGCGCCGTTCGGCGGTTTCGCGCCCAACTTCCCGCAGGACGGCTTCACCTCCGTCGACGGTCCGTTCCCGCGTGACACGATCTTCCGCAACGACATCCGCCGTACGGACGAGCAGATCGGCATCTTCGGCGAAGCCAGCTTCGACATCGTGCCCGACCTGCTGACGATCACGCTGGGTGCGCGCTACTACGATATCGAGGTGGATTTCGAAGGCAGCGCCAATGGCTCGTTCTGCAACGCCGGCGCAACTAGCGATGCCAACGCCTTCGGCACCGACCTCAACGACCTGTATGACGGTGACGGCGAATACACCTTCATCGGCAGCTGCAACGCCGACCTGCGCCAGACCTTCACGCTGGACGACAGCCTGCAGGATATCCAGGACGCAGGGCTCTCTGCCTCGCAGGCGCAGCAGGTGTTCAACGCGGTGCGCGCGCCCGACACGGCGCAGACCGACGGTTTCATCTACAAGGGGTCGCTGCAGGTCACGCCGACGCCGGATACGCTGCTTTACGCGACCTATTCGGAAGGCTTCCGTCCCGGTCTGCTCAACCGTCCGGGCGGCGCTACCAACGGACAGGGCTTCACCGTTCCGTTCGAGCTCGAGACCGACGAGGTGCAGAACTACGAACTGGGTTGGAAGCTCGACCTCGTCGACGGCCAGGTCCGCTTCAACGGCAGCGCCTTCTACGTAGACATCACGAACCTGCAGACGACGATCTTCGATCCCAGCATCACCAACCTGTTCTTCTCGGACAATGCGGCGAATGCGGAAATCATGGGCGTCGAGGGTGACTTCACGGTCGCGCCCTATGCGCTGCCGGGCTTCACGCTGGCGGGTGCCTTCTCGATCCTCGACACCGAGATCACCGAAGTGCTGACCCCGACCGACGATGTGGTCGAAGGCGAACCGCTCGCTTTCGCGCCGGAGTTCCAGGGCAATGTGCGCGTGCGCTACGAGTTCGACCTGACGCGTGACCTCGAAGGCTATGTCCAGCCGCAGGTCACCTATTCGGCCTCGAAGTTCACCGACATCATCGAGATCAACAAGCTCGAGCTCGACAGCTACACCATCGTCGATTTCGCCGCGGGCGTGGTTGCCAACGAGTGGCGCTTCGAGACCTATGTCGAGAACGTGTTCGACGAGCGCGCCGAGATATCGGGCAACTTCGTGAACGACCGCGAGCGGATCACCACAAACCGTCCGCTGACGGTGGGCTTCCGGGTCTCCTACGACTACTGATCGTAGCGACCTTTGACCGATAGGCGGCGGGAGCGGACGACGGGTTCGCTTCCGCCGCTGTGCTTTGGTATGGGCGCGATGCATGAGCGAACACGCTGAAAGACTGGCCGCGGCCCAGAAGGCCATGCAGAGCGGCGACTTCGAGACCGGCCTGCAGATTGCCGAGCAGGCGCTGGCCGCAGAGCCGGCCAATGGCGAGGCGCTGTACATGGCGGCCGTCGCCAATCGCTACCTGAAGCGCCACGACGAAGCGGAGAACATGCTGGCGCGCCTCCACGCTGCCATGCCCGAATACGGCCGCGCCTGGCAGGAGGCAGGCCATCTCGCGCGCGCAGAAGGGCAAGAGGCGCGGGCTATCGCCGCCTACAAGCGCGCGGTGCGGTTCAATCCGGCGCTCGACGCCAGCTGGCGCGCGCTGGCCGAGTTGCAGAGCGGTGCGGAAGCACGGCAGGCGCAGGCGCAGGCCGAGCGGATTGCCACTCTGCCGCGCGAGCTGGTGGCCGTCACCAATCACCTGCACGAAGGCCGGGTTCTGCGGGCGGAAGAGATCTGCCGCCACTATCTGCGCTCCCACCCCAAGGACGTTGAGGGCATGCGGCTGCTGGCGCAGATTGGCATCAAGCTGGGCATTCTCGATGATGCGGAATTCCTGCTCGAAAGCGCCCGGGTCTTCGCGCCGGACAATGTGCAGATCCGCCTAGACTATATCGACGCCCTGCGCCGCCGCCAGAAGTTCGAACGTGCGCGCGAGGAGGCGGAAAGCCTGTACGAGAGCGATTCGGCGAACCCGCTGTTCCAGTCCCACCTCGCTATCGAGAGCATGCAGACGGGCGATTACGAACGCGCCTTCGCCCTGTTCGAACAAGTGCTGGAAAAGGTGCCGGGCGATCCCGCGACGCTCACCAGCCGGGGCCATGCGCTAAAAACGACGGGCAGGACCGACGAAGCGGTCGAAAGCTACCGCGCCGCCTTTGCTGCCAAGCCCGATCACGGCGATGCGTGGTATGCGTTGGCGAACCTCAAGACCTATCGTTTCTCCGACGCCGAGATGGCGGAGATGGCAGAGCAGGAGGCGCGCGCCGACCTTGCGTTCATGGACCGCGTCCACCTCAACTTCGCGCTCGGCAAGGCGCATGAGGACCGCGAGAACTACGCGGAGAGCTTCGCGCATTATGAGAAGGGCAATGCCCTGAAGCGCGCGCAGACCCGCTATGATGCCGACGCGATGAGCACCGAACTCGCCAAGCAGCGCGAGGTGTGCACGCCCGAGTTGTTCGCCAAGCATGAAGGGGTAGGGCACAAGGCGCCCGACCCGGTTTTTATTCTCGGCCTGCCGCGCGCGGGCTCGACCTTGCTCGAGCAGATCCTCGCCAGCCATTCACAGGTCGACGGGACGATGGAGCTGCCCGACATCCTCGCGCTCGCCCACCGACTGCGCGGCCGCAAGGCAGGCCAGTCGCGCTATCCCGAGGTCTTGCACGAGCTTTCGGCGGAGCAGCTCGAAACCTTCGGGCGGCAATATATCGAGAACACCACCATCCACCGCCAGGGCGCGCCGTTCTTCATCGACAAGATGCCGAACAACTTTCGCCATATCGGCCTCATCCACCTGATCCTGCCCAATGCAAAGATCATCGACGCCCGCCGTGCGCCGCTGGATTGCTGCTTCTCTGGCTTCAAGCAGCTGTTCGCCGAGGGGCAGGAGTTTACCTACGGCCTCACCGAGATTGGGCGCTATTTCAGCGACTATGTCGATTTGATGATGCACTGGGACGAGGTGCTGCCCGGCCGAGTCCTGCGCGTGCAGCACGAGGACGTGCTCGACGATCCGGAAGGGCAGATCCGCCGCATGCTCGATTATTGCGGGCTGGAGTTCGAGGAGGCGTGCCTCAACTTCCACGAAACCAGCCGAGCCGTGCGCACTGCCAGCAGCGAGCAGGTGCGACAGCCGTTGAACCGCGCGGGGCAGGGGGCGTGGGTGCCTTACGATCCGTGGCTTGGAGACCTCAGAAACGCCCTCGGCATACCCGCCTAGGCGAGGCGCGCACCGTTCGGCAGGTCGAACCCGTCGTCCGGCCCGGCGAGGACAATGGCGCCGTCCGCATCGGGATAGCCCAGCACCAGCACTTCCGACATGAACGGCCCGATCTGGCGCGGGGGAAAGTTCACCACCGCCATGACCTTGCGGCCTACCAGGGTTTCCGGCGTGTAGTGATCGGTGATCTGCGCGGAGGATTTGCGCACGCCGATCTCCTCGCCGAAATCGACCCACAGCTTGATCGCGGGCTTGCGCGCTTCGGGGAAGGGCTGCGCGTCGATCACCGTGCCGCAACGGATGTCCACCGCCATGAAGTCTGCAAGGCTAATCTCTGTCATGGCGCGCTCCTATTGGGCGCGGCAGGGCGTGTCCACCATCCGGCCACCGGGGTGGAATATGCCTGCGGGGAGGACTAGGGGCGGCTGATGGTCGCCTCGCTCAACCAGGTCCGCACCCTTTTGGTCGCGATATTCGTGCTGATGGCCGGCAGCGGCTTTCTCAGCACGCTGATCGCCGTTCGGCTGGAGGAGGCCGGACGCAGCGCGCTGCTGATCGGGTTGGTTGCCACAGCCTATTTCGGCGGGCTGACGCTTGGCGCGCTGAAGGTGGCGCCGCTTATCGCGCGGGTTGGCCATATCCGCGCCTTCGCGGCCTTCGTCTCGATCTTCTCGGCCAGTTCGCTCTCCTATGCCATCTTCGACAATCCGCTGGTGTGGACCCTGCTGCGTTTCGCCGATGGCTTCATGATGAGCGGCGTGTTCGTCTGCCTCGAGAGCTGGCTGAACCGCGTGGCGCGCCCGGACAACCGCAGCGTGATCCTCGCCGCCTACATGATCGCGCTCTATGCCGGGCAGGCAATCGGGCAATTCCTGCTTAACCTCGGCGACAACGCCCCCGCCCTGCCTTTCATGGCGTCCGCGGTGCTGCTGTCGCTGTCGGTGCTTCCCGTCGTGCTTACCCGGATCCAGCAACCGATGATGGAGGGGGTCGCACCGTTTTCCCTCAAGCGCCTCTATGCCGCCTCACCGCTTGGCATCGTGGGCACGGTCGCGACCGGGGTGATGCTGGGCGCTTTCTATGCGCTGGGTGCGGTGTTCGTGCAGCGCGTGGGAATGCCGCTGGCGCAGGTAGCGCTGTTCACCTCTTGCACTATCGCTGGCGGGGTGGCGCTCCAGTATCCGCTGGGCCGCCTGTCCGACCGGTTCGACCGGAGGCTCGTGATCGTGATCTGCACGGTGGTGACGGCGCTGCTGTGCGCGGCGCTGGCGCTGGTGCGCGCGCCTGTCCTGATCTTTCTGGCGGGTGCGCTTTTCGGCGGCTTCGCCTTCGCCCTCTACCCGCTTTGCGTTGCCCATTCGAACGACCATCTCGAGGACAGCGAGCGAGTGGGCGCGAGCAGCGGGCTGGTGCTCGTCTATTCGATCGGCGCGATGGCCGGCCCGATGGTGGGGTCCGTCGCCATGGCTTCATTCGGTCCGGCGGGGCTCTTCGCCGCGATTGGCGCTGTCGCGGTGGCGGCATCGCTGTTCGGTCTGTGGCGCATCGCGGTCAGCCCGCCTGTTCCCGAAGCCGAGCAGCAGGATTTCCAGTCCATGCCGCGAACCACGCCGATGGTCGCCGTGCTGGAGGACGATTCCGAAAACTGGAGCGAGAGCCCGAGCTAGCCCTCATTCGTCGTCGAAGCGCACGTTCACCTGTACCTCGCCAAAGCCTGCCACCTGCAGCGGAATGGCAAGGTTCTGCCGCACGGCAGAGCGCGCAGCGGTGCGGGCCAGGCCAAGCACTTCCGGATTGCGGGCAAAGTCGTTCGCGCGCTCCGAAGCCTGGCGCGAATTGTTGCGGCTGAGCGAGACGGAGGCGTCGCGGCTGACATACAGCCCGTCCGTGAAGTAGCGTGCCTGACCTTCGTCGAGATTGGGCTCGGACACTTCGAGATCGGGAAGCGTGACGTCCAGCGTCTGCGCCGTCTCGTCCCAGTCGAAATTGCCGCGCTCCATCTCCGACAGGTTGAGGCGGTATTCCACGGTGGCGGGCACGATCATCGCCTGCCGCGATTGCAGCGCATCCACCTCGAAGGGGCCGACGCTGGGCGTGCTCACGCTCTCGGCCACCACGTCGAACCGGCTGGAAAATACCGTCAGCGCGTTCTGCTTTTCGAAAGCGAGCATGGAGGTGGCAACGATATCGCCGCGTTCCTGCGGGCCCCATTTCTCCCAGGCCAGCCAGGCGAGGGCAACAACCAGCAGCAGCACAACGATCCACGGCGCGCCCCTGGCTGCCGCCTGCCGCGCCGGGGGAGGACCGGCGGCGGGTTCCGCCACGCGGATGCGGCTGCCTTCGTTCTGCCTCAGGTCACCTGCCATATATCCTCCGTTTCCTGCACCTCGCCGCGCTGTTCGAGGTCGATAAGATGGGCGTGCACGCTCTGCGCGGCGGCAGGCCAGAGCTTTTCCGGAACGCCCTTGTACATCACCGGCACCAGCGCCTCGATGCTGCGCGCTTCCTCGGACAGGAGGCGCGTGATCTGCCGTTCGCGCTGGCGGCGATGACCGATCATGCCGCGCACCAGCTGGCGCGGCTTTTCGACCGCGGGGCCGTGGGCGGGATAGTAGATGCGGTCCTCCCGCTCGTGGAGGCGGGCAAGGCTGGCCATGTAATCGGCCATGTCGCCATCGGGCGGTACGACGACGCTGGTGGACCAGCCCATCACGTGGTCGCCAGTGAACAGCGCGCCCGATTCCTCCAGTGCGAAGCATAGATGGTTGGAGGTGTGGCCGGGGGTGGCGATGGCACGCAAAGTCCAGCCGGGACCAGTCATTGCCTCGCCATCCTCCATCACGCGGTCGGGTTCGTAGGTCTGGTCGAAGGGAGCATCCACGCGAGGTGCATCGGAATGGAGGTGAAGCGGCGCGCAGCCCACGATGGGCGCGCCGGTGGCTTCGGCCAGAGGCCTCGCGGCAGGAGAATGGTCGCGGTGGGTGTGGGTGCACATGATCGCGCGGACCGTCGCATCGCCGATCGCCGATTGCAGCGCGAGCAGGTGTGCGGGATCGTCCGGACCGGGGTCGATCACGGCAAGCCCCTCCTTGCCGCCGACCAGATAGGTCTGCGTACCGGTAAAGGTGAACGGCGAGGCGTTGGGCGCGAGCACGCGGGCGACCAGCGGTTCCAGTCGCTCGACTTCGCCTGTGGGCCAGGGTTGCGGGGGAAGGGCCATGCAGCGCATATGGCGGTGAAAGAGAGGAATTCCAATGATCGACCAATCCATACTGGTGCTGGATGAAGGCACCACCAGCACGCGCGCGATGCTGTTCGCGCAGGACGGTGCCCTTCGCGGCGTGGAGCAGAGGGCGCTCGAACAGCATTATCCGCGCTCGGGCTGGGTGGAGCACGATGCGGAGGAGATCTGGTCGAAAACACTGCACTGCGCCCGGGCCATGGTGGAGCAGGCGGGCGGAGCGGGGCGCATTGCCGCCATCGGCATCACCAACCAGCGCGAAACCGTCGTCGCATGGGACAAGGCGACCGGCGAACCGCTTTCCCGCGCGATCGTCTGGCAGGACCGGCGCACCGCCGATTTCTGCGCGCGGCTGAAGGAGGAGGGGCACGAGGCGGAAATCCGGGCGCGCACCGGGCTGCTGCTCGATCCCTATTTCTCCGGCACCAAGATGCGCTGGCTGCTGGAGCATGACGATGCTGTACTCGCCGCCGCCAAGGGTGGCCGGCTGGCGCTGGGCACGGTGGAAAGCTGGCTGGTGTGGAAGCTGACCGGCGGTGGCAGCCACATCACCGATGCCAGCAATGCCAGCCGCACGCTGCTGATGGGGCTCGACGCGTCGGGCTGGGACGAGGAATTGTGCGAGCTGTTCGGCGTGCCCGTCAACGCCTTGCCCGCGATAACCGATTGCGCCGGGGAACTGGCGTACACGCAGGAAGACCTGTTGGGCGGCCGCATCCCCATCTGCGGCATGGCAGGCGACCAGCAGGCCGCCACCATCGGGCAGGGGTGCCTGTCGCCCGGCGAGACCAAGGCGACCTACGGCACCGGCGCCTTCATCCTCGCCAATACCGGCAGCGAGGTGCCCCATTCGGACAATCGCCTGCTCGGCACGGTGCTCACCCAGCTGGCGGGTGAGCGGACCTATGCCATCGAAGGGGCGGTGTTCGTGGCGGGAAGCCTCGTCAAATACCTTCGCGATACGCTCGGCCTGATCGACACGGCGGAGGAAACCGAGGCGCTTGCCCGCTCCATTCCCGACAATGGCGGCGTGGTGGTGGTCCCGGCGCTTTCGGGCCTTGGTGCACCGCACTGGCGACCCGAGGCGAGGGCGATCATCTCCGGGCTGGGCTTCGATACGGGCCGCGCGCATATCGCTCGTGCGTCGCTGGAGGCAATGGCGCACCAGACGCGCGATCTCGCCAGTGCCTTTGCCGCCGATGGCGCGCGCTGGACGAGCCTGCGGATCGATGGCGGGATGGCCTCGAACGACTGGATGGCGCAGGACATGGCAGATGTGCTGGGCCTGCCCGTCATACGCCCCGATTTCGTCGAGACCACGGCGCTCGGCGCGGCCATGCTGGCGGCGGTGGGCTGCGGGTTGGAAGCGAATTTGAGCGAGGCAGCGGATACGATGATCGGCGAAGTGCGCCGTTTCGAGCCGCAGATGGATGCGGAGACGCGCAGGAAACGGCTGGAGAACTGGGCTGCCGCGGTCGCCCGGGTCTAGGCGCGGCTAGCGGGCGACGGCCTGTCCCAACCGTTCGCGCAGGTGATCGAATGCGACCGGTTCAACCCTGATCATGCTGCGCGAGGCAGGATCGACCCTCTCGAGGCGCCTGTAAAAGGCGATCGTCCGCTCGGCGATTTCGGCCACGGCCGCGGGCAGGAGCGCAAGGTCGTCATCGTCACCTGCGGGCGGGGAAGTGGGCAGGGTGCCATGCTGGCGCAGCTGGAACTCGGTCAGCTCGCCCGCCAGGAAGGCGCGCTGGTTGAGCAACCACGCGATGGCATGCATCATCCGCGTGGTGGTGCGCAGCGCTTCCTGACGAAGGGCAGCGCGCGCCGCCCGGCCGGGTTCTCCTGCACTTGCCAGCAGGACGCTCTCGTCGAAAACGTCGCGGGCTTCCTCCGACAGGGAAAGCGCCTCTTCATAGAGGTTTTCCACGAGGAGAGGATGGAGGTTGATCGGCTTCATGCGTGTTATCGTCCTTTCCGCAAGAAGGTCGACCGGAAATATTTCCCCGAGCCCTTCGCACTTGCAACATCTGCTTCGTTACTGCGACTAACAAATGATATACGTAGTCACGCGTAGTTTCCGCATATGCGAAACTACGGGTTCCAAAAAGGCCCGTTTCTCGTCTTTTTCTCCAGCTGTCCCGTCCCAGAACGCTTCATGGAAGTGCTCCATACGCCTTTTCATGCCCGGTGCGTGCGAACGCATCCGGCGAGCCACCCCCTCGGTGTGCGAGTCGCGGGGCGGGATCAGGCTATGATATCGGGTGTAAGATAGTCCTCGATCTGGGCGATCTGGTCGCGCAGGCGCAGCTTGCGCTTCTTCAGCCGGGCGACCTGCAGCAGGTTGGGGCCATCGGCCTGCACCAGAGCCTCTATCGCGATATCGAGATCGCGGTGCTCCACCTTCAGCGAAGCGAGGCGCTTGCGCATTTCATCTTCGGTCATCCCGGCCCTCGCGCCCTCTCTCTTTTTTTCCTTCCGGCGAAGCGAGGTCTGCCCGGGGCAGGCCGTCGCCAACGCGTTTGGAGAATTATGACTATTATGGTTTGATGACAACTGCGCGGCGAGCCCCCTCTCGCGAGTCGCAGGGTAGCCTGCCGCGCCAGCGTCACCACGCGGGCCGGGCCATTATCCGGCCCTTACTGTCAAGGAGACTGCCTCATGGAAACTTCGCACGCTCAGGCCCTTCAGCTCAAGCACGAGGGGATCGACCGACGACTGCGCGACGAACTCAACCGACCGGCTCCCGACAGTGCGAAAATCCAGGCTCTCAAGAAACAGAAACTGCGCCTCAAGGAAGAGATCGCGCTGCATTGATGCACGAAATTCCCGGCCTTTCCCTGAGGCCGGGAATTTGCATTTGTACCAATCTGCTATAGGCGAGTGGACTGATGACCGCCGCCGCCTCTGCCAGACAGATCCTTACCAGCCTGCATGAGATCATGGCATCGCGCACCCATGCGCAGGCCAAGCTCAACCAGGTGGTGGAGACTATCGGCGAATCGCTCAATAGCGAGGTGTGCTCGATCTACCTCCTGCGGGAGGGAATGCTGGAACTGTTCGCCACGCGCGGGCTGAACCAGGCGGCCGTCCACGTTACCCGCTTGGGCGTGGGCGAGGGTCTGACCGGCACCATCGCCCGCAATATCGAGACGCTGAACCTCGCCGAGGCGGCCACGCATCCCGAATTCCAGTACCGCAGCGAGACGGGGGAAGAAAAATTTCACTCCTTCGCCGGCGTGCCCATCGTGCGGCGCGAACGCTCCATCGGCGTGCTGACCGTGCAGCATGTCGAGCCGCGCAAGTATGAAGAGGTGGAGATCGAGGCGCTGCAGACCACGGCGATGGTGCTGGCGGAGCTCATCAACAATGCCGGCCTCGTCGATGCCGAGGAACTGGATCGCCTGCCCGAGGCGCATTCGGGGCAGGAAGTCATCACCGGGCTGAAACTCGTGAAGGGCCTCGCCATCGGCAAAGCGGTGTTCCACCAGCCCCGCGTCACCATCGAGCAGACCGTGGCCGAGGATATCGAGGCGGAGCGCCAGCGCGTCTATCTCGCTTTCGACCGAATGCGCGAACAGATCGACAACATGGCGAGCCAGGCCGAATTCGGCGTGGACGGCGAACACGCGCAGGTGCTCGAGACCTACAAGATGTTCGCCTATGACGAAGGCTGGTCGCGCCGCATCAACGAGGCGATCGATTCCGGCCTGACGGCGGAAGCCGCCATCGAGCGCGTGCAGCAACGCACCCGCATGCGCATGCGCGAGATCCAGGACCCGTTGCTGCAGGACCGGATGCACGACCTGGAAGATCTCGCCAACCGCCTGATCCGCATCGTGTCCGGCCAGCTCGGCACGGCGGCGCAGAAGGGGCTGGCCGAGGATTCCATCCTGGTAGCCAAGAACCTCGGGCCCGCCGAACTCCTCGAATACGACAAGCGCCGCCTGAAGGGCGTGGTGCTGGAGCAGGGCTCGCTCACCGCACACGTGGTGATCGTTGCGCGCGCCATGGGCATTCCGGTCATCGGCCGCGTCGCCAATGTCCGTGGCAAGCTGCGCGAGGGGGACGAGGTGCTGGTGGACGGCGATGCCGGCAAGGTCACCGTTCGCCCGTCGCACGGCGTGCTGAACGCTTTCGAGGCGCGCTTCGCCCGCAGCCGCGAGAAGAAGGCCGCCTACGCCAAGCTGCGCGATGTCGAGCCTTTCACCCGCGATGGCGAGCGGATCGTGGTGATGATGAATGCCGGCCTGCGCGACGATGTCGGCATGCTGGCCATGACCGGCGCGGACGGCATCGGCCTTTACCGTACAGAGTTCCAGTTCCTCGTCTCTGCCGCCCTTCCCCAGCGAGAGCGGCAGGCGCGGCTCTATCGCGACGTGCTGGATGCGGCGAAGGACAAGCCGGTGATCTTCCGCACGGTGGATATCGGCGGCGACAAGTCGCTCCCCTACATCACCAGCGAGGTCTCGAAGGAAGACGAGAACCCGGCGATGGGCTGGCGCGCCCTGCGGCTGGCGCTGGAGCGCGAGGGCCTGATGAAATCCCAGGCCCGCGCGCTGCTGGAAGGCGCTGCCGGACGCGAGCTCAACGTGATGTTCCCCATGGTTTCCGAACCGTGGGAGTTCGACGCTGCGAAAGAGGTGTTCGACAACCAGCTCGCCTATCTCAAGGGGCAGAAGCACAAGCTGCCCAGCTCCATCAATTACGGCGTGATGCTGGAAGTGCCCTCGCTGGCGGAGACGCTGGACCTGCTGCTGCCGCGCCTGTCCTTCGTATCCATTGGCACGAACGACCTCACCCAGTTCCTCTTCGCCGCCGACCGCGCCAACCCGGTCCTAGCGGAACGGTACGACTGGCTGAGCCCCGCGATTCTACGCTTCCTGCGCCGCGTGGTGCTGAGCTGTACCGGTCGGACGGTGAAGCTGGGCGTATGTGGCGAAATGGGCGGCCGGCGGCTCGAGGCGCTGGCGCTGCTGGGCCTTGGCATCCGCCGCCTGTCGATCACGCCTGCCGCGGTCGGGCAGATCAAGGAGCTTGTCCGCCGGGTGGACACGCGCGAAATCGGCCAGGCGATGCAGGGCTGGCTCGCCAATCCCCCGCAGGACATGCGCGCCGAACTGCAGGCCTGGGCCGCCGCCCGCGACATCGAAGTCGAATAACATCGTGCAAGCCGCCGAAATGCTTGACTTGTACGGCTGCGGGCGATTGGTGTGGCGACAACGGGTTCTCACAACAACCCAGCAAACCAGCGTGCTGGAGCGGTCATGACCGATAACGAAGACGATTTTGCGCAAGACGAGATGAACGAGCCGGTTCACAAGAGCTCGGGCGACCGCCTGCGCGCCGCGCGCGAGCGCAAGGGACTGACGCTGGACCAGGTCGCCTCCGAGACCCGCATTGCCCGCCGTCACCTGCAGAGCATCGAGGAAACCGACTTCGATTCGTTGCCGGGCCGAACCTACGCAGTGGGTTTCGCCCGCACCTATGCCAAGACGGTCGGTCTCGACCAGAACGAGATCGTCAGCCAGGTGCGCGACGAGATGGATGTCGGCCCCGTAAGCGAGCGATATGGTGCACTGGGCCGGGGGCATGAGCGCGATTCCTTCGAGCCGGGCGACCCCTCGCGCGCGCCGGGCGGAAAGCTGCTGTATTTCTCGATCTTCGCCGTGATCGTGCTGCTGGCGGGTATCTTCTTCGCCGCCCGCGCATTGTTTTCTCCCGCGGCTGAAATGCCGTCCCTCGTGGAGCAGGAGGAGCGCGAGCAGGCCGCCGCCATCGCCGCACGGCAGGAGCGGCAGGAAGTCCTGCAGCAGGAAGCAGCGGCAGAGCCTAGCGGCGAGGTCGTCTTCACCGCCGAGGGCGAGACCTGGGTACGCTTCTACGACGCCGACGGCACCGTGCTGCGCGAGGGCACGCTGACCGAAGGCGACAGCTTTACCATTCCCGCCGATGCGCAGGATCCGCAGCTGATCACCGGCCGCCCGGACCGTCTTGCCATTACCATCGGCGGCCGCTCCGTGCGCAAGCTCTCGACCGAGGTCGAGACCGTGCAGGACGTGCCGGTCTCCGCCGAAGCGCTGCTGGCGCGGGAGGGCGGCGTGGCGACGATCGGCTTCGGGCTCGGCACTCCCGCGCCGGACGCGCCGGAGACTGTCTCTGCCAGCACGCAAGATGCGGCACCATCGCCCGCGCCGCGTCCTGCGCAAACCACCGCTTCCGCGCCTTCGCCGACCCCTACCCCGACTGCAATGACTTCAGCCCGGCGAACCTCCGCCCCGGTACCCTCGCCCACGCCGTTCACCTCGATGAGCCCAAGGGCGAGTGCGACGCCTTCGCCAGGGCCCGCCGCCACCGCTCCGCCGCGCGCTCAACCGGCGGAGCCGGCAGATGACGGCGCCGCGCCGGAGCCGCAGTGATCGCCAGGCATGAGGTTTCTCCGGGGTCCCCACGGGGGAAATCGGCGCTCTTGCCGCTTTCAAGCGCGCGTTAATCGTCTATCTCGGTTCCGCCTGCCATGGTGGGGCCGATCGCCACTGCCAGGTTTTTGAGGAGTATGTGAGGCAATGCTTGCAAGGTCGAAGTCGCCAACAGCCATGACCCGCGCTGCCATCTGCGCCGGGCTGGTCGCCATCGCGGTGCCCGCCCCCGTCAGGGCGCAGTCGCAGCAGCGGCTGGAGCGGATCGAAGCCCAGATCAACGCCCTCCAGCGCGCGGTATTCCCGGGCGGGGACGACCGTTTCTTCGAGCCCGAAATCACTCCGCAGAGCAGCCCTTCGCAGCCCAGCACGCCGCAGGTTTCCACCTCGGCTTTGACCGATGTTCTGGCTCGCCTCGATGCCATCGAGACGCAGCTTGCCCGCCTGACGGCTGCGACCGAGGTGAACGAGAACGCGCTGGCCGCGGTCGAGATGCGCCTCGACACGCTGGAAGGGCAGGGCACCGTTCGCAGCGGCAGCACTGCGAGCAATTCCGGCCCGTCCGGCGTGATCCCTATACCCGATGACGACGAACCGCTTGGATTCGCGGAGGAAGACGAAGAGCGCGAACTTCCTGCAACGACCGAGACCACAGCCGGCAATTCGGCGCAGAGCGGCCCCTCGCCTGCGCGGCTGGAAGCGGTGCAGGCCATCGCGAAGCCCGCCACGGGCGATGCGGGCGACGATGAGTATGTCTACGGCTTCCGCCTGTGGGATGCGGGCTTCTACCCCGAGGCGCAGCAGCAGCTCTCGCTGTTCGTTGAGCGTTATCCCGATCACTGGCGCACCACCTATGGCCGCAACCTTTTGGGCCGCGCCTTCCTCGACGCAGGCAATGCCCGCGCCGCAGCGACGCATTTCTTCGACAACTACCAGGACGACAGCACTGCCGCCCGCGCGCCGGACAGCCTGCTCTATCTTGCCGAAAGCATGATCGAGCTGGGCGACACGCGCCGTGCCTGCATCGCCATCGCCGAATTCGGCGACACCTATCCGGCACTCGCGACCGGGCGTCTCGCCGATCAGTATGGCAGCCTGAGTGGCCGGGTCGACTGCGAGTAAGGACGAGTTGGCCGCGCGCTTTACGGAAGCGCTCGGCCGGCTGAACCCGTCCGGCGGGACAATCGGCCTCGCGGTAAGTGGCGGCCCGGACTCGATGGCCATGCTGGTGCTGGCCTGCGAGGCGATCCCCGGCCGCTTCGAGGTCGCGACTGTCGATCATGGCCTGCGCCCCGAAGCGATAGACGAATGCGCGCTGGTAAAGGCCGCCTGCGAGAAGCGGGGCGTGCCGTGCGAAGTGCTTCGCGTCGAGCTGGAGGACGGAAATGTGCAGGCAAGAGCGCGGCAGGCGCGGTATGCAGCTCTGGGCGAATGGGCGGAGCGTCGGGGGCTGACCGCCGTCGCCACCGCGCACCACATGGACGACCAGGCCGAAACGCTGCTGATGCGCCTTAATCGGGGCAGCGGCGTTGCCGGTCTTGCGGGCGTGCGGGAGAAAGTTTCGCTTCCCGGTGGCCAAGTCCCGCTCATCCGTCCGCTGCTGCGCTTTCGCCGCGCGGAACTCGAGGCATTGACCGGCGATGTTTCCGTCGCGCAGGACCCGAGCAACGCCGATCCCCGCTACGACCGCGTGCGAATGCGCAAGGCGCTGGCGGATGCGAACTGGCTTGACACTCCCTCGGTCGCGCAGTCGGCGAGCAATCTTGCCGATGCCTACGAGGCGCTCGAAACCTATGCCGACACGCTCTGGCTGGAAATGGTGCGCAGTTCAGGCGATGGCTTCGCGCTGTTTCCCGGACCGGCGCGCGAGATGAACCGTCGCCTGCTCGCCCGCATCATGGAACATATGGGCGGCAAGCCGCGTGGCGGCGATGTGGCGAGCCTGCTGCGCAAGCTGGAAAGCGGCGAGGGCGGCAATGTCGCGGGCATCCTTGCCCGGGTGGAGGGCGACCACTGGATCCTCTCGCCCGAACCGCCCCGGCGGACTGGCTAACCCCCGGTATTCAGCGATCCGCCAACGCCGGTCATCACGCCGTCGGTTACGATGACCACGTCGCCCACATCGGCGATTTCGAACAGGCGCGAAGCGAACTCGTCGGGCACGCCGATGCAGCCGTGACTGGCATAGCCGCGCTCCACCGTGGAGCCGCCGTGTACGGCTACCCCGTCCCATGTCAGCCGCAGTGTCCAGGGCATCGGCGCGTTGCCGTATTTCTCGGACACGTTGTGGCGCTCCTTGGTGAGGATCGGGAAGGTGCCGACAGGCGTGGGATGATCGGGCGTGCCGAGCAGGGCCGCCGCCGCGCCGATCTCGTAGCCGCCCTTGAATACGCTGATCACGCGGGCCTCCAGGTCCACCGTCATGACCAGCGGGCCATCGGGCACGCCCTCCTCATCCCAGTGCCACTCGCCGTAGCGTATCGGGCCCTTGATGGGCAGCACGCGCTTTATGACGAACGGATCCTCGGGATCGTAGGGCGGGGTTTCCTGCACCACCTCCTGCGTGACGAAAGTGACAGCATCACTGGCGGCGCTGTTCACCACCTCGGTACTGCCGGAAAGAACGTCCTGCGCGGAAAGCCATTCTTCCACCTGGGCATGGGCGGCGGTGCCGCGCCCGAACAGCGCGGCGCTGCCGAGCAGAGCGACGATGGCGAGCGCAAGGCCCGCAGTCCATGTAATGCCCCTGTTCATCGCCAGCGAACATGGGCGAAGACGCGCAAGATTGCCAGAGAGCGTGAGCCTTCGTCCCATTGCGAAACGACGCTGGTGAGCGATCCGGGCCTATCCATGCGCCCCGAAGACATTGGCAATCGCGGTCGAGATCCGCAGGCTTAGGCCGTAGGAACGCTCGATCGGGTCGATATAGTCCCGGTGGATCGCTTCGTAGCCTTCGTCGCTGCCGTCGGGCCAATCGGTGGGCTCGGTCAGGTCGAAGCGGTCGATGCGCGGGAAATGGGTGGGGTAGGCCCGGCGCAGCTGCGCAAGCGCCTCGTCCACGCGCAGGGTGAAGACCATTTCCAGCACGTCGTCGCGCGATACGTCATTGGCGCGGCTGAACACCGGTACGCTGACGGCGCGGATGAACATCGCCTGCAGCAGCGCGAGGCGAAGCGATTGCAGCACGCCGATCATGCGGCGCTTGTCCTCGCGGTCTGGGGTCGGGGCATCGTCGGGCACGAAGTCGAGCAGGCGATGCAGCTTCATCGCGTCGACCCGCAAACGGCTGGCGAGGCGGCGGAATACGCCCACGCGGTCGTCCTTCACGAGATATTCGCTCAGGGACTGGCAAGCGGCAGTGAGATGCCCCTCGGTGCCGCGATAGGGGCGGCTGGCCCAGTAGGCGGAGTTGAACAGCTCGCCATAGGCCGCCACCGTCTTGACGCTGGCGAGCGCATTGGCCGCGCGCACCAGACGCACCAGTTCGCGCCCGCGCGCGCTGTTGGCGAGGAGTGCACCGATTTCCTCGTAATTGCCGTCGGCCGCCTCGCCGACGCCCGCGATCACGTTCACCGGATAGCCCAGCTGCTGGAGCACGGCATTGTGCGGAATGGCGCGAATCTGGCGCAAGCTCATCTCGCGGTCGGCATTGAGGTCGCTCTGCCGGCGGCTGACGCGGCTGCCGGTCGAATTGAGCAGGCCGAGGCCGAAAGCGGTGATCGCGCGGCTGTAGGTGCGGCTTTCCAAATGGTCGCGCTGATGCTCCTTCACCGCGCGGTAGAAGTCGAGGCTGAGATCGGTGCGCTGGTAGAACAGGTCTTTCGGAACATCGACATCGGTCTGCGAGGGGCGCAGCACCGCAATGCGGGTGAGCGTGGCGCGGGCGAGTTCAGGGGTGGAGAACCACAGGTAACCATCGCCGCCCTGGAAGCTGACTTCCGGCTCCAGCGTGATCCCGGCGCGGGCGAAGCGGCGGCGTGCCCAGGGCGAGAGCGCCCAGTCCAGCCGGTCCGCCATCTTTGTGAGATGCGCGCCGCGGCCCATGCTTTCGCCATGGGTGTTGAAGATCAGCGCCGCGACATCGTTCAGGCCATTGTTGTCGATGGCTGCGGCAAGGCGGCCTTGCAGGCGTTCGATGGAGAGGCTGGCGGGGATCTGGCCCACGAAGCGCCCGGCATCGGAAAAACCGGTCTGGATCGCCACGCGCCCGCGCGTCTTGGCATATTCGCGGTAGACGGGCTCGGCCAGCAATTCGTCGAGCAGGCGCCCGCCATGTTCCAGCGCACTCTCGGTCTCGAACAGCGGCGAGATATCGACCTTGCCGGCAATCCCGAACAGCTTCGCAAAATAGAGCGCGGCGAGTACCGTCGCGGGCTCCTCGCATTCGGCGATGAGCATGCGAATGGGCTGGTCGGCGTCCACATGCTCCAGGATCTGCGCCATTGCGAGGAACTGTCGGATGGCGGTGCTGGCCTCGATGGCGAGTGCGCCGAAATTGCTGCGGCGCGGCTCCAGCTTCTCGATCGCCCGGTTGAGGTGCACCACCGCGCCCTTGCTGGCGAGGTCGATATTGCCTTCCGGATCGATCCGTCGGCGAATGGCGTTGTGCAGCTGCTTGGCGTTCACCCGGAAGTGGATCCAGCCCATGCCGAGCCCGTCGGCCTGCATCGCGGCGGCGAGCGTCTTCAGCGCGACGGCTTTCTCGCCATCGTCGCACTCGCGCGCTTCGGTCTCCAGCCCTTCGACGTAGCGCGAGAGGCTCAGCAGCTTGCGCGGATCGCTGGCGGTGAGGCGGTTGGCGGCGACCGACAGCGCCGCTGGATCGGAGAGGTCGGCGGCGAAATCCTGCGCGCGCTCGGCCGCATAGTCGGCGGCGGGGCGCAGTTCGGCGAGCAGCTTGTGATCGGCGTCGATGGCTTCGAGCGAGCTAACGTAGCACTCGAGCCGCTCGGCTTTTTCGGCTAGGCGGAAGCCGATGGAATTGGACCAGGTGATGTCGGTCCGCCCATCCATGTCGTAGCCGACCCAGCTGGCGAAACGGAAGGGGACTGGAGAAAGCTCGTGCCACTGGTCCGGCCAGTGCTTGCGCGCATGGGCGAGCAGTTGCGACACGATGGCATCGCGCGCGTCCTGCGCATGGGCGATGGCGCGCATGGCGCGCTCATGCTCGTAGGGGAGCGTCACTTGCGGGCGTTCGCCGCCGATGCAGTCCTTCGGGATGTCCGCCTCGGTGCTGGCGGCATTCGCCACCGCTTCGGACTGGGCGGGGGTGAGCAGGAAGGTAGGGTGCGCGGTGAAGACAGCGTGGAGCTGCGGGCGTTCCCACTGCTGGCGGAACTTGGCGAAATCGCCTGTCTCCAGCGCCGCCTCCAGCGCGTCCTCGTTCGCTTCGGGCTTGATGGGCGCGACCATGCATTCGAGCCGGTGCGCGCGTTCGCCCAGCGCCTCGATCTCGCATTCGGCGATCAGCGCCTCGAAATCGTCGAGCGTCATTTCGCCGGCTTCCAGGCGGCGCGACAAATCGTGCGCCAGCTGGAAGACGGGGTTGAACAGCGGTGTTTCCACCGTGCGCTGGTGCAGTTCCTGCAGCCGCTGCGAGAGGTCGGCAATGCCTGTCATCGGGCCATCGCCGCGGCTTCGGACGCCAGCTTCTCGATTTCTTCGCGCGAGGCTCCTTTCGGCGCGACCCAGCTGCCGCCGACACACAGAACTTCCTTCAGGGCCAGCCAGTCGGGCGCGGTCTCGGCGGTGATGCCGCCGGTCGGGCAGAAGCGGCACTGCGCAAATGGCGCGGCGAGAGCCTTGAGGGCGGGAATGCCGCCATTGGCCATGGCAGGGAAGAACTTGAAATGGGTAAGGCCCATGTCGAGCCCCGCCATCAGCTCGCCCGCCGTGGCGATGCCCGGCAGGAAGGGCACGCCGGACCGGATGGCGGCCTTGCCCAATGGCTCGGTAAGGCCGGGCGAGACGATGAACTCCGCCCCTGCCGACAGCGCGGCGTCGAGATCCTTCTGGTTGGTGACCGTGCCGGCACCCACGATTGCGCCGGGAACGAGGTTCATGCGCTTGATAACCTCGATCGCGGCATCGGTGCGCAGGGTGACTTCGAGCACTTTCAGCCCGCCCGCCACCAGCGCCTCCGCCATCGGGCGGGCATCGGCGGGATCGTCCACCACCAGCACCGGGATCACAGGGGCCGTCAGCATGATTTCGTGAATATTGTCGGGTGCGCTCATGGATCAGTCTCCGTGGGCCTGGATGAAGGCAGCCGCTGCGCCGAACAGGCCGGGCTGCGGATGCGTGATGAGTTTGACGGGAATGCCCGCCATCAGGTTCTCGAACCGGCCCTTTGCGCGGAAACGCTCGGCAAAGCCGGAGCCGGGCAAGTGGTCGCGCAGCCGGTAGCCGAGGCCGCCCGCGATCACGACGCCCGAGAAGCCGCCCTGCATCAGGGCAACGTCACCCGCCACGGAGCCGAGCGAGAGGCAGAAGCGGTCGATCGCGGCGGCGGCGAGGCTGTCCGTGCCTTCCATGCCCGCCGTCCAGATGGCGACATCGTCCTGCTCCTTCACCGCGCGGCCTTCCAGCGCGGCCAGCGTCGCGTGGATATCGACGATAGCGGGGCCGGAGACGACCCGCTCCACCGATACGCGCCGGTGGCGCTTGCGCAGGCGCGCGAGGATCGCGTCCTCGATGGGGTCGAGCGGGGCGAAATCGACATGCCCGCCCTCGGTGGCGGAGACGCGGTAGGTGCCATCGGGCTCGCGGTAGAGATGCGCAACGCCCAGCCCGGTGCCGGGGCCCAGCACCGAGAGCCGTCCTGTCGCCCCCAGCGGTCCCTCGGGGCCGGTAAGGTGCAGGAACTCGTCCTCCTTCGCGCGCGCCACGGCGTGGGCCACGGCCTCGAAATCGTTGACGATGGTGAAGCGCGATACGCCGAGCTTGGATTCGACGAGGGCGGGGCGGATGATCCAGGGATTGTTGGTGAAGCGGATCACGTCGCCGCCGACTGGCCCCGCAATGGCCATGCTCACCGCATCGGGCAGCGTGCCGCCCTTGCGCTCGCGGTAATCCTCCCACGCGGTCTGGAAGCTGGCATGGTCATCCGTGTGCAGGGTGACCGGCTCGTCGAGCGTGATCGCGCCGTCCTCGCCCCTGCTGGCGATGGCGAAGCGGGCATGGGTGCCGCCGATGTCTACCGAGACGAGTTCCATCGCAGCCCCCATTACAGCCCTGCCACGGCGAGCATCGCGCTGCCGCCTTTCTCAGCCTCGTCGGCGCTGGCGCGCATCATTGCGAACAGCTCGCGGCCTGTGCCCATTTCCGGCACCGGATCGGGCGCGGGCGTGCGGGTGGCAAGATCGGCGGTTGTGGAAAGCTCGCCGGTCTCGGCGCAGACCTTCACCACGTCGCCATCCTGCAACAGCGAGAGCGGGCCACCGCCCAGCGCCTCGGGCGAGCAGTGGATGGCGGCAGGCACCTTGCCGCTCGCGCCGCTCATGCGGCCATCGGTGACGAGCGCCACGCGGTAGCCGCGATCCTGCAGTACGCCGAGCGGCGGGGTGAGCTTGTGCAGTTCGGGCATGCCATTGGCGCGCGGGCCCTGGAAGCGCACCACGACCACCACGTCCTTGTCGAGCTCGCCCGCCGAGAAAGCCTGGGCGACCTGCTTCTGGGTCGAGAATACGCGGCACGGTGCCTCGATCGTCCAGCGCGAGCGCTCCACGGCAGAGGATTTGAAACAGGCGCGGCCGAGATTGCCCTGTACCAGTCGCATCCCGCCATCGGGCTGGAAGGGGGCGGAAGCAGGGCGCAGCATCTCGTCGTCGCCGCTCTCGCCAACGTCGCGCCAGACCAGATGGTCCTCGTCGAGCCAGGGTTCCTGCGCGTACTGGCCCATGCCGCGCTCCTCGCCGACGCCGACCACGTCGGCATGGGCAAGGCCTGCGCCCAGCAATTCCTTGATGACGTAGCCCATGCCGCCCGCATCGTGGAAGTGGTTCACGTCGCCCGATCCATTGGGATAGACCCGCGCCAGCAGCGGCACCGCGCTGGAGAGTTCGGCAAGATCGGTCCAGTCGATCTGCACGCCCGCCGCGCGGGCGAAGGCCGGAATGTGGATCGCATGGTTGGTGGAGCCGCCCGTCGCCAGCAGGCCGACAGCAGCGTTCACGATGGCCTTTTCATCGACGATATGGCCGAGCGGACGATAGTCGTTGCCGCCTCTCCCCATCGCCGCCACGCGGTGCATGGCTGCACGGTCGAGTTGCTGGCGGATCTTCGTGCCGGGCTGGAAAAATGCCGCGCCCGGAACGTGGAGGCCCATCAGCTCCATCATCATCTGGTTGGAATTGGCCGTGCCGTAGAAGGTGCAGGTGCCCGGCGAGTGATAGCTGCCAAGCTCGCTCTCGAGCAGCTCGGCGCGCGTCGCCTTGCCCTCGGCATAGAGCTGGCGCACGCGCTGCTTTTCCTTGTTGGACACGCCCGAGGGCATCGGGCCGCCGGGCACGAAGACGGCGGGCAGGTGGCCGAAGCGCAGCGCGCCCATCAGCAGGCCGGGCACGATCTTGTCGCAGATGCCCAGCAAAAGCATGCCGTCGAACATCGCATGAGACAGCGCAACGCCCGTGGAAAGCGCGATCACGTCGCGGCTGAACAGCGAGAGCTCCATGCCCGTCTCGCCCTGCGTCACCCCGTCGCACATGGCGGGGGTTCCGCCCGCCACCTGCGCCGTGGCGCCGATTTCGCGGGCGTAGATCTTCAGCCGCTCCGGGTAGCGATAATAGGGGGCATGGGCGCTGAGCATGTCGTTATAGGCTGAGACGATGCCGATATTGGGGCCGCGGTTGGCCTTCAGCGCATCCTGATCCTGCATCGCGCCTGCATAGGCGTGGGCAAGGTTGGAGCAGGAGACCTGGCTGCGCTCGGGCTGGTTCTCTGCCTCGTGATCGATCAGGTCGAGATAGCGCCGGCGACTGTCCCGCGACTTGTCGATGATGCGCTGCGTGACGCGTTCGATTGTCGGGTCGAGATTACTCATGCCAGCTTACTCCGTCGCGTTCGGCAAGGGCGATGGACGCACTCGGGCCCCAGCTTCCTGCGGTATAGGTCTTGGGGGTCTTGCCCTCGGCTTCCCAGCCCGCCCGGATAGCGTCGATCCATTTCCATTGCGCCTCCACCTCGTCGCGCCGGACGAACAGCGTCTGGTCGCCATTGATGAGGTCCAGCAGCAGCCGTTCATAGGCGATGCGCTTGTGCTTGCCCGTGAAGGCATCGGGCATGCGGATATCCAGCGGCACTTCGCGCAGGGTCATGCCCTCGTGCTCGATACCCGGCACCTTGGCCATCATCGAGAGCGAGATGTTCTCTTCGGGTTGGATGCCGATCACCAGCGTGTTGGGTTTCAGCCGCGCATCGGGGAAGATGGAGTGAGGCACGCTGCGGAACTTCACCACGATCTCGGTCACGCGTTCGTGCAGGCGCTTGCCGGTGCGCATATAGAAGGGCACGCCCTGCCAGCGCCAGTTATCGATATGCGCCTTGATGGCGACGAAGGTCTCGGTGTCGGATTCCTTGCCTAGTTCCTCGTCATAACCGGGCACGATCTTGCCGCCCGATGCTCCGCCGCGGTACTGGCCGGTGACGCTTTCCTCGTCCTCCAGCTCGCGAAGGGCGCGCAGCACCTTCACCTTCTCGTCGCGCACGGCGCCGGCGTCGAAGCTGCTGGGCGGTTCCATCGCGACGAGGGCGAGGAGTTGCAGCATGTGGTTCTGCACCATGTCGCGAAGCGCGCCTGCGCCATCGTAGAAGTCCACCCGGCTTTCCAGGCCCACGGTTTCCGCGACGGTGATCTGCACATGGTCGATATGCTGGGAATTCCACAGCGGCTCGAACAGGATATTGGCAAAGCGCAGCGCGATGAGGTTCTGCACGGTCTCCTTGCCGAGGTAATGGTCGATCCGGAAGATCCGGTCCTCCGGGAAGCGCGCGGCGACGGCATCGTTGATCGCGCACGAGCTTTCCAGGTCGCTGCCGAGCGGCTTTTCGAGGCAGATACGCGCCGTCTCGTCGGCCAGGCCGGCCTCGGCGAGCCCCTCGATCGTGGGCTTGAACAGACTGGGCGCGGTGGAGAGGAAGATCGCGATCTCGCGGTCCTCTCCCACCTTTTCCGCCAGTTCCTTGTAGCCTTCCGGCGTGGTTACATCGAGGGCGCTGTACTGCAGGCGATTGAGAAAATCGGCCATGCCGCCGCGCCGCTCTGCCGGGAGGAACTTCTCGATCGCTTCCCGGGCGAAATTGCGGAACTCGCTATTGCTCATGTCGGAGCGGGCGGTGCCGATGATTTCCAGCTCGTCCGGCAGCAATTCGTCGGCATCCAGCGCGCAGAGCGAAGGCAGGAGCATGCGCCGCGAGAGGTCTCCCGTGGCGCCGAAAAGTATGAGTGTCTGCGCCTTCGTCGTCACGCGGCCTCCCGTTCTGTTGCGGTGTGGTGGATGGGCACCTCTAGCTCCCATTGATGTTGCGACGCAACATTAACATGTCGCGCGCCTATCAGGGATTACGTATTAAATCTTGTGAACGTTCACAAGGATTCATTGCTCCACCAGCGCCTATTCGGCGGTTCCGCTATCCTGGACCGAAACCTCGCAATTGTCGAAGCGCGACATTCCGAAAGTGGTGAGGAAGGAGACATCCGCCGCATCGCGCCCGATGCCGATCTTGGCGGTGCGCGTGGCGTCGGCCATGCCCGTCCCGTCGACGATGTACCACGCGCCGCCGCCCGGCGTGGTGGGATCGTTCAGGAACACTTCTGCCACGGCGTGGAAATCGGGCGGCTCCACGCCCGGCGCATAGCAGCTGACATAGCGCGCGGGGATGGTGGAGGCGCGGGCGAAGCAGATCATCACATGGGCATAGTCGCGGCAGATACCGCGGCGCTCCACGAAGGTGTCGAGCGCCGTGGTCTCGGCGTTCGAGGTGCCGGATTCGTAATGGAAGTTGTTCGCCATCCAGTCGCACATGGCGGTGATCTGCTCGCCGCCCTCGAGGTGGCCGAAGCGGTCCGAAATGAAGCTCTGCATCCGTGCCGCCTGGCAATAGCGGGAATCGAACAGGTACTCGACCGCCTCGCCCGGCAGGTCGTGCGGGTCCATTCGGTGCAGCTTGGTGAGGTCGGGCACCAGCCGCTCGACCTTCGCCTTCGCGGTGTATTCGACGTGGTAGTCCCCTTCCGCGCGCACCCAGATACGTTCGCCGATATTGTCATGTGCGGGTACACGGGCCGTATGCATGGCAGGGGCGAGGTTCGTGTTGCACGAAAGGATCGTCTGCTCGGGAATCTTCGCGGCCTCGAACTGCAGCAGCAGGTCGGTCGGCTCGTCGAGGTGGAATGCGAATTTCGCTGAGATGTCTATGGGCATATGCGAGGCGAACGAGTGGGAGGCGCGCCGGTTTCGCTACTCGCCGATTAAATGTGCGACGATCTCGCGGCGGTGCGGCGCGCGGCGATGTTCGGCAAGGTAAAGCCCCTGCCACGTGCCCAGCAGCATGCGCCCGCCCGCCACCGGCACGCTGAGCGAGGCGCCTGTCAGCATCGTGCGGATATGGGCGGGCATGTCGTCCGGTCCCTCGCTGTCATGCTCGTATTGCGAGCCTTCGGGTACGGCCTGGTCCAGCCAGCGCAGCAGGTCTCGCTGCACGGCGGAGGCGGCGTTCTCGTTGATGAGCAGGCTCGCCGAGGTGTGGCGGCAGAACAGGGTGACGAGGCCGGTATCGATGCCGGTGCCCGACAGCCAGCCTTCCACTTCGTCCGTAAACTCGTAGAGCGCCTGGCCGGTCGTGCTGATGGTGAAGCGGTGCTGATTGTGTCGCATGCCTTCCTATATAGGCCGCGATGCCCTCGCAGATAGACCTGTTTGCCGATAGGCCCGCGCTCCCGCCGATAGAAGGCTTGCAGGTGGTGCCCGATGCCGTGTCTCCCGAACAGGAAGAGGCGCTGGCAAAGGCCATCGACACAGCGCCGCTCGAGCCCTTCCGCTTCGGCCAGTGGACCGGCAAGCGGCTGACGGCCTATTACGGCTCCGCCTACGATTTCGCACGCGGCCGCCCGGTGCCCGCTCCGCCTCTGCCCGACTGGCTGCTGGACCTGAGGGCGCGGCTCGCCCCCTTGGTTGGACTGCAAGCCGAGGCGCTGCAACAGGCGCTGGTGATCCGCTACGATCCGGGCGCGGGGATCGGCTGGCACCGCGACCGCCCGCAATATGGCGAGGTGCTGGGCCTCTCGCTGGGGGCACCTGCCACGCTGCGCCTGCGCCAGCGTCGCGCAGACGGCAGCTTCGCCCGGCACGCCGTACCGCTCGCACCGTGCGCGGCCTATCTGCTCTCGGGAGAAGTGCGTGAGCGTTGGGAACATTCGATCACGCCGCTGGAGGAAACGCGGCGCTCGATAACGTTCCGCACCTTGCTTTAGCGCGCGGCCCGCGACACTATGCGCGCGGGAGTTGGAGATAATGGGCAGAATCCTCGCACTGGCGCTCGGCAGTTCGCTTGCAATCGCAGGCGGCGCGCCGGCGCATCATTCCTTCGCGGTCTATTTCGACCCGGAGGCGACCGTCACGCTGGAAGGCACCGTCACCGCCTTTCGCTTCACCAATCCGCACGGCACGCTGGTGTTGGACGTCGATGGCACCGAGTGGCGCGCGGAGACCAATGCGCCCGTCGTGCTGCAGCGGCGCGGCTGGACGCGGGCCAGCCTGCGCCCCGGCCAGCATGTCACGGTCAGCGGCTGGCGCGCCCGCAACGGTCGCAACTACATGCGCATCCGCGAAGTGCGGGACGAGGGCGGTCAGATGATCGGCAACGCCCCCTTCGGACAGGACGACGGATGAAACCGATCGCAAGGGGCTTCGGCCTCGCCACCGCCCTGCTGGCCGCGCCCGCCGCCGCGCAGGATACGCCGCCCGACCTCTCCGGCTTCTGGGGCCCGGTGTTCGACCTTGGAGAACCTGCGCCCGACATGCTCGCCAACCTGCCTGAGGGCACCGTACTGGTGGAGGATACCGGCGTCGTCGAATTCCCGCGCGGCGAATATGGCGGGCTCGAGCTTACCGAAGAAGCGCAGGCGCGGGCGCGCGACTGGCAGCCGGAGGACGAAATGACCCTCTCGCGCGTGTGCCTACCGCCCAGCATCGTCTACGCGCTGCAGGGGCCGTTTCCCTTCGAGATCCACCAGACCGGCGAACTCATCGTCATTCGCTACGAGTATTTCGACCAGGTCCGCCTCGTCTTCATGGACGGGCGGAAGGCGCCTGCCGACTACCCGCTCTCCAAGATGGGCTTCTCCACCGGGCGCTGGGAAGGGGAAGATCTCGTGATCGAGACCACTCATATCGCGCCCAGCACCATCACCAATAACGGCCTCGATCATTCGGACGAGCTGCGCATGGTGGAACGCTACCGCATGGCCGAGGACGGCGAGCGACTGGCAGCGACGCAGTGGTTCTCCGACCCGGTCATGCTGGAGAACAACGGCGTGCGCTGGATCGAGTGGGAGAAGCGCGAAGGGAGCCACGTCTACCCCTATGAATGCGATCCCAGCTTCGCGCTGGAATATGGGGCAGGCGCGGGCGAATAGGCTTGCGCGGGCGGGCAGCGGCGTTAGTCTCAGTCGCAACGAGAAGGGGACTTTTCATGCAATCGATCAAGCGGGCGGCGCTCGCCGCTTCGGCCCTTGGCTGGACTCTGGGCGCGCTGGTGGCAGCACCGGCCACCGCGCAGGACCAGCCCATCGCCTTTACCGGCGCGACCATTCACACCATGTCCGGCACCAGCGGTATCGGCACGATCGAGAACGGCACGCTGGTGATCCAGGATGGCGAAATAATTGCCATTGGCGCGAATGTCGCCGTGCCCGCAGGAGCGCAGGTTCGTGACGCCAGCGGCATGGTAATCATGCCGGGCATTGTCGACACGCACTCGCATATCGGCCAGGTTTCGGGTGCGGATAGTTCCGCCGCGATCCAGCCCGATGTGCGCGCACTCGATTCCATCAATGTGCGCGACAGTTCGATCCCGCGCGCCCGCTCGGGCGGGGTGACCACTGCCAATGTCATGCCCGGCAGCGGCTTCCTGATGAGCGGGCAGACCTTCTACATGCATCTCACCGAGGGCAACACGATCGAGGAACTCGCCTGGATGGACGAGGACGGTGACGTGATGGGCGGCATGAAGATGGCGAACGGCACCAATCCGCTGCGCGACAATCCGGCCTTTCCCTCCACCCGCGCGCGCAGCGCGGCGATGGTGCGCCAGCATTTCGTGGAGGCGCAGGCCTATTGCGCCAAGGATGCCGATGAGCGCGAGGAGCGCGACCTTGGCATGGACGCCATGTGCGAAGTGCTGGACGGCAGCCGCCTCGTCCACTTCCACACCCACCGCAGCGACGACATCATGACGGCGCTGCGCCTGCGCCGCGAATTCGGTTTCGACATGCTGATCCAGCATGGCATCGAAAGCGGTCAGGTCGCGGGCGAGATCGCTGCCGAGGGTGTGCCGGTTTCCGCCATCATCGTGGACAGCCCCGGCGGCAAGCTGGAGGCGGCCGAGGCGGTGCTGGAAACCGCCGCCATGCTGGAGGATGCAGGCGTGTTCGTCTCTCTCCACTCGGATGACAACATCATCGATTCCCGCCTGATGTTCCGCCACGCAGGGCTTGCCGTGCGCGGCGGGATGAGCAGGGAGGGCGCCCTGCGCGCGCTCACCATCAACGGCGCGCAGCAGCTGGGGCTGGGCGAGCAGGTGGGCAGCCTCGAGGTCGGCAAGATGGCCGACCTGATCGTGCTCACCGGCGATCCTCTGTCGGTCTATACCGACGTTGCAGAGACATGGGTGATGGGCGAGTTGCTGTTCGACGCCTCCGATCCCGAAGACCTGCTGATGGCCACGGGCGGGAAGGGCGCGGGCAATCCGCAAATGACAACCCACGTCCTCGAACGAGAAGCGCACATGCTGGAGGGCGCACGATGAACGGTATTGCAAGAACGCTCGCCGCCGGTTTGGTCGCCGCGCTGCTTTCGACGACGGCCTTCGCGCAGGACATCGCCGTGCGCGGCCAGCAGGTGTGGACGATGGGGCCGCAAGGCGTGATCGAGAACGGCGTGGTCGTGATCGAGGACGGCACCATCACCGCCGTCGGCCCGGCCGCCAGCACCGCCATTCCCACCGGCATGCAGGTGCTGGAAGCACCCGTCGTCACGCCCGGCCTTGTCGATGCGCACAGCACGGTGGGCCTCACCGGCTATCTCAACCAGCCCGACGATCAGGACCAGCTCGACACGACCGCGCCCGTGCAACCGCATTTGCGCGCGATCGATGCCTACAACCCGCATGACCGGCTGGTGGAATGGGTGCGCGAGCTGGGCATCACGACGCTCCACACAGGCCACGGTCCCGGCGCGCTCGTTTCCGGGCAGACCATGGTGGTGAAGACCGTGGGCAACACGGTGGATGCCGCGCTGGTGGAGGATGGCACGATGGTTGTCGCCAATCTTGGCACCTGGGCGCTCGACCGCGAGAGTTCGCCGGGCACGCGCGCCAAGCAGATGGCGATGCTGCGCCAGGCGCTCGTTTCCGCGCGCAGCGGCGATGAAGTCGATGTGGGCGAGGACGAGGACGGCGACGATGACGAGGTGGAGGGCGCCCGCGATCTCGTGAGCGAGGCATTCCGGTCGGTCGTGCGCAAGGAACGCCCGCTGCTCATCACCGCGCACCGTTCGCAGGACATCCAGTCCGCCCTGCGCCTTGCCGAGGAATTCGATTTCGACCTTGTGCTGGACGGCGCGGCGGATGCGCACATGATGCTGGACGAGATCCGCGAGGCAGGCGTCCCGGTGATCCTCCACCCAACCATGGCGCGCAATGAGGGCGAGCTTGAAAACGCCGCCTTCACCACCGCCGCCGTGCTGGCCGAGGCCGGGATCCCTTTTGCACTGCAATCGGGGTACGAGGCCTATGTCCCCAAGACCCGCGTGGTATTGTGGGAAGCGGGCTTTGCGGCAGGCAACGGCCTCGCGCGGGAGGATGCCCTGGCCTCGATCACGATCGACGCGGCCCGTATCATCGGCATGGAGGATCGCGTCGGCAGCCTCGAAGTGGGCAAATATGGCGACGTGGCGATGTTCGAGGGCGATCCCTTCGAATACACGACGCACGTCACCGGCGTCGTGATCGACGGCGAAGTGGTGAGCGACGCACGGCGATAGGGCTTTCCTACAGGCGAGGCGATGGTCACTGTCGCCTCGCCTTTCCTCGCCTTGACGGCAGGCTCTTTCCCAGTGTCGCTCAACACCGCCTTAGCGCGAAGATCCCGCAAGGCCGCCACGTGCATCAACTAGATCAACTAAACCCCGATCCGTTCATCGGTCAGGGTTTCAGGCTGAACGAATCGGATTGCCGCTTCGCTACTTGAGAACCCCGAAAAGGTCGTGAGCGTCGGCATCCTCGACCTCGACATCGGCGAAATCGCCAGCCTTCGAAGTGGCCGGCACGTTGCGCAGGAACACCTGTCCGTCGATCTCGGGCGCATCGGCCTGGCTGCGACCGGTCGCGCCGATATCGCCGTCCTCGTCTGGCTCGCCCACCTCGTCGATGATGACAGGGATTGTCTTGCCCACCTTGGCGGAAAGCTTGGCAGCGCTGATCCGCTCGGTCACTTCCATGACGCGGGCAAAGCGTTCCTCCTTCACGGCCTCGGGCACCGGATCGGGCAGGGCATTGGCCGCCGCGCCCTCAACCGGCTCGAACCGAAACGCGCCGACGCGGTCGAGCTGTGCTTCCTCCAGCCATTCGAGCAGGTATTCGAAGTCGTCCTGCGTCTCGCCCGGAAAGCCGACGACGAAGCTGGAACGGATGGCGATCTCCGGACAGATTGCACGCCAGTTCTTCAGCCGCTCTAGCACCTTCGCCTCGTTCGCCGGACGTTTCATGGCTTTCAGCACATTGCGGCTGGCGTGCTGGAAGGGGATGTCGAGATAGGGCGTCAGCAGACCCTCGGCCATCAGCGGAATGACCTGGTCCACATGCGGATAGGGATAGACATAGTGCAGCCGGACCCATGGCACAACGCCCTCGGTCGTGCGCATCCGGCCCAGTTCGCGGGCAAGGTCGGTCATGTGGGCACGCACGGGGTGGCCCTTCCAGTCCCGCTCCTCGTGCCTCGTGTCCACACCAAAGGCCGACGTGTCCTGGCTGATCACCAGCAGTTCCTTCGTGCCCGCCGCCAGCAGCTTCTCCGCCTCGCGAAGCACGGCGTCGATCCGGCGGCTCGCCAGTTTCCCGCGCAGCGTCGGGATGATGCAGAAGGCGCAGGAGTGATTGCAGCCTTCGCTTATCTTGAGATAGCTGTAGTGCCGGGGCGTCAGCTTGATGTCCGGCTGGGCCTGCGGGACGAGGTCGATATACGGCCCCTGCGAAGGCGGCGCCGCCTCATGCACGGCCTCCACCACGTCCTCGTACTGATGCGCACCGGTGATGGCGAGGACCTGCGGGAAGCGCGCGCGAATCAGCTCCGCCTCGTCGCCCATGCAGCCGGTCACGATGACGCGGCCGTTCTCGTTGATAGCCTCACCGATGGCCTCCAGGCTCTCTTCCTTGGCGGAATCGAGGAAGCCGCAGGTGTTTACCAGCACCACGTCCGCGCCTTCGTAGTCCGGGCTCATGGCGTAGCCATCGGCGCGTAGCCTGGTAAGGATGCGCTCGGAATCGACCAGCGCCTTCGGGCAGCCGAGGCTGACCATGCCCACGCGCTTTTGTTCGGGAATCTGCGTTGCCATATGCGGCGCGCCCCTACACCCAAACGGGCAATTGGGCTAGTGTGCGCAAGGGGCGCTTGCGGGAGCTTGGGAAATGGGTGACGTCAATCTGCTTGCAGTCGTGCTCGGCACGCTGGCCTTCTTCGTGATCGGCGCGCTGTGGTATGGTCCGTTATTCGGCAAGACCTGGCGCGAACTGACCGGCATCACCGACGAGATGGTTCAGGCCGGACCGAGGCCGGGACAGAACCCGACCTGGCTGATCATGCTGCTCGCTTTCCTGTTCGAGATGGTGGTGGTGCTGATGCTGGGCCACAACGTCGCCCGCACCAATCCCGCCCCGCATGTGATCATGATGATGGCACTGGGCTTTGCCGCTATGATCATGACGCCGGCGCTGGGCATCAATTACCTGTTCCAGATGCGACCCGGAAAGCTCTTCGCCATCGATGCAGGCTATTTCATCGTCGGCATGGCGGCAGCAGGGGCCGTGTTCATCGCCCTGGCCTAGACGCGCGCCCTGCGATCCTCTGCGCCGTCGGAAAGGTCTGCGTCGGTCGGACGGATCTCCACGATGATGTCGCCCGCCTGCAGGCATTCGGCCTCGTGCTCCCAGAACCCGCAGGCGACGCCGTTGCGATAGATCCGCAAGCCCCTTCCGCCCTGGCATGCTTCGGCCAAGGGCTTGCCGATCTCTTCCTGCCGCACCTCCCGCTCCACCAGCTGGACGCGGCCGGTGATCGAGGCGAGGTCGCCGAGGTAATCGGCAATGTGCGCGCCGCGGGCGCTGCCGGCCAGCAGCAGGCCGGTGAAGCGCACGGGGTTTATCACGTTGTCCGCACCTGCCTGCCGCGCAAGCAGCTCGTTATCGGCGGCGCGCACCACCACGCTGATGGGCACCTTCGGAGCAAGGTGGCGCACGGTCAGCACGATGAGGATCGAGGAGTCGTCGCGGCCCGCTGAAACCAGCACGGTCTGTGCCTCACTGATGCGAACTGCCTCCAGGCTCTCGTCGCGCGTGGCGTCCGCCTCGATCACGTTGCAGCCCAGCGCTTCTGCCTGTTCGAGGCGTTCCGCGTTGCCGTCCATCACCACGATGCAGGCAGGATCGGTTCCGCGCTCGATCAGTTCGCCTACGGCTTCCGAGCCGGAGACACCGAAGCCGAGCACGACGACGTGGTTGGAAAGCTTTTCCTGGATGCGGGCCATGCGGAATTTCTCCCAGCTGCGCTTGATGAGAAAGTTGTATGCCGTGCCCACGAAGATGAACAGCACGGCAAAGCGAACGGGCGTCACGATCAGTGCCTCCACCAGGCGCGCCTTGTCGCTGATGGGGGCGATATCGCCGAAGCCGGTGGTGGTGATCGAGATCATCGTGAAATAGATCACGTCGAGGAAGCTGACATGCCCGTCGAGGTTGTCGACCAGCCCCTCGCGGTCCCACCAGTGGATCATCACGACGATGAAGATCAGGAATACCGCCAGGCCGAGGCGGATGAAGAGGTCGCCCCAGACGGGTATGTTCACCGCCCGCCGCAGCGGTGCGTAGCGGCGCTTGCCCCTGCGCCGAGGTTCCGGCCTGGTGTGCGAGCGCGCCACGGGTCAGACTGGCCCGCTCAAGCGACGAACCTCTCGGCGAGGCTGGAAATGGCGGAATGGTGCGTCAGGTCCAGTTGCAGTGGCGTCACGGCGATATAGCCATCTTCCACCGCCTCCAGATCGGTGCCGTGGTCCAGCGTGTGTTCCGCGTCCTGTAAGCCGAACCAGTAGTATTTGCGGCCGCGCGGATCGGTGCCTTCGGCCAGCGAACCGCGCGCGTAATCGTGGAAGCCCTGCCGCACCACGCGGATGCCCTTCACGCCATTGGCGGGAAGCGGGGGGAAATTCACGTTGACCAGCGTGCGCTTGGCCATTTGCACGTCGATCAGCGGAGCGAGCACTTTCGCCCCCCACTCCTCCGCCGCGCCGAAGCCGAAACCGTTGTCGCGCATCGCCTGACTAAGGCCGATGGCGGGGATGCCCGCCAGCGCTGCTTCCATCGCTGCCGAGATCGTACCCGAATAGGTTATGTCGTCGCCCAGGTTCTCGCCTGCATTCACGCCCGAGAGCACGAGATCCGGCTTCCTGTCCTCGAACAGCTTGCGCAGCGCGAGATTGACCGAATCGGTGGGCGTACCCGTTACACTGAAGCGCTTCTCTCCATGCTGGCGCAGGCGGACCGGGTGATGCAGCGTGAGCGAATGACCGGCGCCGGATTGCTCCTCCGCTGGTGCACAGATCCAGACATCGTCGGAAAGCCGGGCTGCGATAGCTTCCAGCACCGTTAGCCCCGGCGCATGGATGCCATCGTCATTTGTAAGCAGGATGCGCATGAATCAGGCTGCTACCAGTTTTTCCGCGCCACCCATATAGGGCTTCAAGGCATCGGGCACCGCGACCGAGCCGTCCTCCCGCTGGTAATTCTCCAGCACGGCGACCAGTGTGCGTCCGACGGCAAGGCCCGAACCGTTCAGCGTGTGGACGAAATTGGTCTTCTTCCCGCCCGCTTCGGTACGGTAGCGCGTGTTCATCCGGCGGGCCTGGAAATCGCCGGTGTTCGAGCAGGACGAAATCTCCCGATAGGCCCCCTGGCCGGGCAGCCAAACTTCGAGGTCGTAGGTCTTGCGCGCGCCGAAGCCCATGTCGCCGGTGCAGAGCAGCATCTTGCGATAGGGCAGGTCCAGCGCCTTCAGTATGCCCTCGGCGCAGCCGGTCATGCGCTCGTGCTCGGCCTCGCTGTCTTCCGGGCGGCAGATGCTGACGAGCTCCACCTTCTCGAACTGGTGCTGGCGGATGAAGCCGCGCGTGTCCTTGCCCGCCGCGCCCGCTTCGCTGCGAAAGCAAAGCGTGTGCGCGGTGAGGCGGATGGGCTGCGAGAGGTCTGCGATGATCTCGCCCGCGACCGATGCGGTGAGGCTGACTTCGCTGGTGGGGATCAGCCACCGCCCGTCCGTTGTGCGAAAGCTGTCCTCGGCGAACTTGGGCAGCTTGTCCGTGCCGTACATCGCAGCATCGTTCACCAGCACTGGCGGGTTACATTCGGTGTAGCCGTTTTCCGCCGTCTGCGTGTCGAGCATGAATTGCGCGATGGCGCGGTGGAGGCGGGCCATCTGCCCTCGCAGGAACGTGAAGCGCGCGCCCGAGAGCGCCGCGCCGGTCTCGAAATCCATGCCCAGGGCCGGGCCAAGGTCGGCATGTTCCAGCGGGGTGAAAGCGAAATCGCGCTTCTTGCCCCAGCTCGAGACCTCCACGTTTTCGTCCTCGTCGGCGCCTTGCGGCACGTCCTCGGCGGGAAGGTTGGGGATGGTGGCGAGCATGGTCTCCAGCTCGGTGCCGAGCGCCCTCTCGCGCTCCTCCACCTCGGGCATGGATCGCTTGATCTCGGCCACTTCGGCCTTCAGCGCCTCTGCCTTGTCCTTGTCGCCCTGACCCATCGCCTGGCCGATGGCCTTGGAGGCCTCGTTACGGCGGCTCTGCATCTCCTGCAGGCGGGTGGTGAGCGCGCGCCGCTCCTCGTCCAGCTTCAGGATATCGGTGGATACAGGGGCCACGCCGCGCTTCGCCAAAGCTTCGTCGAAGCCGTTCGGATTCTCGCGGATCGATCGGATATCGTGCATGGGCGCGGCCTATGCCTTCTGCGCTTGCCGCTTGTCCAGCGCCGATACGTTTGCGGCATGGATAGGGGGAACCAAACACTGCCTGGAACCTTGGTTTCTTTGCATCCAGGGCTGATTGCGAAGGGGCCACATTGTTCGATAAGTCCATGACAACCCCGCCCCAACGCACCCGCTTAGTCGATGCGGTGGAGAGCCTCACACGGCTGGCAATGCGAGCAGGCATCATGGAGCCCGCGACGTTCGATAAACAGGCGATCATGGACGCGGCAGCCCAGCGTGCCGGATGCGAGGATTTCGGCGATCCCTGGTTCGAGAAGCCCTTCGAAATCCTGCTACGATCGCTCGAGGACGAGGCCCGGCTGCACGAGGCCGGCGCCTGGGTTGCGATGAAGCAATGCGAGAAGGTGCTGGTGGATCGCCTGTGGGCCCAGCAATGGTTCGCCGAGCATCCGGAAATCCTCGCTCGGCCCTTGCGCAAGCCCGTCTTCGTCATTGGCCCGATGCGCTCGGGCACGACGCGGCTGCACCGGCTGCTTTCGGCGGACCAGCGCTTCAATCACGTGCGCAGCTTCGAGACGATAAGTCCGGTGCCCCGCCCGGGTTTCACGCATGATGGCCACGACCAGCGGATCGACATGGCAAGGCGCGTGCGGCATGTCGCGAAACTGGCCAATCCGAACACGCTTGCAATCCATCCGACCGGGCCGAAAAAGCCGGAGGAAGAACTCGGCCTGTTCGTCAATTCCTTCTGGGGAATGAAACACGAGGCGCAATGGTACGTGCCCGGCTACGGCCGCTGGTGCGAGGCACAGAATGCCATTCCCGCCTACGAGCAGATGGCCCGTCTGCTGCGTCTGGTGGGCTGGTCGCAGCAGGCCAGCTCGCTGAAGCCCTGGGTACTCAAGACGCCGCAGCACATGCTGGATCTCGATGCACTTCTTGCGGTGTTTCCGGACGCGCGTTTCATCTTTACGCATCGCGATCCGCTGCGGGTTGTCGCCAGTTCCGCCTCGCTCGCCTGGAACCAGACCTGCATCTATTCCAACCACGCCAATCCGCGCGACGTGGGACAGGAATGGCTGCGCAAGACCCGCCTGCAGGTGGAACGGATGCAGGAAGGGCGTACCGCCATCGCAGCAGACCGCATGATCGACGTCCATTACGAGGATGTCGACGCCGATTGGCGCGGAGCGATGGAACGGATCTACGATTTCCTCGACCTCGACATCACTCACGCCTGGCCCGCAATGGAAGCCTATTGCGAGGAAGCCTCGGCCCTTAAAAGGCGGCCCCATCGCTACAGCCTGGCCGAATTCGGCCTGACCGAGGAAGACGTGATGGGCGAGCTGGGCGCCTATGCACGCACCTTCGACGTCGCTCGGGAAGGTCGACAGGCGGTACTCTAGCCCTGCGCAGCGGAGGCGCGTTAGGATAGACAGCCGCATGGAACCATCTTTTCGACTTGGTGTTTGGATCAGGCGGGGATGTCTCGAAACCGGCATCGTACTGATCGAGGGCATGGCGAATAGCAGTGGCTTTGCATTCGCCGCATGAGGGAGAGTTGCCGGGAATGCCTGAATCGGGATCGCTGAGCGCGGAGCGTCTTGGCCGGATCGTGGAAGACGCCGCTTCGGAAGCCTATGTCTTCACCGCCGACGATTGCCGTTTTCTGCTCGTCAACCGCGGTGCGCGCGAAAATCTGGGCCTGACCGCGCGCGATCTTGCGGGAATGCATCCCTGGGACCTGAAGCCGGAGTACCCCGAAGAACGTTTCCGCGAACTCGTCCGCCCGCTGCTCGATGGCGAAACCGACAAGCTGTTTTTCGAAACGGTACACAAGCGCAAGGACGGCTCGCTCTACGATGTCGATGTCAGTCTCCAGCTGATCAGGACCGAAAGCAGACCTGTGTTCTATGCATCGATCCGCGATGTCACCGAACAGAAGAAGGTCTGGCGCGAGCTGGAAGCAGCGACAGCGCGCCTCGATGCGATCCTCAACAATACGACGATGGCCGTCTTCATGATGGACGAAGGCCAGCAATGCTCATTCATGAACAAGGCGGCCGAGCAGATGACCGGCTTCACGTTCCGGGAGACGCAGGGGCGAACGCTGCACGATGTGATTCATCATCACCACCCCGATGGAAGGCCGTTTCCAATAGAGGAGTGCCCGATCGACCGGGCTTTTCCGGAGGATTACCAGATCCAGGGCGAAGAGGTTTTCGTCCATAGGGATGGCCATTTCTACAATGTCGGCTTCACCGCTTCGCCAATGAAGGACAAAGGCGGCCGGACGATCGGCACGGTCATCGAGGCGCGGAACATCGACGAAGAGCTGGAAGCGCGAAAGGCGCTTGATGCGTTCAACGAGGAATTGCGCTGCCGCGTCGAAAAGGCGATGGCCGAGCGCGAATCTCTGGAAGCACAGCTGGTGCAATCCCAGAAGATGGAGGCTATCGGGCAACTCACCGGCGGCATTGCGCACGATTTCAACAATCTCCTGCAGGTGATCGGCGGAAACCTGCAATTGTTGCAGTCGGACCCCGCCGTGACCGGCAAGAATGCCGAGCGTGTCGCCCATGCGGCATCGGGGGTGGAACGCGGCGCCAACCTTGCCACCCAGTTGCTGGCCTTCGGGCGCCAGCAGCCGCTCAGCCCAGAGCCGGTTAATGCAGGCCGCGTCATCCGCGGCATGGACGACATGTTCCGCCGCACCCTTGGCGAGATGGTCGAGATCGAGACCGTGGTCGCAGCAGGCCTGTGGAACTGCATGGTCGATCCGCGGCACCTTGAAAACGTGCTTCTCAATCTGGTCATCAATGCCCGTGACGCGATGGGCGGCGAGGGAAAGCTGACGGTCGAAGCGGGCAACGCGTCCCTCGACGACGAATACATCGCCTCAAACCCCGATGCACAGACAGGACAATACGTGGTGATCGCCGTCACCGACAACGGTTGCGGCATACCCGAGGAGGATCTTGCCCGCGTCTTCGAACCGTTCTTCTCGACGAAGGAAACCGGCAGGGGCACGGGGCTGGGCCTTTCCATGGTGTTCGGCTTCGTGAAGCAGTCCAACGGCCATATCGCAATCTACAGCGAGGTGGGCCAGGGCACGACCGTGCGCATTTATCTTCCGCGAACCCGCGCGGAAGAACCTGTCGGCAGGCGCCATTCCGACGCTACCCTTGCACCAGGCAACAACGAGGTGATCCTCGTGGTCGAGGACGATGAGGAAGTGCGTGCCACCGTCATGGAGATGCTGTCGGGGCTTGGCTATCGCGTCGTGGAGGCGGAGAATGCCGATGCAGCCCTGGCCATCGTGAATTGCGGCATCTCGATAGACCTGCTGTTTACCGATGTCGTCATGCCCGGAACTCTTAAGTCCACGGAGCTTGCCCGCCTCGCCCAGAAGCGACTGCCGGGTCTCGCTGTCTTGTTCACCTCCGGCTACACGCAGAACGCCATTGTCCACGCAGGTCGCCTGGACGAAGGCGTGGAACTGATCAGCAAGCCCTATACTGCAGAGCGCTTGAGCCAGAAAATCAGGTCGGTGTTGGCAAAAGCCGCGAAGGAGAACGACGCCGCCGATCCTGCGCAGGGCGATGCGCATGTGGGCGAACTTATCGACACTCGGCGTGCGAAGCGTATCCTCGTGGTCGAGGACGAGGTGTTCATCAGGATGTCGCTGGTGGAGGTGCTGGAGGGACTTGGCCACGATATCGTCGAAGCAGGCTCCCTCGAACAAGCCCGTCAGATGGTATCCGAAGAGAGCAATCTCGATATGGTCATCACGGACCTCAGCCTGCCTGATGGCAAGGCGAACGGGTTCATCGCCGAACTGCTCGATGCGCCGGGGGACACCGAAATCATCATTGCGACCGGCGGCGTCGTCCCCGAAGAACTGTCGGCCTACGAGCTACCGGTCCTGCACAAGCCGTTTAGTGACGACAACGTGCGCGAACTTGTGGGCGACAGAAACCAGAGCTGATAGCCGGGGAAAGCCGCACCACCTCTTATAAGTCATTGAATTGTTGGTGGTCGCGGTAAATTTTCCTACGCCTGGGAATCAGCGATTCTTCGCCTTAAAGGTCTAGTTGCCGCTCACCAGCTTCGCTGCAACTGGGCTTACATTTATACAAAGCGCACCCGCGTGGCGATCCGAGATGGGGTCCGCCAGGAGTTCCTGGACTATCTTAGTCCTCGGGAATGGCACAGCGTAATTCTGGTCATCCTGGCACTCGCCCTCGCCTTCGCATTTGGTATCTAAGGGGAGACGACGTCCGGATCCTCCAGCGGGCATGTTACCGAACCTTCGATCAAACCAATCCTGTAATTCACTCATCCTTGGACAGGTGAGGTTGGTCGGTGCGGCTTTTCGTCGATCCTGAGCTTCGAAAAATCTTGATTCAAAGCTTGCGAATGCAAATGACTCGCATTAGCGACCGCTAAGCACGCCGCAATCGGCCAAGACAACGACGCTTCAGGGAAACCATCATGAGAACTTACAAGGCGAGCCTCCTCGCCGCAGCCGCGCTTTGTTGCCCGTCCCTCGCACTGGCGCAGACCGCCCCCGATATCGAACCGGATAACGGCACGCAGGCTGCGCCTGAAGAGGAGGCAATCGTGGTGGTTGGCAAGCTGACCGACTCCACACTCGACCGTGAGGATATCGAGATTACTCAGGCGAACGACCTGGGCGATCTTTTCCGCCGGACACCTTCGGTCTCGGTCGGCGGCGCCATCGGCATTGCCGAGAAGATCTACGTTCGCGGCCTGGAAGACGCGCAGCTCAACATCTCGATCGACGGCGCGCAGATCCAGGGAACGCTCTTCCACCACGTCGGGCGCGTTTCCGTCGAACCGGAACTACTGGAACGAGTGGACGTCCAGACCGGGGCAGGCGAAGCCACTTCGGGCTTTGGCGCAATCGGCGGCGCAATCCGCTTCCGCACCCGCGATGCCGTGGACCTGCTGGAACCGGGGCGCAACGTCGGCGGCATCGCCCGCGCCGGGTGGTTCTCCAACGATGGCTACAAGCTCTCGGGCACGGCTTACGGGCGCCTTGCAGGCGATGTCGGTATCATCGCTTCCTACGTCCACCAGAACCGCGATCCCTACGAGGATGGCGATGGCAACCTCGTCGCCGGGAGCGGTGCCGAGCAGAACGTGGGCTTCGTCAAGATCGGCGGCGATATTGGTATAGGGCATGGCTTCTCGCTCAGCTACGAACAGCGCGACGAGGAAGGCGAATTCGGCGCCCGCCCGAACTGGCCGGTGCTGGAAGGCGACACCCTGTTTCCGGCCGAGGCGCAGCGGCGCACCGTGATCGGCAACTATCGCTACGACAGCGGCGGTATCCTTGGCGTGGAACTGACCGGTTACTGGTCCCGTGCAGAATTCGAACTCGACCGCTTCGACCGATGGGGCCTCTACGGCGCCGAGATCGAGAACTGGGGCGCGGATGCCCGACTGAACCTTGCCGCCGGAATGCACGATGTCACTCTCGGCATGGAATATCGAAACGATCACGTGTCCAGCGCCTATCTTGACGATCCGGCCATGTGGCAGCCCTGGGCGTGGGACCCGGCGGTCGGTCGCTTCACCGAGGAAGGCGAACTTTTCGGGCTTTATTTGCAGGATCGCTGGCAGGTCTTCGACCAACTGCTGGTCAGCTTCGGCGCGCGCTACGACAATTACAGCCTCGATCTCGTCACCTACGGCGGCGGTGTGGATAGTGACGGCATCTCCTTCAACATCGGCGCCGACTACGAAATCGTGCCCGGCCTGACCGCGAATGTGGGTTACGCAGAAGCCTTCCGCGGCAAGGAAATTGGCGACGCCTTCACGCTGGAACACAACGCTGCCTGGGCGATCCTGCAACCCGGCCTCCAGCCCGAAACGGTCAAGAATATCGAGGCAGGCCTCGCCTATGATGCGGACGGTTTCTACGCCTCGGCTGCCTTTTACCGCATGGAGATCGAGAACGTCGTGCTCGACCAGCTCTACCGCGATCGCACTGCTACTCCGCTGCAGAACAACACCTATTACGAGAACGTCGGTGAATTCCGTTCGGAAGGCTTCGAGCTGCGCGGCGGCTACCGATCCGGCGCGTTCGGGATCAGCGGCTTCTACAACTACTACAACCCGGAATTGAACGGGCTTCCGGTGAATGGCTACGAGCATCTCGCACTGGGCAACACGCTGGGCGACCAGTGGAACATCAGCGCGACGTTCGACCCTACGCCCTCGCTGGGCTTCGAGGCGAGCCTGACCCGCTTCGAGCGCGTCGAGGATCTGGAAACGCTCTTCCGCGATGTGGAACTGGGTTATGTTCCGGAAACGCAGTTCATCGACAAACCCGGCTATACCACGGTAGATCTGTTCGCCCGCTGGCAACCCTTCGGCACCGATCGCTTCGAACTGCTGGCGGCCGTCTACAACCTGTTCGACGAGACCTACCTGGCGCATGCCAGCGTGGGCGATTACACCGCCATTCCCGACTACGAGATCGTGCGCGGCGTGAACGAACCGGGTCGCAATATTCGCCTGAGTGCGTCGGTCCGCTTCTGATGCGCACGCGCCCCGTCTTCCGGTTCTGGCACCGCTGGTTCGGGATCCTTGGCGGGGCGTGGCTCATCCTGCTGGCAATAACCGGCTGCGCGATCGCCTGGTATGACGAGCTGGACGTCCTGCTGAATTCCGATCTGCGGCATGCCGAGGTTGTCTCAGGCCCGGCAGCGCCGATCGACGCCGTGGTGGCGAGTGCGCAGGATGCCCTGCCGGGTTTTGAACCCGGCAACATCCTTCTCGCCCAGCAACCAGACCGAACGCACTGGCTGCTAGGCCGCCAGACCATGCCCGACGGGACAGCGCGCGCGGTTCAGGCATTCGTTGAGCCTGGCTCCGCACAGTTCGCCGGCTGGCGTGAAAGCGGCGCGATCAGTCTGCACCGTCACTATCTGCCGGATTTGCTCTATGGCCTTCATACCGAACTGCTCGTGGGCGAGGTCGGGATAATTTTTGTAGGCCTTGTATCACTCGCCTGGCTAATCGACCACTTCCTGTCGCTCCCGTTGGCCTTCCCCCGACTGAGAGGTGCGCTAAGCGCTTTCAGGGTCGGCGGGCATGCAGGATCCTTGCGCCAGTTGTGGGATCGCCACCGCGCGAGTGGCTTGTGGCTTTGGCCCGTCACCGGAATGCTCGCCCTGACGGGCGTCACTCTCTCATTCCCTATGGAAAGCCGGGCTGTCGTCGAAACCGTTTCGCCGGTCAGCGAACGCTTGCATTATGCTATGGAAGAAAGGAGCCCGCCGGCAAGTCCCATCGGCCTTGATTCCGCCATAGCCAGCGTTACCCAGAACCGTTCCGAAGTGCACAGCATTCGCCCTCATCCCGAGGTGGGCCTTTATGCCGTGCGAACATTCGACAAGCGCGATGTCGACAACCAGGGCAGGCTCTGGACTTACGTAGATATGAAGACCGGCAAGATCATAGCCGGGCGCCACGACGCTGGAGATAGCGCGGGCGATACGTTCTTCATTTGGCAATACGCCCTGCATTCCGGGCATGCCTTCGGACTAGCGGGACGTCTTCTCGTGACGCTTGCCGGGCTCGTTACGATCTATCTCGGTATTTCGGGCTATCGACTTTGGTGGAAACGTCGACACCGAGTTGGCGCGGCTCGGTGATGATGCGGCGGTTGGTTGGTTGTCTTGTGCGCTCCTGCGCCAGCTGGCGTGGTGAGTGGGCCTATCGTACAATATCATTGTATCATTGCTGTCGCATCGGGTTTGTCCCGGAGCCTCGCTTCGGTGAAGGCGTCAGTTTCGTTCTGCAACGCCTCGAGCAGCCGGGCCTGCATAGCCCGGATCGAAGCCTCCGCCACACCAGGCTGTCCCGCTCGCAGGGCAGAGACAATCTGCCGCTCCAGAGCGAGAAACGATATTGCCGCCCAAGGCTCAGGCCGTTCGCGCGGATATCGGGCCTGATACGACACAATGCTGCGGGCGCAGATATCGACCAGCGGGGACGCGGCGATTTCTCCCAATCGCTTCTGCAGATTGACGAAACGTTGAGCATCGTCGCTTTGCTCCAGTACCTTGTCTAGTGCACGCAGGTGGCATTCGCGCTCGTGGTCCGGCAGGATCGCAAGCCGCGATGCTGCTAGCCGCACATTGGTGGCATTGTGATCCCAAACAAGTTCGATCAGCTCGAACGGGCACAGGCGACACGCCGCAAGCCAGGCAAAGACCTGCCGGATGACCCCGATCGGGCGGGGCCGTTTGAACTCGTACCCTCCGCCGCGCCCGAGCCTCGCGTGCACGACGTCGAGATCTTGCAGGATGCGCAGCGCTTGCCGAATTACCGATCGTGACGCGGAATGCTCTTCGCAAAGACTTACTTCATTACCGAGATGGCGCTCGCCGCTGCTCGCGGCCCGTTCGAGCAAGGTGTGCGCAATTGTGAAGGCGCGTGCCTGGGGCGATTGGGCGATAGTATCGTCGACGGGGTCGGGGCTGGCAGAGGGCATCGCGCCGAGAGAGGAGACTATGGCCTTCGCATCTTGGTGGCTGATGGCATCGAGCAGCTCGTCAGGCAGCGTTGCATCGCCCGGACCACCAGCGGATAGCGCGTCGATAACTTCAACATACAGCAGGTAGACCGGATGGTCGCAGACGCGCGCCAACCATTTGCGCACCGCCTCGCCGTGTCGCCGCGCGGGCAGCGGTCCGTCCCGTCTTGAAAGCTTGTAGGCGAGCAGCCAGTCGAACCCGGCTATGCACCGCGACGATTGATCCGGATCGCCTTCGATTGCCCTGAGATAGGCAGCTACGGCGTTCGCAGTTCGCGTCAGGTCGGAAGACAGCACCTGCACCCCGCCATTTCTGCCGCGTCGAACCTCCACCACGCCACGATTGGAAAGGATCGAGATCGCTTCCCGCAACGCTTCGCGTCCAACACCCAACTGCTCGCGCAGCTCGCTCTCCGAACCCAGTACCTCTCCCGCCGGCCAGCCGCGCTGGCTAGCCAGCCGCTCGATCAGCCATGCGGTACGGACCGGTGCGCTCTGTTTCACCAGATGTTCTCCGCTTACGGCAGCGTAGAACCGGGCCGCCGGCCCCATCCGGCCTTCCTCTTTAATCATGCGACTTTTTTTCATTTTCTCGAACCCTTAGGTAGAGAGCAACCAGCAGAGACTGGTGTGGGAGTAGGTATCGAGCGGTTGTGCGCAGCAGCCCGCGGTCGTCCCCGGAACTGTGTTCGAGACCTGGCGCGACAGGGTACTTTTTCCGTCCTGCCTCTTGTTGAGCCTTGAATGCGTTGAAGGGTAGGTCGAATTTGCGGTCATGTCGGCAATCGATTGCATTTTATCCTCTCCGGAGCCGTAGCCGCGATCTTACCGGATCGTAGAAAAACATATTTTGAGGGGAGATTGCAATGTTCGATCAAGGACGTTTTCATATCAGCGCAGCGGCGATTGCCTTGGCGGCGGGCATTGCCCCGCCCGCGTTCGCACAGTCCGAAACCGCCCAGCCCGAGACCCAAGGAGCTGAGAGCGTTAATCCGCAGGCGCCTTCCGAAATTATCGTCACGGCGCAGCGCCGCGAAGAAAACCTGCAGGACATTCCGATCGCGGCAACCGCTATTTCAGGTGACGACCTCGATGCCAAGGCGGTGCAGAGCATCGAGGATTTGCAATATGCCGCGCCGTCGGTCTCGATCACCGATCAGGGCCTGACTCAGTCGGTCAATATTCGCGGCATCGGCATCGCCAGTGGCTCGCCAGCGGTGGCCAATGGCGTAGCCACCTATCTGGATGGCGTATTCCAGCCGCCGATCCTCACCTCTTCGAGCTTCTACGACATTGCATCGGTGGAGGTGCTGCGCGGACCGCAGGGGACGCTGGTCGGCTCCAATTCGACTGGCGGGGCGATCTTCGTGAATACCGTCAACCCCAGTTTCGACCGGATCAAGGGCTACGGCAAGGTGCATTACGGCAGCTACGATTCGGTTGGGATGGAAGGCGCAGTGAACCTTCCGGTGAGCGATACCTTTGCCCTGCGCATCGCCGGGCTGACCCGCTGGCGGGATAGCTATTACGAGGATCTGGGACCTTTCGACAATAATCCCGACAGCCTCGACGAACAGGCAGTTCGCGTGGGTGCGATGTGGGAACCGGGCGCCTTCCGCGTGCTGGGCAAGGTCGAATTCATCGACAAGAACACCGGCGGATACGCCTATCGCCCAATCGAGGGAACGGCGTTCGAGAATGCCCGCACCGACGATATCCGCGAACTGACCTACAACGCCCCGACGCTGAACCATGAACGGGCCATCAATGCCAGCCTGGAGCTTCGTTACGAACTCGGCAGCGGCATCGTGCTGCGTTCGCTGTCGGGCTATACCAACAAGCGGATCAACAATCTGTACGACAACGACGCCGCGCTGGCGCCGTCCAATGCCGATCCCACAGCAAGCTTCAACCAGGTGCAGGATCAGTTCGTGCGCGAAAGGCAATGGACGCAGGAGATCAACATCATTTCGCCGACCGATGGCGACTTCAACTGGATCGTCGGCGGCTATTACCAGAAGAACAAGGTCGACGTGGATATCGAGAGCCGCGCCGGCGATATCGTGGGCGATCCCACCGATATTGTGAACTTCCAGGACAAGCTGACGCTCGGGGTGTTCGCGCAGATAGGCTATTATCTAACGCCCGCGCTGGAGCTGCAGGTCGGTGGGCGATATTCACACTATAAGGTAGACAGCACGGGCAGCGTCACCATTGGTTCGGATGGCCCGGTGTTTGGGCCCGACGGCCTTGTGGTAGCTGACCTCGCCGGGGATCACGAGGACGGGCGCGCCACGGGCAAAATCGCGCTCAACTGGACGGTCAATGACGACAATCTGATCTACGCCTTCGCCGCTCGTGGATACAAGCCGGGCGGTGCGAACAACGCCACTTCCGAATTCGGTCCGGAGACGGTGTGGGATTACGAAATCGGCTGGAAGGCCAATCTGTTCGACAACCACATCCGCACGCAGGTCGGCGGGTTCTATATGGATTACAGCGATTTCCAGTTCGATGCGATCGACCCGGTCACAGGACAAGGCGGCATCGTCAACATCGCGAATGCCACGATCAAGGGCTTCGAGGTGCAGGCGCAGGCCGTCTTCGGTGGCTTCTCCTTCGACGGCGGAATTGCCTATGTCGATTCCAATCTGGACGCGGTCACCATCGTCAACAGCCGCGAACTTCCGAACATCGGTCAGCTGGGGCCGCAATGTCCGCCCGGAACGTCATCGAATCCGCCGGCATGCTTCGATTACGGACCGTTTCTCGCGGTCGCGGGCGGCGGGCCAAACCTGTTCTCGCCGGAATGGTCGTACAATGCCGGGGCCCAGTACGAATTCCTGCTGAGCGATGCGGCTTCCCTTACGCCGCGCATCAATTACGCATATGTCGGCTCGCGCTGGACCAACCTGTTCTACGACCCGCAACTTGACCTGCTCGAAGGGCGGGGCCTGCTCTCGGCGATGCTGACCCTGCGCTACAATGATTGGATGATCGAAGCCTACGGCACTAATCTTGCCGACAAGGAATATGTCAGCGGTCAATCGGGCAATAATGAATTCTACGGCGCGCCACGCGAATTCGGCGTCCGCGCATCGGTGAGGTTCTGATGTTCCGCAAGGCCCGACTGCCGCTTTCCGGCGCAGCAATCGCCTTCCTGTCCTCCTGCGCGGGCGGGCCCTCGCCGGTCGAGAGAGATCTTGCCGTGGTCGGGGGCGGCTCAGCGGAGCGCTGCGCAGCACTGGCTGAGGGGCTGGCAATTGCCTGGCCCGACGCGAGCACGAAGCTGACGAGCGCGCAGTACAGGGAGGCCGGTCCGTTGCACGCACCGCCGGGCATACCCGGTCCGCCGGCGCCCCCGGTTACGCTTCCGGCACATTGCGATATAACCGGCATGCTCCAGCAGCGCACCGGAGTGGACGGGCAGGATTATGCAATAAGGTTCCATTTGCGTCTGCCCGATCAATGGAATGGGCGCTTCTTCATGCAAGGCGGAGGCGGCACCAACGGCGTGCTGGGCGATGCTGTCGGCAGCCTGAGAGCCGCGCCTCCCGCGCTGGCGCAGGGCTTCGCAGTCATGTCGCAGGATTCAGGGCATGACAACGCCATAAATTCCGTTCCGGGGAGGGGCGGGGCATCGGCCTTCGGCTTCGATCCGAAGGCGCGCGCGGATTATGGCGGTGATTCGCTCGAGGCCTCAACCCTTGCTGCGAAAGCCCTTGTCCGCAGCTATTACGGCAGTGATCCGCGATACAGCTATTTCGTCGGCTGCTCGAAGGGCGGGCAGGAAGGCATGGCGCTCGCCCAGCAATATCCGAACCTGTATGACGGGATCGTGGCCGGCGCACCGGGCTTTTCCCTGCCGCGCGCAGCCATCGCCGAGGCATGGAACACGCAGGCCTTCGCCTCCGTACTCGAAGCGCGCGGGGAAGCGGTGACGATGTCCTCGTTCGCCACTTCGTTCAGCGGGGCCGATCTCGGGCTTGTTCGCGACGCGGTGCTCGAAGCCTGCGATGCTCAGGACGGCTTGGCTGACGGACTGGTCGGCGCATTCGCACAATGCAAGTCGGACATGGTCGTACCGCAATTGCGCGCGCGCCAGTGCAGCGCCGATGGAGAGGACGAATGCCTGCTATCTGCGCAGATCGATGCATTGCAGGCCATCCACCAGGGGCCGCGTACCAGCGGCGGCAAGCAGCTCTATCCCGGCTTCGCGTGGGATGCGGGCTGGGCAGATACCGGCTGGCGGATATGGATGACCGGCGTTCCTGAATTCGGCGCACCATCGATCAACGTGGCCATGGGTGCGCCCTCGCTGGCGGCGGTGTTCAGTTCGCCCCCGCAAGCGTTCGACGGGGTTGAGGGCAATCTTGCCTATATGCTCGGTTACGATTTCGATCGCGACCCGGCGAGTGTCGATGCGGTGATTGAACCATTCGTGCGCTCCGCCTGGGACGATATCTCGGCCAGATCGAGCGACCTCGATACCTTTCGCCGACGAGGTGGAAAGCTGATCGTGACCCATGGTGTGTCGGACCCAGTATTCTCGGTAATTGATACGCTGGCTTGGTGGGACGAGGTAGCCGCCCGCTATCCGGGATCTGCCGACCGGTTCGCCCGGGTCTTCCCGGTGCCGGGAATGGGGCACTGTCAGGGCGGTCCGGCGACCGACAGATTCGACGATTTCGGGGCGCTGGTACGCTGGGTGGAGCAGGGTGATCCGCCCGATCGGCTCGCAGCAACCGCCGGCCCGATGTCTCCCTGGCCGGGGCGCGAGCGCCCGCTTTGCCCCTACCCGCTGGTAGCCAGACCTGTGGAAGGGGCAAGCGACCTTAATGATGCGTCCGCTTTCGAGTGCCAGTGACCGGGAGGAACAATTGATGTGCCGGCATGTTTCTCTCGGTCTGGGGAGGCCATGTGTGCCAACAAATCGACGAAGCAGTAAGCTCCGGGTTCAGTGCAAATCAGTTTTCGGCATTGCTGGCGACATACCGAACTCCCATCGCGCAGAGATCCCCGCCGGTGTTTTCGGAAGACTACACAAATTTTTCCATGCCTTCTTCATGGAAACGCATGCAATCTCTACCAATTCGCTATGAGATGGTGGGCGCGGCAAGGATTGAACTTGCGACCCCACCCGTGTGAAAGATGGGTTTTAGGACACATGCGGAAGCATGCGGACGAAAATTATACTTGAAAAACAGGATCTTTCGTCTATGGTCATCCTCAAGCGTGCGCATAAGTTTTTCATACTTTTTTCATACTTTTTCGATTTGCGGCGCGGATGGAGGATGGCTTGCCGGACCTCAGCAAGATCGGATCGCGCGACAAATTGAAGCCGAGAGCGGACAAGGAGCCTTATTGGCAGCGCCTCCAAGCCGGCTGGTATGTCGGGTATAGGCCCTCCAAACTTGGAAGCCATGGAACCTGGTTCGCTCGCGCTTACGATGAGGATCTGCGGAAGTATCGCCGAAAGGCGCTCGGACGGTTTGGATCTCTCACTGGCAACGACGTATTTGCTGCGGCGAGGAAAGAAGCCGAGGCGTTTGCGGAACTCGTCGAGAGCGGAGGCATCCAAGTTGAGAAGCTTGAGACCGTGGCCGACGCATGTCGAGCCTATTTGAGCGAAAAGCCAGGCTCGATCGCAGAGGGCGTGTTTCGCCGCCATGTTTTCGGCGATCCACTCGCGCGGATCAAGCTCTCCAAGCTTCGGAGACGACACCTTCGCGACTGGCGAAAGCGCCTGGAAGATACTCCCGCATTGATCAGTCGAAGCAAGAAAGGCGAGAAACGAGTCAAGGTCCGTTCGGCTGCCACGATCAACCGAGATATGGTGCCGCTTCGCGCAGCGCTTTGGCGAATTTTACCGCCCGGCGCACCGAAGACAGACGCGGCGTGGCAAGAGGCGTTGAAGCCCATCAAAGGCGCCGATAGGAGGCGAGACCTCTATCTGGACAGGCAAGAACGTCGTCGGCTGCTTGCGGAGCTCGACGCCGATATTGAACCATTCGTGCGTGCACTGTGTTTGCTTCCGCTTCGGCCGGGTGCGTTGGCTGCGCTCAATGTGAGCAACTTTGAGAAACGGACGAGAACACTTACAATCGGGTCCGACAAGAACGGCGTGCCCCGACAGATATCGGTGCCGGAAAGCATCGCCAGCTTCTTGAGCGAGCAGTCCAAAAGCAAGCTGCCTTCTGCATGGTTGTTTACTCGTAGTGACGGCATCCCATGGTCGAAAGATATGTGGAAGGGTCCGATCAAGAAGGCTGTGGTAGCATCTGAGCTGCCTGCGCAAACATCAGCATACACTTTGCGCCACAGCGTGATAACCGACTTGGTTCGCGGTGGTCTTCCCATTCTTACGGTTGCGCAAATGGCGGATACTAGTGTCGCTATGATCGAACGCCACTATGGGCATCTTGTTCGAAACGACGCTGAGGAGGCCTTGGCGCAACTTGTGCTTTGATTGCCAAGCGACTCTCGACTAGCAGGCACCCAGCCAATCTACCCGCAGCCGATCAAGGCCGACGACAACACCCTCTGCGGTGACTTCAAACCCGAAGTCATCATTCGACGGCTCAAAGCCCTCGAGAACCCAGTGATCCCCTGCATCAGTTACAATTGCAGCTCCCCGAGGAAGGTGCTCGAGCCGTCCGCTGATCCTTTTCCGATTCGCATTCATGTCGAGCTGTATGCCATCCATCGCGCGATAACGCTCTTCACATATCCAGGTGTTTCTCGATTTTTCGGTATCCCGCCGGCTCGCGACACAGCGCCAGGGCCTGCGTTGTAAGCGGCCAGCGCGAGATGGATCGCGCCGAAGCGATCGAGCATCTGCTTCAGATACCGCGCGCCACCGTCGATGTTCTGAACCGGATCGTGGCGATTGCTGACACCAAGTTGCCTCGCGGTTCCCGGCATGAGTTGAGCGAGCCCCGCCGCGCCAGCCGGACTGATTGCCATGGGATTGAAGCGAGATTCTTGCCACACCAGAGCCAGGAGGAGGCGAGGGGGGAGCGAGTATCGCGCTTCTGCTTGCCGAATGAGTGGCTCGTACAGGGCTTCCTTGAAGCTTCGATCGATATGATCCGGTTCGCCATCTGGCTTGCCGAGATAGAACGCAGTTGGGTGGACACCGGGACCTTGGTCGCTTGTAACCTCAACCTTGCCTAGGTCGTGATCGAAAACCTGAAATTCCTGCGCGCAGGCAGATCCAGAGATCGCAATCGCAAAGGCACCGCACCCACAGGTCACCAAGGACATTCTCATCGCACTACCTTTCGCCTTGTTTCGACTCGTGCGAGAACATAAGTAGAACACTGAGGTGTAGGAAAGCGCCTTCTGCAGGTTCATTCGAGAGGAGAGGCGCTCGTTTGGACGGGGCTATTATGCGGCGATGGAGCCAGTATGCCTGTTTCGACTTCAACCCTCCCACGCTCCTCGCTCGAGGACACCGCCCGCAAGATCTGCGAAAGCCGAGGCGGCAAATGGTCCGGCACCAAGGGGATGGCTTGCTGCCCTGCGCATGACGACCGCACGCCGTCACTCGGTGTGTCGCTCGGCCAAAAGGCCATCCTATTCCATTGTTTCGCGGGGTGCGATCAGCAGAGCGTGCTGGCTGCTTTGGCGCGTGAAGGCTTCGAGGCTCCTGCGCTTTTCTCAGGGTCTACGACGACTGATCTTCCCGAGCCGACCAGAACGCGCACACCCTCGGCGGCAGCGCTGAGGATCTGGCGCGATGCACAGCCACTGCGTGCCAGTAAGGCAAAGGAATATCTTGAAGGTCGCGGCATCCTCGCCGCATCTCCGGCGCTTCGCTTTCACCCGCGAACGCCACTTGGCCCGAAAGGACGGACCCGCTTTCTGCCTGCCATGATCGCGGCAGTCAGCCTCGATGAGGGCCCGATCGCCATCCACCGCACGTTCCTGTCTACCGAGGCTTCAGGCAAGGCCGCTTTCGAAAAGCCGAAACGCGCACTTGGCGCGCTCGGTGAAGCTGCTGTCCGCCTCTTCGATCCGGCTTCCGAAAAGCTCGGCCTCGCCGAGGGTATCGAGAGCGCGATGTCGGCCTATGCACTAACCGGCATCCCCGTCTGGGCTACCTTGGGCAATGAGCGTTTCGGCCTCGTGAGCGTGCCCGATAGCGTGACCGAACTCCACCTCTTCGTCGATCACGATGCTGGCGGCGAGCTGGCCGCGTCGCGTGGCCTGGCCGCTTATGCCCGCGAAGGGCGGACGATCCACGTTCGCAAGCCTTCCTCAATCGACACCGACTGGAACGATGAACTGACAGCATGGCTGCGCCGCAAAGCGGCACAGTAAGAGGAGAGAGGGCTTCTCGAATTCCTGATCCGGCAGAGGGCGTGTCCCGATGCCTTCATCAGGAGGACGAATTGCCATGTTTCAATCAGACCTGTTTCCAACCGGCGAGCAGATGCCGGCAGTGTCCCTGGCCTTCGCCATCGGCACCAGGATTGCCGCTCTTCTTGCCGCAGGACGTCATCTCACCCGCGTCGACATTTCCGGGCTGTTCACCGAAGAGACCGGTGTTCTGGACTGGGGGGGTGCCTGGACGATCGACGACTACAACAATGCGGTCGAGATCGGCGCACTGCTCTGGCTGCGAGAGTCGTCACGGATCGATCTGGCGACGAACGTGCACGAAGCTGAAGCGCGGTTTGACTGGATCGAAGCAGCCTTGCCGCCGCGGCATGTGCGCAGCGAAGCACAGGTAGAGCTCCAGCAGTTCTCGACCCCGCCGATGCTGGCCTGGCTGATGGCGAAGGCTGCAGCTGTCTGCGCGCAAGACACACTCCTCGAACCGTCCGCAGGCAATGGCGCCCTCGCTCTCTGGGGCTGCCTCCAGAATGCTTCGCTGCTCCTCAACGAGATCGATCCGGCAAGACGAGACGGTCTGGCCCATATCTTCTCTTCGGCCATGATCACTGCGCATGACGGGGAACTGATCGCCGACCTGCTTCGCGGCCCTGTTCCGTCGGCCGTGCTGATGAACCCGCCGTTTGCCCACAGCCAGGAACGCGGCAAGGATGGTGAGACGGCGCAGCGCCACCTGCGCAGTGCAATCCGGGCCGCTGCAGATGGGGCGAGGATTGTCACCATCATGCCCGACGGCTTCAATGCTTCCACTTTCGCCGAGGCACATGGCGGAGCGTCGCTCCTGCTCAATGTCCGCTTGGAGCAGATGTTTCGCCGGACAGGGACGGGGATCGCCGTTCGCCTGGTTGTGTTCGACAAGACGACGCCC
>NZ_JAVAMS010000010.1 GCF_030730945.1 Aurantiacibacter poecillastricola
TGAGGGTTTGCGAGAGGACGTGGCAATCCATGTGCGGATAGGGATTGTCACCGGGCTTTACGCCGAAACGATAGCCAAACTCGTAGGTGGCCCTTCCCATGATCGCGCACGCATAGGTTTCGAGCCTCGCCAGATAGTCGTCGACGACGGGCCCGCTTTCCGCGAAACCCGAAATGTCGCCATCCCGTCCGGCGATGAAGCCATCGATCGATACCGCGACGTCATAGATGATCGGCTGCATGATTAACTCCTGAATAGGGCCGCTGCAGGTCGGATGACGTGTCGCGCTGCCCAGTGAAAGGCACAAAGGCCGGAACGCGCTTGCGATAGCCGCGGTAGGGTTCGCCGATCTCTTCGATCAGGTCGGCCTCCTCGAATGGTGTCGCGATAAGCACATAAACCATGGTTGCGACCGCGAACACGAGATGCCCGACCGTGAAGTGCGCTACGAAGAAGGGGGCAAACATCCAGCCGAGGCTGATCGGATGACGCACCACGGCATAGAGATACCTTGCGCTCAATGGACGCTGCTCCGGGGTTGCCTGTCGGAAGTTCTCCCACGCCTGAGCGAGGCCGAGAAACCTGAAGTGGCCGAAGTGGAAGGTTGCGGCCACCATCATGACCCACACCCCGGCATAGGCCGCGAGTATGAACCCTACCAGTGCGGGCGACTCTACACGCCAGATCGTGATCGGAATGGGCGTCCAGTAGTATATCAGAAATCCGACATTGATCACGGTCATGTAGAGATATGTAGCCCGCTCGATCGATGCAGGGACAATGTTCGTCCACCAACGCTTGAACGACGATCTGGCAGTGATCGAGTGATGCAGCCCGAACATGGAAATGAGGACAGCGTCGATCGCGATCGCGGTCCACAGCGGCAGGCGTTCGCCATCGCTTATGGCCTTGGGCACGCCGAAGTCAGCGATGAAGCCGACGATATAGGCGAGGCTCGCCAGGCTGAGCACATATGCGACGCCCGCGAAGGCGAGTATGAGAGACTTGCGCATCCTACTTACCAGTTCTGGCTGTTCTGCGCGTGAGTGCGCAGATAGGCGCCGGGTTCGAAATGCTCGTCGTAGAAGTCGGTGTCGAGCTTGTGGGCCTGCAGATACATCAGCGTCAGCATGGCGGGCACCTTGGCCGGGAAACGCCCGAAGGTGTCCTGGATGTACTGCGCCATATGCGCGACGCAATCGATGAACTCGTCGTCGATCGGCGCAGCTCTCCGCCGGACGGCGTCGGTTTCCTTGTACGGGCCCTTCGTGACAGCGTTGAACGGACCGCCGCTGCCGAACTTGCGTCTCACGACGGATTCCACTGCAGCGCGCATATCCTTGAAGTGCGGCTGGGTGTGGCCTTCGAGGATGCCGTCCAGGCCGGTCACATGCGGCAGGGGTTGGCCTTCGATCATGTCGTAGCGGAAACCGAGGCCAGGCACCTCCGGATCGCCGCTGGCCCCAAGAATGCTGAACGGGTTGAGGCCGTTGAACATCCATCCGCCGAGCCCCATTGCCTGCAGCATGAGCGCGCCAGCATAGCATGCGCATGAGAGCTCCACGGTCACTTCGGTGGCGCTGACCTGCTCGACGTAAGAGAACGGATAGGGGTTCTCGATATCGACCAGGTGCTTGAACTTCTCGAGTCCCGGGATCGGCCGGTTGTTCACGTCGTCATATATGCAGACCCCATTCTGAACGAAGTAGCACAGCCCCTGGATGATGTGCTGCGCCAAATCGGCCACTGGGATGATCAGCGTGCTGCCGGGAATGTTCACACACCAGTCGTTGTGCATTTCCATATGTTCGGGCCGCGCCGGAGTGGCCAGGCGACCGTCGGCCAGCTTGACGATGCGGCTCCGGTGGGCATCGAGATAGGCGTTGAGATCGGTTTCTCCGTTTGCCGCCTTGGCCTCGACGGCCGGCATGTCCCGCGTCGGCAGGAAATAGACGCCATTATCGTCGGTATAGAAGAATTCGGTGATCTGGAATCCAGCCGCTGAGGGGAAAGTTCGCCCGCCAGCAGCACCCGCATAGTTCGGAATGTTGGGCAGGTAATTGCGGTTGTACGGGATGAGATTCGACCAGCCAGTGTTGCCGGCCACGGTGGTGAGCAGCATCATCTGCTCCAGCTCTGACAGCGCCTGCGGCGGATGCTTCGACGCATAGGCAAGCGGGCCACCGGGTATCGCCGCGCCGCGCGCGAACCGGCGCGAACGCCTGCCTTGAATGGCCTCGATCAGGGGGAATTCCACTGCCTCGGACAGTCCCTTCGGGAGATCGAGAACGCGGTCCAGCATGATGTTTCCTTTGGTCTTGAGCGTTTCGCCCCTTGCGCTGGCACCGAGACCGGCGAGGACCGTCCCTGCGCCCAGCATGGATGCGCCGATCATCCGGCGCCTTGATGTGTCAAACATGATCAATCTTTCCTCAGAAGCGGGCAGTCCCGCGTTGAGGTGTCTTCTGACGGCAAAAGGATCCTCACAGTTAGGGCCTGAATCGACAAAAACGGGTCAAACGTGCCAATATTGCCTTATGCCCGCATCCGCCCCTCAAAGACCCGTCTCGATCAGCCTGGTTGCCGTGCCAGAGGTGTCCGCCGCCATCGTGCTCAGCCTGCACGAGGTGTTCGCCTATGTCGGCGTCGCTTGGGAAGTACTGACCGGCGACCGGTTCGAAACGCGTTCGATGGTCCCGCGCATCGTCGGACGCAACACGGAGCCCATGCGCACCTCGATTGGCGCCATCCTCGTTCCCGACCATACGTTCGCGGAAATGCACAGGTCAGATGTCGTGATTGTCGCGGACCTTTTCATGGACGACGGGCTTGGTCCGGTTGGCCGTTGGGGTGAGGAAGTTGCCTGGATCCGCGACCAATACAACCGGGGCGCGATCGTCTGTTCGGTCTGTACAGGATCTATGATGCTGGCCGAAGCGGGACTGCTTGATAACCTCGATGCGACAACGCACTGGAGCGCTACCCAGACCTTCGCGGATTGCTATCCTCGCGTGGTGCTTCAGCCGGAACGCCTGCTCGTACCCGGTGGCCAGGGGCACCGCATTATTACAAGCGGCGGATCCGCCAGCTGGACCGAACTCGCGCTCTATCTAGTTGCGCGCTTTTGCGGCGAGGCAGAGGCGAGGCGCATTGCAAAGTTATTCCTGTTCGGCGACCTCAGCCATGGTCAGATGCCCTTCGCCGCCATGGCACGCCCCAAACAACACGACGACGAGATTATCGCCGATAGCCAGCAATGGATCGCCGAAAATTACGAAGTTGCCAATCCCGTCTCGAGAATGGCGTCAAGATCGGGCCTCGCGGAGCGAACATTCAAACGCCGCTTCACCCGATGCACTGGCTATGCGCCGGTCGATTATGTTCAGTCGCTCAGGATCGAGGAAGCCAAACAAATGCTTGAGACGACCGACCGGCCGATCGACGATATCGCTTTGGATGTTGGCTACGAGGATCCAAACTCGTTCCGTCGCCTGTTTAAACGAACCACGAGCATCACGCCGAGCCAGTATCGATTGAGATTCCAGTCAATTGCGGCATTATGACGGCCGTCCTTGGGCCGGAAGCTGTCTGTCTGGATCTGGTAGGCCAATAGCGCGAGCTGTCATCTAGCTCGTCGGCTATGTCGACATACATCCAATGCTTATCGTCAGGCTCCATGCCCATGGCCAGTTGGAAGAATGCCGCGGTTGCACAGATACCAATTCGTCCTAAGCTTATCGCATGAAGGTAAGTGCAAGGGATACAAGCAAGGCACTCCAACGCCACGTCATCCCACTCCTACAGGCCAACGGCTTTAATGACGCAACCGGGCGAAGATTTTGGCGGCATCGTTCCGGCAGAACAGATCATGTCGACATTGCAAGTATGTCAGCCTACCGCGCGAAGGTAGACAACAGCACGACTGAATCGTTCACCGTTCGTTTGGCAATCTCGCTGCCGCGATACGGATATCGGGTCGATCCATACCATCGGGACCACATCAAGATTGGACCGAAAGGACCTCGCCCAGCTGAAAGTCAAATGCCGATAAGAGGCGTTCTGTGCCCCGCTGGTTCTCCTCCATTGAAGGAGGGACGCTGGGGATGGGAATGCCAATCGCTTTGGACGGTAAATTCGATTGAAGACGCTGAAGAGGCGACCATAGATCTGCAAACTCAGCTGGAGAACTATGCTCTTGATTGGTTGAGCCGGACTTGGGACTTACGGGAAATCGCCGCGCTTCTGGAGACTCAGCAGAACCGCTTGTTCCTCGTGAAGGCCGACAATGGGTCACACCTTCAGCTTGATGCCGAGCTTCCTGGCAGCCCTATAAGGCAAGCACACATTTCCATGGCGCGAGAGGCACTTGAGAACGACAGGCAGTGAGGTCTCATTCCGACCTGCACCGATCTTGCTCGTGAACCGGCGCACTGAGGCCAACCGCCAAGGTATCTACGAGTTTGAGCACTGCAAAAAAGCGGATCATCATTCACAACCTTCATGCCTCGAGAACGCAATCTTGATCGTTCTTAAGAACTTTTTCTGACTCACAATTACAACGAGCTTGTTCTTTGGCAATGCTGCAATAGACCTAGACGCGGGTTGCGACGAAGCTAATTTGCGACGGAGCTCAAATTGCACGACCGTGAAAGCCAACGAGTTGGTATCCGTTTCCCTTGCGCAGCCCAACTACCTGGTTCGACACTCGACGTTGTTGTTCTCGATATCACTCCTTCTGGATGCAGACTGGCTACTGCAAGTGGTCTAGCCAAAATAGGAGCTACGATCGTCTTGCTATTTTCAGACCGATTGGATGCTGCAGGACAAATTGTATGGAGAGATGAGTGGGAGTGCGGAGTAATGTTTCATGAGCACATTAGCGAGAACACGATCGACTGGCTCGCTGCACAATCTGAATGAAACACATTGTTAATTAGCAGCGCGAGAATTAGCCAAAGATCGCCAGTCCTCACGCTCGGCAAGCCGTCTACCGATCCTATGCTCGTTTCATCCAGCTAGCGTGAAAGACTACATCAAATTTTGGGCCGGAAGCTGTCTGTCTGCTTTCGGATCACTTCACCAACAGGCGGTCGGAAACAGATTCAGGTCACAATCGCCAAGAACCTCTCCATAATCTATCCATCCATCGATAAACGATCAAACAGCCGTCGCGCCACGTTCGAAAGCTTTTAGAGCTGGAGTTCCTTAACGAGTATGCAGAAATGCTACTTCGTCGATTTCACCATGGACTGAATTATCGACCAGCACGGTACGTAAAATGTGAGATACAGTGATCACATGTAGAAACGGTAGGAGGGATTGGGAGTTTGGCCTTCCGGGAACTCGGCCATCAGCTGGCCGACCTTTTTCGCGAAAGAGAGCGTAACCGGATACCGCGACATACCCTCAGTGCTGTTCCAGTTGATCTTCGAAAGCGCGAGGATCTCCCGAGCCCTTTCCTTAAGGTCTGTATGCTTCGCAGACCCTATTTCGATTGGAGCCGGAATGTGCGGTCCGGGATACTCGTTCCACCAAGGGATAAATCCATTTGTGAAGAGATAGCTCTCATCGCCAACCGATACCAGAGTCCCGCGCCAAGGCTCTTCCATCCCCCTACGAATGACCCGCAGCGGCGTCGGCCTCATCCAGATTAGGTCACATGAGGGGACAGCATCCTTAGAACCTTCAAGAAACCCCTCCACTTCCTCGGGCTGGTAGTTCGAGGTCTTATGAAGGATAATTCGATCTGGTGTGACGCCGGCAACACGAAGGTACTCTTTGATGACTTCCGAAATGAGGTTGGAGGCTTGCTCCTTATTCAAATACGGCTGCTTGTCTCGCCTTTGGTCGTGATCGATCATCGCACCGCTGAGCGCAAACGGTTCAACATCCGAGGCTACGGCTTGTGCAAGACTCGCATAAATAAGGCTACCAGATCGTCTCTTCAGGTGGTGAAAGGATACGCCAACGAAGCACGTATTGGATGGCAGGTCTGCCGGTTGCCAAGGCATGCTTCCAGCCTTGTAATAAAGGGAAACGGCTAGGTTCCATGCGCGGGTCGCGTGACTGTGTCCTTTGTCGTCAGCTCGCTCAACCGTGTCTCTACGAATGACCTGTATCGGAACGGCATTTTGGTGTTGCATGCAGCGCACCTTGAGCGCTCGATAGAAAGTCCGGAACAACAGATCATCAGCCTGAACACGTAGGTCTTTCGCTGCTTGAAGTTCCTCTGGGGTCGGTTGGAAGAGGCTCATTTGCGCGCTTTCTTCCTCTGCTTGCAACCGCTCCAGCGCCCTGCGCTCGATAGCTGAGAGCGCAGGATTGTCGACGCGAAGATCCCCGATAACTTCAGGCAAACAGATTACGACACAGTCCGGGCCGCCGTCACGAAAGAGCCCGGTAATTTGTGAAGCGAACATCTCAAGTAGGTCTTCGAAACCCGTACCGCGCTGAACTCGTGTCAGCGCATCCTCGACTGCATCTTGGTCAAGCGATCTGACAAATCGACTGGGTATCTCAAATTCCGATGCAAGAGCGACGCGCGCGCCCGGCCAATCTCGATATCGCTTTGCGTTCGCTTCTCGCGCGACTTGAAATTTGTCGAGTTTGCCGAGCCACTTTCGAACAGCGGCTACATCGTCTGGCGGCCCGACCAATCCGATATTGATCACATTGAGATTGTCCGATTTGGACCCCGAGGACAACACTCTCCTAGGCTCAATGCCACGCTTTCCGTTTCGAAAGACAAGTGAGGGTTCGGCTAAGCTTTCGATGCTGATCTTCATGCTGGCTTGTCCTCAGATGTCGTTAGCAAATCCACCGTGAGAAACGCAGAATCAAAGATCAATTCGTCGCATGTCTCCTGCCCAATATTAAGAGTCTGTCGACCTTGGCCGAGGAAACGGCTCCAGAACGTAAGATCATCTTCGACGTTCTTATTGCGATCAAACTTCATTCGTCTCGTTGCTTTAGCACCCCTGGCGAAAGACGGGAGGGGAGTAAGAGCGTCCTTCCCTGTGAACATGTAGAATGGCTTGATCCTGATACCCCATTTGTCATCGAACGGCGTTGCCCCATATCCGAAGCCTTCGTTTTCAAACCAAGCTCGTTCACCTTCGGCCCTTTGCTTGACTACTTCTCGCCGAATGTTGCGTCTCTTGGGACTATCGTACTTTAGGGCTCTGGGCTTTCCATCGACCCCGGCGAAGTAGGCTCTCCTGCTGCCACGTCCGCCCTCCAAGACTAAACCCTGTTCGCTAAAGGTATTGAGGTGCTGTTCGAAATGTCGCCGAATGAGCCAGCTGATAATCCGACGCTGATCATCGCTTTCCTCGAGGTCAGATCTGGCGAACTCGGTGCATTCAAGCGCGATTGGCGCGAAGGCCGCTTTGAGAAGCCCTGGTGAGCTAAAGCTCCAAATTTCCCGGTCGCGAATAATCACCACGCCAGCTGCGTAAGCTTCGGGGCAGCTTTTTTCATTTGGTCGTTCCGAGATCTTCAGTCTTGTGACTGATTGCGGGAGGGTCAAAGCGGGCAAGATATTGAAGACATACGTTCCGATCGGACGATCATCCCTCGCAACATCATCTGAACCTGCCGTAGCGGGGAGCCGAGTAATGCGTGCAGTGAAGTTGCCCGTGGTGGAAACCCTGAAGGAGGCGTCGCCACCACTAGCTTCGGCGAGTTCTTCGACGTCTGGTAGGCCAGTGCCTTTCCATTCCATTGCTCGGATACCAAGGAAGATGTCGCACAGAGACCGATTTCGGGCATCGGTACCGTTCTTGATCGGATGGAAACGGCCTGCGTCGTCGAATGTGATCTTTTTCGCCAAATCATCTGAGAGCTTGCCGGGATTCCGAAATTCTATCGCTTCGCCAGGCTCGACATTGATAACTGCGGGTTCTTTCCTCTCATAATCTCGATGGACCAGCAGGTTGATCATCAGCTCCACAAGCGCCCGATTGGCATAGGCGCTTTTTTCTTCATGGAGGGAGCCCCGCTTAACACGAAGTGTTGGGTTAATTCCCTCGAGTGCGATCCAATCCAATAGCTCTCGCCTTTGGGACAGCAGATTACCCTCAAAGACAGTGCGCCTCTTGTCGGCTATGGTAGTCCTTGTGACAGCGTGCGGATAACGCGCTCGCGGGTTCTTTCCGAACAATAGGAAGCAGCCATTTGTTGGCACTTCCTTTCCGTCAACCGACAGCAAGAGGCCAAGCTCTCGCATGAGTGGCAAGAGTGTTTCTCTCGTCACTACCTGGCGATTTAGGTTCGCACAGTACTCTTGAAGGGTAACTAGGGCGAGGTCCAAGTCGACCTCGGAGATGTCTCCGTCTGGTAGGGGCCGCTCATCGAAAGGTTCTCCGCCGGTGGGGGTTTGAGCGCTTTCTCTGGTCACATAGAGGTCTTCGCCTTCGAGCGCTTCCGCCAACTCTGCCATCACCTCGTCGAAACCATCAATGCGTATTGGGAAGAAGTTGCCTTTCAAGGCCTCTTGAAGTTCCTGCACGTTCGGATGCAGATCTTCTTCTCCGCGGACACACCAGTAGATGCCTTTGCGGAACGACCGCCCATCATTGGCCGCACTCAGAAGCAGGTCCCTCGTAATGGAAGGCTCGGCTCCGCGATAGCCGATAACCACTAGCGGAGAGTCTTCTAGGAGTGGCAGGAGACGAGACTTCAGCGCAGGATCAATCTCTGCGACTTCTTCAATCAGGTTTTTGTCAGAGTAGCCTTCAGCTTTGCCGTGCAGCCAAACAATTTGCGAGCGAGAATAGAGATCGAACTCGGCGAGATCGCCCGACGTGCGATTGACTTCCGAATGGCTTGGCAGGTGCGGTCTGAGGGAGTCCAAGGCCATGGGAAGGCAGGGGTCGAAGTTGGTTGTCAAAGTTGTTCGAACCAACCCTCTTCTGACAAAGTCAGCAACAGCTAGATATCCATCCCCAAGAGACTTTGTCGGCTGCATCAGCCGAAGAAGCTGATCGCGACGATACTCCTGTGGCCTGAGAAGATGCTCGACAACTAGAGGAAAATTCTCAGCTAAGTCTAAGTCGGGCCGGAACCAATGGTGTTCGGCGAGCCATCTTTCCCATTCGCTTGCCTTCACTCGATAGGAAGGAACAGAGCCATGCATGACACGGTCGGCGTATACGGTCTTTGCTAGGCGCCTTACGCTCTCGTCAGCAAGAGGAACTCCAGAGGAAAACGAGGCACCTGCCCCCAAGAGCAAGACCGGGCGTGCGGCATTGGTCGCCCTGAAAATCGGTCCCAATTGCTGGATTGTTTCGCTTTTTCTCATGAACCTTCCGGATGGAGAATAGAACAAGAACATCCGTCAGGGACAGCCCTGAACCGGATCATCCACACAATTAGTGTACTAGGCTCACTCAGATCGCCTAGCTACCAGCGCGTGGCAGTCCCTGTTGCATCTGCTTTTGGGTGCCCCGTGAGATGGCTCGAACGTCCGATACTGGGGCGCGTTGCCAACCAGCCGCTTTTGGACCGTCAGCGGGATGTCGGGTTGAAGGTCAAGTATTACGAAAAAGGCCGACATCTTAGCGCGACTTCAATATTCCTGAAGCATGCAATAACTTTGTCGCCGTAGGAGTGGGCCACATGCAATTAGAACGGATGACAATCTCAAACTTCCGGTGCTTTGGCCCCGACGAGGTCTCCATCGATTTTGAATCTGGAATAACTGCAATAGTCGGCAACAATGGGTCGGGAAAGACGGCTATCTTCGCCGCGCTTTCCAAACTGTTCGGAACCTCCGCGCCGCTCCGCGCCATCCGCAAATCTGATTTCCATCTCGCCGTCGATGACGGTGAGCTTACCTCCGGATCGGAGCTTCAGATCGATTGCGTTTTCGGGTTTCCGGAACTGGAAGACGATGACGCCGACGATTCAGCAATTCCAGAAGTCTTCACTCACATGTCTGCCAGTGACGCCGATGAACCGTTGAAACTTCGCATACGACTTCAAGCGACATGGATCGATGACAGCACACCAGAAGGGGCGATTGATACTGAAGTTCGTTGGATAGCCTCGCTCGACAATGATTTTGAATGGGAGGAGTGCAGGAAAGTCCAAGCGGTTGAACGCAATTTCATTCAGCTTGTATATGTTCCCGCAAGCCGCAACGCCTTCGATCAGGTTACCAACTTGCTCAAGGGCCGACTTTGGCGAGCCGCGTTGTGGTCGAGCGACCTAACCACTGCTGCATCGGAAGGCTCGCAGGAAATCCAAGAGCAATTCGAGGCTGAGGGCGCAGCGAAATTTATCGCTGAGCGATTGGAAAAGCGTTGGAACGAGGTTCATCAAGCAGACACAGACACCAAACCGTCCCTGCGCCTCATCGAAAACAAACTGGCTGATCTCGTACGGAGAGCGGAATTCGCCTTCTACCCAGACGCGGCAGGACAGCCTCGGCGTTTGGAGGATTTAAGCGACGGCCAAAAGTCGCTCTTTCACATTGCACTGACGGCCGCCACGCTCGAGATCGAGAGAGACGCGTTGGCGGTCGATGCGGCAGACAGTGCCTTCGATCAAACGAAGCTGCGGCGAACATATCTGACCCTCCTCGCGATCGAAGAGCCGGAAAATAGCCTGGCCCCGTTCTTCCTCTCTCGCATTATTGGTCAAGCGCGGGATATCGGCCGAATGGACGAGGCGCAGGTGGTGATCTCCAGCCACAGCGCCAGCATACTCAGCCGCATTGAGCCCGAAGAGGTTCGATACACGCGGCTTGACGCTACAACCCAACAATCAGCGATCAGGCGATTGACCCTTCCGGCGGATGGCATTGACGCAAGCCGCTACATACGTCTTGCCGTTAAGGCATACCCGGAACTCTACTTCGCCAGATTCGTGCTCTTAGGTGAAGGAGAGTCAGAAGCAATTGTCGTGCCGCGCCTGGCCGAGGCGATGGAGTTCCCACTCGACAGATCGTTTGTGCCAATCGTTCCGTTGGGGGGCCGTTTCATTAGCCACTTTTGGCGCCTGCTGAACGACCTCGATATTCCGCACGCCACGTTGCTTGATCTTGATTTAGGCCGAAGACATGGCGGGATAGGCACAATTAAGTACGTGGTCGAAGAGCTGGCGGCGATCGGCAACGATCTGAGCGCAAACGCTGACGTGTTAGCTGGGAATGTCGATTTGGACGACATCGACGACATCGATGAAAAAAAGCTGCTCGATGAGGATCAAACGCACCCTTGGCTCAAAGCACTGCGGCGAGAGGGCGTATTTTTCTCGTCCCCGATCGACCTTGATTTTGCGATGCTGCTCACGTTCGGAGAAACTTACAAGGTCGCAAAACCGGGCGGTACTGGGCCTCTCACCGATGCCGATGCCATCGCATCTAAGAAGAGGTCGACCCTGAAAGACGGTGGAAACGTCGATCTGTACGACGAAGATTACGACGATGATTTTGCTTGGTATCCGTATCATTTTCTGGGGGACAGCAAGCCGGAAGCACATATCAGTGTGCTCAGCCGCCTTGAGATGACTGAACTCGCTACAGACGCACCCAGCGAACTAATCAAATTGATCCGATACATTAAGAAACGAGTTCTCGGGTGACCTTCGTCAAACCGGAGGATTGGGTTCCACAAGGCGTCGCAGAGCTGGAAGATCGGGCGTGGGAGGCGCTTCGAGAAACCGAGCGCAGCGTGAGTGTTACCGCTGGAGCAGGCGCGGGCAAGACAGAGTTTCTAGCTCAGAAGGCAAGTTACCTGCTTCAAACTGCGCTTTGCCCAGCGCCCAAGCGCATTCTCGCCATTAGCTTCAAGCGCGATGCGGCTGAGACACTGGCGAAGCGAGTGAAAATTAGGTGCCCAGAGGATCAATCGCGCCGCTTCGTATCGATGACGTTCGATGCGTTCACTAAAGGACTCGTAGACCAGTTTCGTCTCGGAATTCCGCAGCCTTTCCGACCACCAGCAGACTACGAAATTTCATTCCCCACAGCACAGATCGTTCGGGACTTTCTTGAGCGCGGTGAGTTCAGTGAGATCAACAATGCTACGTTTGAAAAGATGCTCTCGGCGCGCCGGATTTTGGACGAAAATCAGATTGTCACGGCTCGTCAGAGGGAAATCTTGGATGCCTATTGGCAGGACCAGTATTACGGGGGAGCTAGCCCCTACCTAACCTTCCCAATGATAAACCGTCTGGCTGAATACCTCTTGCGGACGAATGCGCGGATTCGGCGTGCACTACGGATCACGTTCCCCGTGATTTTCCTGGACGAGTTTCAAGACGTAACGGGTCCGCAGTTCGAGTTGGTTACCACAGCGTTCGATCCCGCAACTGCCGTATTGACCGCGGTGGGAGACGATAAGCAGCGCATCTTGGGTTGGGCAGGCGCGCTCCCAAACGCGTTTTCGGTCTTCAAGCAATTCTATAACGCAAGACCGATATCGCTCTTGCTTAATTGGCGCTCACATGCTGATTTGGTGGCGATCCAGCATGTGATCGCCTCACGTATCGATCCCGATGTCGAGCCTGCACAAGCACGCGCGGAGCGCGAGGTGGATGGCGCGGTGAGCGCCATCTGGCAGTTCGAAAATCGGGATACCGAAATCGCCACGCTCGCACTTTGGGTTAAGGCGCAAGTTGACGCAGGAACTGCCCAACCACACGACATAGCCATACTAGTCAGGAACTTGGCAAACGCGGCGGAGGACGAAATGTGCGACGCATTTCGCGAGCAAGGTCTGCTTTTGCGGAATTTGGCGCGAAACGTCGGTGAGATATCGATCCAAGATTTGCTGTCAGAAAACCTAACCGAGATCCTCATGCCATTTCTCCGGCTCGGTGCTGAAAAGAAAAATCCCAAAGCATGGTCGGAAGCGCAGGAAACGCTGAGGCGCTTACGCGCGCCATTAGAAGACGACGAGATCGCGCTGCAACTGATTGCGGATGACGCTGCAGACATCGCTAAGGCCTTGCGAGATCACCTCGCTCAGCATCCGGCTGAGACAGGCTCAGCTCAAGCAAGTGTTGATCTGCTCATCGATCTGATTGACGAGAAATCTATTCGGCAATCGACGCCCTCCTATATTCGAGATGCTGACTTCGTCCGAGTGAAGGAAGGATTTGTCGAGTTGCTTGATGAAGCGCTGAGTGATGCAGCAAGATGGAGTAAAGCCCTTGATGCTTTTGAGGGGCTCGACCAAGTGCCTCTGATGACCGTGCACAAGAGCAAGGGCATGGAATTCCACACTATGATCTTTTTCGGCCTCGACTCCCAAAGCTGGTGGAGCCTTACCCCCAACCGGGCGGAGGAACTCAACTCGTTCTTCGTCGCCTTTACCCGCGCCAAACAAAGGGCATTCTTCACATCCTGTTCGGAGCGCGGCGGTCAAATTGTCTGGCTTCGGCAACTCCTTGGTGATGCTGTGCCCTCGGTGGATGGCAGCACGCTCGCTTAGCTATTGGCAAGATTGAAGTTCAATTGGGCTTCATTTTTTTCAGAGGTAGGAGGTAGTCTTGGGGCGCAAACAGTTGTGATTGACATATGAACGAACGGCGGGTTTCAGGAATAGGATGAACGGCAGCGAACGGCTGAAATGAGGGCGCATTACGGAACGTCCGCTTCTTGCGATTAAGTGGAGAAGCTCGGTCTATCAAAGGTGAATGTGTCCCTATTGACGCATCGTTGACGTCACTTCCCGATACCTTGAAGGTTCTTCGCTGGTTTTGTAATTCCGTTTTCTAGGATTGATCGCGCCACGCTGGCCAATTTTTCCTCGTCCATATCGTCGGCCCAAACCGCAAAACGTAAGCCGAGAAACACGTACATGCCCATCAGCGCCCAAGCATACGCCTCTTCGATGTCTGTGCGCAATTCGCCCCTCGCCGCGCCTTCCTGAAGGCGCTCCAGGATGCGCTCCGCTGTACTTTCATAATGCGCGCGGTAGGCTGCCGGATCGACAAATTCGGATTCGTCAATGATCCTGTAGATTTCCTTGTGCTCGCTCGCGAAACGCAAGAAGCTGGCCAGTGCCGCTTCCTCAATATCAAGCGCGCTGGGATGGCCAGTGTCTTTGAGTTCTGCAATGGCGGTCGCTGCGCCCGATTTTACTTGGTTACTCATATGCTGGACTAGCGCCTGGAACAGCGCATCCTTGCTTTCGAAATACGTGTAAAAAGTGCCCAGCGCGACCTCTGCGCGGCGAGTGATCGAACTGATCGAGGCCGCGTGAAATCCCTTCTCGCCAAATTCCACTGCGGCCGCATCGAGCAGCTTGCGCTGAGTGTTGCGGCCCCGATTTGTACGCGGCGTCTTGTCCATGATTGGCAACGGATTATCGACTGTGCGTCCCCTTTTCTAGTCTGCCTAATACCAAACTCGCCAAGACGCACGCAAGAATAATCTTGAAAGGTGGTGCAACTTTCAATATTGGGCATGCAATGGTTTTTCGGGAGAGGTATTTTGACGAACTTCACTAAACGCTCCGCAACTCGATTCCTTCTCGGCGGCGCAGGCCTCGCTGTGGCGGCCTCTCTGACACCTGCCGCTGCTTCCGCCCAAGATACAGACGTCGCCACAAGGGCGAATGAGGACGAGGGAAATGTCATCGTCGTAACGGCCCGCCGCCGCGAAGAGCGCGCGCTTGACGTGCCTATCGCGGTTACCGCCCTTTCAGCCGAGCAGCTCGAACGCTCCGGCACGCTTGAGATCACCGAAGTCGCCCAGACCGTGCCGAACCTTACATTGGAAGTAAGCCGCGGAACCAACACGACGCTCACGGCATTTATTCGCGGTGTCGGCCAGCAAGATCCCGTTGCAGGGTTCGAAGCGGGCGTTGGCCTTTATGTTGACGATGTCTATCTCAACCGTCCACAGGCAGCCGTGCTCGATGTCTACGACGTGGAGCGGATTGAGGTTCTACGCGGCCCGCAAGGAACCCTTTACGGTCGCAACACCATTGGTGGGGCAATAAAGTACGTCACTGCCCGCCTCCCCGATGAAACGCAGGTCAAGATCCGGGGTACCTATGGATCCTACGATCAGGCCGACCTCATAATTACTGCATCCACACCCATCAGCGACACCGTGCGTATTGGCGCTAGCGGTGCGCGTTTGTCGCGCGGAGGCTTTGGCGACAATTTGGTCCAAGATGGCGTGGAAAATTACAATAAGGATGTGTGGGCGGCCCGCGGGACCATTGAATTCGATAACGGGCCGGTATTTGTCAGGTTGGCCGGCGACTATATCAAAGACAACAGCGATCCCCGTCAGGGACATCGCTTCCTGCCAGGCGTCATTACCGGCGCACCTGTTCTGGACGACGTCTATGATACACGCGCTGGTCTGGATGTGGTCGAGCAAGAAGTCGAAGCCTACGGCGGATCCTTAAATGTCGCCGTTGAAGTCAGTGACACGATCACGTTTAAGTCCATCACGGGCTATCGCGAGGATAAGTCCACGACCCCCATCGACTTCGACAGCTTACCGGTGGGCGATCTTGACGTGCCTACAATTTTTGAGAACGATCAAGTCAGCCAGGAATTGCAGCTTCTCTACGAAGGCGATCGTCTTTCCGGCGTATTGGGTGCATATTATCTCGATGCCAATGCGTTCACGGCATTCGATGCCGCCTTATTTGTCACCGGCGATCTTATCGGCTTACCGGGACTCAACGCGCAAACGCTTGGTGATGTAAACACCAAGACCTGGTCGATCTTTGGGGATTTCACCTACGACTTGACCGATCAATTGAGCATTTCGGTCGGCGGCCGCTATACCAGCGACAAGCGTACGAGCCGCGTTCTGCGAACGACTTTCATCGGTGGATATTCCGATTTGTTTGCGACCGGGGCGATTCCGATAGCTGTGACATCCGATTTCGAGGGCAGCGATACGTTCAAGGAGTTCACCCCGCGCGCTTCGATCAGTTATAAGCCAAACGAGAATCACAATATCTATTTTACGTACTCGAAAGGCTTCAAAGGAGGCGGGTTCGACCCGCGCGGGCAGACGAGCAATGCACCCGATGCGGACGGCGATGGTACGGTCAGCCAAGACGAGATCTTCGAATTCATGCGCTTTGAGCCGGAAACGGTAGACAGTTTCGAACTCGGTTGGAAAGCTTCCCTCCTGGACAATCGTCTCAACGTCGCAATCGCCGGCTTTATCAGCAATTACAAGAACGTCCAGATCCCGGGTTCAAAGGGTTTTGATACCGATGGCGACGGTGTAACGGACACCTTTGTCGGCGTGACAACAAACGCGGCGAGCGCGAGCATCAACGGCGTCGAATTTGAAGCAAGCGCATTGGTTGGCCGCGACTTTGCGGGACCCGGTAGCCGCTTCAATGTCAATTGGTCAGTCGGTTACATTGATGCCGAGTATGACGAATATCTGGATGGAGAAACTGATATTTCCGAGTTCGCGTCGGTCCAGAACACTCCAGAATTCACTGTAAATTTCGGCACGAACCTGGGATTGCCGCTTGCATCCGGAATGTTGGATTTTCTCGCGGATATTTCGCTGCAGAGCGACGTGCAACAATTCGAATTCCCGACCCCTTTCATCGATCAGGACGGTTTCGCTCTCGTCAATGCGAGCATTGTTTACACGGACGATAGTGACCGCTGGTCCATCGGTGTCCATGGCAAGAACCTGTTCGACAAGCGGTATGTGGTCGCTGGCTACGATTTCGTGTTCAACACGACACTTGGGATCGAGAACAATGTGATCGGCTTCTATGGCGATCCCCGGCGGTTCTTCGTTACGGGCGAGGTCCGCTTCTGACTGGCGCTGGCAAGCGATATCTCTGGTGACTTATCGCGAATATCACTATCGCAGCGCGGACGGCCGACTTGACCTGTTCGCGCGCGATTACCCGGCAGCCAACGCCAATGACGATCTATCGCCGTTGCTGATGATGCATGGGCTGACCCGCAATTCCGCTGACTTCGAGCCGCTGATTGAGCAGCTTGGCACAGGACGTCGGATAATCGTACCCGACCAGCGCGGACGGGGTCTGTCGCAGAACGACCCTGATCCCAGTAACTACCGTCCTGATCGTTATACCGATGACATGTGGAAGCTCCTGGACAACCTCGGCATCGACAAGGTTGTATGCATCGGGACGTCGATGGGTGGCTTGATATCGATGCTCATGGGAGCTCAGATACCCGATCGGATTATCGGTATCGTCCTCAACGATGTTGGCCCTGAAGTGTCGCAGGAGGGGCTTGATCGCATTCGCAACTATGTTGGCGGTGGCGAGCCAATGGCAAACTGGGACGAAGCGGCGTTGCGCTGTGCATCGATCAACGCCACGGCGTTGGACGGATTTACCGAAGCAGACTGGATGGCTTTTGCAAAGCGCACTTGCCGCGAACTGTCCGATAGGCAAATCGAGTTCGCCTATGATCCGGCGATTTCAGTAAGCATGGCGGATGAAGAGCCTGCAACGGTCCCTCCCGACTTGTGGGCCCTGTGGGAGGCGCTTACCGCCATTCCGGTCCTTGCGATCCGTAGAGCAAAGAGCGACATTCTCGAGGCAGCGACGGTGGCCCAGATGCATCGCCGCCATCCCGAGAATTTCGAGTCGCTCGAAATCGATGGGCGCGGCCACGCCCCGATCCTCGATGAGCCTGTCGCGGTCGAGTCTATCGTCAGTTTTCTCGAGAGGCAGCCCTGATCCTTGGGCGACAATCAAAGGGGTCACCTTGGCTTGACGGCGTGCAGGCATCGTCAAGCATACTTGGTGGGACTGGAAGCTCACTGTCCGCTTTCAGCGACCTAGAATTGGTGGCTCTACGTCCGACAATAGGGCGCAAATCTGACGCTTGAGGTAGCGAGTCACCGCAATGGATAGCGCTTTGCTCTGTGGTCGTTCCTTCATATGTTCGGGTCCGCCCCCGACCTCGACGTGGCGTTCGAGAACGAGGAGGACCGGGAAGCAGCTCGCAACTTCATGGATCTCCTGGCGGCATCGGAAGGCGATGGGGCAAGCTGATTGCAGCGGGATCATGTGACCCTTCAGACCCGCACCCGATACCCATCCGGCTTTCTTCGCGAACAGTCCTGAACCAGGTCAGCTGAGGAGCCGCAACCCGTTCCTTTGACGGCCGTGTTGTCGCGCTTCGCGCGCCTGCCCGCACCACCCGTCATGAACAGGTTTCCCTTGGAGCTTCGCTCCTGCGGTGCAGTCCTCCCATGCCCTGCTTCTTCTGGATGTTCGCAAGCCGGAGATGGTCTCCGGTTTGAGGAACTGAAGGAACTTTCATCATGACCAATATCGCAATCCTCACCGGCCGCATCGCCCGCGATCCGGACACCCGCGAGACCAAGGGCGGCACCAATGTCACCGGGATCACCGTCGTCACCGATCGCCCTGCGCGCGACAAGGACGGCAAGACCTATAAGGACGAGAACGGCTACACCGCCAAGGAAAGCGAGTTCCACCGGGTGACCTGCTTCAACGGCCTCGCCAAGACCGTCGGCCAATACTGCACCAAGGGCCAGCTGGTCAGTGTCCAGGGCCGCATCCACTATACCCAGTGGGAAGACAAGGACGGGGTCACCCGCTATGGTACCGAGATCCTCGCCGACAAGGTCGACTTCCTCTCGCGCGGCAACGGCCAAAACGATGAAACCGGCGAGAATGACGACAACAAGGATGCTCCCGAGATCGACTGAACTCTCCCATAATCGATCCCATCTGAGGGGCGCTATCCAGACCGGATAGCGCCCCTCTTTCGTTGTTCAAACTCTCTGGCGGGGGAGGGGCCTGGCTCACGGTTCTCCCATTCTGATGGCCATGCAACCGGCGCGTCAAGGACGGCAGGGTCCCACCATTTTGCCTCCCCTTCGCTGCGCTCCGGTCCGACAAAATCGTTTCCCCTAACGCCGCTTCTCGGTCGCCCTTTGGGGCGATCCCTGACCCGCCGGCCGCACACCCATCCGTCCTGCTCCTGCCGTCAACGGCAGACATCAGGAGGACATTATGGCTACGCAATTTCAACGCACTTCGACTTCGGATCGCTACTTTGCCGCGCTGGCTGTTGCAGAGCGTCGGGCGCTGCACAGCTTTTTTGATCAGCACATCATAGTAGATCGTGAGCTTGGATACTTCGCTCTAGATGAAGGCGACTACAACGCTCTTCCGGCGCACCTCGCAGTGCGCGTGGTGCATACCATCCACGGGGCGATGTCAGACGAGTTCTAACCAGACGATCAGGGCAAGGACCGGCGACGGTTCCTTCCCCTTTTTCATGCTCGCGGGTCGAAGGATTGGGCGAAAAGCGGAGCGGGGCTGGGGACGCGCTCGGTCCCGCGCCGCTGCCAGCGGCGCTCCTGCGGGCGCGGCCTTCTTGTCCCCGGGCCCCGCACGCACTCCCGACCTGCGGCGGGTCGGACCGGCGCGAAGCTGCGGGACCGACGGGTGCCGTTCCATGGCTTCGCACGCGCTCCTTTGCCGCCGCCTATACGGGGGTGCGGCTCTTGTTTGATGGGGTAGGCTATTTGATCCCCAGAATGATGATCAACTGCTCACAGGTTCGCGTTATTCAGACGCCTCTCGATGGGAAAGTTCAGCCGGAAACTGGAGTCAGTTCCGCCAGTCTTTTCCGAAGAGATTTCCAACCATTGTGACCTCGCGAATCGCGCTCGGCGAATGGCCATTTGTTCCCAAGCTAAGGCCAGTTGGTATCCCACAGCTACTTGAGCGTAGAATCTCGCTTCGTCCCAAGACGACCCACGTGCTCTCGCTCCGAAAATAAGAGATAAGATTCAATCCATTGAACGGAATCCCAAAGAGGCTGGAAACTCCCGCGCGCATTAGGACTTGACAGCACACCGTACGCAGCGGGTGCTGCAATGGAAGGCGCGGAATTGCTTCGCGAATTTGCCAGAAATCGCTAGTGACATCTTCTGTGCCGGATGCGGTCCAGTTGCTCGCTCGTCCGTGCCGAGTCGGCACAGATCGGTCTAGCCTGCTGAAAAGCGACGTGAATTTTCCGTTTTCCTACACCCCTGGCGGCGGCCTAGAGTGGCACTTGCCTTTCGAAGGGTGAGCCAGGTTCTTTGAACACAAGGAACTTGGAAAAATGCAAAGACACCACCGGTTCGTGACCTATGTCACGCCCCTGATCGCCGAATGGATCAGGAAACAATCCGACGAGCGCAGGGTCAGCGCGAGCATCGTCATTGGCGACTGCATTTTCGATGCCTGGCACCGTGCGACCGAGGCCGATCTGAGGACTCCGGCGACCGATCCGGTGCGCCAGAACATCTTCATCACGGTCGCACTCGACGCCCTGCTGACGCACCATCCCCAAACCGACCTGCGTGAGAAAACGGTCGCTGCCTACCAGCGTCGGTTGGAGCGCCTCGGGATCGTTGCACCCCGGCCGCAGGGAGGCGACGATGAAGCATAATCTCGTCAACTTCACCCGCGGCAGCCAGCTCCTCGGCCACTTCGGTTTCATGTTTGCGGCCGGTCTCAAGGGGCCGCTGATCGTCACCGTTCTGGTCGCCCTGGGCCTCGTCTACTGGGAAGTGAGCGGAGCGCTCGACGACCACCAGGTCTACCTCCTGTGGATGCACGTCTATGCCTCCGCCTATGGTTTCATGGAGTTCGATCCCGACAAGCTCGTGAATCTGAAGCTGCCCGATGGCAACATGGTTGCCTTCCCCATTTCGGTGGTCACCGACTACCCGCCAATGCGCGAGGCAGTCGCGCTCTTTCGATCGACAGCTGTCGGTGCGCTCTGGCTTGCCGCGCTTATCCTTGCCCCGCTGTTCCTGCTCTTCTGGTGGGTCGCCGAACGCTTCGGTGAGCGCTCGAAACAGAAGAAGCACGTGCGCGGCGCGGAGCTTGCAACCCTTCCCGAACTGAAGCGCGAGATCGAACGGCACAACCGCGATGCGCGTTCGCGTGAATATGGCGAAGCCATGGGCTGGAAGTGGCGCCTTGCCGGGTCCAGTTACCTTCGCGATGCAGGCTTCTATGCTCCCGCCCATCTTGCCCGTGTCAGCTGGCCCTGGCGGCTCGAGCAGAGTCACGCGATGCTGGTCGGCACGACCGGAACCGGCAAGACCGTGGTGCTCACCGAGCTGGCAAACGAGATCCGGCAACGGGGCGAGCGCGCGGTCATCTTCGACCTTACCGGGGCCTTCATCGAGACCTTCTACGAGCCCGAACGCGACATCATCCTGAACCCGCTCGACGCGCGCTGTCCGGCATGGAGCGTGTTCAACGATTGCATGACCCGCGCAGAATTCCATGCCGCGGCGGAGTCCCTGGTTCCCCACGACGGAGGCGGCGCAGAACAGTTCTGGGTGCTCGCTGCGCGCACGCTGTTCGTCGAGACCTGCCTCAAGCTCGCCGAGGCGGGACGGGGCACCAATGCCGCGCTCGCGCACGAATTGATGAACGCCGATCTCTCCGACCTGCACCAGCTCCTCGAAGACACAATGGCGGGACCGATCAGCACGCCGAGCGCCGCACGCATGGCCGAATCGGTGCGTGCAGTGTTCAACGTCAACGCCAAGGCGCTGCAGATGCTGCCCGAAGACGGCAATCCGTTCTCAGTCCGCGAATGGGTCAACGGGGCGGGAAAACCCAGCTCGATCCTGTTCCTTTCGGCGCGCTACATCGACATGAGCGTGCTATCGCAGCTGCTCACCTTGTGGCTCGATACATCGATCAACACGCTGATGGCGGGCGAGCGTTCGCGCGACCTAAGGCTATGGTTCCTGATCGATGAGCTGGGCGCGCTCCATCGCCTGCCTTCGCTCGAAAAGGGCCTGCAGACCGCGCGCAATTTCGGGGGTGCGATCGTCACCGGCATCCATGCCTTTGCCAAGCTCAAGGACGTCTACGGTGAGAACATGGCGATGACCTTGTCGTCGCTCGCCCGCACCAAGTTGATCCTCGGTACCGCCGACCGCGAAACCGCCACCTGGTGTTCCGATGTCATCGGTCACCGCGAGGTTCGCGAGATGGAGGAAGGCTACAGCTACGGCTACAACAACGCCCGCGATGCGGTCAGTCTTACGCCGCGGCGTCAGGTGGTCCCGCTGCTGCTTCCCGACGAGCTGATGAGGCTCAAGAACCTCCACGGCTTCGTCAAGTTTCCGGAAGGATTTCCGGCAGCGCCGGTCGTCCTTCAGCCACGAAATTGGCCCCGGGTAGCGGAAGGCTTTATCGCGCGAGAGATCCCCAAGGCGACCAAGCAGACAGCGTCCGCAGGCGGCGAAGCGGGGACCACGACAGAGCCAACAGGACCTTCCGAAACAAGCGACAATGACGGTGATCCGCGCCGGATGAAGGACAAGCACGATCCGTCCAATCGTACTGCAAAGAGGCTCCGCAAGGACCAGCACAAGGAACCAAGCAGGGGTCGCCGGTCCACCAAGGCTGAGCAGGCGCGGCCGGAACAAACCAAGGTGCGAAACCCTCGCGATGGAGGACAAAGGAGCGCGCTTCCTGCCCAACCTCAGCCCGCCCAGTCCGAGCTTCCCCTGTCCAGCAAGGCCGAAGAGGATCGCGACAGCAACCAAGTAACTGCGTCGTCGCAGCGGTCCGACGTTCCCGATCCTGCGACCCACCAGCGGGCGCAGGACGCCCGCAGCAAGGCCGACCAGAAGATGCAGGAGGAGCAGCAAAAATCGCTCCTGGGCGGCGCTGCGAAGCAAGGGAAGGGCGCTGACCGCGATCACGACCACGACCATGATCTCGGCGACTACGATCCCGATATGTGACGCCGACCAGGGGAGGGGCGAGGGCTTGCGAAAGGTGATCTTGCCCCATGCTTTCCGTCGCCAATGTCCGCTCGCCTTCGGCAGCGGCGAGCTACTTCGCTTCGGACAATTACTACGCCAGTGCCGATGCCGATCGTTCGGGTCAATGGATCGGTGACGCCGCGAAACGCCTCGGTCTTGAGGGGAAGGTCGAGGCCAAGGCGTTCGACGCGCTGCTGCGCGGTGAGCTGCCCGACGGGAGCAGCGTCGGCAATCCCGGCCAGGCGCACAGACCGGGCACCGATCTCACCTTTTCGGTGCCCAAGAGCTGGTCGCTGCTGGCACTCGTCGGGAAGGACGACAGGATCATCGCCGCCTACCGTGAAGCCGTCGTCGAGGCGCTGCACTGGGCCGAAAAGAACGCGGCCGAGACCCGGATCGTCGAGAAGGGCAAGGTGGTCACTCAGGCGACGGGTAATCTCGTTGTCGGCCTGTTCCAGCATGACACCAACCGCAACCAGGAACCCAACCTTCACTTCCACGCGGTGATCGCCAACGTCACGCAGGGGAGGGACGGTAAGTGGCGAACGCTCAAGAACGATCGGCTCTGGCAGCTCAATACCACGCTCAACTCGATCACAATGGCGCGCTTTCGAGTTGCGGTCGAAAAGCTTGGCTACGAGCCGGGTCCGGTGCTCAAGCACGGCAATTTCGAGGCGCGCGGGATTTCGCGCGAGCAGATCATGGCGTTCTCGACCCGCCGCAAGGAAGTGCTCGAGGCGCGGCGTGGTCCGGGTCTCGAAGCCGGCCGTATCGCTGCGCTCGATACCCGCGCGAGCAAGGGGGAGATTGAGGACCGCGCGACCCTGGGCAAGCAATGGAGCGAGACCGCCCAATCGATCGGGGTCGACCTTGCGCCGCTGGTCGATCGCGCACGGACCAAGGCGCTTGGGCAGGGCATGGAATCCACGCGGATGGGCTCGCTGGTCGAGCGCGGGCGGGCGTGGCTTAGCCGCTTTGCCGCGCATGTCAGGGGCGATCCTACCGATCCCCTGGTGCCCCCTTCGGTGCTGAAGCAGGACCGTCAGACTATCGCCGCAGCGCAGGCCGTTGCTTCGGCAATACGTCACCTCTCGCAGCGCGAAGCAGCGTTCGAGCGCACCGCGCTTTACAAGGCCGCGCTCGATTTCGGGCTGCCGACCACGATTGCCGATGTCGAGAAGCGGACCCGGGCTTTGGTGCGTTCAGGTGATCTGATTTCTGGCAAGGGCATGCACAAAGGTTGGCTCGCCTCGCGCGATGCCGTCGCAACCGAACAACGGATCCTGTCCGAAGTCGCTGCCGGGAAGGGTGATAGTTCGTCAGCAATCGATCCTCAGAAAGCCGCCGCGTCGGTCCAGGCGGCTGCGCTCACAGGGCAGGGGTTCCGGCTCAACGAGGACCAATTGGCGGCGGCGCAGTTGATCCTCACGTCGGAGGATCGCACGATCGCGGTCCAGGGCATCGCGGGGGCCGGCAAGAGCAGCGTGTTGAAGCCCGTTGCCGGGGTGCTACGCGAAGAAAGACACCCGGTCATCGGGCTCGCGATCCAGAACACACTCGTCCAGATGCTCGAACGCGACACCGGGATCGGATCGCAGACGCTGGCGCGCTTTCTCGGAGGCTGGACTAAGCTGCTCGACGATCCGGGCAATGTCGCTCTGCGCGCCGATGCGAAGGCGAGCCTTAAGGATCATGTGCTGGTGCTCGACGAGGCCTCGATGGTCTCGAACGAGGATAAGGAGAAGCTCGTTCGCCTTGCCAATCTGGCAGGCGTTCATCGCCTTGTGCTTGTGGGAGACCGCAAACAGCTGGGGGCGGTCGACGCGGGCAAGCCGTTCGCACTGCTCCAGCGGGCAGGGATCGCGCGCGCAGAAATGGCTACGAACCTGCGCGCCCGTGACCCTGTCGTGCGCGAAGCGCAGGCGGCAGCCCAGACAGGCGACGTGCGCAAGGCACTTAACCATCTGAAGGCGCATACCGTCGAGGCCAAGGGCGATGGGGCTCAGGTCGCCGCTGAAACTTGGCTCGCGCTCGACAAGGAAACGCGCGCGCGGACTTCTATCTATGCGTCGGGACGCGCAGTTCGTTCCGCGGTCAACGCGGCGGTCCAGCAGGGCCTACTTGCCAATCGCGAAATCGGTCCTGGCAAGATGAAGCTGGAAGTCCTCGACCGCGTGAACGCGACCCGCGAAGAGCTAAGACACTTTCCAGCTTACCGGGCGGGCCGGGTGATCGAGGTCTCCAGGAAGCAGCAAGCCCTCGGTCTTTCGGTTGGTGAGTACAGCGTCATCGGGCAGGAAGGGAAAGGGAGGCGGGTCGAGGTCGAGGACAAGCGCGGCAAGCGGTTCCGGTTCGATCCGGCGCGGATCAAAGCGGGGAAGGGTGACGACAATCTTGCCCTGCTCGAGCCGCGTAAGCTCGAAATCCACGAAGGCGACCGGATTCGGTGGACCCGAAACGATCACCGGCGCGGCCTATTCAATGCCGACCAGGCGAGGGTTGTCGCAATTGCAGGTAGTAAGGTCACCTTAGAAACCTCGAAGGGAGACCAGGTTGAATTCGAGCAGGGCGATCCGATGCTCAAACGGATTGACCTCGCCTATGCGCTCAACGCGCATATGGCGCAGGGTCTGACTTCGGACCGCGGCATCGCGGTGATGGACAGCCGCGAGCGTAACCTGTCGAACCAGAAAACGTTCCTGGTCACGGTCACGAGGCTACGCGATCACCTGACGCTGGTCGTCGATAGTTCGGACAAGCTCGGAGCGGCGGTTGCCCGAAACAAGGGCGAGAAGTCATCGGCCCTCGAGGTCACGGAACGGCTCAAGTCGACCAACGAGAAGGGCAACGAGGTCATTCAGCGGAAACCGGAAGAGGCTAACAAGGCCGAGAAGGAGCTGACCCGGAGCAAGAGCAAGACGCTAGATTTTGGGATTTGAACGGCCGCTTTGCGCTTTTAGATGGGTCATCGTAAGCAAGGTTTGCCGCCCTCGAAAGTCGAATTTGATGTGCGAAACATTTAATCGTGATCGAAGTGCCAATCGTGCGAAAGCTTGGCATCAGGGCTTTCACGATTTGCGCAGTTAGCTCAGTACCGCGCGAATCCGATATTTCGCAATCATATGGATGTGCATTGAAGACATGCTCCTCGACTGAGGCCATGACAATTTTCGGTTTATAGTCCAAACCCAGACACTCAGAAAAATAAGGTGTGACAATTGCCTGATGTAGGTCATCATCAAGACGATAGTGCGATCGTGGCGGAAGAGAGAGGTCTGAGGAATCTCGCAACGACCACACACTTTGACACCTCCACTTCCGACCTGATGGAGACCTTCTATCGTCCCGCTCTTGAGCAAGCAAAACGGTACGACAGGGTGTCCGTCGTCAGAACATTTGGCACAACCGGCGGCGTAGCTTAGCGGAGTGTGGGCCTCGTCTTGGTTTGATGTTTAGGCGGCGAGCCTGCGGTGTTGCAAGCGCCGATATTCGAGTGTCTGTCGCTTGATCCTTTCTCTTCGTTTGATGATGGCAGTAGCCCTCCCGAAGTAGGCATCGGCAGGCGTGACGTTGTCGAGGCTCTCGTGGTAGCGCTGGTGGTTGTAATGCTCGACGAAGGCTTCGATCTGGGTCTCGAGATCGCCAGGCAGGAAGTAATTCTCCAGAAGGACGCGGTTCTTGAGCGTCTGGTGCCAGCGTTCTATCTTGCCCTGGGTCTGCGGATGGAAGGGTGCACCGCGCACGTGGCTCATCCTGTTGGCCTCGATGTATTCGGCCAGTTCCCCAGCGATGTAGCTGGGGCCATTATCGCTGAGCAGGCGGGGCCTGTGCAGCACGTTGGCGTGATCGCAGCCTGAGGCTGCTAGCGCCATATCGAGCGTGTCAGTGACGTCCTCGGCTCGCATGGTGGTGCAGAGCTTCCATGCAATGATGTAGCGCGAGTAATCGTCGAGCACGGTCGACAGATACATCCAGCCCCACCCGATGATCTTGAAGTAGGTAAAGTCTGTCTGCCACATCTCATTCGGGCGCGTGGTCTTCGTGTGGAACGCCTCTGCCGCCTTGATCACCGTATAGGCCGGGCTGGTGATGAGGTCGTGGGCCTTGAGCAGGCGGTAGACCGTGGCTTCGGACACGAAGTAGCGCTTCTCGTCGGTGAAGCGCACCGCCAGCTCTCTCGGCGATAGCTCGCTGTGTTCCAGAGCCATGTCGACGATCTGATCCTGAACCTCGGGCGCGATCCTGTTCCACACCCGGCTCGGCGTCGATGGCCGGTCTGCCAGCGCTTCGGGCCCGCCTTCAAGGTAGCGATCATACCAGCGGTAGAAGGTCCGGCGAGCAACGCCGAGCTGGTCCAGCGTGCGCTTGGCGGGCAGGTGCGATTGCTCGACGATCCGGATGATCTCGAGCTTCTCGGATGCGGGGTATCTCATTCGTCGCCTCCCCCATCCGCGATCATGCTTTTTTTGAGCAAGCGGTTCTCCAGGGTGAGGTCGGCCACGCACTCCTTCAGGTCGCGGGCCTCACGGCGCAGGTCCTTCACCTCGTCCGTGGTCGCAGCGCGGGCCGTGTCACCGGCGAGGCGACGCTTGCCAGCCTCCATGAACTCTTTGGACCAAGTGTAATACAGGCTCTGGGCGATACCCTCGCGGCGGCAAAGCTCGGCAATGGAGTCATCGCCTCGTAGCCCATCGAGCACGATCCGGATCTTGTCTTCCGCTGAGAAGTGTCGGCGGGTCTTGCGGCGGATGTCCTTTACCACCTGTTCGGCGGGCTTTTTGGAGCTTGAGGATTTGGGCTTCATCTTCGTTCCTTCGTCACTACGACGAAGCCCAAATCCTCCTTAAATCACAACCCCAAATCTGTGCCATTGGCGCTGACGGGGGACATCGGACCTCGCACAATTTTTCGAGGACTTTTCCGGCGAGCTGCCTTCAGCGCTCGAGCGTGTCTTGGGCAACCAGGTTCATGAGGTGAAGCCGCGTTGGGCCAAGGGCACCGCGCAACGTGTTGCACGGCTGCTTTCAGACCACATCGATGAGCTCGAACGTAAGGATGCGCTGCTTGGCGATGTCTTCACCGTTGCCGATGGAGGCCATCGTGGGTGAAGAGATCGACAAAGGATCGACAGAGCCACGCCAGGTGACGCGGCTCATTCACTTGCCCGAGGTTCAGCACCGTGTCGGGCTTGGCCGTTCGACGATCTACCGCTGGATGGCCGAAGGCAAGTTTCCGGGACCGGTGGAGCTCGGTGGGTATTCGGTCGCTTGGGAAGAGCGAGCTATCGATGTTTGGATATCCCAACGCCTCGATAGCGCATAGTCCTATTGGCGAATGCTGAACACATTACCCTCGACGTCGCAATCTGTGGCTTCAAACGAGCGCTGTCGCACAGATGGAGACAGGAATGGGGCCGTGAGCAGACTTTCCGGTTTCAGCCATGGTCACGTCTGAACCGGACATTCTGCTTCTGCCAAAAACTATGGATATCTGGGGTCGACATTTCGATATCGTCGACTCGATAGAATACAAAGTCTGCGGCCCATCACCACATGTTACATTCGATCCAGAACTGCATGGCGGAACGGATCCTGTCATCTAGACTAAACGGATGACGGCTATCGCCGTCTCGTGTCCAGAAAGGTACACCCCTCGAAGCGATCGAGGCGTTCTTAGCGGTGGCGGAAGCGGGCGGGGTGCGCGCAGGGGCGGCGACGCTGTCGCTCAGCCCGTGAGCGACCAGTCGAAGGATCGCCGCGCTGGAGGCCTTTCTCGATATCGATCTGTTCAATCGCTCGAACGGCGGACTGCAACTCACCGCGGCTGGAATGACCTATCGCAATGCGGCCGAGGCAGCGATCGAAGCGCTCGGTCGCGTCCAAACCATGGGTACCCCCAAGCGCGACGCGACTCTTACCGTAGCGGCATCGCACAGTCTCGCCCTGCGGTGGCTGATTCCCCGAAGCGGCGATTTCGCTCTTACAACCGGTGTACATCTCGACGTTCGACCGACCCGCGATCCGAACATCCTGCGTTCCGGGGAAGCACAGTTGGCGATCTGGGCCTCGTTCCAGGATCCGGATCTCCTTTCGGAAAACGTCTTGGAAGTTCTGGGGTGCCCCGTCTCCGCTCCATCGCTCATTGAAGAACAAGGCGGTGAACTGGGCGAAGCCGACATCGCTCGCCTTCCTCTACTCGCGCCGCGCTTGCCGGAGAATCTCTGGCCGCGCTGGCTCGCCTTGGCCGGTCTTGATCACGAAGAGATCGACGTTCGACTGTTCGATACGAATGTGCTCGCATACGAGGCCGCGGCTGCAGGACTCGGCGTCGCTCTCGCGATCCCTTTCATGTGCGAGGAGCACCTGGCCCGCGGTTCGCTGGTCCCGTGCGGCCAGTCGCGACTGATCGGGGAGCATTACAGACTCTATCGGCGCCGCAGCCGTGCGGGTCCGTCCGCACCGGAAACGCATTTCATCCATTGGGCGCGCAGGGAGGCAAGGAAGGCGGGCGATCGCTTCGCGGCAATTGGTTGATCAACCTTCTAGCCGATCCGCACCAAGGTGGCGCTGGCGGTGACGATAAGCCTTTCCTCGGCACCATTGCTCGCATGGAAATCGGCAGTCACCACCACCTGACGCTTACCCGCGCGTTTAACCGTTGCATTGGCATACACTCGGTCACCGACACGTGCAGGGCCGAGCATATGCGTCGTCACATTCGCAGTAACGACCGCTCCGCATTGCGAAACCGCAGCAAAACCGCACACGATGTCAGCCAGGCTTGAAAGCACCCCGCTATGTAGCGTTCCGTGCGACTGGGTTAGGTCCGGACGCACGGTTAGCGCCAGTTCGCAGGTTCCTTGCCAGCAGCGGACGACTTCCAGGCCCAAGAAGCTGGTGAAGGGCGAGGCGGCGACGCCTTCGCGTTCGATATGGGCGCGCATAGCTTCCGGTGTGTCGGGCAAGGTCATTCGAACGCTCCTTCAGGACGAGCTATCAATAGCCGTTCGGGCGATACTCGCCCTGTCAGCAAATCGCGAAAGGCTTCTACGATCGCGTCCGGTCCGTCGACATGCTCGCGGATGAACCAGTCGGTCGATCGCGAGGCGAATTCCGCAATCGCGGCCGCGCGATCACGTTCGAATACCTCAAGGCCATTGAGCGCGATCTCCCTACCGATCCGCTCCGGTGCGAAAAACACGGTATCGTCGTTCAACGAGGCGGCTCCCGCATGTGTTGCCCCGATCCGCACGACACGGAGGGCATCGCCGTTCCGCTCGCTCAGACCGCGGATAAGGGAAGGGTCTCCGGTAAAATCCAGGATGAGCGTGCCGGCGGCAAGCTGCGGAAGCTCATCATGAGCCGCGACGCTGTCGTAGACCATTGTGCGCTCGACGAAATCCCGGTTACGCGCGCTCGTCAGCCCGAGCAACGGCGGACCGTCACCGTGGCGTAGGGCATAGCCAAGTGCGCTCTTGCTGGACGCGCTGGTCACCGCGATCTGTGACGCTCCGAACCAGTTCTCCTCACGTAACCAGCGATCGAGCACGAGGCCCAGCACTACCAGCGGGCGAAACAGCAGCGCATCTTCGCGCTCGCGGAGCGAACCGGCCGCGGGAAGATATCTGTTGTATCCGCGGTCGACCGCCGCGCGCTCGTCGCTCGTTTCCCGCCATCCTCCTTTTGCTGGCTCAAGACGCAGAATGGCGTGCGATGCCATCGGAACCAGTCCGTAAGCGATCGTTCCATTGGCGAGGCGCACCTCGCCCCAGGCAGGCGGCACGATCCTGGGAGGCTCGGTCGGAAACAGTTTCCAGTAGCCGAACTGACCGCCGGTCAGGGCATAGGTCACGACATTGGCGGTTAGCGCGAGTTGCAGCACCGCTCCCGGTTTGAAAGGAAAGATGGGGTTCCACTCGATCCTGTCAGATCGCAGATCTTCCCGCTCCAGCTCGTATCGCCACGCCATCGAGCGGTTGTAGCAGGAGTGTTGCAGAATTGCTGTTGCCCGACAAGCAACACCGTGCCGGTCTGCGCAATACCCGGCCCGGCCAAGCCTTCGTTACATGCGGCCCCGTTCGCAGTTGCAGCAAATCGGATCGGGCCAACGATGAATCTCGCGCTTCTCGCTTTAACCATAACCGCCGGCGCTATCGTCACCTCCCCTCTGCAAGCTCAGGATTTGCCTTCCGAAGCGGAGGGCCCGGTCGTGAAGGACCCCGCCAATACCATCGTGGTGACCGGCACCCGCAGCGCCGGACGTAGCGCACTGGAGGCAGCTGTACCGGTGGACGTTGTCAGCGAAGAGGAGCTGAACGCCACCGGGTATGCCGATCTCAACCGCGCGCTGAATTTCCTCGAGCCGTCGGTCAATTCTCCGCGCGCGGCCACCACCGCCACGGCGGCGAACACGCGGCCGATCACGCTACGCGGCCTGTCGCCCGATCAGACGCTCGTGCTCGTTAACGGCAAGCGCCGCCACACCAACGCCGTGCTCAATGTAAACAATTCGATCGGGCGCGGATCGGCGGGCGTCGATCTCGACACGATCCCTCAGAACGCGATCCAGCGGATCGAGATCCTGCGCGACGGCGCGGCAGCGCAGTATGGCTCGGACGCGATCGGCGGGGTAGTGAACATCATCCTGAAGGACGATGCCCAGGGCGCTTCGTTCGAACTGCTGGGTGGCATCACCGAGGAAGGCGACGGGCTCAACGGGCTCGCCTCGACCAGCGGCGGGCTGCCGATCGGTCGGGGCGGTCATTTGACTCTCAGTGCATTGGTCCGCGCGCAGGAAGCGACCAACCGCGCCTTTGTCGATCAGCGCTTCGACCGGGTAACCTACCGGATAGGCGATCCGGAAGCCTCGCTTTTTGGCGGATCGGTCAATTTCGGCCTGCCACTCGGCGACGCGGAACTCTACGGTTTCGGCACGGTCGCGCAAAAAATTTCGAACAACGGTGCGGGCTTTCGCGTGCCCGGCACCTCGCTGCTCTATCCCGACGGTTTCCTGCCGGTCATCGAACCGCACATCTGGGATGGCAGCGGGACCTTAGGTATCTCCGCCGATCTCGGCGGCATCGCGCTCGATCTGAGCCAGACCTACGGCCGCAACGAGGCGGATTTCCGCGTCTTCGATACGGTGAATGTGTCGCTGGGTCTCGACAGCCCGACCAGCTTTGATTCGGGCGGCGTGACCTATGAACAATATGTCACCGATTTCGGCGTCTCGCGCTCGCTCGGACTTCTCGCCGGAGGCAATATCGCCGCCGGCGCGCAGTACCGCCGCGAAACCTACGCCATCCGCGAGGGAGAACCCGCCGCTTCGACCGGAGTCGGTGCGGACGGTTTCGCGGGGTTCGCTCCGCGCCGACCGGTGAATGAGGCGCGCGATGCCTTTGCATTCTATCTCGACGCCGAGCTGCGCCCGATCGAGGCGCTGCTGATCGGCGGGGCGGTCCGTTACGACGAGTATGACGATTCCGGTGGAGAGACGACCTGGCGGGTTTCAGCCCGCGCCGATCTGACAGAGGGCCTGGCGCTGCGCGGCGCGATCGGAACTGCGTTCCGCGCGCCTTCGTTGCAACAGCAGAATTTCAGCGCGGTGCAGGGCGCACTTTCGGCAGGGCAGCTGGTTTCGGTAGCGACGCTGCCGGTGAGCGACCCGATCGCGCGCGCGTTGGGTGCGGGAGATCTGCGACCCGAGCGCTCACGTAATTACAGCGCGGGTATCGTGCTGGAGCCGACGCCCCGCCTCGCTTTCACCCTGGATGCGTTTCACATCCAAATCGATGATCGCATCGCGCTGAGTGAACAGCTGCGCGGGGCGGCGGTGAATGCCATTCTGGCCGGCGCTGGTATAGTTGGCTTCTCGCAGGTACGCTTCTTCACCAACGCGGTCGATACCAGGACTACCGGTGTGGAGGCCACCGCGCGCTGGTCGGCCAGCCTCAGTCCGGAAACGCGGGCAAGCATGGATGTCGGCTTCGCGCTCTATGACACGGAATTGGAAAGTCTCCGCGCCAATCCGGTGCTGCCGACTCTGCCGTTGCTCGGCGAGAAGTCGATCTTGTTCCTGACCGAAGCGCAGCCGCGCGACAAGCTAACCGTGCAGGCTGTCGTCGAGCACCGGTCAGTGAGCGCACGTGCAGCGCTGACCCGTTTCGGCACCTACACCTCGCAACCGCTCGTGGAGACGCAGACCTTCGATGGCGGCACGTCATTCGACCTGTCGCTGAGCTACGCCCTGTCTTCCGCGATCATGCTTACCGCCGGCGTGCAGAACCTGTTCGACGACCGGCCGGAAGAGATTGCTGATCAGGCGCGCTTCATCGCCGCAACCGGCGGCAGCTTTCCCACGGGCGAGGAGACGCCGCTCGGCGTCAACGGGCGTAGCTATTTCGTGCAGCTACGAGGGAATTTCTGATGGTGTCGCGTCGCGCATTGCTTGGCCGGACGGCGCTGGCGCTGGCTGCGTCTCGCTTCCTGTCTCCGGTAACGGCCATCGCTGTGCAACCGCAACCATATGCCGATGGCGATCCCTTTATGCTCGGCGTCGCCTCGGGCGATCCGCGTCCTGATGGGTTCGTGCTCTGGACTCGGCCTTTGGGTCTGTCGGGCACTGCTACGGTCGGTGTGGAGATCGCCGACGACGATGGTTTCCGCAGGATCGTGCGCAGTGGTTCGGTCACCGCAAGTCCTGCGCGCGGGCACGCAGTGCATGTGGAGCCGGTCGACCTCGATCCAGCACGCACTTATTTCTACCGTTTTCACCTCGATGGAGCGACGAGCCCCATCGGTCGCACAGCCACGATCGATCCGCAGGCCACGCGCATGCGCCTCGCGCTCGCGGCCTGCCAGCATTGGGAACATGGCTGGTTTTCCGCCTATCGGGACATGGTCGCGCAGGAGATCAATGTTCTCCTGCATGTCGGAGACTACATCTACGAGAAGTCTTTCGGGACCGGCCCCGACGTTCGCAGTTTCGGCGCGCCCGATCCGTTCACGCTGGACGAGTATCGCGTTCGTCATGCGCTCTACCGCACCGATCCCGATCTGCAGGCCGCCACCGCTGCCTTCCCGATCATCGCGACCTGGGACGATCACGAGGTAGAGAATGACTATGCCTCGCTTCAGGGCAGCGTCACAGAAGACCCTGCCGCTTTCGTTGCGCGCAGGGCCGCTGCCTATCAGGCATGGTTCGAACACATGCCGATATCGCCGCGCCGCTTAACACCGCATGGCGCGGCGGACATTGTGCGCAGATTCGAATGGGGCGCGCTAGCCAGCCTCTCGGTTCTCGACTGCCGCCAGTTCCGCACGTCGCAGCCGTGTGGACGCGGCGGGCAGGTGATCGCGGACTGCGCGGAGGTCTTCGATCCGGTGGCGACCATGCTCGGGCTCGAACAGGAGGCGTGGTTGCGCAATCGCCTGGCGAACGAGCGCACCCGTTGGAGCCTGATCGGTCAGGCGACGATGGTCTCGCGGCTGCCCTTGCCGGGCGGAGGCGATGCGCGCTGGTCCGATATCTGGGATGGCTACGCCGCCTCTCGCGACCGCCTGATCGCTGCACTGCGCCAGCCGGCGGTGCGCAATGCGGTGCTGCTTGGCGGCGACGTCCATTCCTTCTGGGCCAACGACATCCCATCCGATCCGGAGTGGATGGGATGTCGTTGGTCGCGAGCGAGATCGTCACGTCCTGTCTCGCCTCGCGCAGCGGCCCCGAAGAGCTCTTCACAGGCATCCAGGGCCGCAATCCGCAGGTCCGCTTCCATGATAATGATAACGCCGGATACACTCTGCTCGACATAGATGCTGAACGGATCGACGGCCGGTTTCGCGCAGTTCGTGATCTGACGGATCCCAATAGCGCCAGCTTCGATTTGCGCCGGTTCGCTATCGAGGACAGGGCGCCCGGGGTGAGAATTTAGTTTTGAAATGAGCGTTTAGGCTTTGTAGATCGTACGAATCTAACTTCCGAAACGCTATTGGGGGATGCCGGGTTGAGCTTCTTGGTTCTCGCCAAACGTGAGCGTACAGCTTGACGGGCGAGATGCTCCAGATTGGCAGAGCCCCGGCAGATTGGTTCGATCCCGAATTACGTCGATACTCGTCAATGAATGCAGTCATCGCTTTACTGCTCCGCCTGGTCAAAATATCACGACGCTTTGCGCACAGCCTCATTAGTACGCTGCAGTCCACGGTTCTCGCTCTCCAGAGTTCTCACCTTTGACAGCCCGCTCGGCGGATACTTCAACACAAGTATTGCTGTCAGCCTTGGCCGGGCTCCCTGCTTCCGCCGTCTGACGAACTATCAATTGAGCGGCCCTAGCACGTGCGACAAGTTCTCCTTACCCATCGATTGTGAGGTTCGACTGGAATGAGACCCATGACGTCTGTCACGATCATACGTGGCAAGGCGGTCCGACTCTGAAACCAGTGGAGAGAGCACTGCGGCTCATGTCACGAAAGTTTCGATCGAGATACATGGCGGCGGCGCGTCGTTCGCCATTGCTGCAAGATTGTCCGTTTCTGATTCGGCCCGGCCGACTTGACGGTCGGCTCGGGTGGCGGTGTGTTCGAGAAGCGCGGCGAGGGCATTGCCTGAATGATTCCATCGATTTTCTTGTAGATTTGTCGGGCCGCCATATGCGGATGCGAAGCGGCTTCGTCCGGATCTAACACCGGCGCGAAACATGCATCGGTCCCCTCCAGCAAGGTCATCCATTCGTCGCGCGTCCTTCGTCGGAATAGTTCCTCGAACCGATGTCTGAGGTCTGGCCAGCAGGCCGGATCGTAGCCGTTTGCAAAATCCGGTTGATCCGCAATGCCCAGCTTCTGGCAAAGCAATGTGTAAAATTTCGGTTCGAGCGACCCCAGAGAGATGTATCGATCGTCCGCGCATCGATAGGTCGAATACCAGTGCGGACCGTCAAGGATGCTGCGACCGCGCTCGTTGACGAAATGTCCTGTTGCTTTCAAACTGAGCAGCAGGTTCATCATATGCGCGCTTCCATCCACGATGGCGGCATCCACGACTTGTCCTTTCCCCGATTCACGGGCGCTAAGGATGGCGGCGAGCAGGCCGACTGCCAGATAGAGCGCGCCACCGCCGATGTCGCCGACGAGTCCGGGAGGTGCCATCGGAAGCGCACCCGGTTCGCCAGCATACCAGAGCGCGCCGGACAGTGCGATATAGTTGATGTCGTGGCCGGCGGTCTGCGCGAGAGGTCCATCCTGCCCCCAACCAGTCATCCGGCCGAACACGAGCGCCGGATTGCGATCGAGGCAAACATCGGGTCCAAGACCCAACCGTTCCATTACACCAGGACGCATGCCCTCGATGATCGCATGGCTGTGCTCAACAAGATCGAGGACGTGCTCGACCGCTGCGGACTGCTTCAAATCGAGGGATACAAATCGCTTACCGCGATTGAGAATCGCCTCACGGCCAAGGTCGATCGTATCCCGATTAGGGATAACACGATCGACAACTACAACGTCGGCTCCAAGATCTGCCAGCAACATTCCGCAAAATGGCGCTGGACCGATACCGGCAATCTCGATGACCCTGATACCAGCGAGCGGACCGCATCCCGACATCTGCAATTTCTTTCCAATGGCTCGAACACTACGGAGATCATCGCCGATCTATTATCGGGCATCAAATTCATTCAAGCTCCAAAATATTCCCAGATGGAATGTTGAATGGGCCCTGCCACCATGAACTAGAGGAATATTAGCGGCGGATAATGAATTGGACAGGTGTGACGATTTACCCAATCTGATCATTTCGGGGATGTTTGAAGTCTAAGCGGAGAAAATCCGATGGAGAGGATACATATGCGTGGAAACTGCGCAAACGGATGCAGCGCCGCCCCGTGCAAGGGGCAGCGCTAATGGAATTGCGCACCCAACTCCGCCGGGCGGCCGGCTATTTCGCCTGCAACGAAGCGTTGGTCCACGGCGAGCGCCGATTCAGCTTTGCCGAAGCGTGGTCGCGGGGGGTGCGGCTTGCGAACGCGCTGACGAACGCGGGGCTGCGGCCGGGCGACAAGATCGCCACGCTGGAGAAGAACTCGATTGAAGCGGCTGACATTTTCCTCGCGGCAGCAATCGGCAATTTCGTTCGTGTACCGCTCTATGCCCGCAATCGCCGAGAATCCCATGCCCATATGATGCGCAACACCGACTGCCGGTTAGCGCTCGTTGACAACGCGCTCTTGCCCGAGGTCGCGGGACTCGAGACCGAATTGCCCGACTTGAAGCGACTGATCGTGCGCGACGGGACTTACGAGGAATGGCTCGCCCGGGCATCTGATCAGGATCCGGACCCTACCATCTCGCCAGATGATTATTGCGTTATCCGTCACACAGGGGGCACGACCGGTGCGCCGAAGGGCGTCGCCTATACCCATCGCACGTGGATGACTTGCTGCGCTGGCTTTCTGGAGGTGGGACCAAGACCTGATCCAGGCGCGACGGTATTGCATGTGGGGCCACTTTCGCACGCCTCCGGGTTCATGTTCTCTCCCTATTGGGCGGTGGGTAGCCGCAACATTATGGTGGAGGCGTTTGACCCGGCAAGCTTCCTCGAGATACTGGAACACGAAGAGGTCGGCTATGCGTTCGTCGCTCCGACCATGCTCAACGCAGTTGTTCACCACGGCAATCCGCGTGGGCACGTTTTTCCGCGCTTGAGATGTTTGCTCAGTGCTTCTGCGCCAGTTTCCGAAGCGACGTTGCGTAAGGCCCGCTCGATTTTCGGAGACGATGTGTTGCACACCGCTTACGGACAGACCGAAATTCTGCCGGTGACTGCCCTAGGCCCAAAGGAATGGTTCGGCGAAACCGAAGGATCGACGCCGCTCCAATCGGTGGGCCGGGCGATGAGCTTTGTTGATCTCGAAATCCGTGATGCCGACGGTCGCGCTCTTGGGCCTGACGAACCCGGAGAAATTGTCGCCCGGTTCGAAAACGGCCAGATGCAAGGCTTCTGGAACGATCCTGAGGAGACCGCGCTACGCCTCGTCGACGGCTGGGTAAAGACTGGCGATATTGGTCGCATCGACGCAAACGGGTTCCTCTATCTGCTCGATCGCGCAAACGACCTGATCGTGTCGGGAGGATACAACATCTATCCGGCCGAAATCGAGAATGTGATCGCCGATCATCCTCAAGTGATTGCCGCCGCCGTATTCGGTATCCCTCATGAAAAGTGGGGCGAAACGCCGCTTGCGCTGGTCGTGGTCGCGCCCGGCACTGAATTGCCAGAGCAGGAAATAATCGATTTGGTTAGCGAACGGTTGGGTTCGTTCAAGAAGCCCGGCAAGGTCGTCTTCACCACCGAACCTCTGCCGCTCAGCAACGTCGGCAAAGTGCTACGATCGAAACTCCGAGAGCCTTACTGGGCGGGGCGGGCCAGCAGAGTTTCAGGCGCATGAGGGCAACTTCTCCTGACTCAAAAGTGGCAGACCTCGTGTCGCTCGAAGCCATCACCGTTGAGAGGCGTGGCGCGGCTTTATGGGTGCACCTAAATCGTCCAGATGCGCTGAACAGCCTGACGTTGGAAATGGCCCGCGATCTTGAGTTGGCGATCGAGACGGCCGAGGCCGATCCCGCGGTGCGGGCATTCGTCATCACCGGGACGGGACGCGCCTTTTGCGCCGGAGCCGACTTGGCCGCGCTCAATGCTTATGGTGGGTCGATCATGGAACCACTGGAGCACTTCCTGGCGGAACTCGGGCGCGTGCTCAGGCGGATCGAGTTGTCGCGCTTGCCGGTCCTTGCCGCGGTCAACGGATTGGCGCTTGCCGGCGGGCTCGAACTCGTATTGTGCTGCGATCTTGTGGTGTCTGCCGAAGACGCCAGGTTCGGTGACGCGCATGCCAACTATGGCCTTCTGCCAGGCGGTGGCGGCTCGATCCGCCTTCCCCGCAAGATCGGACCGGCGCGCGCGACCTACCTCATGATGACGGGTGAATTCGTCTCCGCGAGGGAGATGGAGCGTGCAGGACTTGTGAGCAGGGTGGTGCCAGCGGAGGCGCTCGTCGATTCAACGCAGGCGGTGGTGGAAATGCTCGCCGCCAAGAGTCCCCTTGGGCTTGTGCACATCAAGGAGTTGGCCGCAATCGCTGGAGATTGCATCCTCGAAGATGGCCTGCGCCAGGAACTCGAGATCATCGGAGCCTATGCTGCCTCACACGATCTGCGCGAGGGACTAGCGGCGTTCGCAGAGAAGCGCGAACCGGAGTTCAAAGGAAAATGAGCGACATCTATATCGCCGGCGTTGGCATGACGCAGTTCGGTCGGCAACTCGACCGCAGCCTCAAGGACCTGTCGGCGGACGCCTGTGCTCGGGCTTTCGCCGATGCCGGATGCGGCCGGGAGGACATCGAGGCGGTCTTCTTTGGCAACTGCGTGCAGGGCCACATGGAAGGGCAGGACATGATCCGTGGCGAGCTCGTAGCACGCGCGGTTGGGATGCAGGGCGTGCCAGTTGTCAACGTTGAGAATGCCTGCGCCACAGCCTCGACGGCGGTCGCGATGGCGACTGCTTATGTCCGGTCGGGTATGGCGGACATCGTGCTCGCGCTCGGCGCGGAGAAGATGTGCTCGCCTGACAAGGCCTTGATGTTCAGCGCTTTCGATGGGGCGTGGGACGTGCACGAGACGGAGTGCAGCCGCGAGACACTGCTCGCTATGGGCCAAGGCGTTGAGGTGCCAGAAGGGTCGGTGTCAAACCAACCCTACAGCGTATTCATGGACATCTACGCTGCGATGTCGCGCGCCCATATGCGCACTTACGGATCAACGCAGGCGCAGATCGCAGCGGTGTCAGCCAAAAACCACGTCCATTCGACGCACAACCCGCTCGCTCAATACCGCAAACCCTACACGGTAGAGGCCGTGCTGGCCGCACCGCCAATCGTGTTTCCGCTGACACTGCCGATGTGCTCACCGATCAGTGACGGCGCTGCGGCTGCGGTGATCTGCAACTCGGCAGGCTTGCGCAAGCTGGCGGTGTCTGACGACAGGGCAATCCGAGTACTTGCGTCGGTGCTCCAGACCAGTGCCGAGCGCGACCCTTACGACTATGATCGGCACGTCACAAGGCTGGCGGCAATGCGCGCCTATGCGATGGCGGGGCTCGGCCCGTTAGACGTCGACGTTGCGGAAGTGCACGACGCGACGGCGATGGGCGAGATCATCGAAATTGAGGCTCTGGGCCTCGTGCCGCCTGGCGAGGGAGGGATTGCTGCTGAGCGTGGCGACACCGTCATTGGCGGCCGCATCCCCGTAAATCCGTCGGGCGGCCTCGAATGCAAAGGGCACCCGATCGGCGCGACGGGTCTCGGTCAGATCTACGAACTGGTGTCGCAACTGCGTGGCGATGCCGGCGCTCGCCAGATCGAGGGAGCGCGGGTCGCGGTAGCGCAGAATGGCGGCGGGGTTCTGGGCGTGGAGGAAGCCGTCGTCGCAGTCACCATCCTTGGTCGTTAAGGAGCGGATAATATGGATTTTACACCCACTGACGAGCAGCGGATGGCAGTCGAGAGCATTCGGCGCTTCCTCGACGAAAAGCTGGAGCCTGAAATTCGCGCTCACGGCGAATGCTTCATCGAGCGGCCGTTGATGCAAAAATGGACCAGCGAACTTGCCGCCTTCGGTCATATCAGTGCCCCGCACCGCGAGGAATGGGGCGGCCTCGATATAGGTTGGCTGACGCATCTCCTGATCTTCGAAGAGATCGCTTATTCGTCGCTTGATGTCGCTATTCCAGGTTTCATCAACGCGGTCGGCGCCGAACTGATCCGGCGTAGCGCGTCACCTGAAATCCAGCAGCGTTACCTGCCCGGCTTGGTCGCCGGCGAGCTCTTCGTCTCAATGGGCATTTCCGAGCCGGACGTAGGCTCAGATGTGGCGGCGGTAAGAACGCGAGCCATTCGCGACGGCGACTATTGGGTGATCAACGGCGAAAAAACGTGGATTACAAGTGGCGCATATTCGGACCTACTTATCTGCACCTGCCGGACCGGAGAGAAGGAGATCAGCCACATCCTGGTCGATCGCGCCGAAAGTCCCTATGAAGTGCGCGATATCGAAAAGATGGCACTGAATGGTCAGTCGACCGCGCAGATTTTTCTTACCGATTGCCGCGTGCCTGCGTCCAACATGCTGGGCCAGCCAGGCGATGGACTACGAAACACGTTGAAAGTCTTTGAGATCGCGCGCTGCCACATGGCAATGTGGAGCATCGGTATTGCACGCCGCGCGCTGGACGAAGCGATCGCCTATTCGAAGGAGCGTTCCCAGCATGGCCGCAAGCTTGCGGGTCATCAACTGATCGCCGACAAGCTTGCAACCATGGCAACACGGATCGACGCGGCGAGGCTACTGGCGCACCGGGCGATCTCGCTGGTCGACGCCGACGTGCGCGCTGAGGCTGAGTGCGCGATGGCCAAATGGTATGCTACGGAGATGGCGATTGGAGTGACGCGCGATGCACTTCAGATCCATGGTGGCAACGGCGTTACGCGTGAGTTCATCGTAGAACGGCTCGTGCGCGAAGCGATTATCTGCCCGATCCCCGATGGCACGACGGAAATCCAGAAGCTCATCGTCTCGCGCGCGCTGACAGGCGTCGCCGCGTTTCGATAACAGAAGGCGCCACCCGATGCACGAAGAACTAAGATACGACGACAAGGTGGTGATCGTAACCGGTGCGGGTGGAGGGCTCGGCCGCGAGCATGCGCTAATGTTCGGCAAACGCGGTGCAAGGCTGGTTGTCAACGACCTCGGAGGGGATCGAATGGGGGATGGACGATCTTCCAGCGCAGCGGATCGGGTCGTCGAAGAGATACGATCTGCCGGCGGCGAAGCGGTTGCCAATTATGATTCGGTCGAGGATGGCGCTCGAATCGTCGAAACTGCGCTCGATGCGTTCGGCACGATCGATGTCGTGATAAACAACGCCGGCATCCTGCGCGACGTCAGCTTCCACAAGATGACAGACCAGGACTGGACGTTGATCCAGAACATCCACCTCAACGGCAGCCGGGCCGTCACTCAAGCGGCATGGCCGACGCTGCGCAACAAGGCCTACGGCCGTGTCATCATGACCAGTTCGGCGGCGGGCATCTACGGCAATTTTGGCCAGGCGAATTATGCAGCTGCCAAATTGGGTATCCTAGGTCTCGCCAATGCACTGGCCGAGGAAGGGCGTTCGCGGAACATCAACGTCAATACGATCGCTCCAATCGCGGCTTCGAGGATGACTGAAACGGTCTTTCCCAAGGCGTTGCTCGACAGGTTGCGGCCTGAGGCGGTCAGTGCGTTGGTTGGCTGGCTCGCGCACGAAAGCTGTTACGAGACCAAAGGGTTGTTCGAAATCGGTGCCGGTTATGTCGCGAAACTTCGTTGGGAACGGACGTGCGGTTATCACTTGGGTAGGAACGGCATTTTCGCGCCCGAAGAAATTGCCCAGCATTGGAACAGTATCGTCGATTTCACAGACGCTGAGCATCCAACTGTCATGAACGACAGCCTCGATGCAGTACAGCGGATCATGGCGGACGATCGCCGGGATTAATCCAAACGTATTGGTTGGCTGGCCCGAGGACTATGCTCAACACCTCTGGCATTGACATGAGCAAAAGGAATACATCGGCCGCATATTGAATTTGACGATTGGCCCAAGTCAGATCATCCTTCGCACCAAAAATTGCTTCAAATAGTTAGGGAGGTGGAACTATGAGATATTTGCTTTTGGCATCTGTTGCCTTGGTCTGGTCCGGGCCAGCGTTCGCTCAACAAGCTCAAGTCGATCAAACTGAGACGGCACCATCTGAGAAAACGTCGTCTGGAAC
>NZ_JAVAMS010000011.1 GCF_030730945.1 Aurantiacibacter poecillastricola
ACTCAGGTCAAGGTCGAGTTCGGCCCGCTCTTCTGGCGATAGGCTATCGAGGCGGCGATCGAGAATGCTTTCTGCGGTAGACACGAGCTGGACGACGATGGCCTTGTCCTGGTCGACATGGTCGTTGATCGCCGCGATCAAGGTCGGCAGCTTCATTGAAAGCAGCACCTGGTTGAAGAAGCGCTGCTTGGCACCTTCGAAGCGCGAGCGCGCCGCAGCCTTCGCGCCGCTGTTCAGGGTATCGCCATCGAGGTCGTCGACGACGTTGGTAAGTGCCAATGCTTCTTCCATGTTCTGATGGATGATCGCCCAGGCGTCAGCGTAGGTGTCGTAGATGCCGATTTGCTGGTCTGTCAGATCGTGCTTCAGCACTTCGTATTCGACACCGGCGAAGCTGAGTGCGCGAGCCTGGTAAAGACCCAAAGCCTTCAGATCGCGCGAGACGAGTTCCATCGCGGCTATTCCGCCCGAACGGATCTGGCTGATGAAGTCCTCGCGGTTGGAGAAGGCAGTGCCGGGACCCCACAGGCCGAGACGAACGGCATAGGCCAGATTGTTCACGTCCGATGCTCCGGTGGCAGAGGCGTAAAGGACGCGGGCATCCGGGAGGTGGTTCTGAAGGAGAACGCCTGCGATACCCTGCAGCGACCCTGCCTTGGCACCGCGGGCACCCTCCCCGCCGGCGACGCCGCCCATTTCATGGCTCTCGTCGAATGCGATGACGCCTTCGAAGTCGGTGCCTGCCCAGTCGAGGAGTTGCTTCAGGCGGGTTGCGTCCTGGCGCTGGCTGCGCAGCGTCGGGTAGGTGACGAAAACGATGCCGTCGCGAAAAGGAAGTTCGTCATCGATCTTCCAGCTCGAAAGCGGTTGGATGTCCGCCGGAAGCCCGCCGATCGCGGACCAGTCGCGTCGGGCGTCTTCGAGAAGGCTTTCGTTCTTGGAGACCCAGATTGCCTGACGACGGCCCGCGAGCCAGTTGTCGAGGATGCAAGCGGCAACCTGCCGCCCCTTCCCCGCCCCGGTGCCATCGCCTAGGAAATAGCCCTTGCGATAGGCTCTGCCGTCTTCGGACAGCGAAAGCCCTACGCCTTCATCGGACGGGGTGAACTTGCCGGGGAGGAATTGCGTCCAGGCATTGCCGGCATAGATGATCGTCTCGAGCTGTGCCTCGGAGAGCTGTGCGTCTGTCAGGATGCGGTCGTGCAGACGCGGGACATAGTCCGGTACCGGGGCCGGAATCGAACCCATCGCGACGCTCTCGACCAGAGGCGTCGGGTGTTCGCGCGAGCCTTCGATATCGATGCGACTGGGCCGATAGGGAACGTAGACCCCTGATTGCGTACCGAGCGCGCGCGGGGCTTCAAGTTTGGTGTATTCCACGGGCACGATCTCGCGGACCGAGATCTTGCGGTCGACCCGCGGCGTCGTCCGCGGCTTGGCGCGCATCGACTTGAAGAGGCTGGTCGCCTTCGGCTTGGGCTGCGGGGGCACCGATGTGCGCTCGCAGAGAACCGTTGTTCGTTTTACGACGGGAAGACAGTCTGCAAGTTCGCGGACGGTATCGCGCGCGATAATCGATGGTTTCGAGTTCCCCGGCGTCTTGTCGATCACCATCAATCGCACGGCCACGCTGGTGCCCTGCTTGTGATAGCATTTCGCGAGCCTGGCGGAGGTCTGGACGGTGCAGTTCGCAAAGGTCTCCTCGTAGATTCGGATCATTTTGGCGCTGGTAGTGAACCAGTCGGGCATGATCGCCACTACCCGGCCGCCGGGACTGGCCTTCGAGAGCGCGGCCCGCAGATGGCGGAGCGCGGCGTATTCATCGACGCCTCTGCCCTGCGAACGGGAGAACGGCGGGTTCATGAGGATCAGCGTCGGCCGCAGTTCGGGCGCGGCCAGCGAAGTCAGCATGGCGCCGTCGAAGCCGGTGATGGTCGCGCCAGTGAAAAGGAGTTTCAGTTTCTCGCGCCGACGCCGATCGAGCTCGTTGAGGTGCAGTTCCTCGACGCTCGGCAACATGGTGACGAGTGAGCCGTGACCGGCACTCGGCTCGAGGACGATATCGCTGCTCCGAGGCTGCGCGGCGATCACGGCCAAGGCTGCCAGGTCCGCCGGAGTCGAAAACTGCTGGAAGCGGATCTGATCCTCGCTTCTGACGGTTTGGGTCGGGAGGGACTCGACCAGGTCGGAGATCGAAGGGATGTCCGCGCGCACGATGGGCCCAAGGCTGGTCAGGTGAAGTGCAAGCCCGGCTTCCAGAAGGTCGTAGGCATCGCGCTGGGTCCATGTCCCGTTCGCCGATGTGCAGCCGTGCAGCTCCTCCATCGTCTCGAAGAGTCTCTTTTTCGAAAGACACGCATTGCCGATATCAGCAGCCACGGTTTCGATCGCGTTTTTGAGGCGCTGTTCGGAAATGTCGAATAGGTCGGTCACGGTCTGCTCCTGATGCTGATCCGCAACCAATCCTCCCCCTCCCCTCCTCTGTTCTTCGAAGCCTTTATGCGCCGGCGTTTTCGTTGACCTCCGCCCAGTCGGCCGCGGCTCGTGGGGGCGGATCGCGAAGCACGCGGCGCTCCGGAGTCTCGTGCGCCGCGACGGCTGCAAGCGCCGCCAGCCTTCCTGCCCGGTTGTTGTCCTCGGCTATTACGAGAGTTGCCACCCCGTCCGGGATGCGGACCAGAGGCAATCGCTCGGCCCCCAGCGTGCTCCAGCACGGCGTGCCTTTCAGCTTCGTATAGGCGGCGGCATCCTCCATGCTTTCCGCCAGAGCGAGTGTGGTGCCCTTCATGATTGGCGACCAGGCCGCCATGCCCGGTCGTCCGAGCATGTATTTACCCTTATGTGACAGTCCTCCCGGACCGAGCGCGATGCGCTGGATGGCCTTGATCTTCGTCCCTTCCCGCACGGCCACAATCAGGGCCGGCCTGAACACGGCATTCGGCTTGCGGCCGAACGGGCATCGTGCGTGATAGCGCAAATCTCTCAAGGACTGAGGAAGGTTGCGTGATCGCAGATAGGCTTCTGCAAGCGTTCCTTTGATTTCGGTAGCCTGGTCCCAGATGCGCCGCGCATTCTGCGTCGATGCACCCGTTCGATACTCGGGCGTTGGCGAATTGAAGACCGGTCTGGTTCGTGAGAGTTCGCGAAGAACGTCTTCACTGCGACACCCGGCGAAGCAATGGACCAGTAGTCCGCGATTACCCTGCCGGATGGAAAGCGACGCCTTTTCGTCGGCATGGGCGGGACAGCGGCACATGGCATACGAACCGTGCCACCGCCCCTTCAAGCCGGCGACGAGATCAATGGTTTCCTTGGTAGGCTTGAGAGCGGTAAGCATGTGACATCAACCTTAAATCCATCCGCTCTCCCCCCTCCCCCTCCTCGGTCTAGGCGGCACTGAGGGGTTCGATATGGCAGGCCGGCCAGTCAGGATAATGTTGGATTACATGACCCATTCCGCCCTGCGGCCGAGCATGCCTCTCAGGCGACCGATATCGGAGCCGAGTTGATCTCGGATGCTTGCTGTCGCGAGGGCACTGAGTGTCTTTCGGCTCTGCTTATCGATCCGGTCGAGGCCTAGGTCTCGCATTTGATCCGGAGAAGCAATCGCATCGATGCGCAGATAATTCGAACCGAGCAGCGCGCGGCTTTCATTGAGAGCCAACCGTTGTTGCGCATCGAGAGTTAGTTCGAAAAGCCGCTTGGCACCTGTCACGTAGCCCGTTCCGGATGGCGGGCGGATGCGCCGGCCTGCAATGGTTTCGACCGTGCCAAGACTGAGGACATGGATATCCTCTCTGCGAAAGCCCGCTTGAAGGCCATCCGAAATGGCCAAGAGATCGGGCGCATTGGCAATGAGCCCGCCATCTACAAAATTCTCATCGCCGATAGCGTGTTCGGGGAAATAGGTCGGTGCGGCCGAAGTGGCGAGAGCGGCATCAACAAGCGTCAGGTTTTGATCGCTGGACGATGTGCGGAACACCGCCGCGGCATCGGTAGTCGCATTAACGCTGGGAATGAGGAGCGATGGGCCTGCGTCGGTCATTGTGAGTTTCTCGCCGGGGTCATTGAGAATCGTCTTGATTGTCTCTCTCAGGCCGTCATTCGAATATCGGTGGCGAAAAGCCGGTAGCGACAGGCGCGGAATCTTTAGACCCAATATCCGATTGGTCTTGGGAAAGATTGCGCTGCCGTGTTTTTCGAAAGACAGCCGCAATGAATGGGCTGGGATCCCCGCGGCCAAACCAATTGCAAGGATACCGCCGATCGAGGTTCCGGCGATCAGATCAAAGCATTCGCGAAGTTGTTTTCCGGCCCGTCGTTCGAGCTCTTCGAGCAGGATTGCGGTGTATAGCCCGCGATATCCTCCTCCGGACAGGCATAGCGCCTGATATCGCCCGCCAGCTTCGAATGGCCCGCCCTCGGGCATGACCAATTGATCTTCTGGATCCTGTCCTTTGGTCACGGATGTTCGACCAATAGCCGGGCGATCTTCTCGTGATAGGGCTGCGGAGCCTCTACAAGAGTACCGCTTCGCGCCAGCGCGGTCGCCACGACCATGCGACCGGTCGCCCCTAGCGGCACTTCGCGCTCGGGGTGACCTGAATTGCGAACGATGTATGGCAAGTCGGCGTCCGCTAGCTCGGCCCAGATGCGCGCGGCCTCGCCTTCGAATGGCACCACGCCCTCATGCTCGCGGTTCTTGCCAGTGACGGTGGCCTCAATGCGCCGCAAAGCGCGCATCAGTTTCTCTCTCTCGGATGCCGACGAGAGCTTGCCGATATAGCGCTGAGCCTGCCCGATCGAAACGACGCTAATTTCCACCGATCCTGCCGGTGCGGTAGTCATCCATTGCGTGCCGGGAGATTGTTTGCCGAGGATGTCCAACAGGACTTGCGTCGAGAGCAGATACAGCACGCTGGCCGCTAAGCCTCTTCAGCCATCACTGCAGTTCCAAAGACAAGGCCCTCATCGTCGAGGGGATCCTGATCTTCCACCATTGCCACCTCGAGCGCTTCGAAACCCGACATTTCAAGCTGGTCGGCAAAGCTCATACTCTGGTGAACCGATTCAATGAGAGCGGCGAGACTATCGAGTGAAACCAAGACGTTTTGTGATCCGGCGGTTGCGACCAGTTGAACGCCCCCCTCGCTAACCTCGCGGTTGATGGCGCTGAACCGATCCCTGAATGCCCGGACCGCAAGAGGCTCGCCACCCGAAAGTCGACTTAAGGTCCCCATCAATGCGTCTTTGAGACGTGCGCTGTCTCGTACAGGCAGATCGCGAATAGCGGCAATCAGATCTATATTTGTCACGGCTATCTCCTTGGGAGAGGAAATAGCGCCGTGGCCACGCTTTGTCAATATGTGTGGCCACGAAGACGGGAGTCAGCAGGGCTTTCGGCGCTTGGCGTAGGAGGTCACGAAGCTTTCCCAAACTCTCAACCATTCCTTTTCTGTGCGCTTGCGCGAGACGTCGGGGAAGCCGCGTCGAAACTCCCCGGCCATCAAGTCGACATCCCAAGGCGCCCCTTTGTCCCGGCCGATTCTCAGGAACGCCTCTTCGCGTTTGCCATACTGAAGTGAGCCGCTCGGAAAAGCTAGCAAGTCTTCGACCGTCTGCTTTGCCGTATTCGGGCCTTTGGTCTTGGCCCCCTCCCCTCCCCGCTTCTTGCGAGGCTCCACGCCAACAAGGCGCAAGTGCGTGCCGACAAGTTTTTTCTCGAGCGGGGCGGGTGATGGATGAAGCACAACCTTGCGACCAGACACATCGATGTTGGCATTGGGGTAGACCGAAGAGACCAGTTGCATCGTCTCGCGGACGGTCTGCCTGAATCGCTTGCTGTCCGCTGCGTTGCCCAGATGCTTCGCAAGTTGATCCCAGGATATCGCCTGTCCGCGACCGGCGGTAACCCGCGGCAAGCGGTAGGCAAGATAAGTGTAGAGGTCGAGCGCCGTAGGCGTGCCCTTCAACTCGCGGATTGCGACCTCATTAAGCGGGACCGCGTGCTCTACCAGATGTTGGTAGAAGACTTCGGACATACGAATTTCGCGCGCGAAGGCACCGTCTTTGTCGAGCGAGCCCGCATATTCGTTGGAGATCTTTACGTCACGCACAGCGAAGGCGTTCTGGTCAGTTTCTCCTCCGTCCCAGCGAATTTGCCATTCGCAGGCGAGTAGGCGATCGACCTGTTGTTTCATGAGATTGGCCGTACCGCGGGGACCATACGAAATTGTCTGATAGCCGAGCCGCCGCATCCAGTCGGTGAAATTTCGACCAAGGAACACGTCGCGCGAACGCTGCTGCACTGCCTGAGAAAGAATATAGATAAGTGCGACGCGCGGGTAAGAGCCAAAGGGTACGCCAAGGCTCTTCATCACACGCTTGCCATCGACGTCCTGGAGAACCGGCCGGGGATTGATCGCCAATGCATAGCGTCCGTCTTCACGAATGATCGGCTCGAATTCGTTTTTCGGGCGCTTGGTCGGAAGAGACATCGCGCACAGCGCGGAATGCAAGAACGCGGGAACCGGTTCCTCGTCCTGTACTCGCAGAAATGCGTCAAGCGTCAGCTGCGTACCGGCATACTCTGCGAGCTCACGCACCTCGTCGGCCCCGCCGGAAAGCATGGCGAGTGCGTATTGGTGCCCGAGCGGTGTCCTGTCATCCTGCGTCATCGTCCCCTTCCCCGATTCGCCGGGTTGTGGTGCTGCGATCAACAACAGGGTTGGATGGGCAAATCAACCCTTTTGGCGATTTTTGCGCAATTCTGGCGGTCAAACCTGCAAATCCACCGATGATCTCGGGTCCGTTCGGCGTTCGCAGCGATCTTTCCGAAACGAAATCACAAAATGAAAACGATTTGCGAATCGGATTCGGAGAAGGAGATTCTTATTAAGTAGGTATGTGCTCCGAGATCATCGGTTCGAAAGCACCGAGATCATTGTATTTTGGCACCTAGGTCATCGGTTGCGCTCGCAGATCATCGGTACTTGTCCACAAGTACCCCACCCTGCCCTACCCGCGGGTTTGTGCCGCCGAAAGAGCTCGTAGATCATCGGTCATTCGCAAACCCGATGCTAGTTCCGGCCCAAATGGCTCGGAGATCATCGGTGAGGTTGTAGGTATTTTGGCCAAGTCGTTGCCGAAATCTTCAACTGGGTCTATTTCTTTCCGAGACTTCCAACGAGGACAGCAGATGGCGACCCAAATTTCTGACACAGCGAGCTCGGAGAACACGGCGACCGATGATCTCCGTTCCCTTCACCGTAAGTCGTTGGCGATCCTTAAACGGCTGCAGACGCACGCTATGGATCCCGAGACCGGTGAAAAAGCTGGCCCCACCTATTCCATCTCTAAGGCTGCCGAACTGGTCGATCGGACCGCCTCGGCGATACGCGAGGCCGAACGCGATGGCCGGCTGCCTGAACGCGAGCGAACACCTTCGGGTCATCGCCTGCCCTATAATCTTGCCGAGCTCGATCACATGCGGGAGGTCTTCGACACCCGGCCTTGGCGAGAGCCTGAGGATATGCCGGCCATCATTTCGGTATCGAACTTCAAGGGCGGTGTCGGCAAATCCACGATTGCCGTGCATCTGGCCCAGCATTTTTCAATAAAGGGTTATCGAACGCTGCTGGTGGATTGTGACAGCCAGGCAAGTTCGACCATGATGTTCGGTTACCGGCCCGATATTGATCTCGGCGAGAATGATACTCTTTACGGACACTTCCATGACCCGGAATTGCTCGGTGTGCGTTCGATCATCCGCAAGACGCATTTTCATGGCCTCGATCTGCTTCCGTCAAACCTGAAGCTATACAATCTGGAATATGAAATCGCGGCGCATCTCGCGCAGACCCGAAGCTTCGACGTAATCGATCTTATCTCGCAAGCTATCGGTGAAGTGGTGCACGACTATGACGTTGTGATCATGGACCCACCGCCAGCCTTGGGCATGGTTTCCATGGCAGTCTTGCAGGCCGCAAACGCGATGGTGATTCCAATGCCGCCGAGCGTGATCGACTTCTCGTCGACGGTCTCCTTCGTCGACATGGCCCGAACCACGATGGAACAACTTGAGCAGCTTGGGGGTAGGGCGCGCCCCGCCTATAATTTTATCCGCGTCGTTGCGAGCCGCGTCGACGAGAACAAGTCGATGCATCGCGAATTGCTGGCTATGATGCGTGATGTTTTCGGCGGCTCGATGCTCACATCGATCATGCCGACCAGCGCGGAAATCGACAATGCGAGCTCTCGTCTGAAAACAGTTTTCGAGCTCGATCGACCGGTGACTTCGCGTGACGTGCACATGCGCTGCCTCAAATATCTCACCGCGGTTTGCGACGACATTGAGCATGATGTTGTCGCGTCTTGGGCGAGTCGGTACGGGGAGGGCGCGATCTGATGTTGCCACGTGGCAAATTGCGAGGAATAGATTGTATAACAAGGGGTTGTTGTTACCCTCCCACAAATCGAAACGGATTGTCTTCGGTGCTCTTGCGCGCGGAAATCGATCAATTGCGGGCCAGCGTTGCCACGTGGCAACAAGCTCCCCGCGCGGCAATAAAGTAAGGAGATTAAGCCATGGCAAAGGGCAACAAAGGGTTCAGCTCATTGCTAACCGACTCGCTCGACGAAGAGATCGAAGAGGGGGAGGCGGCCCCTGCGCGGAGCATCATGGCGAGCCGGAGTGAGGCGCTCAACCGACTGGCCTCGGGCAAGGTTGTGACCGATCGAACGGAATTCGTCGATCCCGGCCGCTGCAGGCCCTGGCGGCTGCACAACCGCGATCTCGATCATCTTACCGAAGAAAGCTGCCGTGACCTCATCGGCGCCTTTCTTTCTGCCAAGAAGCAGCGCATCCCAGCTATTGTGCGCCGGTTGCGTGATGATCCGGACCACGACTACGAGATCATCGCCGGGGTGCGCCGCTGGTGGACCGTGCAATGGTTGCGCGAGCACAACCACCCTGAGTTTGACTATTTGGTCACGGTCCAGCAGCTCACTGACGAAGAGGCTTTCCGGGTCTCCGATGTCGAGAACCGCTCGCGCAAGGACATCACCGATTGGGAGCGGGCGCACGAATATGAAGCTGCGCTGGAGGAGTTCTACGAGGGCTCGCTCACCCAGATGGCCGAGCACCTCAATATCTCAAAATCTTGGCTAAGCCGGATGCTCAATGTCGCGCGTCTCCCCAGCGAAATCGTTTCGGCCTTCTCCGACCGGCACGACATCACTGTCCGGATAGCGCGCGATCTCAAGCCACTGGCAAATGATCAGCGCGCGCGAAAAGCAATGGAGGCCGAGGCGGTCGCCTTAGTCGCGGATAGGGAAGGGGGGGCGGAACCACTGAGCGGCCCCGAAACCGCCAAGCGCCTCCTCAAGGCCACGGTGGCTCCCGCCAAACCTGCGAGGAAAGAGAAGGCGGAGACGATCAAATCCAAAGAAGGTCGGCCAATGCTAACGGTGAACCGGCCTGCAAAGGGGGAGGGTGTGACGATAAAAGTGCTCCCAGGTTCCGGAGCAGGCAAGGACGAGTTGATCTTGGCGATCGGGAAGGTTCTTTAGCGTCACGCTTTGGGAGCAACCCCTCCGACTTCAGTCGGATACTGGCTTCAGCCATAGACTCGCATAATAGCAGGTATCCTCGGGAAAGTGAGACCGCCTGAAAGGCGTGAAGTCTCACTTTCCCGAGGATACCTGCTATGGGCTATTCGAGTGGTTGCCACACGACCTTTCATCATCGCTATCATATCGTCTGGGCGCCCAAATACCGTTTCAAGGTGTTGCACGGCGAGGTCCGCCTCAGGGTGCGCGAGATCATCAAGCAGGTCTGTGTCGAAATGGGCGTGACGATCGTCAATGGCGCGCTTTCACGCGATCACGTCCATATGTTCGTTGAAATCCCACCGCATATCTCGGTCAGCGACTTCGTGCGCCGGGTCAAGGGGCGGTCCTCGCGCAAGATCCAGCAGGAGTTCGAGCATATCCGCAAGCGCTACTGGGGCCAGCGCTTCTGGCAGCGTGGCTACTTCTCAACCACGTCCGGAAACATCACCGACGATATCATCATGCGCTATCTCGACCGCCATACCCACAAGCAAGGCTTCAGCCCTTCGCCATGAACCTACCGGCGTCAGCCGGTCAGTCATTCAGCTAGGCCGGGAACTCTGGACGTTCTGCAGAAGCGTATCGATCTCTTCCATTTCCTTGTCGAAGTCCGCCAGCACCGTATCGAGCTCCTCGGTTCGTCGGGGAGGGGAGGGCGGTCGGCCGCGCGGGGGGGAGACCATACCCAGAGCGATCCCCATATCTGGCGTGACGTAAAGACGCCAGCTGTTCCGGCCCGAAACCTCAACGAGAAGGCGGTGTGCGGCAGCGCGCGCAAGCAGCTTTCCCGCACCCGAGAGCGTAATCTCGAATGTGTCCGCAATCAGCCGCGCCGTCACCAGCGGCTGCGAAAGGACAAGTTTGCCCAGATCACGCAAGAGTCCCGGGCGGCTTTCCTCTGCAAGTACAGCAGCAAAGTTCAGGCGCCAGCCCTCAAGCCGATCGAGACGCTCCAGGCCGTCGGCGGCAGTGCTGCGCAACGCCTTCAGCAGCCGCTTGAGCTGGCGCTCTCGCGGGCCGCGCAGGGTCCGTAGCGAGAGGTCGCCTATGACGAGGCAAGGTAGAGCGCTTGCGACCACATTCATGCTGGCCAGCAGCTGGGGAAAGCAGAGCCACGGACGAGGCGAGGGGTCCTGGCGCGTCCAGATGTCGAGCAAGGTCAGCGCACGGATGAGGGGAGGGGCCTTGCTCCAGGTGTCCGGCGGGTCGAAGCTGAAGGGCAGGCCCTCGCGCCAGTGACGCACAGTCGCCCGATCAAAAGAATGCTTCCACTCACCAAATGCATCGAACGGTCGGCCCGCCGTGGCAACGGAGGGGCGCCCGGCTATCGGAACTCCCGTTGCTTGAGAAAATACGTCGATTTCATCGATCTCGTATCGCTGCAGTTGCAGCGCCGTGCTATAGCCCTTCCAGACCGTCCGATTTCGCCATGGCTGAGCGACAGGACTGGCGGAAATCCGTGCATCCAGCCTGCCGATAGCTGCCATAGCTTCGCCGAACAGGCCCGCCAATCCGGCCGTCCAGGCGATCGAGGAGAGGGGAAGTGCCGGCCGGCTCATGGCACGAAAGTAGACTGAAACGCACACGCGAGTCCACAATGCAGAATGACTAGTGTTGATAAGGCCTGCTTATCAACACTATGCAATTGCGGCTGTCGCGCGTAAACAGATCGCATGCGACAAGAAGACGATCCAATTTCTAAGGCCATGCGAGATTTGCAGGGCGGCACGCTTGCATCGCTCGCCGCAGGCAAAGACAGCTCTTCGCAACTGATCGAGCGAGCAATGCGCGGCCACAGCCAGTATGAGAAATTGATCGCGCGGCAGCCCGATTTTGTCGAACAGGCGCTCGCCCACCAGAAAACCTATCAGGATCTGATCGACCGGCACCCGGCTTTCTTTGACACCGCGCGTCAGCGTGCTGAAGAACTGAGCCTCATGGCCTCGAACGGCACGTTCGATCTTGTCTCTGATCGCCTTGGAGCGATCGCGCACTCCGCCTCGCTTGCCGAGCGGATGGCGAGCGGGTCGGTCGCGGGGGATACCTTCGCTTCCCTCGTGGCGGGGCGCGGGTTGCTCGACGACACCGTGGCCGACATTCTCGCCAAGCGCGATGCACTGGCTCCGGTCATGGAAAGGCTGCAAGGGGTGTCGACGACGACAGAGGCCTTCGCACGCCAGCTTGCCGGGCTCTCGCAAGCAGCTGATGCACTGGCCGGGATCGTGCCGTCTCGTGCTCGTCTGGCAACCGATTACCCTGATTTGTTTCCTGAACTGCGTGTACCGACCATGGCCGAGGTTGCGCAGATCGACTTCGCGGCGATCGCAGGTGTCCGACATGCCCAAGTGGACTTTGCGGAACGGTTACGAACCGAGGTGCTCGCGATTGAGACGCCCTGGGTGCAGGCTGACCGGCCGGAACTCGCGCTGGAAGGTTATGCGGCCTTTCGCGGCCTAACCGATCTTGTGGCGCGCGCGGCTCCGGGGACTCCACGGGTGGCCGAAAGGGTGCGCGAGGAGTTCGGTGACTACCGCAAGTCCAAGCCGGAGGAGGACGTCGCCGAAGACGCGATGCTCGCGCGCGGGCTCCGCCTGGCACGCGGGTTCGACAGGCGTCTCTCCAGTTTGCCGATGGCTCTGGTGGGCTCGATTTTTATGCCTTTCGGAATGACTGTGGAAGCACCGCCTGATGCAGATGAAGACGAACTCGATCTGGTTGTCGCCACTATGGCGCGCCAGCTTGAACGCAAGCTTCGCGCCTTCATCGCTGCGGCAATGGTGCGTTCTGTCGGCCCGAAATGGATCCGTCAGCGTGTTCATTCGAATGTGCGCGAGGAATGGGAGCGCCGGCGCCAAGTCGATGTCGATATGGGACGGGCACCCGGCGAGTTGTTCGACTACGCCGATTTCGGCGACTATCGTGCAATCATCGAACGCAATGATAACTGGCAGGAGATCTTCAAGCCGATTTTCAAAAACAAGGTGTCGATCGGCGAGACGCTTTCGCGGCTCGCGACGATACGAAATCCGGTCGCGCATGTTCGACCGCTTACAGTGGAGGACCTCCTCATCCTGCGCGTAGAGGGCCGACGGATTTATGTCTGGATTGGCGAAATGGTACCTTGAGCGCAATGGGCAGCTTGGCGGCATCGGATAACAGCCAGTCACTGGTCGTTGCGGAGGTCCGCGCGTTGGCCGGACCTGCAGCGGCGCTCGATCCTCGGCTGATCGACGCGGCTGTCCGGGCCTGGTCCGACAACACGAAGCGCGCGTTTGTTTCCGATCTCACGCTCTGGGCAGAATGGTGCCGCCAGCGACACATTGCACCGGACAACGCAACTCCAGAACTTGTTGCTGCGTGGATTCGCGTTCTCGGTCGAACCGCAGACGGTGATGAGGTCAAACTGCAACGCGAATGGAAACAGCGGAGCCCGGCAACGATTGCCCGCTATCTCGTTCATATCGGCATGGCATACCGTATGGGCGGCCTGACTGATCCAACAGCGGAGCCTCTGGTCAAGCTCGAGCTGAAGGCGATGCGCCGTGCTCGCGGGACCCGACAACGCCAGGCTCGGGGCATCCGCTTCAAGGGTGAAGTGGCAGACCTCGATGGTCCGGCCTCGGGTGTCTGTCTTGCGCACCTTATCAAGGCCTGCCGCCGTGACTGGCTAGGGTTGCGCGATGCTGCCTTGATCCGCACGGCCTATGATACCGCGTGCCGCCGTTCGGAATTGGTATCGATCCGTGTCGACCATATCGAAGGCGACGGGGCAGGGGGAGGGGCGCTCTACATCCCTTCTTCGAAAACCGATGCGGAAGGTCAGGGCGCCTATGCCTACCTATCACCGGCAACGATGAAGGCCATCCGAGATTGGAAGAAAGATGGCGATATTCGCGAAGGCCCCCTGTTCCGCCGCGTGGAATGTCACGCAGATGGTTCCGTACGGTGCGTGGGCAATGCTGCGCTCCATCCCAATTCGATTACGCTGATCTATCGGCGCCTCATTCGCGATGCATATGCCAAGGGTCTGTTGGGAGAGATAAGCGAAACACGCTTCGAGAAACTGCTGAAAGAGATCTCGTCCCATTCGATCAGGGTCGGCGTGGCGCAGGACAATTTTGCGGCAGGGGAGGGGTTGCCTGCAATCATGCAGGCCTATCGCTGGCGCGACCCGGCCACGGTCATGCGATATGGCGCAAGACTTGCCACACAAAGCGGCGCGGCGGCGCGACTTGCGAAGCGCTTTACCTCATAGGCAAGCTTACCTCTTGACTGCTTGAATTCGCGTACCGTTATTTAAGGTCAGACACAGCGGCGGCTTTGCGCCCTGATTTCGGTCGTTCGACCGATCGCTCGCGGTCCCGAATAGCGGACATCGTCATTAGACCACCGCAACGTCCGCTCATGGGTGTTTTCAAATGATCCTCGGACGTCAGCGATGGGGTGTATTTGAAAAACTCGGCCTGACCCGATCCGCAGCCGATTTTCCGTAATAATGATTCAACGGGAGAAGGCGTCTTGAGGTAATGATGCAGGCATGAGCTCTTATGAGTTTTAATATTTCCCGCCGAAGGTGCATGCGGAGTTTTTCAACACAATAGGGTGGTGAGCGGACGGTCCGGTTTCAGCGTCTCGGTGGCAAAACCGGACATCCATTATGTCGTCATGTCGGTGACAAGGCGCCTGCTGATGAGCGCGAAAGCTCGGTGGCGCGAGAGTTCCTCGTGCCGACAATGCTTCAAGCTTAGTGTGGCCCAGCCTCGACGCGACCCTGTACGTCGCGAGCCGAAGAAAGTGCTTCCGCAAGCTCTCTGGCCGGACCCACGCCCCAATAGTGCAGGAAGTAGTAGATCGGTTCACCGCCGACCATATGATTGTGCAGGGCTACCACGTTAATGCCGCGTTCCCGCAGAGCGCGCAGGACCGGCTGGACCTCATCCTCGGTCATTATGAAATCGCCGTCTACCGCAGCCAGTTCATCGCTTCCTGAGAATGCAGCCCATGTTGTAAGTCCCATCGAGCCCCCAATCTCGATACCGTGCATCCGGCCTGACCTCGGAAAAGTGTATTTCACGACGCCATCGTCGATAGTCGGCTCCATTTCGAAAAGCGCGGTCAGAGGTGCAGGATCGATAACGCCGTCAGGATCGGGCGTCGCTCCGCCGAAGCTGCGCTGCGGCACAGGATTGGCTTGTCTCACCGCCTTGATCGCATCCCATACGGATTTCACGGCAGCCGCCATCCGGGCGGTGTCGCCGTGACCGCCGATATGCATGAAGTAGACAGGCGGATCATCGAAGATGAAGTGATTGTGCAACGCGGTGACCGTCAGTCCGCCCTCGAGAGCAGCATCCATCGCAGCCGTAATCTCGTCCTCGAAAACCACCGTATCGCCCATGACCATGACACCGCCCTCGACAGGTTTGAAGGCCGCCCAAGACCCAAGGCCCGCAGGAGGATCGAGGCGCATACCGTCGACGCTCACCTCGACATCGTCTCTGGTCCATCCGATGCGTGCCACCCCATCGTCGGTGATCGTCGCCTCGGCATGAGAGGCTTCGAAGATAAGAGCTGCAAGATTGTCCAGATTATCCTGGGCGTGAACCGGAGCGGCCAAGATCGTGAAACTCACGCTTGTTGCGAGTAAAAAATTGCGAATATTTCTCATGTGAAATCTCCTTATTATCGGTGACTTAACCAACGGCCGCGATGCCGAGATAATATATTGCCCCGACTGCTGCACTGACGAGCAGCACGGTCAACATGCCGACCTTGAAGCGCAGCATGGCGACGAGAGATGCCGCCGCAATGACGACAGAAGCGATGTCGATACTGGATATGTCGGGAACGAGCAGGCTCGCACCATAGCCTCGCACCTCGTCAAGCCGCGCGAACACGACATGCAGGGCGAACCAGATTGCAAGATTGAGAATGACGCCGACCACCGCCGCCGTCACAGCCGAGAGCGCGGCAGTCAGCAGCTTCACCCCGCGCAGTTTCTCGATGAAAGGCGCGCCGAGGAATATCCAGAGGAAGCACGGCGCAAACGTCACCCATGTCACGATGACAGAAGCCACAACGCCCGAAGCAACTGGCCCCATCATGCCCGCGTCCCGGTAGCCGCCCAAGAACCCTACGAACTGGACAACCTGGATCAGCGGGCCGGGCGTGGTCTCCGCCATGCCGAGCCCATCGAGCATCTCTCCCGGAGCGAGCCAGCCATGCGTCTGCACGGCTTCTTGCGCCATATAGGCCAGCACCGCGTAAGCTCCGCCGAAGGTCATGACTGCGAGCTTGGAAAAGAACACCGCCAATTGGGTGAACACGTGATCCGGACCGACCAGCAGGAGGAGAACAATTATCGGTGCAGCCCAGATACTTCCCCACGTCAGCGCCGTGCGCAAAGCGCCGTGCCAAGTGGGCTGAATCCGAGCGGAACCGCCCGCCTCCAATACGGCGTCTGTGGAGCTGTCCTTCTCGTCATCGGGGGTCTCGTGCGCCTTAATGACAAGGAACCGTCCGGGGTCGAAACGCCCGCCGAGAAAACCGACCAAGGCGGCCATCGCAATAATCAGCGGGAAGGGGGCATCGAATACGAATATCGCCACGAAGGCGGATGCGGCGATGAGATACATGGGCCAGGTCTTCAGCGCGCGCTTGCCGATACGCAAAAGCGCCTCGATCACGATTGCGAGCACCGCCGCCTTGATACCGAAAAAGATCGCTTGGACGAGGCTTGCTTCCTGAAAGCTCGCATAGAGGACGCACAGTGCCAGAATGCTTAGGAAGCCGGGAAGGACGAACAGGCACCCCGCCACCAAGCCGCCGCGCACACCGTGGAGAAGCCATCCGAAATAGGTGGCAAGTTGCATCGCCTCTGGTCCCGGAAGGAGCATGCAGTAGTTGAGAGCATGCAGGAAGCGGCTCTCGCCAATCCATCGCTTCTCTTCGACCAGAATGCGGTGCATCACTGCGATCTGTCCTGCCGGTCCTCCGAAACTGAGGGCAGCGATGCGCATCCATACGCGCGTCGCTTCAGCAAAGGAGACTCGATCCTGCTCGTAAGACAAACTGTTGCTGGGTGAATTCATCAATGCGCCCTTTTTGCACGACCATTCGTGCCGGACTTGGGCGCATTGCCTGATCGGGCGCCGGAGAGATTGCCCGAGCGCTCCACCTAGATCGACGGACACGCCGCGTCAACATTGGCCCTTGTGCAAGCTGATTTGCAATTCCCAAAGGACAGCTTGGATCGACTGTCCGCTTGCGGGCCTCGCTACATAGCAGCGCGTATGACCGTTATTAGGATCGTTAGCCGAATGTCGGTTGTCGTCATAACGACACCCGAAAGCAGACCGACTGCAAACGGCCCAGTCTTTGCCTTTTCCATCTGACGCACCAGACATTCTCGAGAAAGAAAACCAGAGCTAGACATTGCGGTCTGGCAGAACCCCTCTATGATGAGATTGCGATAGGAAACCATGCCGAAAGGTATGGTCATGAAAAAACTTCTTTTTGCCGTTTTGGCCCTGTCCGGCCCAGCTTCCGCGCAACAGGTTCATATCGAAAGTTTTACGTCGTCTCGACAGCAAGCGTTCGAGATACTTGTCCCGACGGTTCGGTCCGAGGTGGCAACTTCAATTGGTCGGGAAAGGCCACATTCGCAAGCGCTTGAGCAAGACGGACGTAATGTCGAGTTTGGCGAGCCTTCTGCTGCCAGCCCATCGACCCCATTTGTTCCGGCTAAAGCTGCGCTGCACGTACCCAATTGGATGAGGGTGGGGCTTCCAACCTTCGATCCTAGCCCGGAAATACGAAGAGCCGGTCAAGCGACACCCGGGTGCGGCGAAGTCGATTATTTCCCGCTGCACGGCATCGGCAGCGAGGCGCAATATCGACGTCGGCTATATTTTCAGGAGATTGTTTCAGCAGCTTGTGCCGCCGGCGTTCCCGTCAGACTGTTCGATGCCCTGGTGGCCCAGGAAAGCCGCTACCGTCCGTATGCGCGAAGCCATGCCGGAGCGATGGGACTGACGCAATTGATGCCGGGCACGGCCGACGATCTGGGCGTTGTCGATCCGTGGGATCTGCAGGAAAACCTTGCGGGCGGTGCGCGCTATCTCCGTATGCAACTCGATCGGTTCGGCAAATGGGAATTGGCGTTGGCCGCATATAATGCGGGACCTGGGCGAGTGGAGCAGTATAACGGGATTCCACCCTTTCGCGAGACCCGCGCTTACGTGTCCACAATAATGCGCTCTGTCCAGCAAGGTAACACCGTGCACCGCGCAGCCTCAGCAATGCCCCCGGGCAACCCCTTTCGGAAGGTACGGCTGGCGAGGTTTGTCCGCCCATCAGAAATCCCAGAAGACTGAAAATCCGATCGACCAAGCGTAGTAGAGCGCAATGAGCAGAATCGCCGGTGCGCCTTTGAGATAATTGAGCTGCCAGCGGAACCAGATTTTCGGCAACAGCAAGAGCTTGTCGAACTTGGTGGTGATGGACGGCTTCCAGTTACCGCTACGCCAGTCGCAAGCGGTGACGATTGAAGCTAGTAGTGCGCAGAGGATGGCCATTATGCCGACCGCGATGTAGAGCGATGTCCAAGCTATCAGGGCAGACTCGTTCACCGAAGAACCCCTCCCGCAACTGATCTCTGATTTCGCTGGTCGAAATGCTCAGCCGTAGGCGAAATCGAAGTCGGCGCCATTGCGCCTTTCCTCCAGCTTGCGATGATACTTGGCAATGGCCGAGGAAGTGTTCTTCGCTATACCGTCGCAAAGTTCGCTCCGGATGGTTTCGAAATTACCTTCGCAGGCAGCCAGTTCCTCAGGAAGGTGCGTCGCCATGGCAACTGCCACCATGGCTGAGGTTTCGCAGCATGGGTCCTCGTAGGATGTTGCATCGGTAAAACACTGTACGGTGATTGCCGCACGGATAGGATCGATCTCCAAATGCGAGGTCACCGCATGGAATTCCGCAAGCGGCAATGTGCCCTGGGCAATGCGGTCAAAAAAGCGATTGCGATGGCTTTGACGAATGACACCTCGTTCTGCGAGTTTCCGCACGCTCAATCCGCGCTTCTCCATTTGTCGTCGGATGAGAACAGCGTATTCCCGCTGGAGCTGATCACAGCGTCCGACAACCACGGTGTTCGATCCCTCGCGCATGATCCCTCCCTAAACGCGACCTATGCAAATGCATACTGCGCAAAAGCCCTTAACCGTGGCAAGTGGAATCTTTCCTCTGGGCGATCGACAATGCACAGAAGATAACCGTCTCACGTACACCGCAGTTCTCATCCAGTTTTTGGCATAGGTCCATTTTGAGCGCTTCCAGTTCGGAATTGAGCGATCGGGACAAGCGAAGATAAATTCTTACGTGGCCATCGAGTGGGAACTGGTTCTTGAACAACGCAACCTGTTCATCCGTTGGCTTCGGGGGATCTTTGATCGCCTCAAGAATCACGTCTCTAAGCCGCTGAAATTTCAACCGTTCGACGGTTAGCACGCGGATCGCTTCCGCAATAATTGCAAATGGCTGCTCGCCCAGCAGCAACTCGTGCACAACCTCGCTGTCGCTCGACATGACGCTTACTCGCCCCCTGGATTCTCTTTCGGGTGCGATCAGTCTGCGAGTCGAACCGTCGTTGAATCAGCTTTGTGTCTAGCCTTGAGAGTCGGCGCTGCATACAGGCCAGCCATACCCGCGTTCATTCCGGGGTGGTCCTGATTCCGTGCCAATAGATCCCAAACGGAATGCCACCCGGTTTATTATTTAATCCCTAGTGGTGCAGTCTTTTTGACCAGTCGGATCGACAAAGCGCGATTCGCACCTTGAAAGGTCAGTCCTTGCGACGAATTGGTTGAGAAAAGGTTCCCGTTCTTCCCTTCTGGTCTTGGCGCATCGCGCTGTTCGTCAAACCAGAAGGGAAAGACAATGAAAGCACTCGATCTCAAAAAGGGTGGCGCGAACCTCGCCGTCGCCCTGGCTGCAGTGGCCGGGATGAGCGTGTTCGGGATCGACGCCGCGATGGCCGGTACCGACACCACGTTCGACACCGCGCTAACGCAGTTCACCGACTTCCTCGAAGGCTCAGGCGGTAAGATCATCACCGTGCTGTCGCTCGCCGGCGGCATCGTGGCGCTTGCCTCCGGACGCTTCTCGCTCGGCCAAGTGGCAATCCCGGTCGGGGTGGGCGTCGGTGCCGGCACCGGCGTGCCGATCGTCACCTCAACGATCACCGGCACGGTCTGATCGCTCGATCGGACCCTCTCCACGGGGGCGCGGGCTGCTGATCGCCAGCGAGACGCAGCCGCCCCCTGACTGGCGGAGACGACCTTTGGACCAATATTCCATCCCAAGACATCTCGACGACCCCGAGCTCATCGGGTTCTGGACGCTGGATGAATTCCTCATAATGCTGATTCCGTTCGGTTGGGGAATTCTCGCGCAGCACATCGTTATCGGACTTCTCCTCAGTGTCGCTGCATGGTTTTTCTATCGCAAACTTAAAGCCGGGCGTTCGATGTATTGGGTCCTGCACTTTGCCTATTGGAATCTGCCGGGCGGTTTCTTTGGTCTGAAGGTCGCTCCGCCTTCTCATCTTCGTGTGATGGCGGGCTGACATGGAACTATCTCTTGCTCACGAGGCGTCACAACGGACGCTGAAACAGCGCAACCTCCTTGCGCTCATCTGCATCGTTCTCGGCATCCTCGTCGTGGTGATGTTCACGGCTGCATCGACCCGCGATCGCGAAGTGGTGCTTCAGCCGATCCTTCCTAACGAAATGACGCTGAGCTCCTCATCGGTCACGCCGGAATATCTCGAGGCGGTGACCCGTGACACCGCGCAGCTCGCGCTCAATCGCTCGCCCGAAACGCTCCAGTACTGGCTCGATGGGATCGTCGCCATTGCCGCGCCGGAATCGCGCGGTGCGCTCAAGGCGAAGCTGATGGAGATCATGGCGGAGCAGGAAGGCTCTCAGGTCACCCAGTTCGTCACCATCGACTGGATCAGGACGAACCCCGACGAGCTGACCAGCCAGGTCGGGGGCGTCCTCCACACGATCGTCGGTTCGCGCGATGTGCGGCGCGAACACAAGGTCTTCGAGTTCCATTGGAAATATACCGGCGTCTCGCTTCGCCTGAAGGGTTTCGGCGTCGTCGTGAAAGAAGGAGAGGAAGAATGAACCCGGCCATTTCCTCGCTCATGATCGTGTCGGGCGGCCTTCTCGCCTCGCGTCTCGATTGCTACCTGACGCGCCTGGGCGGGGCCGCTCTCATTGCCGGCGCATTCGTGATGTCTGCCGTCCCCGCACTCGCGCAGGAACACATCCTCGCCGTCGATAACGGAGAGGTGCGCTGCCAAGCCTCGAAGTCCGACCTCACCCGGATCGCGCTCAAGGAAGACCAGTTCGTCGCCGTATCCCGTGTGCAAACCGGGATTGAGGCGGAAGACTTCGCGATCGTTCACGAGCCGACCCGCGGCGACATCTATCTCTCGGTTCCCGAAGGGTACACGAAGCCGAACATCTCGTTCTTCGGCACGACGCAGAAGGGCTACGTCTACAAGTTCGACTGCCAGGTGTCCGGTGACGGTGCGCTGCAGGTTTTCGTGGCCAATGCGGATATCGAGAATCCGCAGCCGCAGGCAGAGACCCTGCAGGCCGCGTCGCTTGACGATCGCGCGGTGGGCCTCGTCCGAGCGATGTTCGAACAGCGTCCCGTTACCGGGTTCGAGATCAGCGACGCAGCTCGTGCGCCGGTCAATGTCGGCGACATCAAGGTGCAGCTGGTCAGCGAATATCGCAGCCCCACCATGACCGGCAAGGTCCTCCGGATCGAGAACACCGGCGCGGCGCCCATGACGCTGCAGGAAGAACTCATCGCCGGCGACGGTGCGATCGCCGTCAGCATTTCAAACCGCGACCTCGCGAGCGGGCAGGCGACTGCCGCCTATGTCGTCGTCCCCACAGGAAGGTAACTGAGATGGATTTCCTGAAGCGCAAACCCAAGGATCTCGACGCCGCGGAGCAGGACGAGCACGACGAGCTCGACGAGAGCGGCTCGATCGCTGAGAACGATCAGACGCAAAAGCGCCAGAAGATGCTCATGTATGGGCTGGTCGGCGTAATCGCGATCGCCGGGTCGATGTATGTCCTCGATACGGACGACACGATCGAGCAGGCGATGGAAAACGGAACCGAGACCACGGTCTCGACCGACGCCCTCATGAACCGGCAGCGCGTCGACCAGGAATGGGTCGCCATGTACGAGGGCGAGATCAATTCCCAGGGCCAGCGTCTGAAGGGCGTCGAGGCGCAAGCCGGGCAGATGATGGAGCTCCAGTCGCAGGTCGACAGCCTGCGCAACGAGAACGCCGCAATGGCCCGCGATGGCCAGCGGGTTCTTGAAGCATACGAGCGCGAGAACGAGCAGCTCCGTCAGCAGGCGAGCCGTGGCAATGCACGCCCGACTGCTCCCGGGCCGGTTGCCGCCGCACAGGCGCTGGGGGTTGCCCCCTCCTCATCGCCTGCCGCGGCGGCACCGCAGCCTCCTCGTCGTAGCAACGACGTGCAGATGGTGTCGTTCAGCGGGAATGGCGGGACCGGGTCGCGCATCGACGCTTCCAAGTCGCCCGCGGTCTACACGGATTCGCCGAACTATCTCCCGCCCAACTCGATCGCGAAAGCGACCGTGGTGGTGGGGGTCGATGCGACCACGAACACGCGCAGCCAGAGCGATCCGCTGCCCGTGCTTCTGCGCATCACCGGCCCCGCCCGCTCGGTCTACAGCGAGGGGCGGCTTCTCGCCACTCGGGTGCAAGGGTGCATGGTGAACGGCGCGGCGTATGGCGATCTCTCGTCCGAGAAGGTCTACGTAAAGCTCCAGCGCATGACGTGCGCGCAGCCCGGCGGCCGCTTTGCGGTGTCGGAGGTTCAGGGCTTCATCGCGTTCGGCGGCAAGGTTGGCATTCGCGGCCGCGTGATCAGCCGCGAAGGTTCACTCACGACGCAGGCGTTCCTTGCCGGTTTGGTCAGTGGTGCGGGCAAGGCCGTCGATTCCGCATTTTCTGTCCCAATTGTTCCGGTCGGCCAAGATAGTCGAGCGAACCTTCCGAGCCCTTCGGCCGGCGACATTGGCCTTAGAGGCTTAGGCGCTGGCGCTGAAAACTCCGGAAAGATGCTCTCCGAATATCTCATCGAGCGTGCCGAGCAATATCAGCCGGTCGTCGAGATGCCCACCGGCGCCAGCGTCGAGGTCGTGTTCCTCGACGGCACCTTCATCAGGAACTAAGCCTCATGAACAACCAACGTATTCTTCCGGCCTCCGATGGCGACAGCTACAGAGGCGGTGCCAAGCGAGTCCTTCAGGGACTGCTCATCCTGGCCACTGGCGGCGGGATCGCAATGGGTGCTTCCGCGCTCGCCCAGAGTTCGGGCCCTTCGGTCGAGAAGGCCCTCGCAGAACGCCTTCCGAAGACCGAGATCACGGCCATCGACTGCGAGAAGATCGAAGGGGTCTGCGAGGTCCAGGCCCGCCAGAACCTGTTCTACATCGATCACGGCGCCCGCTACCTCATCATCGGCCGCGTGTACGACATGGAGACGAAGCAGGATCTGACAGCGGCGCGGCTCCTGGAGATGAACCCCGATATGCTCATCGGGGGAGGGGGGGACACGTCATCGGCCGATCCCGCCCAAGCGCCCGGGCAGCAAGGTGCAGACACCGCGTCGGTCGACGATCAGGTCGATCCACTAGCACTTGCGGCACTGCCGCAAAACGGCGCGGTCGTCATGGGCCGCGGCGCGAGGACCATCACCGTCTTCAGCGATTTCCGCTGCGGCTACTGCAAGCGTCTCCACGAGACCCTCGAGACTTTGAACGTGAAGGTCGTTGAGCGGCCGATTTCGGTGCTCGGCACCCGCCCGATCTCCGAAGCGGTCATCTGTTCGCCGGACAAACGCCAGGCCGTCAACCAGGCGTATGACGGCGGGTCGATCACGACCGGATCGGATTGCGACACCTCCGGTCTCGACGCGAATGAAGCCTTCGCTCGCAAGCACGGCTTCAACGGGACCCCCGTAATCGTCCGCGAGGATGGCGCCGTCGTCCACGGCTTCCGTCCGCGCGAATTCCTCGAAAGCTGGATCCAAGGGAGTGCATCGTGAACAGCAAAGCCATCCTCGCCGTCGCCGCATTCGGGGGCCTCGTCTCCGGCTGCACCACCCTTGGCACTAATGTGAGCGGCAGCTTCAGTTGCGACGGTCCTGACGGAGTATGTGCCCCTTCGACAGTCATTGATGATGGGGCGATATCCCGGATCGAGGAGACGACTTCCACCGACCTGCTCAATCCGGCCGGTCCGTACCAGATGGACGACGGGATCGACGCGCCGGTTCACAACACCGTCCTCGCAGCCGCACCCATGACGGCGAGGAGCGCTCCAAGCTACGAGCTCGCGGTCGTCTTCCCGGGCTACACCGATGCCACGGGCATGAGCCACGCGCGGCGCACGGTTCACACCGAAGCCGTCCTGCCTGGTCGCGGCGATGCGATGGACGCGATGGCTATGCGCGGCCGCCATCCGACCCGCAATCAGGGTCTCCTGGCGGCTGCGGAGAGCGCGCCTCCGTTTCTCGCCATCGCGCCGGACATTGTCGGCGCTTCGCCGGGTCAGGCCCCGCAGCCGAGGGAGGTCGCGGTAGCGGCAGGACCCGATCCCATCGCCGCGATCGAAGCACAGGTGTCGGAACGACTGGCGGCGCGTGAGACGAAGCCGCGGCGTCAGGCCGCTTCGTTCCCCGGCGTGGTGGAGTGAGCCGCCATGATGAAAGCATTCAGCAACATCGTGGACCTGGTAGTCGGCGACAGCCGCAAGCCTGAGCGCAAGTCTGCGCCGCCGCAGGTTCCCATGCTCGCGCATTACCTTGGCTATCGTTCCTACGATGAAGGCAAGCGCATCTTTCATCAGGTGCGGTCGAAAGGCTTCATCCTCGAGCTCGCGCCCCTCGTCGGTGCAAACGACCGAGTGAACGACATCATCAGCTCCCTGTTCTCGGACATTCTCCTGCCCGGAACCAAGTTCAGCGTGACGAACTATTCCTCTCCGCGCGTCGCAGAGAAGCTACAGGACTGGGCTCTGCCGCGCTTCAAAGCTTCGGGCGTCTTCCAGACGCTCGCCAAGCACCGTCTAGACAAGCTGCGCAATGGCGCATGGTCGACCCTCGCGAGCGACGGTCCGTTCTTCGTCCGCAATTACCGCGTCGTCATGTCGGTCGGCATCAGCCAAGGCTCCGGCCTCTCCACCGACGATCTGGTGACGATGCGTGACGGCATAATTTCCGCCCTGGAATCGATCGACGTGCCGATCAGGCAGTTCGAGCCGACCGACCTGATCCGTTTCTTCGACGAGATATTGGCGCCGTCCACCGGTGCCGGCGACGAAGTGCCTGGTTACAACCGCTTCGATCCGATCAACGAGCAGTGTGTGCGTCGGGATCTCGTCACCCACGTCGAGAAGGATCGGCTTATCCTTCATGCGCAGTCGCTGCGACCGACTGGCACCTCCGTCGAGGGCGTGCCTGAGATGAAGGACTTCGTTCCGGAGCGTTTCGATATCCGGACGATGGCGGTACGCAACTTCCCCGACCGCTGGGCTCCCTGGGATACTCAGAAGATCATCGGCGACATCTTCAATCCGAAGCTGAACCTGCCATGCCCGGTGCTCCAGACGGTCTGCGGGATCATCCCCGGCCAGGAGTCCTCGGAAAGCAAGGCGGGCTACAAGTTCGCGCGCACCAGCTCGCTTGCGGAAGGCAAGGGCGTGAAGCTCGTTCCGAAGCTTCGTACCGAGGCAGCCGAGTGGCAGTTCATCCAAGACCGTGTGAAGCAGGGGGAGAAGCTGGTCTCCTGCTATTATGCCGTCTCGATCCTCGCCCCGAAGGGCCGTGGAGAACCGTGCGAGCGGACCCTCAAGGCGCTCTACAAGGCGAGCGGATGGGATCTGATCGACGAGACCCACATCCAGCTGCCCGCTTTCATGGCGCACTTCCCGCTGATGCTCGCCGACGGCCTGGATTCCGATTACAAGCGGATGAAGCGTCTGCGCACGATGCGCTCCGCGAATGTCGCGGCGATCGCGCCCATTCAGGGTGAATATGTCGGCGGGAACATCCCGCACCTCCTGTTCGTCGGGCGGCGCGGGCAACCGCAGTTCTGGTCGCCGTTCCAGAACGGCGCCGGCAACCACAACGTCGCGATCGCCGGCAAGTCGGGGTCGGGCAAGTCGGTGCTCTTGCAGGACCTCACCGCCAGTTTCGCTGGCGTCGGCGCCAAGACGATCGTCATCGACGATGGTCGCAGCTTCGAGCACATGGCGAAGGCGCTTGGCGGCACCTTCACCGAGTTCAAGCTTTCGTCCGGTATCTCGATCAACCCGTTCCGGATGATCGACGAGGAGCTGGCCGAAGGCGACGACGACTATCTGGTCGACTGCCTCGCGATGCTGAAGTCGATCATCTCGCAGATGGCGCGCAACGAGACCCGGCTGAACGATACCGAGCGCGGCCTCATCGACCAGGCGGTGAATGCCGTGTGGGAGGCACATGGTCGCGACGGAACTGTGGATCATATCATCGAGGCGCTCAAGCAGCCCGAACATCCGTTCGCCTACGATCTGGCGACCTCGCTCCTGCCGTTCGCATCGACCGGCACCTTCGGGCGATTCTTCCTCGGCGATGCCAATCTCGATCTTTCGGCCGATCTCACGGTCTTCGAGCTTTCCGATCTCGCGACACGCGAGGAGCTCCGCGGCGTGGTCCTGACGTCGGTCATGTTCATCGCTTCGCAGGTGATGCGCCGAATGGACCGTGCGATCCCAAAGCCGCTCATCATCGACGAAGCCTGGCAGATGCTGAAGGGCGGGGCGATGGCCGACTTCGTCGAGACCTATTCGCGCACCTGCCGCAAGTATGGCGGCTCGCTCATCACCGCCACGCAATCCATCCACGACTACTACAAGTCCGAAGGTTCGCGCGCCGCGCTCGAAAACTCGGACTGGTTCCTGATCCTCCAGCAGAAGGGCGAGACGATCTCGGACTTCCGCAATTCGGATCGCTTCGAGATGGACAACATGACCGAGGCACTCCTTCGATCGCTCAAGCGCAACGGAGTGGACTATTCGGATGTCTTCATCCGCGGGCCGGACACGGAAAGCATCGGGCGGCTCGTCCTCGATCGGTATTCGGCCACCCTCTACTCTTCGAGCCCGGACGTCTTCGCCGACATTGAGGACTACGTCCACCGGGGCTTCCCGATGCACGATGCCATCGAGGCGGTGGCCTTTCCCGAAACTCATCAGATGCTGGAGGCGGCGGAATGAACGCTCAACTACTCGCACACCGGGCGCTCACTCGCGTGCCGGTCGAACGAGGTCAGGACGCGATGGTCGTTGCCCTCCGGTTGACAGGGTGGATCGCCACGACCGTGCTTGCGACCCTGGGCGTCGCGACGCTCTTCTTCATCCTCCTCGGCAGCTTCACCCTGTCTGGGACCATGTTGCAGCTCGACAATCTCGCGGCGCGGTTCCTCGCCGCCGACGCGGCGCGGCAGGCGCAGTTCCAGACGATCGTCTTCACGGTTCTCGGCGGCGCCTTCGTTCTCATCGCTTTCTTCCGCCGTGCGAGCCTTCGCTCGGCATTCGACGTCGCTGGAGGTGACAATGACTGATCTGTTCGAAAACGCCGATCGTACGCATGATGCTCCGGTGCGCAAGTCGAAGGCGGCCGTCGCGAAGCGTGGTTTCGCCGGTCTCTCGCCGAGAGAGATCATCCTGCTCGCCGCTGCTCTCGCCATCTTCATGTGGGGAGCGTGGGTCACGAAGAACCTCGTTTCGCAGGATGGAGGGCGGCAGGAGTTCGTGCAGCTCCAGCTGCAGGGCATCATCGGCGAATATCTCCAGGCGCAGGCTCGCTCGAGTTCCGATGAACAGACGGCGGCTCAGGAGACGGCGGTGTTCATGGCCGCGCTGGACCAAACGGTCGCCGGGCTTTCGAAAAGCGGGAAGGTGGTTCTCGTCCACGAGGCGGTGATCGGTGGCGAGGTCCCTGACGTCACGCAGAGCGTCAAGACGGCCGTCTACGCGAAGGTGCCGCGCCCGCAGATCGCACAGGCCTCGCTCGATGTTCAGCAGAGCCAGGGCGCGCGTGTCGAACAGGAGATGCAGGCGTTCATGGCTGCCAACGGGGGAGGGCAGGGCGGTGTCCAGAACTGAAACCAGGCGCCTGTCGACCAAGAGCAAGCTCCTCGCGATCGCAGCCCTGTTCGGCGTCGGCACCGCGGTTACGTCGCTGCAGCACTGGAGCGAAAGCCACGCCTTCATGATTAACGCGACGGATTCACTTCCGAACTGGGCCTTTCTGGTCGAGAGTGGCCGGTTTCCCGATCGCGGCGACTACGTGATCTTCCACCCGGGCCACGATCCGGTCACGCAGAAGTATTTCGGCGAAGAACCCGGAGCATTTGCCAAGATCGCTTTTGGCCTCCCTGGCGATGTCGTGACGCGGGAAGGCCGCGACGTGCTGGTCAACGGCGAACGGATCGCCTCTACCAAACCGCTCACGAAGAAGGGCGACGCCCTCACCGAAGGGCCCTTGGGGGTCGTGCCCGACGGTTGCGTGTTCGCGGCCACCCACCACAAGGACGGTTTCGACAGCCGCTATTCGCATATCGGCTTCGTATGCCGCGACCGCCTCGTTGGAACCGGAGTGGCGATCCTGTGAGGTACCGTCTCGCCATCGTCTCCTGCATTGCCGTTGGCGCTGCCGTATCAGCGCCCTCGATGCTGACCGCGCAGGCGCAGGATCACGGTCAGATGGGGCAGACCTGGCCAGTCATCGAACCCGACTTGCTATCCGTCATCAAAGCGCGGCTCGATCATGCGCGAGAGACCGGCAAGCTCGAAGAGATGAACCAGCAATTCGCCGCGAAGGTGAAGGACCGCGTCATGCGCCCGGTTCCCGTCTCGGGCATGTCCCGTGCGGAACAGACGCGATCGTGGGAATTCGATCCCGCCATCGTGGTCGAAAACGACATCCGCGACCATCAGGGCAACCTGATCGCGGCGCGCGGCCAGAGGGTCAATCCGCTTGCGACCTCGGGTCTGTCGAAGAAGCTGGTCTTCGTCGACGGCGACAATCCCGCCGAGATCGAATGGGCGCTCAGGCACGGATCGGACGAGCGCGCGAAGATCATCTTCGTCGATGGATCCCCATTCGAGTCCATGAAGACCCACCAGCGTCGCTTCTACTTCGATCAGGAAGGCAAGCTCACCAGCCATTTCGGTATCCGGCACACCCCGGCCCTCGTCGAGGCGAAGGGGGATGTCCTGCTCGTCACCGAGACCGCTCTTCCGCGGAGGCAATCGTGAGCTCCTGGCGCGACCTGATCCCGGTTCCTCTCGCCGCTCCCGAAACGAGCGAACTGCGCTCCGCGCGCGTGCGCGTCATCGGCTCCTGCGTCGTGGTCGCGATGGCGCTGCTCTTCTTTGGCCAGCTCCGCCAGCTCCTCGGCACCGCCGCTCTCCCCATTCTGGTCGCGGCGTTTACTTTCACCATCGTTCAAGGTTGGGCGTGGGCCAAGCTGAAGAACGCCGCCGACGACGCCTGGCTGTTCCGGGAGACGGACGATGTGGCGTAGGTGGCTTGCCGCGATCACCACGCTCGCCGCGTTCGCGCTTGCCGTGCCGGCGTCCGCGCAAGGGTTGCCTTCCGGGCCGGGGCGGTGTTCCGGCTCGTTCGTCAATCCCATCACGGATGTGTGCTGGGGTTGCATGTTTCCCCTCTCGCTCGGATCGCTGAAGATCTGGCCATCGTCGCGCGCGGACACCAAGAACCCTGATCTGCCGATCTGCGCTTGCGGAACTCCCGTTCCGCGCGTGGGGCTGGCTATGGGCTTTTGGGAACCGGTACGCCTAGTCGATGTCTCGACCAAGCCATGGTGCTTTCCCAATCTCGGCGGCATCAAGCTCGATCCGGGGTTCTCTATCGGAAACGGCTACGTCTCGAACTCGTCCCAGATAGGCGGGCAGTCGCAGAACACCGCGAAGTACCACGTTCACTACTACATCTATCCGCTGCTCTACTGGCTCGAGGTTGTAACCGATTTCCTGTGCCTGGAAACCAGCTCGTTCGACGTGGCATACATGAGCGAAATCGATCCGCTGTGGCAGGATGACGAGCTCACGACCCTGCTCAATCCTGAAGCGGCGCTGTTCACCTCGCCGATCGCCCAGGCCGCCTGCTCGGCCGACTGCATCGCATCCAGCGCCAAGCTTCCCTTGGATGAGCTGTTCTGGTGCTCGGGTTGCCAAGGGCCGATGTACCCTATGAACGGCAATATCGGAGCGAACGTCGGCATCAAGCAGTCGGCTAGGCTCGCGGCCGAGCGCATGATCTACAAGATGCATCGCCAAGGTCTCGCGTGGGGAACCAGCGGTTCGAAAGCGCTCTGCTCGAAGTACATCATGCCGATCCTGAAGAAGAGCCAGTATCGCCTTCAGCAGGTCAATCCCACCCCCATGGTCAGCGGACGCGAGAGCTGCTCTCCGATCGGCGCCACCACCATCCTGCCGAAGTCCGGCCAGGTTTACCCGGTCAAGGGAGAGGACGTGGGGTTCCTCCTTTGGCGCAAGCGCAATTGCTGCGTGCTGTAGTCGGAAGGACCGCCCGTGAACCGCAAGATCGCCTTCTTCCTCGCCGGTTTCAGCCTCTTGGGCTGCGTCACGGCCGTCTTCGCCCAGACCACCGATGGCTTCGATCCGCAGGCCATCGAGGCACGCGCCGGGGAGTTCCAAGAGGATGCCCAGGCCCTGTTCGATTACGTCACCGCGAACGGCGAGAAGCACCAGGAAGAAGCTCAGACGGTCGTGCAGGACGGATATGCGTCGATCGAAGGGCTCGACGTGTCCGATATCGCTGGCGGGGACGGCCCGTTCGACTTCGACGAAATGGTCGCCGGCGCCAAGGCGGGCATGGCCAATCCGGAAGGCGCGCCTCTGTTCATCGCGTTCGCAAGCCTTTCGATGCCGGAAGAGGCGCTGGCGAAGATGATCGAGGATACGACGAGGGCGGGCGGCGTGGTGGTGTTCCGTGGTTTCTCGGCCGGAAACCCCCAGGCGTTCATCACCGGCATTCGCAACGTCGTCGATCAGGCGGGGGCGAGCAACGTCGCTATCGATCCGCGACTGTTCCGCTCGTTCCGCGTCGACCGGGTGCCGACCTACGTCGCGCTCTCCAGCGATTTCGAGCCTTGCGACCAGCTCGACTGCGTGACTGCTCCACCTCCGCATGATCGGATCGCGGGCAATGTCAGCGTCGGTTACGTCCTCGAGACCTTCTCCAATGCCAACGGCCCGGGCGCCCCTGTCTCGCGCATCGCGCTTGCCAACTACCGGTCGGCGCGGTGAACCTTCGCGGCCTCGTCCTTGCATGTGCCGCGCTCGTGGCGACGGGTCAGCTTGCGCACGCGCAGATGACTTCGTCCGATGCGCGGGCAGAGGGCGAGGCGCTCGGTGAGGGTGTGCGCGATGCGACGAACGGTTCGATCCTTGCCAACGGCGCCGAAGCCGATGTGCCGACATTTGGCGGGACGAACTTTCCATCGCTGGACTACGCCGACGATGCGGTTGGGCTGACGACGGCGGGGGAGGCGCAGCGCTATCAGCAGGACTACCGGGTCGTGGTCGATCCCTACCGCAAGGTGGTTGACCCGGCGACGATCGACCTTTCGGCGGCATCGGCGATCGAGGCGGATCCGGACACCTACCTCGGGCCCAGCGGCGCTCCTGGCGGGTCCACCGGTTCGTGTAACCCGCTACCGCCTGGGGGAGGGGGCTCCACAACCTATCTCGAAAGCTGCAACCAGGGTTCGCAGCCGTTCGACGAAGCGAGGACCTGCAGAGCGCCTCTCGTGGTCCAGACCCAAGGCACGCGGTATTGGGAGTATCAATGCTCGACCGGCTTTATCAAATACCAGACTAGCGGGCCGTACTGCGATATCATCCAGCCTGATCTCGATGCGGGAAGTTGCCGTGTCATCGATCGGGAGCGCATCGGCGAAACCTGCCTTCAGTGGGGCGGCAGGGATGGGCGGTGGTGCACCGAGCCAGGCGATCCCGTCTATCGTGAAACCTACAGCTGTCCTTCCCAGCTCAGCATTCCCGGGGGCGTCGAACGCAATTCAGTACGGATTGTCAGCGAGGCTGTCGACGAAGCGCAGTGTCAGGCCACGATCGGCACGGCGTCATGCTCCCTCCAGAGCGAGACCTGCACCGCGCCGAACGAGACGCGCGTCATCAACGGATTGTCGGTGACGCGCCCGTGCTGGGAGTGGAGCCGCACCTATCAGTGCCAGGGATTGCTGCCCGCCAACGATTGCGCTGCGCTTGAAGCTCGCCCCGAATGTTCGTTCAGTCACGACGAATGCCTGAGCTACGATACCGACGGCACGACCTGCAATGTCTACGATCGCTGGTTCCAATGCACGACGCCGGATACCGGCACACCGCCCCCGCCGGCCTATGTATGCGCCGGCGATCTCTACTGCATCGATGGGGAATGCACGACCGTCACGCGCGAGGCGTCGACCGAGTTCAAGGATGCGATGGTCGCCATGAACGTCATGGGCGAGCTCAAGGATGGGTTCGATCCCAACCAGTTGAAGATCTTCAGCGGCGAGAACCTCAAATGCACGAAGAAGGTGTTCGGCCTGTCGAACTGCTGCAGCGGGAAAGGTGTTCCTCTCCTGACGCCGTGGCTCTGCAATAGCCAGGATCGCGACGTCGACAAGAAGGATGACGCGGGCCTGTGCCACTACGTCGGCACCTATTGCTCGGACAAGATCCTCGGGGTCTGCGTCACCCGCAAGCAGTCATACTGCTGCTACGGAAGCAAGCTGGTCCGCATCCTCAACGAGCAGGGCAAGGCGCAGCTCGGAATGCAGTGGGGCAAGCCGAAGGAACCCGACTGCGAAGGCTTCCTCATCGCTCAGTTTCAGCAGCTCGATCTCAGCCGGATGGATTTCCGCGAAGTCTACGCCGAATTCGTGGACGCGGCAAAGCTGCCGGACGAGATCGAGATGTCGATCCAGATCCAGACCAAGATCGAGAACTACTACAACACGAACGGGGGGACATGACGTGGCGGGTGCCGAAGTCATCGCTTTTCAAAAAGGGGATCCATTCCCCGCGGCCGAAGTGCTCGATCTTGCCATCAGCGTGGCGATCGGACGAGATCTCGCTGCCAGCGAAGAGGAAATGTTCTCTCGCATCCTGGACTGGTTCCTGCGTCCGGCGTCGCGTCCTGAATTCATGGCTTCGATCGGACGCCTCCTGGAGCGTGGCTGGATCTCGCGCAGAAGCGGAAGCGAAGGTGATTTCGACTTCTGCCTCACCAATGCCGGCGTCGATGGCGCCACGACGCTTTCGGGCGGGATGATCCGCATGATCGATCGCGGTCGCGGCCACTTCAAGACCGCCTTTCTCCTCCAAATGCTCGAACTCGACAAAGGGAAATGCTCATGAACAAGCTCGCTTTGCTCAGCCTTGCGGCCCTCGTCGCCGCGGCTACGGCCCCCGGTTTCGCGCAGACCGCCGATCCGGCGTCGCAGCGCGATTCCTTCTACTGCGACGAGCGCAAGCTCGGGTCGTGGTTCTACTGCAATTCGGAAAAGGTGAAGCGCGAGGCGAGAGAGCGGCAGCAACAGCCCGCCCAGGCCGCCCCGGCCGTTCCCGCCGTCGAGCGGATGGCGGCGATCACCAAGCAGCTCGACGAGCTCAAGGCGCTGGCGATCCTCGAACCGACGTCCGACAACATCGTCAACTACATCCGCTTCCAGCGTGAGCAGCTTGATCGGGCGTCGACCTTCGCCGACACATGGAGCCGGTCGATCTGGCAGAACCCCGAGCTCGATTACACGCTCGAACGACCGGTCGGGACCCTGGCCAAGCAGACCTGGCTCACGGACCGGCGCGACCAGCGCGAGGGCTCGATGCAGGCGCTGACCCAGCGATACGGGGTCTTCTACTTCTACTCCTCGAGCTGCTCGGCGTGTCGCACGTTCTCGCCCGTCATGCGTGCCCTTTCGGACAATTACGGTCTCGAGGTCCTAGCGGTGTCGATGGATGGCGGACCGAACGAGGTCTTCCCGAACTATGTCGTCGACAGCGGGCAGTATCAGCGGATGGGCCTTCAGGGAGGCACCGTGCCGGCGATCGTCCTCTTCGACACCCAGACCAAGCAGCCGATCCCGATCGGCTACGGCGTCATGGCGGCCGACGAAGTCATGCAGCGCATCTTCTACCTCACCCAAATCGAGCCAGGGAGCGATTACTGATGTCTATTCGGACGAGAGGCGGGATCGCCGCCCGTTTCGCAAAATGCGCCGGCGTCGCACTCTGCGCCCTGGCAGCGGCAGGGATGGCCGCAGCGCCGGTCAACGCCCAGGTGGGGGCGGAGCTCAACGATTTCTTCAACGACATGGGCGCGTCGGCGAACGCGACGGGTCCCACCGCCTATCAGGGCCAGTCGGCGGGCTATTACTCGGGCGGCAACATCTGGACGCGGTTCCCGCAGAAAAGCGTGAACCCCGTCAACCTGCAGCTGCCGTCGATCAAGGCAGGTTGCGGGGGCATCGACGTCTTTTCGGGGAGCTTCTCCTTCATCAACACGGATGAGATCGTCGCGATGTTGAAGGCGACGGCCAACAACGCCCTCGGCTTTGCCTTCCAGCTCGCGATCAAGTCGATCAGCCCGCAAATCGCGTCGACCATCGAAGAGATGGCGCAGAAGGCGCAGCAAATGAACCAGTTCAACATGAACAGCTGCGAGACCGCGCAGAACCTCGTCGGTGGTCTGTGGGGCAAATCGGACCGCATGTCGTCGGAGATCTGCAAGTCGATCGGCAACAGCCAGGGGCTTTTCTCCGATTGGGCGAAGGGCCGGCACGAATGCGGGACCGGCGGACAACGGGAGTCGACGATCGCCGCGAACAGCGACCCGACCATCCCGTCCGAAAGCTACAACTTCACGTGGGAAATGCTCAAGCAGAGCTACCCCAGCTTCTCCGACGAGTTCCGCGAATATCTCATGACGTTCGTCGGCACTGTCATCTATTACCAGGATGGCGATCCAAGCGGCAAGCGTGGCTATCAGTTCGTCGGGTCCGGCGATCGTGCTTTGCTTACGGCGCTCCTCGACGGAACGAACTCGGTCACGATGCTCGACTGCCGCGGCGACGACAAATGTCTCGAGCCGGTGACGCAGACGATGAGCGTAAGCCAGGCTCAGGCGCTCAAACCGCGCGTCCGGGCGATGATCGAGAGCATGAACGGCAAGGTGCGGTCCAACGCTGCTCTCACGACGGACGAGATCGGCCTGCTCGGTGCCACCACCATCCCGCTCTACAAGATCATTTCGGTCAATGCCGCAGCGACGCTCGGCGGAATGACCGATAACGAGATGAACGATCTGGCCGAGATCGTTTCGATGGATCTGCTCGATGCTCTGGCACAGCAATATTACGGCTACGCCTCGAGGGGCGTCGGCACCTTCCAGAACGCAAACGAGGAGGCGCTGTCGCAGTGGCGAGAGCAGATCACCTCCGTGCGCGCGGTCCTCGATACCTATTCCAAGGGCATGAACCAACGCCTGGATCGGACGCATCACGTCGTTCAGCGCGCGGTCTTCTTGGAGAGCACCCTGCGCAACAGTCTCTCTCCCCAAATGTCGGCAGCGCTGTCCTTCAGCACGTCGCTGTCGAACCAAGGCATCCAGTAAGGGTCACGAGCGATGATGGAGATCTTCACGATCGGTGGCGGCGAGTACATCGTCAACGTCCTCAATGCGGTCAGCGCATGGACGGGGGGAGGGGGCTTCCGATCCCTCCTCCGCGTCGTCATGGTCATGGGTCTCATCTACTCGCTGCTGATCGTCGCCTTCAGCCTCAACTGGCGCGCCTGGCTCAACTGGTTTCTCGGCGCCACGCTGATGTACGGCGCACTGATCGTTCCGACCACGACCGTGAAGGTTACGGATCGCCTCAATCCCAGCCTGGCCCCCGCGACTGTCGCGAACGTGCCCGTCGGACTGGCTCTCATCGCCTCTGTCAGCTCGACCGCCGGTGATTGGCTGACGAGAACGGCCGAAACGGTCTTCACGATGCCGAACGCGCTCCAGATGTCCAACAACGGCATGATCTACGGGGCGCGGCTATGGGACCGCACGCGGGATTTCTCGATCCGCGATCCCCGCATCAGCGCCAACCTGGAGGAGTATTTCAAGCAGTGCCTGTTCTATGACATCCTGCTCGGCCATGAGTCATTCGATGCGATCGCGAACTCCAATGACATCCTAACGGAGATGGGTCCCGGTTCGCCGGCGCGCGGGATGAAGTGGATACCCGCCAGCGGTTCCCCGTCGATCGTGACATGCCAAGCCGGCTACAACAGCCTCCAGAGCGGTATCGTCACCTATACCGATACCCAGCTCGAGGAGGAGGGACGAAAGCTGTTCCCCGGTCTCACCCCTGCTGCGGCGCGTGCAAAGCTCATCGCCGATCTTCCCGTGATCGCGAACCAGTTCCACGGCAGCAGTCAGACAGCCCAGCAAATCTTCCATCAACGCTCGCTGGTGAGCGCCTTCCTCGAAGCCCGCGCCAACCTCGGTGCAGCGGACGGCGACACCTTCGCGATGCTCAGAGCAGAGGAGCAGGCACGCAACACCTACACCTCGATCACACAGCAAGCGATGACGTGGGTTCCGCTTCTCAACATCGTGCTGACGGTGGTTTTCTACGCGATGTTCCCGGTCATCTTCCCACTCTTCCTTGTTCCGCGCACCGGGGTGACCGCCCTGAAAGGATACTTCACCGGGTTCTTCTATCTCGCGGCATGGGGGCCGCTCTATGCGGTGCTGCATATGTTCATCATGGACCGCGCCTCAGATTCCTTGAATGCGACAGCGCCGGGCGGAATCACGATGGCGGGAATGGCAGGCATCGACGCGGTCAACGCCGATACCGCGACGATCGCTGGGTTCCTGATGATGTCGATCCCGTTCCTTGCCGCCGGCATGGCGCGCGGAGCGATGGCTGTATCCTCTCAAGCGACCTCGATGCTTGCGCCGGCGCAGGGTGCGGCCGAAGCCGCGGCCGTCGAGCGGACGACGGGCAATTATTCCTACGGGAACGAGAGCTACATGAATCTGTCGAGCTTCAATCGGCAATCCAACCAATGGAATACCGCGCCGTCGTTCACGGGCGGCGCCGCGGTGATGTCCACTGTCAATCCGAACGGAACGCTGACGAAGACCACAGCGGACGGCTCGACCGTTTTCGACACCTCGCCAGGAATGAGCCGTCTGGCATTCGGTGCGTCCCTGTCTTCGTTCAACAACGCCGAGAGGCAGCAGACGCTTTCCGAACTCGAGACGGCACGCAATACCCTCACCGAAGAGCGCTCGAGGGCAGTCTCGTTTCTCGACCGGACGTCAACCAGGCAGACGAGCGGTGTTCGGAACGCGAGTGGTTCGGAAAGCTCGGCCGGTTATCGCTCTGGAGAGAACACGCAGCGGTTCGACAACCAGTCGATGGATGCCCGCGATGGCATAAGCGAGAGCGATCGCATTACTCGAACGCAGGGCGATCAGCAGACCAATACAGACAGGTTGGAAACCACTCGTGGCGGAGGCCTAAATGTTGGCGGTAATGTGGGTCGCGGCAATTCCGGCTCTCGTCCGGGTCGCGGCTCTGGTTTGGGACTTGGCGGAAATGCGCAAGCCAATATCAGTGGCGGTAGATATCGGACTGACGCTGTCGATCGGGGTCAACGTAGAGACGAAACGCAAGGCTTCGATTCCTCCACGTCGGATAATCGCTCTAACGGATCAAACGTCACACAAGACAGCGGAACGTATTCTCAGAGCGGAAGCTTCAACAGGAGCGAGGCCTATAACGATAACTCTTATTCCCGCGAGCGGGCGCTCGAGCAGATCCGCAGGATCGACGAGCGCATCGCAGCGATCGATGAGACTGCAACGTCCCTCAGCAACAACACCTCGACGCGAGATGGTGTCGGGGCGAACGTGAATTTCGATATGAGCCAGATCGTCGCAAGTCAGTATCAGGAAAAGGCGGCGGAGATGGGCATTACCGCTCCCAGTCTCGCGCGGACGGATTATTCACCCCAAGAGCAGGCCGCCTATGATCTCGTCGCTCGAGAAATTATCTCGGATTACTACGATCAGCGGGTGGCGCCCTATCGTGATCTCATCCCAGAGAGTGGCAGTATTGTCGGAAATGTCTCTGGTCCCGGAAACTTCACCGAGGCCGATCTGCGTGGATCGGCGCCACGACCATCGCACGGCGGTTCGCGCAACCTCGTTAGCGGTTCATCCGACAGCTCGGTCGGGGACAGGATCGACGAAGGGGGAAGTTCTCTTGGTGATCGGTATGAGGCGAACGGCCAGCGCTATGGCCAACGCCGACAGGAATTCGAGCAAGGTAGGGAAGGTCTAGGCAATGCTGGCGATCGCTTCAACGAACGCTTCTATGACCAAGATCAGCGACGTCGCAGTCCGATCCATCGCCGACTAAGGGGCGATGATGAATGACCTACCAGCTCAGTATTGCGATGCCCAAGAACGCAAAACCTCCCACCACAGCGAAGACCTTTTCAACCTTAGTGAGCTGTGTCGCACCGCTCTCGCGATACTCTTCAGAGCCTTGGATGAGAGCCGCGTCACAAGGGTCCGTAAGCCCACCAGTCGAATAGTCGCCTGTTTTCAGGGCATAGCTGTCAGGCGTGTCGAAGCGGTAGGGGTCGAAGGTATCCACGTTAATCTCCTGATTTGAGCGTAGCATTTTCGGTCATAACTTTCAACGTCTGACCGAATGCTTCGTTCAAAATCAGATGGGGTAAGACGCTACGGATTCCTTGCTGACAGATGGTGCCAAATGATAGTTTCTGACAAATGCCAACCGTAGAGAAGGGCGAGGCAAACCTCGTGAACGATAGTCTTTCCAAGATCGATGCGACTTATATCGAGCTTCGAGAGCGCATTCTCTTCGGCGAACTGGCAGCAGGTGCGCCGATGTACGCCGAGGATATCATGCGGCACACCGGTGTGTCGCTTTCCATGGCTCGCCAATTATTGCTCTCGTTAGGTGCCGGCGGATATCTAAAGAAGTCTGGACGGTCCTACGTCGTCTCGACGTTCACGAAGGATCAGGTCGAGGAATGGCGCCTGGCGCTGTGTGCCATCGTCGAAATCGGGGCACTGAGGCTTGCGCTGACGGGCGGTGAAAAGATCGATGAAGCCGCGGCGTTTCTCGATGCGCATGTGCGCGGCGTCGACGTGCGGAACGAGCGCTTCTTCATAGGCGCGATGGCGCTCACCACCTTCGTGCTGGGCGGCCCGCGCAGCACCCTCTCTCAGCTCGTCGAACAGTTCATTCCGCAGGCGTTCTTCCGGCTCCTTTGGATTGCAGATTCCTATGCCGACAGAACCGGTTTCCTGGTCGAAGCCGGCGATCGGTTTCTCAGCGCCGCAAGGTCAGGCGATCTGGAGGGGATCAGACAGTCGGTCCGATTTTTCTTCGATGGGACCGCGCCGTCACTCTACACACTGATCGACAATATGGCGGGGGGTTCGTTTCCGGCAAACGAGAAGACTGACGGTTTCCAGACGATCGAGCTGCAAATCAGCGGCGTGCCAACCTATGCCGGAAGCAGTCGCTCTTCGACGCCGATCCTTCGACCGATCTCCGATGCAGGGAAACTGGCGTTCGCCCCTGAGTCTCGTTAGCTCAGGCTTCGACCGGCGTCCTGGGATGGAGGCGCATTGCCGTCGCAGCAGCTGCGCAATCGCGAGGAGGCATGGAGCAAATCGTGCGGATCATGCTTCCGGCCGATCTTACCATACCCTTCAAGGCGTCGCCATCAAGGCGACACGCTTGAGCATAGGCGAGGGCAACGGTCGCTCGTTTTGCGTATTCTTCGAGGAGATGCACCTCGCCCGTTGCAGCGACCACGGACAGCATCAGCTTTTGATGCGCCAATGACGATGCAAGGGGTTTACCGGCGCGAGCAGTCTGTTCGAAGGTCTTCTCTCTCTTACGGAGCTCTGCACGCGCGGCTGCGCAATCCAGCGACGCGAGGCGGATGATCGCCGTGGCTTCGATGCCAGCAAGGGCGGCCATTTCATCTTCGATATACGGTGACGTAGGCTGGAACCATTTGAACCGCATCAGGTCGCTTTGAATGAAGCCGTGTGACCGCAGGCTGTCGAAGGCATAGCTTCCCCAAGAGGCATCCCGGCCGCTTGCTTCGGCAATACCGTCTGGATTAGGCGCGCCAAGCGAACCCGGGTCCTTAATCAGCGATCGGCGGAGTTTCTCAATGTCGGAATCCGCGCTTTTCGCCATCTTCGCGACAGCGGACCTGTAAAGCTGGTCGACTCCCTGTTCCATTACCGGACTCTATCAGGATCTTGCGATCCATCAATCTCGATCGGGCCATTCGCCGCCAGCCAATTCCTTTTCGTAGTCCGCGATCCGCTTCCACTCAATCGCGGTTTCATCGAAACGATCGTAGTTCAGAACGCGGGCGCAGACCTCGTCCAGCTCTGCAGGGTCGTCAGGAAGTTTGCCTTCCTGGCGATACTTGTGGACCGCATGGAGCAGTCTCTGCAGATCGGCATAATGCTCCACGGAATGCGCCCCCTTGGAACTTTCTATCGAAAAACCTTGCTTAAAAAGATGTCAGTGTCGAGACTTCTTGTTCGATTCCTAGCCCTGTTCTATTTTGGCTCGCCGCTCAGAAAGCGGGCCGTCGCGCTCGACTTCGCCCGCAGCTTCTTCCCGTAGCGTAAGATGGTTCCTGGAGATGTCCAGCGCATGGCATTGGTGATCGCCACCCCGTCGCGCGCCGAGCGCTATGAGATCGTGGGTCAGGCCAACCCGTAATGAGTGGGAA
>NZ_JAVAMS010000012.1 GCF_030730945.1 Aurantiacibacter poecillastricola
ACCAGTGATGACAATGCCTATAAGGTGTCGGGCGGCCTCCACGGTGTGGGCGTCTCGGTCGTCAATGCGCTCAGCGAATGGCTGGAGCTGACCATCTGGCGGAATGGCCAGGAACACTGGATGCGGTTCGAACATGGCGACGCGGTAGAAAGCCTGCGCGTCGTGGGCGATGCCCCCAAGGTTGAAGGCAATTCAGACGAAAATGGCTTCAAGAAGGGGACGCGCGTCACCTTCAAGGCATCGACTGACACGTTCAAGAATGTGACCGAGTTTGATTTTGACAAGCTCGAACATCGCTATCGCGAACTGGCTTTCCTCAATTCGGGCGTGCGCATCCTGCTGCGCGATAAACGGCATGAGGATGTGCTGGAGCATGACCTTTTTTACGAAGGCGGGATTGCCGCCTTTGTGAAATGGCTGGACCGCAACAAACAGGCAATGTTGCCCGATCCCATCGCCATTTCGGCGGAGAAAGATGGCATCGGCATCGATGTGGCGCTGGAATGGAACGATTCCTATTACGAAAACGTCCTGACCTTCACCAACAATATCCCGCAGCGCGATGGCGGCACGCATCTGGCTGCTTTCCGCGCCGCGCTGACCCGCACGCTCAACAATTATGCGGAGCGTTCGGGCCTCATCAAGAAAGAGAAAGTCTCGCTGTCGGGCGAGGATATGCGCGAAGGGCTGACCGCGATTGTCTCGGTCAAGCTGCCTGACCCCAAATTCTCTTCGCAGACGAAGGACAAGCTGGTTTCATCCGAAGTACGTCAGCCGCTTGAAGCGCTGATGAGCGACAAGATGAACGATTGGCTGGAAGAAAATCCGGCGCTGGCAAAGGATGTGATCCAGAAAATCATCGATGCTGCCGCTGCGCGTGAGGCCGCACGGCGTGCGCGCGAAATGAGCCGCAAGGGCGCGATGAGTGTCGCCAGCCTGCCGGGCAAACTGGCCGATTGTCAGGAACGTGATGCGACCAAGGCCGAACTGTTCCTGGTCGAGGGTGATTCGGCAGGCGGTTCAGCCAAGCAGGGGCGTGACCGCAAGACGCAGGCAATCCTGCCGCTGAAGGGCAAGATCCTGAATGTGGAACGCGCCCGCTTTGACCGGATCATTTCGTCCAAGGAAGTCGGCACGCTGATCCAGGCGATGGGCACCGGCATTCGCGATGAGTTCAACCTTGAAAAGCTGCGCTATCACAAGATCGTGATCATGACCGATGCTGACGTAGATGGCGCGCATATCCGCACGCTGCTGCTCACCTTCTTCCATCGCCAGATGCCTGAAATCGTGAAGGCCGGGCATCTCTTCATCGCCCAGCCGCCGCTCTACAAGGTCGCGAAGGGTCGCAGCGAGGTTTATCTGAAGGATAATGCCGCGCTCGATCGTTATCTGGTCGATGCCGGGTTGCAGGGCCGCGTGCTGGAAACGGCAGAGGGTTCGCGCGGCGAGGCGGACCTGCGGGCATTGGTCGACCATGCGTTGCGCCTGCGCAATCTGATGGCCTTCGTGCCGCGCCGCTATAACTCCGCGATCATTGAACAGATGGCGCTGGCGGGCGCGCTCGACCCCACGCTGGACCGCGATACGCGGATCAAGGCGCTGGAATATGCAGCTGAACGCCTCGCCATGAGCGATAGCGAAGCGAAATGGTCGGCTGAGATGCGCGATGATGGCAGCGTAAGGTTTGACCGGCTGTGGCGCGGCGTCACCGATGTGCATGAGATTGAAGCGCGCTTCCTGGGCAGTACAGAAGCGCACAAGCTCCACAGCCTCGCCAGCGAACATGCACTGGCCTATGCGCGCGCGGCACAGCTGGTGAAAATGGGTGCTGAGCCCGAGACCGTGCCTGATGATGATGTGGAAGCCGATGATACGCCTGCGCCGATTGGCGATGATGCCATCACCCGGCCGACGCAATTGCTCGATGCCGTGCTGGCCGCAGGGCGCAAGGGTCTCTCGATCCAGCGCTATAAAGGGCTGGGCGAAATGAATGCCGAACAGCTTTGGGAAACCACGCTCGACCCGGAAGTTCGGGTTTTGCTTCAGGTGAAGGTGGAAGATGCCGATGTAACGGACGAAATCTTCACCCGGCTGATGGGCGATGTGGTGGAACCGCGTCGCGAATTCATTCAGGAAAATGCGCTCAACGTCGCCAATCTGGACGTTTAAACAGCTTTGATGCGTCGGCGCGAACAAACGCGCCGCGTCAGGACAGCAAAAAGGGCGGGCCAGCCATAGTGCTGAACCCGCCCTCGTTATGTGTCAGTCAGATCAGCTCCAGCCGTCCTGCTGTTCCAAGCTGGCGGCCAGTTCACCGATCACGCGATAGCAATCGAGCACCGATGCGACCGAGCTGTTGGGCTCGCGCCCTTCGCGGATCGCAGCGACAAATTCGCGATCCTGCAGCTCGATGCCATTCATGCTCACCGCGACATTGGAAACGTCGATCGGGTCCTCGCGGCCCGTCACCAGATCATCATAGCGGGCAATATAGGTCGCCGTGTCGCCAATATAGCGGAAGAAGGTGCCCAGCGGCCCATCATTGTTGAAGGACAAAGCCAGCGTCAGGATCTGGTCTGCTTCGGTCTTCAGCTGGATCGACATATCCATCGCAATGCCAAGATCAGGGTGCTTTGGCCCCTGCAGCACATTGGCGGTCACCACCTTGCTGCCCGTCATATATTGGAAGATGTCGATCGAGTGGGCCGAGTGGTGCCACAGCAGGTGATCGGTCCAGCTGCGCGGCTCGCCCTTGGCGTTCATGTTCTTGCGGCGGAAGAAGAAGGTTTCGATATCCATCGCCTGGATATTGAATTCGCCTGCATCAATCTTGTTCTTCACATATTGATGGCTGGGGTTGAAGCGACGCGTGTGGCCAACCATGCAGACGAGGCCCGTTTCCTGCTGCTTGGCGACAACAGCCTGCGCGTCGGCCCAACTATCGGACAGGGGAATTTCCACCTGCACATGCTTGCCCGCATCCATGCAGGCAATTGCCTGTTCGGCATGCATCTGCGTGGGCGTGCACAGGATTACGGCATCGACATCATCCCGCTCCAGCGCTTCGTTGAGCTCTGTCCCGGAATGGCCGGCACCGTATTTTTCCGCGACTGCCGCGGCCTGTTCCGCGCGCCGTGAAATGATGGAGGTGATTTCAACGCCATCGATATTTTTCAGGCCGTCGAGGTGTTTTTCCCCGAATGCGCCTGCGCCTGCGAGTGCAATCCTCATGCTGCTTCCTTTTCCTGTGTTTCGCTTTCGTCCGGCTCCAGCACCAGATGCCCTATGGCCGTGTTGGAGCACGGTATGTGATAGTGGCGATGGAGCGATTTGACCTTCTGGCCGAGCGCACCGCGCATGATCAGCCACATCACCATTTCAATGCCTTCGCTGCCCGTTTCGCGCAGATATTCGATATGCGGTATCCAGCGCGCATCGTCATTGGGCTGTTCCAGCATGTCGAGGAACTTGTTGTCCCACTCTCGGTTCAGCAAACCCGCACGCGGCCCCTGCAATTGGTGGCTCATGCCGCCTGTACCCCAGATCTGCACGTTGAGATCTTCCGGATAGCTTTCCACCGCACGCTTGATCGCTTCGCCCAGCGCCCAGCAGCGATTGCCGGAGGGGACGGGGTAAGTGACGACATTCACCGCCAGCGGCACCACCTTGACCGGCCATTCATCGGGCTGGCCAAACATCATCGACAGCGGCACGGTGAGCCCGTGATCGACATCCATTTCATTGATGATGGTCATGTCGAATTCTTCGAGGATCAGGCTCTGTGCGATATGCCAGGCGAGATCGGGATCACCGACCACATCGGGCACCGGGCGCGGGCCCCAGCCTTCATCGGCGCTCTTGTAATGTTCGCCGCAACCAATGGCGAAAGTCGGCACGATCTTCATGTCGAAGGCAGAGGCGTGATCATTATAGACCAGGATCACCACATCGGGCTTTTCCTGTTTTTCCCATTCCTTCGTCCATTCATAGCCCTTGAAGATCGGGCCGAAATAATCGTCGTTAGTCTTGCCCTGATCGACGGCAACGCCGAGCAGCGGGACATGGCTGGAAGCGACGCCTGCAGTAATCCGGGCCATCTCAATATCCTCCCTTGATCGAGCGATTGCCTTCGGGCGAACGGCCGCCCTTGAGCATCATGTCGCGATATTCGGGGAAGCTGTATTCGGTCATCGTGCTGACCGCTTCAGCAAAGCTGATGCCATCGGTGCTGAACAGCTTCGAAAGAAAATAGACATTGCCGCCCAGGTCCAGCAGTGTGTTGTAATCGCGCTTCAGCAGCGCCTGCTTGGCTTCTTCCGAAATATCCCATTCGTCGAGATAGGCGCGTTCATCCGCCTTGAAGCGATCACGATTTTCCGCCTTCATCAGGCTCATGGCAAACTGGTTGATGTGATAGCCCTTGCGCGCCCGCGCCGCTGTATAAACGCGCGTGCCGGGGATATCCTCCAGCTCAGCCAGATATTCGTGGATGTTGATCCGATCTTGCTTCTTCTCGGTCATTGGTCCGTCCATTCATATGTCAGCGGCGCTTCACGGAAGGCGAAGCGATCAATGTGACGTTCGATCACGCCGCGCATCCTCTCATTTTCTTCTGCATCAGCCGTCGTCAGCGTGATGGCGATGCCGCCAGCTTTTGCGATCATCTCGGCATTGGTCTGATCCGAGAAGGGAAACTGGCCCATGCCATCCCCTTCATCATAGCATGCCGCCATCTTGTGACCCCAATGCTTGACGAGCTGCTGGATATAGCGCTCGGGCTTTTCGCAGGCCGCAAATCCGGTGGCGGTGGTGCTCACAGCCCGCGCTCTTTCAGGATCGCGTCGAGCCGCGGATAAACCTTGCGCGCATTCCCTTCGAAAATGGCGTGCTTTTCGTCCGCCGGGATATCCAGCGCATCGATATAGCGCTTGGTATCGTCAAAATAATGGCCGGTCTGCGGATCAATGCCGCGCACCGCACCCACCATTTCGCTGCCGAACAGGATGTTCTTGTTCTCAATCACATCGGCCAGCAGATTGATGCCCGGCTGGTGATAGACGCAGGTGTCGAAGAACACATTGTTCATCAGCAGCTCGTCAAGGCTGGGCTGTTTCAGCATATCGGCCAGCCCGCGATAGCGACCCCAGTGATAGGGCACCGCGCCGCCGCCATGCGGGATGATCAGCTTCAGATCGGGAAAGCGGCTGAACAGATCGCCCTGCAGCAATTGCATGAAGGCCACCGTGTCGGCAGCAAGGTAATAGCCGCCCGTCGCGTGCATGGCCGGATTGCAGCTGCCCGAAACGTGGATCATAGCGGGCACGCCCAGCTCGCACATCGCCTCGTAAATCGGGAACCAATATTCGTCGGTCAGCGGCGGATGCGTAAAGTGGCCACCACCCGGATCAGGGTTGAGGTTGCAGACGACGAAGTTCAGTTCCTCGACGCAGCGGCGCAGCTCCTTGACGCTTTCTGACAGGTCCGATTTGGGGCTCTGCGGCAGCATGCAGCCTCCGATGAAGGTGTCGGGAAACAGCTGCGTCACGCGATAGATCAGATCGTTGCAGCGGCGCGCCCATTCGCTCGCCACCGCCTGATCCCCCACATGCGGGGCCATGGCCGATGCGCGCGGTGAAAAAATGGTGAAGTCAGCGCCGCGTTCCTTGATCAGCTTGAGTTGGTTCTGCTCGATCGTTTCGCGGATTTCCTCATCCGAAATCTCAGGGTATGGCGGGCATTCAGTGCCATTTTTATAGGCCGCCTTCTGCTCTTCGCGCCATGCATCATGCCCTTTGGGCAGCACCGTGTAATGGCCGTGGCAGTCGATAATCAGGCTCATGCAGCGTTCCTTGCAGTCTTGTTATTGGTTGCAGCTTCGCGTTGGCGTTGCACCGTGCCGCGCGTCATCGCTGGGTCCACGCCAAGCTGTTGCAGCATCTTGGCAGCTTCATCCATTTCGGCCGCGCGGCGCAGGCCATGCGTTGCCATGCGTTCCAGATTATAGGCAGCGCGGTCAGCCCAACGCATCGGCTTGTCGCTGGCATCGAGCGACGCGAGCACATCATCAGTCACGCCAGCCGCAGCAGCGGCCGCCATCATTTCATCGCTCAGCGCCTCGATCCCTTTAACCATGATCGATCGGCACAGTTTGATCGCGCTGGCCCGGCCAATTTCCTCGCCCGCTTCGCGCACATTGGTAAAGCCGATATCGCGCAGGTTCTGCGCGGCATCGGCAGCGCTCAATCCCGAAACCAGCAGCGGCGCAGCCAGCCGTGCAGGATCAACCGGAGACAGCACAGCGACATCCACATAGCGCCCACCAGCCGCCTCAATCGCCTTTGCCGCGGCCCGCTTGGTGTCGGGCGCGACCGAATTCATGTCGCACCAGATTGCGCCCGGCGCGATCAGCGGGGCGTAATCTATTGCCGCCTGGAGCGCCTGATCGGCAGTTACCAGCGATAAGATAAGTTGCGCATTGGCCAGCGCGTCTACGGCATTGTCGCAGCTCTTCACGCCCGCTTCGCCCATGGCCGCACGGCGAGCCGGAGACAGGTCATAGGCGCAGGCAGTGCCGCGCCAGTCCGCTGCCCCGGCAAAGGCCGCGCCTGCCTCGCCAAATCCAATAATGGCCATGCATCCTGTCATGGCCGCCTCCATGCCGGGCCAACCCCATCTGGGCAAATCGGATTGGCCGGTTGGGCATAAGCTTAGCCTAATTCTTGTTCAATTCATGCGCCTGCAGCCGGTGCTGGGCACATTTTGACACGGATCAAAGAGTGGCGCGTGGATTGGCGCGATGCCCCTTTCTGCACGCCAGATCGAAGATGGGAGAATGGATATGACAATTGCTGGAATGACCGGGGAGGCAGGGCAGCCCATACCGGGCACGCATCTGTTTGACGGGGATGCGGCGAAGAAGGGCTATGCCATCAACGCCATGTGCTTTTCCTTCAATCACGATGAAAACCGCAAGGCATTTCTGGAAGACGAAGCCGCCTATTGCGCCAAGTTCAATCTGACGCCTGATCAGCTGGAAGCAGTCGCCAATCGCGATGTGCTGGGCATGATCGCTGCCGGCGGCAACATCTATTACCTCGCCAAGCTGGCCGGAATTTTCGGGCTGAATGTGCAGGATGTGGGCGCGCTCCAGACCGGGCTCAGCCTCGATGAATTCAAGCAGCGCCTGCTCGACCAGGCATAAGAAGAACGTAAGGGAGATTACCATGGCCGAGATTGTTGGCGCCTATTTTACCAGTCATGTGCCCGCCATTGGCGGTGCCATTGCCCGCGGGGATCAGGGCGATCCCTATTGGAAGCCGTTTTTCGATGGCTTCCCCAAGGTTCGCGAATGGCTGAATGAAGTGAAGCCCGATGTGGCGATAACTTTTTCAAACGATCATGGGCTGAACTTCTTCCTCGACAAGATGCCAACCTTTGCCGTGGGCGCAGCCGAGCAATACACCAATGCCGATGAAGGATGGGGGCTGCCTACCTATAAGCCGATGCAGGGTTTTCCTGAATTGAGCTGGCACATCATCAACAATCTGGTCGAAGATGAATTCGATCCGGTGTCCTGCCAGGAAATGCTGGTCGACCATGCATTGTCGATTCCCTTCGAACTGGCCTGGCCCGATGCTGATGCATGGCCCGTGCGCGTGGTGCCGATTGGCATCAACACGGTGCAGCACCCGCTGCCATCAGCCAAGCGCTGCCTGGCCTTGGGGCGCAGCGTGCACAAGGCGGTGACGAGCTGGCAGGGCAATGAGCGCATTGTGGTGATCGGCACGGGCGGATTGTCGCACCAGCTTGATGGCGAACGCGCCGGTTTCATCAACAAGGATTACGATGCCTTTTGCATGGATAGCCTGGCATCTGATCCTGACGCCATGACGCGCGATTCAATTCACGAGATTGTGCGGCTGGCCGGGACACAAGGCGTGGAAATCCTCAATTGGATCGCGGCACGCGGGGCGCTGGGCCCGGCTGCGCGCGAAATACACCGCAATTACCACATCCCCATTTCCAACACGGCGGCAGCCACCATGGTGCTGGAAGCGGCCTGAAGCAGCCTCACCACAGAGCGATCATTGCGATTGCGCAGCCTTGTCCAGCAGGCTGAGAAATTCGCGATGGACCTCTGTGGGATGCCAGGATGCGCGGGTGGTGACCCCGATCGTGCGGCCAAATTCGGCCGGCAAACGCGCGATCAGGGTCAGCCATCCCGCCTCCAGCTCCACCCGCACCTGATCAGGGGATAGCAGGGTGAGAAAATCGCTGCCCATCAGCATTTCGCGAATGGTCATGACCGATCCCGATTCCACCGGAACCTTGGGCGGGGGTACTCCGCAAGCTTCGAAATAGCGTTCAAACACATCGCGCAATGGGGCACCTGGTCCCGCGAGCACCCAATCATAGTGCGCCAGTTCGGCCGGCTGCGGCGCCGCATTATCCAGCGGGTGGCCCTTGCGACCCACCACCACCGGCACATCGTGAAATAATTCGCGCTGATCCAGATCGGGTTCGATCAATGGCTGGCGCAACGCCCCCACCATCATGTCAATCGTGCCGCTGCGCAAAGGTTCAACCAGTTCAGCCCGACTGCCTTCCAGAATGGTCAGCTGCACTGCCGGGCGCTGGCGAATGAACTGAGTGACGGCAGCGGGTAAAACGCGCGCGCGCGACAAGGGCATCGCCCCCACCGCAATCGCACGCGTTTCCAGCCCTCGCAGCGAAGCAAGTTCAGCAAGCCCGGTCTGCAATTCCTTTTGCGCCAGGCGAAATGCGCGCGCCATGGCCTGCCCCGTATCGGTTAGCGCCACCGCCTTGCCGCGCCTTTCCACCAGCTTCTTCTTGCCCGACAATGCCAGATCACCAACCGAGCGGTGGAGCGATGGGAGCGACAGCCCGGTCAACGCGCTGGCCCCGCTATAACTGCCCGTTGCTGCCAGCGCGATCAGCGCCCGCATGCGCGACATGGTGACATGCGGGCTGGCGATATGCGACAGCGCCGCCTCTATCCGTGGCACAAACAGATCGGCCGCAGGGGTCGGCACCATGCCATCATGGCGCCGTTCAAACAGTTGGTGGCCAAGCAGCTCTTCCATCCGCTTTAAAGCCTGCGTTATCGCCGGTTGCGTCAGATTGACTGAGCTCGCCGCCCGTTTCACCGTTTGCAAACGGGCAATTTCAGCCACCGCCTGAAGGTGCCGCAGGTTGAGATGCCAGATATCCATCGACCTATACTTAGCCAAAACTAATCACCAGACCAAGTATTGCGACTTCACACTCATGCGAAGTGGGCACATGCCCGAACTCCATCAGAACAGGAGTGGTGTGCATGTCGGCTGTAGTGGTCCAGAATATCGAGCGGGCTGATCCGGAAGTGATTGACGGGCTGGCCGCCTGCGGCGTTGCCACCGTGCATGAAGCGCAGGGCCGCACTGGCTTGCTCGCCAGCTATATGCGCCCGATCTATACCGGCGCTCGGATCGCGGGCAGCGCGGTGACCATCAGCTCCCCTCCCGGTGATAACTGGATGGTGCATGTCGCCATCGAACAGTTGAAGGAAGGCGATGTACTGCTGCTGGCACCGACCAGCCCTTGCGAAGATGGCTATTTCGGTGACCTGCTCGCCACCAGCGCGCAGGCGCGCGGCTGCCGTGGCCTGATCATCGATGCCGGTGTGCGCGATGTGCGCGATCTCACCGAAATGAACTTCCCTGTGTGGTCCAAGGCGATTTACGCACAGGGGACGGTCAAGAACACGCTGGGCAGTGTCAACGTGCCGGTCGTCTGCGCCAATTGCGCGGTCAATCCGGGTGACGTGATCGTGGCCGATGATGATGGCGTGGTCTGCGTTCCGCGTGAAAAGGCCGCTGAAGTGCTGGAGAAAGCCCGCGCGCGTGAAGCCAATGAAGGCGAAAAGCGCGAGAAGCTGGCATCGGGCGTGCTCGGCCTCGACATGTACAAGATGCGCGAACGGCTCGAAGCCGAAGGGCTGAAATATGTGTGAGACAGGGATCCTTCCCGCTCGCCCTGAGCCTGTCGAAGGGCCGCCTTTTTTGAGATTTGCGCTGCCGAAGAAAATGCAGGGCTTCGACAAGCTCAGCCCGAACGGACTTTCTAGATGATTTCCGCTCCGGTAATGTGGATGCGCGGGGGAACGTCGAAAGGCGGCTATTTCCTTGAGCAAGATCTGCCATCTGACGCAGAAGAGCGCGATACCTTCCTGCTCGGCGTGATGGGCAGCCCCGATCCGCGCCAGATTGATGGCATGGGCGGTGCTGATCCTCTGACCAGCAAGGTGGCGGTGGTCAAGAAATCAGAGCGCGACGGGGTCGATGTCGATTACCTGTTCCTGCAGGTATTCGTCGACCAGGCGCTCGTTTCTGACCAGCAGAATTGCGGCAATATCCTCGCAGGTGTGGGTCCGTTTGCAATCGAGCGCGGACTGGTGGCAGCGACCGGCGATGAAACGCGCGTCACCATCTTTATGGAAAATACCGGCCAGATTGCGGTTGAAACCGTGCAAACGCCAGGTGGCACGGTGAGCTATGCAGGCGATGCCGCAATTGATGGCGTGCCCGGCACAAATGCGCCAATCCCGGTTGAATTTCGTGATACTGCCGGGTCCAGCTGCGGCGCGCTGCTGCCCACCGGCAATGCCTTTGACGAGATCGAGGGGGTGCGCTGCACGCTGATCGACAATGGCATGCCTTGCATCGTCTTCAAGGCTGAAGACGTTGGCGCGACCGGATATGAAACGCGTGAGGAACTGGAGGCGGAAGCTTTCGCCCCGATCCGCGAAAAGATTGAGGCGATCAGGCTTGCTGCAGGTCCGCTGATGAACCTTGGCGATGTGGCCAAGAAAAGCGTGCCCAAGATGACGCTGGTCGCCCGTCCCCAAAATGGCGGTGCGGTAACGACCCGCGTCTTCATACCGCATCGTGCGCATGCCAGCATTGGCGTGCTGGGCGCGGTGACGGCGGCGACCGCCTGCCTTGTCGAAGGTTCGCCCGCTGCCGAAGTGGCGCAAATCCCCGATGGCAAACGCAAGACGTTGAGCATCGAGCATCCCAGCGGCGAGATGAGCTGCGTTCTCGAAACCAATGAAGCCGGCGAAGTTACCTCTGCCGCGCTCCTGCGCACTGCCCGCAAATTGATGGATGGAACCGTTTATGTCTGATCGTATCACCAGCTGGCATGCCAGCCCGTCCAAGCCCAATTTCACTCCACCGCCGGGCGCGGTGGATGCGCATTGCCATGTGTTCGGGCCGATGGACCCGTTCGGCTTTTCTCCCAAGGCGAAATATCTGCCGGCAGATGCGGGGCCGGACATGCTGTTCGCATTGCGCGATCATCTGGGCTTTTCACGCAATGTTATCGTGCAGGCGAGCTGCCATGGCACGGATAACGCCGCCACGCTGGATGCGATTGCAAAGTCCAATGGCAAGGCGCGCGGCGTAGCCGTGGTCGATCCTGACATTGATCAGGCCGGTTTGGCAGCGCTGCATGAAGGCGGCATGCGCGGCATTCGCTTCAATTTTCTGAAGCGGCTGGTCGACAATGCGCCCAAGGACAAATTTCTGGAGGTCAGCCAGCGGCTGCCCGAAGGCTGGCATGTCGTGATCTATTTCGAGGCGGATATTCTTGCAGAGATGCGCCCCTTCATCGCTGCGATCCCGGTACCCGTGGTGATTGACCATATGGGCCGGCCTGATGTGACGCAGGGTCCGGATGGCCCGGATATGAAAGCGTTCCGTTCGCTGCTGGAAAGCCGGCCTGATATCTATTTCAAGCCCACTTGCCCTGATCGGCTGGATGCGATCAAGGTAGGTGGCGGGGGCGACCCGTGGGATGCCTTTGCCACGGCCGTGGCGCCGCTGGTGGCTGATTATCCTGATCGCTGCATCTGGGGCACGGACTGGCCGCATCCCAATATGGATGACGAGATTCCCGATGACGGGCATATCGTCGATATGATCCCGCGCATTGCGCCAACACAAGAGCTTCAGCGCAAGCTGCTGATCGACAATCCGATGCGGCTTTATTGGCCGGAAGAATTGTAAGCCGACAAGTTCGAGACTTTGCGCGATGGGGCGGACCGTCTGCCCGGCCACCCCATCGCACTAAGATCAGGCATTCGCGTAATCGAGGCCGATATCGGCCGCAGGCGCGCTCTGCGTAATCCGCCCGACCGAGACAAAGTCCACGCCGGTTTCCGCAATCGCGCGAATGGTGTCGAGCTGCACCCCGCCCGATGCCTCTATCGGCACGCGGCCTGCCACCAGCGCCACGGCTTCACGCAGCATGTCTGGCGTCATATTATCGCAAAGCAGACGTTCAGCCCCGGCAGACAGCGCCGGTTCGATCTGGTCTATCCGGTCAACTTCAACCTGCACTTCCAGCCCGGTTTTGGCCGCAACCGCACCGCGCACCGTTTCTTCCAGCGATCCGACAATGGCGATGTGATTATCCTTGATCAGGATGCCATCATCCAGGCGCAAGCGGTGATTGGTCGCCCCGCCGACATGCGATGCGTATTTTTCCAGCACACGCAGGCCGGGAATGGTTTTGCGGGTATCGAGCAGCGTGCAGCCGGTACCTTCAATCGCATCGGCATAGGTACGCGTCAGCGTGGCAATACCGCTCAGATGCTGCAGCGTGTTGAGCGCTGAACGCTCCGCTGTCAGCATGGGTCGCCCTGCCCCTTCCAGCCGCAGGATTGGCGTGCCGGGCGCCAGCTTTGCGCCATCTTGCGCAAGCCGCTCCACCACTACATCGCCATCCAGCCGCCGGAAGAATTCTTCCGCCAGTTCGACGCCTGCCAGGACGATTTCCTGCCGAGTGGCAATTTCTGCTTTCAGTCTCGCAGCAGCAGGCACCGTCACCTCGCTTGTAACGTCACCGCCCTTGCCGAGATCTTCGGCAAGGGCGGCGGTTACGAAGCGATCAAGCTCTGCTGCATCAAGGCCTGAGACAAGCCCTGTTTGCTGATTCATTCGGCGGGCTCTGTCGCCGCAGTCTTGGACGCACTGGCGCTGTCGCGCAGCGCCTGTTCTTCAGCGCTGATATTCCGCTCTTTCCAATCTTCACCCTTGGGCACCATGCCCTGGAAAGAGATGAGCTTGGACTGCGGCAATACATCACCTGCTGTGCCAATGGCCGGTTCACCCTTGGCCACAGCCTGCGCGGCGCGATACATCTGGGTGCGGAAGGTGAAGATCGCCTTGTCGCTGGTGCCCAGATTGTCTTCACTGCGATCGGCAATTTTGCCCATCGATTCCCACATCGCCATATCCTGGCAGGGAATGCCGTAAATGCCGGTGAAATCGCCTGCCTTCATGGCTGCGCGATCCTGCAGGTAGCCATTCTCGTAATTGCGGACCTTCTTGTAGGTGACAGGCTCCACATCCTTGCCAACTTCAGCACCGCAGAACTTGCGCCACGCATCCTGCGTGATGCCCTTTTCCGGGTCTTCGCTCCAGGCGATCCAGTAGAAATAGGTGTTCTCATCATCCACCGGGATCAGCAGCTGGCTGAGGTGGTATTGATCGTTTGACGGGATCACCGCAGTGAACGGCGCAATGAACAAGGTCGTGCGCACATAATCCTGCTTGTCTGCATCGACCAGCGGCTTGCGGATCGCGGCATAGCGGAAACCAAACGGTGTCTTTTCCACTTCGATGCGCGGCGATTTGTCTGCTGATGGCCGCAGCCATGCAGTTTCGGTCGCGGTAGATCCGCTGACATCGGTCGCAGCCGGCATGTTGCTGGAATGCAGGCTGGAGCTGTGCGAGCTGTCGATCGCACCTTCCAGGATCTGCGCCCAATTGCAGGCACCGTGGATCTTCATGATCGAAATCTTGCCTTCGGCAGCGGTCGACCAGTTGGGCGCGTTGAATTCCGCGACATTGTCAGGATCGCCCATCCAAACCCACACAAAGCCCGAATTCTCGATGACCGGGAAGGCGCGCGTCTTCATCTTGGAATGCATGTGCGAACCATCAGGCTCTGACGACATGTCGACGACATTGCCGTTCACGTCGAACTTCCAGCCGTGATAGAGGCAGCGCAGGCCACATTCTTCGTTACGACCGAACACCAGCGATGCGCGGCGGTGCGGGCACAGCTCGTCAAGCGCGCCAACCTTGCCTTCCGAATCGCGGAAGACGACCATGTTTTCGCCCAGCAGGCGCACGCGCAGCGGCGTGCCATCGGGCTCGGCCACTTCTTCGATCATGCAAGCAGGAATCCAGTGCTGCCGCATCAAAGTGCCCATCGGGGCATCGCCCTCGACACGGCAAAGAAGATCATTTTGTTCAGGTGTCATCGCCAGTCTCTCCTGCCTTTCAACAGCAAGCCCCGCAGCTGCACCGCAGGGCCGACTAAATTTTTCCATACCGGTCTCGCCGGGTTGCAATTGCTTCTATATCGAAGTATTCCATTTTGCAAGAGAGCACTTATGATTGTGCTGGCAAACCGGGCAGAAATAATCGTTATGACGAGTGTAAACCTCGCAATTGTGGGACTTGGGCGTGGATTTATGCTGACCCTGCCGGCGTTGCGCGATAATCCAGCGGTCAGGTTGCGCGCCGCCTTTTCGCTGCGGACGGAACCGCGCGAACATTTTGCCAAGCAATTTGACGCCATTGCCTGCGACAGTTTCGAATCGCTGTTGGCGCTCGATGAGATCGACGCCGTCTACATCGCCACGCCGCATGAAATTCATGCCGAACAGACCATCGCTGCCGTGCGCGCGGGCAAGCACGTGCTGGTCGAAAAGCCGATGGCGATCGGCCTGAAGGATTGCATGGCGATGGAGGCAGCCGCGCAGGAAGCCGGGAAGATCATCATCGTCGGGCCCAGCCATGGCTTCGACGCACCTATCCAGAAGGCCGCCGAGCTGGTCGCCTCGGGCGAATTCGGCGCTTTCCGGATGATCACCACCTTCAACTTCACCGACTTTATGTATCGTCCACGCCGCCCGGAGGAACTCGATACATCGCGCGGCGGGGGCGTGGTCTATAGTCAGGCGGCACATCAGATCGATCTGGTCCGGCGGATCGCCGGCCTGCCTGTTTCCTCGATCCGGGCGACCGCCGCGAACTGGGACCCGAAGCGGCCCAGCGAAGGGGCCTACTCCGCCCTGATGACCTTCGAAGGCGGTGCATGGGCCACCATGACCTATAGCGGTTATGCCCATTACGATGTCGACGAGCTGGTCGGCTGGATCTCCGAACTGGGCTTTGACAAGGATCCGCAGGCCTATGGTGCCGCCCGCCGCAGGCTGGCCAATATGAGCCCGGAAGATGAGATCGCCGCGAAGGTCAGCCGCACTTATGGGCCGGGCAGCGAATCCGACAGCCCGCCGCGCGCGCCGCATCACGAGCATTTCGGCTACCTGCTTGTCAGCTGCGACAAGGCCGACCTGAAGGTGACGCCGACTGAGATTACCGTCTATGGCAATAGCGAACGGCAGGTGATCGACATCCCGCCGCCACGGCTGCCGCGTGTCGAGGTGATCGACGAATTCGTTGGCGCCATTACCGGCGAAATTACCCCGGTCCACAATGGCCGCTGGGGCGTCGATACCATGGCCTGCTGCGAGGCCCTGCTCGAATCGAGCCGCACGGGAGAGGAAATCTCGCCCGGCGCTATCATCAACAACCTATCGTTTTGAAAACTTCGGAGAGAAATCCAACATGACCCGTCTTAATCTTTCAATGGCCTGCTGGGGATATGACCGCACAGAAGCCCTGCAGACCGGCGAGGTCCGCCCCGACGGGATCGATCTCAACTTCCAGGCGCTGGAGGTTGAGGAAACCTTCTTCCGCCAGGCCAAGTTTCAGGAATTCGACGTTTCGGAAATGTCGATGTCATCCTATTGCGTGACGCTGGGCCGCGACAATCCCCCCTTCATCGCCATCCCTGTCTTCCCTTCACGCTTCTTCCGCCATTCCTGCATTTTCGTTTCGACCAAAAGCGGGATCGAAAAGCCGTCTGATCTGGTCGGCAAGCGCATTGGTGTGCCCGAATATCAGATGACCGCGCCGGTCTGGATTCGCGGCATCTTGCAGGATGAATATGGCGTCGATCCATCCTCTGTCACCTATGTGACGGGCGGCGAAGAATCGCCGGGGCGCGAGGAGAAGCTGAAGCTGGACCTGCCGGAAAAGTTCAAGGTGGAACCGATCGGCCCTAACGATACGCTCACCCGGATGCTGGCCGATGGCGAGATTGACGCGCTCCACACCGCCCGCGCACCCTCGACCTTCTACAGCGAGCCCGAAAACGTGCGCCGCCTGTTCCCCGACTTCGTCGAGGTGGAAAAGGCCTATTACAAGAAGACCGACATCTTCCCGATCATGCATGTGGTGGCCATCCGCCGCGAAACCTATGAAAAGAACCGCTGGATTGCGCAGGCGCTGTTCAAGGCCTTTAAGGAAGCGCAACAGCTGACCTATGAGCAGCTTAAGGTCACAGCTTCTCTCAAGACCATGCTGCCATGGCAGGTCGCCTCACTGGAAGACACGATTGCGACCATGGGCGACAGCTGGTGGCCCTATGGCGTTGAGCCCAATCGCCACGTGATCGAGACCTTTACCCGTTATCACCACGAACAGGGCCTTTCACCGCGGCAGCTGACGGTGGAAGAAATGTTCGCGCCCGAAACCTTTGCTGAATTCGTGATCTGATTGATCCGGCCGTGCTGCCCTGTTGGGGCGGCGCGGCTGGCCGATTGCCTTTGCGCGGCAAATGGCAATATGCTGGCTGGCAGCAGGGGCGCTTTGCCCCAGAGCGAAGTTGCGGAGCCAGAAATCTTGCCGGCCAAGCCCCGTTATATCAAACCGCAAGATAGTGCGGGCTATCAGGTGCGCCGCGCCCATCGCCGGTTTGACCGGCTGCTCAGTGCCTTTCTGTCACAGCATGGGCTGAAAACCGGGCACTGGTATTATCTGCGCGTCTTGTGGAATGAAGATGGCGTCACGCAGAAATATCTCAGCGACATGACCAATGTGGCGGAGAACACCACCGCCACGCTGATCAATTCCATGGTGCAGGAAGGGTTGGTGACTCGCCAGCGAGACCCGCATGACCGGCGCAAATTTGCAATTCTGCTGACCGAGCGCGGGCGCGCGCTGGAAAGCGAATTGATGGGCTATGCCGCCCAGATCAATGCGATTGCAGGGGCAGGCATTGACCAGACAGAAATCGACACTTGCCTCAGCGTCCTTGAACGCATGTCAGGCAATCTGGCGCAAGCTTTTGGCGATCTGCAAAAAGGCACCGCCGCCAGCGAGGGCTGAAAACGAAACCCGAATTGCGTTCTGGTCAGGACCAGAAATCATCCCAGGCATTCTGGTCTTCCACGCTTTCCCAATGCGCACCCAGCATGCCATCGCGGAACTGGAACAGCCCAAAACCAAACATTGCCAGCTTTTTGCCCTCGCGCTCACCGCGCATATTGTGGACCACCATTCCCCAATTGTCGTCGGCAAGGAATGTCTCCTGCACGTCATGGTTGAACGTCCCTCCGCTCAGCTCGTGCATCTTTGCAAAGTGTTCGCGCGTACCCTCTACCCCGTG
>NZ_JAVAMS010000013.1 GCF_030730945.1 Aurantiacibacter poecillastricola
CCTGACGCGCGGCCAGCGCCAGACCGGCGGGCAGAACCTGTTCGACCCGGCAGACAATCTCGAAAGCGACTACGCGCGCGACGCGCTCAGCCGCTGGTTCCAGCTGCTCTATGACGGCAAGCTCGAAGCCACCACCTTTGGTAACTTCGTCGAGCGCACCGGCCTCCGGCTCGAAAACCCCGATGGCGGGCTGACCGACAATCTCCCCACGATCCAGCGCTGGCTCAATCGCATACTCGCGCTGCCGATCGCGCTGCAGAACGCCCTATTCGACGAATATCTCGGGTTGGTAGAGGCGCGGATCGAAGCCGCGCGCGAGGCCGGAACGCTCGACCAGGGACTGGAAACCGTGAGGGTCGATCACTTCACGGTTCTCGCCGATGAACTCCTGCGCACAGACCCCGTGACCGGAGCGGAGACCCGCCTCGTCTCGCTCGAAGTAACGAGGCACCTTCGGCCTCTACGCTTGCACCGCCTCGTACGCATGCACGAGATCGGCAGCCCGCACGCGATCCCGATGCGCAATGCGCGCTCTGGCATGGTCGCACTGTCGGTTCCGGCCCGACGCCTCATTGCTGATGACGGCGCCGTGATCGAACGCCGCCGCCTGCTGCGCCCGCTCAAGTCCGCGAACTGGACACTTGAGGCACTCGGTGAGAGCCACTGGGAAGAAATTGGCGTCGCTGCGTTCACCAGCGCATGGCGGACCGAGGAAGAAGAGGCGGCCAAGTCACCGGTGACCGAGCGCGTCCATCTTGCCACCGGACTGCTACTGCCAGTCTGGAAGCGCCTCCCTGGCGATCATGTCCGCGTCACGCGGCTCGTTGCCGAGGACGGCCAGTCGATCATCGGGCGCGAAGTGCTCGATGTCGATCTCGCGGCAATTGCCGATACCTTTGGCCTTTCCGGAGTTACCGGGCCAGCTGCAGAGCAGATCGGCGACCTCGTCCTCTCAAGCGGAAAACCACTGGGCCTCGCGAGCCACGATCCACTCACCGTGAAGCGCTCGCTGGTCGGAGGCGAACAGCGCCTTGAGCTCACCGGATTCTCCCCGGATCGCCTCAACTGGTACAAGGACAAGGGCTGCTTCACCGAGATCATCCGCTACCGCACGCGGCTGTTCGTCCCGGTGTCGAAAGCCTCGTCGGTCCTCCCCGCGCTTGCCGCCTGATATCACGGGCAGACCCCAATCTCAGAATGAGAGTGGAGGGAGCCCTTTGGGCTTTTGGGCCTCGTGATCCTCACCTGCGCCTTCATTCCATCAGGAGAACACCCATGATCCAGTCGATTCCCTTGAAGAAGCTCGTCCCGAGCCCGCGCAACGTTCGCAAGTCGAGCGACGTGCTGGCCGACCTCCAGCTGCGGGCAGACATTGCCGCGCGCGGCCTGCTGCAGAACCTCGTCGTGCGCAAAGGCAAGCGCGGCAAGTTTGAGGTCGAGGCCGGCGGTCGCCGGCTCGCCGCGCTGCAGGCACTGGCAGAAGAAAGCACCTTGCCCGAAAACCACGAGGTCACCTGCCTCGTCATCGAAGGCGAGGAAAGCGAAGTGCGCGAAGCCAGCCTTGCCGAGAACTTCCAGCGTCTCGCGATGAACCCTGCCGACGAGGCGCAGGCTTTCGCGGCGATCATCGAGGCAGGGGCTACCACCGAAGACGTGGCACGCCGCTTCGGCCTCACCGTCCGGTTCGTCGAAGGACGTCTGCGCCTGGCAAGCCTCGCACCCTGCGTCTTCGAAGCCCTCGCCGAAGGCACGATCACGCTCGACATGGCCAAGGCCTACGGCGCGATTTCCGACGTCGAGCGCCAGGCGCATGTCTATGCCGAACTGCAGGATGCCTGGTACCAGATCACGCCCGACACGATCCGCCGCATGGTGCTCGATGCCACGGTGCGCGGTTCCGATCCGCGAGCTGTGCTCGTCGGACGCGATGCCTACATCGCAGCGGGTGGCCGGATCGAGCGCGAACTTTTCGATGATGATGCCAGTGAAAGCTGGATCGATGTCGCGCTGCTCGAGGATCTCGCGCACAAAGCCATGGACGAAGCGGCAGAAAGGGTCGCACTCGAATATGGCCTTGCCTGGGTGCGCCCGACGCTTGGCAACTATGTCAGCCATGACCTTGTTGACGGCCTCAATCGTTTGCCTTGCGAACCTGCGCCCATGACCGAAATGGAAGCACAGGAGCTTGGCGAACTCGAAGCCGACTACGACCGTGTCGCCGCTATTCTCGAAGACGAGGACAGCGACGAGGACGAAGTGGCCAAGGCCGACGAAGAACTCATGGCGATCAATCGCGCCATGCGAGACCTCACCGATCGTCCGCCGATGCTGGCCGAAGAACTGAAAGCCGAAGCCGGTGCTTTCCTCGTCCTCTCGCGCAATGGCGAACCGACATTGGTCCCGCAGTTCTACACTGAGACCGAAGTTATTGCTGACGAAGGCGTGGTCGAGGCCATTGAAGAGAGCGGTGCGGCTAAGCCCAAGGGGAGCTCGCTTTCCCAGCGCCTGCTCGACGAGCTTGCAATGCAGCGCCGCGATATCCTCGCCATCCACCTCGCCAACGATCCGGCACTGGCGCTCGACTTCATGGTCTTCACGCTCGCCGATGCCGATGGGCACGACTGGCGCGCCAAGAAGGCGTCGACGCTTGTCGGCTCTGTCGCGTCCGGCCCGGTCACCGGGTTCGAGGCCAAGGATGCGCCCGCGAGTGCTGCTTTGGCCGAGTTTGCCGGGTCGCTCGATGAAAGCTGGCGCTCTGGCGAAAGCGATGTTGAGCGGTTTGCCAGGTTCCGGGCACTATCCGACAAGGGGCGCTCGGCCTGGCTTGGTCATGTCGTCTCGCGCACGCTTGTCGCGAGCCTGGCCTGCGAAGGCGAGCGCTCGGTGCCAATGCATGAGGCTCTGGGCTCGCTCCTGGAAATCGAGACCGCGCATTGGTGGCGTCCCACGGCGGCCAACTATTTCGACCGCGTGGCCAAGGCCCGCACGCTCGAGGCACTCGATGCTGCCGGTGGTCCCGAACTGGTCAGTCGCTACGCTGCATCGAAGAAGGCCGAATTGGCGAGCGCTGCCGAGCGCATCTTCTCCGGCAACTTCATTGGCGAGTCTGAGGTCAAGGAGCGGGCGCAGGCTTGGGTTCCGCCGATCATGCGTTTCGCCGGTTCCGAAGAAGGCGAATTGTCCGACCACGAAGAAGACGAAGCGGTCAACACAGTAGAAACTGACGAGATTGCCGAGCAGGCTGCCTGACCCCTCCTGACAGGTCCAGGTCACTCGGCGGGCGGTCCGTCCCTTCCGGGACGGGCCGCCTTTTCAATGTAAGATTTTGGGCCACTTGCTGACCGTCTCGTTTGGGAAAGAACGAGAAGCAAAGCTGCCCTTTCGTCCACATCATCGATTGGGGAAGAGCACGCAAGAATGCTGGTCATTTGGCTTCCCAAGAACCCTTCCGACTCTTGAACCCCGGAAGGCTATTGCACGCGACGGCGCGTTCAAATCCGATCAACCTTGCAACCGCCTCACAGCGCTCATCATCAATCCTCATTCGACCTTCTCGAAGGGCGAGATAGACGGCCTCGATATACCCGTCACCGACGAGCTCAATCTGCACCGCTGGATGCACCAAAAGGTCCAACGACCAAGCGGGGGCTTGGCCGTTCATCAGGTCTTGGGCTCGTGCCCGACCCTTTCGCTCATCGACAACGGGCAGAAAACCCTGTGACACCGCCACTGCAATCGTAGCTGCTTCGCCGTCATCTAGCGAACCGGGAGAACGGATCATCGTCTCAAAAAGACGAGCCGCTGCATCATCGATCTGGACGACCTTGACGACGTTCTCCGATATCAGGCGTTGGATGAACCCGTTCTCGCCATTGGCGTGACTAGTTTCATGGTTGAGTTCCGTAACCACCGTTTCAGTCAGAACAATGTCGTTTGGAATGGCCCGAAGCACCTGTTCGCCAAACGTACAAGCGTGCAGATTGATCAGCACGCTCGTATCGGGGACTAATGGGATCAGCGTATCAGAGAGGGAGCTTAAACAGGTCATCCGTTTCGCTCTCCTCAAGTTCCATTTGATCGAGCAGAGCGCGCAGCTCTAGCCGCTTGATTTTAAGAAGCTCGGCCAGTTGTCCTTCCGACATCAGATCGCGTTTCCAGGCGGTGTAGGCCATGAAGCTCATGCGATGGGACACCGGCCGGTTTGCATCATCTTTTGCTGGGTCGGGCTTACTTGAAGCATCGCCCAGCACTTCACGCACCTGTGCGGGAGTAATGCCACCATGGGCTTTCAGCTTGTCCCATGCTCCCCGCTTAACAAGTCCGAGCTCTTCCAGCCTCCTCACACAAGCTTCGCGTGAAATGCGGAAATGGCGCGCCTGTACGATGATTGGCCTGCGGGTAATCTCAGAGCCAGCGGTGAGCTGACGCCACGCCGCTTCAAAGCTCTTGCGCGGTGAGAGAAAGGCGCGCCCAAACGCATGAGCATATCGCTCTTCGCGTGACTGAAACTTCTCATTTTCTTCCAGAACTTCTGGCGCCTGACGAGTGCCAACGAAATGCCCCAGCTCGTGAGCTGCGGATTGAATACGCCGCTCCAGTGGGAAGTTCGCATTCAAGAGAATGCAAGCTCCCAAAGTTTGGTCGTAGGTGAAGAGCGCATCCACCTTCGAACCCTTCGACAGGCGTCGCTGGTAGAGTCGGATGCCGAGATCCAACTCCATCAAGCTGAAGATATCGGCGATTGGGCCAGAGCCCAATCCGAGCCAGTCGCGCAGCTCTTGCGCGTGCTGTTCTGCCAATTCGACGACATCGCCAGTGTTGATGCCCCTTTCGGGCGGGTAATTCTTAGGCCGCTCAATGCCGAGAATGTTCTCCAACTCAACCTCAGCTCGAACGAGATCATTCAGCAGTTGCACTGCCTCGCCGGTATGCTCATCCTCGGTTTCCCGCAGTCGGCGGAAGCGTGGCACAAGGTCAGTATGGACTGCCTCGCGGCGCAGCAGGGCATTCACCGATACCCCATAATGGTTCGCAAGCGCCTGAAGCTCCTGAATACGAACCCGCCTATCCCCCTTTTCAATTGAAACGAGGGTGGGGCGAGACATGCCAATTACCTTGGCTGCTTCGTCCTGACGGATTTTTGCGCTTTCGCGGGCAAGGCGAAGGCGGCGACCGATCTCTTGTGCGGTCAGCTCGTTTAGATCAGTCATGGCGACCTCCCTTCGTCCATAGTTGCAGAAAACTCTCTTCGCCCTGGTCCTGCTCGAATGCTGCCCATTCTTTCGAATGTTGCACGAGCATGTCCCTAAGCTGGCCGGTCACGTCATCTACTGACGATCCAACGGCTTCAGCGATTTGGAATGCGTGAGGCTTCAGGGCGGTATCTGGCACACTGGCCAAATCGGCCAGTTGTTGCAGGTGCCGCGCGCCCATATAGCCGTAATCGTAAAGGGTGTTGGTGGCCCTGAAGCTGTTTTGCTTCGGCAGGGCATCACTAAATCGCGCGGCCCGCAAATTGGCAATGGCATAATTCTCGGGTGGCTCGACAACGCCGGCGGCGTGCAAGCTCATCCGGCGCAATAGGCACGCCGCACAAATGCCGCATTGGCGTACTTTCCCTCCCACGCGCACGTTTGCCCGCTGCTGCCAGCACGAGCGGGTATCAATCACGTGCTGGGGCTTTACGCCTGGCCTTTGCAAAAACGCCGCGATGGTCTGCCCTTTGGTATGCCAGAGGCGCGGTTGCTCATAGGTGAGATCGATACCAAGCAACGCCTTTATGAAGCGCTCCATCTTTCTGAAGAAAGTCGGGTGGTTCCGGTAGTCTGGATAGATGTTGAGCAGGGGGAGCAACACAGGCCCCAGAGCGCCCTGTCCACTTTCAGGCACAATGATCCGGCTGACATTTGACAGCTGCGAGGCGATTGCAATCACCGCCGCAAATTTGAAACCACGCGAACGGGCGCTGTTCTCGGGATTCGGCTTCACCTTCACATCAAAGGGCAGGCGGTCGAACGGCCGCTCATCTTTGCGCAGGCGTTGCTTGAATTTCGACACACGCACGCTCACGGCAGTGTCATTCTCGTTGTAGAGGCCCGAAACACTTAGCGAGTCCAAGCCTTCGCTGTACGCAATGGCGAACGCCTTTTGCTGGTTCGGGAATAGCGGGCCTTGTCGCGGCTTGCTTGTTGCTGCGCCCTCATGGCGCACGAAGCTAAAACGCCACTCGTCACCAGTCAGATGGCGCAGGGTATCGCAAAGACCTTGTTGAACAGTCGCATCCTGCCAGGTCGCAAGTTCAATCACGGGCACAGTCACATGAAAGTGCCGTGCCCAATGTGCACTGCCGCGTCCCCAGCGGCGATCTGCAAATTCGACGGCCGCGCAGACAATCAACAGGTCGTGATGAATGTTGCTCCAGCCTTCATGGCAGTAGCTGTCAAAGATGTCCTTATCGCACTTAATCTCTGAGCCGATGGTCGCATAAACGCGCCCCTTCGCGCCTCGACGCGGAACCGCTTGCCCCGCCTCAAGTATGGTTAGGTCACGTTCAGAAAACTTAGAAAATTCACTCATTACAATCACAGAATTGGGTCATCGAGACCGGTTCTTTTTTTTAGGTCCAGCTTGAACGCGTTCTTATCGCAGCTCTTCACGGCCTCCTGAATGCGCGCACGGTCAAGGCTCTTCGAGACTTCGCCCAATCCTTCATTGAGACGGTCGAGCTGGTCTCTGTGCATCGGGCCTTCCCGGTGCGCCTCTAGCCCAGCTTCCTGAATACGGGTGAGCGTCTTGCCGATATTGGTTTCGACACATGCGTTCAAAGCCTTGTCGATTGCATCGCGAGAGCTCTCACCATCGTGCAGCCTCATGGCGACTTCACGTTGGAGGTCATCCGAAAATTCCGACTTATCGTGCTTTTCGAAGATACCCTTGATTGATCCCTTTGGATCGAGATCAAGCTGCCCATCCGCACCATAACTCTGCAGGTCGCGGATCAGTCCGGATCTTCAGCCTCATTTTGTACAGCTTCCGCAAACCGCCTTGAGCGACTGTCGAGCTTCAAATTCTTGAATGGGCCGTCGGTCATCCCGTCCTCCTGCGACGGACCATTACGTGTATATTCTGACAATGTCAATATATTAGCAGAATATCCTGACATTAGATAGGACATCCGCGATGGACGTGAAAGCTCAAGTTGCTGAAAGGTACTGAAAGCTGAAGGAAATCGCTTGTGCCAGTGTGGCGGAACGTCGGGCTTTTGGAGGCTCGCGTGTGACCCCAGATCTGAATGGAGAGAGTATAACCGTCGCCCCTTAGAGGGGAGGGAGCTTTGCTCTTCCTGAGCCGGGGCATGTCCGTCCCGGCGATCAGGAGAACTCCCATGACCAATTCCCGCCGCACTGCTTCGACATCGCCCGCTCAGCGCATCACTGCCGCAATCATCGAGAAGCTAGAGCAAGGCACAAAGCCCTGGATCAAGCCGTGGCGCGGTGTGCCGGTCTCGCGGCCCTTGCGGAGCTGTGGGACGCCCTACCGCGGGATGAACACCTTCTGGTTGTGGATGGTGGCCGATGGCTGCGGCTACGCCTCGCCTTACTGGATGACCTACCGCCAATGTCAGGCGCTCGGCGGACAGGTCCGCAAGGGTGAGAAATCGACCATCGCGATCTTCTACAAGAGCTACACTAAGGAGGTCGAGAACGCCGAAGGCGAAGCTGACACCGAGAACCGGCGCGTCCTCAAGGCTTATGCCGTGTTCAATGCCGACCAGTGCGACGGCCTCCCCGAGTTCTACCATCCCAAGCCACTCATTGCCGCGCTGGAGCCCGAAGGACGCGAAGAGCGGCTTGATACCTTTTTCGCCGAGATCGGCGCTGACCTGCGGCATCATGGAGCCCAGGCCTATTACGAGCCGCAGCGTGACCGGGTCACCATGCCGCCAGCCGAACTCTTCGAAGCCTATGACCACTACTACGCAACGCTCGCCCACGAGCTGTCGCACTGGACGGGTCATTCTTCGCGGCTCGACCGCGATCTTAAGAACCGCTTCGGCAGCGACGCCTATGCTGCCGAAGAACTGATCGCAGAACTGTCCTCAGCAATTCTTGGGGCCGAACTGGGCCTTCCAGTCACCCACCTCGACCATCACGCCAGCTACATCGCGTCTTGGCTCCAGATCCTCAAATCGGACGAGCGCGCGATCCTGACCGCTGCGGCCAAGGCCGAGGAAGCGGCCAGCCTGTTACTTGACCTTGGTGGTCACCAATCCGACGAAAGCGAGACCGACATCGATCTCGTTGATGCAGCCTGAGGAGCAATGAGATGGGACGTTCCGTCAGCTATCCAACCGGCTCCGTGGTGGCCTTTCGCCTGCTTGATGACGGCGAAGACGACGATGTCGACTGGGCCTACGAGTGCCTAGTCGACGAGGTCATCGATACCACGAAGGCGGCCTTTCCTTCCTTCGAGCGCTTCGAGGGATGGCGCGGCCGCGAGGACCGTATCCTCCTGCGCAATGCCTTCGCGGATTGCGGCATATCGACCTATTGCGGCCTTGCCGCGATCTGGCTCGCAGAACGCGACGATGCGCGGTACTGGGAGGCCGACTTCTACAACCCACGAACGGCGAGAGCACGGCACTGGCTTGGCCAGGTCTCGGGTAGGTTCATCGACTTGGTTGGTGAGTTGTGCCTGGTCGGGCGGTTCTCAAATGGCGAAGCGATCTTCGAGCGCTCCCGATCCGCTTGCGCCACCGGGTCCTGATCCTGCCTCATCCCTGTCCGCCGGGAGAGGCCCTTGGGCCGGTCGGGGCGCGCCGCAACCTGCGGCCCGTCGGCCCGTGTTGCCCGCGCCAGCCTAGGGCCGCAGGTTTCCCGCTACGCGGTGCGCCTTGCCCCTTTTCCCGGCCCTGATCGGGCTCCGGCGGACAGGCCCGAGGCAATGGTGCCTCCTCTCCTTGTCCCCGCGATCAGGAGACACCCCATGTACGACAGCTTCATCGATCAGTTGAGCGGCCTCGACCTTTCAGGCCTCAGCATCAGGCCAGCCCCTTTCAACGAGACCGACTTTCCCTGCGAGGATGCGATCGACCAGACGCTTGGTGCCGTATGGTCCGACCTCTTCGCGATGTTTTCCGACACGGCCCTGGAAGCTGATGCCGAGGATATTGCCTGGGGCATGGTCAATCTCTTTCACCGTGCCGTCAGTCGGAAGTCCGCTCAGCTCGACCGGGCCAGCGACGAGATCCGGGTCCTCCTCGCATCAGCCGATGGCTCCGAAGTGCACTCGAGCAATCTGGAAGAGCAGGTCGAACGTGCACAGGCTGCCGAAGCCAGCATGCTGGCCTTCGAGCAGATGCGCGAGGCTGCGGCAGCACTCTACCGCGACGAGACCGGTTCATCGTGGAAGCCCGTTTCCGGCTCGCGCACGAGCCATTCGCGAAACCTCACATCGGCCGTGATCGATGCCCGCGACTTCCTCCGCGCACGCGCAGAGAACCGGCGTCATGCTTTGATTCCGGAAGGAACTCCAATCGTCTTTGCCGGTGGTCGTCAGAGCTTCGAGAACGCTGAAGACGCGCGCGCCTATGCCGACAATATCTGGGCGACGCTGGACAAGGTTCGCGATGTGGTTCCCGATCTCTACCTGGTTCATGGCGGCGACGGCAAGGGTGCCGATCGTCTGGCAGCGAGTTGGGCCGAGCGCCGCGAAGTGCAGCAGCTGACTTACTCGCTCGATCGTCGCCTCGGTGCCCGCGCCGGCTTCAAGCGCAACGAGCAGATGCTCTCGCTCAATCCACGCTACGTTGTCGCCTTCCCGGGCAATGGCGTGACCGAACGACTGGTGATCGATGCTAAGACGCGGCGGATCACCGTGGTCGATCGTCGCGGCCTCTTGGGCACTTCTCCTGGGGGCTGAGGGGTCCTTCATCATCTTCATCTGAATTGCCTGGATGTGCATTCGGCGCTGAGCCGACTATGGACTGGTCATGCAACTTGACGATCTGCTGCAGCGCTACTTTGCCACCACCGACCTCTCCGGGGTTGCTCCCGACACGTTGTCAGCCGGCATCGAGCATTGCCGGGTCGATCTCGGCCTTGAGGAGGACCGAGGCAAGCGCTTTGCACTGTGGTCGTTCCTGCACATGTTCGGGTCCGCCCCCGATCTCGATGTGGCGTTCGAAAACGAGGAGGACCGGGAGGCCGCGCGCAACTTCATGGATCTGCTGGCGGCATCGGAAGGCGAAGGCGAAGCCTGATTGCAAGCGCCGGTCACGGCACCTTCAGATCCGCACCCGATACCCATCCGGCTTTCTTCGCGAACAGTCCTGAACCAGGTCAGCTGAGGACAGCAACCCGTTCCTTTCCGGCCGTGTTGTCGCGCTTCGCGCGCCTGCCCGCACCACCCGTCATGAACAGGTTTCCCTTGGAGCTTCGCTCCTGCGGTGCAGTCCTCCCATGCCCTGCTTCTTCTGGATGTTCGCAAGCCGGAGATGGTCTTCGGTTTGAGGAACTGAAGGACTACTATCATGACCAATATCGCAATCCTCACCGGCCGCATCGCTCGCGATCCCGACACTCGCGAGACCAAGGGCGGCACCAATGTCACCGGGATCACCGTCGTCACCGATCGCCCCGCCCGCGACAAGGATGGCAAGACCTACAAGGACGAGAACGGCTACACCGCCAAGGAAAGCGAGTTCCACCGGGTGACCTGCTTCAACGGCCTCGCCAAGACGGTCGGCCAGTACTGCTCCAAGGGCCAGTTGGTCAGCGTCCAGGGCCGCATCCACTACACCCAGTGGGAGGACAAGGACGGGGTCACGCGCTACGGCACCGAGATCCTCGCGGACAAGGTCGACTTCCTCAGCCGCGGCAACGGCTCGGGTGACGAGAACGACAACACCGACGCTCCCGAGATCGACTGACATCCATCATCATCGATCCCCATCAGAGGGGCGCTGTCCAGACCGGACAGCGCCCCTCTTTGTGTTCTAACCGGACGATGCCTGGGGCTCGCGAGCGGGAGCAGAGCGGGCTGTTTCCAGCCGCCGCAGGCCTTCTTCTTCGCCCAGCTTGCCGAGCAGTTCACCGGCCTTCCTGATGGCCTTCTTCGAGAAGGTCTCGATACCTGTGCCGAGCAGCATCTGGCCCAATTCAGTGGCAGCCTTCTCTTCCAGTTCACGCTGCCGCTGGTCGAGCACTTCCCGGTCGGCTTCGAGTTTCTTCAATGCGGCAATCGCGCTTCGTTGTGATGGCATATGGGGGTCCTTTCAATAATCCCCTTGTGGCGGCAGCCCGCACGCTCTCTGCCCCGGATCCAGGCATGTAGGAAAACGAAATCTGACCTCGCGCCAGGAGGAAAGGTGAGAGGGTCCTGGCTCACGGAACACACATGCTGACGGGGCTGCAACCACCGCGTCAAGGACGGCGGGGCCCCACGATTTTGCCTCCCCTTCGCTGACGCTACGGTCCGACAAAACCGTTACCCCCACCGCCGCTTCGCGGTCGCCCATGCGGGCGATCCTGTGACCCGGCGGCCGCATCCCCGTCCGCCAACCTCCTGTCGGCTTCCCGACAAAATCAGGAGGATATCATGGCTACACTTGCAACGGTTCAGACCACTTCGAACAGCTACTTCGAGGCACTTGCCACCGCCGAACGGCGGGCACTGCACAGCTTCTTCGACCAGCACGTCATCGAGGACGGCGATCTCGGTTACTTCGCACTCGACGAGGGTGACTACAACGCCCTGCCGGCACACCTGGCACACCGCGTGGTGCACACGGTACATGGGGGCATGCTCGACGAATACTGAAGCGCCGACAAGGGCGGGGCCGGTGACGGTTCCCGCCCTTTTTTCATGCTCGCATGCGTTGGAGACGGGGCGTGAAATTGAGCGGGGCTGTGGACGCGCTCTGTCCCGCGCAGCCGGTGCTGCGCTCCTGAGGGCGGGGCCTGATTTGTTTCCGGGCCCCGCACGCACTTGCGCACCGGAACCGAGTCGGACCAGCGCGCGCGGCAGGACCGACAGACCCCGTTCCTGCCGCTCCACACGTGGTCCTTGGCCGGTCCCTCTTGCGCAGGTGCGGTCTATTGTTTGCAAGGGCGACAGGGCACTGCCGCTCGCTGTCATTGGTCAATGGAGAGGGTTGCTCACGCTCCCGAGGTAAGGGAAGGCAATGACCCTTGAGACAGAACAGCCGAGGTCACTGGTCACCACCCGCGCAATTGGGGATGAGATGCACACCGTACGCCGCCATGCGGCAGAAAGAGATTGTTAAGCAATAGTTTACGCGAAGTTGTTCCTCTACAAAGAGGAGCAAGTCAATGCAAGCAAATGGCTATCTGCTACCAGCGAATGAAGCCACGAATCATGCCGCAACACGATCCGGTGAGGGGCGCGGGAGTGGTGAAAAGGCAAAGCCGTCCAACCGGGTTAGGCTCAACGGCAACATCGTCCGACGCAAACCGGGCAAGCGCATCCGCGAGTATTGGGATGTTGACCTGCCGGGCTTTGGCCTGCGGGTAAATCCTGGCGGCAGGCGGACATGGTTCGTGCTGTTCCGCCAGCGCGGCAAGCTGCGGCGGGTTTCGCTGGGGACCTCCCGCGACATCTCACCCGCCACAGCCCGCCGCCTCGCGAGGGCGAAGCTGGCAGAGGTCACTCTCGATGGGTTGCCGACGCGCAAGAAGGCCCGCGCTGCGCAGAAGAGCGATGCACCTTTGCTGCGCGACTACGCCGAACGCTTCTGGGCCGACTACGCGCGGCACTGGAAGCCTTCGACCCGCAAACGCAACGAGAGCGCCATCTTCAAGGAAATCCTCGGTGCGTTTGGCGATCGGCGCGTCGACGATCTGGCGAAGGGCGACATCCTGTTCTGGCGCGACAGCTTTGTCGAACGCCCCGGCGTGTTCAACCGCACCTTGCCGGTGTTCTCGGTGATGATGGGATACGCGGAGCGCCTAGGCTTGCGTCCCCGTGGTTCCAATCCCTGCAAGGGCACGCCGCGCTACAAGCGCAAACCGATGGAGCGGTTTCTGTCGCCACATGAATACGCGCGGCTAGCCACGGCATTGCGGGACTACGAGGCGGAGCAGCCGCTCTATGTCACGGCGATCCGCCTGCTGATCTTCACCGGCGCACGTTGCGGAGAGATCGAGCAACTGCGCTGGGAATGGGTTCAGGAACCGCGCCTGATGCTGCCTGATAGCAAGACCGGAGCGAAGATCGTCTATCTCAACCGGCAGGCTATCGATGTGATTGATTCGCTCCCAGACCGGAAAGCAACCGGCCTGCTGTTTCCCTCGTTCCGCAATCCCGACAAGCCGATCACGCTCGGCATCCATTGGTCGAAAATCCGCAATTGCGCAGCATTGCCGGATGTGCGCCTACATGACCTGCGCCACAGCTTTGCCTCGGTCGCGATCCGGGACAACATCTCGCTCATGGTCATCGGCAAGCTGCTGGGCCATGCGCTGGCAGAAACGACGACCCGATACGCGCACCTGTCCGACGAGATCGTCGCCGATGCCGCCGAGCGCGTATCCGGCTCTATCGCGCGCCTGATCGGAGTGGAGCAATGAACGCGCTGACCCTGCGTGGGATCGTCGCCGAGGAACTGGGCAGTCTCCGGCTCCATGTGATCGGCAAGTGCAGTGGCCTGGGTGAGCTGCGCAAGACGTGCTGGACGCGCGAACTGCCGGGATTTGGCACCCGGCATTATGCGAGCGGACGCAAGGTCTATATCGTCCAGGCGCGAATGGAAGGGCGCACCCGCACGGTGACGATCGGCAACGCCAAGGTGCTGAGCCGCGTGCAGGCGATGGATGTGGCGCGCCGAGTGCTGCTGCGCGCCCAAACTGGCGACAATCCGGCGGAGGAGCGCAAGCGGTTGCGCAAGGTTCCGTCCTACCGCGACTTCCTGAAAACCTACTGGGAGCGCGTGTCGCCGAGATGGAAGCCTTCAACGCTCTACACCCATCGCTACTACAAGCGGAAATACCTCGACCGGGCATTCGAAGGGCTGTTCCTCGACGAGATCGAGGAACGCCATGTGCAGGAATGGTTCAACCGGATCACCAACACGGGCGGCCCGGGTGCTGCCAATCGTTGCGGGGAAATCCTTCGCGCCATGTTCAACAAGGCCGAGCAATGGGGCGTGCGGCCCGAAGGCTCGAACCCGTGCCTCTACATCCGCAAGAACAAGGGGCGGAAGTGCGAGCGCTTCCTGTCCGATCAGGAGTTCCGACGGATTGGCGAAGTGATCGACCGCCACCGCAAGACCTTCCCACTGCATTGCGCTGCGATCAGCCTGCTGATCCTGACCGGCTGCCGCAAGTCGGAGATCACCTGCCTCAAATGGAACGAGGTGCGGGGAAGGCGCTTGCTTCTCACCGACAGCAAGACCGGCCCGCGCACGGTCTGGCTGGCCGAAGCGGCAGCGACGATACTGCACGCCCTGCCGCGCCGGGAGAAGCAGCGTTACGTGTTCTGGAATCCGGCCACCCAGCGACCGATCACGGATATTGGCAATCTGTGGAGCAAGCTGCGCGACGAGGCAGGCCTTCCCGGCGTCCGCATCCACGATCTACGGCACAGCTTTGCCAGCCATGCCGCCGCTCATTCCGAAACCCTGCCGATGATCGGCAAGCTGCTCGGTCATGCCGATGTGCGCACGACGACCCGCTACGCACACCTTGACGATGGTCATGTCATCGAGGCAGCGCAGCGTATCGGCGACCTGATCGAGCGCAGCATGAGCGGTTCATATTCATTGAACCATAACACTATGTATGATAGCGGGCCATTGCTGCATGACTGAGAACCCGCGCATCCGCATCTACGCCAACCGCTGGTTCGCCAAGTTTGCGGCAAAGGAAAAGATCAGCGATGCCACGCTTGCTGATGCCGTGCATCGGGCCGAAGCCGGCCTGATCGATGCCGATCTTGGCAGCTGCCTCGTCAAGCAGCGCATCGCGCGCCAGGGCGGAGGCAAGTCGGGCGGCTATCGCTCGATCCTGATCTTCCGCTCGGGCGAGCGGGTCATATTCGTGTTTGCCTTCGCCAAGAGCGATAAGGCGAACCTGAGTGCGGCGGAACTGAAGGTCTATCGCAAAGCGGCCAGCATCATGCTGGAACTGGGCGAAGACCAGATCGAAACGGAAGTTGAAGCAGGCCGATTGGTCGAGGTGAAAGACGATGAGCAAGGCTAGGGCAAAGACCTACAAGAGCGAGGCGATGGCCGCAGTCCACGAGATGATGGAAGGCCTCCATGACGCGGGCAGCATCGACAAGCGTACCATGCGCGAGTTTGACGAGGCCTGCCTTGCGCCTGCGCCCGTCCTGTCACCGGACGAGATCAAGGCTATCCGCGAAGCGGAGCATGTCTCGCAGCCGGTGTTCGCTCGTTATCTCAACGTGTCGAAGAACCTAGTGTCGGACTGGGAGCGCGGAGCGAAGAAGCCGGGAGGCCCGGCACTGCGGCTGTTGTCGATTATCCAGCGTAGTGGGCTGGAGGCGGTGGCGTAAGCCGGGTCATTATCACGCCGTATTCCCAGCTGCATGAAACGGATTTCACCGGTTTGAATTCGTTGAGCTTGACGGTTCCGCGATGAGGGGCACACAGTCTCTGCTGACGGGTACGTCCACCTGATCGAGTTAATATATAGAAACTTCCGGAAAATGGAGATGTCTGATTTTCAAGTCATTGTTCGGCAAGCCCGAAGCTAGTCCGCCTCCCACGATCATTCGAGATCTGAACGGCCTGAAGCCTCACCTAGCACAGGCCGGTTATTCTATTGAAGACAGGCCGCCCGTCGAAATCCTTGGTGTCCCGATGGAACGCGTCCGCATGAACCAAGCAGGAGTAGTCTCTGCAGTTGGATTCGGGGGCGGGTATTTTCATATAGTGCGAATGATCGGGCTCACGCGGACATTGACCCCGAAGGAGGTCGTCGATTTTAACGCAAGTGTCCAAATTTTCAACGTAACGCCCAATGATGAACCCCCGAGCGCTATCATAAAAACGCATGTTCCAGCGCGACATGGCGCAGCGCTTCAAACGATAATAGACTTGCTTTCATATTCCGATGACGCAGTAAAAAAGCTTATTTCAGTCGTTGGCCAAAGTAGTGTGAAGGGTATATAAATTGGAAAATACGTTTATCCAGACGCAAGATTTGAGTTCACTTGATAAGACAATTAGAAAAATCGGCATTGAATGCATCGAAGGGCGGGAAAATGGTGTTCCCGTCTTAACTGTTACAGTTGGACGCATTCTGTTTATGGCCATGATTCACAATCAGTGTCTAAAGCTCATCTATCGCTTACGAGAAGATAATTTTCAGGGCGGCGTAGCATTCGCCAACCACTGGAACTCGATGAATTTTCTTGGCACGTTAATTCCAATGACTGACGGTTTCGTAATGAAATATGAAAGCCTTGTAAGTCACGGTATTATTGTGGGAAATCTCAAAGATACGCTGACATTGTTTGCGGCTTCTGTAGATAAATTTCTGGACGAGTGGTTCACGCTCACATCGTAGCAGTTATGGAGGGGGCTCGCATCGGCCTTTACCCGAATATTAGCCCCAATAGAAACAGACCTAGAGCAACTGGGATCGCCAGAATCATCAGTTGTGCCATGCAGCCTGCAGACCAGCATCCAGCGGCAACCCCATTTGAAACTGCGCCCTCAACTTT
>NZ_JAVAMS010000014.1 GCF_030730945.1 Aurantiacibacter poecillastricola
AAACGCGGCTCGGCTCTAATCCCAGCTGGAGGAAAGTTGGGGGTCACGGCACGGCTCATATCCGTATGATGTAAAGTAGTTGGTTCACTCGTTTGGCTGGAAGAGCCTGCCGACAGATCTCGCCGGGGCCGTGGACGGTGCGCTCGCCCTCTTTGGGCAGCTTGACCTTCAGCTCGGAGAACGCCTTCTCAAGCGGGTTGAAGTCGAGGTTTTAGTTCGGAAGGAAGCGCCGGGGGGCTCCGGCCGCCTCGATCCTCTGCTCTGCAGCGACGCGCTTGTGGCTCGAGATTTCCCACGATGACGATGTCCCCGGGGCCCAGCTCGGGCACTAGGACCTGCGTCACGTTGGCTTCGAACCAGTCGCCGTTGATCAGCGCGTCGAGCGCCATCCTGACCATGCGCAGGCCAGCCACCAGCGCTGTTGTCTTGCGATGACCATGCGGAAAGCCCATGCGTAGTCGCTCGCCCTTCGGCCAGAGGCCATGGCTGCGGGTCATACTGCGAGCGGTCCACGTCTCGGCGATGAACACGAGACGTTGCGGATCGAAGTCGAGCCGCCCGTCGAACCATTGCTGCCGCTGCCTCAGGACGTCGGGCCGGTTATGCTCGATCGCGTGCCCTTCCTTTTTTACGCGAGATCCCGTGCCGAGCAAAGAAGCGCTGCACCGTTCCGATGCCGATCAGAGCGCCACGCTCGGCCAATTGCGCCTGGATCTCGACCAGGGTAATGTCCACTTCGGCGATCAGCTTTCTGATGAAGTCGCCGCCCATTGCCGTACGAAAACAAGAGGAAAATCCTTCGCTCGCGAAACCTCTCTAGAACTCCATTGATGGTCCGATGCCCTAGTCTTCAAGGAAATTCGATTCTGGACCAAACGATGATACATTGGAGAAGTTGTGATTGCTCGGCTCTGCGAATCCCATGAGCGCAGCGGAAATTGCGGAGGCCGTTTTCACTACGAGTTGTGAAGAACGTCTCAACTCATCAGCGCACATTGTACCTTCGGGAACGACTAGCGAGATACTCGCAAAGACGTCACCATCCGGCGAACACACCGGAGCTGAGATGCCGACCACTCCTTTATCGACTTCACCGTGAGAAATGTAAAATCCGGCCCGGCGAATTTCACGCAAAGCCGCGCGAAATTCGTATAGGTCTTCCCCTAGTCCAGCTGTTGCGATTGCGGATCGCTCGTCGTCATAAATGCGGCTGAGAGTTCTTGAAGGCAAATTGGCAAGGATAACCTTGGAAACAGAACTGCGAAATAGCGGCATCGGTCGACCGCGTTCAAAACTCAGTGACATCACATGGTCGCCCCGCGTTCTCTGGTCTACGCACATCACGCAGGTTCGGAACAACCGTGAAAGTAGAATTACATTGTCCTTTGGCGCCGCTAGCTTGAGGTCGTCCATGGGGCGTTGCGCCGCGACAATAAGCGGATCGGTACGACGGGCAATCCGGTCGAGTTCGATAATTGCTGGCCCTATGACATAACGTCCGGCAGAAAAGTCCGATATGAGACCTGCGCTGGTGAGGCTACGAAAGTATCTATAGGCGGTGCTGGCAGGTACACCGAGCCTCTCAGCGGCGGCCTCGACCGTCCATTGCGGCTTATCTGCCGTAAAAATGGACAGTAGGCTGAGTGCCTTGTCAACCGTACTCAATCAGACCCCCTGCGTCGGCAAAACTGCGGAATTTCCATCACTATTACCTAGAGAAAGCCTCACAAAGGGGCAAATAGCTTCTTGAGTGCCAAAAAAGTTGCCACCTACCACGGTTGAAGCATTTTTCCCAAAGAACGAGAATTTTGTTGCAGACTGGCGATTAGATGTGCTGAAACGCTGCCGGGAGCATGATGCATGATCGACTCCGATACAGGGTCCAGAGCAGCGCGTCATGAAAATATGGCCAGTCCGATCTGATCGAGGGATACATCATCCGCTACGGACCAACGGCCGTCGAAGTAGAAGGACAGGCCCCGCACGATGCCGAAGTATGCGATGTCGCCCGTTAGTGACGCACTCGATGTAGAAGAGATGGACTCGAAAAAGGGCTGGCTGGTAGTCTTTGCCGCTTTCTGGGGGTTATTGCTTAGCGTCGGTGTGCTCGTGGTTTACTCCTATGGAGTGCTGATCTCGGCGATGAGTGCGGAGTTTGGCTGGGGTGCATTAGAAGCGTCGACACTTTTTGCTGCATTTAGCTTTTCCTCCACCGCTGGGGGAATTCTCTGGGGCATGTTCGCCGACCGCCGTGGAGGTAGGCTTACCGTATTAATCTCGTCGGCCCTTCTTGCCGGTTGTTTCTTTGCACTGTCGTTGTTGCCAGGCAATCTGCTGGTGATGCATTTGCTGTTTGCAGCGATTGGCTTTCTTGGAAGTGGCACACTTCCCCCGATTTTTTCGAGTATTGTCGTCGGCTGGTTTGACCGTCACAGGGGCCTGGCTTTGGGGGCTACCATGGCAGGGGTCGGCGTGGGCGCCGCCATTCTTCCACCGTTGACCGCACTTATGACAGCTGAATTTGGCTGGCGGCAGGCAATATCCGTCCTTGGCCTAGCAGTGATCGTCCTCATGATACCGGTCGCGGCACTCCTCCTTCGCGAGCACCGACATGCACGGGAGATGCGAACGAAACGCTCGGGAGGACGACGTGAAGCAATCCGTCTTGCTTTCAACCAACGAAATGGTTGGCTCTTAGCGTTATTTGCACTGCTTACTGGCGGGATTCTTGTAACTAGCGTCACAATGTTTGTCCCCATCCTCCAGGACCGGGGAGAAACAGTTGCCAATGCAGCGCTGTACCAATCAATCCTAGGCGCGTCATTGATTGGCGGACGATTTTTCATCGGCCTGCTGATCGACAGAATCTTCGCTCCCTACGTCATGTTGACCGTCCTGTTTGTAACAACGGCGGGCTTTTTCATCTTGTATTTCGCCAGCACCCCGCTGGCATATCTTCTTGCGGCTGTAGGGATTGGCCTTGCTGTCGGAGCAGAGGTTGACTTTCTCGGGTTCATGGTGAGCCGATATTTTCCTCGCGAAGCTTTTGCGACAATCTTCGCAGTGATGTTCGCAATGTACTCGCTGGGCGCTTCATCAGTTCCGCTTGGCTTTGGATGGTTGGCGGAAACCACTGGCGGTTTCGGTCTGGGCATTATGCTGTTCGGCGTTCTCATGTTTGGCCTGGCCCTCATGATGCTCTTGTTGCCCGGGTACCGGGGCTACCAGCGAAACACGGTATGACTTTTCCGGACAGAAGGTCGCGCCAAACCCGCTTCGAGTGCCAGCAACCTCTTCGCTGCAGAACGATCACTGGACGGCCCCGGCAACCTTCCTCGATCTGTCCTCGGACCCGTTAGATCTTTTTAGGAGTAAAATGCATGCAGTTCCATCTGGATGGGTTCCAATCTGGCGACCCCCGAATCCACGATCCGGTTGCCTCACCGATGAATGGGAGTGAACTTCCCAAAGAGGTGGACGTGCTCATTGTTGGTGCTGGCCCAACCGGCCTGACACTCGCAGCGCAATTGGCAGCGTTTCCTCACATTCGGACCTGTATTATCGAGCGCAAACCCGAGCGCCTGTCACTTGGCCAGGCAGATGGCATCGCCTGTCGGACAATGGAGATGTTCGACGCCTTCGGTTTCGCCGAACAGATACTCCAAGAGGCTTATTGGGTTAACGAGACTTCCTTTTGGAAACCCGGATCAGGAAAATCAGGACAGATCGTGCGGAGCGACCGTATCCAGGATACGCCGGATGATCTTTCCTACATGCCGCACGTCATTCTCAATCAGGCACGCGTGCACGATCAATTTCTTGATCTCATGGCACGAGCTCCAGGACGGAATTCTCCATATTATTCCCGCGAAGTGAGTAAGCTGGAGATCACCCCTTCACATGTTTCACTCGACGAACCTTTGAACACGGCCGAGCCCCACCATCCTGTCAAGGTCCATGTGAAGCGCATCGATCCAGACCATTCGGGCGTAGTGGAAACGGTAAATGCGCGCTTTGTTGTCGGCTGCGACGGGGCGCGCAGTTCCGTCAGACGAGAGCTTGGACTTAGCCTCGAGGGTGAATCTGCCAACCAGGCCTGGGGCGTAATGGATGTCCTCGCGATAACGGACTTTCCGGATATCCGGCTTAAATCCGCAATCCACTCGCAAAGCGAAGGAAGTATTCTCATCATCCCGCGAGAGGGCGGCTACTTGACCCGGCTTTACATCGAGCAGGACGAGCTGGGTGAGAACGAGCGAGTGGCTGATCGCGACATCACAATAGAGAAGCTGATTGCCACGGCCAAAAAGATCATGGCTCCCTATCAGCTGGATGTGAAGGAAGTCGCCTGGTGGTCGGTCTACGAAATCGGTCAGCGTCTTTGTCCACGTTTTGACGATGTCCCCGATGAGGAGCGCTCGATCCGCATGCCGCGGGTCTTCATCGCCGGCGATGCTTGCCATACGCACAGTCCCAAAGCCGGCCAGGGCATGAACGTTTCCATGCAGGATGCCTTCAATCTGGGCTGGAAGCTTGCCTCGGTCCTCTCACGAACGGCGGTGCCGAGGATACTCTCCGAATACACTTTCGAACGTCATGCGGTTGCAAAAGAGCTGATAGATTTCGATAAAGAAATGGCGCGTATGTTCAGTGCGCAACCAAAAGATCCGGACAATCCGGAATCGGAGGGTATCGATCCTGCTGAGTTCCAATCTTTCTTCGAGGCCCAGGGGAGATTCACCGCGGGAACAGCAACTCGTTACCTGCCCTCACTGATTTCCGCTCAACCGCAGCACCAGGACTTAGCAAAAGACCTGATTGTGGGCATGCGGTTTCACTCGGCGCCAGTAGTGCGCGTTGCGGATGCCAAGCCGCTTCAGCTAGGCAATGTGCTTAAGGCAGACGGGCGATGGCGCCTCATTGCATTTGCGTCAGACGACAACCCAGCTAACCCGGATTCGCAAATCCGGCAGCTCTGCGAATTCCTCAGCGACGATGAGCGATCACCGGTCCGGCGTTTCACGCCGAGGAACGCCGATATCGATAGCATTGTCGATGTAAGAGCTGTCTTTCAAAACTACCACAGGGACATTGCGATCGAGTCCATGCCGTCGATTCTCATGCCGAGAAAGGGACGCTATGGACTAATCGATTACGAAAAGATGTTCTCTGCAAGCCTGGCGGATGGCCAGGACATTTTCGACTTGCGGGGAATAGATCGTACACGTGGCTGTGTGGTAGTCGTACGTCCCGACCAATACATCGCCAATGTCTTGCCGCTCGACGGATACGAGGAACTTTCGAACTACTTTTCCCGATTCTTGGTTATGCCAGAAACACAGCATTCCTGTGAAAGGCATACGGGCATGAATGCCCTGGCAATGAACCGGACATAGGCGGCTGACTGCAGCCCCTGAACCACAGAATATTGGAACTGGAGTGGACGCAATGGCGTACGACATGGAAACCGATTATCTGATTATTGGCGCCGGAAGTGCGGGGTGCGTTCTCGCCAACCGTCTCTCCACAGATCCTGCGAACAAGGTATTGCTGCTGGAAGCAGGCGGGGATGACAGGGCGTTGCGCGAGCCCCGCCAGTTCTTGTCGAATATCATGATCCATGCTCCATCGGGATTTTCCCAAGTGTGGGACGATCCGAAAGTAAACTGGAAATACAAGTCCGATCCGGACGAGACGACGGCGGGAAGGTGCCATAAATTCCACAAGGGGCGGGTTCTCGGCGGGTCGTCGTCGATAAACGGTCTTTTGTATATGCGGGGACAGGTCGAGGACTATGACGGCTGGCGCCAAATGGGGTGCACGGGATGGTCCTACGATGACGTGCTGCCCTACTTTCGGCGAGCAGAGGATCAAGAACGCGGCGAAGATGAATTTCACGGTGTGGGGGGACCACTTAGCGTCTCCAACTATCCTGACAGAAACATGATCAGCCAAGCATTGATTGAAGCATGTGTCGAAGCAGGTATTCCCTTCAATCCCGACATTAACAGTCGAGTACAGGAAGGAGTTGCCTGGCTTCAATCGACGACCAGGAACGGGAGGCGTTGTTCGGCAGCGGTAGGCTATCTTCATCCGATCGAGAAACGCTCAAACCTTAGAATCGAAAAGCATGCAGAAGCCACAAGGATTCTCTTCGATGGCCGGCGCGCGATTGGGGCAGAATTTGTCAAGGCTGGCCGCATCGTCCGCGTCCACGCAAAGGCGGAAGTCGTCCTTGCGGCAGGATCAATAGAATCTCCAAAGCTACTAGAAATGTCGGGTGTCGGAAATTCCCGACTGCTCAGCGAATTCGGCATCGCGGTCCGGCATCACCTGCCCGCAGTCGGTGAAAACATGCAGGACCATTTTCTCATCAATGCGCAGTGGCGGGTCAAGAAGCAGTTCCGCACATTGAATGAATTGTCCCATGGACTCAGGCTGGTTGGAGAGGTCGCAAAATACGTGACCGCGCGCAAAGGTCTGCTGAGCTTTCCGGTCGCGGCCGGGATAGCTTTCGCCAAGACGCGCCCCGAACTTGCTTCACCGGATGTCAAGATTCACCTTCTTGCGGCTTCCGTCGACTTGAAAGACGAAAAGACGTTCAAGCTAGAGCGCGAGCCGGGAATTACCTGTGCGTCTGCACAACTGCGTCCCGAATCGCTCGGTAGCGTGCACATCGATTCTGCAAACCCGCAGGATGACCCTCGCATTGAGACAAATTATCTAAGTGCCAATACCGACCGGGAGAACGTGATTGCACAGATGAGGCTTAGCCAAAAGATTGTTTGCCAACCCGCCATCGCACAATATCTCGAATCGACCGATAGCGATTTCGGGGAGACAGACGAATCTATGCTGGAATATGCACGTACAGTCGGAACAACTCTCTACCATCCGGTGGGGACCTGCCGCATGGGCGGTGACCCAGAATCGGTGGTCGATCCGCAGCTCCGGGTCCGAGGGCTGGAGAATCTCCGCGTGTGTGATGCCTCGATCATGCCCCGTATCGTATCGGCAGGAACCAACGCGCCAACAATCATGATCGGTGAAAAGGGTTCGGATCTAATTCTGGGCGACAACTGAGATAGCCAGCGCGGAAGTCCACGATCCCGGTTGTTAAAGCCGTACCCATCCGGTGAAGGCCGCGGCAGTGCTATATATCGTGGTCGGCGATGAGTGTTGTGATGTTTTCGACGCCGTATTCGGTAAATGCCATCGCGCCGTCCGGACGATCAAGGCTGTACACCCAGATCAGCCCGTCTTCCGGGTCCATGCCCGACGCGAGTTCAGCAATCAGATCTTCTTCGACGCTTAGATGACGCGCTACGAGTGCGATCGTGCTGACCGAATGGACCTTGTTGACGTGCGCCATCAAGCTGCGATTCTGGCTCGCCCAGATTCCCAGTTCCAGGGCAGTAGTTCGTCGATCCGGTGGGCAGGATGTCCGGCGATGCGCGCGAGGACATAGGCCAGCCACGCCTGCGGATCGACATCGTTGAGCCGGGCCGTCTGGATCAGCGTGTAGAGCACGGCGGCACGCTGTCCACCGCGGTCGGAACCGCAGAACAGCCATGCCTTGCGCCCGAGGGGCACGCTGCGCAGCGCCCGCTCGGCAGCGTTGTTCGTGATGCAGATCCGGCCATCATCGAGGAAGCGGGTGAAGGCGTCCCAGCGCCGGAGCATATAGTTGATGGCCTTGGCCAGATCATGGCTGCGCGACAGCTTCGCGAGCTGCGCGGTGAGCCAGGCGTGCAGGCCCGCCATCAGCGGCGCGCTGAGGTGGTCCCGGAAATTTGGACAGGGTGCTAAGCTAATCCCGACCTGAGGAATGGACGGGAAATGAGGAAGACGAGGAAGCGCTACAGCGCGGAGTTCAAGGCGAAGGTGGCGCTGGAAGCGATCCGGGGTGACCTGACGCTGGCGGAGCTGGCCGCGAAACACGGCATTCACCATACGATGATCGCGGCGTGGAAGCGGCAGGCGGTCGAAGGGATGGCAGGCACGTTCTCGGGGGCAAGTGATGCGGCCCGGGCGGCCAGCGAGGCCGAAGTCGAGAAGCTTCACGCGAAGATCGGTCAGTTGGTCGTGGAGCGCGATTTTTTAGCCAGAGCCTCCGGTCGATGAGCGTGGCACGGAGGCGGGCGATGATCGAACCAGCTCACCAACGCCTGTCTATCGCGGCGCAATGCCGGCTGCTCTCGATCAGCCGGTCGTCCTACTACTATGCACCGGTGCCGGAGAGTGAGGAGACGCTGGCGCTGATGCGGGTGATCGACGCGGCGTTCCTCGACATGCCGTGGTATGGCAGTCGACAGATGGTCCGGCACCTGCGCCGAGGCGGCTATGATGTTGGCCGACGACGTGTGCGGCGGCTGATGGGCAAGATGGGCCTGTCGCCGATCTACCAGCGACCGCGCACGAGTGATCCGCATCCGCAGCATCGGATTTATCCGTATCTGCTGCGCAAGCTGGAGATAGTGCGACCGAACCATGTGTGGTGTGCGGATGTGACCTACATCCCGATGCGCCGAGGGTTCCTGTACCTGGTCGCGGTGATGGACTGGGCGACCCGCAAGGTCTTGGCCTGGCGCCTGTCGAACACGATGGATGCGGGCTTCTGCGTGGCGGCTTTGGAGGAAGCGCTGGCGCGCTCCGAGATCTTCAATACGGATCAGGGTAGTCAGTTCACTTCGCTAGCCTTCACCAGCGTGCTGCGGGATGCCGAGGTGCGGATCAGCATGGACGGCCGAGGCCGCTGGATGGACAACGTGTTCATCGAGCGGCTGTGGCGATCTCTCAAATATGAATGCGTTTATCTCCACGCCTTCGAGACCGGTTCGGAGCTGCGCACTGGCCTTGCTCGTTGGATCACCTACTACAACACGCAGCGACCGCACTCGGGTCTAGCGGGGCAGACCCCGGCAGAGGCCTATGGACGGATCGACGCTTCAGATCATGGGGGGCATGCCCCCCATGATCTGATGACCAGACTGGCGGCATAATCACATCCGGGATTAGCTTAACTTCGCCGCCAACCTGTCCAAGAAGACGGGACCACCTCACGCTGCGTTCCTGCCGGAGTGCAACACGCTCGCCTGGCGTTTTGCCGTTGATGCCGCGCTCGATCTCGAACAGGGCATCGAGGCGCTGCACGGCTTCTGACGCGATCGGGTAGATCATGCCGGTGCGTTCGCCGCGGCTTCTCCTGCGCGCGGCTCCCTCGACATCGGCCAGCTCGAAGAATTTGCGCCGTGCATGCGCGAAGCAGCCCGCCTCGATCACGGGTGCTGGCTGACGACCGGGAGCGTAAAGCTCGTTGTAGCCGCCATAGGCATCGGCCTGCAGGATCCCTGCCCAGGACGCCAGTTGTTCCCGTGGATGCTCACCGCGCCGGTCGCGGGAATAGTGGAACAAGGCTGCTGGCGGATCGGAGCCGGCGAAGGGCCGGTCATCGCGCACATAGACCCACAGGCGCGCCATATCGGTCTTGCCCTTCGCCATGACCGGCACGGTCGTATCGTCGCCATGGATCCGGGCTGCATCCAGTACATGGGCTTCGATCCGCCGGTAGAGCGGCATGAGTGCGAAGGCGGCGGCACCGACCTGATCGGCCAGGGCCGAGGTGCTGAGCGCTACGCCTTCGCGGGCGAAGCGGTCCGTGTGGCCCATCGCGATCCAGACCCTCGCGCCCGATGGGATCATCGCAGCGCCTTCAAGGTCGTCGAAACCAGTGCGGCAGGCGCATTCGACGAAATGCGCACGCACCGACCATTGCCAAGATCGACCGTGACCGCGGCACACGGATCGTGATCGGCAGGCTGCTCATCATCGGCGAGCACGGCCTGGGCGAAATTTATCTCCGGTACCGGCAATGACGCAGCCGCCGACTGTTCGCGCAACTTGCGACGCCAAGTATAGATCAGGCTAGTCGAAACGTCGCACCGCCGGGATACATCGGCAACGCAGGCGCCCGGCGCAAAGGCCTCAGAGAGAATCTCAAGCCGCTCCTCCTCGCTCCAACGCCGACGACGCTCCGGCCCCGTCATCACCGTGATCTGACCCATGCTCCGCTCCTAAGCTCGCTCATACGAGCGCTCTTAAGACCGGTCGTTCACTCGTCGGACAAGGCGGGCCTCACCGGATGGGTACTTAAAGCCGGACTATGGCTGGTTTCAGTGGATTTTTTCGTGGAAAATTCGATCCGCAGGAATACTTTGTTCGGCGAGCATAACGAGCGCGGCGTCGATCATCCCTGGAGGACCGCGAAGTGAAGCCTGCAAATTTTCGATACTTCCCAATTCCTTGATCGCGGGGTTGATCCCTCCCGTCACCGGGCCGAAGTGCATGTCATTCGATCTTCGTTCCGCCTAGAATGGGTACCAAACAGTTCTATCTCTTCGCCCTCGATTCCCTTGCTCGCAGCATCCTAAGCACGCTCATAAGCGGCGCGAGGCCGCTGCCTCGTCCGGTCAGTAGGATAGGCCCACCTGCGCCAAGCCACCAAAAAGAACCATGCGGCCCTTCTATTTAGAGCCTCAGTTCATGTAAGTCATCCGTGAACAGTCGCTCGGTGAAGGCACCGCCGGGAACCTTGCGAACAAACGAGACGATTCGTGATCCTCCCTGCGCCAAGCCTCTAGCGAAAGGGTAGTTGCGCCAGTCGGACAATCTATGCCACCGAATATGAAAGTACTGGCCTGCGACGTAGTTGATCGGCAAATTGAAGCTGTAAACGACCTTTTTGATAACATGGGTACGGTCTTCGCACTCCGGGATGAGAGCCATGACGCTACTTACACAACGCTCGATTCTCGAAACAGGGCTTCGGTCAAGCCAGGCAGATCCCGGGTACGGCGAGCTTTTGTAACAGTACCGGGCGCGTGACCGCCCCTTCAGGCGCATTGGCAATTGTGGCCCGAAAATCAGGATCTTGAAATGCCTTGCGGTATGCGGACATAGACTCGAAAACCGCATAGTTCACCATGACATCAGGTGAACCTACCGCCCGGTGCATTTGGGCAGAGATGAACCCAGGTTGCTGCTTCATGATCGAGGCATCTTCGCGCCAGTTCTCCAGCATCTCGTCGGCCTTATCTGAAGGAACTATGAAGGTATTTAAGAGCACCACTGGGCCTTCCACGTCGACCTCTTGCTGCTCTAGAAATTGAGCGCTAGGGGCAACATCTTCAAATTTTGGCATAGGCATGAAAAGTCTCCTATTTCTTTAGCCTATTGCGACGGTTGAGGCTCTGCGATTCTACTCACTCGCCGCATGATGCTGCGAAGCCCCAAGGACAGATGATCCAATTGCCGAAACAACAATGCCTGGGCGAGAAAGAGCTCGGATCTTGCTCCAAGCTCTTCCCCCGTTCATGCTGAGCTCTGCCCGTGCATCGCTCCTGTGATGTCGACCGGACCGAGAGGGCAGAGCTTATCGCCTAGCCGCCAAAACGGACGGTTGCGGTTACGCCATATGTCCGTGGAGGAGCAGCGCTGAACGGGTCACCGAGAATGTTAGGGCTCGAGTAGAGGCCGTAGAATTCATTGTTCAGGTTCTTGGCCCAAAGGCGGACACTCAGGTTCTCATCCAGGGTTTCCCAGGTGAGTGAGCCATTGATCACATCATAGCTCGGCTGCTCCATCCGGTTACTCACGTCCCAGAAGAAGCCTGAATTGTGATAGTAGTTGGCAGCCAAGGTGAAAGCACCGATTGAGGTTTCGAAGGTATAGCTCGGCGCTAATGTGAGCGTGAATTCCGGTGCCCTGATAGTAGTGTTTCCGGTCAGGTCGCCTGTGCAAGGAAGGTTTCCGCCGGTCCTGGGGCCCGGCAGTTCCGCCGGAACTGGCGTACATGTGGCAGGGTTGGGAACAAGGAGCGGCCCATTCGGGAAGTCAGTATATTCAGTATCCAGTATCCCGATACCGCCGCTAATCCGGAAGCCTTCAAAAGGACGTGCAACAAAGTCCAGGTCCAGACCCGTAATTCTTGCTCCGGCGGCATTCAGGACGAGGTTACCGCCAGGCTGAACGAAGCTAATCGCAAGGTCTTGATAATCGTAGTAGAAGGCCGCTCCGTTCAAGGTCAGGTCGCCATTAAAGAACTCGGTTTTCAAGCCGATTTCATATGAATCCAGCACCTCAGGCGCCACAACCGGTGCCGGATTTGCAGCATCTCCGGGAAAGGCCAGCGAATAGCCGCCACTGCGAAAACCACGGCTGTATGACGCATAGGCAAGGATATCCGGAGTGATCGCATGATCCAGAATTGCGCGATATGTAAGCTTGTCGAAGCTGCTCTCGTCGGTGAATGTATTCCCGGGGAGCGGAAATGCATCATCCCCAACACGCCCCTCCACGTCGAGCTCGTAATCGTCAATTGTGTAACGCACGCCAAGCGTTAGGTTCGTATCTGCAAGAACTTCGAAGCTCACTTCACCAAACGCCGCATAGGAATTGAGCGTTTGTGTGTCCGTTAGGGACACTGAGCTCAGCGGTGCGAAGAATAAACCCCCTACACGGCTGGGATCGTATCCGGTCTCGCTTCGCATGTAGAAGGCTCCAACAATCCAGTCAAAAGGACTGGAGTTGGAAACGATCTGGAACTCTTGCGTAATTGTCTCGGTCGGCGAAACCACCGGGCCAACCTGCACAAGGGGAGCAATACCCATGTCTTGGTCGAGCTCAAATGTCAGCTCAGTCTTGCGGTAGGCAGAAATACTAACGAGATCGGCAAACGATGTCTCATGATCTATGCGAAGACTCAAGCCCCCCTGCTCGACTTGAGCAAAATCCTCACCGGCAGTCTGCGTGTTTCTCCCCTGATGGGTTGCGCCAGAAATTGCTACTGTCCCAGGAAACGTCGTGTTGTTGGAACCCAAGTCAGAACGTTGCTCGCCGTAGTCACCGATAAGCAGGATACTTGTCGTATCGCTCGCCTCCCAGAGCATTTGCGACCGGACACTCCAGTCCCACCCCTTGTGTATCTCATTGCCAGTAACCAGCGAGCGACCAAAGCCGTCACTCTGATCACGCCCAGACGCCGAAACGTTAATGGCCAGCTTATCAGACAGTCCGGTAGACGCGTAGACACTACCTTCAATGGTATCGTAATTCCCGTAGCCAAGTCTTAATTCCATTTCAGGATCGTAACTCGGCCGCTTGGTTGTCACCTGAATGACACCTCCTGTTGCGTTTCTTCCGAACAGGGTACCTTGAGGACCTTTGAGAACCTGCACACTTTCGATACCGTTAAATTCGAACATATTGCCGTTAGGTGAACTAATATAGACACCGTCGAGATAAACGGCGACTGGCGATTCACCGCCAGCCGAAGCTTGCGGGGAACCTACGCCGCGCAAAAACGGAGTAGCCCCTTGTGAAATTTCTCTATTGAATTGCAAGTTTGGCGTAGCGAAGGTGACGGCCTCAATGCCAGTTATCCCACTTTGCGCAGCCGTTTCTTCCGAGATTGCAGAAACTGCGATCGGAACGTCTTGTAGCATTTCATCGCGCCGGCGAGCAGTGACGATGATTGCGTTATTAGGAGGCGGGGCGCGTTCGACAACAGACTCATCTTCTGCCGCCACTCCAGCTTGCCCGGGATTCTCTTCAGCCTGCGCCGCTGCGAGACTGGGGGCCATACATATGCCCAGCGCGCTCCCAACGAGTAATAGTGATCTTTTAGACATTGTTCTCCCTCCCAGTGCGTTCGTTTACGCAGCCGTTCGCGGCCGTCGTGATGGTTTCGAACGTCTAATGTCGCAAAATAGCGTTTGGCAAGCACATTTATCGCTTTGTGAGATTTTTGCTCTGCGTGTGACCTGCGTGCCCTCGGGGGGACCCCCCAAGATTTGGAACCTCTTGGGGTGAGCGCCAAAAGAGGCTGGCGAGTATCTTGATATACCGGCGGTAACCCATAGCAACGGTGTTCGGACTAGGCGAGATGCCGATCATGCGATGCACTGCAATATTAAATTGGACATACCCGCGGCCAGTACTGTCAACCTCAGAGCTGGCTCTTCATTGCGGCATGCAATATTGCCACTTCGGCAACCAACCTCGGCTTGGAAAATTCTCGCATCCGATTCCAAAGAGGTGCGCTTACTCAGGACAGTGAAGGCGGAGTGAACGGGTAGAGGCTCTTGCCGCGTTTAGCCGTATCACTGTCTTGCAGGTTAGCGACATGGATGCGAAGTCTAACGACATGAGAAATGTCTTTCGTACAATCAGTGTAGCAAACGTGACCATAGTGA
>NZ_JAVAMS010000015.1 GCF_030730945.1 Aurantiacibacter poecillastricola
CTCGAAGATATGGCCGCCGAGAACCTCGACGACATCCTTCTCGCCGATCTTGACATGGGTGTCGCTGCCCTCGGCGATGCGCACCGCCGCGTGGCGGATCACCTTGCCGATCTCGCGCTCCAGGTTCCGCACGCCGGCTTCCCGCGTGTAGAAGCTGATGATCGCCTGCAGCGAGGCATCGTCGATCTCGACCTGCTCGGCGCTCACCCCGTTCGCCTCGAGCTGGCGGCCGACCAGATAGCGGCGGGCGATGTGGAGCTTCTCCTCCTCGGTGTAGCCGGGGAGCGAGATCACCTCCATCCGGTCGCGCAACGGTCCGGGGATGGTGTCGAGCATGTTGGCGGTCGCGATGAACACGACCCGGCTGAGATCGAAGGGCACGCCGAGATAATTGTCGCGGAAGGTGCCGTTCTGCTCGGGGTCGAGAACCTCCAGCATCGCTGCCGACGGATCGCCCTGGACGCCGCGGCCCAGCTCGTCGATCTCGTCGAGCATCATCACGCAGTCGCGCGTGCCCGCCTTGCGGATCGCCTGGATGATGTTGCCCGGCAGCGCGCCGATATAGGTGCGCCGGTGGCCGCGTATCTCGGCCTCGTCATGGACGCCGCCCAGGCTGACGCGGACGAACTCGCGCCCCATCGCCTTGGCGATCGACTGGCCGAGCGAGGTCTTGCCGACCCCCGGGGGGCCCGCGAAGCACAGGATCGGCGCCTTGCTCTCAGGCGCCAGCTTGCGGACCGCGAGATATTCGATGATCCGCTTCTTGATCTTCTCCAGCCCATAATGGTCGGCGTCGAGCTGGGCCCGCGCCTCGGCGATGTCGATGTCCTTGTGCGCGGGCAGCGCCCAGGGCAGTTCGGTCAGCCAATCGAGATAGGTGCGGATGATGCCGTGCTCGGCCGCGCCGTCGGGCATGCGCTCCAGCCGGCGCAGCTCCTTCGTGGCCTGCTTCTCGACCTCTTCGGGCATGCCGGCTCCGGCGATGGCTTCCCTGAGTTCGGCGATCTCGGCCGAATTGCCCTCGTCCTCGCCGAGCTGGCGCTGGATCTCGGCCATCTGCTCGCGCAGCAGATGCTCGCGCTGGCGGTTGCCGAGCTTCTCCTGCACGCCCTTGCCGATCTCGGCCGACAGGCGCAGCACCTCGAGCCGCTGGGCGAGCAGCGCCATGACCTTGTCGAGGCGCGGCTGCAGCGCGACCGTCTCCAATATGTCCTGCTTCTCGTTGGCGCCGATATCGAGATAGGCCGCCGTCAGGTCGGCCAGCGCGCCGGGCGCCGCGATCGTGCGGATCGCGTCGGCCAGGCCCTGCGGCGCCTGCGGCAGCAGCCCCACCGTCTCCAGCGCCTGGTTGCGCAGGTTGATGAAGCGCGCCTCGACCTCGTTGCCCTCGGGTGCGGGCTCCTCGATGCGCTCGATCCGGGCGACGAGGAACGGCCAGCCGTCGAGGAATTCGACGACGCGGAAGCGTGTCTCGCCCTGGACGATCAGGTGATGGGTCTCGTCGGGCCCGGTGATGTAGCGCAGCACATTGGCGATGGTGCCCATGCGGTGCATGTCGAGCGGACCGGGCTCCTTGGCGTCGGCGTCGCGCTGGGCGAGCACGCCGACGGGGCGGCTCTCGCGAACCGCCGCCTGCGCCGCGTTGATCGACACCGGCCGGCCGATCGCCAGCGGCATCACCACCTCGGGGAACATCACGAAGTTGCGGACCGGCACGATGATCATCGCGTCGGCGGGAAGTTCGGGCAGGCGGGGACCGGCGTCGGTCCGTGCCTCCTGCGCCTCGATCGTCTTGCTGTCGGCCAGGTCGGTCATCGCCGCAGCCCTCCATTCACCTTGTTCAACGTCACGAGCAGGCATCCATGCACGCTCGACCGGCGAACCGAGTCATAGCGGCCCGGCGGCAGCGGCAGGCGTCGTTCGAACCGGCCTTGCGGGAGTTCGAGCCGATGGATCTTGGCGATGCGCAGTTCGGGAGGCAGGATCCGGTAGCCGCGGACGACCAGCACGCCGTCGTCGATGAACGCCTCGGTCTGGTCGAGGTCGACCCCGGGCAGCGCGACGAGCACGAGCAGTTCGCCCTCGGTCTCGAGCATGTCGGCCGGCGGCTCCCAACTGGGCGCGCCGCCGCTCGCCCGCGACGGGGCGAAGGCCTGCTGATGCAGGCGCTGCACGCGGTCGATCAGGTCGACGGCTTCCGCCCACATCCAATCCCGCGATCGGCCAGAATTCATGTGACGTCCTCTCTCGGCGGCCGGGGGTGTGCCGTGGGGCACGGCCGCTCCCCCGTAATAAGGAAACGCGGACCCGCAATTTCAAGCGGTGCCCGAAACGAGCCTAGCGTCCCGCCGTTCGACGCCGGGGAGCGTCCGAAGTTCCGGCCCGCAAGACGGGGCGCATCCAGATAGAGCCGGTCTGCACACTGCAATAGCGGGCACCGTGGTGCGTATATGCGTTAGGTAGAACGAAAATGTGCAGGAGATCATGATGGCTAGAGCGATCGTCGACACGACCGCTGGAACGGTGCGGGGAACAATCGAAGCGGGCGTTCGCCGCTTCCGCGGCGTTCCCTATGCGGCCGCGCCGGTGGGCGACCGTCGCTTCGCCGCCCCCGCGCCCGCCGAACCCTGGGAAGGCGTGCGCGACGCGGTCGACCCCGGCCCCAACGCCCCCCATCGGGTCAAGGCATTCCCCGGCCTCGACGTCACACCGCTGATCGGCAGCGGCTGGGTTCAGGGCGACGATTATTTGTCGGCCAATATCTGGACGCCCGAGGCCAATGGCGGCGGCCGGCCGGTGATGGTGTGGATCCACGGCGGCGGCTTCGTGATCGGCAGCAAGGACGTGTCGATCAGCGACGGCGCCGCCTTCGCCCGCGCCGGTCTGGTCTGTTTCGCGATCAACTACCGCATGGGCATCGACGGCTTCCTTCCAATCCCGGGCGTGCCCACCAATCTGGGCCTGCGCGACATGATCGCAGCGCTGCAGTGGGTGCGCGCGAATGCCGCGGCATTCGGCGGCGATCCGCGCAATATCACGGTGTTCGGCGAGTCCGCGGGCGCCATGGCGATCGCCGACCTGATCGCTTCCCCGCTCGCCAAAGGCCTGTTCCGCCGCGCTATCATCCAGAGCGGCCATGCCGGCATGACCCGCGAGATCCCGGTGATGCAGCGACTGGTCAAGAAGCTGGCCAAGCTGCTGCGGGTGACGCCCGACCGGGCCGGCTTCGCCAGCGTGGCGCCGGGCGATGCGCTCGACGCGGTCGAGCAGATATCGGCGCCGACCGCGCGGATCGACCTGCGCGATTCGAGGGGGCATGAGCCGATGTTCGGCCTCAGTCGCTTCGTGCCCGTCCATGGCGACGACGTCCTTCCGCTCCAACCGCTCGAAGCTTTGCGGCGCGGCGCGGGGAGCGATGTCGAGGTCCTGATCGGCACCAATGCGGAGGAGATGAATCTCTTCCTCGTCCCCTCCGGGGTGCGCGACAAGATCGGTGGCCTGCTCGCGACATTCCTGCTCAGCCGATCGCAACCGGGCGCGCGCAGGGTGCTCAAGGCCTATGGCCTGGGGAAGCATGGCGTGAAGCCCGGACAGGCGCTGACCGACGCGATGAACGACCTCGTCTTCCGCTGGCCCGCGCGCCGTTTCGCCGAGGAGCATCAGGGCCGGACGCATATGTACGAGTTCGACTGGCGCTCGCCCGCCTTCAAGGGCGAGCTCGGCTCCTGCCACGCGGTCGAACTGCCCTTCGTGTTCGACACGCTCGCGACCGCGACGGGCGCGCAGGGCCTGGTCGGGGAAGCCCCGCCGCAGCAGCTCGCCGATCGCATGCATCGGCTTTGGGTCGACTTCGCCCGCGACGGCAACCTGCCCTGGTCGCCGTTCGACCGCGAGAAAAGGCTGGTCTATTCGATTTCGGACGGACTCGCCCGTTCCGAACCACGCCTGCCGGCGGCGACCTTTCTTCCTTGATTTCAGACACTTGATCGGGCCGGTCAATTGTCCGAGCCGATCGGCAAAGCCGGCGGTGCATCAGGACCTTTCTGAAAGGTAAGCTATCGGATAGGTCCTCTTCATTGGTTGGCGCCAGATCATCAAAGGTCGGCGCGTTTCAGGAGAGGACCACAGATGCGCTTCACCACCATGCTCGTCTCGGGATGTGCGTTCGTCGCGCTCGCCGCCTCGTCGGCCGTCGCGCAGCAGGCCGCCCCCGCCGCGGCCGAGGAAGCGACCGGCGATCAGGACATCATCGTCACCGCCCGCAAGCGCAACGAAACCCTTCTCGACGTTCCGGTCGCGGTGACCGCCGTTTCCGGCGACGTGTTGGCGAAGCGCAGCATCAACTCGGTCCGCGAGGCAGCCCTTCTGTCGCCGGGTCTGAACATCAACAGCGATGGTGCCGGCCGCGCCTTCGTGTCGATCCGCGGCGTCGGCGTCACCATCGTCAGCACCGTGCAGCCGGGTGTCGGCCTGTTTGTCGACGGCATCTATCGTCCCAACACCGCCTATCTCAACAACCCGCTGAACGACGTCGAACGGATCGAGGTGCTGCGCGGCCCGCAGGGCACGCTCTACGGCAAGAATACGCTCGGCGGCGCGATCAACGTCATTACCCGCCAGCCGGGCAACGTCTTCGAAGCGCGCGGCATGGCGAGCTATGCCGGCCCCGACAACGCCTGGCAGGTCGGCGCTTCGGTGGCCGGACCGATCGTCTAAGACAAGCTGGCGGTCCGTGTCGCCGGGTCGCACCGCGAACAGGACGGCTTCATCAACAACGTCATAATCGGCGGCAAGTCGAACAAGTTCAACACCGACTCGATCAACGCCACCATCCGCGCGACGCCAACCGAAGACCTGACGATCACCATCGGCGGCTATTATGACTGGGTGAAAGGCACCAATGTCCCCTATGCCCGCGTCACCGGCCCGACCGACTATCTGCGCACCAACCAGTTCAACGCGTTGGGTGTCGCCAATTACAAATATCGTGGCGTCAATGCGAAGATCGAAACCCCGATCGAAGCACTCGCCAGCAAGCTGACCCTTCAGGCAGCCCATGACCTGCGCAACACCGTTTCGCCGGACTCGGACGCCGACTTCGGCCCGCTGAACGCGGTCCGCGACAACAGCCGCGACCGCCTGCGCACGACAACGACCGAGCTTCGCCTCGACAGCGACTTGAGCGACCAGATCTCGACCTTGTTCGGCCTGTTCTACAGCCGCGAAACGACCTCGGCCTCGCTGGCGCGCACTATCGTCATCGCCGGAAATGCCGTGGTACGGCAGACCGACAAGCGCGTGGGAAATACCTACGCCGCGTTCGGCACGCTATTCTGGAAGCCCAACATCGATTGGGAAGTGGCCCTCGGCCTGCGGTACGACCATGAAAGCCGCAAGGCTTCGGGCACCGTCAATGGGGCGGCGCTCCCCGATGCCAGCCTCAAATCGGATCAGGTCCAGCCCAAGCTGACCGTGACCCGTCACTGGAACACCAGCATGATGAGCTACGCCTCGGTGGCGCGCGGTTATCGTGGCGGTGGCTTCAACGCCCCCAACGCGCCATTCCGGACCTACAAGGGCGACTCCGCCTGGACGTACGAGGCCGGGACCAAATATTCGACCCGCGCGCTCTCGCTGTCGGCCGCAGTCTTCTACAACGACTATAAGGATTATATCGGCCCCAACTCGGTCGCGCCGGCTCTCCCCTCCGGCCTCGTCACGGTCGACCTGAACAGCGGCGATGTCGAAAGCTACGGCGTCGAACTCGAAGGGCTGGTGCGGCCGACCCAGCAATGGACGATCAGCGGTAGCCTCACCTACATGCACGCCCGCCTGACGGACAGTTCGCCTTATACCGCCGTCACCGGCCGCACGCTTTCGAGCGACCGCCTCACCTTCCAGCCGGACATCATGTTCAGCCTGTCGAGCGACTATGCCGTGCCGATCGGCGACGACACGCTGACCTTCAGCGCCGGCGTGCAGGGCAAGGGCAAGCGCCTCGCCGGGACGCTCAACGAGACCACGCCGACCTTCCTGAAGGGCTATGCGCTGGTCAACGGCTCGATCACCTACAAGACCGGTCCGTTCGAGCTGGCGATCTTCGGCAACAACCTGCTCAACAAGAAGTATTTCGAGAGCTACATCGAGAAGACGGCGCTCCTGCTCGCGGGCCTGCCGGCTTCCGACCTGGGCATCATCGGGGATCGTCGTCGCTACGGCGTCCGCGCCTCCTTCAAATATTGAGACAGGCCATGACCGCGCCCCTGCCCAATTTCGACCGCAAGCCGCTGCCCACGGGCTTCCTCGACGAGGTTCGTGCGGTGGTCGGCGACCGGCTCGGCACCGGGGAGGCGATCCGCCTCCAGCATGGGTCGAGCGAGACCCATTTCGATCCGGTGCTGCCCGATGCGGTCGCCTTCGTTCGCTCGACCGAAGAGGTGGCGGCGCTGGTCAGGCTGTGCGTCGCCGCCGAGGTACCGATCATAGCCTTCGGCGCCGGCACCTCGCTCGAGGGCAACGTCACCCCGGTCAAGGGCGGCCTCACGATCGACCTGTCGGAGATGAACGCGATCCTCGAGGTGAACCAGGAGGATTTCGACTGCACCGTCCAGGCGGGGGTGCGGCGCGAACAGCTCAACGAACATCTGCGCGACCAGGGGCTGTTCTTCCCGATCGATCCCGGGGCCAACGCCACCATCGGCGGCATGGCGTCGACCCGTGCGTCCGGCACCAACGCGGTGCGCTACGGTACGATGCGCGAGGCGATCCTGTCGCTGCGCGTCGTCACCCCCGACGGCAAGGTGATCCGTACCGCGCGCCGGGCGCGCAAGTCGGCGGCGGGCTACGACCTGACCCGTCTGATGATCGGCGCCGAAGGCACGCTGGGCATCATCACCGAGATCACCCTGCGCCTGCACGGCATTCCCGAGGCGATCTCCTCGGCGGTCTGCTCCTTCGAGACCCTCAAGGGCGCGGTCGACACCGTCGTCCAGTCGATCCAGATCGGCGTGCCGGTCGCGCGGATCGAGATCCTCGACGATGCGCAGGTTCGGGCCTGCAACGCCTATTCGAAGCTCGACTATCCCGAAAAGACGACCCTGCTGTTCGAATTCCACGGCTCCGAACGCTATGTCGAGGAGCAGGTCGAGACGGTGCGCGAGATCGCCGGCTATAATGGCGGCGGCGAGTTCCTCTGGTCGAACCTGCCCGAAGAACGCAACCGGCTGTGGAAAGCGCGGCACGAGGCCTATTACGCCGCGGTCAACCAGCGCCCCGGCGCGGTCGGCTGGACCACCGACGTCTGCGTGCCGATCAGCCGCCTCGCCGAATGCATCGTCGAGACCAAGGAAGATCTTGCGACGTCGTCGGTACCCTCGACGATCCTCGGCCATGTCGGCGACGGCAATTTCCACGTGATCTTCGCGATCGATCCCAAAAGGCCGGAGGAGATGATCGAGGTCGAGGCACTCAACGACCGGATCGTCGCCCGCGCGCTCGCCATGGACGGCACCTGTACCGGCGAACATGGCATCGGTCTGGGCAAGCAGCAGTTCCTCGTCGACGAACTGGGTGACGCGGTCGAAATGATGCGGCTGATCAAGCGTGCGATCGACCCGAAGGACCTGTTCAACCCCGGCAAGATATTCCAGCTTTGAACGAAGGCCCGGTTCCGTCCGGGCCTCCGTCATGTCCGCTGGAAAGGATCTGCCCGTGAACAGCCGCCACCTCGTCGACCCCGAACTCCTGCCCGTTCTGGAGCAGTTTCCGGACAGCGAGCTCAGCCGCGAAAGCCTGCCTGCGCTGCGCGAGCAGTTGAGGGCGATGCTGCCGCCGGCGCAGACCGACGCGGCGATCGAGGTGAAGACCGTCGCCGGCCCTGCGGGGGGCCCCGACATCCAGCTGCGCGTCCTGCGACCGAAGGACGCGGCCGCCGCCCCGCTTCCCGTCATCTATCACATCCATGGCGGCGGCTTTGTCGCCGGCACCGCGGATCAGGGGGACATGTCCAACGGGCCGCTGGCGATCGAGCTGAACTGCGCGATCGTCTCGGTCGACTATCGGCTCGCGCCCGAGACCGTGTTTCCCGGCTCGATCGAGGACTGCTATGCCGGCCTTGCCTGGGTCTTCGCCAACGCCGCCGAACAGGGTTTCGATACGGCCCGGATCGGCGTGATGGGCGAAAGCGCGGGCGGCGGCCTTGCCGCGGCGCTGGCGCTGCTGGCGCGCGACCGCGGCGAATATCCCCTCGCCTTCCAGCAGCTCATCTATCCGATGCTCGACGATCGCAACGGCAGCGGCGCCGAACCCCATCCCTTCGTCGGCGAATATGTCTGGACGCCGGAAAAGAACCGCTTCGGCTGGGAAGCCCTGCTCGGCCATGCGCCCGGCGGCGCCGACGTTTCGCCCTATGCGGCGCCCGCCCGCGCGACCGACCTGTCAGGCCTGCCGCCGACCTTCCTCTACGCCGGAGCGCTCGATCTCTTCCTGGAGGAGAATCTCGATTATGCGCGCCGCCTCGCCCGCGCAGGCGTGCCGATCGAATTCCATCTTTTTCCCGGAGCCTTCCACGCCTTCGAACTGCAGGCCGACGCCTATGTCAGCCGGCAGGCGCGGCAGCTCAGCCAGTCGGCCCTCAGGAGGTTCCTTGCCCCTCGCACCTGACCCAACGCGCGCCGAACCGCGCCTGTCCGCCGCGCTGCCCGCGCTGTTCGCCCTGGCGCTGGCGCTGGCCATCGGCACGATGTCGATCTTCCTTTTCAGCATCGTCCAGGAGGCCGCCAAGGCCGAACTGGGCCTGACAGACAACCAGCTCGGCTTCATCCAGGGCGTGGGCGCGGCGGCGCCGCTCGCCGTGCTGGCGGTGCCGATCGGACGACTGGTCGACAGCAGCAACCGGATGCGGCTCCTGCTCCTGCTGGTGCTCGGCTGGACGATCGGGCTGGTGCTGACCGCCTTCGCCGACAGCGTCACCGGGCTGTTCATCGCCCGGATGTTCGTCGCGGTGGGCGGCTTCTGTTCGGTCACCGCCGCTATCTCGATCGCGGCCGACATGTGCCCGCCGACCCAGCGCGGCAGCGCGATGCTGGTCCTGACGCTCGGCAAATGGGGCGGCAGCGCGGGTGCGTTCGCGCTGGGCGGCTGGCTGTTCGGCATGCTCGGCACGATGGTGCTTCCCGCATGGATCGGCCCGGTCGCGCCTTGGCGCGGGGTCCATCTCGCCGTGGCCGCGATCGGCGTGATCGTGTGCCTGCCGCTGCTGTTCGTCCGCGAGCCGGCCCGGCGCGAGACGGTCGCGGGCGCCGATGCTCCCTTCTCGGTCGCGATGCGCGAACTTTGGGACCGGCGTGCCTTCATCCTTCCCTTGTTCGCCGGCCAGCTCTCGGTCGCGATGATCGATACCGCCGCCGGCATCTGGGCCGCGCCGGTGCTGAGCCGCAGCTATGGGCTCCAGCCCGATCAGTTCGCCCAGTGGATGGGCCTGGTCGTCTTCGCCGCCGGCGTGATCGGATCGATCCTGGGCGGTCTTGTCGCCGACTGGGGCCATCGCCTTCCGCGCCGTGGCGGCATCCTGATCGGCGCGATCGCGGCGACGACCCTGTCGGTGCCGATGTCACTTTTCCCGCTCGCCCTCGACGTGCCCAGTTTCGCGCTGATGCTCGGGCTCTTCCTGTTCTGCGGCACAGCCGCCGGGCTGATCGTCGGCGTCACCATCACGGTCCTGCTGCCCAACGAGCTGCGCGGATTCTGCATTGGGCTGTTCGTGGCGCTGGCCGGCGTCCTCGGCTTCGGCGTGGCGCCGCCGCTGATCACGCTGGTCAGCGGCCTGCTGGGCGGGGAGAGCCATCTGGGCACCGCGCTCGCGATCGTCGGCGTCGTGATCACGGCGATCGCCTCGCTCGCCTTCCCCCTGGCGATGCGCCACGCGCCGCGCGATTCGACCTCGCTCGCCACATGACCTTTACCTTTCTGATAGGTCTCGACAAACCTATCAGGAAGGTCTAGCTTTTCCTCGATAGGATGAGAGGATGCGCTGGATGGTCGAGCGGGACTGGGTACAGGTCTCCCACGAGATGGCGGCAATGGTAGGCGCGGGCGCGTTGCCGCAACGCCCCTGGCCGGCCGAACCGGTTGCGCTCAGCTACACGCTCGGCTGCGTCGGTACCCCTGCCACGGTCCGCTGGCATGCCGATCCCTCCGCCGCGACGCTCGGCGACGACCAGCTTCTCCTGATCGTCTCCGCCTCGGCGATCGAGCGGCTGTTCGGCGCGCTGCCCGAGGGGCGCGACGGCGCCTTCCACATCACCCGCGAACTGCGCGAGATCGCCCTGGCCATCCGCGACTGCGACATGCCCGAAGGCGCGCGCGAGCCCTACCGTCTCGCCAAGAGCATCGAATTGCTGTGCGATACGCTGCGCCTGATCGGGGACAGCGCGCTGGTTCCGGTGCTGGGGGAGAGCCATTTGTCACAGGAGGACAGCCGCCGCATCCTCAATGCAAGGTCGATGATCGACGAGCGCTGGGCGGAGAAGCTGACGCTCGACACGCTGTCGCGCGCCTGCGGTCTCAACCGCGCCAAGCTGACCCGCGGTTTCCGCGACATGTTCGACTGTTCGATCGCCGATGCGCTGGCCGAGAAACGGCTCGAGGGTGCGAAGATGCTGCTCCTGTCGACCGACCTGCCGGTCGCATCGGTCGGCTATCGCTGCGGCTATCTCAACAATGCCAGCTTCACCCGCGCCTTCCGTCGCCGCTTCGGCACCGCGCCGACCCAGTATCGCGCGCGGA
>NZ_JAVAMS010000016.1 GCF_030730945.1 Aurantiacibacter poecillastricola
TTTTCTTCCAGATGGATTTAAAGCGAAACCAGCGATGGCTCCGAAAGCCACTATGACTACAATGATGATGAAAATCGTTCCCATGTTGGCTCTCAGATTCCCTTTATTCAAATATCAATTCTGAGCGGAAAAATCCGCTGATGATGAAGGTTGAAGATGGTCCATCCTTCTGGATTTCTATCGATCCAATCTCCTTTATCCATCTGGCGGAATCGTCATATGTCGGCTCCGCAACCGTTGGCTGTTCACGCAGTTCAGAAATTGCATCATGCTTCACACCTTGGCGGACTATGACCCGTGTGACGGGCTTCGAGCCGAGGGGAATAGGCCTTGGCAAGTCGATGTTGAGTTCACGACCTAGATAACCTTCGTCGAACTTGGTCCGAAGCATCTCTGCCTGTCCGAGTTCAGTACGCGCACGCGCATCTCGCTCTGCGACGACAGCTTCACGTCGTTTCTCAGCCTTCTTTGTTTTTCGTCGGACGGCGGTGACTGAATAGCCCAACGGCGCTGCGGTTACTTCTGCTGTTGCCTCGAATCCCGCCAGCCTCAATGCCTTCGCGATCATCCCGCGTGTCGCTGCATCGTCCGCGTTTCTGATCTGGTCCGGCTTTACGATCAAAGGCTCGTCAGGCTCCGGATCAATGATCGTCAGCTTGCTCTTTTCGCGGCCATCAACTCCGATTGACAAGCCGCATACAAGACGCTGGCCGGTATGTCCTGGCGGGAAGATTACCGACAACTTTTGCGCCACTCCGCCGACTGGCGGTGGCCCTTTCCCTCCGAGTTGATTGCTACTGTACCCAACGCCCGATTGCGTGCCCTTGCACTCCACTACATGCCAGACGCCGGACAAATCACGGGCAACGAAATCCGGCGTTTTGTTCGGGCCGCGCTTGGCCGCGCGATGCTGCGTAGCGCCCGTTGATGCGGCAAAACGCTGCATGAAATATCGACCGTCGACAATCCTATCGAACCGCAGATTGTCGTTGAGCCAGAGCATTGGAAGGCCCATCCCGAAATCGTCACTGAGGATTGTCTTCTGGTGAGCGTCCAGATCCGCGAAGCTCTGCGTCAGTCGCAAATCAGGGTCTGCCGAGATCGCCGCGAGATAACGCACCCAAGCCCAAAATTCGCTCAATGACACCCCAGTTGTAGCTATGGGCGTCGTCAAAAATCCGATCATCAGCAGTGCTGATGGGACATGAATATCAACGGTCTGAACACCGCTATGGAAGGTGCTCGGAAACGTTGGCAACGATCCCTTGCGCGGCCAAGTGGCCTTCTTGATGTCGATTGCCAAGGATCGGTTCATAGCCTCGAATGGGTTCCCAAAGTTTGCATTTCTTCCACCGGCACGAGGTTCGGCGAATTGCACAGTCTTGATGGCTATCTGCTACAAATAGGTCAATTCTGTCCGAGTTTTCGAACTCACGCGGCCTATCCATCACGCGCCGGATCGGCTACAAAATCCACGTGAAACCAAGGCCTTTGTCATCGGTAATCGGGCGGGGAAGTGGTCGATCACATCGGTCCAAATAGGGAACAACTTCGCGCACACCGTACGCAGCGGTAGCTGCATGGAATGGCAAAAAGGCACGAAGAAACAGAAGCATCGCAAGTCCGAAAGGCTGAGCAATCAGGTGGTAGCCAAGGCACAGCAGTATCCCGCCGCAGGCAGTCCCATCGTCTCAAACTGACCGGCTATGTTGCGCGGCGAAAGTCTCTTCCGGTCGGCATCACATGGGATACAGAGCTTCCCGGCTTCGGACTTCGCAAGCGCAAGTCGGGACATCTCACGTGGATCGTAAAGCACAGGCCGCGAGGCGTGCAGCGAATGGTGACGCTGGGAAGCGCGGGAGTGGCGGCAGGTGCGCTGGGCGCTCCCGCCGCGCGCGCTGCCGCGCGCAGATTGCTCATCAAGGCGACGCTTGCCGATCTGCCGACTGCTCCGGAGAAGCTTAAGGCTCCACTCTTTGCAGAATTCGCGGAGGAGTTCTGGCTCGACTATTCACCGCATTGGAAGCCTTCCACGCGCGATGCATCTCGGGCTTACATCGACAAACGGCTGATACCACGGTTTGGGGCACTTTCGGTCGATGCGATTGAACGGGCTGACATCAATCGCTGGCGAGACAGCATGGCTGACGTGGGAGGAGCCTTCAATCGTAGCATTCCGGTCCTGTCGGTTATGATGCAATATGCCGAGAAGCTCGGCTATCGCGAGAAGAACACAAACCCGTGTCGCGGTGTCTCTCGTTTCAAGCGGGACCTGCCGGAACGCTATCTGTCCGCCGATGAATATCGAAGGCTCGGCAAGGTGCTGGCAGAGCACTATGGTGCCAATGCGTTCGTGGTCCCAGCTTTGCTGTTGCTGATCTATACCGGTGCACGGGTTTCAGAGATTGCAACCCTGCGCTGGCGCTACGTCCAATTCCCGCGCCTTGCGTTGCCTGACAGCAAAACCGGGCCGAAGACGATCTACCTCAATCCGCAGGCAATTGCGGTGCTCGATGCTCTGCAACGGCGCGGAGACGATCAACTCGTCTTCCCGGCAATGTATCGCGAAGTGCCGATCAATTTGGGCCAGCACTGGGAGAAGATCAGGCGCAAGGCGGCCTTGCCCGATGTGCGCCTGCACGACTTGCGGCACACCTTCGCCTCGGTGGCCATCGCGAAAGGCATACCGCTTGCGACTATCGGCAAGCTGCTCGGTCACGCGCTTCCTGAAACGACGGCGCGATACGCGCACCTCGCGGACGAGGTGATTTCCGAAAGCGCCGACCGCATCTGTTCCAGCCTTGCAAACTCAATGGGCATGACCGCATGACCAGCTATGACCTCAAGCGCATTCTTGCCGAGGAGCTGGCGCGCATCGTTCCGGGCGATGCCGGAAAGCGCCGCACGAGGTTCGACTACGTCCTTCCCGGATTTGGTGAGCGTATCCATCCATCAGGCAGGAAGAGTTACGTTCTTCAGCGCACGATGGGCGGCAAGCAAAGGCTCATCACTATAGGCGATGCTGCAATTCTGACCGAGCGGATCGCTAAGGATGTTGCGCGTCGCCTCATCTTGAGGATCGAACTGGGCCAGAACCCGGCAGACAGGAAACAACGCGGCAAGAAGACACCGACCTATGCATCCTTTCTTCGGCATTATTGGGAGGTGGCGGCTCCAACCTGGAAGCCATCCACTCTTGAGATTCATGACATCTACCGGCGAACGCACTTGGAACATGCGTTCGCCGGAAAGTTCATCGACGAGATCAGCCATGCTGATGCGGTGCGCTGGCATGCAATGCTGACGCGCTCGGCAGGGCCGGGCGCGGCCAACCGCGCTATGGAAATCCTAAAAGCGATGTTCGGTAAGGCGGAGGCATGGGGCTATCTCCCGGACCATTCAAATCCCTTTCGTGGCGTGAAGCGCAACAAGGGGCGGAAGATCGAGCGCTTTCTGAGCCAAGCCGAAATGGCCCGCCTCGGGGCCGCACTTGCGCGGCATCGCGCCACCAAACCGAACGAGGTCGCGGTAATTTCGCTTCTCGCTTTGACAGGATGTCGGCGCGGCGAAATCCTCGACCTCACTTGGGGCGAGGTTCAAGGGCGCAAACTTAAGCTGATCGATTCAAAGACGGGGCCGCGTATCGTCTGGCTTGGTAAGGAGGCGAGGGGGCTACTAGATGGCTTGCCGCGCGGGAAGAAAGACCAGCAGGTCTTCCACTTCGATCTGCTGCCTGTCTCCGCCATCGAGGGGTTCTGGCGCATTCTGAGGGTCGAAGCGGGCATCGAGGATGTCAGATTGCACGACCTGCGGCACAACTATGCAAGTCTTGCCGCTCGTTCGTCCGAGACGTTGCCGATAATTGGAAATTTGCTTGGGCATAGACAGGTCCGAACGACCGCTCGGTACTCGCACCTTGACGATGCGACAATTCTCGCTGCTGCCTGTGTCGTTGGCGCAAATATTGAAACTCATTTCGCAAGATCAGGTGGTTTCGCAGCAGTACATTCTTTGATCGTTGCGAGAATCAGTGGTCATGCAGCTGGCTCCGCTTGACGTTCCATCAGCAGGCACCTTCCCCATTCCGTCGTTTTCTCCGCTTTGGATCGAAAGCCAGCCTTCTCATAAGCGCGAATTGCGCGCAGATTGGAGGGATGAGGATCGGTGCCGACGACGGGTACCCCATTTGCAAGTAGCCGATCTACGTGAGCTTTTATGAATGCTGAGCCGTGACCGCAGCCGAGCATTTCCGGTATCCCGATGAACTGATCGATACCGCGCGATCTCGGCGGCAGATCGCGAAAATGATGACCGGGCCAAGCATGGGGATCGTAATCTTGAATGAACGCGAATGGAGTGGAACGATAGGAGACGATCCACATTGCGATGTCAGGATCATCTAACTCGTCTTCGCCGATCGGATCCGCCGGCTCTCCGTCTGCTTCGATCCACCATTCCTTGACTGCGGGCGTTTTTATCCAACTTTCGATCAAAGGGAGATCGCCATTGGACACCGGTCGAAAATCATATACCGACAAGACCCTGACCTCGCGCTACTTTCCATTGATAGCCGCTACTAGAAGTAGCAGCGTTATCTGTGAATGGCTTCGATGAGGATCGATCATTGCCGGTTTGCTCTTGGCCAGGCGCTTGGCCAACAAGAGCGATTGGTAAAACTGGTCCGTTATGAGGCACAGGCCATGGAGCCGGGCTAAGAGCACGGAACGAGGCGAGCAGACACCTTCCTCGGACTAAATCAGTTGCCAAGCTAGTTCGAACATTGTTCGGGATACTCATGCCCGCCGTGCCGGCGGATATCCACTGTCGTCTGTTCCCGCTCCAACAGGCAAGCATTCACGCGGTTCAGGGCCTCTTCGGTGCTGACCTCCGCACGGTCAGTGTAATCGCGCAAGATAAGCAGGTAGTTGCCATAGCCCGCTGCCTGATCGAGCGACGTCACAGCCACCACCTTGTGCTCACCGCAAGGTTCGATCAGTGCCGTCGGAGGATCGGAGACATCGCGCCTGTCGCCGAGGTGAAATCGCGTGCCCACCCGGCTGTAGCGGCGTCCGTCTGCCGAGATGCGCGAGCGAAAAACGGCTCCTCTGAGCTTGAAGATTCCGGCTCAAATCCGCACAGAATGATCTCTAGTGCGGCGGTAGCAAGGCTGAGCAAAATAGGGCAAACCTCATCTTCGAGCAGAAGACGAGGGCATTGCAATGACATTGTGAACTGACGATGGGTTCGCTCATGAACGAAGTATGGCTCAGACCGGCTGCTGGAATCGAAGAGAGGTCGAGATGCATCGACTCCCGCCCTTGTCGGTAGCAGGCATTGCCCGCCCCCTCTCGACCTTTTAGCGTTTGGCCATGATCTCGAATCGTTGCTTGCTTCAACACCCAAGAATCCATCGATTGGATGTCGGAGAAGTGGCGCTCCCGGAATGGCATCCGAGAGCTTCCGATAAGGTTGCCCGAATATTTGCGTACGCAATCGAACATCCCGACGGGATCTTTCTCTTCGATTGCGGGTGCGCAGATGACAATCCCGTAATCAACGATCTGTATCGCCCTCAGATTCGTCCACTCACGTCATTGTTGGCAGAGGTAAGGCTGTCGATCGCGGACGTACGAGCCGTGGTTCTGAGCCATCTGCATTTCGACCATTGCGGCCAACTTCGCCTCTTTCGAGGGTCGCCAACCTACGTCCAACGGGCAGAGGTCATTGCCGCCGAAAAGCCTGGCTACACCGTTCCGGATTGGGCGGACATACCGAAGAACGATGCTAGAATCGTAGACGGTGACGAATGGATTGCAGACGGACTTGAACTGGTCTCCACCCCCGGACATACGCCGGGTCATCAAAGCCTGATCGTGCGAGGTGGTGGGCAAACGACGATCGTTGGCGGTCAATGCAGTTATTGCGCCAAAGCTTTCTTTTCATCCGTTGTCGAACCCGACAACCTGTTTGAACCGCGCTCGGCTTCAGATGCAGCGCAATCGATCGAAAAGCTTCGGAGCTACGATCCCGATCGGATTTTGTTGGCTCACGATGAAGTCGAAACATCACAGGGGTGAGCTGAACTGACGGATGCAAAGTCGTTTGCCTGAAGCAATCCAATCGCGACAGCAGCCACGGCCAGTCGATTGCTGCAATTTTACACCAAAGCAATGCGCGTCTTCCAGCGTTAGCGCGCTGCTTTCCATCGAAAAAAACGTCGCCGAAGATGATCGAGTGAGGTTCTTCTCCAGTGATCTATTGACCCTAGCGCAAGAGAACGATCAGATATTCTTGGCCATATGCTGCCAGCCTTCACGCGCACTCGCGAACGTTGGCGTCCACCCGCTGGAAATCTTGAATAGAGCGTTGGATGCCCGCACCGATCGCGTCAGCGAGGTAGTCTTGTCTCCCAGCAAGTGCGCTAGTCGGCCCGGTGCCCGGACGAAATGTGTGCGCCCTGCAGCAGATGCATTTGCTCCTGCATAATCCTTCTTTGTCAACGGCTCATCGTCGCAGACATTGAATGTCCCGGAAGGGACAGCAAGCGCCGCCGCGACAGCTCTGCCGCCATCTTCAACGTGGGTCGATGAAACATATGTCGACGCCTTTCCAAACTGGATGACGATGCCCTTGCTGCGCGCTAGCTCAAGGAACTCCTCGCTATGCTTTGCACCGGGACCGTAGAACCACCCGAACCGCAAAACGACCGCAGTACCGCAATGCTCTGCAAAACGCCTGGCGCTCGCTTCTGCCGCATGGTTCCCGCGCGCCATGGGATAATGATCCAGTAGGGATGATTCATCCAACCAACGATCGCCGCCATCAGCGTACAACATGACGACAGATTCCTGCACGAACCGGTCGACACCGGCTGCAATCGAAGCGTCGACCAGGATCGACGCCCCCTCAATCCGGATGCGGTCGTTCATTTCCCAAGCCGAAGCATTCATAAATCTGGAATTGGGAGGAATGGCTGACGCAAGGTTTGCAACGGCATCGTGGCCGTCAATGGCAGATTTCAGTTCCTCCTTGGCGAACAAGGAGACGTGGGCCGGTTGAGCCCCCATTGCACCTACAAAGGCTGCATTCTCTTTGCTTCTCACCATTGCCGTGACCGAGTGGCCAGCATCTAGCAGAGCTCTTAAGGATGGTCGCCCAATCGCGCCGGTTCCGCCTGCAACGAAGACTTTCATATCGCAAATTCCAACCTGTAGGTCCTGCGCCGACAACTATCGTAGAGCGAGGCAACACCTGAACGCCTCTCCGCACAATTGCCGACCATTCGATCACATCGCGAGCACGCTCTTAACGAGCTCGCAAGCAAACAACACGATCTCCAAGGCGATCATCGCAGCTATCGCCATGGCAAAGAATGGCACGCGGTCCATTACCTGCATCAGACGGCGGCTCTCGCTAGTCTATTCGTGACACAGAATGTTGATCAGAGTCGACCGAAGGGATCGCGAACATAGAACCTATGGACACCCCAGGGCTCCTTAACGGGGCCATAGCTTGGTGCATATCCGGCATCCGTCAGCCGCGCCAAGATTGAAGGCAAATCGTCGACTTCGATCGACAGGTCGGGCACCGGCGTTCCCGAACCACCTTCGGTAGCAAAGCTGATTTGGGGACTAGCTTGCCCGGTGCCAATCAGGGTGATGATCCAGCCATGGTCCATGGCCACCGTCATATCGAGCAAATCGCAGTAGAAGGCCTTGGCTTTCTCCAGCTCCTCCGTCGCCACATTCGTTACAATTCGATTTACGGCCATTCTTGTTACCTCTCAAATCTGGGAATCCTGGCAAGATAGCTGGCAATCTCATCACTTACGCTTGAATTGAGAATATGAGATGCGCTCATCTCCAGCCAGTCGGTCGCGCCACGCAATAAGGTCAGCGAACTCTTCACTGAGCGCCGGATCGTTCCAGCACGTTTCGGTAGCTCGCCCTAGTTGGGGTTCGTGCCGAGCAATCGGTGCAATTATCTCAAGCACGACTGCCATCGCGATGTCCGCATAGCTAAATTGGTCGAGCAGATATCCGCTTTCCGTTTTGGCTAATGTTTGCCGCGCCTTCAACAATGACGCTCGCAAAGCACCCGGCTCTACGAGATGCCGATACTTGCGCTCTAACCGGCGCGCGCCGTCCCGCGCCAGGAACCGAAGCGGCCTACGTAATCGCAGTGGAATGAACTCAGGGAGCGATTCTGCAAGCGCTTCATCATTGCCTGAAATGCACATCAGCACACGCGCGCGACCCTCGGCTAGCGCAGCTTCACTCAGATCGTTCCAAGGTTCGATTGCGGAAAAATCCCCCAACCGCTGGTCGTCGCTGGCATCGTTGGCAAAGTCAGCAATTTCCCAAGACCCACAAATCGCTCGGTCGTCAGCAAAGAGTACCGGCACTGAAACGTCACCTCCCCATTGGCGCAATCGCCACCGCAATCGGGGTTCGCTCAAAGTCGGAACATACTCATCGTAGTCGTACGCAACTTTACAGTGCTCGAGCGCCCATCGTGCTTTCTTGGTCCATGGAGAAAAGGTCTCACCAACCAGAACAGGCGGCTTGTTGGCGTTCAAGAGACCCATCAACCTGCGATCAATTCCGGCTACCGGGATCTGCGCTGGCAACCTTGAGGCGGAAGCCGATCAACTCTTGTGCCAAATCCAGGTGACTATCGTCGTCGGAAAGATTGCGAGCGATGTTGCCGGCCGACAGTAGCGCATCGATTTCAAACGCGAC
>NZ_JAVAMS010000017.1 GCF_030730945.1 Aurantiacibacter poecillastricola
GGAAAATGCACAATGCGGAACCTTCCGAACATCGAGAAAAGCGGTTTCAGGGCCGGGGAATATGTCGGCTACACGATGGCAGGCAAGACCTCCTACGCCATGCGGATCAGGCGTGGCGGCAAGGGCTGGGAAACCTATTACCATGAACCCCTGTCCCGCGCTGCTGGCGGATGCTTCAGCTATGCGACCGAACGCACCCTTGGCGACCTGTCCGCGCGCTTGAGCGCAATGGCAGGTGCAGCATGAGCGAGGAACTGACAGACCCGCTGGGGCAGGCCATCATTGATGCAGGCTTTGCCCCCAACCGGCTGCTGCTGGACATGAACCACAGCCTTAGCGTCCCGCACGACTTCCCGCTTGATGCACCGTGGAATCTCCCCTCCCGCCAGTTTCGCTTTCCCATCGAAGTGGTGGCACCGGAGGCAGGCGAGCCGCGCAAGATTGGCCTGATGCACCCCGAACTTGCAGCCCACCCCTTTGTGAAGCACGTTGAGAGCGTTCTAGGGATCGAGATTGCCCGCGATGGCGTTGCCAACCGCTACGGCTATTCAGCCGCTCCCACGGCGCGCTGGTGGCATTCAGTGGACCTCATTAGCGCGGGCAAATGGCGCGAATTGCTGGCGACCCAGCTTCACACCACAATGGGCGATATATTCCACGCCGTTTCCTACGGATGCCGCTACTCGCCAAACGAGGACCGGCAGGGGCGCGGCTATATCAGCACCGCCGAGGCGCGCACGATCATGGAGGAAATGGGCGCGACCGAACCGGAGGACGCCGTGGCGATCCTGCTGCAATGCGACGAGCCGAAAGAGTGCAAATCCGAGCGGTCAACACATTGGCCGATCAATAACGGACGCAGCCTGTGCGGCGAGGATCAGGCATGGTGCATGATCCTTGGCATCGAGCGGGGCTGGTTCGCGCACGACCGGGCAGGTTTCCTGCAATGGACCGAGAACGGACGCGCCCGCTACGCCGCTGGCGACAGCGCCACCTACACGCAGGCGAGCGGTCAGGAAGCATTCGCTTTCTGACCGCGAACCCTCTATATTACTGGACAAGGAACACATCATGGCAACCGTAACCGACCGCGCAGAACTCGACATTCAGGAGCAGCTTGTCCGCATTCAGGAGCGGATCGAGCAGAGCGACAAATTCCGGGCCGAAAGTGACAAGTTTCGGGCCGAGCGCGACAAGGTAATCCGCGAAACCGACCTCATGCGGACCAGCGCCATTTTTCAGGCGATGATCGCCAGCGCCGCCCTGCTAGGCGCAGGCGCGGCGCTGGCCAAACTGTTCTTCCCCTGATTTTCGCGGCGCGCTTGGGCTGCGGTTCCCTTCGCCCAGGCGCGCCGCTCCCAATCAGCCGGGGCTTGATTTCCAATCTGCCGAAATGACGGAGGATCCGCACAGCGGATCATTCCGGCTCCCTTGTCCGAACGATCATGCGCGCGTGTGGCGCATGATCGAGGGGCACACCTGGCCATCGTTCCGGTGAACGCTGCCCTGGTGCGCCGGGTGCGAGGCATACCCACACCCCGATAGAGCCGCGCCAGCGCGGCGAGCTGCTATCCCGAATCTGGAAGGGGCGGCCTCCCCTTCCCTGTGCAATGGCTGGACCGTCTCACCGCTACGCGGCTCGCTTGGTGGCGCGCGGGGTTTCCCCAGCCTTCCGCGCTCGCTGCGCTCACTTGTGCAGGCCGGGTGATCCCCCTCCCCGCGCGCCAGCCATGAAATGCACATTCCCATCCCCCGGCTTCGCCAGCGGGCAGAAGCCGATGGCGGGCCATCGCCTTCGGCTCACCAGTGAAAAAGGGAAAATGCACATGACCAAAGCCACCAACCGCAGCCGGAAATCCAAGGCCGTGCGGATCGACATTTACGAGGAAGTGACCAACCAGATTATTGCCATGCTGGAGGCTGGCACGAAACCTTGGGCACCGTCATGGGCGCAGGGTGCAGGCAGCTTCCCGCTTCGCTCTTGCGGCAAGCATTATCAGGGCATCAATATCCTGTTGCTTTGGGCAACCGCGATCACGCGCGGATATGCGAACCCCTACTGGATGACCTTCAAGCAGGCGCTGGAACTTGGCGGCAACGTCAAGAAGGGCGAGAAGGGAACCCGCGTTGTCTATGTCGGCCAGATCACAAAGAAGGACGATGACGCGCAGGCCGATGGCGATCAGGACGAGCGCAAGGGCCGCGTTTTCCTCAAGCATTACACGGTTTTCAATGTGGGGCAGATCGAGGGATTGCCCGAAGGCAAATTCCCGACGCCGGAGCCCGTCATTCAGAACAGGGAAGATCGTGACCAGAGCCTAGATGCACTGTTTGCAGCCTATGGCGTCCCCATCCACGAACAGGAGGGAGGTGCGTTCTATACGCCGCTCACCGACCGTATCAACATGCCGCATTTTGAGAGCTTCACCAGCGCCAACGCATTCTATGCCACGCTTGCACATGAAGCGATCCACAGCACCGGCCACCGTGACCGGCTGAACCGCGAAACCTTGCGCGACTACAGCAAGAGCCTTGCGATCAGGGCGCGCGAGGAACTGATTGCCGAAATCGGGGCATCCTTTTTTTGTGCAGCCATCGGCATGGAGCCGACGCAGCGCGAAGATCATGCCGCCTATGTGGCCCACTGGATCAGCCATTTGCGGAACGACAAGAAAGCCATTTTTCAGGCCGCAACCGCCGCGCAGGCCGCAAGCGAATTGATCCTGAAAGCCAGCGAGGTCGAGGCCGAGCGGCACACCGCCTGAACCGCACGGGGCGGCATCGAGCCGCCCCACCATCCAAATTTGAGGAATTTTCCATGCGTGACCTTGATGGATTCGATTATCTGGCAATGGCCCTGATTACCGCGCCCGAAGCTGTGAAGTTGCGACGCTTGTTGCGTGGCCATCTGGAAAAACTCGACAGCGCGCCGGATGAACCCGACGCGATGGCCGAACGGATAGAGGAAATGCGCGCTTTCTATCGGATTGCCGCAGGAGCCGAGCAAACCCGCATCGGCGGCCTCGCCAATGGCCGCACGATCAGCATTCGTTTCAGGGAAGGAGAGCGGATCGAGCGCATCCACGGCACACCATACGGCAACGCCGTTGCCACCGAGGACAGCCATATCGAATATGACCGCTATGGCAGGCCCGTGGAAATGGTCCGCTACCGCTTCACCATGAACCCGGACGCCGCATTCCCCGAAATCGTGAACGACAAGCGCGAAGCCGCATATTTCAGGGCCATTGAATGAGCCTTTCGCCCCCCCCGCGCGGCGCGCCCCAGCCACAAGGGCCGGGGCGCGCCGGAATGGATTTAGCGGCGGGCGAGCGCCTTGAAGGCGCTCGCCAACTGTTTCAGGACCGACAGGCGACGGGGAGCTGCCGCAGGCGGACATGGGGATGCTCCGCCGGTCATTATCGCGGCCCATTGCTCGTTCCACCGTCGCCGTTCCTGGGCACGATCTTCGATGTATCGCATCGCGTGGCTGGCCTGCACGTTTCTGCGTAACTCATCATGCCACGCCACCGCACCCGCCCAATCCTCTTTCGGATCAGGGCAATCGCCTGCTGGCGGATCAGAACTAGGCGCGGCTTCCATTCTATCGGAAATAGTCCTAAGACAATAAATGGACGTTGTGACCTATAGTAAATCGGCTGTTCACCAGACTTTTTACCCCTGACCCGGAGAAACACGAATGCGCCGCGATTTTAACGAGGGCAACGATGCTTCTCCGCAGGGCCGCGATCTTCTCTTGTGGGCCGAGGCTTCGCTGTTGCTCCTGGCCCAGCTTGGCATGTTGGCTGGCGGCGTCATGTTCCTCATTTCCGCGCTTCGCGGGAGCTGACCCATGCCCGCGCAAATCATCGCCGCTGGCCTCCTGTTCGCCTGCACCCCTACCCTTGTCGCAGATGGCGACGGACCTGTTTGGTGCGCGGAAGGCCCGCGCGTTCGCATCGCCGGCATAGCGGCCCGCGAACGCGACGAATCTTGCCGTCCTGGTCAGCCATGCCCAAAGGCATCCGGGCAGTCGGCAACCACCGCTCTGGTCACTCTGCTTGGCGGTTCACGCGGCACTTATCGCTTTTCCGGCGCGCAATACGCCCACATTCGCGTCAGCGCACCTGCCATGCGCTGCCGGTCCACCGGATCAGCCGGAGGAAGCCGCACCGGAGCGTTCTGCGAGCTGGCCGATGGCCGCGATCTTTCCTGCGCCATGCTCGCCACCGGCACGGTTCTGCGGTGGAACCGATATTGGCCAGCAGATGTTCGCTGTTCGGGTCGATGACCAGCGAACACTACTGGCCAACAGCTATGTTCTTTATTCGTTCAGCATCCAGTGCTATAAGGTGACGACATGACGACAGATGGCACCCAATACCCCTTGTGGACCCAGGATCAGGCGATTGCCTACGAGGCGGCGCTTGAGGCCATCAATGACGTGATCGCTGGCTATAGCGAGCAGATTTGGCTTGAGGAAAAGTCCCCGGCTCCAAATGCCGCCCGCATCGCCTGGCTCGAAATGCGGACCGATCAGGCCACAGCGGTTATGCACTCTCTGAACGTCACCGACTCCGCTAACGTGCAACAGGTGTTGCTCGAATACAGCGCAATGGTCCGCGCGCGTGACGCGGCAGAGGCTCTTGCCGTAGCGGCTTGAGCAGCCGCATGGAACGCGACCCCGAAAAGCACAGCCTTGCGCCTGATGAATTGCAGGGCATCTATGAGGCGCGTGTCGCGCCCCGCCTTTTTGCGAACGCCCAGCCCGTTGAACGGCCCACAGCCGTTGTCCTGGGTGGCCAGCCCGGATCGGGTAAAACTCCAATGCAGAAAGCGGCGGAGCGCGAATTTTCCGGCCAAGGCGGCTTGGCCAAGATCATCGGTGATGATCTGCGCTCATACCTGCCTCACTACAAAGGATTGCAGCGCGCCGACGATCAGACGGCGGCATTCTATACCGACCGCGATTCAGGACGCCTGGTTGAAAAAGCCATCGCAGACGCCGCCCAGCGCGGGGTGAACGTCATGGTCGAAGGAACCATGCGGAATGCGGAAACGGTCGCAGCCACCCTGCAACAGTTCCGTGAGGCAGGTTACACGACCGATGCGCGGGCGCTCGCTGTTAGCCCGGAAATGTCCGCGCTAGGCATCATGCAGCGTTATGCAGCGCAGAAGGAAGCGCGCGGGGTCGGCCGCATGACCGCGCCCGAAGCCCACCAGAACGCCTTGCGCGGTATGCTCGACACCCTGGACCGGATTCAGGACAACCGCCTTGCCGATAGTCTCACGATCTATCGCAGGGGCGGCGAGGCGATCCAGCGTTTCGACCTGTCCCGAACGCCTGAAGCCGACGAACCGCGCGCCCGCGCTCTGGTCGAGCAGGAACGCAACCGCCCGTTCACACCGCAGGAAGCGGCCTTCATCCAGCGCGAAGTAGAACGGATTACGCCGATCCTTCACAAGCACGGCATCATTGCCGAGCGCGACACCAATTTGCTCCTTGAGCAGATACAGGTGTTGCAGGGGCGCGGATCAGGGCCAGCCCAGCTTGGGCCATTCCTGTCACTGGACGACCTGAAACGCGAACATGGCAATGTAGCGCAATTGGCTGTCAAACAAGCCGAGAAGGGCCTTGCCGACGCGCCGGAATCCGAGCGGGAGAAGGCCGCGCGAATCCTTGCGCTGACCAAGGACATTGCCAATCCTGATAATTTTCAGCGCAAGCTGGATGAGGCGCGGACCAATCAGATTCCAGTGCGCGACATGCAGGGGATGCAGCCCCTTCAACGCCTCGCCACTATCGGGGCCGCAGTGGACCGCGAGCTGCAACGCCAGCGAGACACAGGGCGCGGTGAGACAGATCGACAGGCAGGCCGATCCGATCCGGTGCGTTCTTCAGCCGACAAATCGAGCCGCGAGGATGAGCGGGAGCGTTGAGAGCATCGAACCTACTCTGAAGCCGTGAACCTGCTTTATTCGCTAGGCGGCAGAGCCGCCAACCTCACCGAACCTGCAAACAGTTTCGGCCCGTTCGGGTAACAATCAGGGCTAAGGCAATGATGACGGAGGATCCGCACAGCGGATCATTCCGGCCCTAATCTCTGAACGATCATGCGCGCGATCGGCGGCATGATTGAGCGCGCCTGGCTGTGCCTGGCGCGCAGTGTGCCGGCGATGCCAGCACCCCGATAGAGCCGCCCAGGC
>NZ_JAVAMS010000018.1 GCF_030730945.1 Aurantiacibacter poecillastricola
GGCCAACCTCTATCGCGTGACCGAAGAGAATCGCCAACGTCTCGCCCCGGCCTGGGACCCGGTCTTTGCCGAACTCGCGTCAGAGATCACTGACGAAACCAGCAAGAGCCTGGTGACCACATTGACATCGCTTCGGCAATAATTCGGGCGCCCTGCACTTGCCGGTCGTACAAGCGTGCGGTTGGCATTCAAGGGCATGGCCGGCTCAACCACCGGCCAAGCCTAACGCAATAGTCGCAACATTCCGAGGCGGACAGGGCATCAAAGCGACACAGAGATTTTCAGGAGGGTTGCCCGCATGGCGACCGTGACAGGGAGGGCAAAACCATGAACACAGGTCTCGAGATTCAGACCGGCGCAGAGCAGCAAAGGGCACGCAGCCAGCAGCTGGGCGATCTGCTGCGGCGAAGCGCGGCCCGGTATCCAGACCGGCTCGCCCTCGCCTTCCGCGAGCACCGGGACACATTCGCCGATCTGAACGACGTGGTGAACCGGACTGCGAATGCACTGATATCGCTTGGCATATCGAAGGGGGAAAGGGTTGCCATCCTGTCACGCAACAGCCGTGCGTTCGTCATCGTCCGCTTTGCGCTCGCAAAGATCGGGGCCATCGCAACGCCCGTCAACTTCATGCTGAACGCCGAGGATGTCGCCTACATTCTGGATCACTCTGGGGCCCGTGGCCTGATCTGCCAAGATACGCTCTGCCCGGTCGCGGAGGAGGCGCTGGACCGGATCGGGGGCGGCCCCGACATTCTGCTCTCTATCGCGCATGGGGGCGGAGCGGTGTCCGACCGGTGGAGCCCGGTCGAAGACCTTTTTGCCTGTGCCGATGCCTCCGAGCCTTGGACAGATGTCCAGCCCGACGACCCGATCCAGATGATGTACACCAGCGGCACGGAATCCCGGCCTAAGGGCGCGATGATGAGCACTTCCGCGCTGCTCGATCAGTACGTCACCGTCATCGTGGATGGAGAGATGCAGCCGGACACTGTCGAACTTCACTGCCTTCCGCTCTTTCATTGCGCCCAACTGGATTGCTTCCTGACCCCCGACCTCTACCTCGGCGCGACCAGCATCCTGCATGATGGGGCCGACCCGGCGGCCATGTTCGCCGCTATCGAGGCGGAAAAGGTGACCAAGCTTTTCTGTCCGCCCACGGTCTGGATCCTGCTGCTGCGCCATCCCGAGTTTGACAAGCACGACCTGTCGAGCCTGCGTCAGGGCTATTACGGCGCCTCTATCATGCCGACCGCCATCATCGAGGAATTGTCGGCGCGACTGCCGAACATGCGGCTCTACAATTTCTATGGCCAGACCGAAATGGCGCCCTGCGCGACAATCCTCAGACCGGAAGAACAGCTGACCAAACTAGGATCCGCGGGCCGTCCGGGCCTGAATGTCGAGACGCGTGTGGTCAACGATCAGGACGATGAGGTCCCGGTCGGGGAAGTTGGCGAGATCGTGCACAGAAGCCCCCACCTTACGCTTTGCTACTATAACGACCCCGATAAGACGGCAGAGGCGTTCCGCAACGGCTGGTTCCACAGTGGCGACCTCGGACGGTTCGACGAGGATGGGTATCTTTACGTCGTCGACCGCAAGAAGGACATGATCAAGACCGGCGGAGAGAACGTCGCGAGCCGCGAGGTCGAGGAGACCATATTTCGACATCCCAAGGTTGCAGAGGTTGCTGTCTTCGGCGTTCCGCATCCGAAGTGGATCGAAGCCGTCGTCGCCGTCGTGGTGCCAAAACCAGGGCAGAATGTGACCGCCGAAGAGGTTACCGATTACTGCCGCGGCGCGCTCAGCGTATTCAAGACACCCAAGCACATCGCCCTGCGGGACAGCCTTCCGAAGAATGCGAGCGGGAAGATCCTGAAGCGTGAGCTGCGTGAGGAGTTCGCTGTATTATTCGAAGGGTAGAGTAACCATAAACGCTGATTAATCAAAGAGATCAGCGTCGCGACTTTTCAGCTGTTCCGCTTTGGCAACGGCCCTAAAATCTTGTGTCTGACGTCCGGAGCCGATCAGCAGTTGTGCATTGGCGCAATTTCGAAAAAAAAAACGCTTTGACCTTACGCAAATATGAACTTGACACTCATAAATTTAGCCATCTACGTTTATTGACAGGATGGCGGGATGAGAGGAGCTCTGCGCCTTCCCAAACACAATCTGGAGGAGAACCATGTTTCGATTTTCATATCGGGCAGGGCCGAAGATGCTTTGCCTGGCGATTGCGGCCAGCCTTGCTGTTCCTGTCTCGGCACAGGACAAAACCCCATACCGCGAGCACAGTGGCGTTCTGCCCGACGGCACCACGTGGCTGATCCGCGTCCCCGAGAACTGGAACGGCCGCCTGCTGCGTGATCTCGATTTCGCCAGCTTCATCCATGTCCCGGGCTACGCGCCCCGCTATGATGATCTGCTGGCGCGCGGCTATGCCTTTGCCGGTACGGCGCGCCATCCCGTGAATTTCTGGCAATACGACCCGCAGCGCGAGATCTTGAACCTCCAGACCGTTCAGGACACCTTCACCCAGCTCGAAAGCGAGCCCGACATGGTGATGCAATACGGATGCTCCGGCGGCGGTCTGGACAGCCTCGCCTCGGCCGAAGATTACCCCGACAAGATCGATGGCTCGGTGGTGCTTGCGGCCCATACACCGGTCTGGATCATGAACAGTTTTCTGGACGGCTGGTTCGCGATGCGGGCGCTGCTGGCGGAAGATTTCGTGGCACAGGGCCTGGGCCAGGCCTCGGATCTGACGGTGGCCGGTCTGCCGAACGCAGGCGCGGGCGGCGATCGTAACCTCGACGCCATCCGGGCGTCGTGGAAGAGCGCTATCGAAAACGCGGGCAAGACGCCCGAAGGTCGCGCCCGTCTGGCGCTCGCCTTTGCCATTGGTCAGTGGTCGCCCTGGATGGTCGAGGGAACCGACCTGCCCGACACGTCCGATACCGCCGCGATGGCTGACATGGTGGTAAAATCGGCGATGCGTATTGCCGGCCATGTCGGCGGCACCTATCGGCTGGCCTTCGAAAATGCGGCATTGGGTCAGCAGTTGTCCGGAAACGAAGGCGTCGACTACGCCGCGTTCTACGCCAACGCCGCACCGGCGATGAAACAGCTGGTCGAGGCGCTTTATGCCGAAGCCGGGCTGGACCTTCAGGCCGACCTTGCGACGATTGACGCCGAACCCCGGATCGCGGCGTCGGACTATGCGCTCGACTTCTGGGCCGGGGACGGACGCACCACGACCGGAGAGCTCGAAGTGCCCGCCATACGGATCCACATGCTGGGAGACTGGGCCATCCCCTATTCGCTGATGCAGGGGTACGAGGCGCTGGTCGAACAAACCGGCACCACCGACCTCTATCGGCAGGCCCTCGTTCAGGGGACCGGGCACTGCGACTTCATGGCCGCAGAAAGCAGCGTGATCGTTGAAATTCTGGCCGAACGGATCGAGACCGGCACCTGGCCAGAGGTCACGCCCGAGGCACTGAACACGGCAGCCGCCGCGCTGGAGACGGGATCCGACGCCCGCTTCGTCGAATTTGGCGACTGGCGCGTGGGGGCGTACAACCGCCCCTGGACGCCGAGCCAGTAACCCGTCGCGGGGTCTGCCCACCTGGGTGGACCCCGCCCCTAGCCTGACAGGAGCTCGACGTTGCGCGTCAGCAAGACAGACTACCGGATCAGCATCGCCAGTAGGAATTCAGGCGACCGACAGACACATCGGATGACGACCGGCGCGAGACCTCCCCGCGCCGGCTTTTTCGTAATCTAGGGCACGCTTGGAATGCCTATCGTGTCATTATGTGGAGACGAAGGGATTGATCTCGAAATCGTAGGGCAAGCCGACGAGGTCCCAACCACGTTTGAGGTCCGCGACGTGCCGCGCCATCCAAAGCTCGGCCTCGTCCGGATCCTGCCGCTCGACGGCGTCGAAGATCTTTTCATGCGCTGCCATCTCGCGCGGCCGGGCCTGCTCGAGCACCGGTTTGAGGTGCCGCGAGGCCGGAAAAAGCAATTGCCCGATCGGGAAACGGGTCAGTAGAAGCGCGACATTGTTGCTCGCCTCCGCAATCAATGCGTGAAACGCGAGGTCGATCTCGTAATCCGCCCGTCCTGTTTCCATCGCATCCCGGAATTCGATCAGGTTTGCCCGCAG
>NZ_JAVAMS010000019.1 GCF_030730945.1 Aurantiacibacter poecillastricola
TCGCAGCCGGAGGCGCGGGATTGCGTCGGTTCGTCATGATTTTACTCCAGATAATTACCGGTCCTTCGACCTCAACATGTCGAAGGAACCACCATGCCAACAAGATCATTTGTGTCGTTTCAGCCTGCACCAAGCAGGGTTGGAGAGCCGCCCAGTACTCACGCCCTATTCAGTGCATTCCTCTCCTCTCTGTCGGTTGAAGAGGGAACCGCCTGTGCGGTCCTGTACAGCGCAGCGATCCGCCATTTTCTGTGTTGGCTGGGACTACGCGGGATTGCGCTCGGGACGGTTGATGATCGCATCGTGCGCCGTTTTGAGCAGCATCGATGCCGGTGCCCAAGGTATTCAGCGCAAGCGACAGCCTACAAGGCCGATCTTGCGGCGCGTGTCAGGCGCTTTGTCCGGTTTCTCGAAGACCAGGGTTACATCGACGTAGCCGATGGGATTTACGATCTCGGGCGTCATCTTGCTGACTATTCGCATATGATCGATGGCCTCCAACTCGCGAAGGGGGTGGCGCAAGCCTACCGTTCAGAGGCGGAGCACTTCGCGGCCTGGCTGCGGGTATCGCGATGTCCATGGACCGATGTCGATGACACGGTCACCAAACAGTATGCCGATCACGATTGTCGGTGCCCGGTTTTCCGCAAGCGCGGCAAGCTGACCACTTCCGGCAGGAAGCGACGGCGGCGTTGCACACGGCACTTCGTTGAGTTTCTTCGTGATCGGCGCGCCATCGCTCCGGTCGCGGTGAAGGTGGTCGAAGATCCGCAGGTCGCGGCATATGTCGGTTGGCTCAGGCAGGATCGAGGCGTGACCGACGAGACGATCCGGCGATACCGGGCAGAGATTGAGCGGCTGATGCCCATGCTCGGCGCGCCGGCACAATGGGATGCTGCCACTCTGCGAGATGCGTTCGAGCGTCGCAGCAAGGAGATCCCGGGATCGGCTTCGCTGCTCGCCACGATCATGAGGAGCTATCTTCGGTTTCTTATTGGCCGAGGCCAATGCCGCCCAGCGCTGCTGCACGCAATGCCTTCCGTACGGAGATACCGGCTTTCGGCATTGCCGCGCTACATCGACCCGGCAACGATCGAGAGGATCATTGCAGCCTGCCCGACAGGTCGGCCGGTGGAAGTTCGGGATAAGGCGATCATTCTCCTGCTTGCCAGACTTGGCCTGCGAGCAGGAGATATTCGGGATATGCGTCTCGACGATATCGATTGGCGATCCGGCCATCTGAAGGTCAAGGGCAAGACGCGTCGACCGGATCGTTTGCCATTGCCACAGGGTGTTGGCGACGCGATCCTGGCATATCTTGCTGCGGCCCGCCCGACGGCCATCGAAGCGCACCTGTTCTTGCGTTCGCAAGCCCCGTTCCGGCCATTCAGTTCGTCAGCCGAGATCGCCGGCATCGTTGCACGCACACTCGAGCGCGGCGGGATCGAAGGTCTGCCGACCGGATCGCACATATTCCGGCATTCGCTTGCAACCAACATGCTGCGCTCTGGTGCAGGCCTGGAGTCCATCGGGACCATCCTGCGCCACAGCTCGCCCGAGACCACCGCCATTTACGCCAAGACCGATCTGCCGATGCTCTTGAAGATCGCACAACCCTGGCCCGGAGACCTGTCATGATAAACGCACAGATTTCGCGGTACGTCGCTTTGCATCGCAGCCTCGGTCGCAAATTTTTCGAGCAGGAGCGCCTGCTTCGCAAGTTCGGCACCTACGCGACTGGCTTCGGAGACAGCCACACCCGTATCGACCGCATCTACGACTGGTGCCGAGCGACGACTTCGCAGAACACCGCGCGGACCGGCTTCACTTTCGTGCGCAACTTCTGCTTGTTTGCCCATGCCGAGGATCCAGCCAACCAGGTTCCGCCCGCCGGTGTGTTTGGCCGGGGGAAGCGTCCGCGACCAACGCCGCACATCATCCAACCGGAACAGGTCCGGGCGATCATGAAGGCGGCGCTCGATCTTCCGCCCAAGGGCATGATCAGTCCCTTCACCTATCATTACCTGTTCGGTCTGCTGGCGGCGACCGGTCTGAGGATTTCCGAAGCTCTAGCACTACAGTGCGACGATCTGGTCGAAGACGGTCTGATCGTCCGCGACGGCAAGTTCGGCAAGCAGCGCCTAATCGCCTTGCAGCCATCAATCCGTCAGGCTCTCGAGGCCTATCTCGCAACCCGGGCAAGGCTCGGTGCCACGGGCAACGATCTGTTCGTGACGATCCGGGGAAGAGCACCCCATAAGGTCCGCGCCCACGTCGTGTTCGTCAGGCTGGCGCGACAGCTCGGATATCGTGGACCAACCGGGACTGCAGGTATGCGGCTTCACGATTTGCGGCATACCTTCGCCGTACGCTCGCTCGAGTCCTGCTCGCCGGACCGGGACGCCGTGACGCATCACATGGCCGCGCTCAGTGTCTATCTCGGTCACACCTCGGTCGCCAACACCTACTGGTATCTCGAAGCCACGCCAGTGCTGCTGCGCGACATCGCTGCCGCGAGCGAGGATCTGTATCTGGGAGAAGCGGCATGACGGCGCTTGCTCCCCATCTCACAGCCTTCCTGCGCGAACATCTGCCGCGGGAACGCGCCGTAAGCCCGCATACGGTGAAGACCTATGCCAACTGCTTCGTCCTGCTGGTCCGGTTCGCATCCGATCGGCTGAAGCGTCGACCGACCGATCTCGAGATCGAGGATTTCGGCACCGACATGATCATGGCCTTTCTCGGCCATGTCGAGGTCGAGCGCGGCAGCTGTGTGCGGACCCGCAATGGCAGGCTCGCTGCGATCAGATCCTTCTTCCGGTACATCGAGTATCGGGTTCCGGCGTGTCTTGACCAGGCGCTTCGGGTTCGATCGATCCCCAGCAAGAAGGCAAACAAGACGCTGATCGATTATCTCGACCGGGCCGAGATCAAGGCATTACTCGACGCGCCCGATCCTCGGACACGGCTCGGTACGCGCGATCGCGCTATGCTGCACTTGACCTATGCAGCGGGGCTTCGGGTATCGGAACTCGTGTCGCTGCAACTGCGCGATTTCCCGGATCGATCGCTCTCGACGGTCCACATCATGGGTAAAGGCCGTCGCGAGCGGGTCTTGCCGCTATGGAAAGAGACCCAGTCCGCACTCCGCGCATGGCTTGTCATCCGTCCTGAGACTGAGGTCGCCGAGGTATTTCTCAACGCGAACGGGCAGCCCATCACCCGCGATGGCTTCGCATTCCGTCTCGCCGAACATGTCAACGCGGCAGCAAAGAAGCAGCCGTCGTTGCTGCGCAAACGAGTCACGCCGCATGTATTGCGTCATTCCTGCGCGATGCACACGCTCGCAGCGACAGGCGATATTCGCAAGGTCGCACTATGGCTTGGACATGCCAGCATCCAGAGCACCGAAACATATCTGCGCGCCGATTCAGAGGAGAAGCTGCGGATTTTGGCTGCGCATGGCGGGCCGGAAATCAGCCCTGGACGCTTCAAGCCGCCGTCAGACACTCTGATCGCCATGCTCAACGACGTCCGCAAGCGGGCATAGCCTTCGGCCACGCTGCCCCAACCGCACAATTATCTGGAGTAAAATCATGACGAACCGACGCAATCCCGCGCCTCCGGCTGCGA